>NZ_JBOHJC010000005.1:0-187247 GCF_050726195.1 Methyloceanibacter sp. | reverse complement strand
GGCGAGGAGGCCGAGGCGGACACCGAGCAGCCGCCGCTCGGGCCGCGCGCGCTTGCCGAGAACCGCCGCTTCGCGCGCGGGCGCCTCACCCATGCGTTGCTCCAGCATCTGCCCCAGGTGGCGCCGGCCGAGCAGGAGCGCGCGGCGCGTGCCTTCGTGGGGGCGCGGGGCGCGGGCCTTTCCGATTCGCTGAAAGAAGAAATCGTCGGTGAAACGCTCGCCATCGTGCGGTACGCGGATTTCGCGCCGCTGTTCCAGCCCGGCAGTCTCGCCGAGGTGCCGGTGGTGGCGCGGATTGGCGAGGGCGAGGCGGCGTTCGAGATCGGCGGGCAGATCGACCGGCTAGTCGTGGCTGGCGACGACCTTCTGATCCTCGACTACAAAACCAACCGGCCGCCGCCAAAGACGCCGGAGGAAGTAGCGCCAGCCTACATCGCCCAGCTTGCGGCGTATCGGCTTGCTCTCGCCACGCTGTTTCCTGGCAAGACTTTGCGCGCAGCGCTGCTGTGGACCGACGGGCCGCGACTGATGGAGATTTCATCAACTTTGCTTGATGCGGCGATGCGCGACATGTTGGAGCGCGGCACAGCCTTGACGCCATAAGGGGGCGCACCTAGGTTCCCGGTCACGGGGCGAGGCCCATATGCCCCCTGCCGGCAAGGAGAACGATGATGGCGACTGAGAAGGTTTCCGACGACACATTCGAAGCCGAGGTGCTGAAGTCCTCGACCCCCGTCGTCGTCGATTTCTGGGCCGAGTGGTGCGGCCCGTGCCGGCAGATCGCGCCCGCGCTCGAAGAGATCGCCAAGGAGCTCGATGGCAAGGTGCGGATCACCAAGCTCAATATCGACGAGAACCCGCGCACGCCGGGCACGTACAACGTCCGCGCCATACCCACTCTGATCCTGTTCAAGAACGGCGAGGTGGCGGACACGCTCCGCGGCGCCTACCCCAAGAACCATCTCGCCGCGTGGATCGGCGGCGTGCTCGATGGCACCGCCTAGCAGCTATCCGTGCAGCTTGAGGACGTGGCCCGCGAGGTAGAGCGAGCCGCAGATCAGCACGCGTGCCGCGCCGTTGTTTGAGGCCGATCGCAGTAGCGCCTCGGGCACGCTGTTGACCGCAACCGCGTCGAAGCCTTCGTCGCGGGCGATGTCGGCGAGCGGTTCTGGCGCGAAGGCATTGGGCTCCTCCGGGATCGGCACCGTGTAGATGCGCTCGACCAGGCCCTTGAACGGGGCGATGAAGCTCCGCGCGTCCTTGGTCTCCATCATGCCCCAGATCACGTGCACCGGACGGGGCACGCGCTCGTCGAGCTCGGCGAGGGTGTGGGCGATGACCTGGCCGCCTGCGGCATTGTGCCCGCCATCGAGCCAGATCTCGGTGCCCTCCTCCACATAAGCATGCAAGCCGCCGACGGCGAGACGCTCGAGCCGCGCCGGCCAGTACGCGTGGGTCACGCCATGCTCGAGCGCCCGCTGCGTCAGCTCCTCGCCGAACACGACACTCGCGGCGGCGATGGCGGTACCCGCATTGTCAATCTGATGACGCCCGGCGAGACGCGGCAGCGGCAGGTCGAGCAGCCGCGACTGTGTCTGAAAGACGAGCCGCCCCTGCTGTTCGTACATGTCGAAGTCGCGGCCGGCGACATGGAGTGGCGCGCCGAGCTCGATCGCCCTGCGCTCGATCACCTCGAACGCCTCACTATCCTGACGGCCGACGACACAAGGGACGCCGGGCTTCAGGATGCCGGCCTTCTCGCCGGCGATCTCGGCGATGGTCTCGCCAAGAAACGAGACATGGTCGATGGAGATGGGCGTGATGATGGTCAGAAGAGGCTTCGCCACCATGTTGGTGGCATCGAGCCGGCCACCCAGCCCCGTCTCCAGGAGCAGTAGATCGGCGGGTGCTTCGGCGAAGGCGAGAAAGGCCGCGGCCGTGGTGATTTCGAACAGAGTGATGAGCTCGCCGCCATTGGCTTCCTCGGCTCGCGCCAGACAATCAACCAGCACCTCCTCGGTGATTGGCGCCGCGCCATGCGGGCCGGCAAGCACGATGCGCTCGTGAAAATTGACGAGATGAGGCGAGGTATAGACATGCACACCTTTGCCCAAGGATTCGGAGATGGCGCGCAAGAAGGCGAGGGTCGATCCCTTGCCGTTGGTGCCAGCCGCATGAACCACAGGCGGAAGCTTGTCCTGCGGGTGGCCGAGGGCTGCGAGCAGACGCTCGATACGGCCGAGCGACAGGTCGATCGACTGCGGATGCAGCTTTTTCAAGCGCTCCAGCAGGGTGTCACTCATCGCGGCCCGGGGGCGGGGCGATGGGCGCCCGGCACTATAGGGGAGTGTGGTCAAGCGTGAGAGACCTTAGACCTGTGGCGGATTGGGATTAGCGCCATTGCCAGGGGCGCTCGTCAAGGTCTCGTCTACTGCTTCCTCTTCGGTTTCGTTTTCCACGGCGAGGCCGTTGCCGCCAAGCCCCTTGCCGTCGAGGCCTTTGCCGTCGAGGGCGATGGTCGGGTGGGCGCCGGTGTAGCCGGAGACCGCGACGTCGCGACCGGGCCGCCGGTTGGTGAGGAGATCGCACAGACGGGCGAGCGTGCCCCGCAGCTCGTGCCGATGGACGACCATATCCACCATGCCGTGGGCATGGAGATACTCGGCGCGCTGAAAGCCGTTCGGCAACTGCTCGCGGATGGTCTGTTCGATGACGCGCGGGCCGGCAAAGCCGATCAGCGCGCCGGGCTCGGCGATGTGGATGTCACCGAGCATGGCGTAGGACGCCGTCACGCCGCCGGTGGTCGGATGGGTGAGGACGACGATGTAGGGCAGCTTCGCTTCGCGCAGCTCCTGCACCGCGACCGTGGTGCGCGGCATCTGCATGAGCGACAGGATGCCCTCCTGCATACGTGCGCCGCCCGATGCGGCGAGCAGAATGAACGGCGCCTGGCGCACCACGGCGGTGCGCATGGCGGCGATTACCGCCTCGCCCGCGGCGGTGCCGAGCGAACCGCCCATGAAGTCGAAATCCTGCACCGCAGCGACGACGTTTGAGTCGCGGAGACGGCCCACGCCGGCAAGCACCGCATCGGCAAGACCGGTCTTGTTGCGCGCGTCCTTGAGCCGCTCCGTATAGCGGCGCTCGTCGCGGAACTTGAGCGGATCGGCCGGCACCTCGGGCAGGGTCAGCGTCTCGTACTCGCCGCCGTCGAACAGCGCCTTCAGCCGCGCCGCAGCCGACATGCGCATGTGATAGTTGGAGCCGGGGACAACGAACTGGTTCGCCTCGAGATCCTTGTAGTAGATCATCTGCCCGGTCTCCGGGCACTTCACCCAGAGATTGTCCGGCATCTCCTTCTTGCGAAGGATGCTGCGGATTTTGGGTCTGACGACGCTGTTGATCCAGTTCACGGGTCTAGCAACTCTCTAGGTCGCAACTCTCACTCAATCGACTAGACGGCGGCCGCCGCGGCGGGGTGGCGGAGCGCCGAAGCCAAATGCTCAACGAGGCCGATCACACGCGGCTTGGTGGCTTCCGTCGCCAGGCCATTCGAATCGAGGCTCTGGGCAACGGCCGACACGAGCGCCGAGCCGACCACCACGCCGTCGGCGACCTCGGCGATGGCGCCGACCTGCTCGGCCGTCTTGACGCCGAAGCCGACGGCGATCGGCAAGTCCGTATGAGCCTTGATGCGCCCAACATGGCCGCCGACCTCGGCGACGTTCGGCGCGGCCGTGCCGGTGATCCCCGCAATCGACACGTAGTAGACAAAGCCCGAGGTATTTGCGAGCACGGCCGGCAAACGCTTGGCGTCGGTCGTCGGCGTGGCCAGCCGGATGAAGTTCAGCCCCGCCGCGGTCGCGGCCGGGCGCAGCTCCTCGTCCTCCTCTGGCGGCATATCGACCACGATCAACCCATCTGCGCCGGCGTCCACCACGTCGGCGATGAAGCGATCCACTGGATACACATATATGGGGTTGTAGTAGCCCATTAGCACTATGGGGGTCGTCGCATTCTCGGCCCGGAATTCCTTAACCATGGAGAGCGTCTTTTTCATGGTCTGGCCAGCCTTTAGCGCCCGTTGGGAGGAGGCCTGGATGGCCGGGCCGTCGGCCATGGGGTCGGAAAACGGCATGCCCAGCTCGATCACGTCGGCGCCTGCGGCCGGCAGCGCCTTCAAGATGGCGAGCGACGTCTTGTAGTCCGGGTCGCCGGCGGTGATGAAGGTGACGAGGCCGGCGCGGCCTTCCCGCTTCAGCTCAGCGAATCTCTTGTCAATGCGCGTCTGTTTCATCTTGCGATCAGCTGGCCCCTCGCGTTCTGGCGTTCAGATAGCTGGCAACGGAATCCAAATCCTTATCGCCGCGGCCGGAGAGATTGACGACCATCAGGTGGTCCTTCGGCTTCGTCGGCGCGAGGTCGAGCACGCGGGCGAGCGCGTGCGCCGGCTCCAGCGCCGGGATGATGCCTTCGAGCTTGCTGCAAAGTTGGAACGCGGCTACCGCCTCGTCATCGGTCGCCGATAGAAACGTCACCCGGCCCACATCCTTGAGCCATGCGTGCTCCGGCCCGATGCCCGGATAGTCGAGGCCTGCCGAGATCGAATGTGCTTCCTCGATCTGGCCGTCGCCGTCCATCAAGAGATAAGTGCGATTGCCGTGCAGCACGCCCGCTTTGCCCCCGGCGATCGAGGCCGCGTGCTTGCCGCTATCGAGACCGTGGCCGGCCGCCTCCACGCCGTAGATTTCGATTTCCGGCTCGTCGAGATACGGATGGAACAGCCCCATGGCGTTGGAGCCGCCGCCGATGCAGGCGATCAGCGAATCCGGCAGCCGGTTCTCGGCCTTGAGCATCTGCTCGCGCGTTTCGCGGCCGATGATCGACTGGAAGTCGCGCACCATGGCCGGATAGGGGTGCGGCCCCGCCACCGTGCCGATGCAATAGAACGTGTCGTGCACATTGGCGACCCAATCGCGCAGCGCCTCGTTCATCGCATCCTTGAGAGTCTTCGAACCGGATTCCACGGCGCGCACCTCGGCGCCGAGAACCTTCATCCTGAGCACGTTCGGTTTCTGCCGTGCGACGTCGACGGATCCCATGTAGATGATACACGGGAGGCCGAATTTGGCGCACAAGGTCGCGGTGGCGACTCCGTGCATGCCGGCGCCGGTCTCGGCGATGATGCGCGTTTTGCCCATGCGCAAAGCGAGCATGATCTGGCCGAGCACGTTGTTGACCTTGTGCGCGCCGGTGTGATTGAGCTCCTCGCGTTTGAAATAGATCTTTGCGCCGCCGCAGTGCTGGGTCAGCCGTTCGGCGAAATAGAGTGGCGAGGGCCTGCCGACATAGGTGGCGAGATGGCTCTCCATCTCGGCCTGGAACTGCGGATCGGCCTTGGCGTCGTCATAGGCCCGCTCCAGATCGAGGATCAGCGGCATTAAGGTCTCGGCGACGAAGCGGCCGCCATAGAGGCCGAAGTGACCGCGCTCGTCAGGCCCGCCGCGATAGGTGTTCAATGTGTCGTTGACCGTGCTCATGATGCCTTGGCTCGATGGTGGGCGGCCCGGGCCGCGCGAATGAACCGCTCGATCAGCTTCGCGTCCTTGATGCCAGGTGCGGTCTCGACGCCGGAGGACACGTCGACAAGGGCCGCGCCGGTCAGGCGGATCGCCTCGCCGACATTGTCGGCGTTGAGTCCGCCGGAGAGCGCAAATGGCGCTCGCGCCCCGGCGACTGCGCGCCAGTCGAAGGGAACGCCGTTGCCACCTGGGAGCTGGGCCTCAGGCGATGGCTTGGCGTCGTAGAGAATCTGGTCGGCGATCCCGGCATAGGCGCTCGCGCCGGCGACGTCGTCCGCTCCGGACACAGCGATGGCCTTGATCACAGGGATCCCCGCGCGGGCCTTAATCGCGGCAACGCGCTCAGGCGTCTCGCCACCGTGCACCTGGAGGAAATCGGGGTGGACCACCTTGGTAATGCTTTCGATTAGCGCATCGTCCGGGTCCACCAGGACCGCCACGGTCCGTACTCTGCCACGCGCTATCTTGGCGAGCGAGCCGGCCTCTTCAAGCGTAAGGTTCCGCGGGCTATTGGCGAAGAGCACGAGGCCAACGAAGTCCGCGCCAGCTCCAGCAGCGGCATCGAGGATGGCAGGCGTTCGCACGCCACAGATTTTGACCTTGACCGTCACGGGGGCTCGCAAGGGCTCTCGGGTGAGGGTTTTGCCGGCCCTAGGGGCTCGCGCGAGGCCACCCTATGAAATCCGGGGGCCCAAGTCCATCGCACTGCAACATTGGCGTTGAGGATCGGTTTAGCGGGTCAGAGGCCGGGTCCTGCTGCGCCAGCGCCAAAATGCCACTGCGGCCCATACGACCTCAAGGGCGCCAAACGGCCAGGCACCCTGGAGGAAGCCATAGACCGAGGCAAGCAGACAGGCACCGGCCATGGCGAGGATGAACCGCGGACTGCGATCCTCCAGCGCATAGAAGATCAGCATGGCGGTGACGGTCAGCAGACCGAAGGCCGTGAGCAGGTCCATGGTGGGGGCGTGGCTAGTCTGCCGGCAGGCGCGGCGGGTGGCCGACGGGATCGAGGTTCTCCAACTCTTTCTCCAACCGGTCGGCCTGGCGGCGCCAATCGCGTGCCTCGCGCGCCTCCTCACGCGCCGTGCGGCGCCACTTGCCCTGGTTGAGCCACGAGGCGAGGCCGCCGACGATCAGCCCGATGGCGAACGTGCCGAGCAGGAACAGGAAGAACGGCGCCTCCAGCGACAGGCTTGGCTCGGCGCCGCCGAAGGGATCGAGAATGAGGATCGCAGGCTTGCGGTTGACCACGGCCAGCGCGATCAGCACCACGCCAAGCGGAACCACGACAAGACCGAGAATGAGCTTACGCCACACGGCCGCCTCCTCTTAAGAAGACCGGGCGAGCTTCAAGACCTCCGGTGGTCGTCGTCGGGATTGAGGCGCTCGCGCAGCTCCTTGCCGGTCTTGAAGAAGGGCACGTATTTGTCCTCGACGAAGACCGTGTCGCCGGTCCGCGGATTTCGCCCCTGACGGGCCGCGCGATGCTTTACCGTAAACGCGCCGAAGCCGCGCAGCTCCACGCGATCGCCGCGGGCGAGCGCCCCGGTGATCTCATCGAGCACAATGTTGATGATGCGCTCGACATCGCGATGGAAGAGATGCGGATTGGCGGCTGCCACCCGCTGAATCAGCTCTGATTTGATCATGATACGCCCCACCGGTCCGTGGCCATTCTCTGGCACGGCAACGCCCCCCACTAGTTGGACTGAGGGTGCCAAACAGAAACCAGACCGTCAAGCTTGAGGGTTGCTGCGGCCTGCCCCAGAAGAACGCCAATTTTACTCGCCGAGGTGCCGAATATTTCGGCCACGGACTCGAATAACCAGCCAAATAGGCCGCTCGATTCGGCCTTCGGCTTCCATTCGACGACCTTGAGCCCCTCAGGAATCTTGCGCTCCTTGCTCAGCCAGCGCACGGCGGCGCGCTCATCGCCGATCTGGTCGGCGAGCTTGAGTTTGACCGCCTGCCGCCCGGAATAGATGCGCCCGTCAGTGAGGCCCGGGATCGAACCCGGCTCGAGCTTGCGGCGCTCGCCGACCAGGTCCACGAACCATACCTTGGCGTCCTCGACCATCTCCGCGGTCATCTCCCGCGCCCGCTCGTCGGTCGGCTCGAACGGACTGGGCACAGCTTTCAGCGGTCCGCTCTTCACCTCCTCGACCTTGATGCCGAGGCTCTCCAGGAGGTCGGTGACATTGGCCCATTGGAAGATCACGCCGACGGAGCCGGTGATGGTGTTGCCGTAGACGAAGATGCGGTCGGTGGCGAGCGCCACGATATAGGCGGCCGAGGTGGCGAGCGTGCCGCAGGTGGCGACCACGGGCTTCTTCTCGGCGAGGCGGCGGACCGCGTCGTACATGGCCTCGCCGCCGGTCGTGGTGCCGCCGGGGCTATTGATGTCGAGGATCACGGCCTTGACCTGCTCGGCCTTGGCCACCTTCTCGATAAGGTCCTGCATCTTGCGGTCGTCGGTGATGACGCCGCTGACGCTGATGCGGGCGATGTGGGGCAGGAAGCTGGCCGAGCCGGACATCTCCTTGTCGCCCAGAAACATCACAGCGAGGAGCAGCAGTCCGAGCACGACCGCGGCAATGCGCCAGACGGTGACCCGCCGCTTGAGGCGGCGGCGCTCGATCACACTGTCGGCGTCGAGGATCATCGGTCGCCCAAGATGCGCGCGCTCAGGGGCGCGCTACCGGTGGAAGTCAGGTTCGCGGCCGGCCCGTTCATTCGCCGGAGGCGGCGTCGGTATCCGCCGCCTCGCCCTTCGACGCGCGCTTTCGCTTCGGCTTCGCGGCAGGCTCTTCCTCGCCCTCTTCGCCCTTCGCCTTGCTCAAGGCCGCGCCGAGAATATCGCCGAGGGAGGCGCCGGAATCGGTCGAGCCGTACTGGGCGACCGCCTCCTTCTCCTCGGCGATCTCAAGCGCCTTGATGGATGCCGAGACTTTGCGCGCCTTGGCGTCGACCTGGGTCACGACGGCGTCGAACTTTTCGCCGACGCCGAAGCGGTCGGGGCGCTGCTCGGAGCGGTCGCGGGACAGGTCGGAACGCCGGATGAAGGTCGTGAGATCGTGGTCGAGAAGCTTGGCCTCGATGCCGTTGTCCTTGACCGCGATCACCTCGCAGGTCACGCGCATGCCCTTCTTGAGCTTGCCGGAGGGCGCGCCCGCGGCGAACGGATCGGGCGTCAGTTGCTTGATGCCGAGGCTGATGCGCTCCTTTTCGGAGTCGGCCTCGAGCACCACGGCCTTCACGGTATCGCCCTTCTTATATTCCTTGAGGGCATCCTCCCCAGACTTGGACCAATCGAGATCCGACAAATGCACCATGCCGTCGATGCCGCCGTCGAGACCGACGAACAGGCCGAACTCTGTGATGTTGCGGATCTGGCCCTCGATGACGGCTCCGGCCTCGTGGCTCGCGGCGAAGGCGACCCACGGATTCTCCTGGGTCTGCTTCAGGCCGAGTGAGATGCGGCGCTTGTCGGGATCGACCTCGAGCACTTGCACCTCGACCTCCTGGCTCGTCGAGATGATCTTGCCGGGATGGATGTTCTTTTTGGTCCAGCTCATCTCTGAGACGTGGATCAGGCCCTCGACGCCGGGCTCAAGCTCGACGAAGGCGCCGTAGTCGGTGATGTTGGTGACGGTGCCCTTGAAGCGCGAGCCGACCGGGTACTTGGCGGCGATGCCCTCCCACGGATCGGCTTCGAGCTGCTTGATGCCGAGGCTGATACGCTGGGTCTCCGGATTGATGCGGATGATCTGCACCTTCACCGTGTCGCCGACATTCACGATCTCGGAGGGATGGTTGACGCGCCTCCACGCCATGTCGGTGACGTGCAGGAGGCCGTCGATGCCGCCGAGATCGATGAAGGCGCCGTAGTCGGTGATGTTCTTGACCACGCCGTCGATGACCTGGCCCTCTTCGAGGCGGGCGACGATCTCGCTCCGCTTCTCGGCGCGGGTCTCCTCAAGCACCGAGCGGCGCGATACGACGATGTTGCCGCGGCGCCGGTCCATCTTGAGGATCTGGAAGGGCTGGGGCATGTTCATCAGCGGGCCCACGTCGCGAATCGGGCGAATGTCCACTTGGCTGCCGGGCAAGAACGCCACGGCACCGTCGAGATCGACGGTGAAGCCGCCCTTGACCCGATTGAAGATCACGCCCTCGACCCGCTCGCCGGCCTTGTACTTCTCCTCAAGCCTGGTCCAGCTCTCCTCGCGGCGCGCCTTCTCGCGCGACAGCACGGCTTCGCCGGCGGAGTTCTCGACGCGCTCGAGGTAGACGTCGACCTCGTCGCCGACGGACAGATCGGAAGTGCGGCCGGTGACGCCGAATTCTTTGAGAGGGACGCGGCCTTCGGTCTTCAGCCCGACGTCGATCACCGCAACGTCCTTCTCGATCCCGACGATTGTGCCCTTGATGACGCTGCCTTCCTGGAGCGCGGTTCCCGTCAACGACTCTTCAAGAAGGGCGGCGAACTCGTCGCGGCTCGGATGGCTCATGCTCGTCTGCGGCTCGGTCATCTAAACTCCTACTCGGCGTCCCATTCTACGCTCGTTCCAGCGTGGCTTGAACCCGAGGTTCGTGTTGGTCCTGATGCGGCGAAAACCCGCGAAAACCGATGCGGCAGGCCATTTGCGGCCGCCCGGCCTCCGCTTGCTTTACCCGCGGAATTCATTCGAAGGGTGATGTGCCAGTGCCAAAAGGGCCTGGCCTCAACCGGCCCGCCCCGCCTGACCCATCGCAGCCTCGATCAGATCGATGGCTGCCTTGAACGCGGCGTCTATATCCAAATTCGTCGTATCGAGCAAGACCGCGTCTTCCGCCTGGCGGAGGGGGGCCACGCTCCGGTTCCGGTCCCGCTCGTCGCGCCGCCTGATGTCATCCAGCACCTCGTCCTCCGAGATGGCGACGCCGATCTGCCGCAATTCGAGGTAGCGGCGGCGGGCGCGTTCCTCCGGGGTGGCAGTGACGAACAGCTTCACGTCGGCGTCGGGACAGATCACCGTGCCGATGTCCCGCCCGTCGAGCACCGCGCCGGGTTTGGCCCGTGCAAAGTTGCGTTGATAGTCGAACAGCACGGCGCGCACCTCCGGGTGCTTGGCGACCACCGAGGCGGCCTCGCCCATGCCGGGTGTGCGCAGGGCCGGATCGCCAAGAGTGGCAATGTCGAGGCGGGATGCCGCCCCCGCGGCGGCGCGCGCATCGGTGAGGTCGCCGCCGCCAGCCAGCGTGTCCCGCGCTACCGCGCGGTAGAGCGAGCCGGAATCCAGGTGCCGCAGGCCGTAGTGGGCGGCGATTCGCTTGGCGAGCGTGCCCTTTCCGGAGGCGGCGGGGCCGTCGATGGCGATGATCATGCGAACTCAGCCCCAAGCTTGGTCATCAGTGGGACGAAGCCTGGAAAGCTTGTGGCGATCATGCTCACATCGTCGACGGTGACCGGCTTGGCCGAGCCGAGCCCAAGGGTGAGAAAGGCCATGGCGATGCGATGATCCATATGGGTCGCGACCTGCCCGCCGCCTTTGACCTCGCCACGCCCCTGCACGCTCAAATCGTCGCCTTGGATCCGCGCCTCGACCCCGCACGCAACAAGCCCGGCGGCGGTCGCGGCAAGGCGGTCGCTTTCCTTCACCTTGAGCTCGGCGAGCCCCTCCATACGCGTTTCGCCCTCGGCGAAGGCCGCGACCACCGCAAGCACGGGATATTCGTCGATCATCGACGGCGCGCGCTCCGGCGGCACTCGGACGCCGCGGAGCGCACCCGCCTTGACGCGGATGTCGCCGACCGCCTCGCCGCCTTCGTCGCGGAGATCGAGCACCTCGATCTGCGCTCCCATCTCCCGAAGTGTCTCGATGAAGCCGGTGCGTGTCGGGTTCATCAGCACGCCTTCGACGACGATCTCCGAACCGGGACAGATGAGGCCAGCGGCGATGATGAAGGCGGCAGAGCTCGGATCGCCAGGCACCGCAAACGAACCACCTGCGAGCTCGGCGTCGCCACACACGGTGATGGCGCGTCCCTCCCCTTGGTCCTCGCTCTTGAGCTCGGCGCCGAAGAACCTCAGCATGCGCTCGGTATGATCGCGCGTGGGAAGAGGCTCGATCACTGTGGTGCGTCCCGGCGCGTGGAGCCCGGCGAGCAGAATGGACGACTTCACCTGTGCGGACGGCACCGGCAACTCATAAACGATGGGAAGCAGATCGCCCGTACCGCGCACGGCGAGAGGCAAGGTGGCGCCCTCGCCTTGCGCTTCGACTTGCAATCCCATGGTCGTAAGCGGAGCGAGTACACGCCCCATTGGCCGGCGTTTGAGCGAAGCGTCGCCGGTGAACTCGGCGCGCATGTCGTGGCCCGCAACGACGCCGAGCAGGAGGCGGCTGGACGTGCCGGAATTGCCGAAATCGAGCGGCGCGCGGGGCGCTTGCAAGCCGCCGACGCCTTGGCCCAAAACTTCTACGGCGCCGTTGGCCGGTCTTACCGCGGCGCCAAGCGCCTCAATGGCACGTGCCGTGGCCGCTACGTCCTCCGCCTCCAGCAGTCCGGTGATGCGGGTGCGGCCCGTCGCCAGCGCCGCCAAAATCAGCGCGCGGTGGGAAATCGACTTGTCGCCCGGAACCCTGACATGGCCGGAAATGCGCGCGGAGCGGCTGGCTGTCAGGGGGTGCGGCATAGATTCTCGGTTGGGGTTTTGGGGCGTTTGATAGCTTTTGACACTACGCATGAGGCGTGGCAATGGGGAGTCACTCAAGGCTAGCTTCGAGGAGAGTCATGTCGAAACCCGCACGGGGAACCAAGCGCGTTTGCCCGAGCTGTGGGGCGCGGTTTTACGACTTGGGCCGTTCGCCAATTACCTGCCCCGTCTGTCAGGCCGTCTATCAAGTGACACCGCCGACGTCGCGGCGGAGCGAACGTGCAGCACCAGCCGAGGTCAAGAAGGTCAAGGAGGTCGAGGCCGATCCTCCGGTGATGGGAGGGCCTGAGGTCATCAGTCTCGAAGAGGCGGAGGAAGCCGAAGACGCCGTCGTTGACGATGAGGAGATCGTCGATCTCGGCGACGACGCGGAGGACATTCCCGCCGGCGAAGACGACGACAACGCCTTTCTCGAAGAGGAGGAGGAAGGCGAGACGGACGTGTCCAACATCGTCGGCGGCGGCGCGAAAGAGGAAGGCTGATTTCAGAAGTCAGAAGTCAGAATGGGTCAAACCGGAGGCTCGCATTCCTCTTGAACGGGCGGCAGGCTCGGCCTAAGTCAGAGACCCGGAGCCCGCCGGGGGCGACCTTGGCCAGCTGGACTTCTGATTTCTGATTTCTGATACCTGAAGGGGCCATAGCTCAGTTGGGAGAGCGCGTGAATGGCATTCACGAGGTCGGCGGTTCGATCCCGCCTGGCTCCACCACCCTACGTTCTTCGAGGTTCGGGAGGCTTACGCCAGTAAGCCGCACGAAATCGTTAGAGCAGGAGTGTCCTCCGAAGCTTTAGCGTAGGAGGACGGGTATCCCGCCAGGGACGACCACCTTCCTTTGCCCCAGCACGTCACCTCACCGAGCGGGTGAGCGGCAGGTTCTCCAAGGCAAGCCTGCGCAACTGGTCCGGATCGCTCAGGCCGTCGGCGGCGAGCGCAAGAAGCTTGCTCCGCAAGGCGAGCTTGAGGTCGTCATCTTTTTCCGGATCGCGAAACGGATCGTGAGATTTCAAGACCTCCCAGCTTGCCTCAAACGCCTTGGTCAAATCGGCTAACGGCGACATCTCATAGGCCCTGTGAAAGTCGGACTGGTCGCGGGGGTTCAAAGCGGCCATCGGGGTACTCCTTAACGCTTTCCCTGTTCACTCTGAACGCTGGCGCACTCGGCCGGTTCCGGAGTTCCGCGCCTGGAGCCTGGACACTGATGCAATTCGGTCACAGGGCAATTTGAGAGGCGCGCATGAGAGCGATGAGGCAACGGAACTTGGATTTACCACCGGTACGCGTGCCGGCTGCCGCGGCCGGTGCGCTCGCCATCGGCGCCCTGGCGCTTGGCGCGCTCGCCATCGGGGCCCTCGCCATCGGCCGTTTGAGTGTGCGCCGCGCTTCCGTACAAAAAGTTCATCTTGGCGACGTGGAGATCGACGACCTGACGGTCCGGCGCCTGCGTGTGATCGAAACTATCACCGAGGACGATGCGGAGAGTTGAGCGGGGCTAATCGGCGCCGGCGACGCCGACGGTGATGCCGGCCACACGCGCGGCACTGACAAGCCGCGGCAGGTCCTGGTCGTAGGCGCCGGGGACGAGAATGATCGTGTCGGCCGCCTTGGCCGCTTCGATGGCGTGCGTGAGAGACTTGAAAGCAGTGCCCGCGCTACGGCCGTCGTTGCCGTCCAGGCCAGTCTTGGGATTCACATACCAGGTCATCGCAGACTCCGATTCGGTGGAACAGAAATTAGAGCAAGGCGGCCTGCCCCGATAGGAGCAACCAGCCGGAAATCCCCACTTGCCCTTCAGCTTGAATTCGCGGTGGGATTTCCCATATCCCAGGCGGTTTTAAAGGTCTCCAGCGCCGCGGCGGGCTGAGGACTTTTTCTGAGGTGCCGCAAGGGCCTCGCAAAGAGCCACCGGTGCGCGGGCCTTCGATCGAAAGGGCTTACCGCCGGATGGCGCATATGTCTCTTCTCGACGGAAGTCTTTGGTTGAGCCTGTCGGCCGAGCGCGTCAACGCGCGGACGAAGGCCGACGGCGGGTATCCGCCGTACAACATAGAACTTATCCCGGGAAGCGACGGCGGGCCGGAAGTCTTGCGCATTACCCTCGCCGTGGCCGGCTTCGGCCTCGACGAGCTTGATGTCAGCATCGAGGACGGCCAGTTGCTGATCCGCGGCGCGAAGCACGACGAAGGGACAAGGGACTATCTTCATCGCGGTATTGCCGCGCGCCAATTCAAACGGACCTTCGCCCTTGCCGACGGCGTCGAAGTTCGCAAGGCCGAATTGCACGATGGCCTTCTCGCCATCGAGCTAGAACGGCCGCACAGGGAGAAACGTGTACTGAAGGTGGGGATCGTGCCAGCAGGTTGATGCATGCGCTTGTCGCGCAGCACTCACCGGAGGACCGTAGCAGATGAACAAGTCGACGAGTGACGTCCCACCCGCTTGGATGAGCCTGAAGGAGCTAGCCCTCCTTGGTGACGGCGAGGTGGCGTATATCAAGCAGGTCGATTCGCTTGCCGCCGAACGATTGTTCCCGGCGCTCGGCGAGGCACCTCAGGGCATCGACCTCTACGCCGTGCTCGGCGCCGACGGCACGCCGCTCGCGCTGACCGACAGCCGCAACGCAGCGATCGCCAACGCCATCGAGAACGATCTCCTGCCGGTCAGCGTGCACTAGTTCTTCACCTTAGCCTCGTCTCTCCCGCGATGCGATCGGGTTGGCCGCGCGCCGTCTAGCGCGGAAGCGCGCGTTAGCGCATAGTCGTATCCCGCACTCATCGGGAGACGGCTCGCATGATCCATGACACCGTAGTCAACACTACGCGGCACCGCGCACTCGGGCTCGCGGTCGCGGCACTCTTCGTCATCGGCGCGCCGAGCATTGGCCAAGCCGATCCGCTGCTCGACGAGATCGTCGAGTTCACTGGTGAGATCTTCTACATCGACACCAAAGTGCCGGCCGTCGTCATCGGTGCCGTGCGCGACGGGGAGACGGCGGTGTTTGGGTTCGGCGAGCGCGATGGGCCGGGCAGCGCGCCACCTGACGGCGACACGGTGATGCGGATTGGCTCCATCACCAAAGCGTTCACGGGCCAGATGCTCGCCCATCTCGCTGCCGACGGCACCGTGGAGATGGCGCAGCCCCTGACCAAATGGGTGCCGCAGATGGGCCCCGGTCGCAACGGCGATGCCGCGCGCATCAGGCTGATCGATCTGGCGACCCACGCCGGCGGCCTGCCGCGCGAGGTGCCCCACGAGCCGGGCCCCGACGACGATCCTTTCGCTACCATCACGCCAGAAGCCTACGCCAACTGGATCAAGAACGAGCCGCTGCTATTCGCCCCGGGATCGTCAGTGCTCTACTCCAATTTCGGCTTCGATCTTCTCGCCATGGCTTTGGCCGCCGCAGCCAAGAAGCCCGACTTGTTGAAAGAACACGTCACCGGGCCGCTGGGAATGAAGGACACCGGGTTCGAGCTCAGCGCAGAGCAGGAAAAGCGCTTCATGCGCGGGCAAGCACCGGATGGAACGCCGATGCCAATCGTGCCCACCGGCCCCGTCATCGTCGGCTCAGGCGGCCTCTACTCGACGCCCAACGATCTGCTCCGCTGGATGAAATGGCACCTCGACCGCTTCGGCGAGGACGGCGCCGAGACGCGCACTCTGGACCATGCGCTCTATGTCATGCGCGACGGGTTGAAGACCGTCTCGGGGATGGACGAGTCGGCCACATGGACGCTCTAAGCCTTGCCTGGATCGGCATGATGGCCAAGGACGACCAACCGTTCATCCTGCAAAAGGCAGGCGGGCTCCAGGGCACCTTCACCTACATCGCGTTCGCGCCGACGCGGAATGCGGCGGCGTTCATCGCCATCAACAAGTTCGACTTCGCCGCCGCCTTCGCCATGGGCGAGTTTGCCAATGAACTGCTCGCCACAATTGCGCCCCGCTAGGCGGCGTGGGAGGACGCCTCCTCCTGCGTGAGGACGGCATAGATCGCGGCGGAATCCTTGCAGGCCCTGAGCTTCTCGATGGCAGTCCCCTCGCGAAGCAGCCGCGAGATGCGGGCGAGCGCCTTCAAATGGTCGGCGCCGGCGCCTTCGGGCGCAAGCAGCAGGAACACGATATCCACGGGCTGGCTATCGACGGCGTCGAAGTCGATGGGCTCGGCCAGCCGCGCGAAGATGCCGACGATGCGCTTCAATCCCGGAAGCTTGCCGTGGGGAATGGCGACCCCTTGCCCGAGTCCGGTCGAGCCGAGCCGCTCGCGCTGCCACAACACGTCGAACACGTCGCGCTCTTGCAGGCCGGCCAAGCGCGAAGCTCGTACCGAGAGCTCCACCAGCAGCTGCTTCTTGCTTTTGGTCTTCAGCGACGGAAGCACGGCCTCGGGTGCAATGAAATCACCTAGATGCATCAGACTACCCGTGTGACTTGAGGGGAGCGGACGGAACGCAACGACGCTAGCGATCCGCTCGTGCTTTCTTTCCGGCCGGATCAATCCAGCCAATATTGCCATCGTCGCGGCGATACACGACGTTGATCTCCCCGTCGCCCGCATTACGAAACACGACGAATGGGCGATCGGAGATGTCCATTTGCATCACGGCGTCGCTGACGGCCATCTCGTGCACCATGGTCTCGGCCTCGGCAATGATGATCGGATTGTCCTCATCGTGTTCCTCGCGCTCCTCATGCTCGTCATGGGCAGCCTGGATAACGTAGGACGCTGCCGGCGTCTGTTTACGGGGGGACTCGCCGCCGTGCCGTTTCAGCCTTCGCTTGTAGCGGCGCACCCGCTTCTCGAGCCGTTCGCAAGCAAGGTCGGCGCTTTGGTAAGCCTCGGGCGCCACCCCATGAGCCTCGAGGCTCATGCCTTGCCACAAATGGATCGTGCAGTCGGTGCGGAACTCCCCGCGCTCTTTCTCGATGCGCACATGCCCCGACGGCACGCGCCCCACGAACTTCTCAACCGTTTGTACAACGCGTTCCTGGACGTAACTGCGCAACGCCTCTCCGACGTCCAGATTCTTTCCGGTAACTTGTATCGTCATTACCCGCGGAAGACTGTCGAAGACCCCTGTTGACCGGCCCTCCCGGGGCGCTTGCCGCAAATCTCGAGGCCCGATTTTTCGTCAGGGCGCCCGCAGCACGTCCCTGCCCATCCTCGGTCGGCCTCCACCGCGGGGCGGGAAGCTAGACCCGCGGTCCTGAGGTGTCAAACGCAATGAATTTTCCCCGAGCCCTTTACACGATTCGTCTTGGCGAACAGAGCCTTAGAGGCGTCCCTCAGGCGCTGGCGCCGAGCGCGATGCGTTTCAGCCGGCGACGCTGCACCGACGAGGGAATCCCGAGTGCTTCGCGATATTTTGCAACCGTGCGGCGAGCGATGTCGACGCCGTCGCCTTTGAGCCGCTCGACGATCTTGTCGTCGGACAGCACGTCGGCAGCGGGCTCCGCGTCGATCATCGCGCGGATGCGGTGGCGCACCGCCTCGGAGGAGTGCGAATCGCCTTCCGATGTGGCGGCGATGGCCGACGTGAAAAAGTACTTCAGCTCGAACAGCCCGCGATTGGTGGCCATGTACTTGTTGGCGGTGACGCGGCTCACCGTCGATTCGTGCATGGAGATGGCGTCGGCCACGGTTTTCAAGTTCAGCGGCCGCAAGTGCCGCACGCCATAGGTGAGGAAGCCGTCCTGCTGACGCACGATTTCCTGCGCTACTTTCAGAATCGTGCGGGCGCGCTGATCGAGGCTCTTCACCAGCCAGTTGGCGGTCTGAAGGCAGTCGACGAGATAGCTCTTGTCCTGCTTGCGCGTTGCCGACTTGGAGACGGTCGCATAGTAGGACTGATTGACGAGGACGCGCGGAAGGGTGTCGCTGTTCAACTCCACGTGGAAGCTGCCATCGGGGAGCGATCGCACCAGCACGTCGGGTACGATGGGCTGCGATGGCGAAGTGCCGTATTTCAGCCCCGGCTTGGGGTTGAGCCGCTTTACCTCGGCGATCATGTCGCAGAGGTCCTCGTCGGAGACGCGGGCGGCACGCTTCAGCGCGACCAGATCGTGGGCGGCAAGGAGGTGAAGATTGTCGATGAGCGCGGCCATGGCCGGGTCGCAGCGGTCCTGCTCCTTCAACTGCAAGGTCAGGCACTCCCGCAGGTCGCGCGCGAAGACGCCGCAGGGCTCGAAGCCCTGCATCACGGTAAGCGTCTCCTCCACGAGATCAAGCGGCGCGCCAAGCAACTCGGCGAGAGCATCGAGCTCGCCGCGCAGATAGCCGGCCTCGTCGGTCATGTCGATGAGGTGATGGCCGATCAGGCGTCGCGCCGGATCGGCGAAGGTGAGGACGAGCTGCTCGGAGAGGTGATTACGCAGCGTCTTCTCCTCGGCCACATAAGCCTCGAGATTAGCTCCCTCGTCGATGTCGGCGCGGGGACCCTGGGTCAGGCCGCTCCAGCCGGAATCCTTGATCACGCCAGGAGTGAAGCTTTCTGCGTCGGGGAACATGTCCTGAGGCTCGGCATCGAGATCGTCGGTGCGGCCCGTGTCGTTCCCCGTCTCGAGATTGACCCAGTCGCCGTCGTCGCCGTCGGCCCCATCGGCGCTTCCATCGCCCGGCGCATCGGCTCCATCTTCCTTGGCCGCGGCTGCGGCGGGAAGCTCGTCCGCGGCGCCGTTCGGCTCGTCACTGTCGGCGCGCTCGAGCAGCGGATTACGCTCAAGCTCGCCGTCCACAAAGCCTGCCAGCTCGATGTTGGAGAGTTGCAGAAGCTTGATCGCCTGCTGCAACTGCGGCGTCATGACCAGATTGTGAGTCTGGCGAAGTTCGAGCTTTGTGTTGATCGCCATATACGAACTCACTCGCGATCAGGTGCTCAGATCTTGAACTGATCACCGAGATAGACGCGCCGCACGTCCTCGTTGTTGATGATCTCGTGCGCGGTGCCGTGGGTCAGTACCATGCCGTCATGAATAATATAGGCCCGGCTGACAAGCTCCAGGGTCTCGCGCACGTTGTGATCGGTGATGAGGACGCCGATGCCGCGCTGGGTAAGATGGCGCACCAGCGCGCGGATATCGTTAACGGCGATGGGGTCGATGCCCGCGAAGGGCTCGTCGAGCAGCATGAAGGACGGGCGCGAGGCAAGCGCGCGCGCAATCTCGACGCGGCGGCGCTCGCCGCCCGAGAGCCGCATGGACGGCGACGTCCTGAGGCGGGTGATGCGGAACTCCTCGAGCAGCGCATCGAGCTGGAGCTGACGCTCCTTCTTGCTGGGTTCGACCATCTCGAGCACGGCGAGGATGTTCTCCTCCACGGTGAGACCCCGGAAGATCGAGGCTTCCTGCGGCAGATAGCCGATGCCCAACCGCGCCCGGCGGTACATCGGCAGCTTGGTAACGTCGCGGCCGTCGATCTTGATCGAGCCTTCGTCGGCCGGAATCAGCCCCGTGATCATGTAGAACACCGTGGTCTTGCCGGCGCCATTCGGTCCAAGCAAACCCACCGCCTCACCGCGCGCCAGGTCGAGGCTGACGCCGCGAACCACCGTGCGCTTCTTGAAGCTCTTGACCACGGAGCGGACGGTCAGCCAGCCGTGGCCGGGCTCGGGTTGGCCTTCAGGCTCGCGCACAAGCGGGTCCGCCTGCACGGCGGTAGACTGGGCAGCGACTGCCTGACGGCCTGGGAACGACAGCAATTTGCCCACTGACCCTTTCCGCTCCCTCAGTTGAAGCGTTGGCCGGTTAACATCGCATAAAGCCGCTTGGGTGCCGACCTAGCGGAACTCCGGCATGAGCGGCAATGGCTCCCCATCGTCGACGCCGGGGACGTCAGCATCGTTCGCCGGCGTCGGTTCGCCTTGACCTGCCTCGGCAGAAGCTGCCGGATCGGGGTCCTCGCCGTCCGCGGCGCCGTCGCGCTTTTTCTTCCGCTTGCCATCGGCCGCTTCATCACCTTCCGCGCTCTTGGGCATGAACAGCGCACGAATACGGCCTCCAGCCGCGGCATTTCCCGTATTCTCGAACCGGCTCTCGCCCGTCTTCAGATCGATAACCAGACGGTCCCCCTTTAGCACATTCTGGCCTTGCGTTAGCACGACATTGCCACCCACGGTTACTGTCTGGGCGGGCACGTCATACAGCGCCCAATCGCTCGTCGTGGTCTGGTCGTCCTCGCTGGTGATGACGACCTTGCCGCGCGCCTCGATCTTGTTGATTTGGGCTTCAGGGTTGTCCTCGGCGCCGTCCTTGGCGGCCACGGGAGCGGCTTCCTGACCGGTAAGTTTCTCCGTGCCGCCGACATAGTGCACGTCGAGTTCGGCGGCGCGCAGCGTGGTGGTGCCCTGAACCGCCTTCACATTGCCCTTGAACGTCGCGTACTTCTTGGCGTCGTACACGGTCAGTATGTCCGACTCGATGTCGATGGGCTGATCGGAGCTTTCCGACAG
Source organism: Methyloceanibacter sp. (assembly GCF_050726195.1). Lineage (GTDB taxonomy): Bacteria > Pseudomonadota > Alphaproteobacteria > Rhizobiales > Methyloligellaceae > Methyloceanibacter. The sequence continues at coordinate 166,519 of NZ_JBOHJC010000005.1, read as the reverse complement.
ACCACCGAAGGTGTTGGAGAGGGTCTGGGCGGACGACGGGCCGGCCAGGACGAGCGTGAGGAGGAAAGCCGCAAGTCCGGCAAAGGCCGAAGCGAGCCCTATGGCGCGAGGCTGTTTCATTGCGGGTTCACGGTTTGCGCTTCGCCGCTCGGTGGCGGCGGCAGTTCTACCTGCTTGGGCGCCGCGTTCGCTTGCGGCTTGGCGTCACCCTGCTTCTTCTGCCTGATCAGGTGAACCGCCACCTGGCCGCGAAACACGAGCGTCTTATCGGCGGAATGCAAGGTCAGCGCTTTGGCCTTCACGGTGCCGTTGGTGAGCTTGAAGAATACCGGACGGTGCGACCGGAGCGTCTGCGTCTTCATGTCGAGCGTCGCGTGCTTGAGCTCGCCGGTGACGCCGGCGCTGGTGGCGACGGTGATGCGATCCTGGAGCACGAGCCGTTCGGCTTCGCTGTTGAAGATGCCGCGTATCGCCTGCATGCGCGACCAGCCGCCGGAGAGGCTCGACACGTCGGCCTTGATGGCGTGCAGCTTGATCATCTTCGGGTTCTTGATGTCCTGGTCGGCATGGTCGGCGCGCACGACGTAGTTGCCGTTCTTCTTGTCGGCGCCCTTCAAGGTCGGGTTGAGCATGCGCAAATTGCCGTCGGCGACCTCCATGCCGTCGATGCTCGCGGTCATGTCGCCGACGATGACGTTGAGGCGGGTGGAGATAAAATAGGCGGCGAGCACGAGGACGGCGACGACCGGGAGGACCCTGCGCAGGATGTGGACCACCCGGCTGTGCCGCGCGGCGCTCGAGAAGGCGCGATCGCGCTCCTCAGCGGTGCCCACATGGTAGCGCTGTCCAGCAGTAAGGGTGTTCGCCTCAGATGCCATTGTTCCCGCCAATCCTCGCGGCGACCCCCGGGCTCCTTACGACCCTAGACTAACCTAGCCGCAGGACTTTGATCACATTGCGACCGCGGGCCCTTAGATTTCCGGGCATTCGGGCCGCCTAGTGGGCGAAGGGATCGATCTCGGACCAGCCTTCGAGGTCGAGCTCGGCCCTGGTCGGCAGAAAGTCGAAGCAGGCCTTGGCCAGTCGCTCGCGGCCCTCGCGCCTCAACATGACGTCGAGCCGATCCCTCAACGCGTGCAGATATAGCACATCGCTCGCCGCATAGTTGAGCTGCTCTTGGGTCAGCTCGGCCGCGCCCCAGTCGGAGGACTGCTGCTGCTTGGACAGCTCGACCCCGAGCAGCTCGCGGCAAAGGTCCTTCAGGCTGTGCTTGTCGGTGAAGGTGCGGGCGAGCTTGGAGGCGATCTTGGTGCAGTAGACCGGCCGCGGCATGACGCCGAGGAAGTGCTTCAGCACGGCGATGTCGAAGCGGCCGAAATGGAAAATCTTGAGGATGCTCTCATCGGTGAGAAGGCGATTCAGCTCGGGCGCATCGTACGTGCCGGAGAACTGCACCAGGGCGGCGGTGCCGTCGCCGTCGGACAGCTGCACGAGGCAGAGCCGGTCGCGGAAGGGATTGAGCCCCAGCGTCTCGGTATCGATGGCAATCGACTTGGCGGCAAAGCGGCCGGCCGGCAGATCGCCTTTGTGAAGCTCGACGGTCTGGCGCTGGCTCAAAGGCGTCTCAATGGTCTTGGCCGACATCGAAGCCCCCATGGCGCATGGGGGCGAGGCGGGAGTGGTGCCCAGGAGAAGACTCGAACTTCCACGCCCTTTCGGGCACTAGCACCTGAAGCTAGCGCGTCTACCAGTTCCGCCACCTGGGCTTGAGAGTGTTGAGGTACGATCGGTGGTCCCCGTTGTCAATTACCGGGAGAAGCGCCAATCAAAGCTTGGCGGCCCCCGTGTAATGCTGCAGTTTTCACCAATAGCAGGCCGAAGTTAAGGGCATCTAAGTGGCGATCACACTCAACACCAGCGCGCTGATTACGATCTATGGCGGCTCGGGTTTCCTCGGGCGGCACGTGGTGCGCGCGCTGGCCAAGACGGGCGCGCGCATGCGGGTCGCGGTGCGGCGCCCGGAGCTAGCCGGCCATCTCCAGCCGCTCGGCGATGTCGGGCAGATCAACGCCGTGCAAGCCAATGTGCGCTTCCCCGACTCGCTCATCGCGGCAGCAAGGGACGCGGACGCGGTGATCAACCTCGTCGGCATCCTGTTCGCATCGGGCAAGCAGACCTTCAAGTCGGTGCAGGACGAGGGCGCGCGCAACGTGGCGGAGGCGGCGCGCGCCGCAGGCGCCCGGGCGCTGGTGCATGTGTCGGCCATCGGGGCGGCCGCGGACTCGCCGTCGATGTACGCCCGCACAAAGGCGGCGGGCGAGGCGGCGGTGCGGGAGGTGTTCCCCGAAGCAGTCATCATCCGGCCATCGATCGTGTTCGGACCGGAGGACGACTTCTTCAACCGCTTCGCAAGCCTGGCACAGCTGTTCCCGGTGCTGCCGCTCATCGGCGGCGGCCACACGAAGTTTCAGCCGGTGTTCGTGGGCGACGTGGCCAAGGCCGTGGTGGCGGCGCTCGAAGGACGGGCCGGCGCGGAGGCGCCTTACGAATTGGGCGGGCCGGAGATCCTCACCATGAAGGAGGTGATGCGCCGCGTGCTCGACTACACCATGCGCAAGCGACCGCTCGTGCCGCTGCCGTTCTGGCTCGCCAAGCTGCAAGGCTTCTTTTTGCAGCTTCTACCGAAGCCGCTGCTCACCGTCGACCAGGTGCGGCTCCTGGAACGCGACAACGTGGTGAGCGACGACGCGATCAAAGCTGAACGCACTCTGGAGGGCTTGGGCATCGAGCCTGTCGCCATCGCGAGCGTCGTGCCTGAGTATCTGGAACAGTACCGCCCGCGCGGCCAGTTCTCCGTGTACAAGCCATGACGGGCTAGGTGCAACTCGCGAACTGCCGGCGAGTTAGTCAGCTGTTGGTTGACTGGCACCTGGAAGGGCAGAAAATCGCAGGAGTTGGGCGGCGGGTTGGCCAAGACGCGAGAAATCGCTTCGAAATGCAACGTCCACGTGACCCTGATGAAGCCGAGCAGCTCCTGACGCTGGTCGGCACCGCCTATGATGCCGCCATCGACCCAGAACTATGGCCGGATGCGGTGGCGGAAGTCTGCCGCTTTCTCAACTGCGCCTCCGGCGCGGTCGGCGCGGCCGATCTTTTGCGTCACGATGCAAACTTCCTGATCCAATGGGGCTACCCGCCGGACGCGTGGCAGGACTATCTCGACAACTATTATTACAGGAACCCGACCATTCCCCAGTCCTCGCGCTCGAGGATCGGGGAGATCATGACGCTCGCCGGGCTGCCAAACTACCCGGAGATCATCGGTTCGGAGTTCTTCACCGACTGGGTGGCACCGCTCGGCATCGTCGATGTCGTTCAAGGGACCTTGGACAAGACTGCGTCCAGCATAAGCTTGCTGACTTGCGCCCGGCACAAGGACGTCGGGCTCGTCGGCGAGGCCGAAATTCGCCGCATGCGCCTCATCATGCCGCATTTCCGGCGCGCGGTGCTGATCGGCAAGCTGCTCGACATGCGCGCATTGCAAGCGGCGACCTTCGCCGAAGCCATCGACGGTCTCGCCACCGGCGTCTTCCTGGTCAGCCCGCTAGGCGAGATCGTTCATGCCAACGCGGCGGGTCAGGCCGTGCTCGACGAAGGAGACCCGCTCAAGCTCGTGCGAGGGATCTTGGTCGCTGCCGATGAGCGCGTGCAGTCTTCATTGCGCAAGGCCTTCGCCGCGGCGCTGGAAGGAGATGCCGCGATCGAGGCCGGCGGGATCGCTCTGCCGCTCCTGAGCCCAGACGGCGGCCGCTTCGTTGCGCACGTCCTGCCGCTCACCTCCGGTGCGCGGCATGCGGCTGGCGCCTACCACTCCGCCACCGCCGCGCTGTTCGTGCGCGAGGCGAGCATCGATCTTCCGGCGGCGATCAATGCCGCAGGGCAGCTTTACGGCCTGACGCCCGCCGAGGAGAAAGTGCTTCGCGCCGTGATCGAGGTGGGCGGCATCGCGCCGGTCGCTTCGCTGCTTGGCGCCTCGCATTCGACGGTCAAGACGCATCTCGAGCATCTGTTCGAGAAGACCGGCACGCGGCGCCAGGCCGAGCTGGTCAAGCTGATCGCCGGGTTGGACAGTCCCGCGCGCCGCTCGAAATCCGAGCAAAAATAGCCCCATATCGGCCGTTCGGCCGATGCGCCGGCGAGCGCCCCTGGTCAAGGTCGGCACAACGACCGACCCCAACCAGGGAGAGCGATCATGGCAACGATCAAAGGCACCAGCGGAAAAGACAGGCTGAGGGGCACCGGCGGCAACGACACGATCCTTGGGCTTGCCGGGGCCGACATCCTTATCGGCCTCGGCGGCAAGGACACGCTCAAAGGCGGCTCGGGCAACGATACCCTGAAAGGCGGCGCCGGCAACGACCGGGCATTTGGCAATGGCGGCAAGGACACGCTCAAGGGTCAGGGCGGCAACGACACGCTCAAGGGGGGCAGCGGCAACGACAAACTCTTGGGCGGCGGCGGCAAAGACAATCTCGTCGGACAGGGCGGCAATGACACGCTCAAGGGAGGCAGCGGCAAGGACACGCTCAAGGGTGGCTCCGGCAAAGACGCGCTCGTAGGCGGCGGCGGCAACGACATACTGATCGGCGGCGCCGGTAATGACAAGCTCAATGCCGCCGCTGGCAACGACAAGCTCAATGGCGGCAGCGGCAACGACACATTGAGCGGCGGCAGCGGCAACGACACGCTCGAAGGCGGTGCCGGCACCGATACGCTGAACGGCGGCGACGGCAACGACACCCTTGAAGGCGGTGCCGGCGCCGACACGCTAAACGGCGGCGATGGCGTGGATACGCTGAGCTACATCGGATCGCCAAGCGGTGTCGTCATCGACTTGGGCTTTGGAACGGCCTCCGGCGGGCATGCGACGGGCGACATCTACACGAGCATCGAGAATGTCATCGGCTCGAATCTCAACGATACGATCCAAGGCGACGGCGGCGCCAACCACCTGCAAGGCGGCAGCGGCAACGACAATCTGGGCGGCCTCGGCGGCAACGACATCGTCGACGGCGGCAGCGGCAACGACACCATAGGGGGCGGGTCAGGTGACGACACGCTGATCGGCGGCAGCGGCAATGACTTGCTCACGGGCGGCGCTGGTGCGGATACGTTGATTGGCGGCCCTGGGATCGATACGGCGAGCTACGAATTTTCTCCAAGCGCTGTCAACGTTAGCTTGGAACTTGGAACAGGCCTCGGCGGGGATGCGCAGGGCGACACATTGGAGGGCATCGAAGGCCTCATCGGCTCGGACGTCGTCGGCGGCGGCATTCTCGACGATACTCTAACCGGAAACAGCAGCAACAACGCGCTGCAAGGCGGCGACGGCAATGACAGCTTGGCCGGCCAGGGCGGCAATGACACGCTGAACGGCGGGGACGGCAACGACTTTCTCAGCGGCGGCTTTGGCGTGGACCTCCTTATAGGCGGTGCCGGCGCAGACGTGTTCCACTTCGGTTCTGTTGGAGTGACGGGCGTCGGCGCCGGGAACCGCGACATGATCTTAGGCTTCAGCGGGTTCGGGGGCCAAGGCGATGCGATCGATGTGTCGGCCATCATCGCAGACGCCGTAGACGGGACCTTCGCGTATATCGGGATGAATGACTTCAGCGGGGGAGCAGGCGGGGAGGTCCGCTTCGAGTTCAGTGGCGGCAATACGATCGTTCAGTTCGAGCTTGGCGGCGACGCCGATGCCGTCGTCGATTTCGAGATTCAACTCTCGGGGAACATCAACCTGATCATCGGCGATTTTGTGCTTTAGGTCATCGTCCAGTGCGACATTAATGGCGACGGCAAGGCCGACTTCGAGATCTTCATCGCCGTCGGCGCCCTCGCAAAAGGCGATTTCCTGCTGTAGCCGGACTATCGGCCTTTGGGGCTACGCATGTCGGAAGGCGTGGCGCCGAAGTGGCGCTTGAACGTGCGGTTGAAGTGCGAGAGATCGCCAAAGCCGCACGCATAGGCGATGGCGCTGATCGACCAGGCGTCGAAGTTCGGGTGGGCAAGCATCTGGCGAGCGTATTCGAGACGGCGATCGAGCGCATATGAGGTGAAGGTCGTCCCCTCGCTCTCGAACAGCATCTGCACATAGCGTGGCGTCACACCTTGCCGCTCGGCCAACGCGCGGAGCGAAAGCCCCGGATTGGCGGCGAAATCGGACTTAACGGCATTCAACCGCGCCGCGCGCACGCCTCTTGCGAGCGCGACATGCTGAGCGTCGCGTGTCGCGCCGAGCGCCAGGGCCACAAGATCGCAGACATGCGCGGCGACAAGCTTGCCTAGCGTTGGGTCGGTGAGGCGGTGACTTGTGCGCAAGTTTCCGACATAGCGCCTGAGCAGCCACAGCGCCTCGTTCCCGCGCGGGACAATGCGCGACACGGTATCCTCGAGATTGGCTACGTGCGCGGAGATTGCGGCGCGCGGCAGCATCAAGGCGATGTGGCTGAGCTTGTTGAACCTCATGCTGGCCGGCTCGGCGTGGAGGATGCCGACGCCGTCGCCGCGTTCGACTGGAAGATCGTGGCCGCGCTGGGAGCGCAGCATCGCGCCGCCCACGGCCATGATCAGCGCATAGGAATCGTCGCCATCCTTCACAAACTCGGGCGTCCGCTTCCAGCAGGCTGGCGTGAAGGAATTGCACCAGGCTACGTCGAGGCCCGGCTGCACGATCATGGTCGCATCGGCCTCGATGGCAGTGCCCGCCTGCGGCTCGATGTCGATGTGACAGATTTCGCGGGAGAATATCTCGCGCCAGAAGGGAGCGCGCTCAGACGCAGGAAGGTCGCGCGTCGAGAAGCGCGCCAGCGTGGTGGTCGTTGCGGGCATGAATTGGCTCCGCCGCTTGAGGTCTGCCCCTTCCGGAAGCCCATACTAGCATTGCCGTCGCGGGCCGAAATGCAAATTAGTTCGCAATCGGCCTAACGGGAGTTCGCCTCTCGCCAAGACGATGCGGCACCGGCCACTTACGCTTTCCGCCCTAGGCCTCAACGCGCTGAGAGGCAATTTCGTCCCCGATGTTTTTGACGTCAGTCCCCCCGCTTGCGCACGACTGGAAAGAACGAGAGCCATGGCCACAGTTACATTCTTTCAGCCCGCGACGATGTCGTTTTTGCCAACGTCCGGGCCGCTAAGTGTTTCACAGATTTTTGGCGATCCTGGCGCGGCCAGGTTCGAGGTTGGCGGCCAGTTTGTGGCCACCGCCTATGGAAACATAAGTGACCCTTCGCCAGGCAGCGGACTCCCGTCCGCCTTCACAAGTGTCATCTTCGACCAAGGCTTCGGGCCGGCCTTTCAAGTCACCGACATGCTCTATATCGCCACGGCGAGTTACCAAACGACCGGTAGTCTCGGACAGGGCAATCTCCTCCATCTTCTCGAGACCGTTCTCTCGTTTGGCGACACCATTACCGGGACGTCGCGCAGCGACTCCTTGTCCGGCTATGGGGGCAACGACGTTCTCATAGGCGGCGCCGGCGGCGACACTCTCGATGGGGGATCGGGCAACAACACCGCGAGCTATGCAACGGCGGCCGCCGGGCTCCTGGCAAATCTCGAGAGCCCCGGCGTGAACACGGGCGACGCGCTAGGTGACACTTATTTCTCGATCCAGAATCTAACGGGGTCGAACTTTGCCGATACCCTTTACGGAGACGGGGTCGCCAACACGCTCAGCGGCCTTGGCGGCAACGACAGGCTCGTCGGAAAGGCCGGTGGCGATACCTTCATCGGCGGCTCTGGCATCGACACCGTTGTCTACGACGCGAGCGCAGCCTTGCGTGCTTCTCTGCTTGCTCCCGGCACCAATACCGGCGATGCCGCAGGCGACACCTACAATTCAATCGAGAATCTGGACGGCAGTAGTGAGGACGACATCCTGATCGGCAACAACGCCGCCAATGTGATCAGGGGCAACGGCTTCCCTAATCTCTCATTCGTCGATGCCGACCTCCTGATGGGTATGGGCGGCAATGACACGCTGTTCGGCTTCGACGGCAACGATGTGCTCACCGGCGGGCTCGGACGCGACACCCTGTTCGGCGGCCCCGGGGCCGATCGGTTCGACTTCAACTCCATCAACGACACGAAGAAGGGCGGCCAGCGCGACAAGATCATGGATTTCAGCCGCAGCGAGGGCGACGAGATCGACCTCAAGGACATCGACGCCCAGACGGGTGGCGGCAATCAGGCCTTCACGTGGATCGGAAAGAGCAAGTTCCACGAGAAGAAGGGCGAGCTGCGCTACATCGACAAGGGCGCGACCGTCATCGTCCAGGGCGACATCAATGGTGACGGCAAGGCCGACTTCGAGATTTTCGTCAACGTCGGCGCGCTGGCGAAGGGCGATTTCCTGCTTTAGGGGCAAGTCGCCGGCCCGTTGAGACTTATGGCCAGGCGACGGAGGACCACGTCATGGGCGGCAATGTAACAACAGATCAACTCACGGGTCTCGACTTCACGGCTGACGACGAGTTTTGGAACATCCTTCCAGGCGTCCTGGTCTACTCGGGTTCGCTCTCAGCCGTCAGAAGCGGATCTGTCGACGGGCTAACGCTCGACAACGCCGGCGTGATCGTTGCCACGGCAGCAGGCCGTAACGGTGTTGATCTCCCCTTCACCGATGACCTAATCGTTAGAAACCTTGGGACCAGGTCCATCCAGGGTCAAGCCAACGGCCTCCAGTTATCGGGCAACAATATAGACGTGTCCAATGCCGGGGCGATTGTCGGCGTCGATTCCGCCGGCATCTTTCTCGCCCAGGCTCGTCGGGAAGCGTGTCGGTTTTTAATTCAGGTTCGATCTTTGGAGAACTTGCGGGCATTGCCGCATTCAAGCAGCTCGCCGGACAAGTGGGCGCCACGATTATCAATTTCGGCGACGTCGATTCGGATCAGCACGGCATCCAGATCGTGGACGCGCCGGGCGTCGTCACAACGATCAATAATCAGGCCGGCGCCACCATCAGCGGCTTCAATGCGGCCATCGCCACGCTGACGATCAATGGTGGAGCAGTTCATGTCACCAATCTTGGCACTCTGTTCGGCGGCATCGATCTCGATGCGCCAAACGAGAACGATGTCGTCATCAACACGGGTTTGATCTTCGGCGACGTGAACCTCGGCTCTGGCAACGACACCTTCATCGGCTCTCTTGGGGCTCCTGCCATGGCCGGTTTCACCGTCTTTGGCGAAGCCGGTGCCGACACGCTGACCGGCGGCACGGCGAGCGACCGTCTCAACGGTGGCGACGGCAACGATGTCCTGACCGGCAATCGCGGCAAGGATTTCCTCACCGGCGGTCTCAATGCCGACCGCTTCGATTTCAATTCGATCAAGGACAGCGTCAAGGGCGGAAAGCGCGACCAGATTTTGGACTTCAAGCGCGGCCAGGACCACATCGATCTCAAGACCATTGACGCGAAATCGGGCTCGGGCAATCACAAGTTCGAGTGGATCGGCAAAGACAAGTTTAGCGACGAGAAGGGCGAACTCCGCTACATCGACAAGGGCTCGACGGTGATCGTCCAGGGCGACGTGAACGGCGACGGCAAGGCCGATTTCGAGATCTTCGTCGCCGTCGGCGCGCTGGCGAAGGGCGATTTCATTCTCTAGGTGTAGAGCACGACGCGCAGGACGCCCCTTACCGCAAGCGCAGGGAGCCGTCACACGCAGCCGCTGCTGCCATCGCTGATGCGTGTTTCATGTCTGGGCAAGAACCGCATCTGGGCAAGAATCGCCGATTAGGGTCGTTCCCTTCGCCGGCGTGCGAAGACGGCAAGGCGATCGACGAGGCGCACCAACTCGCCAACACGGGCAATGTCCAGCTTTGAGTAAATTTGCTTGATCGTATCGTCGACCGTGGTGGCGGAGATACGCAGCGTCTCGGCGGCCTCGGCGCGGGAGACGCCAGAGCCGATCAGCCCTGCGAGACGCGCCTCGGATGCGGTGAGCCCGAGCAGACGAAGTTCCCTGGCGAGGCCGAAGCGCTCGCCGCGCTCGGGATCGACAACGATGACGAGCGCTGCAGCCCCGCTCGGCGCGCTCCACATCGCCGATCCGGGGGAGGCGGGTACTGCTTGCACTAGCAGCGGTTTCTTGCCGCTGGGGCGTGGCAGGGCGATGGTCTCGAGATCGTCTGCCGCCGCGTCGCCTCTCAGCGCGGCGTGGATCAGGCGCGCGACGGACTGCTGATGCATTGACGAGGTGGCCAGCAATTGGCCCTGGTGTATGCAGAGCCCATCGCCGAGCAACCGCTCACTCGCCGCGTTGGCAACGACGACTTTCATTTCGCGATCGACGATCAAGGCGGCGCATTCCAGCTGCGCCAAGGCATTGGCCACGGTGTGCTCGATCTTCCTCGCCTGGGTAAGGTGGGTGGAAATAAGTAAGGCGCGCGCTGCATGCTTGCCGATAAGCGCCAAGGTATCGAGCTCGCGCCGCTCGAAATGCCCGAGATGCGCGGCGCGCTGAACGCTGAAGGCAACGACGAAATTCGGGAGCGGCATGACAAGCTGCGCGGCAAAGGCGCCGAGGCCATAGTCGCGGCAGAACTCCTGACGAAATGGGTTGCGCGCCAGCTCCTCCTCGGAGAACAGTTCGGCCTCGCAACAGACACCGTCGGTTAGTTTGCGGGAATGGATTCTCGACACGCGCACGTCGTAGCGCCACCACTCGCGGTCGTACGCGATTCTGGACTCGAGCAGGGCTTCGGAAAGAACAAGGCCATCCGTCTTCAGCGGGGTGATCGGAATCATGGCCGTGCCAACGCCGCCCGAGCAAAGCGCGAGTTTATGCAGGGCGTGAGGCCACACCTCCGGCTCGACAATCCCGATAAAACAGCTCGATGGTCTCGAGCGCCTCGATCGAGTAGGCCAAGGGCGTCCTCTCGCTCAATGGGAGATTTCGAGATCAAGTTAGCGCATTTTTCTCAACTCCTGCGTGAAATCCGGCCCGTGCCGGCGTTCTGGATAGCGGGTGCCGGGGGCACGGCAAGGCTTATGCTTATGCCAGAATCCGGCACGGGCTCGCAGATTCGAGCATCGAACCCCCGGAAACGGGGGTGCGCTGGGGCGGAAACTCAACGACCTTGTTGACGCCGCGATGAACGGCGGCGGTCACGCATTTTCCACCTGCACAACTATCGCGGGACTTGCGATAATGGCGTCTCTGTAAGCGAGGTTCAGGACTGGTTCGCGGCGGCTCGCTGCCGGCCGGGGAGGACTTCAGGTGATACCGAACGATCCGCTCTACACCCAGCAGTGGCACCTCACTGCGATGGGCAATCTCCAGAAGATCTGGGACGAGTACACCGGCGCCGGCATTCACGTCGGCGTCTACGACACCGGGATGGAATCGACGCATCCCGATCTCGCGGGAAACTATGACGCAAGCCTCTCAGTCATCATCGACGGCATTCCGATTACGGGCGAGCCTAACCTGGCTGACCCCAACCCGGCCCTGCCCGCGCATGGGACGACGATCGGCGGACAGATCGCCGCCAAGGCCAACAATGGCGAGGGCGGCGTGGGCATCGCTTTCGACGCGAGCCTGACGAGCATCGATCTCGTGGATTCCACGAGCCCCGTCTGGTTCGGCCCTACCGGTACCGATCACACCGCCTCTCTGTCCGCCATCCATCAAATGACGAATTTCGACGTCACCAACAACAGTTGGGGCGCGATCGGGGAGCTCTTCCTGTTCCCCCACAACCTCCTCACCACCGGTCCCAATGCCTTACATGCCGCGGCCAATCAGGAATATCACCACGTCTCGCTAAATGGGCGTGGAGGCCTTGGCACGATCATCGTCCAGGCGGCCGGCAACGACGCGCAGGACGGTCAGGGAAGCGGGCTAAACGCGACACGCTTCACGATTACCGTGGCCGCCATCCAGAACGACGGCTTCGCTGCCGATTTCTCCAACGACGGCGCCTGCGTTCTGGTGACGGCGCCCGGGACCAATATCGTCAGCGCCGATCTGACCGGCAGCGATGGATATAGCGATGACGACTACGTTGACGCCGCCGACAACGCCAGTAGCGCCCTGTTTCCGCCGCCTGACGGACTGAAGGGCACGTCTTTCTCCACGCCGATGGTGACCGGCGTCGTTGCCCTCATGCTCGACGCCAATCCCGATCTCGGCTGGCGCGACGTGCAGAACATCCTCGCCGCCTCCGCGACGCATACCGGCAGCGCCATCGGCGCGGGACCCGGCACAAATGAGGAAAGCACGTGGTTCATCAACGACGCCGGCGACTGGAACGGCGGCGGCAGGCATTTCTCGAACGACTACGGCTATGGCTTGGTCAATGCGTATAACGCCGTGCGCATGGCCGAGGTCTGGTCGCTGTTCGAGACCGAGGCGCAAAAGTCGAATAACGAGATTTTTTGGGGACCGTGGGAAAACAATACAGATCACGCGATGAGTGACGAGGCGACGGTCTCGTCGTCCGTTGTCGTGGAGAGCGAAAATCCCGCCGACAACATGGTCCTCGAGCATGTCGCCGTGACAATACTTCTATTTCACGACGACTTCACGCAGCTCGACATCTTCGTGGTTTCGCCTGACGGGACCGAAGTCCGGATCGCTGACGGCTCCGGCGGCACCGATGAGACGGCCGATAGCGGTTTGGGCTGGACGTTCGGCATCGATGCGCTTCGCGGCGAAAACGTATTCGGGGAGTGGACGGTTAGGGTGGAAGATAACGTCGCCGGCGGTGGCGACGGCGTCCTCAGCCTTGTGCGTTTCGAATTCTACGGACAATTCGTGTCGGCCGACGACGTCTATCATTACACCGACGAGTTCCTCGACATGGCGGCGCTCTCTGGCGAGGGCGGGCGCACGACTCTTGCCGACACCAATGGCGGCACCGACTGGATCGACGCCGCCGCGGTCACCGGCAACATGACGCTCAATCTCACTGCCGGGATGACGACCAAGGTCAACGGCGCCAGCTGGTTCACCATCGCGGCAGGAACGGCCATCGAGAACGCGGTGGCCAGCGACGGCAATGACACGATTACCGGCAACGGCGCGGCCAACATGCTCTACGGCATGCGCGGCAACGATACGCTGAGCGGCGGTCTCGGCGATGATTTGCTCGACGGCGGCGCCAATAACGACACGGCGAACTATCAGACCGGCGGCGGGGTCATCGTCAATCTATCGCTTGCCGGAGCGCAGAATACCGGCAGCGCAGCCCTGGACACGCTCGTCAGCATCGAGAATCTGATCGGCTCCGCCACCGGCGCCGATACGTTCACCGGCAACGGCTTCGCCAATATCCTCTCGGGTCTCGGCGGCAACGACACGTTGCGGGGCGGAGCCGGCAACGATGTGCTCACTGGCGGCCTCGGGCGCGATACCCTGTTCGGCGACGCGGATTCGGACATCTTCAATTTCGACTCGAAATCGGAGACCAAGAAGGGCGCCCAGCGCGACAAGATCAATCATTTCGAGCGCGGCCCGGACGACATCGATCTCAAGGACATCGACGCCAAGTCGGGCAGCGGCAATCAGGCGTTCAAGTTCATCGGCAAGCAGGATTTCCACGACAAGAAGGGCGAGCTTCGCTACGAGGACAAAGGGGCGACCGTGATCGTCCAGGGCGACATCAACGGCGACGGCAAGGCCGACTTCGAGATCTTCGTCAACGTCGGCAGCCTCGGCAAGGGCGATTTCCTGCTCTAGGTGTAGAGCATCACCAGCAGGAAGCCGCCGAGCACCATGCGGTAAAGGACGAACGGCAGCAGGCTCATGCGCCGGACCAGCGCCATGAGGAAGGCGATCGCCGCGAGGCCGGCGAAGAAGGTGAGCACCGCGCAATAGACCGCGTCCATGGTGATGGTGTCGCCGCTCGCCAGCGCATCGCCGACGGTGAGCACCCCGGCCCCGGCAATCGCCGGGATGCCGAGCAGGAAGGAGAAGCGCGCCGAATCGGGGCGGGTGAAGCCGAGAAAGCGCGCGGCGGTCATGGTCACGCCCGAGCGGCTCGTGCCGGGGATGAGCGCCAGCGCCTGCGCCACGCCGATGATGAGCGCGCTGCCGAGGGTCATCTTCTCGACGGTCCGCTCCTGCGGCCCGACCATGTCGGCGACGAGCATCAGCAGGCCGTAGAGGATCGTGTTCCACGCCACCACGGCGACGTTGCGCTCGAGGTCGCCGAAGCCGAACTTCTTGAGGAACAACCCGAAGGCGATCGCCGGGATGGTGGCGAGGATGATGTAGATGGCGAGGCGCCCTTCCTGGGTCACCCGCCCCTTGAACAATTCGAGCGCGCCGAGGGTTATGCGCCAGACGTCGCGCCAAAAATAGATGAGGATGGCGAACAGGGTGCCGACATGCACCATGACGTCGACGAACTGACCCTGGTCGGGCCAGTGCATCAGGTTGGGGACGAGAATCAGGTGGCCGGAGGACGAGATGGGCAGGAACTCGGTGATTCCCTGTACCACCGCGATCACGATGATCTGCTCTATCGTCATAGCCCCTCGTCGCGGCTTGTTCGGCGCGCGTGCAGGTTCTATACGAGGCCCTGGCCCCGCGCGATTCTTTTTGCGACGAATGCCGCCTAAGGCCCGCTGATGGCGACCCTCCTACACTACCCCTTGTGCGCATTCTCCCGGTCAATTCGTCTCGCGCTCGCCGAGTGCGGGGTCGAGGCTGAGCTCACCGAGGAGAAGCCCTGGGAGTGGCGCCAGGGGCTGCTCGAGGTCAACCCGGCCGGCACCTTGCCGGTCCTGATCACCGATGACCATGGGCCGATCGCGGGGCCCTACGCGATTTCCGAATACCTCAGCGACACTATGGACGAGCGCGAAGCCCGCGGCTTTCAGCCGTTTCCGGGGGACGCGGCGGCGCGCGCCGAGGTGCGCCGGCTGGTCGACTGGTTCCATCGCAAGTTCTACGCCGAGGTGACCGACTATCTCGTGGAGGAGAAGGTGTTCCGCCGGTTCGGGCCGCAAAGCGCCTCGCCCAACATGGAGGCGATGCGGGCCGGGCACGACAATCTGCGCTATCATTTGACTTATGTCGGCCATCTCGCCGAGACGCGGAGTTGGCTCGCGGGCGACGCCATGAGTTTCGCCGACCTCGCCGCGGCGGCACATCTGTCGGCGCTCGACTATCTTGGCGAGGTGCCGTGGGAGGAGTTCGAGCCGGCCAAGAACTGGTACGCGCTGTTGAAATCGCGGCCGTCGTTCAGACCGCTGCTCCAGGACCGCGTCGCGGGCTTCACGCCCTCCGGCACCTATGCCGACCTCGACTTTTGAGAACGGCGCCCCGACATTGAGTGGGCATGGCACAGACACTGAAATCGCAAATCGCTGAGGAGGCCGGGCGACTCGGCTTCGATGCCGTGCGCTTCACCTCGGCCGATGCCGTCGACGGCGCAGGCGCGGCGCTCGACCAATTCCTGGCGGACGGGCGTCAAGGTGACATGGCGTGGCTCGCCGACACCGCCGACCGTCGCAAAGCCCCCCGCGCGCTATGGCCGGACGCGCGCAGCGTTGTCGTGCTCGGGCTGAACTACGGGCGCGGCGGCGACCCGCTCGCCATTCTCGATGAGAAGTCGCGCGGGGCCATCTCGATCTACGCCCAGGGTGCCGACTATCACGACGTGCTCAAGGCGAAGCTGAAGGCGTTGGCTGGCCGCGTCCAGGCACTCGCCGGCGGCGAGGTGAAGGTGTTCGTCGACACCGCGCCGGTGATGGAGAAGCCGCTCGCGGCACGCGCGGGTCTCGGCTGGCAGGGCAAGCACACCAATCTCGTGTCGCGTGAGTTGGGCTCCTGGCTGTTCATCGGCTCGATCTTCACCACCGCGAAGATTGCGCCTGACGCACCGGAGCAAGATCATTGCGGTGCGTGCCGTCGTTGTCTCGATGTGTGCCCGACCGGCGCCTTCACCGCGCCGTACCAAATCGACGCGCGGGCGTGCATCTCCTATCTCACCATCGAGCACAAAGGACACATCGCGCCGCGCTATCGGGCCGCCATGGGCAACCGCATCTTCGGCTGCGACGATTGCCTCGCCGTGTGCCCGTGGAACAAGTTCGCAAGGACCGCGCGTGAGGCGAGACTCGCCATGCGCGCTGAATGCGACAGCCCGGCACTCGCCGAACTGCTCGCGCTTGACGATGCGGCATTCCGCGAGCGCTTTCGCGGCACGCCGATCAGGCGCACGGGCCGCAACCGCTTCATGCGCAACGTGCTGATCGCCGCAGGCAATTCGAACGACAGGAGCCTCGTACCGCTGGTGGAGGCGCGGCTCCTCGACGACTCGCCCTTGGTGCGGGCCATGGCCGTGTGGGCGCTCGGCCGCCTTGCGCCACAGCGCTTGCATGCGTTGCGCACCTCGTTCGCGGCGGGCGAGCCAGATCCTGTTGTGCGCGGCGAGTGGCTGGGGGCCGCAGCGTGAGCCGCCTGTTCGCCTTCGGGCTCGGCTTTTCGGCGCAGGCGCTGGCAGCGCGGCTCGCGCGCCAAGGGTGGGGGATCGCCGGAACGGCGCGTGACGCGGCGAAGGCAGGACAACTCAAGGCGAGGGGCTATGCGGCAGTCCGCTTCGCCGGAGAGCCGGGCAACCAAGAGCTTGTGACCGAGCTTCAAGGCGCCACGCATCTCCTCCACTCGATTCCGCCGGGCCCGGGAGGCGATCCTGTTCTCGCCCACTACCGCGACGACCTTGCCAAGCTGGGGAGCCTTCAGTGGATCGGCTATCTCTCCACGGTCGGCGTCTATGGCGATCAGCAGGGTCAGTGGTGTGACGAGGACACGGCGCCCACGCCGAACAGTGCGCGTACCGAGGCACGGGTCGCGGCGGAGCAGGCGTGGCTTGCATTCGGCACGGAAACCGGCGTCCCCGTGCAGGTGTTTCGCCTCGCCGGCATCTACGGCCCCGGCCGAAGCGTATTCGACAAGCTCCGCGCGGGCACGGCGCGGCGCATCAATAAAGACGGGCAGGTATTCAGCCGCATCCATGTGGAGGACATCGCGAGCGTGCTCGAAGCGTCGATCGCCCGGCCACGGGCGGGCGCCATCTACAATGTCGCCGACGACGAGCCGGCGGCGCCTGGCGACGTGGTCGCCCACGCGGCGAAGATGATCGGCATGACGCCGCCGCCCGAGGTTGAGTTCGCCGAAGCCGACCTCACGCCCATGGCGCGGAGCTTCTATGAAGGCAGCCGCCGGATCGGCAATCAGCTGATAAAATCGGAGCTCGGCGTGACTTTGCGCTATCCCACCTACCGTGAAGGCCTCGCTTCGCTTTTTCCGGAGCATCAATCGCAAGCGAGACTCAAGGAGAAGCTTTGATGCGCTACGCGATCGTGATCGAGAAGGGGAATGGAAACTATTCGGCTTACGTGCCGGACCTCCCAGGCTGCGTCGCCACTGGGGAAACCGTCGAGGCCGTCGAGGAGGAAATTGGCGCGGCAATCCGCTTCCATACTGAGGGGCTCAAAACTGATGGCCTGGAGGTCCCTGCCGCAACCAGCATTGCAGACTACGTCGAGTCCTGAACACGCTCGACAAGTGCCGCAACCGTTGCCTCCAAGCGGCGCAGGTCGCCGGGCTCCGAGAGGCGGTGATCGCCGTCCTTGACGAGAGTCAGCTGGACGTCGTCGCTCGCGAGGAGATCGACCAGCGCCAGCGCGTGTTGCCAGGGCACGTCAGGATCGCGCATGCCTTGCAGGATGCGCACCGGGGCGCCGACCTCGATGCCGCCTCCAACGACGAGATGCTTCCGGCCCTCGTCGATCAGGTGCTTGGTGATGGGATAGGGATCGCCGTAGAGCGACGGCGCGTAATACAGGCCTTCCGTCTCCACGAGCCGCCGCGTCTTCTCCGACATCTTCTCCCACATCAGTTTTTCGGTCATGTCCCAGGCCGGCGCGATAAGTACGAGGGCCGCCAGTGGTACACCGCCCGACTTCGCAAGCGCACGGGCGAGCAAGAGGGCAATCCAGCCACCCATGGACGAGCCGATGACGATCACGCGCTTGCCTTTCAGGAGACCGAGCATGGAAGTGGCCTCCTCCAACCAATCGCCGATCGAGGCTTCGAGCAGATTCCCCGGCGACAGCCCGTGGCCCGAATAGTCGAAGCGGAGCATGGAATGGCCGCGCGCCTCCGCCCAATCGGCGAGCGCCAGCGCCTTGGTGCTCACCATGTCGGAGAGAAAGCCTGGGAGCCACAGAAGCGCGAGGCCGGAGCCTCCGGGGCCGGAATCGGCGAGAGCGTAGGCGAGTCGGCGGCGTTTAGGCCCTTGGCCGACCTCGAGGAATTGTGGTTCTTGCTGGTCCATTCAAATCAGCCGTAGCGCGAACAAGGTTTTTCGCCAAAGACATTCCCGTGATGGCAAACGTGACCATACTCCAGGTCGTCCCCCGGCTCGAAACCGGGGGTAGCGAGCAATCGACCATCGAGATCGCCGAGGCGCTCGCCCGCGCCGGCGCGACCCCCCTTGTCGCCAGCGAAGGCGGGAGGATGGCGGCCGCCGTCACGCGCGCCGGCGGCGAGGTCATCGAAATGCCCATGGCCAGCAAGAGCCCCGTCACCATACTCGCCAACGCCAGGCGGCTGGCGCGGCTCATCGAAGAGCGCAACATCGCGCTCGTCCATGCGCGGAGCCGGGCGCCGGCGTGGAGCGCGCTCATCGCCGCGCGCTGGACCAAGCGCCCGCTGGTCACGACCTATCACGGCGCCTACGGCAATCCGGGTCCGGTGAAAGCGGTCTACAACAGCGTCATGGGGCGGGGCGACCGCGTCATCGCCAACTCCCGCTATACGGCGAACCTCATCATGTCACGGCAGCAGGCGGCCGGGGCGCGCACCCGCGTGATCTATCGCGGCATTGACGGCGCGATCTTCGATCCGTTCGTCGTGCCGCCGGGACCCGTGGCGCGGCTTCGCGAGACGTGGGGTATCGCGCCCGAGACGAAGGTCGTGCTGCACGCGGCGCGGCTCTCCGGCATCAAAGGGCAACGGCAGACCATCGAGGCCGTGCGGCGACTCGTCCAGGATGGCGCCTTCGAAGGTGCCGTCCTGATTTTCGTCGGTGATGGACGCGAAGGGTACCGCCAAGAACTGAACGATCTCATCGCGCGCCACGGTCTAGGCGACAAGGCGCGGCTAGTCGGCCATTGCGGCGACATGCCGGTGGCCTTTCTTGCCTCTCACGCCGCTGTCGTGCCCTCCCTCGTGCCCGAGACGTTCGGCCGGACGAGCATCGAGGCGCAGGCTATGGGCTGTCCCGTCATCGTCTCGGATATCGGCGCCCTGCCGGAGACGATCGTCGCGGCCGAACACGACGCAAACGCATTCACCGGCTGGCTTGCGCCGCCCGGCGATGCGCCGGCTCTGGCAGAACGCATCAAACGCGCGCTGGATTTGACGCCGGACGAGCGCGCGGCGATCGGCGCACGTGCGCGAGTACGCGTGAGCAGCAAGTTCGACTTGGGCCAGATGCAGGCGAAGACACTCGCCGTCTACGATGAACTGCTCGGCACCAAGCTGGCCGAACTGTTCGAAAATCCGCCCCTCTACCAGGCAGCGGAAGGCGTCGGGGACGGCGCATGACAGGCTCTTGGCCGGCAAGGCATGACTTGTCAGGCCCGTTTCCCATCCTGTAGAAGTGCAGGACATACGTCAGTTCATGCGCGCCCCGTGCCTCGCCGCGGCGAGGGCGCCGTTCAATAGAGGAGAATGAAACATCGTAAGACGGCCCATGAAGCTCACCCCCGACCGGGGAGGCCCCCGTATCAACGAGGGTATCGATACTCCAAAAATCCAGCTCATTGACGCCAGTGGTCAGAACGTCGGCGTGGTCGAGATCGAAGACGCACTCGCGCGCGCGGTGGAGGCCGGGCTCGATCTCGTCGAGATCGCGCCGAACTCCGAGCCGCCGGTGTGTAAGATCCTGGATTACGGCAAATACAAGTACCAGGCGCAGAAAAAGGCCGCCGAGGCGCGCAAGAAGCAGCGCACCGTCGAGATCAAGGAGATCAAGATGCGGCCGAACATCGACACCCACGACTACGACGTGAAGATGCGCTCGATGAACCGCTTCTTCGAGGAAGGTGACAAGGTCAAGGTGACGCTCCGCTTCAGGGGTCGCGAGATGGCCCATCAGGAGCTTGGCGCGCAACTGCTCGACCGGGTCAAGCAGGACACCTCGGAAGTGGCCAAGGTCGAGTCGGAGCCGCGCCTGGAAGGGCGGCAGATGGTCATGGTGCTGGCGCCGCGCTAGGCGGTCCAGCCGCTTGCCATCGGGCCCGGATTCCCCCTATAACCCGCCCTTCAAGGAGCCGCCCGGCAGGGCATGCCGTGGCGGCTCACATGCTTTCCAAGCATCATGTTCAAGAACGCCGGGCGGCTAGCCTGCCGCGGCCCAAAGTTAAGGAAGCCAAATGCCCAAGCTCAAGACCAAGAGCGGTGCCAAGAAGCGCTTCAAAGTCACGGCGTCCGGCAAGGTGAAATGCCAGGCCTCGCGGAAGCGTCACGGCATGATCCAGCGCCCCACCAAGTTCATCCGAACCGCGCGTGGAACGATGGTCCTGTCGGACGAAGACGCCAAGATCGTGAAGAAGAACTTCCTCCCCTATGCCCGCTAGGGCCCGAAGGGCGAGACCTTAACGCTTAAGGAGCACTGCTATGTCCCGTGTGAAACGCGGCGTTACCTCCCATGCCAAACACCGCAAGGTGCTAAAGCAGGCCAAGGGGTATTACGGCCGCCGCAAGAATACCATCCGCGTCGCCCGCCAGGCCGTCGAGAAGGCCGGCCAGTACGCCTATCGCGACCGCAAGGTGAAGAAGCGCACGTTCCGCTCGCTGTGGATCCAGCGCATCAACGCCGCCGCGCGCGCCAACGGCATGACCTATGGGCGGCTGATCGACGGCCTGAAGAAGGCCGGGATCGAGCTCGACCGCAAGGTACTGGCCGATATCGCCGTGCACGAGCCGCAAACCTTCCAGGGTCTGGTCGAGGCTGCCTCAGCCGCCGCGCGGGCGTGAGGCCCGCCTCGCCGGGCCAGGGGAGCCGGAAGCCATGAGCGCGCCAGAGCTCGACAGCCTGCAATCAGAGCTGCTTGAGGCGATCTCGCGCGCCGCCGATCTCGGCGCGCTGGAGGAGGTGCGCATCGCCGCGCTCGGCAAGAAGGGCCGCGTGTCGGAGCTGATGCAGCTTCTGGGGGCCATGCCGCCGGAAGAGCGCCGCGACTTCGGCCAGGCCGTCAACACTGTAAAGACCGCCGTGGCGGACGCGCTTGAGGCAAAGCGGCTGGAGCTTGCCAGCGCCGCCACTGCCGCGAAGCTCGCGCATGAGCGCGCCGACGTCACCTTGCCGGTGCGCGAGGGCCCCATCGCCGAAGGCCGCATCCATCCCGTGAGCCAGGTCACCGACGAGATCACCGAGATATTCGCCGATATGGGCTTTTCGATTGCCGAAGGCCCCGACATCGAGACCGACTTCAACAATTTCACCGCGCTCAACATGCCGCCGGAGCATCCCGCCCGCCAGGACCACGACACGTTCTACTTCGCCGAAGGGCCGGACGGGACGCGCGCTCTGCTGCGCACCCATACGAGCCCGGTGCAGATCCGCACCATGCTCAAGCAGAAGCCGCCGCTCCGCATCATCGCGCCGGGCCGCGTCTATCGCTGCGATTCCGATCAGACCCACACGCCGATGTTCCATCAGGTCGAAGGGCTGGTAATCGACGAGGAGACTCATCTTGGCCACCTGAAATGGGTGCTGCAGGAGTTCTGCAAGGCGTTCTTCGAGGTGCCGGAGGTGAAGATGCGCTTCCGCGCGAGCCACTTCCCGTTCACCGAGCCGTCCATGGAGGTCGATATCGGCTACGCCAAGATCGGCGATGAGATCAAGATCGGCGAAGGCGACCAGTGGCTTGAGATCCTCGGCTGCGGCATGGTGCATCCCAATGTGCTGCGTGCCGTGAATCTCGACCCGGCGAAATACCAGGGCTTCGCCTTCGGCTTGGGTATCGACCGCATCGCCATGCTGAAATACGGCATGCCGGATTTGCGCGCGTTCTTCTCCGGCGATCTACGCTGGCTCAAGCATTACGGCTTTGCGCCGCTCGCAATCCCCACCCTCGCCGCCGGTCTGAGCGCCTGACATGAAATTCACGCTGTCCTGGCTGAAGGAGCATCTCGACACGAAGGCGAGCGTGGCCGAGATCGCCGAGACTTTGACCCGTATCGGGCTCGAGGTCGAAGACGTGTTCGACCCCGCCACCGCGCTCAAGGATTTCCGCGTGGCGGAGGTGGTCAAGGCTGCGAAGCATCCCGACGCCGACAAGCTGCAGGTGCTGGAGGTCGACACCGGCACGGAGCGGCTGCAGGTCGTGTGCGGCGCGCCGAACGCGCGGGCCGGGATGAAGGGCGTGTTCGCGCCGGTGGGCGCCTACGTGCCTGGCATCGACCTCACGCTCACCAAGGCGAAGATCAGGGGCGTCGAGTCGAGCGGCATGATGCTGTCGGAGCGCGAGCTCGAGCTGTCCGACGAGCACACGGGCATCATCGAGCTTGCCGCGAAGGCCAAGGTGGGGAGACCCGCCGCCAAGGCGCTCGGCCTTGACGATGCGGTGTTCGACATCGCCATCACGCCGAACCGGCCCGACTGCCTCGGCGTGCGCGGCGTCGCCCGCGACCTCGCCGCCGCAGGTCTCGGCAAGCTGAAGAGGGACACGGTCAAGCCGGTCAAGGGCGGCTTCGCCAACCCCATTCCGATCACGCTCGAATTCACCACGGAGACGGCGAGCGCCTGCCCGATTTTCGCAGGACGCCTGGTGCGCGGCGTCAGGAACGGCCCGAGCCCAGCATGGCTGCAACGGCAGCTGAAAGCGATCGGCCTTCGCCCCATCAACGCGCTGGTCGATATCACCAACTACATCTCGTATGGCCGCGGGCGGCCGCTCCACGTCTACGACGCCGACAAGTTGGTCGGCGCGATCCGCGCGCGGCTTGGCAAAAAGGGCGAGAGTTTCCTCGCCCTCGACGGCAAGACCTACGAGGTGGACGCGCAGATGTGCGTGATTGCCGACGAGACGCGCGTGCTTGGGCTTGGCGGGGTGATCGGCGGGGAGGATACCGGCTGCACGGAAGCCACGACCAACGTCTTCATCGAGTCGGCCTATTTCGATCCGAAACGCACGGCGCGCACCGGGCGCATGCTCAACATCCAGTCCGACGCGCGTTATCGCTTCGAGCGCGGCGTCGATCCGGAGTTCGTGATCCCGGGGCTCGAGCTTGCCACCCTCATGGTGCTCGACATCTGCGGCGGCGCTGCGAGCAAGATCACGGTCGCCGGCAAGACGCCGAAGCCGAATGCGCCGTTCAAGTTCGACCTCGGCGAGATCGCGCGCTTGAGCGGGCTGGCGCTCCCCCATCAGGACATCAAGCGGCGGCTTGCGGCGCTCGGCGTGGCGCTCGACGGCAAGACCAAGGCGGTGAAAGCCACGCCACCCTCCTGGCGACCGGATATCAGCGGCCCCGCCGATCTCGTTGAGGAGGTGGTCCGCCTCGTCGGTGTCGATCGCGTGCCGGCGACCCCCCTGCCCCGCCAGTCTGGCGTCGCGGCACCCGTGCTTACCGAGGCGCAACGGCGCCAGAGACTCGTGCGCCGGCTGCTGGCCGCCCGCGGCTTCGTCGAAGCGGTGACTTGGTCGTTCGTGGCGCCGACAGAGGCCAAACTATTCGGCGGCGGCAAGCCCGCGCTCACCCTCGACAATCCGATTTCAAGCGAGCTGGCAGAAATGCGGCCGAGCCTCCTGCCGGGGCTGATCGGCGCCGCCAAGCGGAACCGCGACAGAGGCTTCGCCGACGGCGCCCTGTTCGAGCTTGGGCAAGCCTATCGGGGCGCCCGGCCTGAAGACCAGTTCGTTGCCGCGGCCGGCGTTCGCTACGGCCATGCGGCGCTTACAGGCTCAGGCCGCCACTGGTCGGGCGAAGCCCCTGCCGCAGATGTATTCGCCGCCAAGGCGGACGCTGTGGCGGCGCTTTCCGCGCTCGGCCTCGATCAGTCGAGCTTCACGGTTACGCGCGAGGCGACCGCCTGGTTCCATCCCGGGCGCTCCGGCGCGCTCAAGCTCGGGCCAAAGGTCACGCTCGGGGTGTTCGGTGAGATCCATCCCAACACGCTCGCCGCGCTGGGCGCGGAGGCGCCGATTTCCGCCTTCGAGCTTTATCTCGACGATCTGCCGGTGGCGAAACTAAAGGGTACGGCGAAGCCGGCGCTCGATGCCTCGGACCTGCAAGCCGTGCGCCGCGACTTCGCCTTCCTGGTCGATGAAGGGGTCGCGGCCGGCGACATGGTGCGGGCGGCCCTGGGCGCCGACCGCGCGCTGATCGCCGAGACGCGGGTGTTCGACGTGTTCACCGGCCAGGGCGTGCCGCAGGGCAAGAAGTCGATCGCCATCGAGGTGACCTTGCAGCCGCGCGACAAGACCTTGACCGACGCCGAGATCGAGGCGGTGGCGGAGAAAGTGGTGGCCGCGATCGTCAAAGCCACAGGCGGGGTGTTGCGGGGCTAGGCCGCCATGGTGCGGCGCGCTAGCGGCGGATGCCGCCGAAGGGCGACGGGGCGCGCTGCTTGTCGCCGGCGCCATAGAACGGCTTATCGGCGCAGGCCGCGGCGAGTTGTCGACCGAGCTTCTTGGGGATGGCCGGTGCGGGACGCCAAGAGGCGCAGAGCGCGCCCTGCTTGCCGCCGAGCGCCGCCGCGTCCGGCGTGCAATAGAGGCCGGTGCCGTCGGCGCGCGGGGTGAAGCGAACGCCTTCCGCCGTTGCGCCGTCGCTGAGCTGCGCGCCGAGATGGTTCAGCGCATAGATGCGCCGCACCCCTTCCTGCGGGCTGAAGCGCTCGGGGCGCATATGCGTCTTGGTGAGCGGAATCGCCTCGATCGCCGCGATGCGCCAGTCGCCGTCGATGCGCGCAAGATGCACTTTTGCCATGAGGCCATAATCGCGGCAGACGCCGAAGCGGGTCATCTCGGTCGTGCCCGGATGGATGAAGTTGCCGAGCCCGTAGAAGATCAGCGATCCCCCGGCGAGCTCCACGCCTTGCGCCACGTGGGGATGGTGACCGACGATGAGGTCGATACCCCTGTCGCGCGCGGCGTAGCCACGCCACTCGTCCAGCTGCCGCTTGTCCGGCACCACCCGGCCCTCCAGCCCGTAATGGATGGAGAGAATGCGGTAGTCGACCGGAAGCCCTGCGAGCCGGTTCACGATCAGCTCGAAATCGGGCCGGTGCCGATACTCCGCCTGTCCCGGCTTGTTCTCGCCGGCACGATGCTCGTCGCGCTGGCCGGTGACGATGCCGGTCGCGCCGAACCCGAACGTGACGTCGCCGAGTTCGAGGCAGCCGGGCCGCGTCGCCTCCTCGAAATTGGTGCCGATGCCGGCATAGGCGATGGCTCGCTCCGCCGCGGCCACGGCCATGTGGTAGAGCGTCTCCTCGGCGCCGTTCGCGCCGTAATCCATGGAATGATTGTTGGCGAGGGAGAACAGATTGAAGCCCGCGTCGATGAGGGCCTTCAGCGCCAGCGGGTGACTCTTGAAGTTGTAGGGCGAGGTCTGTCCCTTGGAGTCGGGGACGAGATCGTTGCGGTCGGTGACAACGGTCTCGAGATTGACGAAGGCGAGATCGCCGTCGACATCCTTGGCAATTCCCGAGAGCGTCTCGGGGAAGCTCATCAGCTTCTTATCTTTGTCGCGAAACCCTTCCGGCGCGACCGCTTCGCCCTTGGGATTGAAGCCGGCATCGCCCGCGAGCACGATGGTGAGACGATCGGGCCCCGGCTGGTCCGCCGCAGCGGCGCCGATCGAGGCGGTCACTTCCGTGCTGGCGCAAGGCTGAAGCCGGGCCGCGCCCTTAAGCGCGCTCGCTCCGGCAACGAGCGCCACAATTGCCGCCGCGGCGCCAAGGGGCTGTAGCAGGCGGCTTGGCATGGGTCAGACGGCCCTCATGTCATAAGCTCTGACTTGGCCTTTTCTGCCTGGCGAATCGAGTTCACATCGAATCCCAGATTGTGGTCGCGAGCAAGGTGAACCATGGCGCGTTCAGCGAGCGCGGTGATGGTGAGCAGCGGATTGACGCCGATGGAGCGCGGAATGACCGCGCCGTCGCAGACATAGAGCCCGGCGTGAACCGCCTCGCCACTCGTTCCGGCAAACACTTGGCATTTGTGGTTGACCACGCCCTGCGCGGCATCCTCGCCCATGCCGCAGCCGCCGAGCGGATGCGCCGTCGCGGGCTTGACGCCCATGCTGGTCGCGGCAAGCGGGCTCTTGATGTAGCGCGCGCCGACAGCTTCGGCCGCCTTGGTCAGCGCCGCGTCGACGCGCGCGTAGACCGGCTGATCGGCGACATTGGGCCAATGGACCTGCGCGCCGCCGTTGTCGAGCATGATGCGGCCCTTGGCGTCGTCATGGGACACGACGAAGAAGGTGTGGAGGTGCGACAGCGGGCCTTGATAGACGCCTTTGATGAGGCTCTGCGCCGCGCCGAGCAGGCGCCCGCCCGAGATGAAGAAGACCGGCAGCAGCGGCGCGAGCGCCGAGGGCAGCACGCCCTCCTGGATGATCATGCTGTAATCGAGCCGCTCGCGGTCGGGCAGCTCGATCTGTCCGGCGACGCAGGCGCCGATGGTGTCGCCCACATATTTCGGCGGCTCGCCGACGCCGACACCGTTGACCCGCTCGCGCCCGCCAAGGGCGAAGGCGATGATGTCGCCATTGGCGGAGAAGCCCTCCCCCAGCCGGTCAGAGAGATCGAGGTCCTGCTCGCGCGAGCGCAGCAAGATTTCGGTCGAGCCGAGCGTGCCGGCGGCGAGGACCACGGTCCTGGCGTCGACGAAGGCAGGCGCCGCATCCTTCTCTTCGGAGGGCGTGAAGTGAACGCGCCAACCGCCATCGCGCTTCTCCACGCGACTCACCGTGAGCTCGGTGAAGATCTCGGCGCCGTGGGCGTGCGCGTCGGGAAGATAGGTCATGGCCACAGTGTTCTTGGCGCCGACATTGCAGCCCGAGCAGCAATCGCCACACAAGGTGCAGGCAGGCTGCGCCACGCCGGCCGGGTTGACGGTGTCCTCGAAGCTCACCACGACGGGCGCGGCCACAGGGGGCTCGCCGAACGCCGCGCTCGCCGCTTCGAGCGCGCGATACTTGGTCAGCTCCGGCGCCTTGCCGTAGCGGGAGGGGCGCAGCATGGCTCTAGCCCGCTCGAAGCCGAGATCGAGCAGGCCGTCGTTGCGGACAGCCTCCGGCCAGGACCGGTCGGCGAACACACGGGCATCGGGCCGCAGGCCGACGCCGGCATTGATCAGCGAGCCGCCGCCAAGGCCGCAGCCCACCAGCACATGGATGTCGGAGCCGAGCCGGAAATCGAACAGTCCGGCGCGCGAGCCGGACCGAATCTTTCCGCCGTTCAATTGCAGCTCGCGGCGAAGCTCAGGCAGGCGGCTGGGAAAGGCGCCGGTCGGGAACTCCCGGCCCCGCTCGATGACGCAGACGCGCTGGCCGGCGCGCGACAGCCGCGAGGCCGACACGCCGCCGCCATAGCCGGACCCGACCACGACTACATCGTAGGCCGGCTTCATCGCGCTCGTAGGCAGTGAAAGGCGCTGGTGCATGATGGCTCGAGAAGGGCGCTCGCTGGTTTGTGCCTCATGGCTTAGCAATCGGCGGGCCACAGGCCAAGGCACGGGGGACAGGAGGGGCATCCCTGGGCCAATTCATCAAATTTGCATGGCGAAGATTAGGCTTCGTTAGGTGCTTTCCAATGAAGCTTTCTAGACACTTAGTCCAAGCCGAAGGCGCTTAGGCCGGCCTATCCCGCATGGCCCCTCGGGACACACCATGACCATCAAACTCAGAGTCCTCACCGCCAAGGGAGTCGACATCAACGCCTTGATCGACCATGCCAAGCACGGCGACCCCGAGCCGCACGGCTCCTCGCGCTTCGACCTCGAGGATCGCGGCCATAACATTACACTCCACGCAACGGGCTCGGGCTTCAAGTACATAGGCGACGTACCGACCAGCGGTACGATTCGGCAATTCATCATCGACAAGGGATCCAGTCATCTCCTCGACGTGGATTTCTCGCCGCGCCTCAAGGTGTCGACGGCGCTCAGCGGCAGCGGACTTGAGAACTTCTTCAGGAACCAGCCCTACGAACTCAAGGGCGATGATGGGCGCGACAAGATCCGCTCGGGGTGGAAGTCGGACGAGCTCGATGGGCGCGACGGCAACGACTACCTCGACGGCAACCGCGGCAGCGATACGATCGACGGCGGCCAAGGTAACGACCGGCTGATCGGCAACAAGGGCAACGACGTACTGATCGGCGGCGCCGGCAAGGACGTGATGTCCAGCGGCACGGGCCGCGATCGGTTTGTGTTCGAGAAACTGAGCGACAGCAAGGTTTCGGCTGCCGACACCATTCTCAATTTCAGCCGCAGCCAGGGCGACCGTGTCGATCTCCGCGGCATCGACGCTGATACGACTCAAGCTGACAATCAGGCGTTCACGTTCGTTGGCGATGCCGATTTTACCAACACGGCCGGCGAGCTTCGCTTTGCCGCAGGCGTCCTCGAGGGCGACGTCAACGGCGACGGGACTGCGGACTTCCGGGTCAAGATTGCAAACATAGGTACCCTCGATACCGATGATTTCCTGCTATAGCGGCACCGGCCGGCCTGCATCAATTCAATTCACGGTCGCGCGAGAGCCACTATGCCGGCGGGCAAGCTCTCCTTATCGTTCTGATCGGACATGAATAGGAGAGCTCCCATGATCGCGCGGACGATTTGCGCAAGCCTGACGGCCATCTTCCTGGCCGCGTTTATTCTCGCCTGCGGGGCATACGACGCGCGGGCGGCGGAGACCAAGACCGCAATCTTCGCCGGCGGCTGCTTCTGGTGCGTGGAGGACGTTTACGACCATGTGGAGGGCGTGACCGAGACCGTGTCGGGCTATGCCGGCGGCACGACGCCCGATCCCACCTATGGCAGCCACGAGGGCTATGTCGAGGCCGTCAAGGTGACCTACGACCCGTCCAAGGTGAGCTACGCCGAGCTGCTCGACCACTTCTGGCGCAACGTCGACCCGTTCGACCCCACCGGACAGTTCTGTGACAAGGGGCCGGCCTATAAGACCGTCGTGTTCGTGTCGGACGATGAGGAGAAGACGCAAGCCGAGACCACCAAGCAGGACATCGCCGGCCGCTTCAAGCAGGAGGTCGCGACCGCGATCAAGCCGGTGACGACGTTCTACGACGCCGAGGACTATCACCAGGACTACCACACGCTAAATCCGGTGAGTTACAAGTTCTACAAGTGGAATTGCGGGCGCGCCCAGCGGCTTGCCGAGATCTGGGGCGATAAGCAGAGCTGACAAAACGAAAAGGGCCCCGCACCGGCGGGACCCTCTTCAATCATTCGGCAAGAGCCGGATTCAGAGAACGATCCAGATGCCCTTGTTGTTACGCTTCTTCCAGGCCCGGTGGTCGACCTTGCAGGACTTCTTGTAGCCCTTGCGCGCATGCTTGTTGTGCGGGTAGAGCACGTCGGCCCGTGCGTCGCATCCGTGTCTGGCTTCGGCCGGAACGGGCGCGGCGATCATCGTGGCGCCGGCAAGGACGAAAGAGGCGCCGGCAACGAGTAACATCTTCTTCAGCATTGAATTTGCTCCCATGAATAAATCGCGGCGTTCACCGGCGCGATAAGGCCTGGTTCGAGCCCCGCGGTCAATGGACTGCAAGGCCGGGAAGCCAGTATCAGGGCGGCCTTGCGAATTGGTTGATCTCCGCGCAATGAGAAAGGGGGCCCGAAGGCCCCCTTTCCTACAACTTGCCTCAAGTTCAGGCGAGACCTGGACTACTGGGAAGCCTTCCAGGCATCCTTGCAGGCCTTCTTGAACTCGTGCCGCGTCTTGCGGTCATCAGGATATTGTGCCTTGGCGGCGTCCTTACAGCTCATGCCGGCCATGACGGCGGCCTCGGCCGGAGCGGTCTGCAGGGGGAGCGTCGTTGCGGAAACGAGACCTGCCGCAATCGCGGCGAGAAGCATCTTCTTGATCATTGTGACTCTCCAATCAGGTTGGGAGGAACCTTCCTAGCAGCCCCCGCCTAGACCCTGACAACTGCCTTTTTGAGGCAAACGTTCCCATGGTTTCGCCTTTATTGCCGCAGGGGACGGTCGCAATTGCCGCAGGGAGCGGCTTGACCAGCGGCTTGCTGCTCCCCTACCTAGCCGCCCATGAGTGCATCCGAGGCGCCGCCCCTTTCCCGCATCCGCAACTTCTCCGTCATCGCCCATATCGACCACGGCAAGTCGACGCTCGCGGACCGGCTGATCCAGCTCTGCGGCGGCCTTACGGCGCGGGAAATGAAGGAGCAGGTGCTGGATTCCATGGAGCTCGAGCGCGAGCGCGGCATCACCATCAAGGCCCAGACGGTGCGCCTCGACTATCGCGCCAAGGACGGCGCGCTCTACGAGCTCAACCTGATCGATACGCCGGGGCACGTCGACTTCGCCTATGAGGTGAACCGGTCGCTTGCTGCGTGCGAGGGATCGCTCCTCGTGGTGGACGCGACGCAAGGCGTCGAGGCGCAGACCTTGGCCAACGTCTACCAAGCGCTCGACAATGATCACGAGGTTGTGCCGGTCCTGAACAAGATCGACCTCCCCGCCGCCGAGCCCGACCGCGTGCGCCAGCAGATCGAGGACGTGATCGGTCTCGACGCCCGTGACGCGCTGGAGATCTCGGCCAAGACCGGCAAGGGTGTCGAGGAGGTGCTGGAGGCCGTCGTGCATCGCCTGCCGGCGCCCAAGGGCGAGATCAACGCGCCGCTCAAGGCGCTGCTCGTCGACAGTTGGTACGATCCTTATCTCGGCGTCGTCGTCTTGGTGCGCATCATCGACGGCGTCCTCGCCAAAGGCCAGCGCATCCGCTTGATGTCGACGGGCGCCGCTTATCAGGTCGACCGGGTCGGCATCTTCCGGCCCAAGCAAGAGATGCGCGACCGGCTCGGACCCGGCGAGATCGGCTTCTTCACCGGCTCGATCCGCGAGGTGGCGGACACGCGCGTCGGCGACACCGTCACCGACGAGCGGAAACCCGCCGCGACGGCGCTTGCAGGCTTCAAGCCGGCGCAGCCGGTGGTGTTCTGCGGGCTGTTTCCGGTCGATGCATCCGAGTTCGAGGATTTGCGCGAGGCGGTGGCCAAGCTCCGCCTCAACGACGCGAGCTTCAACTACGAGATGGAAACGTCCGCGGCACTCGGCTTCGGTTTCCGCTGCGGCTTTCTCGGGCTGTTGCATCTCGAGATCGTGCGCGAGCGACTGGAGCGCGAATTCAACATCGACCTCATCGCCACGGCGCCCTCCGTGATCTACCGCGTCTATCTCACCGACGGCACGATGAAGGAGCTGCACAACCCGGCCGACATGCCCGAGCCGCAACGCATCGCCAAGATCGAAGAGCCGTGGATCGAGGCGACCATTCTCGTGCCGGACGAGCATCTCGGCTCGGTGCTCAAGCTGTGCGAAGACCGGCGCGGGCGGCAGAAGACGCTCACCTATGCCGGCAGCCGCGCCATGCTTGTCTACGATCTGCCGCTCAACGAGGTGGTGTTCGACTTCTACGACCGGCTCAAATCCGTCTCGCGCGGCTATGCCTCGTTCGACTACCACATCATCGGCTACGAGGAAGGCGACCTCGTGAGGATGGCGCTGCTCGTCAACGATGAGCCGGTCGACGCGCTGTCGGTGATCGTCAACCGCAGCCGCGCCGAGACGCGCGGCCGCGCCATGGTGGAGAAGCTGAAGGACCTGATCCCGCGCCACATGTTCAAGATTCCGATCCAGGCGGCGATCGGCGGCAAGGTCATCGCGCGCGAGACGATCAGCGCGCTCAGGAAGGACGTGACCGCCAAGTGCTATGGCGGCGACATCACCCGTAAGCGAAAATTGCTGGAGAAGCAGAAGGCGGGCAAGAAGAAGATGCGCAGCTTCGGCAGGGTCGACATCCCGCAAGAGGCGTTCATCGCCGCGCTCAAGATGGACGCCGATTAGCGGCCTCGCCTCACCCCACGAAACCAACTCGCCTTCACGCGCGTTAGGGACGAGCGCGGGCGCATCCCTGCGACCCGCCCCCAATGCTGCGCCAAGATTACGCCCGGAGTCTTACCCGACGGCGGCAATTGTTGTTTTGGTTAATGCAAAGTTATCGACTTGCCCTGGTCTTGCCGTTTTCCAGTCGTTGCCGGTCATAGTTGTGGCAAGACTGTGATATTGTTGTGCAATTGGTCGCTAAGTACTTGACAGCGACAAAGATATCACTTCCCATTCGCGCCACAGGGATCGCAGCACGACGGGGGAAGTCGAGCTAAGAATACGCCTCCTCCCGCCAGCACCAGCCAATTTGCTGCATCAGGCCGCCTCGTCTTCCCGCGCTTCGAGCCGGGCGGCCGGTTTCGGGGTGAAGCGCGTGAGGGGCAAGTCGATGCGTTTCGCCCTGGCTACACGCTTGTGCCTGCTCGCCGTTCTGGCACTCGTCGCGGCCGATATGGCAGCTGCCGAGAGCGCGCAGAGCGTCCGCGAGCGCTATCGCGCGCAGCTCAACGACAACACCGTCACCATCATGGCCGGCAGCTTTCACGCTACCGACCTCGCCGTCATACAGGACATCGCCGCAGTGCTCGACGACGGCGATCAAATGCGCGTGGTACCGATGGTCGGCAAAGGCCCGGCGCAAAATCTCAAGGACGTCTTGTTCATGCGCGGCGTCGACATGGGCATCACTCAGGCCAACGTGCTTAAGCACTTCGCGCGCACGGGCGAACTCGGTCCCGACCTCGAAAGCCAAATCGCCTACGTCGCCAAGCTGTTCAACGAGGAGATGCACGTGCTGGCGCGGGCGGAAACCGATGATGTTCGCGCGCTGGAAGGCCAGGTCGTCAGTTTCGGGCCTGAGGGCAGCGGCGCCGAGATCACCGCGCGTCTCGTGTTCGAGGCGCTCGGCATCGGCGTGCGCGTGGTCCATCTCGACGAGGCCGACGCCGTGGCCAAGCTCAAGGCCGGAGAGATCGGCGCCGCCGTGGTGGTGACGGGCAAACCCGCGCCGATCCTCGCCCATCTCGAAGACGGCGGACTGAGGCTGCTGCCCGTGCCCTACGCCAAGGGCCTCGAGGACGAATATTACCCCGCGACGCTGACCCATGACGACTATCCCGCACTGATCGCGGAGGGGACGCGCGTGGACACGCTGGCGGTGTGCGCGGTGCTCGTGTCGTTCAATTGGGCGAGCGACAACGCGCGCTACCGCAAGCTCGATCGTTTCGTGAATCGTTTCTTCTCGAATTTCGATGCGTTCATGGCCCCGCCGCGGCATCCCAAGTGGCAGCAAGTGAACTTCGCCGCGACTCTCGAGGGCTGGCAGCGCTCACCGCTGGCTGAGGCTTGGATTGAGCGTGCGAAGGAGTCCATTGCCGCGGACTCCGGCGCACGGGCCAAGTTCGAGACGTTCCTCGCCCAGGCCGACGCGGGCTCCGCCTCCGCCTCGGAAGAGGAGCGCTCCAAACTGTTCCGCGCCTTTCTCGAATGGAGCAAGAACCAGAACAAGAACTGACGGGACTTAGAAGCGAGCTCATCTGTTTGGTGTCACGCGTAGGGAGGGTGCCATGGTCCAGCCGGCGCTCAAGCCACTTGAAATGCCCGAAATACCTCGTCCGCTGAGTCTGGCGGAGCGCATTGCCGCGGAGCTGCCCGCCGAGAACCTGGCAGGGCACACGGTGTCGTCCATGGCCGAGCGCTTCGCACCCGAAGGACTACGTGCCACTCGGGACCCGCGGCCACTCGGCGGGGTCATTCCACCGCTGAAAGACCGCGGCGCTCGGCGTTTCACCTGGCCGAGCCCCGGTGTGTTCGCGGTGCTGACCTTGGTGGCTTTGGCCCCGGCGGCCATTCTCGCCGGGCTGCTGTGGTTCGGTGCGCTGCGCGGGCCGGATTCAGGGATCGATTTCGCCGCACTGCCGGCCACGACAAGCCAACAGGCCAATATCGCCGCCGCGCCAGTGCTTGGCGCGGCAACGCCTGCGCCGGAAATCGTGCTCACCGTCCCCGACCGCATCGAGGCAAAGCCGGGCGAACAGGTTGCCTTCGCCATCGCCATCGACGCCGCGGGCGCGTTGCCAGGCCGGAGCGTCATCGCCATCCGCGACCTGCCGCAGGGCGCGGCGTTCTCGCAAGGGCGCCCCTATGGCGTCAACGAATGGAGCCTGGGGCCCGATGAGATAGACGGGCTCACCTTGCGCGTGCCGGAGGACGCGTCCGGCGGGACAAGCCTCCGTGTCGAGCTTGTCGCGGCGGATGGCGCCGTGCTCGCGCGGGCGGGCACCGATCTCGACATCGCGCCTGATCCCGCTGCAGGGCTTGTCGTCCGTGCGGGCGAGGCAGACCGGGTCGAGGACTTGATCGATCATGGCAACAAGATGATCGCCGTCGGCTACCTCGCTGGCGCCCGCGCCTATTTCGAGCGCGCCGCGGAGGCCGGTAGCGGCGAGGCGGCGCTTGCGGTCGGCGCGACCTACAATCCCGAGGTCATCGCCGCGCTCGGCACGCAAGGCATCAAGCCCGATCCGGAGGCGGCCGCGGCTTGGTACGACCGCGCCGGCGCTCTCGGCATCACCGACCGCGAGGCGAAGCTTGCGGTACTGAAGCAGCAATGGGCGCTCGCACCCGCGGCGGAGATGGAGGAGGTAGCCGCCGTGCCGGAGGAGGCGGCGCCGGCGCCAGTGGAGACGCCAAATGCAGCAGCTCAGCCCCAGCCAAGTCCAGGTCCGCTTGGCAGGCTCGTGGCGGCCGCCGCAGACCTCGCGGGCAAGAACGAATGGGTCGAGGTGACCAGCGCCGTCAATCTGCGGACCGGGGCGGGCGACGAGAAGATCCTGAAGGTCCTGCAGGCCGGCACGAAGCTTCGCGTCAAAGCCCGCGAGGGCAACTGGGTGCAAGTGGCCAACCCTGCGAGCTCCGAGGAGGGCTGGATCTACACCCGCTTCCTCAAGGAAACCGCCGCGCCCTAGTCTAGGCCGCCGTGCCCGCCCCGGCCGTGCGCACCTTCCAGGCAAGGTAGGTGAGGGCTGCTCCCTCGCACACCAGGAGGATGCCCAAGAGCATTCCGAGCACCCACTCCGACGAGAGCGGCATGTTGGCCCATAGGATGAGCGCGAGCAGGATGCCGACGAAGCCGCTGCCCAAGACCCAGCCCCAATTGGGAAACGGGCGGATGGTCAGCGCGAAGATGATCTTAGCGATGCCCTCGACCATGAAATAGACGATGAGCAGCACGGTCATGATGAGGAGACCGCTGTCCGGCGCGCGCAACAGCAACACGCCGATGACGATGGCGAGCACCGCCGAGATGAGCTGCAGCCAATAATGCGGCACGTTGCTCGCGCCGATGAGGCCGATGCCCTGCAAGATGCCGCTCGCGATCAGGATCCAGCCGAGCAGATAGACGATGGCGACCGAGGCGACGAACGGGTAGACCAGGGCAAGCACGCCCGCCACCACCAGCAACACGCCTTGGACCAGATACCAGAACGAATAGCGCTTCACCGTCTCGCGCATGGCTTCGCGGAGCGCAGCCGCTGCCTGATCCAAGGGAATGGCCATGGGGTTAGCCTCCTCCTCTTAAATTGCGGCCGAATCAGTATGATGGCCCGCGGCAGCATACTCCAAAGCCCCGGAGGCCCATGGACCAAGATCACCGGCACCGCGACGCGGCCGTCGCCAAGGCCGCGCGGCGCCTCATCCCGTTCCTCGGTCTCTGCTATGTGGTCAACTTTCTCGACCGGGTGAACGTCGGCTTCGCCGCGCTGCACATGAACGAGGACCTCGGCTTCTCGCCCGCGGTCTACGGCTTCGGCGCCGGCATCTTCTTCGTCGGCTATATCCTATTCGAGATTCCGAGCAATCTCGCGTTGCAATATTTCGGCGCGCGCATCTGGCTCGCCCGCATCATGATCTCGTGGGGCATCGTCGCTTGCGCCATGGCGCTCGTCACCGGCGAGACGAGCTTCTACGTCCTGCGGCTTCTGCTCGGCATCGCCGAGGCCGGCTTCTTCCCCGGCGTCATTCTCTACCTCACCTATTGGTTTCCAGCCGCGGAGCGCGCCCGCATCGTCGCCCTGTTCATGGCGGCGGTGCCGCTCGCCACGGTGGTGGGCGGACCCGTCTCGGGCGCGCTTCTGGAGATGCACGGCTTTTTGGGGCTTGCGGGCTGGCACTGGCTGTTCATCGTCGAGGGCCTACCCGCCATCGTCCTCGGGCTCGTCGCGCTCGCGTTCCTCGACGACAAGCCGGAACAGGCGGCGTGGCTCACCACGGACGAACGCAAGTCGCTCGCAGACACGCTCGCCGCAGAGGCCAAGACCACGCGCGAGGTGGGCTACGCCGATCTCGGCGCGA
Organism: Methyloceanibacter sp.; assembly: GCF_050726195.1. Lineage (GTDB taxonomy): Bacteria > Pseudomonadota > Alphaproteobacteria > Rhizobiales > Methyloligellaceae > Methyloceanibacter. The sequence continues at coordinate 129,972 of NZ_JBOHJC010000005.1, read as the reverse complement.
GCCTCACTCGTCCTAGAGTGCTGGCGCTCGGGCTGCTCTATTTCCTCATCGTCATCGGGCTCTACGGTATCGGCTTCTGGATGCCGCAAGTGATTGCGAGTTTCGGACTCGCGCCGCTCGAGGTCGGCTTCCTCACCGCCATCCCCTATCTCTTCGCGGCGATCGCCATGGTGGTGTGGGGACGGCGCTCGGATCGGCTCAGCGAGCGGCGCTGGCACATCGCCCTGCCGCTGCTGCTTGCGGCGTCCGCTTTCGCCTGGAGCGCCTATGCCGGGCCGCTGCTGCCCACCATGATCGCGCTGACCCTCGCCACACTCGGCTTCTATGCGGCGCTCGGGCCGTTCTGGTCGCTGCCCACGGCGCTTCTGACCGGCACGGGCGCGGCGGCGGGCCTGGCGCTGATCAACTCCATGGGCAACACGGCCGGCTTCGCCGGGCCCTATATCGTCGGCGTGCTGAGAGAGGCGACGGGCAACTTCTCTGCGGCGCTGCTGTTCCTCGCCGCGGCGCTCGCCCTCGGCGGCCTGATGGCGCTCTGCTTCCGAGAGCCGCAAGCGACCGATAGAACGAATCCGTAGGGTGGGCAAAGCGGAGCGTGCCCACCACCGCGCGCATCCTCAGCGTGGGCAACGGCAAGCGCCGTTGCCCACCCTACAGTCCCCTACTGCTCGGCTTCGGCGACGGCCGGCAGGTCGGGAGCCTGCGGCAGCGCGAACACCAACAACGCAGAGCCCTTACCCTCCTTCCGGTCGGCCGGGGCAATGACATCCGGCGTCAGAGACGCCGAGAACTGAACGAGCTTGTTGGAGCCGACCGGAATGGCGAGGTATTGCCTGCCGTTGACCATATAGGTCATCGGGAAGCCGCCGATCGAGGAGCTGACCGGCAGCTCCCACAGCACCGTGCCGGTGCGGGCATCGAGCGCCAGCGCACGGCGTCCGCCGTCGCCGCCGATCACGAGACCGCCGCCGGTGGTGAGCAGACCGCCGCTGATGATGGCCCGGCGCTGGTGGCTCCACATCGGCTTGCCGGTCTCAACGTCCACCGCCTCGATGCGGCCGACCATGCCGTTATTGCCGGGCGCATGGCGTTCGGCGAAGCGGCCGCGGCCGAAATCCTCTCCGGGGTCGGGGTTTTGCTCGACGACCTTGTAGTCGTTGCACATATTGGCGAGCGGCACGTACAGCGTCTTGGTGGTGGGGTTGTAGGCCGTCGCCTGCCAGATCTTGCCGCCATAGAGCGACGGGCAGGCGAGATAGTCGACATCGAGCTCCTTGGGCTTCGTCGCCTCGTTGAGCGTGATCTTGCCGTTCTCATCGATGTTGGAGATGACGTTCTGATGCACGGTCTCGGTGCTCCAGAGGTACTTGCCGGTCTTCCTGTCGAGCGCCCAGACGATACCGGTCTTGCCGATGGTGAGCAGTATCTTCTTCGTGTCGTCGCCGTCGCCGACGTCGACCAGCACGCGCTCGGAGGCGTGATCGAGGTTCCAGTTGTCGCTCGGCAGATGCTGGAAATACCACACGATCTTGCCGGTGTCGGGGTCGATGGCGAGCGTCGAGTTGGTATAGAGGTGCGCCGCCTCCGGCGTGCCGCGGGCAAGCTCGGAGTGCGGGATTGGCGGCGCGACACCCCAATAGATCAGATTGAGCTCGGGATCGTAGGCGCCGGTGCCCCACATGGAGCCGCCCTTGCGCTCTTCGAGCGGGATACCAGCCCAGGTGGCGTCGTTGGGATCGTCCCCGCGGGCAATGGTGTGCCGGCGCCATAGCTCCTTGCCGGTCTCGGCGTCATGGGCGGTGAGGAAGCAGCCGCCACCGGTGTCGGGCGTGGTACAGCCGGAAATGCCGGCGATGACCATGTCTTTCACGATCAGCGGACCGGCGGTGTAGTTGAAGCCGGGGTTGTAATCGGCGACCGCGACGTTCCACACGATTTCGCCGGTCTTGGCGTCGAGCGCCACGAGACGGGCGTCGCCGGTGGCGAGATAGACCTTGTCGTCATGGAGCGCGATGGCGTTGCGCGAGCGCAGCAGCTGGCGCTTGACGTAGCTGCCTTTAAGCTCTGGCAACGGGTGGCGGTATTCCCAGAGCAGATCGCCGTTGGTGGCATCGAGTGCGTGCACGACGTTGTTCGACTGCGCCAGATACATGATGCCGTCATTAACGAGCGGCGCGGCCTCTTGGTTGCCAGGTTCCTGGGTATAGGCCCAGGCCAGTTGAAGCCGATTGACGTTCTTGCTGTTGATCTGATCGAGCGGGCTGTGGCCCCAGCTATTGTAGGTGCGCCGCCACATCAGCCAGTCGGCGGGGTTCGGATCGAGCAGAACGTCGCTGGTGATGCTCCGGTAGGACTTGATTGGCGCCTGCTCCTCCGCCCAAGCGGCGGTGGACAACAGGACGGTAAAGACAGCCAACACGGGCATTTGGAAGGCGGATATTGGCATTCTCTCCTCCCTCAATTGCATAGGTGGTACGGCCGGCAGGGGAGGCCGGCCGCGGCGAGGGAAAGAGTCGCAACCGCGCATGAACCTCTGGTGTCACCGGGATGACAGTTTCGGGTTCTCAACCGGATTGGCGGCGTAAGGGGAGGAGAGACTCCCCTGCGGGGGGAGGGAGAGGGGAATTGCATCGCCGCAGCCGGCGATGACATGATGCCCGGCCATGAGCGATGACACCCCGCCGAGCCCCTCCCGCCGCGCGCTGATCGCCGGCGCGGCGATCCTCGCAAGCGCCTCGCGTGCGCGCGCCGAGCCGGCCCCCGCCAAGAAGCACGTCGTGCTGCTCGGCGACTCGATCTTCGACAACAAGGCCTATGTCGGCGACGGCCCCGACGTCATCCAGCAGCTCCGCGAAGCGCTGCCCACAGGCTGGAGCGCCACGCTCGGCGCAGTCGACGGTTCGGTCACGGCGGACGTGAAAGGCCAGATCGCGCGGCTGCCCGCGGGCGCGACCCATCTCGTGGTGTCGTCGGGCGGCAACGACGCGCTTCAGTACAAGGAGATACTCGAGGAGAAGTCCCGCTCGGTGGGAGAGGCGCTCGACAAGCTCTCGAAAGTGCGCGCCGCGTTTACCGAGACCTATGCGGCGATGATCGATGCCGTGACGCGCACGAAGCTCCCTGTCGTGGTGTGCACGATCTACGACTCGAACTACGAGGATGCGGATGAGCGCCGCATCGGCAATACGGGGCTCACCATCTTCAACGACGTCATCACGAGGCAAGCGTTCGCCCGCAGGCTACCGCTCATCGATCTGCGCCTGGTCTTCGATTCACCAGCCGACTACGCCAACCCCATCGAGCCGTCGGTCAAAGGCGGCGCCAAGCTCGCACATGTCATTGCCGAGGTGGTCACCACCCACGACTTCAAGATGCGCCGCAGTGAGGTCTATGGGGCATAATCGACACCCAAGATGCGAAGCCGTGCGGCACTGCGCGCACGGCATCGTATGCCTGTCGGTCTTCCTCATCACCGGCATCAGCGCGTTCGCAGAAGATCCATCAAGCCCGTCGGACGGCGGCACGAAGGTGATCGAGGAGACGGGGCCCCCTTGGGGCGCGATCGGCCAGATCAATGTCGCCGGCTACCGGCGCAGAAGCGAATGCACGGGGTCGCTGATCGCGCCCAATGTCGTCATCACCGCAGCGCATTGCGTGGTCGATCCCTGGCGCAAGAAGCCGTTCCCGCATCATGACATCCATTTTCTCGCCGGCGTCAGAGGGTCGGACTGGCTCGGGCATGCCACGGCCAAGTGTCTGCATTTTCCTCCCGGCTACGACTATGAAAAGCCGTCGCTCGCACAGGATGTCGCGCTGATCACGCTTGCCGACAGTCTCGACAAGATCGCGCCATTGGACCTCGATCAGGCCGGCGCTGGCGGCGCCGGCGCGTCGCTGGTCCATGCCGCCTACCCGGCGAAGCGGCGTTACGTGTTGACCGCGCAGTTCGGCTGCCGCCTCGTCAAACAGGCCGAGCATCTTTGGCTCACCGATTGCGCCGCGCACCCGGCCAGCTCCGGGGGACCGGTCTTCGTCCAAACGGGAGCCGGACTCAAACTGGCGGCGATCATGGTGGGGACAGGGAAGGCAGGTTCGGTCGCCGTCCCCATCGGGGCGTGGGGCGGGATGATTGCTGGCCGCACCTGCCCGTGACCCGCGATCCAGACTTCCGCGTCCCAATAGACACCCGTAATGCCCGGCCTTGTGCCGGGCATCCACGATTTTCGGGGCCTTGCCGCAAGACAAAATCGTGGATTCGCCCGACAGCCGGCGTTGCTGCATTGCGAGATAAGGGACTCGCACTGCGCGGGCCGCGGGCGCAAGCTCTCTCCATCGTCGGCACATGACCACCACAGGCCCCGGCGGCTGAGAGCCTCAAGACTCCCGCCTGCACCAGAAAGGACGGCAGGCATGACAGGAGATCCTGGCGAATGCCGCCAAAATGCGGAGCGCTTCCTGGCGTTCGCCCAATGCGCGGCAACGGACGGGGCGCGACGCGAGCTCGTAGCCCTGGCGGAGACCTGGCTCAAGCTCGCCGCCGAACTGGAGTCCGACGAGAGGCTCCTAAGAGCCATGTCTGAGTTGGAGTTCGAACCGCCACAGCTGCTCGGCCAAGCCTACGAGGTCCTGCCCCAGGTCCTCGGGATCCGCTCCTGGGCGGCATAGGGGCGTTCGGTCCGGTCCATCAAGCCACGCGGGCGGCGGGTTTCTTGCCTTTGGGTTTGTCGGCAGGCGCAGGCGTCTTGGCGGCCGATGCGGCCTTCGCGGCGGTCGCCTTCGCCGCGGCAGCTGTATCGCCGCCCTTCTCCGCCTCGCCTTCTGCCGCCTCAGCCTCGCCCTTCAGCTCCCCCTTGGCGGCCTTCACGCAATACTCCGCAGCCTCGTGAAGCGTCGCGGCGTAGGCGTCGGCGCCGGCCACATCGAGCAGTTCCTTGACGCTGTCGCTGTCCTGGCCGTCCTGCCAATAGGCGACGAGGATCAGGGTGCCCTCGGGGAGGATGCGCCGCAGGCGCTTGACCAGATAGCGGATATGGGCGGGCCCGGTGCCGAGCCCGAGATAGGACAGGCATAGGAGGCGCGCTTGCGTGTTGTGCAGCGAGGTGATGTGGCCGGCGGAGATCGCCTCCGGGCCTAAAGCCTTGGCCCCGAGCCCGCGCTTTTCCAGCACGGCAGCGAGCATGGCGCCGGCCACCTCGTCGAGCATCGAGCGGCCGCCGATGACGAGCACCGGCTCGCCGTCGCGCCACTCGGGCAGGAGCGGATCGATAACCGGGAGCTTCTCCTCGGCGTCCTCCTCCGCGGCCTCGAGCGAAGCCAAGCCTTCGGCGCCCTCCTTGCCGTTTTCCGTCGCCTCGTCCTTGTGGCGGAGGCGCTGAAACCAGCGGCGCGGCTCGAAATCGGCGAGGTTCTCCAGCATCTCCTTCACGGTGCGGGCGATGCGCTCGGTCTGCTGGCCGTCGAGCGCGCCCCGGGCGGCATCGCGCTCGGCGAGCTTGAGGCCGCCAAGCGCCACCCTGTCGAGATACGCGACGAGGCTCTGGTCCTTGAGGCAAAGCTCGGCCTGATAGGTGGCCTCGGCCGCGTCGCCGGTCAGGGCGCGCTGGTAGAAGCTCTGCTCCGGCGTCAGCGCCGGCTCGTCGCCAAGCAGCACGTCGAGGAAGCCGAGCCCCTCGACATGGCGGCCGAGCACGGCGAGGCACACGGTGATCGGCATGGCGATGAGGAGCCCGAGCGGCCCCCACAGCCAGGCCCAGAAGATGGTCGAGGCGATGACGGCGATGGGGGTGACGCCGGTGCCGCGGCCGAACACTTGCGGCTCGACCACTTGGCCCATGAACATCTCGCCGGCGACGAACAGCACGAGCACCATGATCACCGTGGTCCAGCCGGGGTCGATGGCCGCGGCGATGAGGAGCGGCAGCGCGGCGGCGATGTAGGAGCCGACATACGGCACGAAGCGCATCAGCATGGCGAGGATGCCCCAGGCGATGGGGCTCGGCATGCCGATGGCCCATAGCGCCACTGCGATGAAGGTGCCGTAGGCGGCGTTGATCAGCACCTGGCTGAGGAAATAGCGGGAGAGGCGGCCCGCCGCGTCGGACATGGTGGAGGTGGCGCGTTGGAGATCGGAGGCGCCGAACAGGCGGATCAGCCGGTCGCGCAAGTCCTCACGCTGCAGCAGGATGAACACGACGAGGAGGAGCACGATGCCGGCGGTGGCGAGCGGCGGGAGAAGCGTGCCGGCAATCCGGCGGTAGAGCGCGAGCCCTGTCGGCGGCGGCTGGCGGACCTCGACCACGACCGGCTTGTCGTCGGGATGCAGTGCCTCCGCGCCGACCGAAGGCGCCGGCGGGGCTTGTTGGGGCTGGTCAAGTTGCGCTTGCAGATCGGTGAGGACGTCTTCCGCCTTTTGCAGAACCTTCGATTCGCTCGTCGACTCGCGCAGCGACTGGATTTTTTGCGAGAGCGTCGCCTGATAGCCGGGAAGGTCGGCGGCCAGTTGGGTAGCCTCGCGCGAGATCAGCCAGCCAAGGCCGAAGATGATGGCGAAGGCTACGCCCACGACGATGGCGACGGCGAGCACGCGCGGCACCTTGATGCGCCGGAGGAGGAGAAGCGGCGGCGTGAGCACGAAACTCAGCAGGATGGCGAGCGCAAGCGGCAGGAGCACGTCGCGGGCGAAATAGAGCGCGCCGATGACGATGGTGGCAATGAGCAGGCCCTGAAGCGTGGCGGCTCTCGCGTCGGCGGAGGTGGTGAGGAGCGGCAGTCGGGGCGACATGGGCGCGTTACGGTCCCGGCACGCCAAGACGCCCGTGGCTCCGCGCGAGGGCCCGGCCGGCGCTTGGCTCTGAAGCTTACGCTCCAGGGGTCGGCATTGCACCGTGAATAGACCAAGAAACCGTTGAAAAGCCTAGCCGGTTCCGAATCCGCGCGGACTTGCGCCCGGTTGCGAATCCGCGCGGACTTTCGATTGCGGTCCTTACGGGTGCGGGCCCGAGCCCGGCTATGTGGCGCCGGGTTATGTCGCGGAACCCGGCTATGTCGAGCCCGGCTATGTCGAAGTGGCGCCCGACTATGTGGACCCGGGTTATGTCGAAGCGGCGCCCGGCTACGTGCCCGTGGATCCCGGTTATGCGGTTGCGTTGGCTCCGACCTTCGGGCCCGATTGCTATTGGCGCCGCGGCCCGCTCGGCAGACTGAGGTCCTGGTGCGACTAGGCTGACTAGCCTTCCTCGTCGCCGCGCACCATGGGCTTGAAGACCTGCCCCGTGTCGAGCGTCTCGGCGTTGCAGAGATATTGGAACGACGTCCGGCGCCGCCGCGCGAACACATCCATGTATTCGGCGAAGCCCCACACGACGATGGTGGCGTCGCCGTTCATCACGCGGTCGGCGAGGCTCGGCGTCGAATCGCACTCGACGATGTCAACGGTGGTGGCGTCGCGGCCGAGCCGCGGGCGCGCCGAGTTCGCGGCGCGGTCGGGGAGCGGCATGACGGGGATGAGGTCCTCGTCGGCCACGCCCCTGATACCGATCTGGGTGGCGCTGCGGGTCTTGAAGGCCGGCGTCTGGCCGGTATTGCGGAACACGACCTTGACCTTGACCACGCCTTCCGACTCCGGGGTCTCGATGAACTCGAGCTTGTCCACGTCCACGTAAGCGCGGACCTCGTCCTCGCGATCGGCCGTGTCGGGCGCTGACGCATGGGCGGCGCCAGCACCACGGGCGGCGCGGCGCGCCGCGAGAGCGGCGAGGATGAGAGGAATGAACAGCAAAAGGAGGAGGCCGGTCGCCGCGAGGCCGATCAGCATCAGGAGCCGCGATAGCGCCACGGCGCGCTCGGTGGAAATGGCGGTCTTCTCGGCAGCCTCCGCCGTGCGCCATTGCTGGCAGAGGTCGGCCTCGTAGGGATGCTGCACATTCTCGCACGGCTTCGAAACGTCCCATGACGGCTTGCTTTCCGCCGGCGCTTCTTGCTGCGGCTCCGCTGCCGGCTCTTCGGCCGGCTCTTGGGCATAGACCGGAGGCGGCGCTAAGGCGACGAGCGCAAGCGCAAGGGTGGCCGCGCAGATCGCGGCGCGGAAACGGGCAAATGAAAGCGACAAACGACAATGAGACATGGCACGGCGCAGCGGACGTTTCCCCAGGGCGCCGATCCTATTCATGGAAACGCCATCTGTCTCGCCTCACGGCGGGGCGCCCCACGCGTTTCCGCCCGGCCCGTCTTGAAATGGGACACTCCACAACAAAAGCGGCCCCGGGGATGCCTCCGGGGCCGCCTCGTTGATGAGCGCGCCAAGAAAGCCGGCTAGTCCGCCGCAGCGTGGTTGGGGCTCTTCACCTCGGTCGAGACGTTCTGCACCTTCTGGGCCGAGGTCTCCATGTCGATGGTGCGGATCTCGCCCTTGGCCGCCTTGATGGCTTCCTCGAGATCGACCATGCGGATCGATTGGTCCTGATAGGTGCGGAAATACCAGCGCAGGTTCTTGAGGTCGTTGACGCTGGTCCACTCCGTGATCTCAGCGGCCGTGCTACTGACCACCGACCCCTGGACCGAGCCCTTCGGAATGTCGAACTGATTCAAGATGTGGAAGGCGCTGAACACGGCGTCCTCGGCTTCAGCGTTCGGCGTCGCCGCCTGGCTGAAGATGGCGGCACGGACGAAGCGCGACGGCGGCGTGAAGTCGCCCGGCAAGCCGTGCAGGCCGGCGCCTGTCCCGAAGCTCGATAAGCCGACCGGGCCGAGCTTGGACGAGGTCACGTCCTTGACCGAGAGATTGAGATAGTTGTTGAGATTGGTCAGGTGCCAGTCGTAGGTCGGCGCGTTGGTCATGACGCCGAGCGGCGCGTCGGTGACCTTCAGCTTGCCGTCGATAGGTTCGACGGCGATCGACTTGCCGCTTCTGTCCTGGATGAAGAAGTGCACGTCGGCGGGCGCGCCTTTGGCGCTGCCGAGGCCAGGCATGGGCGTCGCCACCATGGCGATGTCCTCGACCGCCTTCTTCACCTCATCGACCGTGGCGAAGTTGCCGAGCACCCACATGCCGAAATCCTGGGGCGCGAGCGCGTGCGCGGCGTCGACCTGGCTCGCGTCGGCATATTGAGCGTAGCCCGGAAAATAGAACAGGCCGACGGAGAGGCCCTGATCGTTCAGACCGTCGATGATCGCCACCTGGTCGAAGGCGTTGGCGCCGACAATGCCGTAGCGGGTCGTATAGGTCAGGCCCTTGCCGCCGTCAGGCATGACGGCGGTGAACTCCTTGCCGGCAGGGACGACGATGACGTTCGACTGAAGCGGAAAGCCGAACTCCAAGGTGCGGCCGCGGATGGCGGCGCCGTCTTGTGACTTGAGGCTGATGCCGGTGCAGGCGAAGGCCGGCGTGGTGGCGAGAGCGAGCGAAGCGGCGAGTGTATAGATTGCAGCGCGGCGGATCATGATGACATCCTCCCAGAGAAGTGCGTGCGGCGATGATCGCGGCGATCCCCTAAGCCGCCATTAAGCATCCATGGCACGCTCGACCTAGGCTTAAGGCTTTGCCGCCGAAGTCTACGGCATTTGCGGTAGTTTGCGGGGATGCGGCGCGCCTACAGGAAATTGACCTTGCTTGTGGCGAGATCGTAGACACCGCCGGCGATGCCCACCTTGCCCGATTTGATGGCGTCACCGATGACATCCGACCGCGTCTTCAGGTTGCTCATGCCGAGGCGGACATTCTCGTCAATGGTCGCGGCCAGAAGATCGCCCGGATGCTTGCCGTGGGCGGCGTCCACCGCCGGCTGGATCGCCTCGACCAACTCTGGCAGATGGCCCGGCAGCTTGCTGCGCTCCAGCGCAGACTGGAGCGCCGCGGCGACCGCGCCGCAGTTTGAATGCCCCAGCACGAGCAGGAGCGGCACTTTGAGGACCACGATCGCGTACTCGATACTCGCCAGTCCATAGGTGCTCACCACATTGCCGGCGTCACGGACCACGAAGACTTCACCAGGACCCTTGTCGAAGATGATCTCCGGCGGAACGCGGCTGTCCGCGCAGGCGAGGACCGCCACGACTGGGTATTGGCCCGCGGCCCGCGCGGCACGGCCGGCAAGGTAATCCCTCTCGTTGAACTCGCCGGCAGCGTAGCGGGCGTGGCCTTGCTTCAGCCGGTCGAGCGCCTCGGACGGTGAGATGGCGTTTGACAGCGGCGCCTCTTCGGCAGTGTGGCCTGGGCGAACGGCAAAAGCGCCCGCCGCGAGCAGCGTGCCGGCACCAGCCATGAGGCTGCGCCGTGAGATCGCCTTAGAGTCGCAAATTCCGCACATGGTTGTGAGTCTCCCTTGTGGGCGCACCCCTTTCGAGCGCGCCACGCCGGTCAGGCTCAATCTTTAGGCGGACAATCCTTAAGACTTACGTCTACTGACCTAGGCGTTTTTAGGCTTCGACAGGATCATGCGGTAGCAGTCGAGGTTGCGGGCGAGAAACTCGTAGGCCGCGCCCCACAGATAGAGGCGGAAGCGGCGATACTCGAACTCGCCGAACGTTTTCTTCACGGAGTCCTTGTTAGACTCCAAATTCTCCGCCCACTGCTTGAAGGTGAGGTAGTAGCTCCAGCGGTCGCTGTGCAGCTCCTCGACCTCGAACTCGGTCTTGTTCATCTTGTTGAGGAAGTCGTCGAGCACGAGGAAGGAGTGGTTGCCGGGATAGATGTAGCGCACCATGAAGGTCGACAGCTCGTACTTCTTCCTGGCGGCGCTACCGTCGAGGAACACGCGGCCGCCCGGCTTCAACAGGCGGTAGAACTTCTTCAGCACCTTCGCGTAGTTCGGCAGGTGCTCGATGACGCCCATGATAACGATGGCGTCGAAAGGCTCGTTCGGCTCGAAGTCGTAGAAGTCGGTGAGCAGGATATCGAACCGGTCGCCGAAATTGGCGAGCTTGTCGCGCAGGAAGGCTTGGCTCACTTCCGAATTGGTGATGCCGGTGAAGTGGACGCCGGATTGCAGCGCGTGGCCGGCGAAGGCGCCCCAGCCGGGCCCGATCTCCAGCACGCGCTTGCCGGCGCCGAGATCGCATTGCGCGATGGCCCAATCGAATTTGCGCTGAAGCGCCTTCGACAACGGCTCGTCATCGTTAGCGTAGACGCCTTGGCTGTAGGCCGGGAAGACGGGATCGAGGAAGCTCAGGAACAGCTTTGGGTCGAGATTGTAGTGGGACGCGATCGCCTGCTTGTTGGTGTAGACCTGCCCGAACAGCAGCGGCTGAATGAAGCGCCACGCGGCGACCAGCGGATGGCTATCGTCGAGCGAGGCGCGCAGCGCGAACGGCTTCAGCATGTCGCCTTCGATGTCGATGTCGCCTTGTAGATAAGCCTCAGCGATGTCGCCCTCGTCCAAGGTGCGGAGCGCCTTGATGGCCCGCTCGTTGTGCAAGCCGACGTGGAACTCGGGCTTGCCTTGTCCCACGGTTCGCTTGGCGCCGTCGGGCAGCTCGAGGGAGAACGGCGTCGCGATCCCGCCGACCCGGTTGATGAAGGCGTCGAGCGTGCTTGCGGCTGATGGCATGCGGTTATTCCCCCGGCTTTTCTTGGCATTCGGGGCCGATTGTGCCCCGGAAGCGGGTCGAATGAAATGCCCACGACTGCGGCAAATCCGAGGTTCAGGTAGCGGAAATGCGGGACTGCCGGGCTATGATCCCGCCGCGTCAGCAACCGGGAGCCTTGGAATGCGTCTTATGAAGTCCTGCCTGCGGCTTGCCGTCACGGCCCTGCTCGTCCTCGGTCCCATGGACAGCGCAAAGGCAGAAAAGCCTGGCGCCATCCTCAATGTGTGGCCGCTTCTCGGCGGCGGACCCGGTAACGGTGATGCGTTTCGAATCCTCTACCGGTCGACCGGCTTGAAGGGCGAGCCGATCGCCGTATCGGCGGCGATCTTCATCCCTGCCGGCACGCCGCCCGCAGGCGGCCGCAACGTCATCGCCTACGCGCACCCGACATCCGGCGTGGTCGAGAAATGCGCGCCATCCTTGATGCCGGACACCGCCGGCATGATCTGGGGACTCCCGTCGATGCTCGACAAGGGCTACATCGTCGTCGCCACCGACTATCCGGGGCTCGGCACGCCGGGCATTCATCCCTACCTGATCGGCATCAGCGAGGGACGCGCCGTGCTCGATTCGGTGCGCGCGGCGATCGCCTTGCCGCGCTCAGGCGCGTCGAACCGGTTCGTCGTGTGGGGCCACAGCCAGGGCGGCCACGCCGCGCTCTATACCGGCGAGCTCGCCAGAGCCTACGCGCCCGAGCTCAAGCTGCTCGGCATCGCCGCAGCGGCGCCCGCGACCTACCTCATAGAGCTGTTCGACGCCGACAGCCGAACCTCGGAAGGCAAGGAGCTCACGGCCATGACCATCTACTCGTGGTCCAACCTCTACGGCACGCCGGCTTCCACGCTGGTCGAGCCCGCCGCCATGGGCGCCTATCAGGCCATGGCGCATGACTGCATCGAGTCGGTCGCCGAGTTCGCCGCCATCAACGACGCCGAGAAGCCGCTTCAGTCCATGCGCTTCCTCAAGGCCAACCCCACCAAGACCGAGCCGTGGCGCTCGATCATGGCGAAGAACACGCCGGGTCAGGCGCCCGCCGGCGCGCCGGTGTTCCTGGCGCAAGGCACCGCCGATACGACCGTCTGGCCTAGGATCACCAAGCAGTTCGGCACGCATCCGTGCAAGCAAGGAACGCGGGTGATGTTCGTCGAGCTGCCCGGCGTCTCCCACACCTTCGCCGCCAAAGCGAGCGTATCGACGGCGCTGAAATGGATGGACGACCGCTTTCGTGGGCTCCCGGCGCCCTCCGTGTGCGGGCGCTAGCGGCTCAGTGCGTGATCTTGATGGTGGTGTTGCCGGCGCCGTAGCGCTGCACCAGGCCATAAAGCGCGGCGGCGTTGGAGGGGTGGAGCCGCACGCAGCCATGGGACGCCGGGCTGCCGAGGTGCTTCGTCTCGTACGAGCCGTGGATGGCGTAGCCCTTGTGGAAGAAGATCGAGTGGGGCATCGGCGAGCCGTCATAGATCGTCGAGTAGTGGCGGCGCGCGAGGTGGTACGGCTTGTAAGTCCCGGTCGGGGTGCGATAGCCGCGCCGCGCCGTCGACACGGGCCAGTTGTAGACCGGCTCGCCGTTCACGTAGACCTGCATGCGCTGGCTTCCGAGGCTGATCTGGGCGAGCACGCCGGCAAAGGCAGAGCCGGGCAAGGCCAGCGCCAGGGCGAGCAGCCCGGCCAGAAACACGCAGCGTCGCATGATCGCTCCCTCCGTTTCAGGTCGGCCGCCAGATGCGCCCCCGCCTGGCGGTTCCCGAATCAAAATATCGGTCAAATTTAAGCGCTTGCGGCTGAACGTCTGCTGAACGCGCGGACCAAATCGCGCTTCTTCGGCCCGCGGTCTCCATTTACCCACATCAATTGTGCTAGTCTCAAAGCGCGAGACGGGCCTGATGGGAAAGTGCCGATGCGAGGGCTGTTCCTGAGTCTCATACTTTTGCTGTATTGCAGCGGCGTGTCCGCCGAGCAGATCAAGGCGCCCAAGGTGGGCGCCAAGCCGGTGGCGGCCGCGGCGACCGACAAGCCTCAGCCCAAGCCCGCGCCTAAGAAGCCCAAGGCGCCCCCGGCGCCCCCGGCCAAGACTCTATTCGGAGCCGCGGCCACGCCCGCGCCGCTCGCCGCCCGCGCCATCGGCAGCTACTCGAAGGGTTGTCTTGCCGGTGGCGTGTCGCTGCCGATCAACGGGCCGGATTGGCAGGTCATGCGGCTCACCCGCAACCGCAACTGGGGAAGCCCGCAGCTTGTCGAGTTCATGGAGCGGCTGGCGAGCGATGCGCGCGCGCTCGACGGCTGGCCGGGCCTTCTCGTCGGCGACATGTCGCAGCCGCGCGGCGGGCCAATGCTCAACGGCCACACCAGCCATCAGATCGGGCTCGACGCCGATATCTGGCTCACGCCGATGCCGGACCGCATCCTGACGCCGCAGGAGCGCGAGGACATGAACGCCGTGTCGATGCTGAAGGACCCGTTCAGCGTCGATCCCGAGGTGTTCACTCTTGGGCATGTGAAGCTCATCAAGCGCGCGGCGTCCTATCCCCAGCTCGCGCGCATCTTCGTGCATCCGGCCATCAAAAAGGGGCTCTGCGAGCGCGCCGCGAGCGTCGGCACGGAGCGCGCCTGGCTCGGCAAGGTGCGGCCGTGGTGGAACCACCACTACCATTTCCACGTACGCCTCGCCTGCCCGCCTGGCATGGCCGGTTGCGAGAACCAGAAGCCGGTGCTGGGCGACGACGGCTGCGGCCAGGAGCTCAAGGACTGGTACGAGATGCTGAAGAAGTCGGCGATCTGGCAGGCGGAACAACAACAAGCAGTGCAGGCGGCGGAAGAAGCGGAGCAAGACGTGAAGCCCGACGCCAAGCCGGCCAAGCCGGCCAAGACCAAGCCGCCGCTCCGGCTCACCGACCTGCCTGGCGATTGCAAGACGGTGCTCACCGCCGGCGGCTTCGAGCCCCCCGCAAAGGAGGAGGAACTGCCGCCGGTGGCGCTTAAGGCCCTCGCCAGCAAGGACGCGGGACCCGGGCTGCCGATCCTCACGCAGGCGGCGCTGCAGACCTTGCGCAATGGCGGCCAGATCGGCATGCCAATGCCCGACCGCAACCCGATCCGCTGAGGCCGGGAGGCTCTTCACCTCACAGTTCGCTTCGGGCACAATCCCACCCATGTTGGAGCGGCGGGCAAATCCCTTCCAGGGGCAGAAGAACGTGTTCGGCGAGCCGCTCAAGGACTGTTCCGAGCGGCCGCTCACCGGCTTCTATCGTACCGGCTGCTGCCACACCGGGCCCGAGGATCTCGGCCTGCACACGGTGTGCGTCGAGGTGACGGCCGAGTTCCTCGCCTTCTCCAAGTCGCGCGGCAACGATCTCTCGACGCCGATGCCCGATTTCGGATTTCCGGGGCTCAAGCCCGGCGACCGCTGGTGCCTGTGCGCCGCGCGCTGGCGCGAGGCGCTCGAGGCAAACCGCGCGCCGCGCGTTATTCTCGCCGCGACGCATGAGGCCACGCTCGAGGTGGTGACACTCGAAGACCTCAAGCGCTACGCCATCGACCTTGCTTGAGGCGCTGAGATCGCCCGTGGAAGTTTCCTTGTTGGCGACGCGGAGTGATGGCAGCATGCCGCCCCATGCCTAGGAAGAAGAAGCCAGCCGAACCTGCCAAGACGCCCGCCGCGAGTGCAAAGTTGCGCAAGCTGCGGCAAATCTTTGCCGAAGGTCACAAGCGCAAGTTTCTCGTGGTCGTCGACGAAACGCCGGAATGCGAAAGCGCGCTCGCCTTCGCCGCCAGCCGCGCCCAGCGCACCACGGGCCAGCTGGCGTTGCTCTATGTGATCGAGCCCGAGGGCGAGGCGCTGCACTGGCTCGGCGTGGAGGAGGTGGCGCGCGAGGAGGGACAGAACAAGGCGAAGGCCGTGTTCCGCCTGTTCGGCCGCAAGCTCAAGGCCATGGGCTTCGAGGACCTGGTGCCGGAGGAGATCGTGCGCGAAGGCACCAAGGCCGAGGAGATTACCAAGCTGATCGAGGAGGACCAGGATATCGGCGTGCTCGTGCTCGGCGCCTCGAAGGACCCCTCAGGCCCCGGCCCGCTCGTGTCGAGTCTTGCCGGCGGCAAGTTCGCCGGCGTGTTCCCGGTGCCTCTCACCGTGGTGCCCGGCCACCTCAGCATCGAGGAAATTCTCGCGCTGGCCTGAGCCATCCGGATACCTGCGGTTTACCAAGAGCGCAGGCGGACGCTGCCGGGCGGCTCTTTGCCGTATTGGGCCGGAGCGCACAGGCGTAACCTCCGAAACTTCATAACAGAGGAGGATGCCAATGCGGACGTTCGCAATTCTGACAGGTCTGGCCTTGCTCGTCGTGTCGGGATACGCCTCGGCCGCGACGATGACCTCGGGCCGGCCGTCCGCCGTCCTGGACAAGAAACAGTGCAAGACGGTCTGGCATGCTGCCGTTCCCGATGGCCGCTATCTCTACCGGCAGAACGCCGCTCCATTCATCGTCAACTTCGCACTGGCTGACGGTCCGGACCAGGACGGACGTATCTCCAAGCGGGAGTTCAAGAAGGCCTGCAAGAAGGGTCTTGTGAAGTACCCGTTCCGGTGAGCGGCAGCGCCGGCTCACTACGCAATTGAAAAGCGGCCCCGGGGTCTCGTCCCGGGGCCGCTTTGCATGCCAGAGCCTAACGGCACTCCATCATGCCGTGCATGGCCATCTTGGCCTGACGCTTGGTCGGGTAGACGCCCATCACCTTGTAAGACTTGCTGCTCGGCGCGGTTGACGTCATCACGCAGCCGCCGCCGTAGCGGAGCGCAACATAATAGTCCGCGGCAAGCGCGGGCGTGGCGAAGGCGACGATCAGGGCGCCGGCATAGAGAAATTTCAGCATGGGGGTTCTCCAAGGATCTGGAGGTCAGGAGGATTCCTGAGTCCTCAGCCGGTTCGAGACCCGGCTTGAGTGACAGGCTAAAAAGCCCGCGCCCCCTTTCCCAATACCTTCTGGCTATCCGTTGCGTACAGTCGAGGTATGGAGGACGCGCCGCCAGTTCAAATTGTGGTCCGGATGAGCGAAGCGAAATCGGGACAACCCACGCGAGGCGTTCGCCATATCAGCTGGAAAATATTCCTAGACCTTCCGCGACCCCTCGCTTACAATGCGGCCACCTCGTCCTTCTGAAGGGGCGTTGCTCTAGAGGCGTCTTGAGTGGCGGGACGGGGTGCGGCGCCTGCGGGCTTCACTCGCACTGAAGCACCCGGGCGGCGCCGGGGCTCCGCCCGGACCCAAGATGAGGTCCTGTCAGGAGCTGACTGACGACCGCAAGGTCCACACCAAACGCGCCGGGGCGAAACCTGAAAGAAGCTCTGGCCCGGCGCGGGAGACTTGCGGCGAAAGCGCGGCCCGGCGCTGGTAAATGCCGCAAATGAGCATGCGCTACCGGCCTCTGGCCTACTTGAGCGCATGTGGCGCGCCGGAAGGCGCCCGCGTGTCCTCGCCAAGGACACGACACCAATTACGGACTGCGCCGTTCGGCGCGCCACCCCCTCATGACCAGAGGGGGAGAAAGGAGCATAACCCGGGCGCTCAACGCGTCGCGGCAACGGGGTCGTGCGTCCATGCTATAAGAGGCCGCGCAGCCTTGACTTTGGGCCAGGCAGGGCCAACTATGGACTAGAATTATTCTAATCTGGCGTGACCTTTCGCAGGGATCGCGCGTTAGGAGCCAAAGAGGCAGACGATGTTCATCCAGACCGAGGCGACCCCCAACCCCGCCACCTTGAAGTTCCTCCCGGGAAGGGCCGTGCTCGGCGAGGGAACCGTCGAGTTTCTGGACCCCGAGCAGGGCAAGTCCTCGCCGCTCGCCGCCCGCCTGTTCGAGATCGAGGGCGTGAGGGGCGTGTTTCTCGGGTCGGACTTCATCAGCGTCACCAAAGGCGACGGCGAGTGGCAGCATTTGAAGCCCGCCATTCTCGGCGCCATCATGGAGCACTATCTGTCGGGCGAGGCGGTGACTAGCGGCGAGCCGGCGCACCCCGAGGGCGAGGGCGAGTTCTTTGCGCCGGAGGACGAGGCCACGGTCAAGACCATCAAGGAGCTGCTCGATACGCGGGTGCGGCCCGCGGTCGCCCAGGACGGGGGCGACATCACCTTCCAGGGCTATCGCGACGGCATTGTGTTTCTCCACATGCGCGGCGCCTGCTCGGGGTGTCCCTCCTCGACGGCGACCTTGCGTCACGGCATCGAAAACCTGCTCCGCCACTTCATCCCCGAAGTGCAAGAGGTGCGTCCGGTTTGACGGGGAAACTACCAGACGCCTGCCTCGATCAACTGTTTCGCGACGCGCGCACCTACAATGCGTGGCGCGACAAAGACGTTCCGGACGAGCTGTTGCACGAGATCGTCGATCTTCTGAAGCTTGGCCCGACGTCGGCCAATTGCAGCCCGGCGCGGTTTCTCTTTCTCAAGTCGCCCGCCGCGAAGGAACGGCTCAAGCCGCATCTGTCGGAAGGCAACCGGGACAAGACGATAAAGGCGCCGGTGTGCACCATCATCGGCTACGACCTTGACTTCTACGAGCACCTGCCGATGCTGTTTCCCCATACCGACGCCAAAAGCTGGTTCGCGGGCAAGCCGAAGAAGATCGAAGAGACGGCGTTCCGTAACGGCACCTTGCAAGGCGCCTATCTGATCATGGCGGCGCGGGCGCTCGGCCTCGATAGCGGGCCGATGTCGGGATTCGACAATGATGGCGTCGACCGCGAGTTCTTCGCCGGCACCAGCGTCAAGTCGAACTTCCTGTGCAATCTCGCCTATGGCGATGCGAGCACGCTATTTCCGCGCTCGCCGCGGTTCAGCTTCGACCAGATGGCGCGCATCCTCTAAAGAAGCCCCATGAACATCCTCGCGCTCGACACGAGCATGGGTGCCTGTTCCGCGGCAGTGTTGTGTGCCGAAGGCAACGCGCGTCGGCTACATGCGCGCTACGCGGAGATGATGCGCGGCCATGCCGAGGCGCTGATGCCGATGGTCGAGGCGGTCATGGCCGAGGCGGAGATCGGCCCGGACGACCTCGACGTGATCGCGGCGACAGTGGGACCAGGCAGCTTCACCGGCGTGCGCATCGCCATTGCCGCGGCGCGCGGGCTCGCGCTCGTAACCAAGGCCAAGCTCTTCGGCACCGACAGCCTCACGGTGATGGCGCGAGTTGCACTTCAGCAAGAGACCGCGCCGAACGGGCCGTTTGCGATCGCCGCGGATGCGCGCCGCGGCATGCTCTATCTCGGTCTCTACGATGCCGCTGGAACCAGGATCGAGGGGCCCCTTCTCATTGCGCCCGATGATGCCATCGCTCTCTTGCCCGATGGGTTGCACCTTGCCGCCAGCAGCGGAGCAGACCTGCTCGCGACGGCGGCTACGGCGAAGGGCCGGCAGATCGAAGCGGTCTTGCCCGATCTCCAGCCGAGCGCGGCGGCGCTTGCCGAGATCGCGCTCGGAACGCGCGAGACCTCTCCAACCTTGCGGCCGCTCTATCTGCGCCCGCCCGACGCCAAGCCGCAGGCGCAGACTGTGGAGCGGCGCTGATGCCGGTCGAGATTCTCGTGAGCCAGGCGGCGCCATTCGATGCGGCACTCATGGCGTCCATCCACGCAGCGTGTTTCGCGAAGGCCTGGGACGAGGCGGCGATGGCAACCTTCATCGCCGGTCCCGGCACGCTCTGCCTTGTTGGGTATGCCGGCGATTTTGGGCCGGTTCCCGCCGGGATTTTGATCGCGCGGCGCGCCGCCGACGAGGCCGAACTTCTGACCCTTGCCGTCGCGCCGGCGTGTCGGCGCCTCGGCCTTGCCCGCGCGCTTCTCATTGAGGCGGCGGAGCAGTTGCGGACAGGCGACGTCAAGCGCCTGTTCCTCGAGGTTGAGGAGGGCAACGCCGCAGCGCTCGCGCTCTATCGGTCTTTGGGCGCCATGCCGGTCGGACGGCGCCCGGCCTATTACGAAAGCGGCGCGGACGCCGCGATCTTCAGCCTTGCCCTTTCAGACTCACCCCCCGATGATGGCGCGGGTCGACGATGAGTCAGATGAAAGTCAGCGATAGCCAGGGGTCCATGGCCAAGCCAGCGACACGGGAGAGCAGGCTGGAGCGGCTCTGCGCCGATAGCGGCATGCGCATGACGGGCCAGCGGCGGACCATCGCCCGCGTGCTGTCGGAGGCGCACGATCATCCCGACGTCGAAGAGGTTTACCGGCGGGCGAGCGAACGCGACCCGCGCATCTCGCTGTCCACCGTCTATCGCACGGTGCGCCTCCTGGAGAATGCCGGCATCGTCGAGCGTCACGATTTCGGCGACGGCCGCGCGCGCTACGAGCCGGCCGGGCACGCCCATCACGACCATCTCATCAACGTCAAGACAGGGGAAGTCATCGAGTTCCGCAACGAGGACATCGAGCGCCTGCAGGAGCGGGTGGCGAAGGAGCTTGGCTTCCGCCTGATCGGCCACCGGCTCGAGCTGTTCGGCGCCCCGCTCAAGAAGGACAAGTGAGGTACACGCTCGGCGCGTTTGACTTCGCGCGAAGGCCGGGACAACTTGAGGTGCGTCGAGACGAACGATAAGGGGGTGGCGCGATGGGTAAGCGGGCGGTTATCGCCTTGACGGTGGCGATGCTTTGTGGTGCGGCGGAGGCCGAGCACGCGTTCGTGCCAGAGACAGAAGCCGAGGTCGAACTGGTGCCGGCAGTGACGCGCGAGGTCTGCACGGTCAGCGAATGGGGATATGACGAGGTGCGCACGGATTGCCGCTACGAGATGCTGCCGCCGCCGCGCGGCAACCCTGCCTTGCGCGGCATCTGCACGACGTATTACGGCCGCCGCACCTGCCACTGACAGCGACGTGACCGTGCACAAGTCTCGATTGACGGCATAACCATGCGAAGCGTGCGGGCGTTTCTCGTGCTGGCGGCGTTCTTCGCCTTTACCTTCCCCTTGATGCCGCTCCAGCTCCTGTTCCTAAGGACCGGCTCGCGCTATGCCCGCACCTTCCCCAACTGGTATCACCGCCAAGTGTGCAAAATTGTCGGCATCCGCCTCAACATCGAGGGCGACGTCGCGGCGGAGCAGGGCGTGCTCCTCATCTCCAATCACGTCTCATGGCTCGACATCACCGTGCTGTCGGCGGTCGCCCCGGTCTCGTTCGTGGCGAAGCAGGAGGTAGCGAGCTGGCCGTTCGTGAGCTGGCTCGCCAAGCTGCAACGCTCGGTGTTCGTGGATCGCGAGCGTCGAAGCGCGGTGGGCGACAAGGCGAACGAGATCTTGAGCCGGCTCGAGGCCGGTGACCATATCGTGCTGTTCGCCGAGGGCACCTCAAGCGACGGCAATAGCGTGGTGCCGTTCCGCACCGCGCTGTTCGCCGCGGCGAAGCCTATAGGCGGCAGGCCTATGGGATCGAACGTGTCGGCGCAGACCTTGGCGCTGACCTACACCAGGGTCTACGGGTTGCCGCTCGGGCGGCGCGGCCGGCCGCAGGTCGCCTGGTATGGCGACATGGACATGGCGAGCCACGCCTGGAAGCTGCTGGGCCTCGGCCCCCTCGACGCCAATATCCGCATCGGGCCGCCCGTGCCGCTCGATTCGTTTCCCGACCGCAAGGCGCTGGCGCGCTATGCCGAGGAGAAGGTCCGCAACGACGTCGTCGAGCTGTTGCGCGGACGGCCCAGCGCCAATGGTGGCGCGAAGGCGCGCGACGCCTAGATCGCGCGCCTCAGCCTGATCGTGTCCATGACCGTCGCCGGCGCGAAGGTTCCGTTCGGCAGCTGCCGAATGAAGCCCGCCTTGGCCACGTTCATGAGGGTGACATGGACGCCGCGGTCGGCGATCTCGCCCTCGGCGAAATAGCCCTCCTGCACCGCGAGATGGCAGAGGTCGTCGAGCGTCATGGCGCCGTGCTCGCTCAATTTGCGAATGAGGAAATCGGCGAGTGGCGGCTGCGGCTGTGGCGGCATCGGCGCAGGCCGGCGCTGCTCGGGCTCCGGCATCGGCGGTGGCGCCGGGCGCCGGTAGACCTGAGGCGCGGCCGGGCGATGCTCATGCTCGGCCTCTTGGGCCACCATGGGCGCCGGACGGCGCTGATGCTCGGCTTCAGGAGCCTGTGGCCGGGCGTAGTGCTCGGCGGCCTGTGCCGGACGACGCTGCTGCTCGGCACTCGGTGCCTGCGGCTGGACATAATGCTCGGCCGTTTGCACCGGACGACGCTGTTGCTCGGCTTCGGCCATCACCGGACGGCGCTGCTCGGGCGCCGGTGCGGGAGGCCGCCGATGTTCCGCCTCCTGTGCAACTGGACGGCGATAGGGCTCGGCCTCTGGAGCGGGCGGACGGCGATGGTGGTCGGCCTCGGGCGCGGGCGGCGGGCTCGCCTGACGGCGGGCTTGCGCCGCTTGCGGCTGTGCAGGGCGCCCGCGATCGGCCTCTTGCGCAGGAGCGGCGCTGCCTAGTCGCCGGCACTCCAAATCCATGAGCGTCGTCACGGCCTCAAGCTCAGCCTGAAGGTCCAGGACCTTGGCTTCGTGCTGCCGCTTCAGCTGCTCTATCTGTTTTTGCAAGTCCGCCTGGACCGCGCTGATCTCCTCCTCGAGGAAGCTCGCCCGGTCCTGTAAATCCCCGCGAATATCACGCATCTCGATCGCCCCCTAGATTACTGACCTCAACAGAACGACTGGGCCGAACAGGGGGTTCCACAAGCACAAAGGCCCGCCGACCGCCGCTCGGCAAGTACGCAGAACTGATACGGAAATGCGCCGAACGCAGCCTCAAGCCTCGGCGCCTCGATCGTCATACTACCCCCAACCTTCTACCGTGTCTCGCATTTGCCGCTCCGGCCAATGTCGCCGAGCATTGGCGTGGGCGCGCCCGAGCAGTCCAGGCGGTATCGCTCCGGTAGTGCGCAAATCCGTAAGACAAAACCAAGACGCTTTTTGAACAGGGACGTTCCACGCGACAGATCATGCGTCATCATCTTGTCAAATGGTGGCTGCCGGACGCTTGCGGGCGCGGATTTTTCTGGGCCTCGGCGTCTTCGGCTTCGCGGTCTCTGGCAGAAAAGCCGCGAGGAGGCCGATGGCAGGCAGGAAAGCGCACACATGATAGACGAACGTGATGCTGGTGGCGTCGGCGAGCTTGCCCAGTAGCGCCGCGCCGATACCCGCAACGCCGAAGGCGAGCCCGAAGAACAGGCCCGCCACCATGCCGACGCGGCCAGGCAAAAGTCCCTGGGCATAGACGATGATAGCCGGGTGGGCCGACGCCAAAATAAGGCCGATGACGACGGAGAGCACCGCCGTCCAGAATAAGCCCACATAGGGGAGCGCGAGGGTAAACGGCAGCACGCCGAGGATCGACCACCAGATTACCCGGCGCGTGCCGATGCGGTCGCCGATCGGGCCGCCGATCACCGTGCCGGCCGCGACCGCGCCAAGGAACAAGAACAGATAAAGCTGCGCCGCCTGCACCGACACGTCGAAAGTGTGGATCAGATAGAAAATGTAGAAGCTCGTGATCGAGACCAGGTAGAAGTGCTTGGAGAAGGTCAGGACCACGAGAAGCGCGATAGAGATCGCCACCTTGCGGCGGCCGAGCTCGGCGATCGCCTTCCGCTCACTGTGCGGCGCGGCAGCATTCAGCTTCAGAGTCTTGCCATACCAGGAGCCGACGCCGACCAGGAGCGCCATGCCGAGCAGCGCCACGACCGAGAACCAGGCGATGCTCTCCTGCCCGAAAGGCAGAACGATGAAGGCAGCGGCAAGAGGCCCGAGCGCCGTGCCGAAATTACCGCCGACTTGGAATACGGACTGCGCCATGCCGTGGCGGCCGCCGGAGGCGAGCCGCGCCACGCGCGAGGACTCCGGATGAAACACCGACGAGCCCATGCCGATCAGCGCAGCACCGGCAAGCACGGCCAGGTAGTTCGTGGCGAAGGCGATCAGCAGCAGGCCGAACAACGAAGACCCCATGCCGGCGACGAGCGAATAAGGCGTCGGATACCGGTCGGTGACATAGCCCACGAGCGGCTGGAGCACCGAGGCGGTGGCTTGGAAGGTGAAGGTGATGAAGCCGATCTGCGCGAAGTCGAGCGCCAAGCTCGTCTTGAGCATGGGGTAGATCGCCATGATCAGCGACTGGATCACGTCGTTCAGCATGTGGCAGACGCTGATGGCGGCGAGCACGGCGACCGCGGTCTGCTGGTCTGCCTCGGGGGCCGTGCTTTCTCTTGCGATCGTCATGACGTCGAGCCTGCCTAAGATCGTGCGTGCGGAAGCGCGCAGACTTGTGCCAAACCACACGTCGAGGGCAAGAGGGCATTTCCTCGCGGGATGGCGCGTGGCTGCCGGCAAGGTAAGAACCTTAGATTTGCCAGGTTCCGCTTCTTGTTGGGCGGACAGCTTGGAGTATCCATGCAGCCGGTGTTGATCTTGCAGCTTTTGATCCTGATGGCCGTGGCCAACGGAACTCCGGTCTTCGCCAAGAAGATCCTAGGCGGCGCATATGCCTGGCCTCTGGACGGCGGCGCGGTGCTCGCCGATGGCGGGCCCCTCTTCGGCCCGTCCAAGACCATTCGCGGGATTGTGCTTTCACTGCTGGCAACGATACTTGCCGCCGTGCTGATGGGGCTCGGCTGGAGGCTCGGTCTGGTGGTCGCCCTTGCAGCCATGGCCGGAGACCTTACCTCCAGCTTCGTGAAGCGGCGTCTGGGATACCCGCCAAGCGCTCAAGCGATCGGCCTCGATCAAGTCCCAGAGGCGCTTTTTCCGCTGATCGCGGCCGGACTGCTGGTCCCCGTCACGCCGCTCGGCATCGCCGCGGGAACGGCGATCTTCTTCGTGGGCAGCCTCGTGGTCTCACGCATCCTGTTCAAACTTCGCTTGCGTGACGAGCCCTATTGATCGGACCGGCACAGAAGGTGAAGGGTGATCTCGGGCGAACAGTTGAAGCGCACGGGTACGACGGACGAGCCGGCGCCGACAGAGGTGTAGCCGATCATGTCGTGGTGCCGCCATGGACCCGAGCCTAGAGCCCTCGGCAACACCGCGCTCAGGGTAATGGGTATGCCGCCGGGCAGGCAGATCTGGCCGCCGTGGGTATGGCCACTCAGGAGCACGTCGAAGTCCGCGTGGGCCGCCTGCCGGTAAATTTCCGGCGTGTGCGTGACGAGGATCGAGAACTCCTCATGCGGAATGTTGTGGGCCGCCTTCTCGATATTGTCCACGCCATAGAAGTGGGCGTCGTCGATGCCGGCGAGATGGACGCGTGCGCCGCCGCGTTCGACGACCTCCGCTTCGTTGAGCAGCATCCTGACGCCCATCGCCTCCAGTCCCGGTACCATGCGAATAGTGTCGTGATTGCCCAGCACGCCGTAGACCGGGCCCTTGAGAGCGGCGCACACCTTGGCCACACCGGCCAGACTTTCGTCATAGGGGCCCCAGGTCTTGGCTCGATAGTCGCCCGTCAGAATGGCCATGTCGTAGCGAAGGTCCTCGACGAGCTGGATTACCCGCGCCATCGCCGCTGTACTCTGCTCGACATGGAGATCGCTGATCTGGAGGATGGTGAAGCCTTCAAAGGCCTCCGGCAGGCGCGGCGCGCGGATTTGGTTGTGCCTCAGCTCGACCTTGGCGGCGTTGCGCAGGCCGCGCCAATAGAGCCCGCTTGCCATGAGCACCGCGCGGATCATGGCCTGGCCGAACGGCAGATTCTCGATGTGGAAGAAATTGAGGCCCTGGCCGAAGACCTGCGCCTCGTGATCCTTCTCGATGCCGAGACGCTGGCGCGCATGGCGGCGGCCAAGGCGCTTTTCCAGGATGGTTAGAACATCTTTGTCCGACATCTGGCCGCGGGCGCTCCTTTGCCGCGAGACTTTTGCCGCGAGACTTGGGCCAAATCGGCCCCGTGGGGCAAGGGGTCATTTCGCGCTAACTCATCGCGGACACTAAGCGGGTCAAACGAGTGGAGTAAACTGCCCGCCCCTGGCGCGCACTTGGGCTCAGCAATCACGGCAGATTCGGACGAAAAACTGGGGCAGCCCGGCCAAATTTGGCCGTCTGCCCATTGCGTTCTATGGTGAAGCCAGGATCGAGGACCGACCCGAGGGGAACCAAGCGTGAGCGCCGCGCTCGCGTCCGAGCGAAAGGAGTTCCTGATGAAATTGTCCTCTCAAGCCGTCCAGCAGACGCTAGCCCAGTTCGATGCCGAGGCTCTGCCCGAAACACACCCCGCTGTGCCGCAACTCATTCAGCTCTTCGGAAATCATACCTACTTCGTTGACGGCAGCGGGCTGCTCATCGTTGAACCCGTCCAGCCGACGGACGCAGGCTCGCAACAAGGCGTGGTGGTCAAGCTCGCCAGTTGGAGCGACGAAGGCCGCACCAACCTTGCGCCGCATGCGCCGGAGCCAACGAACGTCATCATCGAGCTCAAGGCGGCCTGACCGGCTCGGGCTGCGTCAGACGTCGGGGCGCGCATTGAGCCGCTAGGCAGCGTACTGCGCGATTTCCCGTCGATCCGGATAGAACCGGGCTCCCACGCGCCCGACATAGCGCCTCAGGTTGCCATGGCGCTCGGCTGCGCCGCGGAGCGGCGTTTCAAAAAACGGACAGAGCAGGCCGGCGCAGAAGGCGAAGGCCGTTGCGTCGAGGCCGGTCGGCTCGGCGCCCATCATGAACGGCTTGTCGGCAAGGAAATTCGCCGCGGAGTCGATCGAGCGCGTGCCGAGCGCAACGATCTCGTCCCGCGCGTGGCGGCCTGTGCCCTGCCCATGCAACGCCCGGCGAATCTTCCGGCGTATCATGCCGAGCACGAAGGGCCGCATCGGCGCGGGCACGCCCTGGAAGAATGCGCGCGGGCCCTTGTCGAAATTGGCGTCATCCATCCAGCGCGCGTGAACCACGGTCCAGTAGAGATGCTCTTCAAGCATCTTCTCGAAGGCCCAGGCGATGGCCCGCTGCTCGGGGTTTAGGCCTCGGTCGAAATCGAAGCCGTATTTCTTCTCGATATGCCAGCGGATGAAGGTCGAATCGCCGATGATCTCGCAGTCATCCTCGATATAGGGCAGCTTGCCCTTGGGGGCCTTCTTGAAGAGGGTGGCGGTGTCGACGGTGTAGTCGAGACCGGCCATTTTCAGGAGCGTCTCCGCCTTGGTCACGAACGGACTCGGGTCGGGAAGCCCGAAAGCAGGTCCGAAGCTGTAAAGGGTGATCATGACATCCCCCGTTAGCGCGAACGACATGGCATCCCTCACATCCGACAGCATGGTGTCAGGAGGAGGGCGTAGGATGGCGGAGAGGGAGGGATTCGAACCCTCGAGACGGTTGCCCGCCTACACGCGTTCCAGGCGTGCGCCTTCGACCACTCGGCCACCTCTCCAAAGGCTCACAAAAGCGCCGCACTATAGCTAAGCGACCTTGCCGCGCAAGCAAGCGGCGGGCGCTCCATCTTCGCATTGTCTCGTCGAGCGTAACGCGTTACAGTCGGGTCAGCCATGTCCCGCGAGGTATCAAGGTGACCATACCGGCCGAAAGAATGAGGGCAATGCGCGAGCGGCAACGGGCCCGGGGCTTGCGCGAATTGCGTCTCCTCGTACCCGATGCCCGGCAACGCTCCGTCCGGCGACGCGTGGCGGCTCAAGTCGCACATCTCAGCCCGGATGCCGAGGATGGGGCCTTGACGTGGATCGAAGCGGTGTCCGATTTCGACGCGCCTGACGTCCCCAGAGACGATGAAACGCGGTGATGTCGTTGTCGTCGCCGCCACAGGGGATTACGGCAAACCCCGACCGGCGGTGATTGTCCAGACGGATGCACTTCCGGAAGCGCATGCTTCGGTCGTGATCTGCCAGATCACATCGGAGATCGTCGATGCTCCGGACTTTCGAGTCACGCTTGAACCAAGTCGTGCAAACGGATTGCGGATGCGGTCGCAGGTCATGGCTGACAAGCCAGTGACGGTTCGGCGCCGGAGGATTGGCCAGGTCATCGGCCGCCTCGATGCCCCGGACATCCGGCGTCTCAACATTGCACTGGCCTTCGTCATGGGGCTTGCGGATTGACTACCGGCTTCTCGCGCGGCCCCAGGTGGGCGGGGGCGGCTCGCCGGAACGTGACCAAACCACCGTTTGAACGTGATCGGCCGATGGCTTATGTAGGCGGAGAAACGAGATCTGCCACTATCGTCCATGCGGTTTGTCCTTCGCATTCTCGGCGTCTGGCTGCTTCTGCTCGCCATGGTCGCCGCCGTCGTCGACGCCACCAAGAGCCTGGCGGGCGGTGGCGCGTGGGTGGTCACCCCCATGGGCGAGCAGTGGCGGCAGCTCGCGCCCGATACGCTCGAAGTGTCGAAGAAGTGGATCGAGGCGAACGCCGGCACGTGGCTTTGGGATCCGGTGATGGTCGCGATCTTGAGTGCGCCGACCTGGGTCGTGTTCGGCATCCTCGGCGTGTTCCTCTACTGGCTCGGCCAGAAGCGGAAGCAGGTCGAGGTGTTCATCAATTAGCGGGGGACGTTCGGGGCAGCCACAAACGGAGACCTCCATGTTTTCATTCAAGCGCAAGCCGCACGCCGTCCCCTCGCCCGACGAGGCTTTGCCCGGCCGGCCGCACCCCATTCCCACCGCCGCCGACCATTTCGTGAGCGGCGCGCCGCTCAAGGGCCCCTACCCTGAAGGCGCCGAGAAGGCGCTGTTCGGGCTCGGCTGCTTCTGGGGCGCGGAGCGGAAGTTCTGGGAGCTGCCCGGCGTTTACGTGACGGCGGTGGGCTATGCCGGCGGCCATACGCCGAACCCGACCTACGAGGAGGTGTGCTCCGGCATGACCGGGCATACCGAGGCCGTGCTCGTGGTGTTCGACCCGAAGCGGATCAGCTACGAGCAGCTGCTCAAGACGTTCTGGGAGAGCCATGACCCGACGCAAGGCATGCGCCAGGGCAACGACGTCGGCACCCAGTACCGCTCGGGCATCTATTACTATTCGGATGAGCAGCGTCGCTCGGCGCAGGAGTCCAAGGCGGCCTATGAGGCGGCGCTCATGGCGCGCGGCATGGGCCAGATCACCACGGAGATCGCGCCGGCGCCGGCGTTCTATTTCGCCGAGGGCTACCACCAGCAATATCTCGCCAAGAATCCGGCGGGCTATTGCGGGCTCGGCGGCACCGGCGTCTCCTGTCCAATTGGGACGGGGGTTTCGGCTTAACGTCAGCTGCGGATAAAGCCGACGATATCCTTGGTCTTGGCGAGAATCGGGTCGGCGATGGCGTGCGCGCGCGCCGCGCCGTCGGCAAGGATGCGGTCGATCTCTACGGGGTCGGCCATGAGGCGGCGCATCTCCGCGCCGATTGGCGTCAGCTTCGCCGTGGCGAGCTCGGCGAGCGCCTCCTTGAACTTCGAAAACGGCGCGCCGCCGAACTCGCGCAAGACCGCCTCTTTGTCGGTGCCGTCCAACGCGGCGTAGATGCCGATCAGGTTGTCGGCCTCGGGCCGCGACGCCAGTCCCTTGACCTCGGACGGCAGCGGCTCGGGATCTGTCTTGGCCTTCCTGATCTTCTTGGCGATAGCGTCGGCGTCGTCGGTCAAGTTGATGCGCGTCATGTCCGAGGCTTCGGACTTCGACATCTTCTTGGTGCCGTCGCGCAGACTCATCACCCGCGTCGCCGGGCCGGCGATGAGCGGCTCGGGCAGCGGGAAGAAGCCGTTCGGATAATCTTCGCGGGCGATCGACTTGGCGAAGTCGTTGTTGAATTTCTGGGCGATGTCGCGGGCAAGCTCGAGGTGCTGCTTCTGGTCCTCTCCCACGGGCACATGGGTCGCGTGATAGAGCAGAATGTCGGCGGCCATCAGGTTCGGATAGACGAAAAGCCCGGCTGAGGCGTTCTCCTTGTCCTTGCCCGCCTTCTCCTTGAACTGGGTCATGCGGTTGAGCCAGCCGATGCGGGCGACGCAATTGAAGATCCAGGCAAGCTCGGCGTGGCCGGAGACCTGGCTTTGGTTGAAGATGATCTGGCGGGTCGGATCGATGCCGGAGGCGATGAAGGCGGCGGTCACCTCGCGGGTGTTGTGGGCGAGCTCGTCGGGGTCCTGGAACACGGTGATGGCGTGGAGATCGACCACGCAATAGAGGCATTCGTGCTCGGCCTGCAGCGCTACGAACCGGGTGATGGCCCCGAGATAGTTGCCGAGATGGAGGTTGCCGGTCGGCTGAACGCCCGAGAAGACGCGGGTCTTGGTCTTTGTCTTGGTCTCTTGCATGCCTCGCCCCTGAGCGCTCGCGGGTTATGGCGTGGGGCTCGCCTCAGCGCAAGGCCACACAGCTAGGCGCAAGCCGCCTCCATCTCGCGAATCTGCTCGGCGATGGCGACGGTCCGCTGGGCCATGGCGAAATGCAGCCGCTCGACCATGTGCCCCTCGACGACGATGACCCCCTTGTTGGCATTTTCCGGCTGGCCGAAGGCATCGATGATCTTGCGCGACCAATCGACCTCCTCTTGCGTCGGCGAGAAGATATCGTTGCACGGGACGACCTGGCTAGGATGGATGAGCGTCTTGCCGTCCATGCCGAGGATGCGGCCGCGCTCACACTCGTCGCGCAAGCCCTCCTCGTCGCGGAAGTCATTGTAGACGCCATCGAGGATGTCGAGCTTGTAGGCACGCGCGGCGACCAAGGTCATGGCGAGCCACGGGACCACGGCGAAGCGGTCATGCAGGGCGCGGGCGCGGGATTCCTTGATGAGGTCGTTGGTGCCCATGACGAGGCAGGAGAGCCGGTTCTCCTTGTACACGGCGGTGGCGGCGATGGTGCGCGCGTTTAGGATCGCCATCGGCGTCTCCATCATGGCCCATAGCCTGACCTTTTCCGGCGCATGCACGCTCTGGAGAATTTTGGCGGCGGAGATGATGTCGCCGGAATGGACGACCTTCGGCACGAGGATCGCGTCGGGCACCGCCTCGCACGCGGCGATCAGGTCGTCGGTGCCCCACGGCGTCTCCAACGCATTGACGCGGATCACCACCTCGCGGCCGCCATAGCCGCCGCTCTTCACCGCCGCGCAGACCTGCTCGCGGGCGCGCACCTTGGCGTCCGGAGCCACGGCGTCTTCGAGATCGAAGATCAGGGCGTCGGCGGGAATGCCTTTTGCCTTTTCGAGCGCGCGCTCGTTCGAGCCTGGCATGTAGAGCGCGCTGCGGCGTGGGCGGCCTTCCATCTGCAATCCCCCGGCAAGCTTTGTTGCAGCGCAACATAGGACAGAGTCGTGCCGAGGAAAACCATGCTTTTTTGGCCTAAATCAACGGCCTAGCAGGTCCTTGAGCAGGCTTCGCGGCTTTAGTGCGCCGAGCAGGGTACCCGCGGCGACATAGGTAAGCAGTCCGCCGGCGACGAGCGTCGCCAGGGCGATCAGCTGGACAAGGATACCCCGCTGCGGCGCAAACCAGGGATCGAGGTTCGCTGCGAGCCACCACAGCACCGCGCCCATGGCGGCGCTCGCCAGCACGATGCCCAGGAACGCGCGGCGGAACGCATCGTCCAGGATGAACTCCGCGCGGCGGCGGAGCTCCATGGCGAGCAGCACGACGTTGATCCAGCCCGAAAGGCTCGTGGCGATGGCGATGCCCACCGCTCCGAGCAGGAAGAACAGCACGAAGCACAACGCCGCATTTGCCGCCATGGAGATACCGGCATAGATCATCGGCGTCTTGGTGTCCTCGCGGGCGAAGAAGCTCGGGTGCAGCACCTTGATCAGCACATAGGCCGGGAGCCCGAGCGCGAGCGCCGACAGCATCGCGGCGGTGACCTGCGTATCGACTGCAGTGAAGGCGCCGCGCTCGAACAGAACGCGCATGATGGGGAACGAGGCGATGAAGAGTGCCACGGCGGCGGGCAAGGTGACGAGCAGCGAGAATTCGAGGGCGCGGTTCTCGCTCTCGATGACCGCATCGTGATCGCCGGAGCGGAGCTTGTGGCTTAGATCCGGAAGAAGCACGACGCCGACCGCGACGCCGATCATGCCGAGCGGCAATTGAAAGATGCGGTCGGCGTAATAGAGCCACGACACGACGCGGTCCTGAAGGCTCGCGATGATGGTCGAGATGACGATGGTGATCTGCGCCATGCCGCCGGCGATGAGCCCCGGCACGGCGAGCGCGACGAGCCGCTTCATGTCCGGCGTGAACGTTGGGCGTTCGAGCTTGAGGAGGAGGCCCGAGCGCGCGGCAGCGAACGCCACGACCAGAACCTGCAACAGGCCTGAGACCGTGACGCCCCAGGCAAGCGCCACGCCAGCGATCGTCTGCTCGCCGGTGCCGGTGGCAATGAGCCCCAGAAGCACGGCGATGAGCACGACGTTGAGCAGGCTCGGCGCGAAGGCTGCCATGGCAAAGCGGCCGAGCGCGTTGAGGAGGCCGGTATAGAGCGCAACCCATGACATGAAGACGAGATAGGGAAAGGCGATGCGCGCCAAGAGGACCGCGAGGCGGAACTTGTCCGGATCGTCGGCGAAACCTGGCGCGAGCAGCAGCACCAGCCAGGGCATGGCGATCTCGGCGAGCACGGTCAGAGCCACCAGGATGAATGTCAGGCCGGAGAGGGCGCGCACGGCGAATTCGCGGGCCGAGTCCTGGCCCTCCGCGTGAAGGCGCTTGGTGAAGAGTGGAATGAAAGCCGCGTTGAAGGCGCCTTCGGCAAAGATGCGCCGGAACATGTTGGGCACGCGAAAGCCGACGAAGAAGGCGTCGGTGATGGAAGAGGCGCCGAGCACGGCCGCGATCAGCACATCGCGGACGAAGCCGAGCACGCGGCTCAGCATGGTCATGGCGCCGACGGTGGCAAACCCGCGATAGAGCTTCATGGCCCCTCTTGGTGACGTCGGCTATGCGCCGGCGAAAGCCAAGTCTTGGCGCGCCATGAGCACTTTCGTCAACCGCTCGCGGATCAGCATCTCGCGGCTCGAGCTGGTGATCTTCTTGCCGGTGAGGTCGGTCACATAGAACACGTCGACGGCCTTCTCGCCGAACGTGGCGATATGCGCCGAGGCGATGTCGAGATTGAGGTCGGAGATCTCGCGCGTCACGTCGTAGAGCAGGCCGGGGCGGTCCAGCCCATTGATCTCGATCACCGTGAGCGCGTCGGACAAGGTGTTGTCGATCACCACTTGCGGCTCGACAGTGAAGGCCGAAAGCCGCGCCTTCGGCTTCTTCTTGCTTTGCACCAACTCCGCGGCGCGGGCTTCACCCCTGAGCATGCGCTCGATATTGGTGGCGATCTTCCGCGCCCGGCGCTCCTCGTCCTCGGCCTGGTCGAACTCGCGCTCCAGATGGATCGTGTCCAGAGCCATGCCGTCACGCGTGGTCGAGATTTGCGCGTCGACGATGTTGGCGCCGGCGCCGGTGCAGGCGCCCGCGACCATGGCGAGCAGCCGCGGGTGGTTGGGCGCGAGCAGAGTGATCTCGGTCACGCCGCGGAACGCGTCGGTGGAAATGTGCGTGACGACGACGCGGCCTTGCGCCTCGGCGTCGCGCACGAGCCGCGCGTGCTCGGCGACGACGTCAAGATCGGTCCTGAGCCAATAGGCTGGGTAATGGCGGTCGATGAAGTGCTCGAGGTCGGCCGCGGGCCAGCCGGTGAGCCGCTCACGCAAGGCATTCTGTGCGCGGGTGGCGCGCTCGGTCCTGGTCAAGGTGGTGTGGCCGCCGCCGAGCAGCGGCTCCGTCTCGAAGTAAAGCGTCCGCAATAACTGGCCCTTCCAGCCTGTCCACACGCCGGGGCCAACAGCGCGGATATCGGCCACCGTGAGGACGAGCAGGAGCTTCAGCCGCTCGCGGCTTTGCACCAGCGCGGCAAAGTCGCGAATGGTCTTCGGATCGTTCAGGTCGCGGCTCTGGGCGAACAGGCTCATGGCAAGGTGGTGCTCGACGAGCCAGGCCGCCGTCTCGGTCTCGGAGGCGGTGAGTCCGAGCCGCGGGCCGAGCTCCCGGGCAATGCGCGCGCCGACAATCGAATGATCCTCGTCGCGTCCCTTGGCGATGTCGTGCACCAGTGCGGCAACGTAGAGCGCCCGGCGGTTGTCAATGGTGCGGACGACCTCGCTCGAGACCGGGTGCTCCATCGCCAGCCGCCCGCGCTCGATGCCGGAGAGGTAGCCGATAATGCGGACCAAATGCTCGTCGACCGTGAAGTGGTGGTACATGTTGAATTGCATCATCGACACGACGCGGCCGAACTCAGGGATGAAGCGGCCGAGCACGCCGGCCTCGTTCATCTTGCGTAAGGTTCCCTCCGGATCGCGCGCATCGGTTAGAAGCCGAATGAAAAGACGGTTGGCGGTCGGGTTGGTGCGCAGATCGTCGTCGATCAGCCGAAAGTTGGCGCGGACCTGCCGCAGCACTTCGGGCGAAAAGGCGGCCTGATGCTCATCGGCGACGACGAAAAGCCGGATGAAGTTCACCTTGTCCTTGGCAAAGGCATCCTTGTCGACAGTCGAGATGCGGCCATTCTCGATGCGGAAGTCGGAGGTGCGCCTGAGCTTGGCGCGGCGGCGCCAGCCGAACGGCGCAAGCAGGGTGTTGAGGGTCGGCACCGACTTCAATTGCTTCATTTCGAGCGCCGAGCAGACGATTCTTGTCAGCTGGCCGACTTCCTTTGTGACAAGAAAATAGTGCTTCATGAAGCGCTCGACGGCGCTCAAGCCCGCGTGGCCGCGATAGCCAAGCCGCTCGGCCATGGCCCGCTGCAGATCGAAGCTCAGGCGCTCCTCGGGCCGGTCGGTGAGGAAATGCAAGTGGCACCGCACGCTCCACAGAAAGGCCTCGCAACGGCGGAAGCTGCGGTACTCATTGGGCGTGAAGACGCCCGCCTCGACGAACTCCTCCTCGGCCTTGTCGGGGTAGATGTGCTTGGCAAGCCAGTGCAGGGTGTGCAGGTCGCGCAAGCCGCCGGTGCCTTCCTTGATGTTGGGCTCGACGAGATAGCGGGAGTTGCCGGTGCGCGCGTGCCGCGCGCCCTGCTCGGAGAGCTTGGCCTCGATGAACGGCCGCGCGTTACCGTCGAGCACGTCCTTGCGGAAGCGGTGCTGGAACTCCGCGAACAATGTCGCATCGCCGAGGATGAGCCGCGCATCGAGCAGCGCCGTGCGGATCGTCATGTCGGCGAGGCTGAGCCGCACGCATTGGTCGATGGTGCGCGTGGCGTGGCCGACTTTGAAGCCGAGATCCCACAGCAGATAGAGCATGTACTCGGCGACGCTCTCGCCCCAGGCGGTCTGCTTGTACGGCAACAGGAACAGGAGATCGATGTCGGAGCCAGGCGCGAGGAGCCCGCGGCCGTAGCCGCCCTGCGCAACCACGGCCATGCGCTCGGCCGCAGAGGGATTGAGGGCGCGATAGACGTGCTCCGTGGTGAAGTCATAGGTGAGGCGGATCAGGGCGTCCTGGAAGCCGGACAGGCCTTGCGCGCAGGCGCGGCCGTCGCCGTCCTGTTCGAGCCGTTGCCTCGCGGCGGCGCGCGCATTCTCCACCAGAGGCTTCAGGTAGTCGACCAGCGCGGCACGAAGCTGCGATTCCTGCCCCGCGTATGCACGGGCCAAGGTCGACGTCTCCTGGCGCAGGAGGTCGAAGTCGAAATAGGGCGCTGTTTTCGGGGCTGGCTGGTCCATAACGGGCAAAGAGTCTAGCACATCGAGGCTTTAAGCCCCGCTTTCAAGCAGGGCCTTTAGGCGGTAGAGGGCCTCGAGCGCCTCTTTCGGAGTCATGGCGTCGGGGCTCAAACCACGAAGCGCTTGTTCAAGCGGCGAGGCCTCGGCGAGACCTTGCGGGGGCTTCGCCGCCTGGAACAGCGGCAGGTCGCCGGCGAGATCGGCAGGCTTGGGGCGCCCATCGGCCTTCTCCAGCTCGTTCAGCACCTCGTCGGCGCGCGCCAGCACCGCCGCGGGAAGGCCGGCGAGCTTGGCCACATGGATGCCGTAGGACCGGTCGGCGGCGCCGGGCACCACGCGGTAGAGGAACACGACTTCGTCGCGCCACTCCTTCACCTCGACCGTGGCGTTGGCGGCGTGGCCAAGCCTGTCGGCAAGCGCCGTCAGCTCATGGTAGTGGGTGGCGAACAGCACGCGGGAGCGGTTGACCTCATGCAGATACTCAAGCGTGGCCCAGGCGATGGAGAGGCCATCGAAGGTCGCCGTTCCTCGGCCGATCTCGTCAAGCACCACGAATGAACGCGCCGTCGCCTGATTGAGGATCGAGGCGGTCTCCACCATCTCGACCATGAAGGTCGAACGGCCTCTAGCGAGATCGTCGGCCGCGCCGACGCGGCTGAACAGCCGATCGACGATACCGAT
The DNA here is from genome assembly GCF_050726195.1 of Methyloceanibacter sp. Lineage (GTDB taxonomy): Bacteria > Pseudomonadota > Alphaproteobacteria > Rhizobiales > Methyloligellaceae > Methyloceanibacter. Next base: position 94,062 of record NZ_JBOHJC010000005.1, on the reverse strand, counting down.
ATGCGCGGACTTCGCCGGAACGAAGGAGCCCGACTGAGCGAGCACGACGATGAGCGCGTTCTGGCGCAGAAAGGTCGACTTGCCGGCCATGTTGGGGCCCGTGACGAGGAGGATGCGCGTGCCAGCATCGTCACCTTCGCCACCGAGACGGCAATCGTTGCCGATGAAACTTGCGCCATCGCCTCGCCGCAAGCCCTGCTCGACCATCGGGTGGCGGCCTTCCTCGACGGCGAAGACGAGGCTTCCGTCGATTCTTGGCCGCACATAGTTCTGCTCGACGGCAAGCTCGGCGAGCGCGGCGTAATGATCAAGCTCGGCAAGGGCTGCACTCGCCGCCGACAAAGCTTGTTCCTCGTCAAGCACGGCGCGCGTGAGGGTGGCGAAGATATCGAGCTCGCACGCGAGCGCGCGATCCGCGGCAGAGGTGATGCGCGCCTCGAGCTCGGCAAGCTCCGGCGTGGAGAAGCGCACGGCGTTCGCCATGGTCTGACGGTGGATGAACGTTTCCACATGGGGCGGCTTGGTCAGGCTCGGCGCGAGCAGCGCCGTTACCTCGACGAAATAGCCGAGCACGTTGTTGTGGCGCACTTTCAGCGACTTCACGCCGGTCGCCTCGGCGTAGGTCGTCTGCAATCCGGCAATCACCTGGCGGCTGGAGTCGCGCAAGCGGCGGTGCCCGTCGAGATCGGCGTTGTAGCCGCCCCGGATGAAGCTTCCGTCGCGGGCGTTGATAGGAAGCTCGTCGGCGAGCGTCGCATCGAGCGTCTGTGCGAACTCCGCCGGCGCGGCGGCAAGGCGCTCCACGATTCCCATCAGTTCGCCCGGAAGCCCCAGAAGCTCGCCGAAGCGCAAGAGGTGCGCTGCAAGATTGTGGGCGGAAACGATGGCAAGGCGGACTACGCCGAGGTCGCGGGGACCGCCGCGGCCAAGGGCGAGGCGGGCGAGCGAGCGAGCAAGATCAGGCGCCGATTTCAGCGCCGCGCGCAATTCCGCGCGCAAGCGCGGCTCGCCCACAAGATAAGCCACCGCGTCGAGCCGCGCATTCAGGGCGGCGACGTCGGTCGACGGGCTGGCGAGGCGGCGCGCCAGTTCCCGCGCGCCGGCGGCGGTCACCGTCCGGTCGATAGCCGCGAGCAGGCTTCCGGCGCGCGACCCCTGATTGGAGCGCGCAAGCTCGAGATTGGCTCTCGTCGCGGCGTCGATGAGGAGCAGACTGCCGGCAGACTCCTTCCGCGGCGGCCTGATGAGGGGCGCCCTGCCGACCTGGGTGATCTCGACGTAAGTGAGGAGGCCGGCCAGCGCGGCAAGCTCGACGCGCGTGAATTCGCCGAACGCGTCGAGCGCGGCGACGCGAAGCCGCTCCTTCAATGCCCGCTCGCCGCGCACCGAATCGAAATGCGCGCGCGGGCAGGGCGTGAGCGCGGCGCCGGCCTCCACCACAAGGCGGCGGACATCGGCGTCGCCGGCGAGATCGTCGGAGATCAGGACCTCGCCCGGCTTGAGACGCGCGAGTTCGCCCGCGAGATCGCTCAGCCGGACTGACGTCGCGATCAGTTCGCCAGTCGAAATGTCGATGGAGGCCAGCGCAAACTGAGGCTCGTCCGCTTCAGCCAGCGGCGCGCGGAACAGCGCCGTGAGGAAATTGTGCGCGCGCGCATCGAGCAGAGACTCCTCGGTAAGCGTGCCGGGCGTCACGAGGCGGACCACGTCGCGGCGCACCACGGCCTTCGGTCCGCGCTTCTTGGCCTCGGCCGGGTCCTCGATCTGCTCGCACACGGCGACGCGGAAACCTTGGGCAATCAGGCGCTGGAGATAATCATCGGCGGCATGGACCGGCACGCCGCACATGGGAATGTCCTCGCCCTGATGCTTGCCGCGCTTGGTGAGGGCGATACCAAGCGCCCGGCTCGCGACCGCAGCATCGTCGAAGAACAGCTCGTAGAAATCGCCCATGCGGTAAAACAGGAGACTGTCGGCGTTGGCCGCCTTGATCTCGAGGTACTGGGCCATCATGGGCGTGGCGTCGGACACGAGACTTGGGGCGCGTGCATCGGTGGCCGGCAATGCTGTATCGTCCGCCCCTTTCACCACCGCTCCTCGCCTCTTGCCTTCTCGAGACGCTCGGTCACTTCAGGACTCATGCTGTAGAACCAGACGCCGCCAAGGAGACGCCTGAAGCGCGGATTGCGCTCGGCCTCCGTCACCACGGCATCGATCACCGGTCCATCCTGCTCCGGTATCAGGTCCTCCAGCATGCCGGCGGCGAGCAGGCCGAGCATGTTCGGATTGTCCTCGATTTCAAGGATGGCCTTAACCAGTTCGAGCGCGCTGAGCGGGTCGTTGCTGACGAGATCGCTCTGGAAATCGAACAGGGCGCTCCAGTGATCGTCGCGCTCCTTGGCGAGATCGGAGCGGGCATTGATCTCGACCCAGGCGGAGGCGAGTTCGGGCGGTGGCAGCGCGCCAAAGTCGATGGGCGCGGCTTTTGGGCGCCGCTTCAGCCACGCACGGTACGCCGGCTCATCGGCGATCGACAGCAGCCGCCGCATGGCATCCGGATTCTCCACCATGCCGTTGGCAATCGATGGTGCCTTGCGCCCCATGAGCCAGCGCAGCCGCGGCTGCCGCAGCGCCAACTTTTGCAAAGCGGTGGCGATGCGCGGGCCGTGGAAGTGGAGCAACTGGCCGAGCGGCTTGCCCTCGGCGAGAAGCGCCACGATCTCGTCGTCGGGCTCGTTCTCCAGCTCAGCCTCAATAAAGGCGACAGCGCGCTCCGGGGCGTCATGGGCGAGCCGGTCGAAATACATAAGAAGCGTGTATATGCCGGCAGTCTGACCCTTCAGCCCCGTCGTGCTTACCTCGCGCCATGCCCGCACCAGATCGGTTACCGGCAGCGCCGCAAGGCGCGACTCGGTCTCCTCGGCGGAGGGAGGCGGATCGACCTCACCGCCGGAGGCGTCGCAGAATCCGAGCACCTCGTCGCACCAGCCCATGGCAGGGTGGTAGCTTCTCCTCCAAGGCCACACAAGGCCGCCCATGCGGGAGTTGGGGAAATGACTTTTCCCGCGGCGGAGCCTCCTCTAGGGTGCCCGGCTCTGGCCAGCTTCGAGGAGAGTTCGTCATCATTCGCCCCTCCAAACGCACGCCCGACGCGCTTCGTCCCATCAGTTTGGAACGCGCGGTGTCGCGCCACGCCGAAGGCTCTTGCCTGGTCCGCTTCGGCGAGACCCACGTGCTATGCACGGCGACCGCCGGCGAGCCGGTGCCGCCGTGGCTCAAGGGATCGGGCCGCGGCTGGGTGACAGCGGAGTACGGCATGCTGCCGCGCGCCACCAAAGAGCGCACGCGGCGCGAAGCGGCGTCCGGCAAGCAGTCGGGGCGCACGCAGGAGATCCAGCGGCTGATCGGCCGCTCGCTTCGAGCGGTGGCCGACCTGCCTGCCCTCGGCGAGAAGCAGATCATCGTCGACTGCGACGTGCTGCAAGCCGACGGCGGCACGCGCACGGCGGCAATCACTGGCGCCTGGGTGGCGTTGCACGACGCGCTGGCCTGGATGGCTGCGCGCAGCATGATCAAGAACGGCGTGTTGCGCGATCACGTCGCCGCCGTGAGTTGCGGGCTCTATGGCGGGCACGTGGTTCTCGATCTCGACTACGCCGAGGACTCGGAAGCCGACGCGGATGCCAATTTCGTCATGACGGGATCCGGTGGCATCGTCGAGGTGCAAGGCACGGCGGAGACCGAGCCGTTCAGCCAGGAGCAGTTCGATCAGCTCATGGCGCTGGCGCGGCGGGGTATAGCCGAGCTTGTCGAATTGCAGAAATTGACCGTTGCCTAAGCCGCTCCATCGTGGCTCAAGGCTCGTCATCGCGAGCTACAACGAAGGCAAAGTGCGGGAGCTCGGCGAGCTGTTCGCACCGCTCGACATCAATTGCCTCTCGGCTGCGAGCCTCGGCCTGCCGGAGCCTGACGAGACCGGTGAAAGCTTTGCCGAGAACGCCTTGATCAAGGCCAAGGCCGCGGCAAAAGGCTCGGGCCAGCTTGCATTGTCTGACGATTCAGGGCTCGAAGTCGCGGCGCTGGGCGGCGAGCCGGGCATTCACTCTGCCCGCTGGGGCGGTCCTGAGAAGGATTTCGGTCAAGCCATGACGCGGGTGAACCGGGAGCTCGAGTCGAGCGGCGCTGCCGACCGCACGGCGAACTTCACCTGTGCACTGGCGCTCGCCGCGCCCGACGGGTTGGCGCAAGTGTTCGAGGGCAAGGTGTTCGGCACCATAGTCTGGCCGCCGAGAGGCGCCCGAGGCTTCGGCTACGATCCCATCTTTGTGCCGGACGGCTATACTGAGACCTTCGGCGAAATGGACCCTAAGCTGAAGAATCAACTTTCGCACCGCATGCGCGCTTTCGAGCAATTGATGAATGCTCTGTATGTCGAGGACTAGTACAACCTCTCGCCCTCCCGCCGCCTTCGGCGGGCCCGAGCCCTCTCCCCTGGTGGGAGAGGGTGGCCGAGGCTCGCGCAGCGAGGCTGCGCTGGGTGAGGGGGAGCCGCGAACTACTCAGAGGACGAGCGAGGAGCCGTTCGGGGTCTACGTGCATTGGCCGTTCTGCAAGGCGAAATGCCCCTATTGCGACTTCAACAGCCACGTGCGCCACGGCCGCATCGACGAGGCGCGATTCCGCACTGCCTATCTTACGGAGCTTGACTACTTCGCGGCGCGGGCGCCGGGGCGCACCGTGCGGAGCGTGTTTTTCGGTGGCGGCACACCGTCGCTGATGCAGCCCGCGACCGTCGCCGCGATCCTAGACGCAGTCGCCGGCCATTGGCAGATCGCACGCGACGCAGAGATCACCCTCGAAGCCAATCCGACCAGTGTCGAAGCTCAGAACTTCACCGGCTATGCCGCGGCAGGCGTCAATCGCCTGTCGCTCGGCGTGCAGGCGCTCGACGATGCGAGTCTGAAGGCGCTGGGCCGCCAGCACACGGCGGACGAGGCGCTCGCGGCGCTGGCGCTCGCCAAACGCCATTTCGCCAGGGTGTCGTTCGACCTGATCTATGCACGCGAGGGACAGACGCTCGCCGACTGGCAAGACGAGCTGTCTCGCGCGCTCGACCAGGCGGCCGATCACCTCTCGCTCTATCAGCTCACCATCGAGGACGGCACGCCGTTCGCCGCGCGGCACGCGGCGGGCACGTTGCACGTGCCGGACGGCGCGCGGGCGAGAGAGCTTTATCTCCTCACGCAAGAACTAGCCGAAGCGGCTGGCCTTCCTGCCTACGAGATTTCCAACCATGCAAGACCTGGATCGGAGTCGCGGCACAATCTCATCTATTGGCGTGGACACGACTATGCGGGTATCGGCCCCGGCGCGCACGCGCGCATCACAACAGGCGGCGCGAAGCGCGCGCTTTCAACGACGAAATCGCCGGAGGGCTGGCTCGCTGAGGTCGAGGTACGTGGGCACGGGCTTTGCGCCGACGAGGCGCTGAGCGCTGAGGAGACCGCCGAGGAGTATCTGCTCATGGCGCTCAGGCTCGGCGAGGGAGTCGACCTCGCCAGGCTCGCGGCGCTCTCGGGTCGCGCTCTCGGGGAGGATCGCGTGCGACGGCTGGAGGAGGACGGCCTTGTGGCGCGCAAAGGCGACAGGCTCATGGCGACGCAAGATGGGCGGCTCGTGCTGGAGCGTGTGATCCTCGAGCTCGCGGCCTAGTAGCTAGATGCGGTGGCGAAGGAGCGCGGCGCGGGGTCGAGCACCCGCGGGCTCCCCGGCCGCACTTCGAGGATGGCGAGCCCGCGTTCGGACGTACCGTCGGGTAGCAGGCGGAACAGGCCGTCGACGCCGGCAAAGCCGCTTCCCCGCGTGAGCTGCGAGAACGAATAGCGCTGCCCCTGCGGGTTCTGCGACAGCGACACGGCGAGGCTCACGGCGTCATAGCCGAGGCTCGCGATGCGCGGCGGCGTGCCGCCGAAGGTCTTGGCGTAGCTCGCGGAGAACTTGTTCCAGCCGCTAGGATCGGGCGCGGGGTACCAGCCGCCGACCAGGGCCTGCTCGCCGCCGACATTCGGATAGTCCCACTGGCCGGTGCCGATGAATTGCACATTCGTGCCTGTGACGCCGGCGGCGGCCAGAAGCGGCGCGAGCGATGGCAACTCCTCGCGGCCCGCGGGCAGGAACAGCGCGTCGATGCGCTGGCCCGACTTGACCGCGCTCGCGATCTGCTGGACGGCGCCGGACATGCTACCCGAAGTGAAGCTCGCACGTACCGGCGCGCTGCCGCTGCCGGCGGCCACCGCCTTGGCGAAAGCGGCTTCGGCGATGCGGCCGTAAGGCGTCTGCGGCACGAGCACAGCAAAGTTTCGCTTCCCGCGCGCCATGGCGAAGGACACGATGCGCGGCACGTCGCGGCCGGCGAGAAAGCTCAGGAGGTAAACCCCATTGCCCGCGACCTTTTCGTCGCTGGAAAAGGCGATCATTGGCACGCCTGCGCGACGGGCCACGTCGGCGGCGCCGGCGACTTCCTGGGCGAAGAGGGGGCCGACGATGAGCTCCGCCCCGTCCTGGATCGCGCTTTCGGCGGCGAGCCGGGCGCCGTCCGGCGTGCCCTTGGTGTCCTTGGGCACCAGCGACACGTTGGGATTGTCGAAGTCGAACAGGGCAAGCTCGGCCGCCTGCTTAATCGCCTTGGCGACGTTGGCGGTCGAGCCTGGCGCGGAGATGGGCAGAAGCAGCGCCACTTTGACCTGGCCGGGGGCGCCGGTGATGGCCTCACCCGGCATGGTGGCAAAACCGCCGCCACCGCCAGGCGCGCCACACGACACGGACAGCGCCGCGATCAGGCTGGCGACGATGCGCTTGATGGCGCTCAGATGATGGCGAAGCGTGTGCGGAATGGCTCCAGTCCCTGCGCGAGCCGAGAAACTCGGCTGCAACTATGGCTCAATCGTGATGGGCGCGGTGCGGACTATAACACGGACGCTTCGGGCGGCCAGGGCAACGCCGGCGCCGCCGTCGACGCAGCGGCGCGCTACAAGTGCTAAGCTCGCCTCGTGCAAGACCAGCGAAACGACAACCTAGATGCGGCGCGCCGGACAGTGACGCGCGCCGGCGAGGCGCTGGCGGACCTCATCGAGCGGCCGCTTCCGCCCGGGCTTTATCTCGTGGCAACGCCGATCGGCAATCTCGGTGACATTTCTCTCCGCGCGCTTGCCGTGTTGGCGCGCGCGAACCTGATTGCCGCAGAGGACACGCGCCACTCCAAGAAGCTGCTGTCGCATTTCGGCATTCAGGCAGAACTGACGCCCTATCACGAGCACAACGCCGAGCGGGAGCGGCCGCGCCTCTTGGCGCGCATCCGCGCCGGCTTCTCGGTGGCGCTCATCGCCGACGCCGGCACGCCGCTTATCTCCGATCCTGGCTACAAGCTGGTGCGCGAGGCGCTCGATCAAGGGCTCGCAGTGACAAGCATTCCCGGCGCATCCGCCGCGCTCGCCGCGCTCACGAGCTCCGGGCTCCCCACTGATACGTTCCTGTTCGCCGGTTTCCTGCCGCCGAAATCGGGGCCGCGCGGCACGCGGCTCGCGGAGCTCAAGGGTGTGCCAGCAACGCTCATTTTCTTCGAGACTGGCCCAAGACTCGCCAAGAGCTTGACCGATATGGCGGAGGTGCTGGGGCCCCGCGAAGTGGCAGTCTGCAAAGAGCTGACCAAGCTGCACGAAACGGTAACGCGAGGGCGGCTCGACACGCTGAAGCTCGCGACCGCAAACAAAGAAACACCGAAGGGCGAGTTCGTGGTGGTGGTGGCGCCGCCGACGGCCGAAGAAAGCGCGGTCAGCGACGAGAAGATCGTGTCCGCGCTCAAGGAAGCGCTGGCGACGCAGAGCTTCCGCGACGCCGTGCGAGGGGTGACCGCGGCGCTCGGCGTCAGCCGCACGCGCGTGTACGATCTCGGGCTCTCCGTCACCCGCAAGCGCGGTTGAGCATGCAACACGCGCGGGTCAAGGCATACCGGAGCGGCGTGTTCGCCGAGACGCTCGCGGCGCTCCTGTTCCGACTCAAGGGCTATGCGATCGTGGCGCGGCGCTACAAGACGCCGGTCGGCGAGATCGACCTCGTGGCGCTCAAGGGCAGAAGGCTCGTGTTCGTCGAGGTGAAGCGGCGCAAAACCACTGGCGACGCGGCGTGGACCCTGCCGGCCAAGCAAAGACGACGCATCGTGCGCGCGGCGCAATACTGGCTCTCCAGCCACCCGGACTTCGCCGGCCACGACATTGCCTTCGACGTGGTGCTGACCGCGCCTTTGGCCTGGCCGCGGGTGATAGCCGACGCATTCCCCGTTGACGGGCAATGACGAGATGGTGTTTGCGAAGAGAGTCTGCCTATAACAGATGTCATGTCGCTCAAAGTCGCCTTCCAGATGGACCCCATCGAGCGCATCGACATCAGGGGCGATTCCACCTTCGCACTCCTGCTCGAGGCGCAATGGCGCGGGCATGACGTGTTCTATTACACGCCGGCCGACCTGTCCTTGATCGAGGGCCGGCTCATGGCCCAAGGCCACAGCCTCACGGTGGAGGACAAGCCGGGCGATCACTACCGGCTTGCGCACCCGCGTGCCGTGGACCTCGCGGAGTTCGACGTGGTGCTGCTCCGCCAGGACCCGCCGTTCGACATGGCATATATCACCACGACGCATCTCCTCGAGCGGCTGCAACCCGGAACGCTCGTCGTCAACGATCCTGCCGCGGTGCGCAACTCGCCGGAAAAGGTGTTCGTGCTCGACTTCCTCGACTTGATGCCGCCGACTTTGGTCACCCGCTCGCCCGAGGCGATCCGGGCCTTCCGCGACCGCCACAAGGACATCGTCGTGAAGCCGCTCTATGGCAACGGCGGCGCTGCCATCTTCCGCATCGCCGAAGGCGACACCAATCTCAACTCGCTGATCGAGCTGCTCGGCATGACGTTCCGCGAGCCGATCATGGTGCAGCGCTACCTGAGCCAGGTGCGCGCCGGCGACAAGCGCATCATCCTGGTCGACGGCGAGATCGCGGGCGCCATCAACCGCGTGCCGGCGGCGGACGAGACGCGCTCAAATTTGCATATTGGCGGCCGCGCCGAGGCGACGACCTTAACCGCTCGTGACAAGGAGATTTGTGCGCGGCTCGGGCCCGAGCTGAAGAGGCGCGGGCTAATCTTCACCGGCATCGACGTGATCGGAGACTACCTCACCGAGATCAACGTCACCTCGCCGACCGGCATCCGTCAGGTGCAGCAGTTCGGCGGACCCGACATCGCCGCCATGATCTGGGACGTGATCGAGAAGAAGGTGGCGGCACGGCCTGTGAGGATGAAGGCATGACGGTTGCCGACCCCAAAGGGCTCGGCGCGAAGTTCGACGCCCATACGCATGCCGAGTTCAAGGCGCGCGATCTCAGCGCGACGATGGCGACCATGGGCGATGCGCCGCACGTGACCCATGTGCCGACCATGGCGGGCGGTAATGGGCGCGAGGCAGTACGTCAGTTCTACGGCACGTGGTTCATCGGGCATTGGCCCGAGGATCTTGCAATCGAGCTCGTCAGTCGCACGGTGGGCGACACCCAACTCGTCGACGAGGTCATCCTCTCCTTTACTCATAGTTGCGAGATACCGGCGATCCTGCCCGGCGTGAAGCCGACGGGGCGCAAGGTGACGATCCCGTTCGTCGTGGTGGTCGGCTTCGAAGGCGGCAAGGTCAAGTTCGAGCGCATCTATTGGGACCAAGCATCGCTCCTCGCCCAGATCGGCCTCCTCGACAAGACCGGTCTGCCCGTCACCGGTGCGGAACAGGCGGCGCGGTTGCTCGACCCGCGCCTGCCGTCGAACACGCTCATTCCGAAAGCGTAACGGCCGTCAGCCCCGCTTCGCGCGTCGGCGACCCCGCGCGCCTTTGCGCGGTGGCGCTTCCGCCGCCTTGTCCGCGCGTTGCGTCACGGCGTGGCGGCGCTTACCGAACGCGCACCAGGCGTGGAAGGCGGCGCCGGCGCCCCAGCCGAGCGCCACCCAATAGAACCACCACACGTTCGGCGTCACCGTCAGGTTGACGATGAACAGCAGAATGACAACGGCGAGGTAGGCGAACAGGTGGACAGTGAAGCCGCGCGCTTTGGGATCGACGAACACGCGCTCGCGGCGATGCGTCGTGCGCAGCCAGAAGGCAAGGCCATGCGCGGCGACGCCGATACCCCAGCCGAGCAGCACCCACACGAACCAGAGATTGTCCGGGCTGAGCCAAAAATTGACGGCGGCGCAGATGACGACGACGGCGACATAGGCCGCGATGTGAATGAGAAGGATTCGTGCGCGGGGGTCGTTCGGCATGGCAGCAGCTCATGAATGCGAGGCAGGCGCAAGATTGATCTTGCACCAGCGGCGTGCCTTGACCCAGAACAATGGCGCGAGGTCACAAGTGGTTCCGCCGGGTGCGCCGACATGCAGGACTGGGGCATCTTCCTTCTCGTCATTGGCGTCCTGATCGCCAACGTGCCCGCGGTCGTGCAGCAATGGCGCACCGACCGGCCGGGCCTCATCAAGACTCTGTGGCTGATCCTTGCTTACGCGGTTTATGTCGCGGCGGGCATGGCGGGCCTGTTCCTGCTACTCGGCGACGCGCCGCAGGACAACGCCGAGCGCGCCGCGCTTCTGCTGTCAGGCGCTGTCACGGCTTGGATCCTCTACGGTGGGCTCCTGCTCGTACGGCTCGTGCCACGCTACCGCGAGCCGCCGCACTGGCTGATGCGTTTTGGCATCGCCGATCTCCTCGTGCTCGGCCTCCTGTTCGGCTGTCTTGCAGGCTATGTCTGGAGCTGAGGAATGTTCCCTTATTGTTCTTGTGACCCGGCCGACTTTTCGCTAGAGTAAGACCCGGTTGCAGGACGGGGGCTCTCCATGTTCGCGCGCGTCACCACGGTCGCCTTCGAGGGTATCGAGGCCCGCGGCGTGGACGTGCAGGTGCAGATCGGGCCCGGCTTGCGCCACTTCACCATTGTCGGCCTCCCCGACAAGGCGGTGGCCGAGAGCCGCGAGCGGGTGCGCGGGGCTCTGAACGCTATAGGCCTCGCGCTGCCGCCGAAGCGCATCACCCCAAGGAGGGCAGCCACTACGACCTCCCCATCGTGCTCGGGCTGATGGCGGCGACCGGCGCCATCGCGCGCGACGCCATCGAGAGCTATTGCGTGCTCGGCGAGCTGGCGCTCGACGGGTCGATCGCCGCGGTCGCCGGTGCGTTGCCCGCCGCGATCGGCGCCAACGCCCTTGGCAAGGGGCTTATCTGCCCTGGGCCGTGCGGGCCCGAGGCCGCGTGGGCCGCGGCTGACATGGCGATCCTCGCGCCGGCCGACCTCATCCAGCTCATCAACCACTTCAAGGGCCTGCAGACCTTGCGGCGGCCCGAGCCTATTCCCGATCCCGGCCACGAGGCGATGCCGGACCTCAAGGACATCAAGGGCCAGGAGACCGCGAAGCGCGCGCTCGAAGTGGCGGCCGCCGGCGGGCACCACCTCCTGATGATCGGTCCGCCAGGCGCCGGCAAGTCGATGCTGGCGCGGCGGCTCCCCTCCATTCTGCCGCCACTCCAACCGGCCGAGATGCTGGAAGTTTCCATGATCCGGAGCCTCGCCGGCGATCTCGCCGGGGGGCGTATCGGCCGCAACCGCCCGTTCCGCGCGCCGCATCATTCGGCAAGCATGGCGGCGCTGGTCGGCGGCGGCACCCGCCCGCGGCCTGGCGAAGCCGCGCTTGCCCATCTCGGCGTCTTGTTCCTCGACGAGTTGCCGGAGTTCAACCCGCAAGTCCTCGACGCGCTCCGCCAGCCGCTCGAGACCGGCGAGACGGTGATCGCCCGCGCCAACCACCGCATCACTTATCCCTCGCGCATCCAGCTCATCGCGGCGATGAATCCCTGCCGCTGCGGGCATGCGGGCGAGCCCGGCTATGTGTGCCGCCAAGGGCGGGCTTGCGCCGAGCGCTACCAGGCGCGCATCTCCGGGCCTATGCTCGACCGCATCGACCTGCAAATCGAGGTGCCGGCCGTGTCCGCCGCGGATCTCGTGCTGCCGCAACCTTGCGAAGGCAGCGCCGAAGTGCGCGCGCGGGTCACCTCGGCGCGAAGTGCGCAGACCGCGCGCTATGCAGCGCTCGGGCTGCCGCGCATCCGCACCAATGCCGAATGCGACGGCGCGCTGCTCGAAGAAATCGCGGCCCCGGAGTCCGACGGTCTAAGGCTGCTCCGCGACGCGGCCGACGCGCTCTCGTTGAGCGCGCGCGGCTATCACCGCACCTTGCGGGTCGCCCGTACCCTGGCCGACCTCGACGGCGAGGAAAAAGTCGCCCGCATCCACATCGCCGAGGCCTTGAGCTATCGCGGCGAGACCCTGCGCCGGGCTCAGGCCGCGGCGTGAGGCCCCGCCGCTAAAGCCTTTTTCAAGCTTTCTCTGCTTCTTTGCCGCCAACGAAACCGCCGGGTTTTCCGCCCGGCCATAATCGATGGCGTCAGCATTGCAGCGTAGCAGTCGGCATAGATTCGGCGCCGATCGCGCCGGTGGGATTGGCGTGCGGGTGGCTCTCGGCCTCGCCGCGCTAGCGCTGATTGCCCTTTCCGTCACCCTGCTCGGCATCGACACCACGCTGACGATTTTGCCGCTAGTGCTCGGCGTGGGCCTCCTCGCCTTCCTCGCCGCCCGCAATTCCGACTCCGGCAGCGCACGGCTCGAGACGCTCGCCGCACGCCTCGATGCCAGCCTCGAATCGCTGAAGGACCTGCAGTGGGAAGTGCGCGAGCGCGAAGCGCGCTACCGCGACCTGCTCGATCATCAGGGCGACGTCATCGTGCGCCGCGACGCGGATAACCGGCTCTCCTTCGTCAACGATGCGTTCTGCGGGACCTTCGGCCTGGAGCGCGATGCGGCGCTCGGGCAGGTGTTCCACTTGCCGATTCTCAGCGACCATCAGGACGATGCAGCGCCGCAAGGCGACAAGCGGCGGAGCCGGGTGGTTGAACTCTCCACCGTGTCAGGCCCGCGCTGGTTCGCATGGGAGGACTTCGCCGTCGCCGGCGAGGAAGGCGTGAGCGAAATCCAAAGCGTCGGCCGCGACATCACCGAACAGCGCGCCACCGAGCTTGCGCTCGCCGAAGCGCGCGACCAGGCCATGACCGCGAGCCATGCCAAGTCGCGGTTCCTCGCCTCCATGAGCCATGAAATCAGGACGCCGATGAACGGTATTCTCGGCATGGCCGGGCTGTTGCTCGACACAGAGCTATCGCCCGAGCAGCGCACCTATGCGCGGGCCGTCTCGACCTCGGCCACGACCTTGCTCGCGCTGATCGACGAGGTGCTCGACTTCTCCAAGATCGAAGCCGGCAAGATCGAGCTCAGGGTCGCGCCGTTCGACATCGCCGACGCGGCGCAAGGCGTGGTCGAGCTGCTGGCGCCGCGCGGCCGCGACAAGGGGCTCGAAATCGGCTGGTTCGCCGCGCCCGATCTGCCGAAGACGGTGATCGGCGACGAGATGCGGGTGCGCCAGATCCTGATGAATCTCATGGGCAACGCCATCAAGTTCACCGACCACGGCGGCGTGGCCTTGACCCTTGGCATCGCGCCGGGTGATCCGGCACGGGAGAACGGCGCCGTGCTGCGCTTCGCCGTGCGCGACACCGGCCCCGGGGTCGCGCCTTACGCCATCGAGCGCATCTTCGCCGAGTTCGAGCAGGGCGAGCAGGGCCCGGCGCGGCGCCACGGCGGCACTGGGCTCGGGCTCGCCATCTCGAAGCGGCTGGTCGACGAGATGGGCGGCCGTATCGACGTGGCGAGTGTACCGGGCGCGGGCGCCACCTTCACCGTGGACTTGCCGTTCGCCACACCGGCGCGCATGTCGCGGCTCGGCGCTGGATGGCCCAAGCCGCCGCAAGGCGAGCGGGTGCTGCTCGTGCTCGACGGCGCGATCGAGGCGGCGCTGGTCGGCGATCTTCTCGTCGCCATGGGCGCTGCCGTCGCGCGGGTAAAGGCGAAGGACGCAGAGCGCGTGGTGTCGGGCGCCGCCGCGAAAGGCATGCCATTCGGCGCGTTGCTTACCGACAAGGCCAATGTCGAGGCGGGCGCGGCGCGCCTCTTGCCGCTGCTCAGCGCCGGTACCAATGAACGCCGGGTGCGGGCAGTGGTAGTCATCGATCCGGGCGAGCGGGGCGATATCCCACACTTCCGCGCGCAAGGCTTCAACGGTTATCTGGTGCGGCCGGTGAGGCCGTTGTCGGCCCTGACCCAGTTGTTCGACGAGGCGGGAGAGGACGGAGCCAAGCGGCCTGGTGCGGCGGCGTCCAGCCCGAGCGCGGCGGCCGGCGCGATGGACGTCGCCGCGGGCCTCTCGGTCCTTCTTGCGGAGGACAACGACATCAACGCCCTACTCGCCTGCACCGTGCTCGAGAAGTCGGGCGCGCGCGTGGCGCGCGCGCGCGATGGCGCCGAGGCGATCGCCAAGGCGGCCGGCGAATGCGCCGACGGCCAGGGACGCGGCTTCGACCTTGTGCTCATGGATATCCACATGCCCGACATGGATGGGGTCGAGGCGGCGCGTCGCATCCGCGCGCTCTATCCGGACGGTGCGCGACCGGGCGAAGGGCGCCCGCCGATCGTGGCGCTGACCGCTAATGCTTTCGCCGAGGACCGAGCCGCCTATCTTGCCGCCGGTCTCGACGATTACCTCGCCAAGCCATTCGAGAAGCGGGACCTGGCGGTGCTTCTCCGGCGCTGGCGCCGCGGAGGGGCGGAAGGCCAGGAAACGGCCGGCGCCGGCGCAGCTTAATCTCAGGGCGAATCGGACGGCGCGGCCACTATCCCCAGACTGTCACATTGGCTTCGAATTGGTTTGCTAACCGGCTTGTGTTGTGGCCGAATCGGGGTAACCGCAGGCCTCGGTAGCGTCGGTAGCCTGCGGCCTCCCGCGGCGCGTTCTCCCCGAAAGTTGACCAAACGGGCCAAAGCATGCCGATGAAGCCAACGTCCGGACGTCTTGCGGGCCGATTTCGTGGTGGGGTCATGTTTCCAGGGTTGACGTTCAGGCCGGGCCAAGGCGGCGGACTGCCGTTCATGGGGCGGCGCCGGCTTTCGTCCGGCGGCTTCCGCAACCGCTTCCAACCGCCCAAGGTCTATGGCCGCATCGGCGGGCTCGAAGTGCAGCTCGCTCGCAAGAAGAGCGAGATCAGGCGCGCGCAGCGGCTCCGTTACACGGTGTTCTACGAGGAGATGTCAGCCGTGCCCGGCGCACTCGCCATGCTGTCGCGGCGCGATGAGGACGCCTACGATCCGATCTTCGACCATCTGCTTGTGATCGATCGCGGCGATCCCGCCAAGGGACGCTGGCGCCGCTCGCGAGTAGTCGGCACCTACCGCGTGCTCCGCCAGGACGTCGCCGATCTCTACGACGGGTTCTACACGCAAGGTGAATACAACATCGCGCCGCTGATCCAATCGAAGCCTGACTACAGTTTCATCGAGCTTGGCCGCTCCTGCGTGCTAAAGCCCTACCGAAACAAACGGACGCTCGAACTCCTGTGGCAGGGGGTGTGGTCCTATGTGCGGGAGCACGGTGGCGACGTGATGATCGGCTGTGCGAGCTTCCCCGGGATCGATCCCACCGAGCACGCGCTCGCGCTGAGCTTCCTCTACCACAATTCACTTGCGCCGGAGGACTGGCGAGTCCGCGCGCATGAGCACCTACGCGTCGACATGAACATGATGCCGAAAGAGGCGGTCAACATGCGCGCGGCGCTAAAGGCCTTGCCACCGCTGATCAAGGGCTATTTGCGGGTCGGCGCCTATGTCGGCGACGGCGCGGTGATCGACCATCAGTTTGGCACGGTCGATGTCTTTGTCATTATGCCCGTCGAGGCCATCAAAACGCGCTACTTCGCTCATTTCGGCGCGCCGGACGAGCTCACCTCGCCGGCCATGCCCGATTTTGCTCCGCTCAACTAGGCCCCCGAGCCGGTTTGACGGGGGCCGGGGCGCCTCCTAGATTTCCCGCCATGGGTCATTCCGACGTCAAGGGCGCGAAGCTCGTCGCCGAAGCCGCGGTCGGCTTGCGCCAGCTCAACGAACGCTCGCGCGAGATCTTCAAGCGCATCGTCGAGACTTATCTCGAAACCGGCGAACCGGTCGGTTCGCGCAATCTGAGCCGCGCCCTGCCGATGACCCTGTCGCCGGCTTCGGTGCGCAATGTCATGTCCGACCTCGAAAGCCTCGGCCTTATCTACGCGCCACACACCAGCGCCGGCCGACTGCCTACACAAACCGGCTTGCGGCTCTTCATCGACGGACTGCTCGAGATTGGCGACATCACGGAAGCGGAGCGCAGCCAGATCGAGAGCCGCATGGCGGTCGGGGGGCGGAACCGCGCCATTGAGGACTTTTTCGCCGAAGCGGGCGAGATGCTGTCGGGGCTATCACGCTGCGCCGGCGTCGTGCTGGTCGACAAGCAGAGCAAGCGGCTGCGCCAAGTCGAGTTCGTCAATCTCGGGGGAGGCAAGGCGCTTGCCGTGCTGGTTGGCGAAGACGGCGACGTGGAGAACCGCATCGTCACGATCCCCCCCGGGCTGCCGCCCACGGCGCTCAATGAGGCCACGAACTATATCAACGCGCGCATCGGCGGACTGACGCTCGCCGAGGCGCGTATCCGCATCGAGGCGGAGATCGAGGCGCACCGCGCCCAGCTCGACGAGCTGACCGCGCGCGTGGTGACCGAGGGCCTTGCCACCTGGTCGGGCGACGGCGGCGACCGTCAGAGCCTCATCGTGTGCGGACGCGCGCATCTTCTGGAAGACGTCAGGGTGATGGAGGATCTCGAGCGCGTGCGGCTCCTGTTCGAGGATCTCGACGCCAAGAAGGATCTCATCCATCTACTCGGCCTCGCCGAGCGCGCCGACGGCGTGCGCATCTTCATCGGCTCGGAGAACAAGCTGTTCTCGCTCTCCGGCTCGGCGCTGATCGTCTCGCCGTTTGCCGATACCGAACAGAAGATCGTCGGCGTGCTGGGCGTCATCGGCCCGACGCGCCTCAACTACGCGCGCATCATTCCGATGGTTGACTATACGGCAAGGTTACTCGGGCGCCTCGCCCCCTGATCCCGGCACCTTGTCCCTTGATTTTTATTCGCTCCCGGTTGATATCCCCAAGGAATCCATAGTTGAACCACTTCGCCGAGGCGACAAATGCCCGACGACAAGAGTGATCCGCGGGAGGTCAACGAGGATCAGGCGACACCTGATTCCCCCAAGGCCGAAACCAAAGCCGGGAATGACGGCGAGGTCGCCGCCGACCTCGAGGCGCTGCTCGCCGAAAATGCCGACATGCGCGACAAGCTGCTCAGGACCATGGCCGACATGGAGAACTTGCGCCGGCGCACCGAGCGCGAGAAGTCGGACACCGCGCGCTACGCCATCTCCAACTTCGCCCGCGACGTACTCACCATGGGCGACAACTTGCGGCGCGCCATCGAGCATGTGCCGGCGGAGGCCGCGTCGCAGGATCCAGCGCTCAAGAGCTTCCTCGAGGGCGTCGAACTCACCGAGCGGGAGCTGCACAATATGCTGGAGCGCCACGGCGTCACCCGCATCGAGCCGCTTGGCCAGCGTTTCGACCCGAACACGCAGCAGGCAATGTACGAGGTGGCCAGCACCGACGTGCCGGAGGGCACAGTGGTCGACGTGATGCAGGCGGGTTACATGATCGGCGACAGAGTGTTGCGTCCGGCGCTGGTCGCCGTAGCCAAAGGCGGTGCCAAGGCGGCGAAGGCGGAGCAGGGCAACGGTTTCGGTACGCCGGCTAACGACGATTTCCCCGAAGGCGGCCCCGGCGACTAGCTATTTAAGTAAATTCGGCTGGTGACCCGCCGGAGCGTGAGGTTGAAGCGGCCGCCCTCGGGCAGAAGGTTCGAGGTGCCGGGGAGGATGCGGTCAATCCCGTGAAAGGCGAGGCGATCGTCGCCGTCCAGCACGAACACGTCGCCCGACTTCAACTCGAATTTCTGCGTCGGATCTTTGCGCGACTTGCCGCCGACCCGGAAGACGCCGGTGTCGCCGAGCGACACAGAAAGCACCGGCGCGGCGAAGTCCTCCTCGTCCCTGTCTTGATGCAGCCCCATCTTGGCATCGCCCGCATAGTAATTGATGAGGCAGGCCTCCGGCGGGTGCGGGTAGCCCGAGACCCCGTCCCACAGATCGAGCAATAGCGGCGGGATCGTGGGCCACGGCCTCCCCGTCACGGGGTGGGTCGCCTGGTAGCGGTAGCCGTGCTCCTTGTCGGTGACCCAGCCGAGGGGACCGGCATTGGTCATGCGCACCGACATCGGCTTGCCGGAGCGGGGCATGGCCGGCGTGTAGAGGGGCGCTGCGGCGATGATTTCCCGGATCGCGCCGAGCAGGGCGGTTTGCGCCGCGGCGTCCAAGTGTTGCGGATAATATTGCACGCGACCTTTGCTCCGCCTCAGTCCTAGCCTACCGTCCCGCCCCTATACCTCATTGGCTGCAGAAGAGGAGCCATGGCTCAGGCGCAGACCTCAAATCCAGATGGGTACATCCACGCGCGGGACGACGAGGAATATCAGCGCCTGCGCAATCAGGCGGGCATGTGGCAGGGCGCGACCGAGGCGCTGCTCGACCGAGTAGGGCTCGGCCCTGGCATGACCTGCCTCGACGTGGGCTCAGGCCCCGGCGCAGTGATGCGGCTGATGGGCGACCGGGTGGGCCCCTCGGGCAAGGTCACCGGTCTCGAAATCGATGGCACGCTGGGCGCGCAAGCACTCGCCGATCTCAAAGCGGAGGGCGGCGCCGAGTTTGCGCTCGTCGAAGCCAACGTAATGGAAGCCGGTACCATTCCCGGCGCTCCCTTCGACCTCACCTATTGCCGTCTGTTCCTCATGCACATGCAGGAGCCGGTCATCGCGCTGGAGAAGATGCTCGGCTGGACTAAGCCCGGCGGCGTGGTGGCGGCGCAGGAGTTCGACTTCGGCGGCATCGCGGTCGAGCCGCTGTGCCCCGCCATGGGGGAGTTCAACCGTCTGTTCGAGGGCGTGTTCCGCGGCCATGGGCGCAATCTGCGGGCAGGGCGCCAGCTGCCAGCGCAATTCGAGGGAGTGGGCATCGGCGCGCCGGACGGCACGCTCGCCGACGTGAAATTCCTTCCGCTCAGTGACATGGCGGCAATGCTGATCGGCGTCTACCAAGGACTTTTCGCCTCGGCTGTCGAACTTGGCATCGCCGATCGGGCGCTTGCCGAGGCGTTCAAGACGGACATGGCCGAGGCTGCCGCCGACGGCCGCTATTACTGTCTCACTCCAACTCTGATTGGCGTCTGGAAGCGCTTGGCTTGATCGCTACGCCTAGTCCCCGCCGCCGCCGCCGCCACCACAATCGCCGCCGCCGGAGTTGGAACAGCCGGCATCGCCGCCGGTACCCGTGAATGTCGCGCCACCGGGCCACGCGTCACGATCCCGGCCATCGCCGGGTGGTCGAATCCAGATCGTGCTGGTCGCAACCCAGACCAAGGCGAACAAGGACGCCACTGCGAGAATTCCAAGGGCCGGCAGGAGCAGCGGATATTGCTCGAAGAGGGTCTCCATGATCGCCTCCATCGCGTGTGACCTGGAAGCCACTGTAGCGTCTTAATCCTCAACCATCCCTTATCCTTGCGGGTCATAGGGTTGCCACCTATATAACCGCGGAACCCTGCCGGCCTCGCCGGCGGGAGCGGCGTAGCGATGGGGACCGATGCGACGCGTGTGAGGCGCGGGCGTCACATCCGGGTGCCGTTCCAGGGCCCGGACGGTTTGCCAGAAGGAGAGGCTCGTAATGGCGAAAGTGATCGGAATCGATCTCGGCACGACCAATTCTTGTGTCGCGGTCATGGAGGGAAAAAACCCCAAAGTCATCGAGAATGCTGAGGGCATGCGCACGACGCCGTCGATGGTGGCGTTCACCGACGATGGTGAGGTCCTCGTCGGACTGCCCGCCAAACGCCAAGCCGTCACCAATCCCGAGAACACCTTATTCGCCATCAAGCGCCTGATCGGCCGCCGCTGGGACGATCCCACGGTCGCCAAGGACCAGAAACTCGTCCCCTACAAGATCGTCAAAGCCGACAACGGCGACGCCTGGGTTGAGGCCCACGGCAAGAAATACTCTCCCTCGCAGATTTCCGCCTACATCTTGCAGAAGATGAAGGAGACGGCCGAGTCCTATCTCGGCCAAAAAGTCGAGCAGGCGGTCATCACCGTTCCCGCCTACTTCAACGACGCGCAGCGCCAAGCGACCAAGGACGCCGGCAAGATCGCCGGGCTCGAGGTCCTACGCATCATCAACGAGCCGACCGCCGCCGCGCTCGCCTACGGCCTGGAAAAGAAGGAAGGCCAGACCATCGCCGTCTATGACCTAGGCGGCGGCACGTTCGACATCTCGATCCTCGAGATCGGCGACGGCGTGTTCGAGGTGAAGTCGACCAACGGCGACACGTTCCTCGGCGGCGAGGACTTCGACATGCGCATCGTCGACTATCTTGCCAGCGAGTTCAAAAAAGAGAGCGGCATCGATCTGCGCGGCGACAAGCTGGCGCTGCAGCGCCTGAAGGAGGCCGCCGAGAAGGCGAAGATCGAGCTGTCGTCGACGCAGCAGACCGAGATCAACCTGCCGTTCATCACCGCCGATGCGTCCGGGCCGAAGCACCTGACCATGAAGCTCACGCGCGCCAAGCTCGAGAGCCTGGTCGACGATTTGATCCAGAAGACCGTCGGCCCATGCCAAGCCGCGCTGAAGGACGCCGGGCTCAAGCCTGCCGAGATCAACGAGGTGATCCTCGTCGGCGGCCAGACGCGCATGCCGAAAGTGGTCGAGACGGTGAAGAACTTCTTCGGCCGCGAGCCCCACAAGGGCGTCAACCCGGATGAGGTGGTGGCCATCGGCGCCGCCATTCAGGCCGGTGTGCTGCAGGGCGACGTCAAGGACGTGCTCCTGCTCGACGTGACGCCGTTGTCTCTCGGCATCGAGACCTTGGGCGGCGTGTTCACCCGCCTCATCGACCGCAACACCACGATCCCGACCAAGAAGAGCCAGGTGTTCTCCACCGCCGAGGACAATCAGAACGCGGTCACCATCCGCGTGTTCCAGGGCGAGCGCGAGATGGCGGCAGACAACAAGCTGCTCGGCCAGTTCGACCTGGTCGGCATTCCGCCCGCCCCGCGCGGCGTGCCGCAGATTGAAGTGACCTTCGACATCGACGCCAACGGCATCGTCAACGTCTCGGCGACGGACAAGGCGACCGGCAAGGCGCAGTCGATCCGCATCCAGGCCTCGGGCGGCCTGACCGACGCCGACATCGACCGCATGGTCAAGGAAGCCGAGTCCCACGCCGAGGAGGACAAGAAGCGCCGCGAACTGGTGGAAGCCCGCAACCAGGCCGAAGCGCTCGTGCACTCGACCGAGCGGATGCTCAAGGATTTCGGCGACAAGGTCGCGGCAGGCGACAAAGCCGCGGTCGAGCAGGCCCTGGCCGAGCTCAAGACCGCCGCCGAGGGTGAGGACGTGGCGGCCATCAAGGAGAAGGTCGACGCGGTGGCGCAAGCCTCGATGAAGCTCGGCGAAGCGATGTATGCGGCGAGCCAGGCCGCCGGCGGCGACGGCGGTCCGTCGGCGTCGACCGGCGCCGGCCCCGACGAGAAGGTGGTCGATGTCGACTTCGAGGAAGTGAAGGACGACGACAGCAAGAAGTCGGCGTAATGGAAAGTGATTGGCGCGGGGTCGTCGCTTCGGTGAGGATCCCCACCGCCCAACAAGAGGCTTCTGTGCCGCCGGATACGGGACGGCGGTGTGAGGGTCCGGAGGGGTGATGGCGAAACGGTGCTACTACGACGTACTTGGAGTGCAACGCAGCGCCGGCGAGGGCGACATCAAGTCCGCGTTTCGCCGCCTCGCCAAAGAGTGCCATCCCGACCGCTGTAACGGCGACCCCGACGCCGAGAAGCGGTTCAAGGAAGTCAACGAAGCCTACGAAGCCTTGAAGGACCCGCAGCGCCGGGCGGCCTATGACCGCTTCGGCCACGCGGCATTCGACGGCGGCCTCGGCGGCCATGGCCCGCACGGCTTCGGCGCCGATTTCTCGGCGTCCATGTCGGCCATGTTCGACGACCTGTTCGGCGAGTTCATGGGCCAGCGCCGGCCGCGTCAGCGCTCTGCGCGCGAGCGCGGTGCCGACCTCCGCTACAACATGGAGATCACCCTGGCGGAAGCCTATGAGGGCAAGACGGCACAGATCCGCGTACCGACATCTGTCACCTGCGAGGCTTGCTCAGGCTCCGGGGCCAAAGCCGGCACCACGCCGACCCCATGCCGCACCTGCGGCGGCGCTGGCAAGGTGCGGGCGAGTCAAGGCTTCTTCACCATCGAGCGGACCTGTCCGACCTGCCAAGGGCGGGGCGAGACCATCGAGACGCCATGTCCGTCGTGCAACGGCGCGGGCCGAGTCACGCGCGAGCGCACACTGTCCGTTACTATCCCCGTCGGCGTCGAGGACGGCACGCGCATCAGGCTCGCCGGCGAGGGCGAGGCGGGGTTGCGCGGCGGTCCACCAGGCGACCTCTATATCTTCCTGTCGATCAAGCCGCATGAATTCTTCCAGCGCGACGGCGCCGATCTGTTCTGCCGCGTGCCGATATCCATGACCACGGCGGCACTCGGCGGCCAGATCGACGTGCCGACCATCGACGGCGGCAGGAGCCGGGTCAAGGTCCCGGAAGGGACCGAGAGCGGCAAGCAGTTCCGCCTCAAGGCCAAGGGCATGCCGGTGCTGCGCTCCAAGCAGCAGGGCGATCTCTACATCCAGGTGGAGGTCGAGACGCCGAAGAATCTCTCGCGCAAACAGCGCGATCTCCTGAAGGCGTTCGAGGAGGCCTCGAACCCCGACACCAGCCCGGCGTCGGCCGGGTTCTTCGCCCGCGTGAAGGAATTCTTCGAGGGTATCGGCGAGTAGCGGCTACCCATCGCCTCCGCCTTTGACGTAGATTGCGGGCGAGACTTTCCCCGCGCGCCAGTTCGCCGTCAGTCATGCGCGCCAGCAAGCGAGACAGCGATGGCCGGCGAGCCTGCCTTGCGCGATCCCAAGAGAGTGGCGAAGAAGGACTCCGTACCCTTCGATGCCGCGCGGGCGGCTAAGGTCGCGGCCGCGGCGATCGCCGTCCTCGCCGTTGCCGTCGGCCTGTGGTACGCGCGCACGGCGATCCTCCTCACCTTCGCTGGCATACTGCTCGCCATCGTGCTCTACGGCGCGAGCCGCGCGCTTGCCGAGCTAACCGGCCTGCCGCGCCTCTTGATGCTCGCCATCGTCGCGGTCGGCCTTGCCGGGGGTCTGGCCTTCGCGCTGTGGACCGCGGGACCGACACTGACGCAGCAGATCGCGCTGCTCGCCCAGAGCATCGCCGCCGGCGCCACGTCGCTCACGGCCACCGTCGCCAGCTTCGTCGACCGGTCGGCGTTGCTCGAAAATGTCGACTTGATCCAGCTTCTCGGCAACTTCATGAGCCAATGGGGCATCGCCACCGGCGCTACTTCCGTCGCCCTGTCGATCTTCGGCCTGTTCAGCGCCGGGCTGATCGTGCTGTTCTTCGGCGTCTACCTCGCCGCCGACCCCCATACCTATGTCCATCTGGTGGCGCGGCTCGCGCCGGCCGAACGCCGCGACGAGGTGCTGCGGATGATGTTCGAAACCGGCGACCTTCTGCGGCGCTGGCTGATCGGGCAGTCGATCACCATGTCGGTGATCGGCGCGTTCACCTATGTCGGCCTCCTGATCCTCGGCGTGCCGATCGCCTTCGTGCTGGCGCTGTTCGCAGGCCTCGCTTGTTTCCTGCCGTATCTCGGCCCGATCATCGGCGCGATCCCCATCGTGCTGGTCGCCGGCGGCGAAAGCTTCAACCTCGCGCTGTGGGCGCTCGGGCTTTACTGCTGCGTCCAGTTCCTTGAGAGCTATCTGCTCACGCCGCTGATCCAGGCGCGCGCGGTGTCGATGCCGCCGGCCGTGGTGATCTTGAACCAGCTCGTGTTCGGCGCCGTGTTCGGGCTGCTCGGGCTCGCGCTGGCCACGCCGCTCGCCGCCGCGGCGACCGTGCCGCTGCGCCATGCGTTCGCGATTGGCGAGGATGGCGCCGACAAAAAGAGTTCGAGCACTTAGAGGAAGGAGCGAATGCGCCTATTGTTCTTCGCCGGAAGCGCGCGGGAAGGCTCCCACAACAAGAAGCTCGCGCGGCTCGGACAACGCATTGCCGAGGCGAACGGCATCGAGGCGGTGTTTATCGATCTCGCCGACTACGAGATGCCGATCTATCACGGCGACCTCGAAGCAGAGCACGGGCCGCCGAAGCGGGCGCGCGCCTTCAAGGCGCTGCTGCAAGAATACGATGGCGTGTTCATCGCCACGCCCGAGTACAACGCCTCGGTTCCCGCGCTGCTCAAGAACACGCTCGATTGGGTAACACGCGTACGCGAGAAGGGCGAAACGGGGCTCGAAGTGTTCAAGTCGCGGGTGTTCGCGGTCTCCGGCGCGTCGCCCGGCTATTACGGCGGCATGCGAAGCCTGCTCACTTTGAGGCAGATCCTCGAAGTGGGCATGGGCGCCGCGGTCATCCCGCAACAGATCGCGCTGCCGCGGGCGGCGCATGCGTTTGACGAGGACGGCAGCCTCAAGGACGAGGCGCAGCAGACCCTCCTCAAGAGCGTGGTCGAGGCCCTCGCCGTGGCCGCCAAGCGGTTCGCCGCATGAAGCCCAAAGACCGCATCATCGTCGCGCTCGACGTGGCGCATGTGGACGAGGCGCGGGCGCTTATCGCCCAGCTCGGCGACAGCGTCGGCGTCTACAAGATCGGGCTCGAGCTCCTGTTTGCGGGCGGCCTGACGCTGGCGCACGAGCTTGTCGGGGATGGCCGCCGCGTGTTCCTGGATGCCAAGCTGCTCGACATCGAAGCGACGGTCGAGCGGGCGACCGCGGCGATCGCGCGGACCGGCGCCACATTCCTCACGGTGCATGCCACGGACCGCAAGACGCTCGACGCGGCGGTGCGCGGCCGGGGCGACAGCAAACTCAAGCTGCTCGGCGTGACGGTGCTCACCAATCTCGACCGGGCCGACCTATCGCAACAGGGCATCGAGATGCCACCGCTCGCGTTGGTTCAGGAGCGTGCGCGGCTCGCGCAAGACGCAGGCCTTGACGGAATCGTCGCTTCGGGCAAGGAGGCGGCGGCCCTGCGCGAGCGCCTGCGCAACTTTCTGATCGTCACGCCGGGCATTCGTCTCGAGGGGGCGGACACACACGACCAGACGCGGGTGGTGACGCCAAAGATCGCCATCGTGGCGGGGGCCGACTATGTCGTGATCGGCCGGCCTATCACCCGCGCCGACGATCCGCGCGCGGCGGCGGAAGCTATCGCTGCAGAGATTGCCGGCGCTATGCGCTGAGCTTGGCGAGGCGTTCGGAGATCAGGCGGGTAAGCGCGGTTGGATCGCCAGCAATCGCGACCTGCTTCAGGCGCGCCTTGCCGCCGTGCGCCACTTTGACTGACGTTGCCGGCACACCCAGCCACTTGGCGATGAGCTTCTCGAGCGCGGCATTGGCGCGGCCGTCCTCGGGCAGCGCGCGCACGCGCGCTTTTAGCACCGCCTCGCCGCCGAAGTCCTCGACACCCACGACCTCGTCGCGGGCGGCTTTCGGCGTGAGCCGCACCGGCAGCATCACGCCCGTGGCGGTCCTGCGAACGTTTAGGCTTGGGCCGGTGACGTTCACCGCCGGAACTAGGCGACGGCCGGCAAGATCCAGCCGAGCAGCACCACATCGCGGATGAACAGGAGAAACAGGATCAGGATCACCGGCGAGATGTCGATGCCGCCGAGATTGGGCAGGATGCTGCGGATCGGCCGAAGCGCGGGCTCCGTCACCCGGTAGAGCATGTCGGCGAGGGTATAGACGAAGCGATTGCTGGTGTTCACCACGTTGAAGGCGATCAGCCAGCTCAGGATCGCGCTCGCGATGACCACCCAGATATAGAGGTCGATGACGAGCACGATGAAACCGATCAATGGCACCATGAAACGACCCCTCCCGGCGCGGCCTGGCGATCATGTAGCGGAGAGGCGGCGGCGAGGGCAAGCCGTCAGGTTTCAGATGTCAGAAGTCAGAAATCAGGAAGTAGGGCGGAAATCGGGCACCGCGGTCTACCCCTTGAAATCTGATATCTGATGTCTGATACCTGGCACCCTGATGGGGCCGTAGCTCAGTTGGGAGAGCGCAGCAATCGCACTGCTGAGGTCAGGGGTTCGATTCCCCTCGGCTCCACCATTACCTTGGAAATCGATCGTTCAGATCCCCGTTCCGGCCCGGACCCCGGTTCGATGCCCTGCAAGCGGCACGATGTTGGACTAAAATCGCCGTCATGCCAGACGACGAAACAGATCGCTTCA
The DNA here is from genome assembly GCF_050726195.1 of Methyloceanibacter sp. Classification (GTDB taxonomy): domain Bacteria; phylum Pseudomonadota; class Alphaproteobacteria; order Rhizobiales; family Methyloligellaceae; genus Methyloceanibacter. Next base: position 67,541 of record NZ_JBOHJC010000005.1, on the reverse strand, counting down.
TTCAAGGCGTCGCGGACCTGATAGCCGAGGATGAAGTCGCCGAGCTGCTATCCGTCACGGTTCGCGGCAACAGCATCACCGTGACGAAGATCGAAACGGAAATGTGGGTGAGGTACGAGAAGCGGCCCGACAATCCCCACTTGATCGTCACAGACATTTGGGCAGAGCCAAGCCCCACGGCACCGGACGCGACCAAGTTCAGGGACCAAGCTTTCCACCTGGCCGTTGCGAAGGCGAAAGAGCTTGGCTGGCTCGGCTAATGACACGCTCCAGGAGGGCGGCATCAGGCCTTTGAGGTCGGGCGCCGGCTCGCATCTTCGGGCTTCTTGAGCGGCTTGGGCTGCTGAAGGTTGCCGTCGGCGTCGCGTACGCGGAAGAACCAGCCGATGGCGGGGATCAGCATGATGCCCGGCACGAAGCGCACGACGAAGGCGATGAGCCGGTTGAGCCAGCCCTCGATGATCACCCAGTTGCCGCGCATGAAGCGGCGGTAGGCGGCCTCGGCCATCTGTTCCGGGGTCATCAACGGCAGGTAGACGACATAGCGCGAGTGCTCGGCGCCGGCCTTGGCGTGCAAGTCGGTGGCGATGGGACCGGGCGTCACCACGCAGATGCGCACGCCGCTGCCATAGACCTCCCAGGCAAGCGCCCGGCTCCAGGCGATCATGAGCCCCTTGGTCGCGGCATATGTCGCCTGATAGGGCACCGGCATGAAGCCTTCCAGCGAGGCGACGTTGAGCACGCCGCCGCGGCCGCGCGCCAGCATGTCGGGGAGAAACCGGCGGGTCAGATCGACCGCGGCGCGCACGTTGAGATCGACCAGCTTGAGCAGGGTTTCCCGGTCCTGATCCTGGAAAAAGCCCGCCCTCATGATCGCGGCGTTGTTGACCAGTGACTCGCAGTAGAGACCGTTGCGGCGGAGCGCGTCCTCGACGCGATCGCAGCTCTCGGCCGTGGAAAGATCGCAGGCGACGTGGTGGACCTTGACGTGATGTGCGGCCGAGACCTCACGGCCGGTCTTGGCGAGCTTCGCCTCGTCACGGGCGACGAGAAGGAGCGTGTGCCCGCCCTTGGCGAATTCATCGGCGAGCGCCCGGCCGATGCCTTGCGTGGCACCGGTGATGACGGCGGCGGGAGCAAGCGGCCCTTGCCTCTCATCGCTCTCGTTCATGTCCATCCAATGCCACTTTCCGGGTGCCCAATGTCCCTAGGAAGCCGCGGCGGCAAGCAATCACCTAACACGCGATCATGCAAGCGGGTGCGGTTGTTGACACCGGTAACCGTCCGAGCGTCGAGGGTTGGGGATGCACAGGGCGGCGCGCTAGAGTGGCGTCGCTCTGAGGGAGGAGCTTTTTTGTTAGTATCTAGAGAGACTTACACCATGCGTCTAGTCGACTTTCGGTATCTTGTCCTGGCCGCGGCGCTGGGTTTCGCCATCGCCACCACCGCGGAGAGCGCCGAGCCCAGCCTTGGCGCGGCGGTCAAGCAACTGGACCGAAAATATCTCGACGTTCCAGAGATCGCGACCGAGGACGACTCGCCCAAGATCGTGGTCGGGGGCTACGAGGAGGGTGTGGAGCCAACCGAGCAGGAAATCTCCCTTGGACCCGTGCGGGTGACCCTCACCTATATCGATGAGGAGCCGCCCGAGGAGGCAGAGGAAACGCCTGCCGACGATATGCCTGACGAGGCGGGAGAGGCGCCAGCGGCGGAGTCCGCCACCGAGGACGAGCCGGCGCCCGCGCTGGAAGACATTCCCGAGGAAGCCATCCTGCCTGGCGAGATCGGTGTGGGCGAGACCGTGTGGCGGGCGCCGGTGGTGACGGTCTATCTCGAAAGCGGCACAGAGCCGGACATGGGCGATGCGTCCGGGACCGGGGTCACCGGCGGGGAGGTGAACGCCACGAACGAAGCCGCGGCAGACGGCGCCTCGCCCGCCGGTCCGCGCGTCGTGGCCAAGCTTCAAGGCGAAAGCGCGGGCTTCGCCGATCCGCCAGTCAGCGTGCAGATCGCCGAACTCGATCCCAACAATCCCTACCCAGAGGTGGTGGTGTCGTTCTACACCGGCGGCGCGCATTGCTGCTCCGTGACGAGCGTCATCACCAGCAACGCCGAGGGTTCGGAATGGACGACGGTCGACGTCGGCGAGTTCGACGGCGGCCCCATGCTCGCGGTCGATCTCGATGGTGACGGCACTTACGAGTTTGAGACCCGCGACAACGCGTTTCTCTACGCCTTCGCCTGCTATGCCTGCTCGGAGGCGCCGCTCCAGGTGCTGGCGCTGAAGGGCGACAAGATCGAGGACATGAGCGGCGATGCGCGCTTCAAGACGGCGCACGCCGCATGGCTCAAGACCATGATCGTCGGCGTGCCGGAGGAGGAGGTGAACGGATTCCTCGCCGGCTACGTGGCGCAGAAGATCAGGCTCGGCGAAGGCAAGGACGCCTGGGACCTGATGCTCAAATACTACGACCGCAATACCGATTGGGGGCTCGAGGCCTGCGACCAGGACCTCGATGAGCGCGGCGAGTGTCCCGGAGAGATGACGAAAGTCACGTTTCCGGAGGCGCTCGAACTTATGCTTAAGGAAAATGGTTATATGCTAGAAAATTGAGCCCGTTGGCCCCGTTTTCCGCCGGAACTTGGGGATGCCGGGCGTTGTTGAACTAGCCCGGCCGCGGGCGCGCGGCCGGCGCATTGACGTGTGTTTCCAAGGAGTAAGGCGCAATGGCACCCCGCGCTTTCTGGACCGGTCACCTCCGTCTGTCGCTCGTCAACATCCCGGTCAGGCTCTACCCCGCCACCACCGCGGAACGGGCCATTGCCTTCCACCAGATTCACGAACCGTCCGGCAAGCGCATCCGCTACCAGAAGATCGCGCCAGGCGTCGGCCCGGTGGAGAACGAGGAGATCACCAAGGGCTACGAGTATGAGAAGGGCAAATACGTCCTGATCGACCCCAAGGAAATCGACGAGCTCAAGCTCGAATCGAAGCAGACCATCGATCTCGCGCGCTTCGTCGACGAGGACGCCATCGACGACCGCTACTTCCAGACGCCCTATTACCTGATGCCCGACGGCGACATGGCGGATGAGGGCTACGTCCTGCTCCATCGGGCGCTGAAAGAGACGAAGAAGATCGGGGTCGGCCAGTTCATCCTGCGCGGCCATGGCAATATCGTCGCCATCAAGCCGTTCGAGAAGGGTCTGTTGCTCGAAGTGCTGCGCCACGCCAACGAGATCCGCGCGGCCGACGCGCTGTTCGACGACATCCCCGAGGTCAAAGTCGACAAGGAAGCGCTCGATCTTGCCAAGGAGCTGGTGAAGCGGAAGGCGGGGAAATTTGAACCGAAGCAGTTCAAGGACGAGTATTCCGAAGCGGTGTGGGAGCTGATCCAGGCGAAGCTGGAGCACCGCAAGCCTGAGATCGTCACCGAGGAGCCGGGCGGCGCCAAGGTCATCAACATCATGGACGCGCTGAAGAAGAGCGTGCAGCAGGGCAAGAGCGGGGGCGCGGCCAAATCCGGCGGCAAGAAGGCCGCCGCGGCGCGCGGCAGCAAGAAGACGGCGCGGACGCCGAAGCGGAAATCGGCCTAAAGACATGGCGCGCACGCGGGATGCGGACCTGCTCGCCACCTACAAGGCGAAGCGGGACTTCGCCAAGACGCCGGAGCCGGGGCCAAAACGCGCGCGAAAGAAGGGCAACAGCTTCGTCATCCAGAAGCACGCGGCGCGCCGCACGCATTTCGATTTCAGGCTCGAGCATGACGGCGTCCTGAAGAGCTGGGCCGTGACCAGGGGCCCGAGTCTCGATCCTTCCCAGAAGCGGCTTGCGGTCAGGACCGAGGACCACCCGCTCGAATATGGCGGCTTCGAGGGCGTCATCCCCAAGGGCGAGTATGGCGGCGGCCCGGTGATGATTTGGGACGAGGGGACGTGGGAGCCGATCGGCGATCCCGACGAGGGCCTTGCTAAGGGAGATTTCAAGTTCCGCCTCAACGGCAAGCGGCTCAAGGGCGACTACGTGCTCGTGCGCATGAAGAAGGACCGCACGGGCGGAAAGCGCGAGAACTGGCTCCTCATCAAGAAGCGCGATGCATATGCCGGCGACGGCAACGAGCCTACGGAGAAATACGATACGAGCGTGAAAACCGGCCGGACCATGGCCGAGATCGAGACCGGCGAAGATTCGGCCGTGTGGTCGTCCAACAAGGCTCAAAAAAAAACTCCGACGCGAGCCAAGCGCGCGGCAACGGCAAAGACCAAGCCGAAGGCAAAGCCCAAGCCAAAGCCAAAACGCCGCGCAAAGTCGTAACGCCTCCTTTCGTCGAACCCGAGCTTGCAACCCTCGACACGGAGGTGCCTGCGGGCGCGAACTGGCTGCACGAGCTGAAATACGACGGCTACCGCATCGAGGCGCGAAAGGCGGCCAACGACGTCACCCTGTTCAGCCGCAGCGGGCTCGATTGGACGGTGCGCTTCCCGGCGATCGCCAAGGCGATTGTGACATTGCCGTGCGAGAGCGCGCTGATCGACGGCGAGGCAGCTTACGTGCTGCCGTCCGGCGTCACCGACTTCAAGTCGCTGCAAGAGCATATCGACTCCGCCGATCCCGCCATCCGCTATTTCGCCTTCGATCTTCTGTTCCTCGACGGCAAGGACCTCCGAAAAAAGCCGCTGATCGAGCGCAAGGAGCGCCTGCGCAAGCTCATGGCGGCGAAGGGCGTCTCTGACTTCCTCATCTATTCGGACCATGTCCTGGGATCGGGACAGGCATTCTACGACGAGGCTTCGGCCGCAGGTCTCGAAGGCATCATGTCGAAGCGCGCCGACACGCCCTACCGCTCGGGCCGCGGCAAGGACTGGCTCAAGATCAAATGCAAGAAGGCGCAAGAGTTCGTCATCGGCGGCTACGCCAAGTCGGACGTGCGCGGCAAGCCGTTCTCATCGCTCCTGCTCGGCACGTTCGATGGTGCCAAGCTGATCTACGCCGGCAAGGTCGGCACCGGTTTCAACGCCGAGAGCTTTTCGAGCCTCGCGAAAAGGTTCAAGCCGCTCGAGCGAAAGTCGTCGCCATTCGAGGAGGTGCCCCAGGCGGAACACAAGGACGCGGTGTGGCTCGAGCCGAGACTGGTCTGCACCGTCAACTACGCGGAGTGGACGCGCGACGGGCGGCTCAGGCACCCGAGCTTCCAGGGGTTGCGCGAAGACAAGCCGGCGCGCGAGGTGCGCCGCGAGGGTGAAGAGGATGAGGAGGCCGGCATGGCCAGAACTGCCACCACCAAGACGGCGAAGACGAGCGACGTCTCCTTCGGCAAGATCACGCTGTCGAGCCCCGACAAGGTCTATTACCCCGATATCGATCTGACCAAGCTCGGCGTCGCTCGCTATTACGACGACGTTGCATCTCCTCTTTTACGCTACGTCGCCAAGAGGCCGATCAGCCTCGTGCGCTGCCCGGAGGGGATCGACGGCGAGCGCTTCTTCCAACGCCACGCCATGAAAGGCATGAGCAAGGCGATCAAGCAGGTGCCGATTCCGGGGGGCGAGAGCAAGAAGCCTTATCTCTATATCGAGAACGAGGAGGGCCTGCTCGGGCTCGTGCAGATCGGCACGCTCGAAATTCACGACTGGGGCGTGTCGGTCAAGAATGTCAGCAAGCCGGACCGGCTGGTGTTCGATCTCGATCCCGACGAGGATCTCGACGTCGCTATACTGAAAGCGGCGGCGCAAGAGGTGCGCGAGTTCCTGACCGATCTCGGCCTCAAGAGTTTCCTCAAGGCGACCGGCGGCAAGGGGCTACACGTCGTGGCGCCGCTCACCCCGAAGGAGGGTTGGGACGTGGTCAAGCCGTTCGCCAAGGCGGTGGCCGACGCGCTCGTCGCCGCTCGCCCTGACCGCTACACGGCGAACCCTCTGAAGCGCACGCGGGTCGGCAAGATCTTCGTCGACTATTTGCGCAATCAGCGCGGCGGCTCGTCGATCTGCAACTACTCGACCCGCGCCAAGCCGGGCGCGCCGGTGGCGACGCCGCTCCGCTGGGACGAGCTGAAATCGCTGAAAAGCGGCGCGCCGTACGACGTGAAAACGCTCCCTGCCCGCCTCAAGCGGCTGAAGACCGACCCGTGGGACGGGTTTTTCACCACGCGCCAATCGCTTACGGTCAAGGCGAAGAAGGCGCTCGGCCTCGGCTAGCACAATCGAATGTCGGTTCTGTCTCCTCCGCCTTGTCCATGACACGGCGACCGGCGAAGATGGGTGTCCATCTGGGAGGAGCACGTAATGACGCGATGGACGCCAGACCCAACGTTCTATCCCTCGCCGCGGCTTGCGGCGAAGGCGCCGGCCGAAACGCTCGCCTATGTCGCCGCCTTCGCGCCGAACCGCGACGTTCCCGACTCGATCGCCGTGGTCGATGTCGATCCGAGCTCGCCGACCTACGCGAAGATCGTCGGTGGTGTGGACATGCCCAAGACCGGCGACGAGGTGCACCACTATGGCTGGAACGCGTGCAGCTCCTGTCTCTGCCCTAATGCGCCCCACCCGCACATGGAGCGGCGCTTTCTCATTGTCCCCGGTTTGCGCTCCTCGCGCATGTACATCATCGACACCAAGCCGGACCCGAAGATACCCAGCATCGTCCGGGTGATCGAGCCGGAAGAGCTGATCGAAGCCACCGGCTACAGCCGGCCGCACACCGTGCATTGCGGCCCCGACGGCATCTATGTCTCCGCGCTCGGCAATGCCAACGGCGATGCACCGGGCGGCATCTTTCTCATGGATCCCGAGACGTTCGACCTGCTCGGCCGCTGGGAGGTGGAGCGCGGGCCGCAGCAGCTCGCCTACGACGCGTGGTGGCATCTCGGTTACGACACTCTGGTGACGAGCGAGTGGGGCGCGCCCAACACGGTGGAGAACGGGCTGATCCCCGAGATCCTGCTTGGCGCGCAATATGGCCGGCGCTTGCACTTCTGGGACTTGCAGAAGCGCAAGCATCTGCAAGAGATCGACTTCGGACCCGACTATCAGCTCGTGTTCGAGCTCCGCCCGGCGCACGATCCGACCAAGGCCTATGGCTTCGTCAATTGCGTCGTGAGCCTCAAGGATCTCTCGTCGTCGATCTGGACGTGGTATCGCGATGGCGAGAAATGGGCGGTGAAGAAGGTGATCGACATTCCGGCAGAGCCTGCCGACCCCGACCTCCTGCCGCCGCTGCTCAAGGGCTTCAAGGCGGTACCGCCGCTCGTCACCGACATCGACCTCTCGATGGACGACCGTTTCCTTTACGTGGCGTGTTGGGGTACTGGCGACCTCCACCAATACGACGTGAGCGACCCGTTCGCGCCGAAGCTCACCGGCAAAGTGCGCATCGGCGGCATCGTGTCGCGTGCGTCACATCCCGCGGCGAACGGTCCGCTCAATGGCGGCCCGCAAATGGTCGAGATCAGCCGCGACGGCAAGCGCATCTACTTTACGAATTCGCTCTATGGAGCGGTCGATCCGCAATTCTATCCGGAGGGCATCGACGGCTGGATGGTGAAGCTCGACGCGGGCGCCGATGGCGGCCTTGCCTTTGACGAGAAATTCTTCGTGACCTGGCCGAAGAGCCACCGGCCGCATCAGGTACGCCTGCAAGGCGGCGACTGCTCCTCGGATTCCTATTGCTATCCGTAGTAAATCGTCATGGCCGGGCTTGTCCCGCCTACGCGGGCCGAAGCCTTGTCACGGCATCTCTCCAAGTATCGCTTCGGCGGGCGAAGGCCCGGCCATCCAATGGTGACTCTCGATGGACTCGGAGGCTGTTGCGCCTCCCTATTGGATGCCCGGCACTTCGGCCGGGCATGACGAGTGGATTCGGGGTGAAGTCGATCCAACCATGACCGGCACCTCGAGTCTCACGCCATGGCTGATCCTGATCGGGCTCGGCGCGTTCCACGGCCTCAACCCGGCCATGGGTTGGCTGTTCGCCGTGGCGCTCGGGCTCTACCGCAAGAGCTGGCGCGTGGTCCTGCTGTCGCTCATTCCCATCGCGCTCGGCCATGCGCTGGCGATAGCCGTCGTGGTCTATGCGGTGGGCGCGCTTGGACTCGCGATCCACGAACGCGCGCTCCAGATCGTCTCTGGCCTGCTCCTCATCGCCTGGGGCCTCTATCACGCGCTCTACGGCCACAAGCACCGCTTCCGCATCGGCATGACGACCGGCCTGCTCGGGCTCGGCGTCTGGTCGTTCGTCATGGCGACGGCGCACGGCGCCGGCATGATGCTAATCCCCGTGCTGCTGCCGCTCGAGCATGCGGGCGACGCCAGCGCGCATGCCGGACATGCACCGGCGATGACCTCGTTCGCCATCGCTTCGCTTGCCGTCCTGGTGCACAGCCTCGCCATGCTCGTCACGACCGGCACCGTGGCGCTGATCGTCTATGAGTGGGTCGGGCTCGATTTCCTGTCGCGCGGCTGGATCAATGTCGACCTGCTATGGACCGCGGCGCTGATCCTCATGGGGCTATGGCTGCTGCTTTCGTAGACTTGTCTTTGGCCGGCCGCAGGATTGGCTTACACTTCCTCCAGCTCAGCTCGGGAGTAACGTCATGAAAGTTCTCATTTCGGTGCTGACCCTCGCCATGACCCTTGGGGTCGCCATCCCCGCTTTCGCCGGCAAGTACACGACCAAGGCCGCTTGCGAGGCAGCCGGCGGCACGTGGAATGCCGAGGCCGGCAAGTGCTCGAAGAAGCGGAGCGGCGGATATTAGGAGCCCAAGCCACGCCTTCAGCGCCAGGCCGCAAATACAACTATTGCAGTCTCCCATCGCATAGGCAGCCGAATTGGCGTTCCCTCCCAGCGCTGGAGCGCCTATATGACGGTCCATCCCAGCAACAATCGAAAGGAGGTGATCCAGTGTCTCATTGTCATAGCCCGCGGTCGGAGGCTCATGTGACCTGGACGCTCGCCTCTCGTGAGGTCCAAGGCACGAGCGCCTAACGACGCTTCAAGGTACGGTCTCCTAAGACCGCGGCCGACAATGGAAGGGCTGCCCTCGCGGGCGGCCCTTCTTGTTTTGGCACGCGCGGCATTGAGAAAATCTTCAGACCCTTTCTCGCATCGTACCGGGCATGGTGGGGGCACGGTTTGCGTATCTGGCCGCATTGCTCGCGGTCGTGGTCTGCGTCGAGGGTTGCGGCGGTGGCGGCGTCCCGTACGAGGAGCGTGCCGCCTGGCGCGACAAGACCGAGGCGCAATGCCTTGCCGCGGGGTATGTGCGCGCCTCAGCCTATGTGCAGAATGCCTCCCGCGTCTCCGGCCCAAGCGCCTGCGGGATCGGCGCAGCGCTTAAGGTGTCAGGACTTAATGGCGGCAGGGTTGCGGTCTCGCCGCCCGCCACCGTCAACTGCCCGCTGACGGCGAGCCTCGATCGCTGGATGCAGAGTTCCGTGCAAAAGGCGGCCCACCGCCAGTTCGGCCAGCCGGTGGTCGGCATGAGGCAGATCGCCTCCTATAGCTGCCGCGGCCGCAATGGCAGCCGCAGAGGGCATCTGTCGGAACATGCCTATGGCAACGCCATCGACATCGCCGCCTTCCGGCTTGCCAACGGCCGGGAGATCACTGTGGTGAAGGGCTGGTGGCGCGGCGATGCGCGGGAGAAGGCCTTCCTGCGCGAGGTGTTCACCGGGGCGTGCGCCGAGTTCTATACCGTGCTCGGCCCCGGCAGCGACCGCTACCATTACAACCACATCCACGTGGACCTGCTCGTCACGAACGTCTCCAAGGGGCGCCATTACTGCCGGCCAGTGCTGCGCGATGGTCTCTTTGCCGCGGCAGAGGGGGATGCTCTCTCCACCGCATCGATCAAGCCCATCCCGTTCGTGGGGCCGCCTGGCGGCGAATAGCGGAGAAAAGCCGGGACTGTGGCCCTAAGGCAACTTCGCGTCCGCGCAAGACGCAGTATGATTGCTGTGGGGGAATCGCACCAGGAGCGCGTGACCGCAACCATAAGCCCGTCGGGCTTGGTTCGAATGGAGGGGCACGATGGCAGCCGAATCGTTGGTGCAAATGCTTGAAGAGATCGCTGTCGGGCTCAAGGCCGGCGACGAAGAGGTCTATGGCTGGCTGCGCGCGCAGCTCAAGGAGTGCGGCGGCAGCGAGATCTCGGTCGAGCTCGCCATGGGGGTGATCGCGAGACTCTTGCCGGAAGAAGCGCAAGGCAATCTCGAGCTCGCCGAGCACTACAATCGTCGCTGGGCCCATTAACCAAGGCGCCTCAGGCCTGACGGAACGGCAGCGCCGCCGCGTGCGTTGTTTGGGCGATGCGCGCCTTGCTGGTTCACAATCCGTCCGCCGGCTCGGGCCAGCCAACGCCAGAGGCGCTTCTTGCGATCCTCGATGACGCCGGATTCTCGACTAGCTATTTCTCCTCAAAGGACGACGCCTACAAAGAGGCGCTGGCGCGCGGCGACGCCGAGATCGTAATCGTCGCCGGCGGCGATGGCACCATCAGCAAGGTTGCGCGGAGCATTCCCGACCGAAAGGTTCTTATTGGCGTCCTTCCGCTCGGCACGGCGAACAACGTCGCCCGCAGTCTCGGCATAACCGGAAAGGTCGAGGCTGTCGTCAAATCTCTGCGCGGTGCGCCCGTCAAGCGGCTCGACATCGGCGGCGCCGCCGGACCCTGGGGGAAATGGCATTTCCTCGAATCGGTTGGCTGGGGCGCTCTGGCCAAAGCGGTCGGCTGTGACGGCCCCGAGCTTTCGCGGGACAGGAAAATCGAGTGGGGACGCGACTACTTTGCCGGCATCCTCGCCGAGGCAGAACCACGGCACGTCTCATTCGAGGCAGATGGCAGGAAAATCGAAGGCGATTTTCTCTTCGTGGAGATTCTCAATGTCGGCATGACGGGCCCGCGCGTCCTGATCAGTCCGGCGGCGGAGCCGACCAGTTGCTCGACATCGTCTATCTCCCGATTGAGCACAGAAAGAAACTGATCGATTGGCTGACGGCGGAGCCCGACGACACGCCGATCCCGCTCGATGAGATCAAGGCGCGGAAAGCAACCTTGGTCTGGCGTGAAGGGCCGCTGCGCGTCGACGACGAGGTGTTCGATGCGCCCGAGCTAGAGAGCAACATCCACGTCGAGATCGAGCGCGACGGCTTGCGCGTGTGCGTGCCGAAGAGCGAGGCCTAACCGCGAAGCGCCGCCTCGAGGCGCTGCCACTCTGGCTCTGCGCCGGGCAAGCCAAATCGCAGCCATTGGGGCTCGTAAGCGAAGCGGCGCACGAAAATGCCGGCACGGCCGAGCCGGTCGAAGAGAAGCGATGCCTCGTCTGTGCGGACCAGGCGGAACAGTGCCGTACCGCCGACGACCTCAAGACCGTTTGCCTGAAGCATGGTATTGAGGCGCGCCGCCGCAGCCGCTAGCGAGATTCGAGTCGTCTCGATCCACCTACGATCCGCAAGCGCCCGCGAGCCGATGGCAAGCGCCACGCCCGACACGGGCCACGGCCCGAGATTGGCGCCGAGCCGCGCAGCGAGATCAGGCGCGGCGAGCGCGAAGCTGAGCCGTAAGCCCGCAAGCCCGAAGGACTTGCCTAACGAGCGCAGTACGACGACGTTGCCGCAATCCACAGCACTGCTCAGGCCTTCCTCGCTCGGTCCCACGTCCATGAACGCCTCGTCGACGACGAGCAGTCCATCTCTGCCGCGCAGGCGCGCGGCAAGCGACAACAATTCCTGCCGCGCGACGACCCTGCCATCCGGGTTGTTGGGATTGACAACGATGGCGAGATCACCGTCGCCGAGCGCTTCGAGCGCGGAGACGGTTGACACTTCGTGCCCGGCAAGCTCCGCCGCCCGTGCGTGCTCGGCATAGGTTGGCCCCAGGACGATCGCGCGGCCCGGCGGCACGAACCCCGCCGACAAGGCCACGAGGATCTGCGAGCCAGGCGCGCAGACGACATTGCCCGCCGATGGCGCGCCATAGAACGCCGCGGCGAGGGCCTTGAGGCGCTCGAGCGCGGCAGGTTCCGGCAGCTGCGAAAAAAGCTCGGGGGCAAACGGCGGGATGGGGTAGGGATGGGGGTTGATCCCGGTCGACAGGTCGAGGAAAGGTTCTGGCGCGCCGGGAAACAGCTTTCGCGCCGCGTCGAGATCGCCGCCATGGGACAGCGGCTCAAGAGCGCTTGGAGGGATCATGGCCGCACCGCTTGCGCTTATCGCGCTTTTGACCGAACTCATCGCCGGCTACCCGGACTGGATCATGAGGACAATAGGCCATCCGGTCACCTGGATGGGCCGTCTCATCGCGTTCCTCGACAAGCGCCTCAACCGCGACGACGCCGAGCCAGAGACGCGGCGCAAGGCAGGCGCCGTCGCGCTGTTCCTGATTGTCCTGATTATCGGCGCCATCGCCTTCGCGGTGGAGACGGCGCTGCTCCTTTTGCCGTTCGGGCTGATCATCGCCGGCATCGCGTGCAGCGCCTTCATTGCCCAGCGCAGCCTCTACATGCATGTGGCGAACGTCGCCGACGCGCTCGAGGGAGGGGAACTCGACAAGGGCCGCGCGGCGGTCGCCCATATCGTCGGCCGCGACACCGCGGCGCTCGACGAGGCGGGCGTGGCGCGCGCGGCGATCGAGAGCCTCGCGGAGAATTTCTCCGATGGCGTCGTGGCGCCGGTGTTCTGGATCGCGCTCACAGGCCTCACCGGCGGCGCGGTCTACAAGGCGATCAACACCGCCGACAGCATGATCGGCCACCGCACGCCGCGCCACGAGAGCTTCGGCAAGCCGGCGGCACAGCTCGACGATCTCGTCAATCTGCCGGGCTCGCGGCTGTCGGCTCTCCTCATCGTCGCGGCCGCGGCGATGACGGGCGGCGCGTCCGCGGGCGGCGCTTGGGCTGCTCTGACGCGAGATGCGTCGAAGCACGCTTCGCCCAACGCCGGCTATCCCGAAGCGGCCATGGCCGGCGCGCTCGGGCTGTCGCTCGGCGGGCCGCGCCGCTACGATGGCAAGGAGACCGACGGCGCGTGGCTCGGCGACGGGAGGCGTGACGCGAAGGCGGCGGACATCCAGGCGGCGCTCAATCTCTACAGCCGCGCCGACGGACTGCTCATCGCCATCGTGTTCGTGCTCGCGGCGCTTACCGCGATATTGTAAGCAGACGATCGACATCGACGTGAGCTTCCAAATGCGCGGCGAGGCGGTCGAGGATCGCATCCACAGCGGATTCGTATGAGATTCGCGCAGGACCCGCGGCGAAGCGGGCGAGCCAGCCGGCGCGCTGCCGGTCATCGGCGAAGAGGCCGTGCACATAGGTGCCCATGACCCGGCCGCTCTGGGATAGCGCGCCTTCGGGCGACCCATCGGCGAGGCGGGCGAAGGGGCAGGCGCGATCAGGCCCTGCGGTCACGCCCATATGCATCTCGTAGCCGGAGAACGGCGCGCCATCGAAGGTCGCGCCCATCGCCGGCTCGAGGCGCTTGTCGCCGGTCAAGGTCGTCTCCACGTCGAGCAGCCCAAGCCCCGGCACCGTGCCAGGCGGGCCCTCGATGCCTGCAGGATCGTGGATGGTGCGGCCGAGCATCTGATAGCCCCCGCATAGCCCGAGCACCGTTCCGCCGCGGCGCACATGCGCGGCGATATCGATGTCGAAGCCTGTGTCGCGCAACACGGCAAGGTCGGAGATGGTCGCTTTAGAGCCGGGCAAAATGACGAGGGGCGCGTCGCCAGGCAGCGCCTCACCAGGCCGCACGCGCACGAGGCCGACGGCGGGCTCCGCGTCGAGCGGGTCGAGATCATCGAAATTGGCGATGTGCGGCAGGATCGGCACGGAGATCTTGAGCCGCGTCGCCGACTTCTCAGGCCGCGCGCCGTCGAGAGCAAGCGCATCCTCCGCAGGCAGGCTGCGCGCCTCGGGAAAGAACGGGATGAGGCCGAGCGGCTGCCAGCCCGTGGCTTCGGCGATCTGCGCCATGCCGGCGGCGAACAGCGCCGGGTCGCCGCGGAACTTGTTGACCAGGAAGCCTTCGATCAGCGCCGCATCCTCCGGCGCGAGCACGACCTTAGTGCCGACCAGGCTCGCGATCACCCCGCCACGGTCGATATCGCCGATCAGCACCACCGGGACATCGGCAGCACGGGCAAAGCCCATATTGGCGATGTCGTTGGCGCGGAGATTGGCCTCGGACGCGCTGCCGGCGCCTTCGACCAGGACGATGTCCGCCTCCTGCTTCAGTTGCGCGAAGCTGTCCTGCACGAACAGCATCAGCTCGGGCTTGAGGCGCTGATAGTCAGCGGCCTTGGCCGTGCTATAGACGCGGCCCTGCACCACCACTTGCGCGCCGATCTCGCTTTGCGGCTTCAGCAGCACGGGGTTCATGTGCACGCTTGGGGGCCTGCGTGCGGCGAGCGCCTGGAGCGCCTGAGCGCGACCAATCTCGCCGCCATCCGCGGTGACTGCGGCGTTGTTCGACATGTTTTGCGGCTTGAACGGCAGCACTTTCAGCCCGCGCGCAACGAGCGCGCGGGCAAGGCCGGCGACGATCAGCGATTTGCCGACATCGGAGCCCGTGCCCTGGAACATGAGCGCCCGGGCAGTCACGTTCAGAACTCGATGCCGGGTTGCGCCTTCACGCCGGCGGCGAAGTGGTGCTTCACCAGGGTCATGTCGGTGACGAGGTCGGCGGCCTCGATCAGGTCGGGCTTGGCGTTCCGCCCGGTGACGACGACGTGGAGATCGGGACGGCGCGCCTTCAAGGTGGCGATCACCTGATCCCGCGGCAGATAGTCGTAGCGGAGCGCGATGTTCAGCTCGTCGAGAATGACGAGGGCGAAACTCGGGTCGTCCATCAACTCGCGCGACTTGGCCCAGGCGCGCTCGGCGGCGGCGATGTCGCGTGTGAGATCCTGGGTCTCCCAGGTGAAGCCCTCGCCCATGGAGTACCAGGCGACTTGGTCGCCGAACTTCGCCAGCGCGTCGCGCTCGGCGGTGTGCCAGGCGCCCTTGACGAACTGCACGACGCCGACCCGACGCCCACGGCCCAGCATGCGGAGCGCAAGGCCGAAGGCCGCCGTCGATTTGCCCTTGCCGGTGCCGGTGTGGACGATGAGCAGGCCCTTCTCCAAGGTCTTGCCGGCCACCTCCTCGTCCTGAACCTCTTTCCGCTTCGCCATCTTGGCGCGATGGCGTTCGGCCTCTTTGTCGTCGATTGCTTTGGTCATGGGCGTTCCTTCACAACGTTCGGCAGGCCTGCGATCATGAACACGACCCGGTCGGCGACCGCGGCGAGCCGCTGGTTGAGCACGCCTTGCCTGTCGCGAAACTCACGCCCAAGCGCATTCTCCGGCACGATGCCGAGACCCACTTCGTTCGAGACAAGGACCGTCGCGCCGCTCCGCGCTGCCAGCGCCTGCTCCAACAGCACTGTCATCTTGTCGATGTCGAACTTGGCGTGCATCAGATTCGACAGCCACAAGGTCAGGCAGTCGACCAGGATAGCAGCACCTTGCGGCGCCGCGTTCAGCGCCTCCGGCACTTCGTGCGGCGCTTCGATAGTCTGCCAGCCTGCGGCGCGGCGCGCTTTGTGCTCCTTGATGCGCGCCGCCATCTCGTCGTCGCGAACTTGGGCGGTCGCGACATAGACCCAAGGCTGCGGCTGCGCCGTGATCAGGCTCTCGGCGTAGCGGCTCTTGCCGGAACGGGCGCCGCCGAGGACCAGGGTCACGCCCCCGCCCCCGGTCATGGCGGTTGTCATCGAGGCATCACGCTTCGGGGATGATCTGCCCGAGCAGCGCCGCGAGGCCGATGCCGACCACCACGGCGCCGGCGATCCGCGGTGCGACGGCGGAGACAGTCATGCCGCTCATACGCCACAGCATGGCGATTCCGACGGACAGCGCGCTCTGGATGACGACGAGGCCGATGAGATAGGCGAAAAGCGGGGTGGGTTCGGCGCCGAAGATCGATTCGCCATAGGCATAGCCGTGGGCGAGGCCGGCGAGGCCGAACAAAGCAGCCCAAGCAGCGAGCGGGAGTGCGCGGCCCGAAGCGACGAGAATGCCGAGAATCACCACCGAGGCGGCGACGATCAGCTCGGCGCCGGGAAGTTCAAAGCCGTACATATGATAGGCGACGCCAAGCGCGGACGCGGCGACGAACACCACGGGAAGCGCAAGGCTCAAGCCGCCGACGCCGACGGCAACGCCGACCGCGATGAGAAAGGCGAGGTGGTCGAGGCCGATCACCGGGTGGCCAAGGCCCGACAACAGGCCTTGGGCGAAGGTCGAGGGCATCTCGCCGTCCATGACGTGATGGGCCGAGGCCGGCGAGGCGGCGAGGCAAAGAATGGCGAGGAAGGCGATACGGCCAAGCAGAGAAGCGTTCATCTAGGTCCCCCTTGCGCCCTCCACCCGAGGGCGCGGTTCTAGGTTATGCCGCCGGCAGGTCTCCTGGCTCGCGGGTCGACGCCTTCCCTCGGCCTTCCCGGGCGCCCAGAGCCCAGTGGCCTTACGGAGGGGTGCTCGCCGCTTACAGTTGCGGGGGCAGCCGCGGATTTAGGGGTTTCCCCTCACCGCGTTCCCTTTCTCGTCCCACGGAATGCGGGAACCGACGACCGGGCGACTATAGCGGCGGTGCGCCCGTGCGCAAGCGGCCCGAGGCGCCGCATTGACAAAGGCGGCTGCGGCCCCCTTAAGTGCCTGATCGGCGGTCGCTCGATGAGAGCAAACAGGGAACGCGGTACGGAGCGATCCAATTCCGCGGCTGCCCCCGCAACTGTAAGCGGCGAGCCCAAGCCAGAGCCACTGGGGAACACCCGGGAAGGCGGCGAGGGCTGAGACCCGCGAGCCAGGAGACCTACCGTCGATCTGGTCGCTTGCCGGGCGGGGTGCCTCGGCGGCGGTTAGCGACCCTGGCTGCGCGCTGCGGCCGCCCAGCACCCCAAGCGCAGGCCAGAGGAGCGGCTTTGGAAGGGGTGACTCTCACCGGAATCGACGCGGACGAGGACGAGGCGGCGACGCTCGCCGCGGCGACCGTCTATGTCTGCATCACCTGCCGCCGTCCTGACGATCCCGAGGATGGCCCGCGGCCCGGCCTTGCGCTCGCCCGCGCCACCGCGCAAGCCGCGCAGGGTACGGGCGTCGCCGTGTGCCAAGTGCAATGCCTCGCCAATTGCTCCAGGCCGTGCAGCGCCGCCATGCGCTGCGACGGCGCCTGGGCCTACGTGTTCGGCGGCCTCGAACCTGACCGGGACGCGCCAGCACTCATCGAAGGTGCGCGGCTCCTCGCCCGCGCCCAAGACGGCATCCTGCCCTGGCGCGGCCGCCCCGAAATCCTGAAGCGCGGGCTGATCGCCCGCATGCCGCCCATCGGCTTTGAGGAGGAGCGTGAATGAGTTCGCTGGTCCGCGTCCCCTGCACCATCGTCACCGGCTTTCTCGGCTCGGGCAAGACGACGCTCATCCGCCACGTGCTGGCGCACGCCAACGGCAGGCGGCTCGCCGTGATCGTCAACGAGTTCGGCGATGTCGGCATCGACGGCGAGATCCTCAAAGGCTGCGGCGACGCTTCATGCCCAGAGGAGAACATCGTCGAGCTCGCCAATGGCTGCCTGTGCTGCACCGTCGCCGACGAGTTCGTGCCGGCGCTCGATCAGATCCTCGCGCGCGAACCTAGGGTCGATCACATCGTCATCGAGACCTCGGGCCTCGCCCTGCCGAAACCTCTCGTGCAGGCGTTCCATTGGCCGGCGATCAAGAGCCGGGTCACGGTGGACGGCGTGGTGGTGGTGGTCGACGGCGCGGCGCTCGCCGACGGCCAAGTGTCCGCCGATCTCGACGCGCTCAAGCGCCAGCGCGCGGCGGACCAGGCGCTCGACCACGACGACCCCATCGAGGAAGTGTTCGAGGACCAGATCGCCTGCGCCGACCTCGTGGTGCTCAACAAGCGCGACCTGCTCGATCCTTCGGGCCTGGATAGAGCCATGGCGGCGGTGACGAACGCGCTGCCGCGCGCCGTCGGCATCGTCACCGTGGCCGACGGCAAGGTCGACCCCAAGGCGCTGCTGGGCCTTGGCGTCGGCACAGAGGACGACATCGACAATCGCATGACGCACCACGACAGCGAGCTCGACCACGATCACGACGACTTCGATTCTTTCGTCGTGCCGCTCGCCGAGGTGAGCGATCCGGCGTCCATCGCGAAGCGCATCGCGCGTCTCGCCGAGGCCCACAGCGTGTTGCGGGTGAAGGGCTTCGCCGCGGTCGACGGCAAGCCCATGCGCCTCTTGATTCAGGCGGTCGGCCCGCGGGTCAGCCACTATTACGACAGGCTCTGGGGCGCTTCTGAAGCGCGCCAAGGCAGCCTCGTCGTCATAGGCCTGAAAGGTCTCGACCGCGCCACGATCGCCAAGTCGCTCGCCGGGTAACGCCAATGCACCTGTTGCAGACCAGCGCAGCGACTCTCGATGATCTGGTCGAGCCCGTCGATCTCGACCAGAGCCCGGGCGACATCGTGGTGTTGTCGTTCGCCGACAGCGATCTCGCGGGGCTCGCCGCCGCCTATGCGACGGAGCGCGACCTGTTGCCGTCGTTGCGACTTGCGCATCTGCGCGATCTGCGCCACCCGATGTCCATCGATCTGTGGGCCGACAGGAGCGCGCGGCACGCGAAGGTTATTGTCGTACGGCTGCTCGGCGGGCTCGATTGGTGGCGCTACGGGGTCGAAACCTTGTCGGCGCTGGCACGCGACAACACCATCGCGCTCGCGATTTTGCCCGGAGAGGACCGTGACGACGCGCGGCTGTTCGAAGCCTCGACCCTGCCGCAAGACGAGCTTGCCACATTGCTCCGGTTCTTTCGCGAAGGCGGGCGAGAAAACATGCGCGGGCTCCTGCGCCATCTCGCGGGGCGCACCGGCGCTGCCGTCGATGTCCCTGAACCACTAGCAGTGCCGCGCGTGGCCGCGTATCTGCCGGGCAACGGCGCGATGAACCTCGAAGCGCTCCGTGCATCGCTCGCGCCGGGGCGTCCCATCGTCCCCATCCTCTTCTACCGCGCGGCCCTGCTCGCCGCCGACACCGCGCCCATCGACGCTCTGTGTGAGGCGTTGCGCTCGCGCGGGCTTGCGCCGGCGCCAATCTACGTACCGAGCCTGAAAGACGAGGAGGCGGCTTCCTTCGCGCGCGACGCCTTGGCGCGTCTCGCGCCATCGGTCGTCGTCACCACCACGGCGTTCGCGGCGAGCGACGGCGTAACCTCGCCGTTCGACGGCACCGACGCGCCGGTGCTGCAAGCCATCATCGCGACGACGCGGCGCGCGGCGTGGGCGGAGAATCCCCGCGGGCTCGCGCCGTCCGACCTCGCCATGCATGTGGTCCTGCCGGAGCTCGATGGCAGGGTGCTCGCCGGCGCGCTCGCCTTCAAGGACGCGCTGCCGAAGGACGAGGCGCTCGGCTTTGCGGCCTTCGCGAGCAGGCCTGAGCCCGACCGCATCGCGGCGGTCGCCGAGAGGGTCGCGGCGCTGTCGCGACTTCAGCGGACGCCGCGGGACAAGCGGCGCATCGCCGTGGTCATGCCCGACTATCCGGGGGCCCCGGGCCGCACCGGCTATGCCGTCGGCCTCGACGTGCCGGCGAGCGTGCTCGCGCTCCTCGCCGATCTTAGCGATGCGGGCTACGCGGTGGAGGACGTGCCCGTTACCTCCGCGGCGCTGCTCGACTCCTTGGAGCGTGGCGCGGACAACCCAGCGCTTACGCTCGCCGACTACAAGCGGCTGCTCGTGCGCATACCCGGCCGAGTCGCCGAAACAGTGAGCGCGGCGTGGGGCGAGCCGGAAGACGACCCCGACTTCCGCGGCGGCGCGTTCCGCTTCCGCGCCGCGCAGTTCGGCAATGTCACGGTAGCGTTGCCGCCGGACCGCGGCAGCGCCCACGATCGTCGCGCCGACTATCACGATCCAAGCCTGCCGCCACGCCACGCGCTCGTCGCCTTCGGACTATGGCTGCAACACGCGATCGAAACGCTTGCGATGCTCCATCTCGGCGCGCACGGCACGTTGGAATGGCTGCCCGGCAAGGCGGTGGCGCTGACCAACGCATGCTTCCCTGAGGCGGTCGTCGGCGCATTGCCGGTCGTCTATCCCTTCATCGTGTCAAATCCCGGCGAGGCGGCGCAGGCGAAGCGCAGGATCGCCGCCGTCACCATCGGCCATCTGCCGCCGCCGCTCACAAACACAGAGCTCTCCGGCGCGGCGCAGGAGCTCGAGCGCCTGGTGGACGAGTACGCCATCGCCGATGGCCTCGACCGCCGCCGCCGCGAGCGCCTGGCGCGGCTCATCGTCGACAAGGCGCAAGGCTCTGGGTTCGCGCGCGAGGCGGGCGTCGATGCGGGCCACGGGGATCAGGACGCGCTCAAGAAGATCGATGCGTGGCTGTGCGACCTCAAGGACCTCGCCATCAAGGACGGCCTGCACATCTATGGACGTCCCGCCCATACGGACGATCCCGCGTGGCTCAGTTGCGCCGCCGCCGAGCGTGAGGCGCTGATCGCGGCGCTCGACGGCAAACGCGTGGCCCCGGGCCCTGCCGGCGCGCCGACGCGCGGCCGCCGCGACGTGCTGCCGACGGGACGCAACCTCTTCACTGCCGATCCCAGGATGCTGCCGACGCCGACCGCGATGGAGCTTGGGCGTCTCGCCGCCAGTGAGGTGATCCGCAGCTATATGCAAGCCCACGGCGAGATGCCGCGCGCGCTGGTCATCGATCTATGGGGCAGCGCCACGCTCCGCACCGGCGGCGAGGAGATCGCCCAAGGCCTCGCGCTGATGGGCTGCCGCCCGACCTGGGACCCCGCCACGGGCCGGGTCACGGGCATGGAGGTGCTGCCGCCCGCGGTCATGGAGCGCCCGCGGGTCGACGTGACCTGGCGCATTTCCGGCCTGTTCCGCGACCTGTTCCCGGCGCAGATCGCCCTAATCGATGCGGCCGCGAAGCTTGTCGCCGCCCGCGACGAGGACGATGACGAAAATCCGCTCGCCGGTGCGCGCCGCGCCGCCAACGGCACCGGCGATGGGCTTGCTCGTATCTTCGGCAACGCACCAGGCGCCTACGGCGTCGGCGTCGAGGACCTGCTCGGGCGCGACACGCCGCAGGAGGAGATCGGCGCGGCCTATCTCGCGGCCACCTCGCACGCCTACAGTGGCGCCGAGGCGGAAGGTGTGGCGCAGCCAGGCGGGTTCGCCGGCCGCGTGGCCGCCGCAAACCTGCTCCTCCATATCAGTGACGACCCGAGCCGAGACCTCCTCGAAGGCGCGGAGGACGCGGCGCATATCGGCGGCTTTGCTGCCGCCGCAGCGTCTTTGGGCGCCGCACCGGACCTCGTCATGCTCGACGTGACCGACCCGAAGCGCCCGCGCGCGCGGCCGCTCGATCAAGCGCTCGCCCGTATCGTGCGTGGTCGCGCCACGAGCCCGAAATTCATCGCAGGCATGATGCGCCACGGCGCGCGGGGCGCCGCCGAGCTCGCCGAGACCGTGGACCGGCTGGTCGACTTCGCCGAGACCACGGGCGCGGTGTCGAGCGCACTGTTCGACGCGGTGCACGGCGCCTATCTTGGCGACGCCACGGTGCGTGACTTTCTCCTGCGCGAGAACCCGGAGGCCGCGCACGCCATCGCCGAACGGTTGGAGACGGCGCGGCGCAAGGGATTATGGCACCCGCGGCGGAACGATCTCGGCATGCATCTCATCGCGACGAAAGCGGAGGCGGCGCTATGAGCAAAGCCTTCGCCCGCGGCGCTTGTCCGCGTCTCGCAGCGCCGATGGAGACCGGCGACGGACTCCTGGCGCGGATCGTGCCCTCCGGTCCCATGCCGCTCAAGGCGCTCGCCTGCCTCTGCACCACCGCAAGGACGCATGGCAACGGCACGATCGAGATATCAGCCCGCGGCAACCTCCAGATTCGCGGGCTTACACCGGGCTCGGCGCCGCTTTTTGCCGATCGGGTCGCGGCCCTCGGTATCGATATCAGCGACGGTGTGCCGGTTCTCGCCGATCCGCTGCCGGGCGACCCTAGCGCTCTAATTGACATGAACGCGCTTGCTATCGAGCTGCGCCAGGTTCTCGCCGCTTCGCGACTTGTGCTTGCGCCGAAAGTGTCGGTGATCGCGGATGGCGGCGGCAGGCTTCACCTCGATGCGCTCGCGGCGGACATCAGAGTCCGGGCCGTCACCACGACGAACGGTCCGCGACTTCACGTTGCGCTCGCGGGTGACGCAGCAGCGGCCACGCCGCTCGGCACGGTCGCGCCGGATGAGGCGTGCGATGCCGTTTCGTGCCTGCTTGCGGTGATTGCGGCACATGGTCCAGAAGCGCGCGGCGCCGATGTGCTGCGAAGCTGCGGGTTGACGGCGTTCCGGGACGCCATCCGGACCCGCATTGAGTTTGGACCACCGCCGCCACCCCGGCTCCCAGTCGATATGGTTGGCACGCACTCTCTCAAAGGCGATCTCTATGCGTTGGGTATGGGGCTCGCCTTCGGCCACACCCAAGCCCACACGCTGCACGCGCTGACCGAGATTGCCCGTGTACACGGCGCCCTGTGGGCACGGCCTGCGCCAGATCGCACGCTGCTGCTCGGGCCTTTCCAAAGGACAAAAGTAAAGACGATAAGGGACGAGGCGCGACGTTTGGGCTTCGCGGTGGAGGCGGCAGATCCGCGCCGCCGTATCGTCGCGTGTCCCGGCGCGCCGTCTTGCGGCTCGGGCCTGATCGCCTCGCGGAGGCTCGCGGCGGAGATCGCGGAGGAGGTGGAGTTCGCCGGCGCGGGCATCGCCCTGCACGTGTCGGGCTGTGCCAAGGGCTGCGCGCATCCTTTTCCTGCGCCGCTCACCGTGATCGGCACCGCGCAAGGCGCGGGGCTCGTGCGCAACGCCACGGCGCGCGCCACGCCGTCGTGCTATGTGAATGAGGCGGACGTCGCCGCCGCGGTCGATGAGTTTTCAGTACGAGAGCCGGCCGATGCTTAAGCAGGACTATTTGCGCGACGGCGCGGCGATCTACGAGCGCTCCTTCGCCATCATCCGTGCCGAAGCCGACCTCGCGCGCTTCACGCCGGAGCAGGCGAACATCGTTGTGCGCATGATCCATGCCTGCGGACAGGTCGGCGTCGCCGAGTTCATCGAGTTTACACCAGACTTCGTGGCGGCGGCGCGCGGCGCGCTACGTGCCGGCGCACCGATCCTGTGCGACGCAGAGATGGTGGCGCACGGCATCACCCGCGCGCGGCTTCCTGCCGACAACGACGTGATCTGCGCCTTGCGCGATCCTCAGGTGCCGGCGCTCGCCGAGAAGCTCGGCACCACGCGCTCGGCCGCCGCGTTCGAGCTGATGCGCGACAAGCTCGAAGGCGCCGTCGTCGCCATCGGCAACGCACCGACTGCCCTGTTCCATCTGCTGGAGATGCTCGAGTCGAGCGCGCCGAAGCCTGCGGCGATCCTCGGCATTCCCGTCGGTTTCGTTGGCGCTGCGGAATCGAAGGAGGCGCTCGCCGCCAATCCGCAGCGCGTGCCCTATCTCATCGTGCGCGGCCGCATGGGCGGCAGCGCCATGACGGCGGCGGCGATCAACGCGCTCGCCAAGGAGGGGATATGACCGGGCAGCTCATCGGTGTCGGCACCGGCCCCGGCGATCCGGGGCTCATCACCTTGAAGGCCATTGACGCGCTGAGGCGCGCCGACGTGGTGGCCTATTTCGCCAAGACGGGAAACGCGAGCAACGCGCGGACCATCGTCGCCGCACATCTCAACGGCGCCGAGGAACTGCCCCTGCTCTATCCCGTCACCACGGAGGTTCCCAAGGAGGATGCCGCCTATCGCGACGCGATCCGCGCCTTCTACGATGCCTCGGCCGCGGCCGTGGCGGCGCATCTCGACCGGGCCCGCACCGTCGCCGTGCTGTCAGAGGGCGATCCCTTGTTCTACGGCTCCTATATGCATCTCCATGTGCGGCTCGCAAGCCGCTATCCCACCGAGATCGTGGCCGGCGTCACCGGCATGTCGGGCTGCTGGTCGGCGGTCGGCACGCCGATCGCGCAAGGCAACGACGTGTTCACCGTGCTGCCCGGCACGCTTCCCGAATACGAACTGGAGCGCCGCCTCGCCGACGCCGACGCCGCGGTGGTGATGAAGATCGGGCGCCATCTCGCCAAGGTGCGCCGCGCGCTCGACCGGGCCGGGCGGCTCGACCGCGCCATCTATGTGGAGCGCGGCACCATGGCCAATGCGGCCATGATCCCGCTTGCCGACAAGCTCGATACGTGCGCGCCCTATTTCGCCATCGTGCTGGTGCCGGGATGGGAGGGGCGGCCATGAGCGGGCGCCTTGCCATCATCGGACTCGGGCCCGGTGACGACCGCTATCTCACGCGCGAAGCGGAGGAGGAACTTTCCAGCGCCGAGGCGCTCTACGGCTATGGCCCCTATCTCGACCGCGTGCCGCCGCGTGAAGGTCAGGCGCGCTTTTCTTCCGGCAATCGCGTCGAAGGAGCGCGAGCAGCGGCGGCGCTTGCCCATGCCGCACAGGGCGCGCGGGTCGCCATCGTCTCAGGCGGCGACCCTGGCGTGTTCGCCATGGCGGCGGCGGTGTGCGGCGAGATCGAGGCTGGTCCGGAAGCCTGGCGCGCGCTCGACATCGCCGTGGTGCCCGGCATCACCGCCATGCTGGCGGTCGCGGCACGCGCCGGCGCGCCGCTCGGCCACGATTTCTGCGCCATCTCGCTGTCCGAGAATCTCAAGCCTTGGGAAGCGATCGTGCGGCGGCTCGACGCCGCGGCGTCAGGCGGCTTTGTCATCGCGCTCTACAATCCGATTTCACAGGCGCGGCCGTGGCAGCTCGGCGAGGCCTTCGCGCGGCTCGGCCGCCATCTGGCGCCATCGACGCCCGTGGTGTTCGGGCGCGCCGTGGGACGCGTCGGCGAGGCGCTCACCATCACCACGCTCGATTGCGCCGGCGAGGAGAAGGCCGACATGGCGACGCTCATCATCGTCGGCTCGCCGGAAACGCGGATCATCGCCCGCGACGGGCGCGCGCCGCTCGTCTATACGCCGCGCGAAGCGGCCGAGGTCCCTGCATGATCGAGCCACGCCAACACCTCGTCGACAGTTTCGACCGCGGGCACGTCGGGCAGAACGGGCCGCGTCAGCATGATCACCGGCAGGTGCAAGCCCCGCGCTGCGGCGATCTTGCCGTAGGTCGCGTCGCCGCCGCTATTCTTGGCGACCACCACCTCGATGCGGTGGCGCTCGAGAAGCGCGCGATCCTCCGCCTCGCTGAACGGCCCGCGTGCGGTGAGATAGATGGCGTGCGGCACCGCGAGCGGCGGGTCGACGGGATCGACACTTCGCACGAGATAGACGTGCTGCGGCGCCGCGGCGAACGGCGCGATCTCTTTTCGGCCAAGCGCGAGGAACACGCGGCGCGGCGCCTTCCCCAGCGCGGCGACGGCGCCGCTGATCGCCGGGACCTCGATCCACCGATCGCCGTCAAGTTTCGTCCAGGCGGGTCGCCGCAGTGCGATCAGTGGCACGTCCGCCAGCTCTGCGGCGCGCGCGGCGTTGGCGGAGATGATGTCGGCATAAGGATGCGTGGCGTCGATCAGCACGCCGATGCGTTCGTCGCGGAGATATTGCGCAAGGCCATCGGCGCCGCCGAACCCGCCGATGCGCACGGGCACGGGTTGCGGCGCAGGGGCTGCCGTTCGCCCCGCAAGGGACACGGTGACGGCGAGGTCTTCGCGGCTGGCCAGCGCCGCGGCGAGCGCCCGAGCCTCCGCCGTGCCGCCGAGAATGAGGATCCGCATGGCGCGCGCTGAACCGGTCATGCCGGACCCTGCCCCAACGAGGCGCTGGCTGTCCATCGTCGGCATCGGCGAGGACGGGATCGAGGGCTTGAGCGCCGCAGCCCGCGATCTCGTGACCCGCGCCGACATCGTGTTCGGCGGCGAACGGCATTTGAAGCTCGCGGCCCCGCTGATCAACGGCGAGCGGAAGCCTTGGCCGAGCCCGTTCTCCCGAGCAGTCGAGGAGGTAATGGCCGAGCGCGGCCGCCAGGTCTGCGTGCTCGCCTCCGGCGATCCCTTCTTCTACGGCGTCGGCTCGGTACTCGCGGGCCACGTGGCGCCCGAGGAGACGGTGGTGGTGCCGGCGCCGTCGGCGTTCAGCCTCGCCGCGGCGCGCATGGGCTGGCCGCTGCCGGAATCCGTGCTGCTGTCGCTCCACGGCCGCGCGCTCGACCGCATCAGGCCGCACCTCCATCCGGGCGCACGCATTCTCGCGCTCACCTCGGACGGCGACGGCCCGGCGGCGCTCGCACGGCTGCTCGCAGAGTCCGGGTTCGGCTCATCGCAGATCACCGTGCTTGAATCGCTCGGTGGCGACAAGGAGCGCATTCGCGCGGCGACCGCCGTCCATTTCGATCTCGTCGGCATCGCCGCGCTCAATACCGTGGCGATCGAGGTCGTAGCGGCACAGGGGGCGCGCATCATCGCCTACACGCCCGGCCTCGCCGACGATCTCTACGAGCATGACGGCCAGATAACCAAGCGCGAGGTCCGCGCCGTGACGCTCTCGGCGCTCTCGCCGCTTCGCGGCGAGCTGCTGTGGGACATTGGCGCCGGCTCAGGCTCCGTCGCCATAGAGTGGCTGCTGGCCGATCCCTCCCTACGTGCCATCGCCGTCGAAGCGCGCGCCGACCGCGCCCACCGCATCGCCCGCAACGCGGCGGCGTTCGGCGTCCCAGGGCTCGAGGTGATCGAGGGCGCGGCGCCCGACGCACTCCAAAATCTTCCGCAACCCAACGCCATCTTCATCGGTGGTGGCGCGAGCGCTCCCGGCATGCTCGACACGGCGATTGAGGCGCTCAAGCCGTGCGGCCGTCTCGTCGCCAACGCGGTGACCCTGGAAACCGAGGCAGTACTGATGGCGCGGCATGCAGACCTCGGCGGCGCGCTCACGCGCATGGCCATAGCGCGCGCCGACAGTATCGGCGGCAAGACGGGCTGGCGGCCCGCGCTGCCGGTGACTCAATGGGTATGGGGGAAGTCATGATTGTCGCGGGGATCGGCTGCCGAAAAGGTGCCTCGGGCGTGGAGATCGACGCCGCCATCGACGCGGCGTTGGCGCAAGCGGGCTACGCGCGCACGCAACTTGGCGCCATCGCCACGTCCGACGGAAAGGGCAGCGAGGGCGGCATCATCGAAGCTGCGGCCGGGCGCGGCTTGAGGATCGTACTGGTGAAACCGGCGGAGCTCGAAGCGGCCGGCCCCCGCACGCAGTCCTCCTCGCCACGCGTCAAGGAATTGTTCGGCGTGCCCTCCGTGGCGGAAGCGGCGGCGCTCGCGGCATGCGGGCCGAAGGCGCGGCTTGTCCTGCCGCGCATCGTGGTCGGCCCCGCGACCTGCGCCATCGCCACGGACGATGCGCCATGACCGTGCATTTCATCGGCGCGGGGCCAGGTGCGGCCGACCTCATCACGGTGCGCGGGGGCGCGCTTCTCGCAAGCTGTCCGGTGTGCCTCTATGCCGGCTCCATCGTCGCCAAGGAGATGCTCGCCTACTGCCCGGAGGGCGCCCGCATCGTCGACACGGCGCCACTGTCGCTCGACGAGATCGAGGCTGAATTCGTCGCCGCATACCAAGCGGGGTACGATGTGGCGCGCCTCCACTCAGGCGACCTCTCGGTGTTCAGCGCCGTGGCGGAGCAGATGCGGAGGCTCGACAGGTGCGGCATCCCCTACACCTTGACCCCTGGCGTGCCGGCCTTCGCCGCCGCCGCGGCCGCGTTGGGGCGCGAATTGACCGTGCCGGAGGTGGCGCAGAGCCTGGTCCTGACCCGCGTGCCTGGCCGGGCCTCGCGCATGCCCGAGGGCGAGAAATTAGCCGCCTTCGCCGCGACCGGCGCCACGCTCGCCATCCATCTCGCCATCCAGGCCATCGACGATGTGGTTGCTACCCTGGTCCCATTCTACGGACCCGATTGCCCGGTGGCGGTCGTGGCGCACGCGAGCTGGCCGGAAGAGCGCATCGTGCGCGGCACGCTCGCCGACATTTGCGCGAAACTCGCCGAAGCGCCGATCGAGCGTACGGCGCTGATCCTGGTCGGCCGCGCGCTCGAAGCGGAGAGCTTTCGCGACAGCGCGCTCTACGACGCCGATTATCGCCGGCGCTTCCGCGGTGGCGCGAGGTGAGCGGGCGCGAATGGCGCACGGCCGACGAGGACGCCTTCGCGGTCGAACACCACGATCTCGATGCCGATGGGCTTGCCGGCGACGACCGCAGCCGCAACTTCTTGCGCCGCGCACGCCACCGCGTCGCCGAGCGCAATGCCTTCGGCTTGCGCGTGGCCGATGGCTTCGGCCGCCGTGTTGGACGCGACGATGCGCGCACTCAAGTCGCGCGACCCGCCTGCGGCTTCTGCAAGTTTAGCGAGCGCGGCGAGATCGACGCTGCCGCGCTTCGAATGGAGATCGAGCAGGCCTTGCGCCAGCTTCGTCATCTTGCCCACGCCGCCAGCGATGGTGATGCGCGGCACGGGATGCGTCTTTACGTATTTCAACGTGCCACCGACGAAGTCGCCCATGTCGATGAGCGCGGTCTCAGGCAGATCGTACATCTTCTGCACGGCGGCCTCGGAGGTGGAACCGGTCGAGGCGGCGACATGGGTGAGCCCCGCGGCACGGGCGACGTCGATGCCCTGATGGATCGAAGCGATCCACGACGAGCAGGAATAGGGAATGACGATGCCGGTGGTGCCGAGGATGGACAGGCCGCCGACAATGCCAAGCCGGCTATTCAAGGTCTTGGCGGCGAGCGCCTCGCCTCCTGGAATGGCGATCTCGACCTCGACGTCACCCGCATCGCCGTGCGCGCCCGCGACCTCGGCGATTGCCTCGCGGATCATGCGGCGCGGCACGGGATTGATGGCGGGCTCGCCGGGCGGGATGGGCAGACCGGGACGGGTCACCGTGCCCACGCCTTCACCCGCCGTGAAGCCGACGCCTGTGCCCGCTTCGCCCGGGCGAACCGTGGCCAGGATGAGCGCGCCGTGGGTGACGTCGGGATCGTCGCCCGCGTCCTTGACGACACCTGCCGTTGCCGTGCGGTTGCCGCGGGCAGCGGTGGCGAGGGCGAAGGCCACGCTCCTGCCGCCCGGCAAGGTCACCTCCACGGGATCGGGGAACGCCCCGGTCAAAAGCGCCGTATAGGCGGCCTTGGCGGCTGCCGTGGCGCAGGCGCCGGTGGTCCAGCCTCGCCGCAGCGGGCGCGACGTCTCGCTCATGCCCACCGCTATAGAGCGCCAGGGGCGCCGCGTCACTCAAGGAGCGCCGCAAGGTGACCGCGCCCGCTCTGATCATTGCCGCGCCCCGTTCCGGCGCGGGCAAAACCACGGTGACCTTGGCGCTGCTGACGGCGCTGCGCCGCCGCGGCCTCAAGGTGCAGGCAGCGAAGGCCGGCCCCGACTATATCGACCCCACCTTCCATGCGGCGGCAACCGGGCGTGCGAGCGTCAATCTCGACAGCTGGGCCATGGACCTGGCCTTCCTCGATGGGCTGTTGCACCAAGTGACCGCCGACAGCGATATCGTGGTCATCGAAGGGGTCATGGGCCTGTTCGACGGCATCGGCCGCGAAGCGGGCCGCACCGGGGCCACCGCCGACCTCGCCGCGCGCTACCGCCTGCCGGTGCTGCTCGTGATCGACGCCTCGGGGCAATCTCAATCGGCGGCGGCGCTGGTGCGCGGCTTCGCGAGCCACGACCCGAACGTGCGCATCGCCGGCTTAGTGCTGAACCGGCTCGGCAGCGACCGGCACAAGCGGCTCGTCGCCGACGCCATCGACGCCTTGCCGATGCCGATCCTCGGCGCCGTGCCGCGCGACGAGACGATCGCGCTCCCCGAACGCCATCTCGGCCTGGTGCAGGCGCGCGAGCACGGCGATCTCGACGCACGACTCGACGCGCTTGCCGACATGGCGGAGCGCCATCTCGATCTCGACGCCATCGTTGCGCTGGCCTCGCCACCGTTCGTGTCTCCCTCCGCCACGCACACCGCGTTGCCGCCGCCAGGCATGCGCATCGCGCTCGCGCAGGACGCCGCTTTCACCTTCGTCTATCCGCATGTGGTGCAGGGCTGGCGGCGCCAAGGCGCGGAGATCGTGCCATTCTCGCCGCTCGCCGACGAGGCGCCGCATGAGAGCTGCGACACGTGCTGGCTGCCCGGCGGCTATCCGGAATTGCATGCCGGCGCGCTTGCCGCCGCAACAAACTTCAAAGCGGGCCTCGCCGCGTTCGCCGCAACGAGACCCGTGCACGGCGAGTGCGGCGGCTACATGGTGCTCGGACAAGGGCTCGTCGATGCGAGCGGCGTGCGCCACGCCATGGCGAGGCTGCTCGGCCACGCCACGAGCTTCGCGCAACGGAAATTGCATCTCGGGTATCGGGAGGCGCGGCTTCTGTCGGACTGCGCGCTCGGCAAAGAGGGTGGTGAGGTGCGCGGCCACGAGTTCCACTATGCGTCGCTGATCGAGACGGGGAACGACCCGCCTTTGGCCGAAATCGCCGACGGCGAAGGTAAACCGCTTGGCACGACAGGAGGGCGGCGGGGCAACGTCACCGGCACGTTCTTCCACGCTATTGCCGCAGGGTGACTCACGTGCCCTTGTCGGACACGTGCGCTTCTTCGAAAGTCGCCATGCCGGTGTGGCAGGCGAGCGCGGCGCGGAGCACCAGCACCGCGACGGCGGCGCCGGAGCCCTCGCCGAGCCGCATGCCGAGATCGAGCAGCGGCCTCATGCCCAACTCCTGCAGCAAGAGACGATGGCCCGCCTCCGCCGACACGTGGCCGGCCCAGGCATGGTCGAGCGCATCGCCGCGCAGTGCCTTCAAGGGCGCCACCGCCGCGGTCGACACCATGCCATCGAGCAGCACGGGAACGCGCTTCTTGCGCGCCGCAAGGCAGGCGCCGAGGATGGCAGCGAGCTCGCGGCCACCAAGCGCCCCGGCCGCGCGCAGCGGATCGTTCAGCACGTTGGCATGACGCGCCAGCGCCGCCTCGATGGCGGCGCGCTTGCGCGCAAGGCCCTCCCCGTCGACGCCGGTTCCGGTGCCTGCGAAGCGCGCACCGCCGCCGAACAGCGCGCCCGCAAGCGCCGCCGCCGCCGTGGTGTTGCCGATGCCCATCTCGCCGAGGACAACGAGGTCTGGCGCGTCGGAGACATCCTCGTAGCCCGCCGACACCGCATCGAGAAACTCGGCCTCGCTCATGGCGGGACCTTCGGTGAAGTCGGCGGTCGGTTCATCGAGCGACAGCGCGACGACTCGAAGCTCGGCGCAGGCCTCGCGCGCGAGCTGATTGATGGCCGCGCCGCCGGAAGCGAAATTCGCCACCATCTGCGCCGTGACCTCCGGCGGATAGGCGGACACACCTTGCGCCGTCACGCCGTGATTGCCGGCGAAGACCATGATCTCGACCCGGCCGAGCGACGGCGGGTTGCGCCCCTGCCAGGCAGCGAGCCAGGCTACCGCCTCCTCGAGGCGGCCCAGGCTGCCGGGCGGCTTGGTGAGACGCGCCTCGCGGCGCGCCACGGCCGCCGCCGCCTCGTGGCCGCCGGGCAGATCGAGGCAGGCGGCACGGAGCTCGGCAAGTGAGGCAAATCGGCTCATTTGGGCTTAGACTTGCGGGTGTCAAGGAGCGGGGATGGGCGGCATTACCACGGACATCAGGACGGGCCTAGCCTTTTGCACGCGGCTGCCGCTCGGGCGCGCCGCAGCGCCGGAAGGCGCGAGCCTCGCGCGCGCCAGCTGGACCTTCCCGCTCATCGGCGCTCTCGTCGGTGCCATCGGCGCGGCGGTCTGTTGGCTGGCCGATACGGTCGGGCTCGATCCATTTGTCTCGGCGACGCTCGCCGTCGCCGCGACTCTGCTCGTCACGGGGTGCCTGCACGAAGACGGCCTCGCCGACACGGCGGACGGCTTCGGCGGCGGCGCCACCAAGGACCGCAAGCTCGAGATCATGCGCGACAGCAGGAGCGGCGCCTATGGCGTGGCGGCGCTCGTGCTCTCGGTCTTGCTCAGGGTGGCCGCCATCGCCAGTCTCGCCGACCCGGTGCTGGTTGCGGCGGCGCTCATCGCCGCACATGCGGCCGCGCGCGCCACCATGCCTCTCTTCATGCTGCTCGTGCCGGCGGCGCGCCGGGACGGATTATCGGCGGGAGCCGGCAGGCCGCCGCTCGGCAGCGCCATCGCCGCCGGCGTGCTCGGACTGCTCGCGCTTCTGCTCTGTCTCGGCGTCGCCGCGGCGCTCATGGCGGCGATGCTCGTGGCGGCGGCCGTGGCCCTAATGGCGTGGATCTCGTTGCGGCAGATCGGCGGACAGACCGGCGACGTGCTCGGGGCGGTGGAGCAGATCAGCGAAATGCTGATCCTGCTCACCGCCTCGGCCCTACTGTAAGGCTTGCTACTCCTTCACCGCGGAGGTGATGGAGCCAATGACATCGGATGCCGTCTTGAACTCCTTGTCGCGGGTCGTGATGCCGTGACGCTTGGCGATCCAGGCGAAATCAGTATAGGCGACCCAGACTTGGCCCTTGTCGTCTTGGAACACGAGGAGCCGCACCGGCCAGTCGAGCCCTGCGTCGGGATCGGCGGTGATGAACAAGGTGCCGAGCGGCGGGTTGCCAAAGATCAGCAAGGTCGAGGGGGCGAGCTCGATGCCGGCGTCGGCGGCGAGCTTCGACTGATCGATCTCATCGAAAAACATGATGCCCTTGGCGGCGATGTCCTTCCTCAGGCGATCCACGGTCTCGGACATGTCATAGGCGCTCTTGACCCGGACGATGCCGTCGTCGGCGGCGCTGGCCGCACCTGGCATCAGGAGCAGGAGCGCGAGTAGAAGGATCACGGCGGATGAAATGCGGCGGGTCAACATGGGAGCTTCTCCTGTGCGGCGCGTTTTGCCTATCGGAGAGAATGGCGCAAGGCGTCGCCAAGCTGAAATGCCGCTTCGCTACCATGGCGATGCGCCAAGGCTATGGTGAGCGAAACGATAAGATGCCGCTAACGGGACCTAAACGGGCCGCGTGGTAGTTTCTCCAACAATAGAAGTCTCGATAGAGGACTTCGCATACAGGGAGTTTCTCATGCGTATCGCCCTTGCCCTTTCGCTCCTTGCCGGTGCCGTGTTTCTGACGCCGGCCGCCGCCACCGCGGCGCCGCTCGCCCTCTCCGACCATACAGCCCTGACCAAGTCCGTCGGCGAGGCGGGGGCGGTTGTCGAGGAAGCGGGCTGGCGCCACAAATCCCGCCGCTATGGGCGCCGCTATGGCTGCAACTGGACCTGCTATCCCTATTACCGGCCCTACCAGTACCACTACTGGCAGTTCTACTACCCGTATGGCGGCCCGCTGTTCTAAACGCGGGCTCGATTCCTGAACGAGTTTCACGGGGTTGTGACCGCGGAGCGCGTTGCCGCGCGCCTACGCCGTCGCTACGTTTGATGGTTGCCGGGGAGGGTTGGCGTATTAGGAGCTTAAGATGCGTCACCTCCTCACATTCGCTGCCGCGGCGGCCGTCGCCGGGCTTGTGCTCGGATCGGGGCCGGCCAAGGCGGCATCCCTTCCCAAACTCGATGGCCTGACCGGTCAAGCCACGCAGGCCGAGCCGGTACGCTACTATCGCTACCGCTACGGCTATCGACCCTATTATCGGCCCTACTACCGGCCGTACTACTACGCGCCGCGGCGCTACTATTACGGCTACCCGTACTACCGGGGCTACGGCTACGGGTACCGGCCCTACTACGGCCGCCGTTACTGGTGATAGCGAGCTGTTGAAGACCGGCGGCAACACGCCGCCGGTCCATCCCCTTGAGATCTGAACAAGGGGGTGACGGTCCGCCCTCTCCTTGTGGCAGAGTGCGCGCCGTGACGGCTCCCCTCGATTCCCTCGCCACCCGCGCGCTTTCGCTGGCACGCGCCGCGCTTGCCCGCCCAGGTGCGCCGGCCGAGCTTCCAGCGCGCCTGCTCGTGGTCGACGCGGAGCGCCAGACCGCGGTTTGGCTCGAAGGCGGACGCGCCGCCACCGCATGGCCGGTGTCGACCGCGCGGGCCGGCATCGGCGGCGAGGAGAACTCCTACAAGACCCCGCCGGGGTGGCACCGCATCCATGCGAAAATCGGCGAGGACGCATGCGCGGGCGCCGTGTTCGTGTCGCGAGCGCCGACCGGCGACACATGGTGCGGGGAGACGCGCGAGGACGACCTCATACTCACGCGCATCCTCACCCTCGACGGACTGGAGGACGGGGTCAATCGAGGGCCCGGTCGCGATTCGCTTCATCGCTACATCTATCTCCACGGCACCAACCACGAAGGCCTGCTCGGCCGCCCCACGTCCCATGGCTGCGTGCGTCTGTCGAACGCGGATGTCTGCGCGCTGTTCGCTCTGGCGCGCGAAGGCGATGTCGTGCTGGTCGCGGCGCCGGAGGAGCGCGCGATCCCCGATCCGAAAGGCGGCCGCTTCCACTACGCCGGGCTCGCCGGCTCCGGCATGAGCGCCATCGCCCAGTTCCAGGCCATGACCGGCGGACGGGTGAGCGGCAGCGACCGCGCCTTCGATCACGGCGAGCGCGGCGGCTTGCGCGCGCAGCTCGAAGCGCTCGGCATCGCGGTACTGCCCCAGGATGGCAGCGGCGTCGGCGGTGATTGCACCGCGCTGGTCGTATCGACCGCGGTCGAGGAACAGGTGCCGGACTTCGCTGCCGCCACGGCGCGAGGAATTCCCATCGTGCACCGCTCGGAGATGCTCGCCCATTTCGTTGCGTCCCACCGCACCATCGCCGTCACCGGAACCAGCGGCAAGTCCACGGTCTCCGGCATGATCTTCGAGATCCTGCGCGGCGCGAGCCGCGACCCTTCCGTCATCACCGGCGGCGATCTCCCCTGCCTGCAAGCGGAGGGGCTCCCGGGCAACGCCTATGCCGGAGGCTCCGACCTTCTCGTGGTCGAGGCCGACGAGAGCGACGGCTCGCTGGTGCGCTACGCGCCGGCCATCGGCATGATCCTCAACCTCCAGCGCGACCACAAGGAAATGGCGGAAGTCGCCGCCATGTTCGCCACATTGCGGGCGCGGACCCGCGAGGCGCTGGTCGTGGGGGACGCGGAGAATCTCGATCCGTTCGCCGGCGGCTCGCTCCGCTTCGGCCTCACGGCGCGGGCGGACGTGTGTGGCGAAGATGTTGTACTCGGCGCCACATCGAGCCGCTTCAAGGTCGGCAGCACATCGTTCGAGGTGCCGGTACCGGGCGCGCATAACGTGGCGAACGCGCTCGCCGCGATTGCCGTCTGCCAGGCGGCCGGTGTCGCGCTCGCGGAGATGGCGGAGCCGCTATCGCGCTTCTCCGGCATTGGCCGCAGGTTCCAGACCATCGGCGTGGCGCGCGGCGTCGAGGTGGTGGACGACTTCGCCCACAATGCCGAGAAGATCGCCGCGGCGATCCGCACCGCGAAGCTGCGTACGAATCGCGTGTTCGCCATCTATCAGCCGCACGGCTACGGGCCCACCCGGTTTTTGCGCCAGGACTTCATCACAACCTTCGCGCGCGAACTGTCGCCGGAGGATCGATTGTGGATGCTCGAAGTGTTCTATGCCGGCGGCACCGCGACGCGGGACTTCTCCGCCGCCGACATCGTGGCGGAGATCGCCGAGCGCGGCGTCCGCGCGGAGTTCGCGCCGTCGCGCGATTGGCTCATCGCGCGCATCGCAAGCGCGGCGCAGGACGGCGATCTCGTGCTGGTGATGGGCGCGCGCGACCCTTCGCTCACGGCATTGGCCTACGCGATTCTCGGCACGCTCCAAGGCGGCAGGCCGAAGGCCTGACCGGTCAGTTGCCGAACAGGCCAGAAATCAACTCGTCCAGTCCGCCGCCGCTGGCCTGTCGGCGCTGAGCGCGCGGTTGCTCGGTCTCGGCGACGACGGCCGGCTCGGCCGGGACCGGGAAGCGGACAGGCTTGTCGAACAAGGCGGCGGCCATGCGGTTATCGATGCCGTAGATGTCGCCGAACGTGTCGAGCTTGCCGTCCTCATCGATCACCGCTGTGAAATAGGTGAGATGCACTGGTACGAGACGGTTGAGCTTGACGACGTTGGTGGTACCTCCAGCAAGGAGGCCCCGCACGCGCTCGGCCGGCCACCCCCTGTCCTCGGCCAACAACAACGCAGCCAACCGCTCCGGCTCGCGCACGCGGATGCAGCCGTGGCTCAGGGTCCGCACCGTCTCGGCGAACAGCTCGCGCTGCGGCGTGTCGTGCATGTAGATGGCGTGCCGGTTGGGGAAGTTGAACTTGAGCTGGCCGAGCACGTTGGCCGGTCCCGGCGGCTGGGTGAAGGTGTACTGCCAGATCTTCACGTTGCGCCAGTCGACATTGTCTGGGTGAACGGGCTCGCCATTGAGGCTCACCCTGAGATCATGCTGGCGGAGGATTGCCGTATTGGCGTTGCCGAAGAAGCCGCCGTCGCCCTGCAAGCGCGGCGCCAGATCCTCCTTCAGAATCGTAGGCGGCACGGTCCAGTCCGGGTGGAACACGATGGTACGCATCGGCGCGGAGAAGAACGCCGTTGCGTACTTAAACTGACCGACGATGGTCTTCTCGAGGTAGATCGGCTTGCCGCCCTTGACGACGCGAGCGTTGAACTCGGGGACGTTGTTCCAGACGTGAAAGGCGCCGAGCTGGCGTGGCATCCAGCGCCAGCGCTCCATGTTGATGACGATGAGCTGGACCTCGCGATCGGCGTTTGGATCCTTGCCGGCCGCTTCGGCCTTGGCGCGCGCGTTTTGCAATGCCTCACGCAGGCGCTTGAACTGAGCATGCTGCGGATGGAGCCCGGTGAGATAGGCGGCCGGGTCGGAGGCCGCACCAATTTCCGCAAGCACCGTCTTCGGGTCGCGCAAGGACGGCGCCTGGTCGAACAGCCGGCTCGCCTTCGACGGCGCCAGGCGGCCGATCTGGGCGTCGCGCGCATAGCTCAAGACGGCGAGCGAGAGCTGGAGCTCGTCGTCGGCGTGCGCGTTCGGCGTGGCCAAGAGATCGTTGGCGGGGGGCAGCTCGAACGATCCGGCATCGAGGCCCCAGTCGTCGGCCTTGCCGATCTCCTCGATGAGCGCGTGCGCCTTTTCGCTAAAGCCTTCATCGGTGACCCAGAGCGGTGGCCCCTCATGCGCGCCGTAGAAGGCCTTGAGGGCTTCAAGATCATCGGGAGCAACTCCCTTCTTCGTCCCGGGCTCGGCGAGCTTGGCGCGGATCTCGGCGACGATGGGATGCGCAGGGACCGGCTCGGGTTCGGCCTCCTCGATGGGAGTTGCGGCGTCGGTCGCGTCCACGGGCTTGTCCGCATCGTCCTCAGGCGTTGCCGCTTCGGAGGGACCCGCCGGCTCGGCGGCAGCGTCGGTCGGCGACTCGTCCGAAGTTGCGGCCGGTTGGTCGCCGTCCGGTGATGCTTCGGCGTCGGCGGGCGCGGCTTCAGCTTCGTTTGGCGCGGGCTCAAGCTCCACCGACGCCGGCTCCTCGTCCTTGGCCGGCTCAGCAGGCGCAGGGGCCGGTTCGCTCGGCGGTGTCAGCGCAGCGGTTTGCACCTCCGGCTCGGTTGCAGCAGGCGGCTGGTCTTTGGTCTCGGCCGCGCCTGTGGGCGACTCGGGTTCAGCAACAGGCGCCGGCGCGGGTGTTGCCGCATCGGGTGGAGCGATCTCGAGCACGACCTCATGCCCGATCAAGTCCTTCACCGGCGCTTCGGCCACGGCGGTCGCGACAATGGCCTGCTCGGCGGGTTCGACCGGTAATGACTCGGCAGCCACCACCTCAGTCAGAGGCTCAGGCGGCGCGGTCGAAACGGACGGTACAGGCTCCGCTGGCGGCGACACTTCGGTGACGACAGTTGCCTGCTCGGCGGGCTCGGCTGACGGCGTCTCGGCAGGCGGCTCGGCGGCGGCAAGGGTGCTCGGCGCGGACTCCGTCGAAGCCTCGGCGCTTGTCTCGGTGGGGTCCGGGTCGACGCTGCCGGTGGCGACCGCGTCTGCATCATCACTGCTCGGCGGCTCGGCGGCGTCTACCGCCGTCACAGATGTCTCATCCGGCGGAGGCGCCCCTTCCGCCGTCAACTCCGCCGCTCCCGCCGCCAACTCCGCCGATCCTGCCGCCACGGCCGCCGCCTCCTGCGCGCCCTCGCCGATGGCGGCAGCGAGCGCTTCCGCATCCGGCGCGCGGGTCGGATTGCGTTCCGGCATGGTCGGCCGGAAGACTTGCTTCTTTTTGGCGGGTTTTGGGGCGCCATCGAGCACGGGCGCGCGGATTTGCTCCGCAAACGCCATGCCGGCGGGCATGCCCACCGCAAGCATCACGGCAACAGCTACAGCGCCTCGGCCTGCAACTGGGGAGCGTCCGCCCATCCCTGGTCCCCTTCGCCCAGCTAGGGTAAACCCGGCGGAACGCCGCCGCTACCCTGAAATTGCTGGCGATTTTTTGCCCCGCCTTCACCTGACGCTAACAGCGGCGGGTGTCTTCTGCCCCTACGAACGCTAAACGCTCCGAGGGGGTCAGAAGTTCGCCATGCCGTCACATTCGACGAAAATTTTGTCCGGACTGAGCCGGCGCCGCCTAATCGGCGGCACGCTCGCCGCGGTCGCGCTGCTGCCCGCGGGCACGCCGGCCCGCGCCCGGGCCGTCGAGGTGTCCGAGGGGCCCGACGATCAGCGATTCATGCGGATGGCGCTGGAAGAGGCCGCGCTCGGCGACTACCCGTTCGGCGCGGCGATCACCCGAGACGGCGAGGTATTGGTCCGCGCCCGCAATATCGGCAAGTTGACCCAAGACCCGACGGCGCATGCGGAAATGATCGCCATCCGGCGCTTCCTTAACCTTTACGGTCCGGAAGAGCTCAAAGGCACGACCATCTACGCCTCGGGCGAGCCCTGCCCGATGTGCATGGGGGCCATCATCTGGTGCGGGATCGGGCGGGTGGTCTTTGGCGCCTCGATCGAGCAGCTCGCCACCAAAATCGGCCAGATCATGGTGAGCAGCGCCGACCTTGCCGCAAACACCCCGTTCGAGACGATTGCGATCACCGGCGGCGTCCTCGCCGAGCAGTCGCTGAAGCTGTTCAAGTGATGTATTCCGGAATTTTGCAGCGAAATTAGGCGCCTTAACGCGTTTTCGGCAGTTTTTGCCCGAATCTTGCCCGAGCGAGATTTGATCGCTCGCCCAATTGATGCAATGACCCCTGAAATCACATCGAACCTAGACTGGCCGCCACGCGTTATGTCCCATAGGGCATTCCGCGAAATTCGGCCCCATTCTTGCTCGCCACCCTGCGTTGCTATTCGCGGTGGCAAGAAACTCTATTTTCCGAGGCGTTCTTTCATGTGCGGTCTGTGCGGCGAAATCACTTTCGACGGCTCGCCCGCGTCAGTTGAGGCCGTCAGCGCCATGACGGGGGCGATGGCCCCCCGCGGGCCGGACGCCGAAGGCCTCGTGGCGCGAGGCCGGGTCGCACTCGGCCACCGGCGGCTCAGGATCATTGATCTCTCCGAGCGTGGCCAGCAGCCGATGATCGATTCCGAGCTTGGGCTCACCCTCACCTTCAATGGCTGCATCTACAACCACAAAGACCTGCGCGCCGAGCTCGAGCAAAAGGGCTACCGCTTCTTCTCGACGAGCGACACCGAAGTGATCCTCAAGGCGTGGCACGCCTGGGGGCTTGAGGCGCCCCGGCGTTTCAACGGCATGTTCGCCTTCGTCCTCCACGAGCGCGACACGGGCCGGGTCGTCATGTGCCGAGACCGGCTCGGCATCAAGCCGCTCTACTACGCGCAGGACGGCGCACGGCTCCGCTTTGCCTCAACTCTGCCGGCCCTCGTCGCCGCCGGCGGTGTCGATACGGGAATCGATCCGGTCGGCCTTGCTCACTACATGACCTTCCACGCCGTGGTGCCGCCGCCACACACGATTCTGTGCGGCGTGCGCAAGCTGCCGGCGGCGACTTTGCGCATCATCGAGCCGGACGGCCGCATCAAGGACAGCATCTACTGGGAGCTCGGCTTCACGCGTTCGCGCGAGGACCTCGCGTTGAACGATGCAGAGTGGAAGGACCGGGTCGGCACGGCGCTCCGCCGCGCCGTCGGCCGACGCATGCTCGCCGACGTGCCGGTGGGCGTGCTGCTCTCCGGCGGCGTCGATTCGAGCTTGATCGTCGGGCTCCTCGCCGAGGCCGGGCAGGACGGCTTGAAGACCTTCTCCATCGGCTTCGAGGCGGCACACGGCGAGGCGGGCGACGAGTTCATCTACTCCGACCTCGTCGCCGAGCGCTTCGACACCGACCACACCAAGATCATGATCCCGACGGCCAGCATGCTGAATGCGTTGCCGGACACCATCGCCGCCATGTCTGAGCCCATGGTGTCCTACGACAATGTCGGCTTCTATCTCTTGTCGCAAGAGGTGGCGAAACACGTCAAGGTAGTGCAGAGCGGCCAGGGCGCCGACGAGGTGTTCGCCGGCTACCACTGGTACCCGAAGCTCGAGAACTCGAACGACATTCTCTCCGATTATCGAGCGCTGTTTTTCGACCGCGACCGCGAGCGGCTCGCGCAACACCTTGCCGATGCATGGATGACAGGGGACGACGAGCCGGTGCAGTTCGTCGCGGCGCATATCGACCGTCCGGGCGCGGAGACACCGCTCGACCGCGCGCTCCGCATCGACACCACGGTGATGCTGGTCGACGATCCGGTGAAGCGCGTCGACAACATGACCATGGCCTGGGGGCTCGAAGCCCGCGTGCCATTCCTCGATCACGAGTTGGTCGAGCTTGCGGCGCGCGCGCCGCCGGAGCTTAAGCTGAAGGACGGCGGCAAGGGCGTCCTGAAGGACGTCGCACGGGACGTCATCCCTTCCGAGGTGATCGATCGGCCCAAGGGATATTTCCCGGTGCCGGCGCTCAAATATATCGACGGGCCGGTGCTGGAGATGACGAAGGATGCGCTGACCTCGCAAGCGGCGCGCGACCGCGGGCTGTTCAGGCCGGAGTATCTTGGGCGCCTGTTCGAAGATCCCAAGGCGCATATCACGCCGCTGCGGGGGTCGGAGCTATGGCAGTGCGCGCTGCTGGAGCTCTGGCTTCAGGCCCACAACATCTAGAGGACAGAGGACGGCGATGAGCATCGAAAAGCACGGTAAGACGCAGTCCGGTGACGGCGCCAAGCCCGCGCCGCACGTGCTGGCGGCCAAGACGGAGCCCCTGATGTCCAATACGGACACCGTCGAGAAGAAGAACGTGGCGCTCGATTGCGGCTGGGGGAGGCTGTTGTTCGGCCAGACATTCGACAAGGCCGCCGCGCTCGCGCAGTGCATCCGCGCCGAAGGGCCGGGGCGGCGCGACATCGCCTTCTATATCAGCGACCCTCATGTGCTGCTCGCCGCGGCACCGCAGGAGCTGTTTCTCGATCCCTCGCATACCTACCGGCTCGATCTCGCCGCCTATGAGCCCGCCAAGGAGGGCCCGCGCGGCTTCTATATCCGCCGGCTGAGCTCGGTTCAGGACGCCGAGGAGGTCAACCGCATCTATGCCGGGCGGGGCATGGTGCCCGTGGCGCCGGACTTCTTCTGGTCGCGGCGCGACAGCCGGGCCATCACCTATTTCATCGCCGAGGACGAGGCGACGGGGGGGATCATCGGCACGATCACGGGGGTCGACCATTGGGCGGCATTCGGGGACCATGAGCACGGTTCGTCGCTGTGGTGCCTCGCGGTCGACCCGCAGGCGACCTTGCCAGGGATTGGCGTGGCGTTGGTCCAGAGGCTCGCCGAACATTTCAAGGAACGCGGGGCGGCGTTT
This sequence comes from Methyloceanibacter sp., assembly GCF_050726195.1. GTDB lineage: Bacteria > Pseudomonadota > Alphaproteobacteria > Rhizobiales > Methyloligellaceae > Methyloceanibacter. Next base: position 25,626 of record NZ_JBOHJC010000005.1, on the reverse strand, counting down.
CTCGACCTCTCGGTGATCCACGACAACAAGCAGGCCATCGCGCTTTACGAGAAGCTCGGCTTCGTGCGGCTACCGACCTTCACGGTCAAGCGCAAGAACGTCATCAACGAGGCGCTATTCACCGAGCCGCCCTATGACGACGCGGCGCTCAACCCTTACGCACGCATCGTCATCGACGAGGCAAGGCGGCGCGGCATTGGCGTCGACATCATCGACGCGGAGGGCGGCTTCTTTCGGCTCACCTTCGGCGGCCGCTCAATTGTCTGCCGCGAAAGCCTGACGGCGCTCACGACAGCCGTCGCCATGAGCATGTGCGATGACAAGCGCGTGACGAGGCGGATCGTCAAGGCGGCGAAAGTCAGGGTGCCGGAGCAGGTGAGCGCCGACGACAAGGAGCGCGTTCGCGCGTTCCTGGAGGCGCACGGGGCGGTAGTGGTCAAGCCGGCGCGAGGCGAACAGGGCAAAGGCGTCGTCGTCGGTCTCAAAACCTGGGACGACACCAACACCGCCATCGCGGCGGCGCGCAAGCTCAGCAACGAGGTGATCGTCGAGGAGTACGTCGAAGGCGTCGATCTCCGCCTCGTGGTCATCGACTACCGCGTCGTGGCCGGCGCCATCCGCAAGCCGGCGGCGGTGGTCGGTAACGGCCGATCGAGCGTGAGGGAGCTCATCGACCATCAATCGCGCCGCCGCGCCGCGGCCACCGGTGGCGAATCGAAAATCCCCGTCGACGCCGAAACCGAGCGCTGCGTCGCCGAAGCAGGCTACACGTTGGACGACGTGCCGCCGGTAGAGGCCTATATCGCCGTGCGTAAGACGGCGAACCTGCACACCGGCGGCACCATTCACGACGTCACCGGCATTCTACATCGCGGCCTGATCGACGCCGCCGTCAGGGCGGCGCGGGCCATCGACATTCCCGTCACCGGCATCGACTTTATCGTTAGGGCGCCGACCGAGCCCGAGTATTGGTTCATCGAGGCCAATGAGCGGCCGGGGCTCGCCAATCACGAGCCGCAGCCGACTGCCGAGCGCTTCGTCGACCTCCTGTTCCCTCAATCGATGCCGGCCACCGTGCGCGAAACGCTTCAAATCTAGGCGCTCGCGTATTACCCATCTGGCGCCAGTGGCCGAGGTCGTCCGGCCGGACAAGGATCAGATGACAATTCTGCATATCGACCTTAAGTACCTCGCCGATCGCCTGGACGAGCTGCTCTCGATCCCGAGCCCGACGAGCTACACGGACAACGTCGTCCGGCATTGCGGGCAGGAGCTGGACCGGCTCGGCGTGCCGTTCGAGGTCACGCGGCGCGGGGCCATAAGGGCGATTCTAGGCGGCAAGGCGCGACGACCGGCGCGCGCCATCGCCGCCCATCTCGATACGCTCGGCGCGCAGGTCAAAGCCATCAAGGACAACGGGCGGATCGAAGTCGTACCTATCGGACATTGGAACGCGCGGTTCGCAGAGGGTGCACGCTGCACGATCTTCACCGAACAAGGCGGCTATCGCGGCACGATTCTGCCGCTGAAGGCGTCCGGCCATACGTTCGGCGAGGAGATCGACGAGCAGCCGTCCGGCTGGGCCCATGTGGAGGTGCGCGTCGACGCGCGGTCATCCACCGTCGAGGAGGCCAGGAAGCTCGGCATCGACGTGGGCGACATCGTCGCCATCGACCCGCAGCCGGAGTTTCTCGAGAACGGATTCATCTGCTCGAGACATCTCGACGACAAAGCAGGAGTCGCCGTGATGCTCGCGGCGTTGCAGGCGCTCGCGCCCGTCAAGGACCGGCTCCCTGTCGACGTCTATTTCCTGTTCACCATCGAGGAGGAAGTCGGGGTTGGCGCGTCCAATATCCTGACCGAGGACGTGGCCTCGCTCATTGCCGTCGACAACGGCACGTCGGCGCCGGGCCAGAACAGCGCCGAGTTCGGCGTTACCGTCTCCATGGCCGACCGCAACGGGCCGTTCGACTACCACTTGACGCGCCAGCTCGTCGGGCTGTGCGTCGAGAACGACATCATCTATCAGAAGGACGTGTTCCGCCATTACCGGTCGGATGTCGCCTCGGCGGTCGAGGCTGGCCACGACGTGCGCACGGCGCTGATCTGCTTCGGCATCGACGCGAGCCACGGCTGGGAGCGCATCCACATCCATTCGCTGCGGTCGCTGGCCGAGCTGATTACCGCTTACGTCCTGAGCCCGGTTGCCTTCAAACGGGACGTCGAAGAGGTCAGCACCTTGAAGGGCTTCCCGCGCCAGCCGACCGAGGAGGCGGAGCAGGAGCTCACCTCCGACGTCGAGATCGAGGAGGACTGAGCCCCAGTTCCTGCTAAGGCGATAGACAAGGTCTGTCATCTCGCGCCACGGCGGGTGGCATGATCGCCGCCCCTGTGCCACACTCTCTCCTCGCGCCACAAACGGGGAGGCACGATGACCTCCACAGAGGACCGTCTCGACAAGACAACGATCCTCGGCATGTTCGCCATGGGCGTGGCCGTTCTCGTGGTCGCCAACGACTTCACTGCGCTCTCCGTGGCGCTGCCCGCCATCGATCGAGCCTTCAACACGACCGTCAACACCTCGCAGTGGGTCATCAACGGCTATGCCATGGTGTTCGGCGTGTTCATCGTCACCGGCGGGCGGCTCGCCGACATGTTCGGCCGCCGGCGCATCTTCTTCATCGGCTGCGCCATCTTCGCCTTTTTTTCCGTGCTCGGCGGACTTGCCCCGAATGTGTGGATGCTGCTCGCGTGCCGCTTTCTCATGGGGATTGGCGGCGCCTTGATGTGGCCGGCCATCCTCGGCCTCACCTTCAGCCTGCTGCCTAAGAGCAAGGCCGGCCTCGCCGGCGGCCTCATCCTGGGCGCGGCGGGATTCGGCAACGCGGTCGGCCCGCTGCTGGGTGGCCTTCTCACCGATACGATCGGCTGGCGGTGGATTTTCTTCATCAATCTCCCGGTCGCGGTCGCAGGAGTCCTCGTCACGTATTTCGTCGTCCCTGCCGATTCGGCACAGGACGATCGCAAGGAGATCGACTATCTCGGCATGGCGGTGCTGACGATCGGGCTATTTTCCCTCCTGCTCGCGCTCGACCTCGGCACCCGCGTCGGCTGGACGAAGGCGCTCGTGATCGGGCTCTTCATCATGGCAGGCATCGCGCTCGCCAAGTTCGCTTTCGTCGAGCGCCGGGCCGGCGACCGGGCTCTCGTCCCCGACGACGTCATGAGAAGCAGGGGGTTTGCCGCAGCGAGCCTCGCCACGCTTCTCATGTCGGCGATTTTCTTCGCCGCGCTGCTCTATCTGCCGCAGTTCATGTCCAACGTGCTCAAGTTCAGCGCCGTGGGCTCCGGCGCCGGGCTCTTGCCGATGATGGGCACGTTCGCGGTGACGTCGTTCATCGCCGGCCGGCTCTATGCGCGGCTCGGCGCCAAGGTGAGCGTCACCAGCGGCGCGCTGTTCCTGGCCGCGGGCATGTTCCTCCTATCCAGGATCACGTCGACCACGACCTATGACGAGCTCATCCCCGGGATGGTCGTGCTCGGCATCGGCGTCGGCCTGTTCTACTCGTCCGTCACCACGGCGGCGATCACCTCGCTCGATCCGGCGCGGGCAAGTCTCGGGGGTGCCATCGTCTACATGTTCCAGATCGCCGGCGGCTCGATCGGGCTTGGCCTCAACACGGCGATCGTGGTCGGCGCGCCGTCACTGGCGGAAGGCATCCATTGGGCCTTCCTGGTCGACGCCATCTTGGCGGTCGTCGGCGCGGCGATCGCTCTCCTGTTCATCGGCGGCGTGCTCGACAGGGAGCGGCTCGCAGCGGCGTGGCCGCATCGCCATCGCGCGCATGCGTGACAGCGACTCCGGTCTGCCGGTGAAAGGAGAATGGTGCCGTAAGAGGGATTCGAATTCGAACCCCTTCGCAGGGACATTAGCGTAGGAGCTCGCCCGTCTTATTGTTCGACAATGGTGAGTTTGTATTGATTGCGCGCTCTCATTGCACGCTTCACCGCAATCTGGCGCCTCGATTGGCGGACCAGCGCCCTGAGGGTTTCAAGGGTTGCCTCGGGCGCAAGGCAGCCGACGATTACGGCCGAAAGCGCGCCCTCTGGCATCGCAAGGCGATGATTGTTCGTGACCAGAGTGTCCGGAACGTTCGCGGTTTCTTTCTCCTGCGCGATCAAGCGGTATTCACCCTCATAACTCCACGAGGTCGACTTTGTCAGAAGGACCGCCAGATTGTGCTCCTCCTCGTCTGCTGTCAGATCAAACAGGGGATAGGTTTGCCGGTACGAAACTTGGAGGGCCCCGCAAAACAGAGCATTGCGTGTCGCAAATTCGAGGCAAATTCCCGTGTGCCTAGCGGCATAATGCGCCCACATTAGCTCGCTGTCGGGCGAAGACCCGAGGCAGTAGACGCGGTATCTCTCGTGAATTGCAGATTCCAGTTCCGCCGTGAGTTCGATCGCCTTGTCGCGCAACAACGTCGGGTTCGAGCGAAAGAACTGTGATCTGCGGCAAATCTCGTCCTCGCTGATGTCAGGACGGTGCCGTCTAGTGATCGTCTCGTACCACTGGATATGGCGGTTCAGCCCGTCCGGGTCTGCCAGCTGATCGAGATCGAACCACGGTCGGCAGTCCCACGGATCGTTGAAGTCTGCGGGATTGGAAAAATAAAGAATGTGCTCCCCGATCAACTGGCTTAACCGCTCATGGTCGAAGGGCTGGTAGCGATACAGCAGCGGAAAGCCTGCGCTCGCGGCTGTAATCAATCGAAAGGTTGCAGGCGCTAGGGTTTCGTCGGACACAACAATTGACCTTTTGCCGGCCACGCGCTCTCATCTATGAACTCGAAGCGGAGCCCAACGGCCAACAGTGTTTATTCCGTCGCAAGGCCTTTGCTCGCTCGTTAGACATCCTCATGCGCCCGTCTAGTTATCGTTGAGTCCGAGCGGTGCGCGCGTGTGCAAGCGTTCCTTCCACGTTCCCTCGAGGCGGATGACGTCGGCGGCGTCCATGTCCGGCGCGAGTAGCTGGAGTATGCTGAAGCGAAAGTGCTTGGGGTCGCGCTCGCGCAGCAGGCAGTTCCCCCCGTGGCCAGTGGCGGCGTAGTTCAGCCACCTGCTGTGAAGATTCTCGGCGCCGTACGCGGACCCGACGTAACCCTTACCGTCCGACGAGTCGAAGATGTAGTAGATTGCGCGCCACTGCTCCAGCGCCGACTGCCACTTCACCGGCAGGACCTTCAGTTGCTCCCAGGGGAGCACGATCTCGCGCCAGTCGAGCATGTCGGTCACCAGCGCGCTGTCCTCGTGGATTGCCAGAACCGGGAAGTCGACCCCGGAGGCGCAGCGGCGCCAGTTTCGCTCAATCCCCGGCCAGCCGACGACGAGCCGACCCTTCCATTCCGCGTAGAAGTCGGCCTGCGCCAGCTTAAAGAAGAGAATCGACTGGCGGTCCTGGACCTTGGTCCACCCCCGCATACCGAAGCGGTCCCGCATCTCGACGTACTCCGGCACCTGCCAGAACTGCTCGAACGTCATCGGCGTCGAGCCGTCGACTCGGTAGAGGCCGACGAACAGGGCGCGGCCCGGCTCATGGCCGATGAACGACGCGACGTAGCTGGCCCTGGTCAGTGATGCCTGCACGCTGGGCCCGTGGGTGCTCTGGAAGGCGTTGAACAGGTGGTGGTGCTCTGCGGCTAGCCACGGAAGGACCCGGCGCAGCTGTGGCTCGTCGGGCCGGTGGCGGAGCACTACGACCCCTTCTGGATCGATGCCCTTGCCTGCGAGCAGGTCATTGAAATTCACTTCCCCACCCTCCCAGTGAGAACCTTAGACAATCGGCAGGGGCGATGCGAGTGGGCCGCAACCAGGGGGTTAAGCCAGGGGTTGATCTCGGCTCATTGTAAAATATCAAGAATTTGAGTGAGAAGGTGGTGCCGCAAGAGGGATTCGAACCCCGACCTACGCCCGAATGCGCCGCTCTACCAACTGAGTTACTGCGACCCTATCGCGGCCGGCCTCGGCTTCCACTCCTCGGCCAGCTTTTGCGCCTGGGCGATCTGCTCGGGGGTCATTTGCGAGGCGATGCGGTCACGATTGTTGGCCGCGTTGCTGCTGTCTTCCGGTTGAACCGACGACGCTGCGAGATTGAACCAAAAGTATGCCTGTACGGGATCCTGCGGGACGCCCTTTCCGGTGGCGTACAAGACGCCAAGATTGTTTTGGGCCTTAGCGTTTCCCTGCTCTGCCGCGCGGCGAAACCACTGCGCAGCCTCGGCATCGTTCGGCAGGACGCCGACGCCCTGCATGTACATGGTGCCGACATTGACCTGCGCGTCAGCCAGGCCCTGCTCTGCGGCAAGGCGATACCACTTCAGCGCTTCGGCGGCATTCTGCTGAACGCCAAAGCCCTCGGCATACATCAAGCCGACTGTCAGTTGGGCTGGGGCAACGCCAAGCTCCGCGATTGGTTCAAGCAAACGCAGAGCTGTCGCATAGTCACCGCGCTTGTAAGCGGCCGCGCCCTCTTCAAAATTCTTCTTCATCTCGGCCTGAGATGGTATCTCGGGCTCAGACGGTTTCTCGGTCTCAGATAGGTTCTCGACCTCAGATGGTTTCTCGACCTCGGATGCCTTCTCGGCCTCAGACGGCTTCTCGGCCTCAGCCGGTTTCTCGGCGTCAGACGCATCTTCCGCGTCGCAACCCATCACCATCAAGGCGAAAACAATAGCGGCAAGGATGCGGTACATTGCTGATCTCCCTCCAAGCGGCCCAAGCATAGCAGGCTGATTCCCGCTCAATGATTGGAGAAAAATGGTGCCGCAAGAGGGATTCGAACCCCCGACCTACGCATTACGAATGCGCCGCTCTACCGACTGAGCTATTGCGGCCCCGTACGCCACCTGAGGTGGCCGTTTCTGTGGCGCCGACCCTAGGCGGCGCGGGGTAAAGGAAGCCTTCGCGGCCAACGCTTAATGCCAATATTGGGGCGGCGCAAGCCGGACGCCAGGCCCCGTCCCTAGCGGATTTGGGCCGCGCGCAGGCGCTCCAGCGAGGTCGGGCTTTCGTCGGTCTCGGTCTGCGCCACCCCTGGATCGTCGGGCGGTCTCGCCGGCACGAACACGGCAGGCTTGGGCTTCGGCTCGACCGTCGGCACTGGCGCCGCCTCAACGCTCTTCGGCAGCTTCGCCTCATCCGGCTTCGTCTCGCGCGCGGCGGGCGTCACGTCGACCACGACGGCGGGCGCTTCCTTCTCCTCCGCATCCTTCTCGGCGGCGACCGCCTCTTCCGCCACCGGACGTTCCACGATCATCAGCGTGGCGTCGCCGCGGCCGATGGCGTCGACCGGCGCCTTCCACTCGAATGCGTCGACGGCGCCGGTGACCGGCGATACCGGCAGCCAGCGGTCCGACACGTAGCCATCGGCGATCCAGGCACGGTCGCGGGGAGCGCGCACCGCACGCGCCAGCCACTCGCGCTCGCGTCCCTTGTCGCCTTCGCCGGCTTCGATCTCGGCCATGAGCGCGCAGACGCGGGCCGGCGGCCGCGCCTCGAGATAGGGCGCCAGCGCGTCACGCGCCGCCTGCCACTCATGCGCCTCGATGGCGGCGACGGCGATGGCGATGGCACCCTCGATGTCGCCGGGGGTCGAGGCGGCGAGATATTCCACCCGCTTCAGCCGCTCGCGGGGCGAGAGCCCCGGCTTGGCGAAGGCGTAAGCCACGGCGAGGTCGGGATGAGGCGCGAGCTTCCAGGTCTTGGCGACGAGGCGGGAGGCGGCCCGCGCCTCGCCCTTCGAGGCAAGCACGCGCGCGGCGATTTCGGCCGCGGGGATCAGCGCCGGCGCAAGCCGGAGCGCCTCGTTGGCAAGGGCGAGCGCCTTGTCGGGTTTGAACGCCTCAACCTCGTGCGCCTCGGCGGTGAGCAGCACGGCACGGCGGCGATTGGCGGTGTCGGGGTCGACATGGCCGTTCAGCCGGGCGATGGCGAGGGTTTCGAGCGCGCCCTCCCAGTCGCCGGCGCGCGCCTGGAGGTCGAATAGCGCATTGACGCCCCAGGCTAGCTTCGGATCGCGCTTCACCGCCTGCTCGGCCAAGGTGCGCGCCGCGTCGGTGTCGTCGCCGCGCTGGGCTTCGAGGAACAGGCCGCGCACGCCGAGGAGCTGCGTCTCCGGCCGGTCGAGCATGCCCTCGAAGGCGCGGCGCGCAGCGGCGCGGTCGCCCTTGAGCTGAGCGGCTTGCGCTCGTAGCAGCGCCGTCAGCGGCTCGCGCGGCAAATTGCGTCCGGCGATGCCAGCGTAGCGCTGGGCGAGCGCGCGGTCGCCGACACCGATGGCAAGAAGTCCGCGCGACAGCGCATCGTACCCTTGCTGCCGCCGCCGCTCGCGGACATAGGCGGCGACCACCGCGGGCCGCGTCCACAGGTAACGCGCGAGCCACACCGCGAGCAGCAGAAGCGCGACGAGCGCGATGACCGCGAGCGTGCCGACGAAGGCGCTGGTGACGACCTGATAGCCGAGCCACTCGACGGTGATCGTGCCCGGCCGGTCGGCGAGCCAGGCGAGCCCCAACGCGGCCGCCACGACGACGAAGACGAAAAGGAGAATGCGAACCATCGTCTATTCTTGTCCGTCGGTTTCGGCGGCGCCGGGCGATGCGTCCGTCTCGCTCAACGACACGAGCAGGATGTTCTCGAGCCGCTGCAAGGTTTCCTCGGCGGCGAGCCGGGCGCGCGCCTGATCGAGCCAGGTCGCGAACGACGCGGCCTGCGCGTCGCGAAGCGTCTCGACCTCCTTGACCGTGGCGGCGAGGTCGCCTTCCTCGAGGAACGCCTCGGCGCGCGCGAGCACGGCGTCGGGCGCATCGCCTTCGGCCTCCGCGTCCACGCGCCTGACTTTGACCAGGGACTCCGCGCTCGCCAGCAAGCGATCGAGAATCGATCCGCCGGGATCGGGCGCGGACGATACGAGGCTCGCGTCCTTCGCCACTTTGAACGAGCGCGCAAGCTCAGGAACTGTCGGGATGCCGACGTCGTCGTAGTCGAGCAGCGCGCCGAGGTCGCCGGCCCCCGGCGAAAGGGCCGCCAAGGTGGAAAGCTCGGCGGCGTAAGGCCGCCCTTCGCTCACGGCCGCCCGCAAGTTGGCGAAAGCAATCGCGAGCGTGGCGGTTCTCGTCTCTTCGGCGTCCTGATCGACGGCATCGAGCAAAGCGGGGATCGTCGATTCGAGCTTGGCGAGCCGCTCATCGAGCACGGCGATCTCCGGCAGGAGACGGCTCGCGTCGGCCGAACCGAACTCGGCCTCGGCTAGCGCCTTCAACTTGGCGTCGACCGCGGCGATCTCTTTCTTCAAGGTTTCGAGGGCGGCGGCATTCGCCGATTTCGCCTCGCCGAGCGCGGTGTCGATCTTCTCGTCGAGCCGCCGCTCGGCCTCGCCGATCTGCTGGTCGATGGCGGCCGCTTCAGCGACGGAGCCACCGTCCTTCGCCGCCTCCGCCAGCGATTTGAGGCTCGCTTCGAGCTGGCCGACGCGATCGGCGAGGGCCGCTACCTCGGCCGGCGTCTCCGGCGTCTTGTCCTCGAGACCGGCGAGGCGCGCTTCGAGCTTGGCTAAGGCTTCGTCGTCGCCCTGCGGCAGCGGCACCGCTTCGAGCTTCGCGATGCGATCTTCGAGGGCCGCCACATCCGGGCCTTGCGGCGTTTCGCTGAGGGGCAGCCATACCCAGGCAACGGCAAGGATCGCCGCCGCAACCAGGCCGCCGGCGATGCCTGCCGCAAGATGGCTGAGGACGCTCCCCGTCCGGCTAGTCCGAGGCGGCTCTTTGGCGGCCTCCGGCTCGGGCTCGCCCGCCTTACCCGCCGCTGCGGACAATGCCGGGGGTTCCTTCTCGGTAGGGGCTTCGTCCTTGGTGGAAGCAGCCTCGTCGGCGGGCGCCTTGTGCGGCACCTCGGTCGCGGTGCCCTCGATGGTGGGCGCCGGACGCTTGCCCGCCTTGCCGGGACCGCTGCCCTTTTTGTCGAAGGAGCCGGCCATCACCTCATCGCCCTTACGTCCAGAGAATCGCGCCGTTCACGAAGATGGCGCGCCGGAGTCCAGGAGCGCAAGGACATCTTCCTCGCGCGGATGCGCCGGGACGCGGACGTCGAAGCCCAACGGCGCCACCGCCTCTGCTACCGCCTGCGACAGGCAATAGCAAACGGGACTCTTGGCTTGCGTTACCGCCCCTTGACCTTGAAGGAGGCGAGCGAAGGTCTTGGCGGTCCGCGGCGACAGGAGGATGACGCCACCCATGGCGCCGTTGGCCAGGTCTTCCAGCACGTTGCCGGGAAGCTCGGGCAGAGGATGGGTGCGGTAAAGCACCACGATCCGGACGTCGAACCCCTCTTCCTCTAGCACCGGCTTCAAGTCGAAGGCCAAGGCCTCGCCCGCGAGGTGCACGAGCGCGCCCTTCTCGGGGTGGACCTCCCGGCGGATCAGAGGCGCGAGCCCGGCAGCGGTCCCCGGGCCAATGGTCACCTCGGCGAAGCCGAGCGCCTTGGCTTCGCGCGCCGTGGTCTCGCCCACGGCGAACAGCGGCAGCGCGATCGCTTCATCGAGAGCGTCATGTGCGGCGAGCGCGCGCAGCGCGTTGCGGCTCGTCACGATCAGCGCTTGCGCGCCTTCGAGGCTAAAGTCGACGTCCGGCAGGAACTCGATCTCAAGCAACGGCGCGAGCACAGGGTCATGGCCGCGCGCGGCGAGCGCCTCCGCTTCGTGGCGCGCATCAGGCTCAGGTCTGGTTACGAGCACGCGCATCAGTTCAAACTGGCAAGGAAGTTGGGGCCCGCACGGGCGAGCAGGTCTTGGCCGGCCTCGGCGCCAAGCTGCCTCGCCTCCTCCGCCGCGCCGGTCATCTCGACAGCGTGCCATTCTGCGCCGTCGGGCGTGAGGATCAAGCCGCGAAAATTGAGGCGTCCACCCTCGATCTCGGCGAGCCCGGCGATAGGTGTGCGGCACGAGCCGTCGAGGCGGCCGAGAAAAGCACGCTCGCAGGCGACGGCGGTTGCCGAAACGGGATCGTTCAGCACAGTCAGTTGCGCTCTCGTTTCCACATCGTCCTCGCGACTCAAAATGGCGATGGCGCCCTGCCCCACCGCCGGCAGCATCTCGTCGGTCGAGAGAACCGACGTCGCATGCGACGCAAGACCGAGACGATCGAGACCCGCCATGGCAAGCAAGGTCGCATCGGCGGCGCCCTCGTTGAGCTTTCGCAGCCGCGTCTCGACATTGCCGCGGAAGTCGACGACGCGAAGGTCCGGCCGCAGCCGCTTGACTTGCGCGCCGCGACGCAACGATGAGGTGCCAACGGCGGCGGCCCGCGGAAGTTCCATGATGGAGGATGCCTTCGGGCTGATGAAGGCGTCGCGCACATCGGCGCGCGGCAGCACCGCAGCAATGCACAGCGCGTCAGGTAGCGCGGTCGGCAGATCCTTCATCGAGTGTACGGCGAGCGCGACCTCCCCGCGCAGCAACGCCTCGTCGATCTCCTTGGTGAACAGGCCCTTGCCGCCGAAGTCGCGCAGCGGCTTGTCGGCGATGCGGTCTCCAGAGGTCGTGATGACGCGAAGCTCGACATCGGCGCCCCCTTGCGCCTCCAGGAGACGCGCCGCTACGTGCCGCGCCTGCCAGAGTGCAAGCGGGCTTCCGCGCGTGCCGATGAGGAGCTGACGGGGCAAAGGCGGAACTCCTTGAGTTCGCTGGGCGAAACGCGCCAGAGTGCAAACGCATTAATGGCCCCTTTCGGTCCCCCCTTCAACGAATCCCCGTAGCCGCCTATGACAACCCATGCCTAAGCGCGAGAAAAGCGCCCCCTTCACCGTGCTCGGCATCGAGACGAGCTGCGATGAGACCGCAGCCTCCGTCGTGCGCCGCCACGCGGACGGGCGCGGGGAAATTCTGTCCAACGTCGTGCGCGCACAGCTCGATCTGCATGCGGCCTATGGCGGCGTCGTGCCCGAGATCGCCGCGCGCGCCCATGTGGACTTGCTCGATGCGGCGATCAAACAGGCGATGACCGAGGCCGGCGTCGGCTTCGACGCGCTCGAGGCCGTCGCCGCGGCGGCCGGGCCGGGTCTGATCGGCGGCCTGATCGTCGGCGTCACCACGGCCAAGGCGATCGGGCTCGGGCTCGGCGTATCGTTCATCGCGGTCAACCATCTCGAAGCGCATGCGCTGAGCGCAGGCCTCACCGACGGCTTGAGGTTCCCCTATCTCCTGCTCCTCGTCTCGGGCGGCCACACGCAGCTCCTCATCGTTAAGGAGGTGGGCGACTACGAGCGGCTCGGCACTACGCTAGACGATGCGCTCGGCGAAGCGTTCGACAAGGCGGCGAAGCTGCTCGGGCTTCCCTATCCTGGCGGCCCGGAGGTGGAGCGGCGCGCGGCCAAGGGGCGTGCCACCGTCAAGTTGCCGCGACCGATGCTCGGGCGGCCGGAGCCGCACTTCTCGCTCGCGGGCCTGAAGACCGCGCTGCGGCATGCGGCGCTGGAGCGGGCGCCGCTCAGCGAGCAGACAATCGCCGATCTCTGCGCCAGCTTTCAGGAGGCGGTGGCCGACGTCGTGAGCGACCGGACCGCACGCGCGATGGAGATCTACGAGGCGCGGCTTGGGCCGGGGGCGCAAAAAGCCCTTGTGGTGGCGGGCGGCGTCGCCGCCAACCGGCGGCTCAAGGTGGCGCTAGAGAAGGTCGCAAGCGCGCACGGATTCCGGCTCGTGGTGCCGCCGGCCGAGCTCTGCACCGACAACGCGGCGATGATCGCCTGGGCGGGGGCGGAACGGCTCGCCCGCGGTTTCACCGACGATCTCGGCGCGCCGGCGCGGGCCCGCTGGCCGCTCGATCCTGACGCGCCGCCCGCGCTCGGCGCCGGCGTCAAGGCGTGAGCATCGCCGCCACTTCCTGTATGAATATTGCGGGCAAGCAGGGAGCCCGGGGATGGCACTGCAAACGGTCGGCATTATCGGCGCGGGCGCGTGGGGCACGGCACTCGCCGTCGTCGCGCGCCGCGCCGGCCGCGACGTGCTGATCTGGGCGCACGAGCCTGAGACCATCGCCGCCATCAACGAGACGCATCGCAACGATCTGTTCCTGCCGGGGGTCCCGCTCGATCCGGCCATCGAGGCGACGGGCCGCTTCAACGAGGTCGCCACTTGCGACCTGCTGCTGATGGTGACACCGGCGCAGCACCTGCGAGCGATTGCCGGCGAGCTTGCCCCTTACGTGCGCGAAGGTCAGCCCCTGATCCTCTGCTCCAAGGGCATCGAGCAATCGACCGGCAGACTGATGTCGCAAGTGGCGGCAGGCCCGTTGCCCACGGCGGAGATCGCAGTGCTATCGGGCCCCTCCTTTGCCGCGGAGGTGGCAAAGGGCCTTCCTGCTGCGGTGACCTTGGCCACTACCGACGAGACGCTCGGCGAGGCGATCAGCCACGCGCTCAGTCACTCGCCGTTCCGCTGCTATTGGAGCGGCGACGTGATCGGCGCGGAGATCGGCGGGGCGGTGAAGAACGTCTACGCCATCGCCGCGGGCATCGTCGCCGGCAAGGCGCTCGGCGCCAGCGCCCACGCAGCGCTCGTGACCCGCGGCTTCGCAGAGATGGCGCGGTTCGGGGTCTCGCTCGGGGCGCGGCTCGAAACCCTGACCGGCCTCTCCGGACTCGGCGATCTCGTGCTCACCTGCGGCAGCAAGCAGTCGCGCAACATGTCGCTCGGCATTGCGCTCGGCCAAGGACATAGCGTCGAGGAGGCGCTGAAGGGGCGGCTCACGGTGACCGAGGGCGTGCCCACCGCCACCGCCATGGTCGAGATGGCGGCGGCGCGCGGTATCGACATGCCTATTGCGCAAGCCGTGCATGCCGTGGTCTCGGGCCTAGCTACAGTCGACGAGGCGATCGAGGCGTTGCTTGCCCGGCCCCTCCGCGCCGAGATGTGATGACCATGGACAGCCGCAAGGTGCCGCAATAGCCTCACCGCCAGGGGGGACGCCGATGTTGTTTGCGTTGATCTGCACGGACAAGCCGGACAGTCTTTCCGTCCGCAAGGCACACCGCCCGGACCACCTCGCTTATCTCGACAGTCTCGGCGACGCGCTCGTGTTCGCCGGCCCGTTCACCGAGGAGGACGGCCAGACCATGAACGGCAGCCTGATCGTCATCGAGGCACCATCGCTTCAAGTCGCGCGCGAGATCGCCGGCCGCGACCCGTTCACCCACGCAGGCCTGTTTGCCTCGGTCGACATCCGCCCGTGGCTCTGGGTCATCGACAACACCGAAGAGGACGACGAGGAAGAGTGACTGACCGCCATGGCCTACTGGCTGATGAAATCGGAGCCCGAGACCTGGTCGTGGGCCCAGCAGAAGAAGGCGGGCAAGAAGGGCGCCGAATGGGACAGCGTGCGCAACTTCCAGGCACGCAACAATATGCGCGCGATGAAAAAGGGCGACCTCGCTTTGTTCTATCACACCGGCGAGGAGAAGGCCTGCGTCGGCATCGTCAAGGTGGTGAAGGAGGCGCATCCCGACTCGACCGACGGCACCGGCCAATGGGAGTGCGTCGACGTGGCGGCGGTCGCCGACCTGCCCCGCCCGGTGACCCTCGCCGAGATCAAGGCCACGCCGCAACTCAAGGACATGGTGCTGGTCAGGCGCGCGCGCCTCTCGGTGCAGCCGGTGACGGCGGTGGAGTGGCGCAAAATCTGCGCGATGGGCGGCCTCGCCGATCCACCAAGAGCTTAGTGCCCTTGGGCCGCCTCCTGGGGTAAAGTCGCACTCGCGCTCGTGAACCAAGGGGGAGGTCGCCATGAGCTTTTCGGGGGTCAACTACTTTGCGGTCATCATCGCCGCCCTGGCCGCGTTCGGGCTCGGCGCGGTCTGGTACATGGTCCTCTCCAGGCCGTGGATGAAGGCCGTCGGCAAGACAGAGGCCGAGCTCACCCGCGACGCGGGGCCATCGAAGGCGCTGCCCTTCATCATCTCAATCATCGCGCTGTTCGTCATGGCCTGGATGCTGGCCGGGCTGATGGGCCATCTCGGCCAGGTGTCGGTGCGGGGCGGGCTGATCAGCGGGCTGTTCGTCTGGGTCGGCTTCGTGATCACCACCATGGGGGTTAACCACGTGTTCGCCGGCGCCAAGCCGGCGCTGACCCTGATCGACGGCGGGTATTGGCTCGCCGTGTTGCTCATTCAAGGCGCGGTAATCGGCGCATTCGGGGTATAGGCGAAAGGACGATGCCGGGGGAGCTTCCCGCCAAAAGGTCGCCGGGTCATACTGCGCATAATAAGCGCGCGTTGCGTAGGGAGGAACGGACAAATGTCCGAGCACAAGACGTACAAAGTCGAGTCGGTGAAGGTTCCGAAGAAATGGAAAGAGCGCGCCTATATCGACAAGGATAAGTACGAAAAACTCTACGAAAAGAGCATCGCCAAGCCAGACAAGTTCTGGGGCAAGGAAGGCAAGCGCCTCGACTGGATCAAGCCCTATACGCGCGTCAAGGACACCTCGTTCGATCCGCCCAGCGTGTCGATCAAATGGTTCGAGGACGGCACGCTCAATGTCGCGGCGAACTGCATCGACCGCCATCTCAAGAAGCGGGGCAAGCAGACCGCCATCATCTTCGAGCCCGACGATCCGGCGACGCCGGCGCGGCACATCACCTATCGCGAGCTCTACGAGAATGTGTGCCGCATCGCCAACGTGCTGAAGGCACAAGGCGTCAAGAAGGGCGACCGGGTCACCATCTACCTGCCGATGATCCCGGAGATCGCCTACGCCATGCTCGCCTGCGCGCGCATCGGCGCGATCCACTCTGTAGTATTCGGCGGCTTCTCGCCGGATTCGCTCGCCGGCCGTATCGCCGACTGCAAATCGAGCCTGGTCATCACCGCCGACGAGGGCCTGCGCGGCGGCCGCAAGATTCCCCTCAAAGCCAACACCGACCAGGCGCTTGCCAAGGTGTCAGGTGTGAATAAGGTTCTCGTGGTGAAGCACACCGGCGGCAATGTGCCGTGGATGCCGGGACGCGACATCTGGCTCGACGAAGAGCTCGCCAAGGTTTCCGCGGACTGCCCGCCCGCAGAGATGAACGCGGAGGACCCGCTGTTCATCCTCTACACGTCGGGCTCGACGGGTCAGCCTAAGGGCGTGCTGCACACCTCAGGCGGCTATCTGGTCTACGCCGCGATGACCCATCAATACGTGTTCGACTATCACGACGGCGACATCTTCTGGTGCACGGCGGATGTCGGCTGGGTCACCGGCCACAGCTATATCGTCTATGGTCCGCTCGCCAATGGCGCCACCACGTTGATGTTCGAAGGCGTGCCCAACTTTCCCGACGCCGGCCGCTTCTGGCAGGTGGTCGACAAACATAAGGTCAACATCTTCTACACGGCGCCGACAGCAATCCGCGCGCTGATGGGCGCCGGCGACCAATTCGTGAAAGGCTCGAGCCGGAAGTCGCTCAAGCTGCTCGGCACCGTGGGCGAGCCGATCAATCCCGAAGCGTGGGAGTGGTACTATCATGTGATCGGCGAAGGCCGCTGCCCCATCGTCGACACGTGGTGGCAGACCGAGACCGGCGGCATTCTCATCACGCCGCTGCCTGGCGCGACCAAGCTGAAGCCGGGCTCGGCGACTTTGCCGTTCTTCGGCGTGCAGCCCGCGCTCGTCGATGCCGAGGGCAATCTCCTCGAAGGCGAGGCCACTGGCAATCTCGTCATCCTCGATGCCTGGCCCGGCATGATGCGCACGGTCTATGGCGACCATCAGCGCTTCGTCGAGACCTACTTCATGGCCTACAAGGGCAAGTACTTCACCGGCGACGGCTGCCGCCGCGACGCGGACGGCTACTACTGGATCACCGGCCGGGTCGACGACGTGATCAACGTTTCGGGCCACCGCATGGGCACGGCGGAGGTCGAATCCGCACTCGTCGCCCACCCCAAGGTTTCCGAGGCGGCCGTGGTCGGCTATCCCCACGATCTCAAGGGCCAAGGCATCTATTGCTACGTCACCTTGATGGCGGGAGAGCAGGGCTCGGACGCGCTCAAGAAGGAGCTGCGCGACTGGGTGCGCAACGAGATCGGGCCGATCGCTTCGCCAGACCAAATCCAGTTCGCGCCAGGCTTGCCGAAAACGAGATCTGGCAAGATCATGCGCCGAATCTTGCGCAAGATCGCCGAGGACGATTTCGGAAATCTCGGTGACACATCGACACTCGCCGATCCCGGCGTCGTCTCGGATCTCGTGGAGAACCGCCAGAACCGCAGATCGGCCTGATCGGCAGCGGGGCGCAAAGTGAGCTTTTGGGGGGAGGGAAGCGGATGTCGTGGCTGATGCGGATTCTGGTGGGGCTAGGGATTGCGCTCGCGCTCCTCATCGTCATCGTGCTGGTGATCGGCAACTGGGGGACGGGCGGGCCGGAGACCCAGGCGCTGTCCATGACCGTCGGCGGCCGCACCGTCACGGTGGCCGGCCACTATAAAAACATCACGCAGGAATCCTTGACCGACGGCGTCAAGGTCATGGTCGACGGCCACGAGATCAACGTCTCGCCCGACCAACTCACCGTCGACGGCAAGATCCAGGTGATCGAGCCGGACCAAGACGTCATGGTCTACGTGAGCAAGGACGGCAAGGTCCAGGTGAAGGTGGTGCAGAGCGGCGAAGGGGCCTCCGAAGAGGCCCCCGAGGAACCCTAGCCCGCCATGATGCGGGTGAAGTAGGCCAGCAGCGTGTTCCACGCGTCCTTGGTGTCGCGGTCGAAGTCCTTCTCCAGCGAGCGCTCCAAGGTCCATACCAGCGCGCGGGACATGGTGCGGTAGTGGCGCGCCCTGATGCCGAGCTGGCGGTGGCGCGCGCCGAGAAGCTTCAAGGTCGGCGCCAGTCCATCCTCATGCCCGAGCGAGATCATGGCGAGCTTGGCGCCGGAGGCGAATTTGCGCGCCTGCACCTCGACTGGGCCCGCGAACTTCTTGCGCAAGGTCGGATCGAGGCGGAACAGCTTCAAGAAAAAGAGCTGGGCGACGAGATCGAGCGCCGGCTCGACTCGGAGGAAGCTCAGGCGGATGAGGCGCTTCTGCTCCGCCGTGAGATGGGTCTCGGCGGAGGGCACGCTGCGGGCCCGGCGCGATCTGGGTTTGGCGACGGCGGTGGCTTGAAGGGCGGCTGACATGGCGGGCAACTCCTCGAACGCTAGATGCGAGGCAGCATGGAGGCGAGCCGTTGACGAACCGTTAAGGTAAGCGCCACCTTAAGGCTGAGGTCGCGGCTAAAGCAGGAAGTCGCCCGCTCCGAGCGTGCCGACCTTCACCAGGATTTCGAAGTCGGCCTTGCCGTCGCCGTTTACGTCGCCTTGGACGATGACCTTGGAGCCCCGGTCGTCGTAGCGGAGCTCGCCCTTCCGGTCGTTGAAATCGTCTCTGCCGATGAACTTGAAGGCGTTGTTGCCGGAGACGCCCTTCTTTGCGTCGATGCCGCTGAGGTCGATGTGGTCCTGCCCGCGTGTGAAATCCTGGATCGTGTCGCGCTTCTGACCGCCGGGCCGCGACTGGGAAAGCGCGTTGAAGTCGAACAGGTCGCTGCCTGGGGCGCCGGTAAGAAAGTCTCTGCCGCTCCCGCCGGTGAGCACATCGTCGCCGGCGCCGCCGTTCAGCCTGTCCGAGCCATGGCCGCCGATCAGCAAATCATCGCCGCCGAGCCCGGCGATGGTATCGTTGCCGCCTCGGCCGTTGATGATGTCGCCAAGCTCGCTCGGCAGCAGCTGTCCAGGGGCGGAGTTCAAGGCATTGATGATGTCGTTCCCCGCCGTGCCGTTGATGGTTAGGCCGGTGGTATCGACCCGGAACACGCTGACGCCGTCGTCGGCCGAGCCGGCCACGGTCAAAAACGTGTTGCCGCCGACCACGGACGTGGTGAGGTGGAACGCATTATCCAGCTCCAAGTCCGGGGAGAGGCTGTCGTCTATACTCGCCATGTGCACGAGGCTGCCGTCGGCGGCGACGGCGAATACACTCACGCCGTCATCGAGCGCTCCCGCTGCGAACAGATAGGTCGTGCCCGCGATTTCGGCGGTCGCCAGGCTGAAGACGAAATCGAGCTCGAGCGCCGCATCGTCCCCAACATTGTCGACATTGGTCAAGGTGCCGTTGGCCGAGACTTCGAATACGCTGATGCCATTGTCGTCGCTTCCGGCAGCGAACAGAAATGTCCTGCCCCCGACGACCGCCGTCGTGACCGCTGCTGCGCCTTCAAGCTCCCGCTCAACATTGTCAACGACAGTGTCGGTATTGTCGCTGAGGTCGAAGTCAACGTCGGTGATATCGAACACGCTCACGACATTGTTGACTCTTGCGGCCGTGAACAGGAAGGGCGTGCCGTCAACCGTGGCCGTATGAATCGACCGTACATCATCCTCGAACCGATAGTTTCCTCCCAATCCGCCGATGGGTGTTAGCTCACCGCTCGCAGAGACCGAGAAGGCCGTGACGCCGTCCTCGGTACCGCCCGCGTATAGAATGGTGTCGTCCCCGATCACCGCCGTGGCGAGCGCCTGCACGCCCTGGAGGAAAACGGTGCCGCCGGAATCGGGCTCGTTATGGACATTGGTCAGGCTGCCATCGTTGGCGACGGAGAAGACGCTGATGCCCTGATCCGCGCCTCCCGCCACGAACAGAAAGGTCTCGGCGCCGATCACCGCAATGGTCGGAGCTCCGGCGCCATTGAGTTCAAGATTGGGATTCTGGTCGTCATCGACATTGAACACATTCGTCAGAGTGCCGCCGGCGTCGAGGCTGAACACGCTGACCCCATCGTCAACCGAGCCGGTGACAAAAACATAGGTCGTGCCGCCCACCACGCCCGAGGTCACGCCGAAGGGGAAGGCGAGGTTTAGAGTTGCGTCGTCAGCGACATTGTCGGTGTTGACGAGCGTGACGGTCATGGCGTCCTCCATGCAGAACCGATCATTGGAGGTAAGCCCAAGCGCATCGGGGACATCACTGACAAGTCACAGATCGGTGTGATGCGCGCGAGGTGCGGCACGCTGGGGCTCACGCACAGGTCACAGATTGGTGTCAGGCCCGCGAGGTGTGGGGCCCTAGCGGAAGCGGGGAGGGATGGGAGTCCGCGGTGGTCGCTTCGAAACTTCACCCTCTCCCACACCTGCCTGCGCGAAGCCGAAGCGCCTCATCCCCGACCAATGTCCCGTGCCAGGGCTTCGCTTCGGCGAAGGCAGGAGGGGAGAGGGGATGCGTCTCCTCGGCTGATCTTGTGGCGTGGGGCAACGCTTCCAACATATTGAGGGGCCGGCGCTTTGGAGCCGCCGGCGAGCTTGGAGGAGGCCATGAGCTATTTCCGTACCGCGATCCTGCTTGCGGCGCTGACAGCGCTGTTCATGGGTATCGGATTTATCATCGGCGGCCAGGGCGGCATGATCGTCGCGTTCCTCGTGGCGGCAGGTATGAACCTGTTCACCTATTGGAACTCCGACAAGATGGTGTTGCGCATGTATGGCGCGCGCGAAGTGGACGCGCGCTCGGCGCCGGAGCTGCACGACATGGTGCGGCAGCTCGCGCACAACGCGGGGCTGCCGATGCCTAAGGTCTACATCATGGAGAACCCGCAGCCGAACGCGTTCGCCACCGGGCGCAATCCTAAGAACGCCGCGGTCGCCGTCACCACCGGGCTGATGAACACGGTGAGCCCCGAAGAGCTCGCCGGCGTGATCGCGCACGAGCTCGCGCACATCAAGAACCACGACACCTTGCTGATGACGGTGACCGCCACCATCGCCGGCGCCATTTCCATGCTCGCCAACTTCGCGATGTTCTTCGGCGGGAGCCGCGACAACCAGGGCATCGGCTTTCTCGGCACGATCGCGCTCGTGATCCTCGGGCCGCTCGCGGCGGGCCTCGTGCAGATGGCGATCAGCCGCACGCGCGAGTACGAGGCCGATCGCGGCGGCGCGGAGATCAGCGGCCAGCCGCTGTGGCTCGCGTCCGCGCTGCAGAAGATCGCCGGCGCGGCGCACCGCATCCCCAACATGACGGCAGAGCGCAATCCCGCCTCGGCGCATCTCTTCATCGTCAACCCGCTGTCCGGCGCGCGCATCGACAATCTGTTCTCGACCCATCCCAATGTGGAGAACCGGGTGGCGCGGCTCGCCGACATGGCGAAGGCGATGGGCGAGACCGGCGGCGCACCTCGCATGAGTACCGAGGCAGCGGGCCCGTGGTCCGGCGGTGA
The DNA here is from genome assembly GCF_050726195.1 of Methyloceanibacter sp. Classification (GTDB taxonomy): domain Bacteria; phylum Pseudomonadota; class Alphaproteobacteria; order Rhizobiales; family Methyloligellaceae; genus Methyloceanibacter. The sequence goes on along the minus strand of NZ_JBOHJC010000005.1, from coordinate 4,349 downwards.
GCGCCGCGCAACGCGCGGCCCTTGGGGCTAAGCCTTAAGGCGAAGCGCCTGGGCTCCGTTCCGCACTGCTGCTAAACCCATGACCATGACTCCGCCCAAAGGCGCGCCCCGCGCGTTGTCGCCGACCCGCGACCACCAAGTCGGACTGCCGGCGCGGCGCGCTGCCGCGAGCCTGCTCGACGCCGTGCTGCAGAAAAGGCAGCCGCTCGACGACGTACTCGCGCGCGCCCGCGATCGCGGCTATATGTTCGACCTGCCGGTGCGCGACCGGGCGTTCGCCCGCGCCATTGTCGGCGCGAGTCTTCGGCGCCGCGGGCAGATCGACCAGGTGCTCACTACGTTTCTCGAACGCGGTCTCCCGGCGAAGTCGGGCTCGCTCTACGCGATCCTCCTCTCGGGCGCGGCGCAGCTCCTGTTCCTCGAGACGCCGCCGCATGCGGCGATCGATCTTGCCGTGCGCCTCGCCCAATGGGACCCGCGGGCGCAGCGCTACGACAAGCTCGTCAACGCCGTGCTGCGGCGGGTGGCGGAGAAGGGCGGAGCAATCGCCGCAGCGCTCGACGCGACGCGAGTCAACACGCCGGACTGGCTATGGTCGCGCTGGGTGCAGTCATGGGGCGAGGAGCGAACGCACGCCATCGCCGCAGCGCATCTTATCGAGCCGCCGCTCGACCTCACGGTGAAGTCCGACCCGGCGCTATGGGCCGAGCGGCTCTCGGGCCGCGTGCTGCCGACGGGGGGCGTCCGCCTCCTGCCCAAGGGGCGCATCGAGGAGCTTCCCGGCTTCGCCGAGGGCGCGTGGTTCGTGCAGGACGCCGCCGCGTCGCTGCCGGCGCAGCTGCTCGGCGATGTCGCAGGGAAGCGCGTGGCCGACCTCTGCGCGGCGCCGGGCGGCAAGACGGCGCAGCTCGTGCTGGCCGGCGCGTCGACTGTCGCCGTCGACATGTCGAGGACCCGTCTTGGACGGCTCGGGGAGAATTTTGAACGTCTCGGACTCAAGGTTGACACCGTCCAAGCGGACGCGACCACCTGGCAGCCGGACGAGCGTTTCGACGCCATCCTGCTCGACGCGCCCTGCTCGTCGACCGGCACGATCAGGCGCCATCCCGACATTCCCTACCTCAAGTCGGACAAGGACATCGCTGAGCTGGTGGCGCTCCAGACCCGGCTGCTCGCCCATGCGGTCACCCTGCTCAAGCCTGGCGGCAACCTCGTCTACTCGACCTGCTCGCTCGAACCCGAAGAGGGCGAGGCCCAGATCGCCGCGCTCATGGCTCGAAATTCCGCCATTCACCTCGATTCCATCCGGCCCGACGAGCCGTTCGGCGGCACGGAATGGGCGAAAAATTCCGGCTGCATCCGCACCTTCCCCTTCGATCTCCAGCTCGGCACGCCGGAATGGAGCGGCATGGACGGGTTTTTCGTGGCCAGGCTTAAGCTCGCCGGTTAACGATTATCCGCATGCCACTTGCCCCCGGGCCGCCCGTGCCCGAAAATGCCCCGGCAGGAGCACGACGCGGCGGGGAAGCCTGCGCCATCTGAGATGCGCGGGTTTTGGCTGGAGAATGACCCAAATGGCGGCTGATCAGGCCTTCGAGCGCGGATCACGCGTTCAAGAGGTACATCTTGGCGGCCCGAGCCCGCTCCGCCGCTTCATGCTGTCGAGCATGGCGAGCATCAGCTATCCGGGCAGCCAGGCCGAGCAGCTCCTGCTTGCGCCGCAGGAACTTCGGACCGCCGATCCCTCCTTCGCCACCGAGGTCTATAACGGCCATTTCGGTCTCGCCGGCAAGCTCGCCGAGCTTGGCGCGCAGTCGCCGTTCGAGATCGCCCCGCCGTCAGCCAACTGGGCGCGCGAGCTTTACGGCTTCGGCTGGCTCAGGCATTTGCGCGCCGCCGACAGCGAGTTGTCGCGCGAGCAGGCCAAGGCGCTGGTCCACGACTTCATCAGGCTGCGCCGCTCCATCCACGGCCTTGCCTGGCAGCCAGAGATCGTCGCCCGCAGGGTGATCTCCTGGCTCTCCAACTCGGTGCTCATTCTCGACACGGGGGAACCCGAGGCCTACGAGCAGTTCCTCAAGGCGCTGACGACGCAGCTCCGCTACCTGTCAGCGAGTTACCGCGACACACCCGACGGCGTGCCGCGCCTCCTCACCCTCATGGCGCTGCTCTATGCCGGGCTCTGCATCGCCGAGCAGCAGGCCGTGGTCGACCGTTACACGCGGCCCTTCTGCAAGGAACTCGAGCGCCAGATCCTCCCCGACGGCGGGCATATCTCGCGCAATCCGGAGGCCCTGATCGAACTTCTGCTCGACCTCCTGCCGCTCCGCCAATGCTTCGTGGCGCGCGACCGGCCGCCGCCCAAGGAACTCGCCGACGCCATCGACCGCATCATGCCCATGCTGCGTTTCTTCCGGCTCGGCGACGGCACCATGTCCCGGTTCAACGGCGCCGGCCCGACGCCGACCGACGCGCTTGCCACGGTGCTCGCCTATGACGACATCGAAGGCGCGCCGGTCAGGAGCGCCGCCAATTCCGGCTATGTGCGGGTCGAGTGCGGCACGACGCTCATCGTCTGCGATCTCGGGCCGCCGCCCGTCGCCGCGCTCACCACCCAGGCGCATGCGGGGTTTCTGTCCTTCGAGATGAGCTCCGGCAACGCGCCGCTGATCATCAATTGCGGCGCGCCGTCCGCCGACCATGACGAATGGCGGCTGTTCGCCCGCTCCACCCCCGCGCACTCCACCTTGAGCCTCGAGGACGACTCGCTCGCCGAGTTCAGCGGTATGACCAACGGCAGCCAGCCGCCCTCCGACGCCCAGCTGATTGGACCGGTCAATCCGCAAGGTGCGTTCTCGGACCAGGGCGACATGCTCCGCATCAAAGGCTCGCACGACGGCTATATGGGCCGCTACGGCGTGAGCCATTCGCGACAGATCCTGATCGCGCCGTCGGGCAACCTCCTGTCCGCCGAGGACAAGCTCACGGCGCCGCGGGGCTTGAAGAGCCCCGACGCGTTGATCGCCGGGTCCTACGCCATCCGCTTCCATCTCCACCCGAGCGTGAAGGCGCAGATCGTGGGCGAAGGCAACGCCGTGACCTTGATCCTTCGGAACGGCGAGACGTGGCGGCTCTCGTCCAACGCCGAGCAGACCGCCATCGAGGACAGCGCGCTGCTTGCCGATCAGCGCGGGCCGCGAGCCACGTCGCAAGTGGTGTTGAGCGGCATGATGGGAGAGGCCCGCGAGGTGCGCATCGTGTGGAACCTCGAAAAGACCGGCGATGAGGCCGCGCACCCGCTGGTCGATCCAAACGACGCCGGCCCGGAAGTCGCCTAGCCTTATGGAAGACAGAAAGATCGCCCGTGCGCTGCTCTCGGTCAGCGACAAGACGGGCCTTGCCGAATTCGCGGCTGGCCTCGCCCGGCTCGGGGTCGAGTTGGTGTCGACCGGCGGCACCGCCAAGCTCCTGCGTGATGCGGGACTCAAAGTGGCTGACGTCGCGGAGATCACCGGAAGCCCAGAGATGATGGACGGGCGGGTGAAGACCCTGCACCCGCGCATCCATGGTGGGTTGCTCGCCGTGCGCGGCAATAAGAGCCACGAGCAGGCGCTCAAGGATCACGCCATCCCGCCGATCGACCTTCTCGTGGTCAACCTCTACCCGTTCGAGGCGACGGTCGCGGGCGGCGCCGACTACGACACCTCAATCGAGAATATCGACATCGGCGGTCCGGCGATGATCCGCGCAGCGGCGAAGAACCACGAGAGCGTCACCGTCGTCGTCGATCCCGCCGACTATGCCGCCGTGCTCGCCGAAATGGCGGGGAACGGCGGCGCAACCACCCTCCCCTTGCGGCAAAAGCTCGCCGCCAAGGCCTATGCCCGCACCAGCGCCTATGACGCGGCCATCGCATCGTGGTTCGCCGAGACGCTTGGCGAGACAGCGCCACCGATCCGGGTCATCGCCGGGAGGCAAGGCCAGGCGCTCCGCTATGGCGAAAACCCGCATCAATGGGCCGCGTTCTACCGCACCGGCGAGCAGCGCGCGGGCGTCGCCACCGCGCTTCAGGTGCAGGGCAAGGAGCTGTCCTACAACAATCTCAACGACACCGACGCAGCCTACGAGCTGGTCGCCGAGTTCGATCCTAAGAAGTCGGCCGCCGTCGCCATCATCAAGCACGCCAATCCATGCGGTGTGGCCATCGCGCCCACCTTGCGGGAGGCTTACGAGAAGGCGTTCGCCTGCGACCAGGTGAGCGCGTTCGGCGGCATCGTGGCCCTGAACCGCCCCCTCGACGCCGAGGCGGCGCGCGAGATGGTCAAGATCTTCACCGAGGTGATCATCGC
>NZ_JBOHJC010000004.1:0-204971 GCF_050726195.1 Methyloceanibacter sp. | reverse complement strand
CGCCCGTCCACGGCGCGTTCGGTCTGCGACTTGATCATCTGCTCGGCCGCAACGGCGGTCACCTTTGTTGACAGCGCGTGGACTTCCTGTGCTTGCGCCGTCAATACGGCGAACTGCTTGCGCCAAAAACCTGCCTGAAGCTCCACGATATCGGTGAGTTTTTTGGCGCCCGCCAGGCTCTCGGCCAAGTTGAAGCTCGCATCGACGTTACGCCGGGCGAGGTCGACGATCTTGCGGTTGAAGGCGGCGGCACTTTGCCCGGCAGCGTCGAAGTTCCTTTCGAACGTCGTCAAGGATGCATCGAAAGCATCCCAGGAGCGGTCAAAGGCTTCGCGGGTCTGCGCTACGGCCTTCTCGGCAAGAGCGCGCACGCCCTCCGGTACGGCGGTATCGAGACCGAGGTTGCCGAGCTGGTCTGTCGTCTTGCGATAGGCGGCGCGGGCCTGGTCGGCGGCAACTTTGGCGTTATGGGTGACGGTCATGAAATACCTCTGGGGGTTAAGCGCAGGCGATTTGCGCAGGCTGTACAACCGCCGGACCCCTGCCGCGTAAAGGCAGGTGCCGGACCCTTACCGCGTAAAGGCAGGTCGTGGTGCTGAATGCTAATTTTTCGGGAAAGGCGTGCACGTAATCGGCACGGTAATCTTTACCGTCAGCGCCTAGGGATGCGGCGTGCCAGTACTAAACAAATGGGCCTTGATGAGGAGGATTACAAGCCTAGCGCGACAAACATATTCATCGCCCGTAATAGTTGCCACATTGGCTTAGGCGGTGCGCAGCGAGGAAGAGAGCGTCACAGCCGACTGACGTGCGCCTCGTGCCAGTTGCCGACCTAAGAGCGAGCCGCCGATGTCCGCTGAGGGTCAAAAACTGACCTGAGGCTGGCCCGCCGGCATGTCAGCTTGGTGCCACTAGCCGACATGAGTTTCGGAAATCTAGACAGGACGGCCGCAAGGTAGGGTGTTTCGCTGCAGGCGGGCTCGCCCTGCTGGGATAGGGGCCTATATTATTTCTTTGTGATTGGTGAGAGGTAGATGATGGGCGGCGGGTGCTGCGCGAGCGGAACCAGGTTTGAAGGGCTGTCGCCGGACTACAAAAGGCGTCTCTGGCTTGTCATCGCCATCAATGCGGCGATGTTTCTGTTCGAGATGGGCGCCGGCGCCATCGCCGGCTCGCGTGCGCTGCAAGCCGACGCGCTCGATTTCCTGGGCGACACATTCACCTACGGGATTACGCTTGCGGTCATCGGGGCCCCGCTGCGTACGCGCGCCCTGGCTGCCTTCGTTAAAGGCGTCAGCCTGACTTTGATGGGGCTCTGGGTCTTCGGGGCTACGGCCTATTACGTGCTGGTTCTTGAGGTTCCCCGCGCCGAAGTCATGGGCATCGTCGGCTTCCTCGCGCTGGCCGCGAATCTCACAAGCGTCCTGATCCTACTGCGCTACAAGGAAGGAGACGCCAATGTCAGGTCGGTGTGGGTCTGCTCGCGGAACGACGCCATCGGCAACATTGCTGTGATGATAGCAGCGCTCGGCGTATGGGGCACGGCAAGCCGGTGGCCCGACCTGATCGTCGCGGGGATCATGGCCGGCATTTTTGTCATGTCTTCCCTACAAATCCTACGACGTTCGGTAGCCGAGCTGCGCAACCTCGAAGCGGCGGCGCCAAGGCAAGCCTGAAAGCTCCGACCCACCCGCCCACCACGGCATCGCAAACTCTCGACGGGGATGAAGAATTGATGGTCCATCCACCGCGGCCGGACCTGTGGGTTCAGTGCCACTCACATCATGCCGCAGTGGCCGCCGAGCAGCGTGTCCGCCTTCTCTTTCTGCGGTCCGGTAAGCACCGCATAGAGGCCTTCGGACACGGGCTTCAGTGCCTTCAGACTTTCCACCATGGCCTCCATGGTCTTCTGCTTTAGCGCTTTATCTGGGCCTTTTTTGGCAACCGGTACGCACGGTGGAGAGCGATTTTGCCCGGTGGTCGCGGTTTCAGTGCGGCTGTCCGGGCCTATGTTGCGTCCTTCCTGACGGGCGAGCCCGAGCAGTATGTGGGACATAATCCCTTGGCCCGTATGGGCGTCACCCTTCTGCTCTTACTCCTGCTCATTCAGGTGATCACGGGGCTTGTCCTCGCAGGAACAGACCTCTATTGGCCGCCTTTTGGCAGCCTCTTTGCGCAATGGGTGGCAGCGCCTGGCGTCGACCCGGGTACTCTTCAGCCGGGTGCGAGCGATTTGGCCGACAAATTAGCCTATCAGGCAATGCGCAACTTCCGCGGACCCTTCGTTGAGGTTCACGAGATAACGTTCTACGTGCTGGCGGCTGCCATCATAGGCCACATTGGAGCGGTGGTGATCACCGAACTCCGGGAGGGCGGCAGCATCACCTCATGTTCACAGGTCACAAAATTCTCAGCAGGAAGCCACCAGACGCACCGGAGAACTCTTGAAGGACAACCTTATGCGACCTGTCCATGGGGAGAGTCATCTCGTCGAACGGATCGCGTTGGGCCAAAAGCGGAAGTCACGCTCGCCATTCGGCATGTCCGCTTAGTGCCAGATGCAGAAGATGCAGACTATTGATGTTGGCCCCAGGGGATCTCCGAACTCACCGAATAGCGCGCTCAGAGATCATCGGGCAATCAAGGGTACTCTGGAAGGCCGCGACCAGCTCGTCCTGGGTGTCAGCAGTGGTGTAGAGACCACCATTCTCTTCGGCGAGGCACTTCGCCTCCTGGATGCTTTGCTCGCCCATCCAGCTGAAATTGTCCGCACGAAAAGAGATGACATGGATGGTGAGCTGGTAGGCCTCAGCGTGGAGCTGCTTGCCGAGGTCGCACGGCGAGCCTGCGCATGTCTCTTCACCGTCGGTGAGCACCACCACGACGCCGGGCTTATTCCGGAAGTCTAGGACGTTGGCCGCTTGTTCCACGGCAGACGTCAGAGGCGTCTTTCCTGCGGGCATCAAGCCGCTCACCTCTCGCATGATGAGGTTAGCCGCATTCGGCGTGGGGTTGAGATTGAGTTCCACATTGCACTGGTTGTATGGGCCAGGGCCGTAGGTAATAAGACCGACCCGACGAAAGCGCGTCGCGCTCGGCAAAACCCTGGCAAGTGCGGATCTTACTTCGTCGATCCGGGTGATGGTCGTGGCGATTCCGAGCTTTTCGTTTCCCGACATTGAGCCCGACGCGTCGAACACGATCATTGCATCGTCGACGCACGGCGGGATCGTCGAGACATCGGCGTCGGCCGCGCTAATCGTTAGGGCGAGCGCCAATCCTGCCGGAGCGAAGGGACGGAAGCCGAGCATTGTTAAATCTCCTCGGACCCAAGGCCAGTTGCGTCAGGGGAGCTCTCGATCAGACGGGCTAAGTAAGGGGTATGTCGTCGATGTCGGAAGCCGAGCACGGACAGTCGCGAAAGGCAATCAGCTTGGCCATTCTCGAGGACGAGCGCATCGTCATCGAAGGCATTTGTTGCGCAACTCCACCTGTTCTGCGAGTCGCATCAACTCAGCCTCGACGCGTTTACGGTCCGATACGTCAGCGACAAGCGGCAGGCGCCATTGTCGAGCTTGGGAAGCAACTGGAGGTCAAGGCAAAGGGGATCGAACGCCCCATCACCCTTTTCGAAGTTTCGGGCATCGGCGGGTTGCATAGGCTCTACTTGTCGCAAGCCACTGAGGCGCTCACATCGCTGCCCGAGGAAATTCCCTTTCTGTACGAGATCGTGGACTCAACTTCCCTCGGCGGCGCCAACTACAGGGGCGCCTGGACTAAGCTATCCCATCGGGAGGCCGAGGCACGTCTCGAAAAGGCGGTTCCGCCCTTGACCAACATCAACATGAAACTCCTCGGCGCCGATGGCCGTGAGATGTCCGGTACGCTTTACGGAAAGGTCCTGGACACAATGCCTGGTAGCACCTCTCGTTTCTCGATCCGGTTCACCTCCGTGACGCCGGAGTTCGAGGCGCTGCTACACAACCTCATCCCGCCTGTCGCTCACGACGGACCGGCGGTCTCGCAGGCGCAAGCTGACTGTCTTCGAATCGGATCGCGCCCAGGCGGCGCCACCGCCGATACGAATTCCGCTTATGGTCAAAAACTGACGTGAGGCTGGCCAGCTGCTACGTCCGCTACGTGCCATGTGTGGACGGCTCCTCATTGGCAAGAGCTTTTTGAAGGTAATGCACGGCTGGTCGGTGCTGCCATGTGTCCGGCCTTTTGATGCGGCGCTTACCCATGGCCGCTGGCTTGGTTCGGCTTCGTGGTGTGGCGTGGAAGGGGGCGCGGGCGACGGCGCCGAGGTGTGGTATCGCAAGGACGATGCGCCGCCGGTGCGCCTCCGCTTCGCCGATAGCTTGCGTCCCGACGCAGCCGAGACGGTCGCCGCGCTGAAGGCCCGCGAACTTGCCGTCGCGCTCCTCTCCGGCGATCGGGCGGGCGTGGTTGAGCGCACCGCGCGCGACGCCGGCATCGACGATTGGCACGCCGCGCTGAAACCGGCGGACAAGATCGCTTGGCTCCACGCGCGCGCGCGCGAGGGGCGCAAGGTGCTGATGGCCGTCGACGGCCTCAACGACGCGCCGGCGCTCGCCGCCGCCCATGCCTCGATCTCGCCGGCGACCGCCGCCGATATCAGCCAGCGCGCCGCCGACTTCGTCTGGCAGGGCGCGAAGCTCGGCACAATCGTCGCGGCGATCGACACGGGGGCCAAAGCCCGCGCCATGGCGCTCCAGAATTTCGGCGTTGCGGCGGTGTACAATATCGTCTGCGTGCCCCTCGCCATCCTGGGCTTCGTCACGCCGCTGATCGCCGCCATCGTCATGTCGACGTCGTCGATCCTGGTCACCTTGAACGCGGCGCGGCTCGCGGGGCGGGGAACGTCATGACATCGCTCGCTTGGCTTATCCCTGCGGCGCTCGCGCTCGGCGCGCTTGGGCTCGGCGCGTTCCTGTGCTGCGCTCGGGCCAATTCGAAGACTTGGAAGGCGGAGTGCGATATTTCTCTGGAAAAACAGGGGACTAGCTGGCGGAGAGGGAGGGATTCGAACCCTCGGTACGGTTACCCGTACAACGGTTTTCGAGACCGTCCCGTTCAACCACTCCGGCACCTCTCCGAGAGCGCTCATGTAGCTTGCCCCTCACCATCCCGCAACCCGGGCCATATCTTGCCGTGGAGGCGCAACAGACTCCCCGCTCCCCCCTTGTGGGGGGAGCAGGATTGCCAGAGGCGATCCGAGGGGGGGTGTGAAGAGGAATGGGGGAATGCATGGTCGTCATTACCCCCCTCCCGCGATGCCATCCGCCGCCTTGGCGGCGGGACATTGCTGCCCTCCCCCACAAGGGGGAGGGCTAGACTTGGGACGATGTCGTGCGCTTTGGGATTGCCGGCAAGTAATTGACTTATCGGCTTTGGCCTCTATATATTGCGCCGCTTATCGCTTCCCTAGAGGCTCTGCCAGGCGCTAAAAGCTGCCGGCAAATCAAGCCCTAAGAGACGGATCAGACAGATGTTCGCGGTCATTCGCACGGGCGGCAAGCAATATCGCGTGGCGCCGAACGACATAATCGAGATTGAGAAGATCGCGGGCGAGCCCGGCGATATTGTCCAGCTTGGCGAGGTTATCCTGCTCGGCGGCGACGGCGGACCCAAGACGGGCAGCCCGACGATTTCCGGCGCGTCCGTGGCGGCAGAGGTGCTCGAGCAAAAACGCGACGACAAGATCATCGTGTTCAAGAAGAAGCGCCGCAAGGGCTATCGCCGCACCAAGGGCCATCGCCAGGCGCTGACGGCGCTCCGCATCACCGAGATCCTGACCGACGGCAAGAAGCCGTCGAAGGCGGCGGCGAAGCCGGAGCCGAAGAAAGCCGAAGCGCCTAAGCCCAAGCCAGAGGCGAAGAAGGCGGAGGCCAAGCCGGCTGCCAAGAAACCCGAGGCGAAGCCAGCGGCCAAAAAGGCCGAGGCCAAGCCCGCGGCGAAGAAACCGGCGGCCAAGGCGGCGGCGAAGAAGCCTGCCAAGGCCGCAGCGAAGGCGCCCGCCAAGAAGCCGGCGCCGAAGAAGAAGTAGAGGCTCCCATGGCACACAAAAAAGCAGGCGGCTCCTCGCGCAACGGCCGCGACTCCATCGGCCGGCGCCTCGGCGTCAAGAAGTCGGGCGGCCAGAGCGTGGTGGCCGGCAACATCATCGTGCGCCAGCGCGGCACCAAGTGGCACAAGGGCGAGGGTGTCGGCATCGGCAAGGACCACACCCTGTTCGCGCTCCGCGACGGCGAGGTCGAGTTCGCGACCAAGCAGAAGGGCCGGGTCTACGTCTCGGTGAAGCCGAGCTAGGCGCTCGCCCGAGCTTCCAGCACTTTTTCCGTTCCCTCTGACTCCCGCGCGCTTGGCCGCCCGTGTACCCTTGCTCCCATGCCCTTCGTCCCGGCCATCAAGACCGAGCGGCTCGCGCTTCGCCCCCTGGGGGCCGCAGACGCCGTGCGCCTCAGCGCGCTTGCCGGCGACTACGATGTCGCCAGCATGACCGGCACCGTCCCGCATCCCTATAGCGAAAGCCAAGCCGCCGAGTGGATCGCCAGCGTCAAGGCCGGCGAAGAGGGCGTGGTCTTCGGGATCTTCAGGGATGATGAACTCATCGGCTGCACCGGCTATCGCGCCTTCGGCGACGACCACGCCGAGCTCGGCTATTGGATCGGCAAGCCCTATTGGGGCCAAGGCTACGCCACCGAGGCGGTTGGTGCCCTGATCGGCTACGCCTTCGACGCGAACGGGTTCGACTATCTGAAAGCCGGGCATTTCACCGACAATCCGGCGTCGGAGCGGGTGATCCGCAAGCTCGGCTTCGTGGCGCAAGGCGGGGAGGTGCGCGACTGCGCGGCGCGTGGGACCAAGACCCAGTGCGTGACCTATCGGCTCGACCGCGCGGAGGTTCAGGCGGCCCTTCGCGGCTAGTGCAACGGTAAGACCTCTGGTGCTAAGCCCTTGCCATGCAGTTCCTCGACCAAGCCAAGGTCTATGTGCGCTCCGGCGACGGAGGCAACGGATGCGTGGGCTTCCGGCGGGAGAAGTTCATCGAGTTCGGCGGCCCTGACGGCGGCGACGGCGGCAGAGGGGGCGACGTCATCGTCGAGTGCGTGGCGAACCTCAACACCCTGCTCGACTTCCGCTATCAGCAGCACTTCAAGGCCAAGAAGGGCGGCGCCGGCATGGGCCAGAACCGCACCGGCGCTGGTGGCGCCGACGTGGTGCTGAAGGTGCCGCCGGGGACGCAGATCCTCGATGAGGACGAGGAGACCTTGCTCGCCGACCTGACCGAGCCGGGCGATCGCGTCGTGCTGCTCAGGGGCGGCAATGGCGGGTTCGGCAATGCGCGGTTCAAGTCGTCGACCAACCGCGCGCCGCGCCTCGCCAATCCGGGGCAGGCGGGCGAGGAGATGTATATCTGGCTCAGGCTCAAGCTGATCGGCGATGCCGGCATCATCGGGCTCCCCAATGCCGGCAAGTCGACCTTCCTCGCCGCGGTCAGCGCCGCCAAGCCGAAGATCGCCGACTACCCGTTCACCACGCTCCACCCCAATCTCGGCGTGGTGCGCATCGACGGGTTCGACTTCGTGCTTGCCGATATCCCCGGCCTGATCGAAGGTGCGCACGAGGGCGCCGGCATCGGCGACCGTTTTCTCGGCCATGTGGAGCGCACCGCCGTCTTGCTGCACCTCGTCGATGCGACCCTCGACGATCCGGTCGAGGCCTACGAGATCGTGCGCGGCGAGGTGGAGGCTTATGGTGCGGGACTCGGCGAGAAACCGGAAGTGCTCGCTCTGTCCAAGGCCGACGCCGTGCCGAAGGACGAGCTCAAGGCCAAGGCGCGTGAGCTGAAGAAAGCGGCCGGCGTTAAACCCCTCATCGTTTCCGCCGCGACCGGGACCGGGGTGCCGGAAGTGCTTCGTGCGGTCGCGGCCAAGATCAAGGCGGTGCGCGCCGAGGAGAAGGCGGAGCCGGCGCGTGCGGGGTGGCGGCCATGAGACAGGAATGGACATCCGCCCGCCGCATCGTGGTCAAGATCGGCTCATCGCTTTTGGTCGATGGCGCGACCGGCACGCTCAAGGCCGAGTGGCTCAATGCGCTCGCCGACGACATCGCGGGTCTTCGCGCCCAAGGCAAGGAGGTGATCGTCGTCTCCTCCGGCGCCATCGCGCTCGGCCGCAACGCGCTCAAACTGCCGAAGAGCGCGCTCAAGCTAGAGGACAGCCAGGCGGCGGCCGCCGTCGGCCAGATCGATCTTGCGCATGCTTACGAGGAGGCGTTCCGCGCGCGTGACCTCGTGGCGGCGCAGGTGCTGGTCACCCTCGGCGATACGGAAGAGCGCCGCCGCTACCTCAACGCGCGCAGCACCATGACGACCCTTCTCAAGCTCGGCGCGGTGCCGGTCGTGAACGAGAACGACACGGTGGCGACCAACGAGATCCGCTACGGGGACAACGACCGGCTTGCGGCCCGAGTCGCTTCGATGATGAGCGCCGATTGTCTCGTGCTGCTGTCGGATGTCGACGGCTTCTACACCGCGCCGCCCGGCAGTTGCGCGGACGCGCGGCGTCTCGACGAAGTACGGGAGATCACCCCCGAGATCGAGGCGATGGCGGGCGACGTCGGCTCGGACCTGTCGCGCGGCGGCATGGTCACCAAGATCGAGGCGGCGAAGATCGCCGTGCAGGGTGGGACCCATATGGTGATCGCGAGCGGCAAAGTGCTCCACCCGCTAAAGGCGCTGGCCGAGACCGGCATCGCCACGTGGTTCCTGGCGCGCTCGGATCCGGTAACGGCGCGCAAGCGCTGGATCGGCGGCACGCTCGAGCCGCGCGGTGCGTTTACCGTGGACGGCGGAGCGGCGGCAGCTCTGGCCTCGGGCAAGAGCCTGCTGCCAGCAGGCGTCACGGCGGTCGAAGGGCGGTTCGAGCGGGGCGATGCCGTGGTGATCAAGAACGGCGAAGGGGCCGAGATCGGCCGCGGGCTCACCGCTTACGGGAACGAGGAGGCCAGGGCCATTATCGGTCGCAAGAGCAGTGAAATCGCCGATATTCTCGGTTACCTTGGACGGCCTGAGCTGATCCACCGCGACGACATGACGTTGAACCGCAAAGGCTAGAACACGTGTCCATCCTCGCCCAGAACCCGGAAGCGAGTCTTGAGCCGATGATGCTCTATATGGGCCGGCTTGCCCGCGAGGCGGCGGCCGAGCTTGCGCTCGCCTCGACAGACAAGAAGAACGACGCGCTCGGGCGCATGGCTGCGCGGCTCGAAGCCGAAGCGGAGAAGATCATCGAGGCGAACCGCCAGGACCTCGAGGCCGCGCAGAAGAAGGGGCGCGACTCTGCCTTCCTCGACCGGCTTCGGCTCGATGGATTGCGCGTCGCCGCAATGGCCAAAGGACTGCACGAGGTGGCGGCGCTCCCCGATCCCGTCGGCGAGACCATCGCCAAGTGGACCCGTCCCAACGGTCTCGAAATCTCCCGCGTACGCGTGCCACTCGGCGTCATCGGCATGATCTATGAGAGCCGGCCGAACGTGACGGCGGACGCCTCGGGACTTTGCCTCAAGGCGGGCAACGCCGTGATCCTGCGCTCTGGCTCTGAGAGCTTCCTCACCTCGCTCGTCATCGCCAACATTCTGACCGAAGCCGTCGCCGCGTCGGGTCTGCCCGCTGCGGCGATCCAGCTCGTGCCGACGGTGGACCGCTCGGCGGTCGGCTTCATGCTCGGCGGGCTCGGTGGCGCCATCGACGTCATCGTGCCGCGCGGTGGCAGGAACCTGGTGGAGCGTGTGCAGCAGGAAGCGCGCGTGCCGGTGTTCGCGCATCTCGAAGGCGTGTGCCACGTCTATGTCGACAAGAACGCTGGCGTCGACATGGCGCGAAATATCGTCGTCAACGCCAAGATGCGGCGGACCGGTGTCTGTGGTTCGGCGGAGACACTGCTTGTCGCGCATGATGCAGTGCCGACCCATCTCAGTCCGATCGTCGATGCGCTGATCGAGGCGGGCTGCGAGGTGCGCGGCGATCCGGAGACGCAGCGCACCGACAGCCGCGTCAAGGCGGCGACCGACGAGGACTGGGGCACCGAGTATCTCGCGCCCATCATCTCGGTGAAGGTGGTCGACGGGCTCGACGAGGCGATTGCGCACATAGCGCGCTACGGCTCGCAGCATACTGATGCCATCGTCACCAACGATCAGGCCGCAGCGAACGCCTTTCTCGCCCGCGTCGACAGCGCCATCGTGCTGCACAACGCCTCGACCCAGTTTGCCGACGGCGGCGAGTTTGGCATGGGTGCCGAGATCGGCATCGCCACGGGCCGGTTCCATGCACGCGGGCCGGTCGGCGTCGAGCAACTCACCACGTTCAAATACGTGGTGCGCGGGCAGGGCCAGACGCGGCCTTGAGCACGACGGAAGGCTCACATCTAAAGCTTCCAGCGGCTGCCCCCGGCATGCGTATAGGGTTGCTTGGGGGCTCGTACAATCCGCCGCACGAAGCCCATCGCGACATCAGCCTCACGGCGCTGAAGCGCCTCGGGCTCGACCGCGTGTGGTGGATGGTCACCCCCGGCAATCCGCTGAAGGATGTCTCTAAGCTGCCGACCTTGGCGAAGCGGGTCGCAGCGGCGGAGAAAGTTGCACGGCATCCGCGCATCGACGTGACCGGCTTCAGCGGCGGAGCGAGCTACACGATCGACCTTCTCAAGGTGCTTAAGCAGCGCTTCCCGCGGGTGCATTTCGTGTGGTTGATGGGGGCCGACAATCTGGCGGACTTCCATCGCTGGAAGGCTTGGCCGGAGATTTTCAGAACTTTGCCGATCGCGGTGCTGGACCGGCCGGGCTACCGGCTCGAGGGCATGGCGAGCCCTGCCGCGCGGCGATTCGCGCCCTATTACGTGGATGAAACCGATGCTGCAGGGCTCGCGTTGCTGATACCTCCGGCCTGGACGATTCTCAGCCACAGGTTGTCGGACCTCTCTTCGACCGCCCTGCGCAAAGGTGGTTTAAGGAGGGACAAAGAGCCACAGTCATCGAGAAAAAAACCAACAACGAGCGACAACCAATACTAGCTATTGAAACGAGCAGAGCCGGCATACTATGTTTATGGTGCGAAGCGGCAATAAGGGGCCCCTCCAGCATGATGTGTGAGATGTGGCCGACGCCGTTTCCAGGAGCAATGGCAGAAGGACACCCACGCAAACATGCGCTCACCTAGAGAGGGTGCCGCACGCGGCACGCCTCCTACCGGATTTGCGTCATTTCGCGCCAATCCGAACCGACTGCTCGAGATCGTTGTCGATACGCTCGATGGCTCCAAGGCCGAGGACGTCGTCGTCATCGACTTGAAGGGCAAGACCTCAATCGGCGATCACATGGTGCTCGCCTCGGGTCGCTCGCAGCGGCATGTCGGCGCCGTCGCCGACCACCTCATCAAGAAGCTGAAGGATGAAGGCTATGGCCGCGCCCGCGTCGAAGGCTTGCCCCAGTGCGACTGGGTGCTGATCGATGCAGGCGATATCATCGTCCACGTCTTCAGGCCCGAGGTTCGCGAGTTCTACAATCTCGAGAAGATGTGGTCCGCCGATCGGCCCATGGAGCGGATGGTGGTCTGAGAGACCGCCCGACCGCAGCCGGCGGCCCGCGGTGAGAGGTGAGCCATGCGGCTCCTGATCGCGGCCGTCGGCAAGTTGAAGCAAGGGCCGGAGCGCGAGCTCTACGTCCACTATCTCGCCCGCGCCGAGGCGCTCGGCCGGAAGCTCGGGCTCACGCCGGTCCTGGGCATCGAAGTCTCGGAATCGAAGGCAAGCGGCCCGGGTCAGCGGGTGAGCGCCGAAGCCGAGGCGCTGCTCGGTAAAGTGCCGCCATCTCATAAAGTTATTTGCCTTGATCGCGAAGGGGACAAGCTGTCCAGCGAGGCCTTCGCGGCAGCGCTGGCCAAGCTCAGGGATGGCGGCGCGCCAGGCGTCGCCTTCCTCATCGGCGGGCCGGACGGGCATGGGCGAGAGGTTGTGGAGAGGTCCGACCGCACCCTTTCGCTCGGGCCCATGACCCTGCCGCACGGGCTTGCCCGCATCGTCGTGGCCGAGCAGATCTACCGGGCCATGACCATTCTTGCGGGCCATCCCTACCACCGCGCCTGAGGACCTCTAAGGTTAAGGATTCGTAAGCGTTTTGCCTTGATTCTGCCGCTTCCCTCCGGTGCCATCGACTGAACGGCCAGGGCGTATGGCGCAACCCGATCGATTGGCTTTTCCGAGACAGAGATTCCGGTTTGTCCTTTGCCTGGCCGGGCTGCTTTGCGTCTTGCCGTGGCAAGGTCATGCGGAGGACGATCTTTCCCGCGACGAGGCCAAAAAGCGTCTCGACGAGACCGAGCAGGAATTGCAGTCGAGCCGGGTCAAAGCCGAGGGCCTCACCAAGGACCTGGTTGCCCTGGCGGAAGAACGGGCGCGGCTCAACAGCGAGCTGATTGAGGCGGGCGAGAGGGTACAGGCGAGCGAAGCCAAGCTGTCGGAAACCGAAGGCAAGCTCGCCGAGCTTACCGAGCAGGTGAACGTCATTCAAAGCTCGATCACCGAGCGGAAGGAAGCCATCGTCAAAATGTTGAGCGCCATGCAGAGGATCGGACGGACACCGCCGCCCGCGCTGGTGACCCGTCGCGACGATGCGCTCGCCGTGGTGCGGAGCGCCATGCTGCTCGCGGAGGTGTTCCCCGAGCTGAAATATCAGGCCGACAACCTGTCGGGGGAGCTGGATAGTCTCGTCACGGTCGAGAACAGCATTCGCGCCAAGCGCGACGAGGAAAAAAAAGAATCGGAGCAACTCGCTGCCGAACGGGCGCGGTTAGACCAACTGCTTGAAGAGAAGAAGACCAAACTTGCGCAGGGCGAGATCGAGTTGACCCAATTGGAACAGTCCACCGAGGCGCTGGCGCTTGAGGTCACCGGCCTGAGCGAGCTAATCGAACGGCTCAACGTTCAGATCGCCAAGGTCGAAGTCGCACAGTACGACGCCGAGATCGCCGCCGAGAAGGCACTTCGCGAGCGGATGCAGGCACAAGTGATGGCCACGCCGGCGAATGAGAGCGTGGTGGAAATCAAGCCGGAATCGACCAGGGTGGCGTTCGCGAGTCCCGACCGGCTGAAGCCGGCCCTGCCGTTCGAGCAGGCTAAGGGCACGTTAAGGTTGCCGGCCCAGGGGCGGCAGCTTAAGGGCTTCGGCGACGCCGACCCGGCCGGTTCAACGCTTAAGGGGATTTCCCTGCAAACCCGCGAGGAAGCCCGGATTACGGCTCCTGCCGACGGCTGGGTGGTCTATGCCGGGCCATTCCGCTCCTACGGGCAACTCTTGATCATCAACGCTGGCGGGGGCTATCATATTTTGCTTGCGGGGATGAGCCGCATTGACGTGAGCCTCGGCCAATTTGTACTTGCCGGCGAGCCCATCGCTGTTATGGGAAATCCGGCAGTGCCGAGCAGCGGCGACGACAGTTCACGCCCCGTCCTCTATGTAGAATTCAGGAAGGACGGTAGGCCAGTAGACCCCGGCCCATGGTGGGCTGCGGCTTCCGGGAAGGTGCAAGGATGATGCGGAAATCGGAATATGCGCTTTGGGCGCTTCTGGTGTTGGCAGTGCTCGCCGCCGGTTCGACAATGGTCAACCTGGCCCGGAGCCAGTCGGCCTCCGCCGCCAACTCGGAGATCTACAAACAGCTCGACCTGTTCGGCGAGGTGCTCGAGCGCGTACGCGCCGACTACGTGGAGGCGCCCGAGGACGCCAAGCTGATCGAATCGGCCATCAACGGCATGTTGACGGCGCTCGACCCGCACTCCGCCTATCTCAACCCCAAGCACTTCCGCGACATGCAGGTGCAGACCCGCGGCGAGTTCGGCGGGCTCGGTATCGAGGTCACCATGGAGAACGGCGTGGTCAAGGTCGTGGCCCCGATCGAGGACACGCCCGCGTCGCGTGCGGGGGTCATGAGCGGCGACCTGATTACGCACTTGGACAAGGAGCAGATTCTCGGCCTCACCCTTCAGGAGGCGGTCGAGAAGATGCGCGGGCCGGTGAACTCGCCGATCACATTGACCATCGTGCGCAAAGGCGTCGAGGATCCCTTCGAGGTGAAGGTCGTCCGCGACATGATCCATATCAACCCGGTGAAGTACAACGCCGAGGGTGACGACGTGGGCTATATCCGGCTCACCACGTTCAACGAGCAGACGACGGCCAATCTGCAGAAGGCGGTCGAGGACCTGAAGAAGGAACTCGGGCCGAACCTAAAGGGCTACGTCATCGATCTCCGCAATAATCCCGGTGGGCTTCTCGACCAGGCTATCTCGGTGTCGGATGCGTTCCTCGACCAGGGCGCGATCGTGCTGACCCGCGGCCGCAATCTTGAGGAGACCCAGCGCTCCAACGCGCGGTCTGGCGACATCACCGATGGCGCGAAGCTCGTAGTGCTGATCAACGGCGGCTCGGCCTCGGCGTCGGAGATCGTCGCCGGTGCGCTCCAGGATCATCACCGGGCGACGGTGATCGGCACGCGCTCGTTCGGCAAGGGGTCGGTGCAGACCATCATTCCGCTCGGCTCGAACGGCGCGCTTAGACTCACCACGGCGCGCTACTACACCCCATCGGGGCGCTCGATCCAGGCCAAGGGCATCGATCCCGAGCTCGTGGTCGAGGAGGAGTTGCCGGAGGAACTCAAGAAGAAGACCGACGTCCAGGGTACCCGCGGCGAGTCCAATCTGCGGGGCCACCTCAAGGGTGAGTACGAGGATGAGGACGGCGCCGAAGCGGAGGCGGAAGAGGAGGAGGAAGAATCCGGAAGCTCGTCCTATGTGCCTCAAGACAAGACCAAGGACACGCAGCTCAACTATGCCCTCGATCTCTTAAGGGGCATCAAATCCGTCGACACCGAAGCCAAGAAGAAGGCGGAAGCCAATTAGCCACGGCATGTGCCCCGAGGGGAAGGCGTTAGCCCCAGACTACGGCCGGGAAGCGGGGAGGACGAAAACATGAAGGCCCTGGCCATCGCAGCTGGGATTGTGTTCTGGACGCTGGTGCTCGGCACCGCCGTGCTCGTCTTCTTCCCGGGCGGCAATGCGGGCGAGCCCGTCGCTGTCCTCCAAGTTGAGCCGGCACCTCCGGCGGCCGCTCCCGCCACGGCTCCCATGGCACCTCCGCCACATGGAGACACCCGCGGCGTCGACTTGCCGCCTGGCTTTGCCGTGACCGGGCCGGCGCAGCCCCAGGCGCCGCTACTCGCGCCGCCCGATCAGGGCACGGAAATGGTACCGGTCACGCCCGGCCAGCTCACCCCGCCGCCCCAGGCGCCGGGGCCGGAAGGCTCGCTACCGCAGGCTCCCGATCGCCACGGCGAGGCGCCCCCGACCGAGTCGCAAGCCGCGGCAGGCGGGGAGACGCAACAGGCTGCGCTCGGAGGCGTCGAATCGCCATCGATGCCGGCAGACGCACCGCCGGAGGCGGCGGCCGAGGTCGACGAGACTGGCGCTGTGACGCTGGCGGCGGTGCCGGTGCCGGCGCTGGTGGAGGAGTCACAATATGGGCCGCTGCCCAAGGTCGCCGCCGACGGGCGCCGCCCTGCCGAGGTCTATGCGCGGCCATCGCGCTACGCTCAAGCGGCCGGGGGGCCGGCGCGCGTGGCGGTATTGGTCGGCGGGCTCGGCGTTCCCGGCGCGCCGGACGGCGACGTGATCAAGGGACTGCCGCCGCCAGTGAGTATCGCCTATGGCGCCTACGGGCGCCGTCTCCAGGAGTGGGTGACAAAAGCCCGCGCCGACGGCCACGAGGTTCTCCTCGCAATCCCCCTGGAGCCGAACAACTACCCGAACGAAGACCCCGGCCCCCACACCCTCCTCACCACCCTCCCCCCCGAAGACAACATCAAGCGGCTGCATTGGCTGATGTCGCGCTACACCGGCTATGTCGGCGTGACCAACCACATGGGCGCCAAGTTCGAGGCAACCCAGAGCGCGCTCCAACCGGTGCTCGAGGAACTGAAGCGGCGGGGCCTCATCTATGTGGATGACGGCGGCGCGGAGGGGTCGGCCGCCGGGCAGGTGGCAGGGGCGCTGGGTCTCGACTACGCGGTGGCCCAGGTGCGGCTCGAGGCGAAGTCGGCCGCCGAACTCGCCACGGCCTTGGCGCAGCTCGAAGCCACCGCCAAGGAGCGCGGCACGGCGATCGGTGTTGCCAAGGCAGAGCCTGCTACGGTCAAGCAGATCGGCGAGTGGGCCAGTTCGCTCGAAGGCAAGGGTCTCGTTCTCGTGCCGGTCAGCGCCGCGGTGCGGGCGCAGCGGCAGAGCTGAGTCTTCTCCGATGACAGATGCTGCGGGCCTGCCCTACCGGCCGTGCGTGGGCGTGATGGTGCTGAACGCGCAAGGCTTGGCCTTCGTCGGCCGCCGCGCCGATCACGGCAATGAGCCGGAGGGCAAAGGAAATTGGTGGCAGATGCCGCAAGGCGGCATGGACGAGGGCGAGGATCCCGAGACTGCGGCGCGGCGGGAGCTTGAAGAGGAGACCGGCATAAGCAGCGTGTGCTTCATCGCCCGCGCCAAGGACTGGCTGCGTTACGATCTGCCGAGCGAGCTGATCGGTGTCGCCTGGCACGGCCGTTATCGCGGCCAGAAGCAGATGTGGTTCGCCGCCCGCTTCGAGGGGGAGGAGAGCGAGATCGAGCTTGAGCGTCCAGGCCACGAGGCCGAGTTCGATGCGTGGCGCTGGGTGCCGGTGGCTGAGTTGCCGGACCTCGTCGTGCCGTTCAAGCGCGACGTCTATGCCGCGGTGGTGGCTGAGTTCACGCCCATGCTCGGCAGCCGATAAACCTAAAGATGGAGCGCTGCCTGGACCTGGCGCAAATGGTCGAGCTTGGTCTGCGCGCGGTCGCGCGCCTCGCCGGCGCAGTCGGCGACGTCCTCCTCGGCATCCTTGATCGCTTGCGCAAGCTGGTCGGCCCTGAGCTCGTCGAGATCGATGGCCGTTTCGGCGAGAACGGTGAGGCCGGCCGGGTTGACCTCGGCAAAGCCGCCGCGGATGAAGAAGCGCTGACGCTTGCCGCCGGGAAGGCCGATGTCGAGCACGCCCGGGCGCAAGGTGGTGAGCACCGGCGCGTGGCGTGCGAGCACGGTCATGTCGCCCTCGGCGCCAGGCACCAGCACCTGCTCCACATCGCCGGACACGAGCAGTCGCTCCGGCGACACCAGCTCGAACTTGAATGGATCAGGCATCAGGCGGCCTCGGCGAGCTTCTCGGCCTTGGCCACCGCCTCTTCGATGGTGCCGACCATGTAGAAGGCCTGCTCCGGCAGGTGGTCGTAGTCGCCGTCACACAGGCCTTTGAAGCCCTTGATGGTGTCGGCGAGGTCGACGAACACCCCCGGCGAGCCGGTGAACACCTCTGCCACATGGAACGGCTGCGACAGGAAGCGCTCGATCTTGCGGGCGCGCGCCACGGTGATCTTGTCCTCCTCCGACAACTCGTCCATGCCGAGAATGGCGATGATGTCTTGCAGCGCCTTGTAGCGCTGCAGGATCTCCTGCACGCGGCGGGCCACGGCGTAATGCTCCTCGCCGACGACCAGCGGCGACAGCATGCGGGAAGTCGAGTCGAGCGGGTCCACGGCGGGGTAGATGCCCTTCTCGGCGATGCCGCGCGACAGCACCGTGGTGGCGTCGAGATGCGCGAATGAGGTCGCCGGCGCCGGGTCGGTCAGGTCGTCAGCCGGCACGTAGATGGCCTGCACCGACGTGATTGAGCCCTTCTGCGTCGTGGTGATGCGCTCTTGCAGCGCGCCCATGTCGGTTGCGAGGGTCGGCTGATAGCCCACGGCCGAGGGAATGCGGCCGAGCAGCGCCGACACTTCCGAGCCGGCTTGCGTGAAGCGGAAGATGTTGTCGACGAAGAACAGCACGTCCTGGCCCTGGTCGCGGAAGTACTCGGCGACGGTGAGACCCGACAGGCCGACGCGGGCGCGCGCACCCGGCGGCTCGTTCATCTGGCCGTACACCAGCGCGCATTTGGAGCCCTCGACGGAGCCCTTGCGCGGGTCCTTGTTCACGCCGGAGTCGATCATCTCGTGATAGAGATCGTTGCCCTCGCGGGTGCGCTCGCCGACGCCGGCGAACACCGAATAGCCGCCATGCGCCTTGGCGACGTTGTTGATCAGCTCCATGATGAGCACGGTCTTGCCGACCCCGGCGCCGCCGAACAGGCCGATCTTGCCGCCCTTGGCGTAAGGCGCGAGCAAATCGACGACCTTGATGCCGGTCACGAGAATCTCGGCCTCGGTCGACTGGTCGACGTAAGCCGGCGCCGGCGCATGGATCGGACGCTTTTCCGCGGTCTTGATGGGACCTGCCTCGTCAACCGCCACGCCGACCACATTCATGATGCGGCCTAGGGTCTCGTCGCCGACGGGCACCGCGATGGCCTCGCCGGTATCGACCACCTCCTGTCCGCGCACCAGGCCCTCCGTCGAGTCCATGGCGACGGTGCGCACGGTGTTCTCGCCGAGATGCTGCGCCACCTCGAGCACGAGGCGATTGCCCTGATTGTCGGTTTCGAGCGCGTTCAGAATCGCCGGCAGTTGCTCGTCGAACTGGACGTCGACGACAGCGCCCATGACTTGGCGCACATGGCCTTTGGGGCCTTTGCCTGCGGCGATCCGCTTCTCTTGCTTCTTGGTCTCGGCGACCACGGGTGATCTTTTTGCCATTTCAAGGCTTCCTTTTGGTCTCACACTGCATTAAGGCGCGATCGGTTGTGCCGTCACGATGTAGGATACTCCGAACGGCAGGGCAAACCGGCCCATGGCGACGCGCTCGGATGCAAACAGGCGCGCGAGCAACCAATTGATAAGCGACGGCGGCATGGCGAGGTCGCTCTGGTCCCCGATGCCAAGCAGATTTTTGCCTGCTCGCCCCAGCGCAACCAACGGAAACAGCCAGAAGTTGGCGAAGCTCTGGTAGCCAGGCCGGAAACCTGTCTCACGCAGCCTTTCGTTCAGCGCGCGGCGCGTATAGCGGCGGCAATGGTGAGAATGGACGTCGTGTGCCGACCACAGAAATGGAAATGCAGGGACTGTCATCACCAGCCAGCCAGCCTCGGCAAGATGGGCGCGGATGGCAGCGAGACTCGCGCGATCGTCCTCGATATGCTCGATCACGTCGAGCAGGACGATGAGGTCGAAGACTTCGTCGTCGAAGGGGAAGCGATCCGGCAACGCACACGGTACGACACGGCCGGCAACGCCGCGACCGGCCGCCAGGCGGCGGGCTTCGTCATTGTACTCGCCGGCCGACAATCGCCCGTATCGGGCAAGCATCGCAAAGTTGCCGCCCGAACCGCAACCGATCTCTAGAATCTCGGCATTCTTGCTCAAGGGTAGACGCGAGAGCAACGCATCGATGATCGCGCGGCGTCCGACGAACCACCAGTGGCGGTCCTCCAATTCGGCCATTTCCCGGTAAGCGGCGGCGTCCATCACAAAGCCTCGGCGCCGGAGATGATCTCGATCAGCTCCTTGGTGATCTGAGCCTGGCGGGTCCGGTTGTAGTTGAGGGTCAATCTGCCGATCATGTCGCCGGCATTGCGGGTGGCGTTATCCATGGCGCTCATCCGCGCGCCCTGCTCTGACGCCGCGTTCTCGAGCAGCGCCTTGAAGATCTGGACGGTGATGTTGAGGGGCAAAAGCTCGGTCAGGATCTCGGCCTCGTTCGGCTCGTACTCGTAGACGGCGCCGCCAAGATCGGTGGCGGCCGCGCCGCCGGCCGGGATCGATGCCGGGATGATCTGCTGCGCCGTCGGGATCTGGCTAATCACCGACTTGAAGCGCGAGAAGAATAAGGTGGCGACATCAAAGGCGCCTTCGGCGAACAGCGCGAGCACTTTCTGGGCGACCTGCTCGGCATGCTCGAAGGAAAGCTGGCGGACCCCCCTGAACTCGATGGTGTCGATGATGAGCGGCTTGTACAGCCGGCGCAGCTGGTCATAGCCCTTCTTGCCGACGCAGAGGATCTTCACCCGCTTGCCGTCGGCCTGAAGCCTATTGATGTGCTCGCGGGCGAGGCGGACGATGGACGAGTTGAAGGCGCCGCACAGCCCGCGCTCTGCGGTGCAGACGATGAGCAGATGGACCGCGTCCTTGCCGGTGCCGACCATCAGTGGCGGACCGCCTTCGCGGCCTTCCAATGCTGCGGCGAGGTTGGACAACACGGCCTCCATGCGGCTCGCATAGGGCCGGGCGGCTTCCGCCGCGGTCTGGGCGCGCCGAAGCTTCGCCGCGGCCACCATCTGCATGGCCTTGGTGATCTTCTGGGTCGCCTTCACCGAGGCGATGCGATTCCTGAGCTCCTTCAGCGACGCCATGGATCAACTCACGCGAATGCCTTGGCGAACTTGTCGACCGCGGCTTTGAGCTTGTCGCCGGTCTCCTTGGAGATTTCCTTCTTGTCGCGGATGTCGTCGAGAATGTCCTGATGCTCGGCGCGCATGAAGCGGAGCAGCTCGGCCTCGAAGCGGCCCACGTCGGAGACCTTGATGGGATCGAGATAGCCGTTCACGCCGGCATAGATCACGACCACCTGCTCCTCGACCTTCATCGGCGAGAACTGCGGCTGCTTGAGAAGCTCGGTGAGCCGTGCGCCGCGGTTGAGCAGGCGCTGGGTGGTGGCGTCGAGGTCGGAGCCGAACTGGGCGAAGGCGGCCATCTCGCGGTATTGCGCCAGCTCGCCCTTGATCTTGCCGGCCACCTGCTTCATCGCCTTCACCTGCGCGGCGGAGCCCACGCGCGACACCGAGAGGCCGACATTCACCGCCGGCCTGATGCCCTGATAGAACAGGTCGGTCTCGAGGAAGATCTGGCCGTCGGTGATGGAGATCACGTTGGTCGGAATGTAAGCCGACACGTCGTTGGCCTGGGTCTCGATCACCGGCAGCGCGGTGAGCGAGCCCGAGCCATTGTCCTTGTTGAGCTTGGCGGCGCGCTCCAAGAGCCGCGAGTGCAGATAGAACACGTCGCCGGGATAGGCTTCGCGTCCGGGCGGACGGCGCAACAGCAGCGACATCTGACGATAGGCCACGGCCTGCTTGGAGAGGTCGTCGTAGAACACGACCGCGTGCATGCCGTTGTCGCGGAAGAACTCGCCCATGGCGCAGCCGGAGAACGGCGCCAGGAACTGCATCGGCGCCGGGTCAGACGCGGTGGCGGCGACGATGATGGAATAGGGCAGCGCGCCGTTGTCCTCGAGGATCTTGACGAACTGGGCGACGGTCGAGCGCTTCTGGCCGACGGCGACGTAGATGCAGTAGAGATTCGTCTTGTCGTCGCCGCGAGCGTTGATGGATTTCTGGTTGAGGATGGTGTCGAGGATGATGGCGGTCTTGCCGGTCTGGCGGTCGCCGATGATGAGCTCGCGCTGGCCGCGGCCGATGGGGATCAAGGCGTCGATGGCCTTCAAGCCGGTCTGCATCGGCTCGTGCACCGACTGGCGGGGAATGATGCCGGGCGCCTTCACGTCCACGCGGCGCTTCTCGGTCGCCTCGATGGGGCCTTTGCCGTCAATGGGATTGCCGAGAGCGTCGACCACGCGGCCGAGCAAGCCCTTGCCCACCGGCACCTCGACGATGGCGCCGGTGCGCTTGACGATGTCGCCTTCCTTGATGTTGCGGTCGTCGCCGAAAATCACGATGCCGACATTGTCGACTTCGAGGTTGAGCGCCATGCCGCGCGTGCCGTCGGCGAACTCCACCATCTCGCCGGCCTGCACCTTGTCGAGGCCGTAGACGCGGGCGATGCCGTCGCCCACGGATAGCACCTGTCCGACTTCGGCGACTTCGGCTTCCTGGCCGAAATTCTTGATTTGCTCCTTGAGGATCGCGGAGATCTCGGCGGCCCTGATATCCATTAGCCAACCTCTTTCATGGCGTGCTTGAGACTGATGAGTTTGGTGCGAAGCGAGGTGTCGACCATGCGGCTGCCGACCTTGACCATGAGGCCGCCGATGAGGCTCGGGTCGATGCGCTGATCGAGCATGACGTCCTTGCCGAGCGCGGCTTTCAGCGCCTGCTTCAGCGCGGTGGCCTGTGCTTCGGTGAGCTTGGAGGCGGCGGTGACCGTCGCGCTCGTCTCGCCCCTGTGGTCGGCGAGGAGCGCGCGAAAGGCGCGGATCATGTCGGGGGCGGCGAACAGGCGGCGGTTCTTGGCGACGAGCAGCAGGAAATTCTTGGTGAGGCCTTCGATTTTGATCTCGTCGAGGACGGCGGCGAGCGCGCGGCCCTGCTCCTCGGCGGAGAATACCGGGCTTTGGACGAGGCGGCGCAGGTCGTCGACGGCGTCGAGCGCCTGGTTGAAGCGGTTGAGATCGGCCTCGATCTTGTCGAGCGCCTTCTCCTCGAGGGCTAGCTCGAACAGCGCGGTGGCGTAGCGGCCTGCAACGCCCGATACGGTATGCTCCTCGCCTGCCACCTCGAAAAACGCCTCTTGCTCAGGGGCGGGCGCCTTTAGCCGACCCACCCTCGGACCCCGGAAAATGCTGGGATTGGAGCCTCCGCGTCAACGGGTGGAACCCCCGAAAACGGTCCCCTCGGAAACCCCGCGCGAGCCTCTAACACAGGGGGGAAAGGGGCGCAATATGGGGGGGTCGACCTGCGGCCGCGTGGCGCCGCTCTCGCTACAAGAAACTGTAGGGGTCGATGTCGACGGTGAGGCGGAGGTCGCCGCGTGGCTTCGGCGCCTGGCTGAGCCAGAGCCGCAAATAGGCCTGGAGGTCGGCTTCGCGGGCGGCCTTGACCAGGAGCCGGTAGCGGTGGCGGCCGCGGATCACTGACAGAGGCGCTTCGGCCGGTCCAAGCACTTGGATCTTCGCGGCTTGCGGCGCGGCGCGGGCGACCTCGCGGGCGTAAGCCTCGGCGGCGGCGCGCGTGCCGGCGGTGACGAGGATCGCGGCGAGGCGGCCGAAGGGCGGCATGCTGGCCTCTTTGCGGGCGGCGATCTCCTGGGTGTAGAAGGCGTCGCGGTCGCCCGAGACGAGCGCTGAGATGACCGGGTGCTCGGGCATATAGGTCTGGAGCAGGCCGCGCCCTTCGATGGCCTCGCGGCCGGCGCGGCCGGTGACCTGGCTCAAGAGCTGGAAGGTACGCTCGGCGGCGCGCGGATCGCCCTGGGCGAGGCCGAGATCGGCATCGACCACGCTGACCAGCGCCAGCCCCGGAAAATGATGGCCCTTGGCCACGAGCTGGGTGCCGATGACGATGTCGACCTCGCGCTCCTCGATCTCCCTAAGGGTCTGGCGAAGCTCGGTAATCGACGGCGTCAGGTCGCTCGACAGCAGCACGCGGCGGGCGTCCGGGAAGCGTTCCGCGACCTCCTCGGCGATGCGCTCGATGCCGGGGCCGCAGGGGACCAGCGACTCCTCAGCCCCGCAATTCGGGCAAGTCTCGGGAATTGCTACGAACTTGCCGCAGTGGTGGCATTCGAGCCGGCGGCGGAATCTATGCTCCACCAGCCAGGCCGAGCAGTTGGGGCACTCGAAGCGGAATCCGCATTTTCGGCAAAGGGTTACCGGCGCATAGCCGCGGCGGTTCAAGAACAGCAGCGCCTGCTCGCCGCGCGCCAAGGTCTTGGCCACCGCGTTGGTCAGGACCGGCGACAGCCACTTGCCCCGCTCCGGCGGATCCTTCCGCATATCAATGGCTTGGATGGCGGGAAGGCCGGCCGCCTTGTAGCGGGTACCTAGCCGGACATGGCGGTAGCGGCCCCATTCGGCGTTGACCAGGCTCTCGATCGACGGGGTGGCCGAGCTCAGCACCACCGGAATCCCACCCCCGGGACCGGCGCTCAATCCGGCGCGTTCGGCGCCAATTCCGGCGCGTTCGGCGCTCAATTTGGCGGGTTCGGCGCCAGTTTCGGCGCGATTGGCGGCAGTTGTGGCGCGATTGGCGCCAATTGCGGCTTGTGCACCGAGATGCGCGCGGACCACGGCCATGTCGCGCGCCTGATAGGCGACCCGATCCTCCTGCTTGTAGCTCTGGTCGTGCTCCTCATCGACGACGATGAGGCCGAGATCGGGGAACGGGAGGAACAGGGCGGAGCGGGCGCCGACCACGAGCTTCGCCTCGCCCTCCGCCACCGCGCGCCAGACCCGCCCGCGCACCGCCGGGCTCATGCCCGAATGCCACTCGGCGGGCTTGGCGCCGAAGCGCTCCTCGCAGCGGGCGATGAACTGGCTGGTCAGCGCGATCTCCGGCATCAGCACGAGCGCCTGGCGGCCGCGCGCGAGGCATTGCGCGATCGCCTCGAAATAGATCTCGGTCTTGCCCGAGCCGGTGACGCCGTCGAGCAAGGTCACGGCGAAGCCATCGCTCGTGTGTTGCAGAAGTTCGTTCGCGGCGTCGCGCTGCTCCACGGTCAGCTGCGCGCGCTCGCGCGACGGATCGAGGGGCAGCGCATGCCAGTCCGGCAGCGGCTCGGATTGAAGCGTGCCATTGTCGACCAGGCCGTCGATGACGCCAGGACTGACACCGGCCGCTTCGGCGAGGGCGGACTTGATCCACACGAGTCCATTGCTCGCCGCCTCGATGACTCGCGCGCGGGCCGGCGTCAGCCGCGCGGGCGAAGCACCAGTGAGCCGCACGCCATAGCGGGGCGCAGGCGGATCGAAGGCGCGGCCGGCGCTCATCATCATGCGCAAGACCATGCCGGGCGAGGCAAGCGTGTAGTCGGCGACCCAGTCGGCGAAGTCGAGCGAGACAAGCGGCAGAGGCGGCACGTCGTCGAGCACCTCGGCGATCTCGCGGAGCTTCTTGCGCTCGACCTGCGGCGCCACCTCTCCCGCGCGCCGCCACACGCAAGCGAGATATTCGACCGTGGCGAGCGGCACGACGACGAACCGGCCGGGCCCGACCTGCATCCCTTCGGGCACGAGATAGTCGTAGGGCGCCGGCAACGCGAGCGGCAGCAGCACCGGCACGGTCTCAGGCACCGTCGCGAGGTTCGGCTTCGGTTTTTGTTTGGGCTTGGCCAGGGCGCGGGCTCGGGGTTAAGTGGCAGTTAACGACTCACCGACCCATAGTAGCGCGGGGCGGGCAAAGTCGAGGGGCGGGATGGCGGCCAGATCGAGCGCCAGGAAGGCCAAGGGGATCGGCGCCGCGCCGGATTTGGACCGCGCGGCGAACGCCTGGCTCGTCTATCTGATGACCGAGCGCCAGCTTGCCGCCCACACGGTCGAGGCCTACAGGCGCGACCTCACGCAGTTCCTCGGGTTCCTTGCCCGCCATTTCAAGCGCAAGCCAGACCTCAAGCTCCTGCTCACGCTGTCGGCGCGGGACGTGCGCGCGTTCCTCGCGGCGCGGCGCGGGCAGGACGTCGGCAGCCGGAGCCTGTCGCGCAGTTTGAGCGCGCTTCGCATGTTCTACCGCTTCCTCGAGCGGCGGGGGCTTGGCAAGAACGATGCGATCCGCGCCGTCCAGCTGCCGAAGCTACCGCATTCGGTGCCGAAGCCGCTCACCGCGCCGAAGGCGACCGCGCTGGTCGACGGCGCCGACATCGCCGCGCCGGACGCGCCGGAGTGGATCCTCGCCCGCGACACGGCGGTGCTGACCTTGCTCTACGGCTCGGGCCTTCGCATCTCGGAGGCGCTGTCGCTCCGTCTGAGAGACGCGCCGGTCAAGGGCCGCGACATGTTGCGTGTCACCGGCAAAGGCGCAAAGACGCGGGTGGTGCCGGTGCTGCCGATCACGCGCCAGGCGATCGAGCGCTATCTTGCGCTCGTGCCCGCGAAGCTCGGCGCGGACGATCCGCTGTTCATCGGCGCGCGGGGGAAGCAGCTCTCGCCGCGCATCATCCAGCTTCGCATTGAGCGCGCCCGGGCCGCGCTCGGGCTGCCGGACACCGCGACGCCGCACGCGCTGCGGCATTCCTTCGCCACGCATTTGCTGGGCGCCGGCGCGGACCTCCGCGCCATCCAGGAGCTGCTCGGCCATGCGAGCCTGTCGACGACGCAAGGCTATACCGAGGTCGACCGCGCGCATCTGCTCAAGACTTACGAGGCGGCGCATCCGCGGGCTTGAGGCAGTCCCTCACTTGAGCTTGCCCGGATCGACCGGCAGTGGCGCATGCTCGCCGCAGATCGGCGCGATCTTGCCGAGCCCATAACGGCTGCGGACCTCGGTCAGATCGGTGTTTTTGCCGAGCCGCGCGCAGGCAATGGCAAAGCCGTCACCCTTCTCCAATTTCGTCAGATCCCACAGCCGCGCGGTGTCGTCCCAGGAGGCCGTCACCAATTTCGTCCCGTCGGGCGAGAAAGCGGCGGACTCGACGGTGCTCTCATGCCCCTCAAGCACGGCGAGCTCGGCCCCGGTCGCGGCGTCCCAGAGGCGCGCGGTGTTGTCCCAGGATGCCGTCACCACCTTCGTCCCGTCGGGTGAGAATGCGGCTGAGTTGATCCTACCCCGGTGCTTGAGCCGGGCGATCTCGGCCCAGGTTGCGGCGCCCCATATGCGCGCGGCGCCATCATCGGACGCCGTCAGCACCTTTGTCCCGTCGGGCGAGAAGACGGCGGAATTGACAATGCTCTCATGCCCCTCGAGCACGGCGATCTCGGTCCCGGTCGCGGCATCCCATACCCGCGCGGTCAAGTCCTGAGAGGCCGTCACGACCTTTGTCCCGCCGGGCGAGAAAGCGGCGGAAGTGACAGAGTACCCATGCCCCTCGAGCACGGCGATCTCGGCCCCGGTCGCCACATCCCAGAGGCGCGCGGTGTTATCGGAGGAGGTCGTCACCAATTTCGTCCCGTCGGGCGAGAAGGCGGCGGAATTGACAATGCTCTCATGCCCCTCGAGCACGGCGATCTCGGCTCGGGTGGCGGCGTCCCACAGGCGCGCAGTCTCATCTTCGGAGGCCGTCGCCAATTTGGTCCCGTCGGGCGAGAAAGCGGCGGAAGTGACACTGTCCTCATGCCCTTCGAGCGCGGCGAGCTCGGCCCCGGTCGCCACATCCCACAGGCGCGCGGTCTTGTCGTCCGCCTCCGTCACCAATTTCGTCCCGTCGGGCGAGAAGGCGGCGGAATGGACGGAGCCCTCGTGCCCCTTGAGCACGGCGATCTCGGCCCAGGTGGCGGCGTCCCACAGCCGCGCGGTCCCATCATCGGAGGCCGTCACCACCTTGGTTCCGTCGGGCAAGAAGGCGGCGGAACTAACCGGATCCTCATGCCCTTCGAGCACGGCGATCTCGGCCCCGGTCGCCACATCCCACAGCCGCGCGGTGCGACCACTGGAGGCCGTCACCAATTTGGTCCCGTCGGGCGAGAAGGCGGCGGATTTGACGTAGCTCTCTTGCCCTTCGAGCACGGCGATCTCGGCCTCGGTGGCGGCGTTCCAAAGGCGCGCGGTGTCGTCCAATGACGCCGTCACCACGAGCCTCCCGTCGGGCGAGAAGGCGGCGGACAAGATCCGGTGCTCATGCCCCTCAAGCACGGCGAGCTCGGCGCCGGTCGCCACGTCCCACAGGCGCGCGGTCTCGTCCCCGGAGGCCGTCACCACCTTGATCCCGTCGGGCGAGAAGGCGGCGGAATTGACATCGTCCTCGTGACCTTTGAGCACGGCGATCTCGGCCCCGGTGGCGGCGTCCCAAAGCCGCGCGGTTTTGTCATCGGAGGCCGTCACTACCTTCGTCCCGTCGGTCGAGAAGGCGGCGGAATTGACAATGCTCTCATGCCCCTCGAGCACGGCGATCTCAGCCCCGGTCGCGGCATCCCATAGCCGCGCGGTGTTATCAGAGGAGGCCGTCACCACCTTCGTCCCATCGGGCGAGAAGGAGGCGGAAAGGACAAGGCCCTCATGCCCTTTGAGCACGGCGATCTCAGCCCCGGTCGCCACATCCCACAGCCGCGCGGTGCGATCATAGGAGGCCGTCACCACCTTCGTCCCGTCGGGCGAGAAGACGGCGGATTTGACATCGCGCTCATGCCCCTCGAGCGCGGCGATCTCGGCACCGGTCGCTGCCTCCCACAGCCGCGCGGTCCCGTCCGACGACGCCGTCACCATCTTTGAGCCATCGGGCGAGAAGGCGGCGGAATTGAGAGTCCCCTCATGGCCCTTGAGCCGCAATCGCTCGCGAAGCTGCGGGAGGGCGGTGCCGAGGCTCTCAAGCGTCAACTTCAACTGTGGTCTGTCGGCATTTCCTTCCCGCGGCCATGCCGCAAGTGCTAGTTGGACAGCGTCTACGGGGCGTCCCTCGCCGAGCGCTTTCACCGATAGGGCAGCCAAGCCAACGCTCTCGTTGTGCGTGGCGACCTTCCGGCGCTCTTCCGCGTTCGACCATTGCCACACCGCCGCGGCTGCGAGCACGAGCAGCAAGGCTGCGGCGCCCATGGCGAGAGAGCGCGCGCGGCGCTGCTGCCGCACTTCCTGCGAGAGGAGGTCCTCCTTTGGCATGCCGCGGATGGCCGCGGCGAAGTCCGCGCCAAGCTCGATGAACCGCGTGTCGCGCGGATCGGCGCCGTCGCGATAGGGCCGGAGGTCGACCCATTTCGGCGGCCCTTAAGCGTTTTGGGGAGGGGCGTCCTGGCCGACCATTTGAAGTCATCCGTCTTGCCATTCCAGGCAAGCTCGCCGGCCGTCAGACCGATGAGCATGGTGTCGGGGGTCTTGTTCTTGAGCCAATAGTCCACCTCCTTGGAGACCCACGGGGAGGCGGCGGCCTCGGGCGAGGCGAACAGGATCAGATGGCTAGACTCCGACAGCGCCTTCTCGATCGACGGCCAAAGATGCGGGGTGGCCGAGAGGCTCGTGTCGTCGCGGAACACGCGCAGCGCCCGGCGCCGGTACCAGGGCTTGCCGAGCTTCTGCACCACCGATTGCAGCGCGCCGGCAATCGGCTTGTCCTGGGCATGGCTATAGGAGATGAAAGCGTCGTAGAGCGTCAAATGCGTTTGTCCTGCATGACCATTCTAGGCCTAAGCACCGCTCCTTGACGCCGATTATCCGCTAGGTCCCGCAGGTTGCGCAACTTACAGTTCTGCAAGACGCGCCCTGCCTCCCGAATAATCCTCCCCTGCAAGGGGGAGGGATTTTCGCCGGTATGACGGGATGGCGGCGCGCCGAATCCGAGACCGGTTATGCCGCGTCGGGACCGCTCCAGTCGAAGGTGATGTGCTTGCTGGAGTTGCCGGCGCGGTCCCACTTGAAGACGAAGGCATTGACCTTGTCCTCCGTTGCCTTCCCCTGCGTCCCGACCTGTCCGGGTCCCGTCTCGGACCCGGGAAGGTTCTGCATCCGAGGTGGCTTGCCTTCGCTCGTCGGGCCTGACAGGGCCTTGGCCGCCGCACGCACGAGACCCGGAATGACCGCGCGCCAGGAGGTTTGGTCCGGCGCAATCTCCACCTCGATGGGCGCAAACTCGAGCCCCAGCATCTCGGGGCCGAAGATCTCGCCGAAGCGGGTGGGCCAGCCACCGGCCAGTCCACCGAAAATCATCTGGAGCGCCGCACGCTGTGCCTCGTCCGCACGCTCGTCCATGACGATGCCCATTTTGGGTTCCGAATGAGACCCCTCCCATACGTTGCCCTTGAAGCTGGCAAGGCCGACGACGTTGAGTCCGTCCAGCGGGACATCGCCGTAGCGGCCCTCCCGGATGTGCCAGACAAGGACACCGTCACAGTAGTCGTTGTCGGGGGGTTGGGCCCAAGAACAGGGGCAGGGAACGTTGCAGCTGCATACGTCGAACCATTCACCCTTGGCGTGCCAGGCAGGGATGTCAGCCATAATGCTCTCCAATCGCGAGGTCGCAACTGCGGCCGGCGCTGGCTACGCCGGCTAAGCGCCCCAGGAGCTAACCGCCGTGGGGACCCTCAAGCTTCCACAGCTCAAGGAGCTGCTCCACCGCCTCGATCGTCAGATTGTCTTGCGGCGTAAAGCCGCCGGTCTTGCGGCATAGAAAGAAGCGGTCGCCACGCTTCTCCAATTTGAAGAACATGCGCCGCGCCAGATCATGCGCGGCTCGTTCGCGATCCGTGTCAAAGCTCTGCATGGCGCCATCTCCCTGAAATAACGCCCCGATAGTTGGGAGTGTTCCGGGGCCTTACCAGCCAAAAGCGCTTCGCAAGGCGCCCGGTCGAGACGATTGCCCCACCGGCTCTTCGACTAGCCACCCAAGCCAAGCACGCGCCCCGTGTCATGAGCGGACCTTTGGAACGGAGGAGGGCCATCGTTGGTTAAGGGTAAAGGCGGGTGGCCTGCCGGGAGATCGAGGCGGCCATGATGCGACTCCTGCTCTCAGCTGTATTCCTGGGCGCAGCCCTTGTTCAGCCGGTGCCGTCGGGCGCAGGCGAACGCGGCGAGCTCCCTGCCGCCGTTACGGACATGCCGGAGGCCATAGACATGTCGTATGCGTCACCTGACACGTGGCATGCGTTGCCCCCGTCAACCAACCTTCATGAGAAGTCGCCACTCCCCGCGCTTGAGCCGGATGAGGTCGATCTCCCGTCATCACCCACCACGCTTGCGGTCCTGGACTAGAAGCTGCCCGTCGGCAGGCCTCTTTGCTCATGCTCCGCGACTGCAAGCGCGTTCGGGCGGCCCGCCAAGCTGCCCGCCAGCGCGAAGGAGTCTCCCTTGCGCTCCGCTTCCTCCAGGCATCGCTGTCGCAGCCGGTCCATGACGCCGCCGATCTGCGCCTCTACCCACGAATTGAAAATCGCCTGCTGCGGCATGCCGCGAAGCTGCCCCGCTATCTCAGTGTTCAAGTACGAAACGAGAGCGGGCGAGACATCGAGCCGATCCACGACCTGAAGCATGCATTTGAAGCCCTTGTAGGCCGGGTTGCTGGCGTCATTCCGCAGGAACGCCTGTTCGAGGTCTTGGCGCTCCCGCTTGTTCAAGGCACCGATGATCTTCCTCGTGAGGAGGACCGCCACCTGCACGGCGCAGGCACAAGCATCGGTTCCTTCGGCTTGGCCCCGCCGCACGAAACCCCAATTGCCGACTCGCTGCCTTAACGAGGGCAGCATGTTGTCAGGGAAGCCGCAGAACAGGACCGCGACATATTCGTCGACCGTTCTTTTGTATGCGCGATGAGCGGCTCGCTTCTGGAGCAATGCCTGAAAGGCCTGCGTCTCGAGCAATGCCTGAAACATGTGCCCATCCCCCGAGGGCGAGGAAGATCGTAGGACGCCAACCACTTGGGCACGATTTGCAATTGGAGTTCTGGTGCCCCTTGCCAAGGCGGTCGCTGGCCAACTGCAGCAACTCCACAGTCAGCCAAAGGTTCCTGGACAGGGGAGGAAAAAGAGGTTCCCGAGGCTGGCTGTGGAGCCCGTCGGGCAGGCTTTCTCGCTCAGTCGGCCCGCAAAGCGCCTATTGGTGAGCCGGGACAACCGCCGCCACCGCCTCTGCCAGGCGATCGCGATAGACCGGCTTGTGTACGACCCGCGCTCCGGGTACGCGGTCGCGGATGCGATCCATGGTCGCGTCATCAGTGTAGCCCGTGACGAACACAATAGGTGCATCGCACACCTTTCGAAGCCTCCTAGCGACCTCGACGCCTTCGCGACCTCCTTCGAGACAGACATCCATCACGACAACATCAGGCTGATCGCTCAGGGCAAGCCAGTAGGCCTGTTCTCCGTCCGTCGCCAAGTCGCAAATATCGAAGCCGAGCGCGCGCAGGGCTCCTTTCAGGCCGATGGCGAAGGCGATTTCATCGTCAACAATCAGGGCCACGCGGTGGTTCGGGGGTGAATGGTGAACCATGAGGCCATCCACTTTCCCGGCAGTGCCCTTGTTACCTAAGCGCACCTGGCTAGACTTGGTTCCCAGCGAGTTGTGGAGAAAAGCTTAACGCGATGGATCGCCGCCAAACCCCAGCAGGAACTTGGGCGCCCCCGCTCGCGTTTGCTCCTTAGACGAGGAGCACGCCATGCCGAGATTCTACTTTTATCTGCGCGATGCTGCCGCGCCACCGCATATCACCGGGGCTGTCTTTCCGGACGCTGCTGCGGCCAAGGAATTTGCGAAAAGGCTACGTACGGCGATGACTGACCGCGCCACATGTGGCAAAGCGCATTGGTCCGTTGCGGTAGCTGACGAGAATGGCTCTGCGGTGCTTGAAGCTTCGGGCGGTGAGGCCGCCAATCGACAAAATGTCCACTGACAAGCGCATGTCACTGGGCTGTTGATAAGGTGGCGGCTGGAAGCTCGCCCTCACGAGGCCGCGGCCCGCTTGAGTGTTCGGTTGATGGATAAGTTCTGCAGGCAATTCGCGTTGCAACTTATGCAACCAATGCTTTGCGAGTTCAACAAGGCGCTCAACGAGATGCGCGACCGGGGACAGACGGACACGGAAATCGCGGCCATGCTCGATCAAATCGAGTTGGAGAATCGCGGCAAGGTGGAGGAGTGGATTCTCGATGCAATGATGAGCGAACTGAGGCTCGTCGCCGGACTCCAGCCAACAAACCTGCACGACTAGATCGCCGGCGCGGGTGTGCGAAGCGCTGCGCCGGACCCTCGGGTCACGCCCGAGGGCCGCTGTCCCTACGAGGCTGCCTCCTAGGGCTCGCGCCCGCCTTCTCGATGCCAATCAAGGCCCGGAGGTCCCGGCAGGGAATAGTCGGGGCGTTAGCTGTTCCCAACTGCGGCCTATTGCGGTACTGACCGGTCAGTCATAAATATAGGGGTGGCGCCCCAGGCTAGAAGCCGGCAAAGGGGCGGAAGGCTCGAAACATGGCCAAAACGGACCACCTCAAGGCGCGAAAGATCGCCCCGGCGCGCAAGACCACGGAACCGCGGAAACGCGAGCGCAAGGACAGCCGGCCCGAGGAGATCGTCGCCGCGGCCTTCGAGGAGTTCGTGACGCATGGCTATTCGGGGACGCGGCTCGAGGACGTGGCCTCTCGGGCGAAGGTCTCCAAGGGCCTGCCCTATCTCTACTTCAAGACCAAGGAAGAGCTGTTCAAGGCGGTGATCCGCAGCGTCATCTCGCCGGTGTTCGACGCGATGCGCGCCCGGATGCTGGCGACGGACCTGTCGTGCGAGGACTTTCTCAAAGGGCCGTTCCTCTCGTTCCTGCAAGAGCTGGTCAAGTCGCGGCGCATCCTCATCGCGCGGCTCCTGATCGCCGAAGGACCCAAGCATCCCGAGCTTACCGCGTTCTACTACGACCACGTCATTTCGAAGGGCAAAGAGACGCTCAAGACCTTCATCGATCGTGGCATCGAGCGGGGCGAGTTCCGCGAGACGCCGCTCCGCGACTTTCCGCAGCTCATCATCGCGCCGGCGCTCATGGCGGTCATCTGGCGCACCTTGTTCGAGCGGCACCACCATCTCGACACCGACGCACTGATCAAGACGCATATCGATCTTCTGCTCGACGCGATCAGGGCGCCGGGGCGTGCGAAGGACACGCGATGAAACGCCTCCCCATCATCCTTGCCGGGCTTGTCGTGCTCGGCGTTGCGTTTCTGCTGGCCACGTTCCCGGCCAACGATGAGGCGGGTGTTCCCGGCTACATGGAGGCGGACCTCGTACTGGTCGGCTCCGAGCAGGGCGGCAGGGTCGAGAGCCTCAGCGTGAAGGAAGGCGACAGAGTCTCGCCCGGCGATCCGGTCTTCACGTTGGAAAGCTCCGAGCAGGAGGCCTCCGTCGCCGCGGCCAAAGCGCGGCTCTTGGAAGCTGAGGCCCGGCTCGCCGACGCCAAGGCGGAAATCCAGAGGCCGCGCGAGATCGAGGTGCTGGTGGCGGCGCTCACGCGCGCCGAAGCCATGCTCCAGCAGTCCAAATTGAATCTGGAGCGCGTGCGGGCGCTGTTCGACAAAGGCTGGGTGTCGAAGGCGCAGCTCGACGAGGCGGTGGCGCAGCACGACAGCAACGAAGCTGCGGTCAAGGAGGCCGATCGGCGCATCGAGGCGGCGAAGCTCCCCGGCCGCTCGGGCCAGATCGAGGCGGCGGCGGCAAGCGTCGAGGCGGCGCGCCATGCGCTCGCCGAAGCGGAGAAGAATCTCGGCAAGCGCCAGGTTTTCGCGCCTGAGAGCGGCACCGTGGAAGAGGTCTATTTCCGCCCGGGCGAAGTGGTGAACGCAGGGCAGGCGGTGGTCTCGCTCCTGCCGCCGGGCAATCTCAAGGTGCGCTTCTTCGTGGCCGAGCCCGTGCGTGCGACCTTGCATGTCGGCCAGACCGTCACGCTCACCTGCGATAGCTGCCCGCCCGACTTGCGCGCCAAGATCAGCTTCATCGCCCGCGAGGCGGAGTTCACGCCGCCGGTGATCTTCTCGCGCGAGCAGCGCCAGAAGCTCGTGTTCCTGGTCGAGGCCCTGCCGGGCGAGGCGGCGGCCGAGCTCACCGCCGGCCAGCCGGTGAGTGTGGCGCTCGGCCCAGGGGAGCAGGTGGTGCGGCAATGAAGGAGATCGCCATCGACGTGCAAGGGCTCACCAAGAGCTTCGGCGCCCGCACGGTGGTGCGGAACCTGAGCCTCAAGGTGCCGAAGGGCGAAATCTACGGCTTTCTCGGGCCGAACGGCAGCGGCAAGACGACGACGATCCGCCTGCTTTGCGGGCTGCTGACGCCGGACGCGGGTGAGGGGACCTGCCTCGGCTACGACATCCTCACCGAGCAGGATTCCATCAAGCGCCATGTCGGCTACATGACGCAGCGCTTCAGCCTCTATACGGACCTGTCCATCCGCGAGAACCTCGAGTTCGTGGCGCGGGTCTACGGCGTGCCCGACCCGAAGGCTGCGGCGAAAGAGGCGATCGACCGGCTCGGGCTCAAGGGGCGTGCCGAGCAGCTCGCCGGCGAACTGTCGGGCGGCTGGAAGCAGCGGCTCGCGCTCGGCGCCTGCATCCTGCCCGACCCGCAGCTCCTGCTGCTCGACGAGCCGACCGCAGGCGTCGATCCAAAGGCGCGACGCGAGTTTTGGGACGAAATCCATGGGCTCGCGGCGGAGGGCATCACCGTGCTGGTGTCCACCCACTACATGGACGAGGCCGAGCGTTGCCACGAACTCGCCTATATCGCCTTCGGCGAGCTGCTGGCGAAGGGAACGGCGCACGAAGTGGTCGCGAAGTCGGGCCTCAGCACGTGGATCGTGTCGGGCAAAGGCCTGCACGAGCTGGCGCTCGCACTTCAGGCGCGCGAGGGCATCGACATGGTGGCGCCGTTCGGCGCCGAGCTGCACGTCTCCGGCCGCGACAGGCGCGCGCTCGATGCGGCGATCGCAACAGCGAAGAAAGCTAATGGCGCGCATCGCTGGACGCGCGGCGAGCCCTCGCTCGAGGACGTGTTCATCGACCTGATGGACAAGTCGAAGGACAATTTCGCATGAAGGCGCCCGCCTACAGACGCCCCATCGTGACGCGGGCCGATCCCGGCTTCCTCAAGCGCACCTGGGCGATGATCGTGAAGGAGTTCGTGCAGATGCGGCGCGACCGCATGACCTTCGCCACCATGATCATCATCCCCATCCTTCAGCTCGTGCTGTTCGGTTACGCCATCAACACCGACCCCAAGCAGCTGCCGACGGCGGTGCTGGTGCGCGACGACGGGCCGCTGACCCGCGCCGTGCTCCAGGCGATGAAGAACAGCGACTATTTCGAGTTCACCACACAAGTGCGCGACCCGGCCGCGCTCGACGCCATGATCCGCTCCGGCGAGGCGCAGTTCGCGGTGGAGATCCCGGCGAGCTTCGAGCGCGACGTGCGCCGCGGCGACAGACCGGCATTGCTCGTGATCGCCGACGCGACAGACCCGGTGGCGACAGGCACGGCGATCGCCGCGCTCGAAGGCCTGACCGACACGGCGCTCTGGCGCGACCTGCGTCGGCCGGACGCCTCCATCGAAGCCCGGGCGCCGCCGTTCGAGATCAGGTTGCAGCGAAGGTACAACCCGGAAGGCCTCACGCAATACAACATCGTGCCGGGGCTGCTCGGCGTCGTGCTGACCATGACCATGATGATGTTCACCGCGCTCGCGGTGACGCGCGAGATCGAGCGCGGCACCATGGAGAGTCTGCTCGCCATGCCGATCAAGCCGGTCGAGATCATGATCGGCAAGATCGCGCCGTTCGTGCTCGTGGGCTTCGTGCAGATGAGCATCATCCTCGGCGCGGCGCATGTGCTGTTCGGCGTGCCGATCATGGGGAGCCTGTGGCTCCTGGTGGCACTGTCCACTCTGTTCGCCGCCGCCAATCTCGCCGTGGGCTACACGTTCTCGACCATCGCCGAGAACCAGCTGCAGGCGGTGCAGATGACGTTCTTCTTCTTCCTGCCGAACATTCTCTTGTCGGGCTTCATGTTCCCGTTCCGCGGCATGCCGGATTGGGCGCAATGGATCGGCGAGGCGCTGCCGCTAACCCATTTCATCCGCATCGTGCGCGGCATCATGCTGAAGGGCAACGGCTTCGCCGACATGCAGCTGGACGTGCTGGCGCTCGTGCTGTTCACCGCGGCGGCGATGGCGCTCGCGCTGTTCCGCTTCCGCCGGACACTGGATTAGCGGCCATTGGCCTTGTCAAAGCCCGGATGGTGGTCGGCGGGGCTTAGAGAAAGAAATCACCCGAGCTCAGCGCACCCACCTTCACGAAGATCTCAAAATCGGCCTTGCCGTCGCCGTTGACGTCGCCCTGAACGATGACTTTCGAGCCTTTGTCCTCGTAGCGAAGCTCGCCCTTCTTGTCGTGGAAGTCGTCCTTGCCGATGAACTTGAACTTGTTGTTGCCGGAGACGCCGGTCTTGGCGTCGATGTCCTCGAGGTCGATCTTGTCGTTCTGGCCGCGGCTGAAGTGGTTGATCTTGTCGCGCTGCGCGCCCTTCTTGCTGTCGGCGATCGCGTTGAAATCGAAGATGTCCCGGCCGGCATCGCCGAACATGACGTCCCGCCCCTTGGCGCCTGTCAGGGTGTCGTTACCCGCATCGCCAAAGAGCTTGTCGTTGCCGGAAAGACCGAAGAGGAAATCGTTGCCGCCGAGGCCGAGCAACTTATTGGCGCTGGCATTGCCGGTGATCTCGTTGGCGAGACCGTTGCCGGTACCGTTCAGCGCACCGCTGCCGGTGAGCGTCAGGTTCTCGACATCGCCGGAGGCATCGGTGGCAAGGCTGTACGTGATCGAGGAGAGCACGGCGTCGACGCCGCTTGACGCGATGCCCTCGGACACGTGGTCGGTGAGTGCGCGGACGATATAGGTGTCGTTGCCCGGGCCGCCGGAGAGCGTGTTATTCCCGCCGCCGCCATCGAGTCGGTCGTTGCCGTCGCCGCCTTCGAGCTCGTCGTCGCCGAATTCACCGAGGAGCTCGTCGTCGCCAGCGCCACCGTCAAGGAAATTGTCGCCGTCATCGCCTCTTATCGTGTCGTCGAAATTGCTGCCGATGACCGATTCGATCCCCTGGATGCTGCCGCCGGAGAGTAGATTAATGCTGACGGCCTCCGCCGAGAACAGGAAGGTGACCGTGTCGATCCCGCCGCCCCCCAAGATGAAATCCTCTACCCCGGCAGCGATGACATCGTTACCCGCTCCGCCGATAAGCCGGTTGGCGGAAGCGTCGCCGATAAGAACGTCGTTGAAATCCGACCCGGTGAGATTTTCGATACCGTTCAGCGTGTCGCCCTCGGCATCGCCGTTGGCGCCGACGCCGGCTGCGAGACTGACCGTCACCCCCGCGGCCGACGTCGCGTAGCTTGCCGTGTCGTTGCCAGTACCGCCGAAGAGAGCGTCGGCACCGGGACCGCCGATTAGTACGTCGTTGTCGGCGCCGCCATCTAGAACGTCGTTACCGCCGAGACCGAATACCAGATCGTTGCCGGGGTCTGCGAAGACCGTATCGTTGGCATCGCTGACGCTATTTCCAAACGCATCGACATAAGTCGCATTGATGACATCGTTGCCGCTCGTTCCAAAGACAGTGGCCATGGCCGCATCCTCCTGCCGCAGGGGCGTAGGTCGGAGGACAGCACAATCGCGGGCACGCTCGCGTCATCCGATCGGAGGATACGGGAGCGCCCACGGAGGTTGCCGAGGATGGGGGTTTGGCCCGTGTCGCCCGATTCCCAGGCATTTGGCCCATCTGGTGCTCCTGTCCAAATGGACTATGCTTGAGAGACGGTGCTTCCGCTCTTCGCCCAGCCCGCGAGGCTGAGTCCATGCAGAAAGGCGAACTTTCCGCCCTGATCGGCGACATCTACGATGCGGCCCTGGACCCTGAGCTGTGGCCCGGGGTGTTGGAGACGTGCGCGCGGTTCATTGGTGGCTCGGCGGCAGCGCTCTTTTCCAAGGATGCTGCCAGCAAGACCGGAAACGCCGTCTACTACTGCGGCATCGATCCTTACTACGAGCAGCTCTACTTCGAGAGAATCGTAAAGCTCGACCCGCTCACAATCGGTCACTACTTCGCCGAGATTGGCGAACCGGTCGCTGTGGCGGATATCCTTCCCTACGACGAGTTTCTTGCAACACGCGCCTATCAGGAATGGGGGCGCCCACAGGGTATCGTCGACACCTTGAACGTCGCGCTCGACAAGACGGCGACGAGCGCCGCCTTTTTCGCGATATTCCGCCACGAACGCGACGGCCTGGTTGACGATGAAGCGCGCCACCGCATGCGGCTGATCGCGCCGCACGTGCGCCGCGCCGTGCTGATCGGCAAGGTGATCGAGGCCAAGACCGAGGAGGCCGCGACACTCACCGACGCGCTCGACGGCATCAACGCCAGCATGTTCCTCGTCGACGCGAGGGGGCGCATCGTGCATGCCAATGCCGCAGGTCATGCGATGCTGGCTGAGGGTGCGGTGTTACACGCAGCCGGACCAAAGCTTGCGGCGAGCGACGGCGAGGTAGATGCGGCCCTGCATGAGGCCTTCATGGCGGCCGGCGAGGGCGACGCTGTGCTCGGCGTCAAGGGCATTGCCATGCCGCTCGAAAAGCCCGACGGCGAGCGCTACCTCGCACATGTCTTGCCGCTCAGCTCGGGCGCGCGGCGCCAGGCGGGCGTCACATATAGGGCCGCCGCCATGCTGTTCGTGCACAAGGCCGCGCTCGATACGCCCTCAATGCCGGAAGTGATTGCCGAGACCTATAGGCTCACGCCAATGGAGCTGCGGGTGCTGCTCGCCATCGTCGAGGTGGGCGGGGTGCCGGAAGTCGCCGAGGCGCTCGGCAGCGCCGAGACCACCGTCAAAACCCATCTTGGCAGGCTCTACGGGAAGACCGGCGTCCGGCGACAAGCCGACCTCGTCAAGCTGGTGGCCGGATATTCCAACCCGCTCGTCGCCTGAAACCGCATGCGCGAAGAGGAACAGCTCTCCCTTCTAATCGGCGACATCTACGACGCCACGCTCGATGCAGCGCTGTGGCTTGGGGTTCTATCCAAAATTGCCGATTTCGTCGGTGGTAAGACGGCGGGACTTCTTTCCAAGGACTCGGTGAGCCGAATCGGCAATATTCATTACAATTTTGGCGTCGACGAGCACTACATCAGGCTCTACCAGGAGACCTACTGGCGGTTTGATCCCCTCAGCGCTCTCATCTTCTATCCGGTCGGCCAGGTGACTGCCATATCGGACGTCATGCCCATGGAAGAAATACGCGAGACACGCTTCTTCCGTGAGTGGGTCGAGCCACAAGGCTGGTGGGACGCCGCGAACGTCATCCTCGAGAAATCAGCGACGAGCTTTTCGCTTCTGAGCGTCGTCCGCAACGAGGCGCAAGGTTTTGTAGATGTGGAGATGCGCCGTCGCATGCGGCTCGTGGCGCCCCATGTCCGCCGCGCAGTGCTGATCTCCAGGGTGATCGAGCTGAAAGCCACGCAAGCCGACAGCTTCGCCGAGATGCTCGACGCTCTGTCCGCCGGCATGTTTCTCGTCGATGCGAGGGGGCGCATCGTGCATGCCAATGCCGCTGGCCATGCGATGCTGGCTGAGGGTGCGGTGTTACACGCAGCCGGACTAAAGCTTTCCGCGAGCGACGGCGAGGCGGATGCGGCCCTGCATGAGGCCTTCATGGCGGCCGGCGAGGGCGACGCTGTGCTCGGCGTCAAGGGCATTGCCATGCCGCTCGCCAAGCCCGGCGGCGAGCGCTACCTCGCGCACGTTTTGCCTCTCAGCTCGGGCGCGCGACGACAGGCGGGCGCGACGCACAAGGCTGCCGCCGCGCTGTTCGTGCACAAGGCCGCACTCGACACGCCCTCAATGCCGGAGGTGATTGCGAAGACCTATAAGCTCACGCCAACGGAGCTGCGGGTGCTGCTCGCCATCGTTGAGGTGGGCGGCGTACCGGAAGTCGCCGAGGCGCTCGGCAGCGCCGAGACCACGGTCAAAACCCATCTTGGCAGGCTCTACGGGAAGACCGGCGTCCGGCGACAAGCCGACCTCGTCAAGCTGGTGGCCGGATATTCCAACCCGCTCGTCGCCTGAAAGGTACCCG
The DNA here is from genome assembly GCF_050726195.1 of Methyloceanibacter sp. Lineage (GTDB taxonomy): Bacteria > Pseudomonadota > Alphaproteobacteria > Rhizobiales > Methyloligellaceae > Methyloceanibacter. The sequence goes on along the minus strand of NZ_JBOHJC010000004.1, from coordinate 164,515 downwards.
CAGGCGATTAGCCTGTGAGCGGATGATGCGCTCAGCGCAAAGCGGTATGGCATGGCGCTAGACCTCGACCTCGATGTCTTCGCCGGTCACGCGGACGTTGTAGCGGGCGACGGCGTCATAGGCCGGGTCCTGAAGCACCTCGCCGGTGCGGATGTCGAACTTGGCGCCATGCCACGGGCAAGTCACCTCGAAGCCTTCGACCTCTCCCTCGCAGAGCGGTCCTTCCTCGTGGGTGCAGAGATTGTCGAGGGCGAAAAATTCGCCGCCGATGTTGAAGACGACGATCTCCTTGCCCTTGACGATGGCGAGCTTGCACTGGCCCGGCGGGACCTCGTCCGTGCGCGCCGCCTTGACGAACTCGGCCATGCACGTACCTCCCGGCATTTGTGCGCTCCAATGGAGCGCGTGCCATACGGGTCAATATAAGGCCGATGCGCCCCGATTTCACATATGGATGGGACGCTTGTCGACGGCGAGGGCCGCTTCCTTCACCGCCTCGTTCAACGTGGGATGGGCGTGGCAGGTGCGGGCGAGGTCCTCGGCCGAGCCGCCGAACTCCATCAGCACGGCGGCCTCGGCGATCATGGTGCCGGCGTCGGCACCGAGAATATGCACGCCGAGCACGCGGTCGGTCGCGGCATCGGCCAGCACCTTGACGAAGCCTTCGGTGGTGCGGTTGACCTTGGCGCGGCCATTGGCGGTGAAGGGGAACTTGCCGACCTTGTAGGTCACGCCGGCCTCCTTCAGCTCCTCCTCGGTCTTGCCGACGGAGGCTACCTCGGGCGCGGTGTAGACCACCGAGGGGATCACGTCGTAGTTCACGTGGCCCGCCTGGCCGGCGAGGATCTCGGCGACGGCCACGCCCTCGTCCTCCGCCTTGTGGGCGAGCATGGGGCCGGCGATGACGTCGCCGATGGCGTAGATGCCCGGCACATTGGTCTGGAAGTGCGGGTCCACCACGATCCGGCCGCGATTGTCCGTCTTCACACCGGCCGCGGCGAGGCCGAGCCCTTGGGTGTTGGGCGCGCGGCCGACCGCGACCAGCAACACGTCGCATTCGATGGTCTCCGCCTTGCCGCCATTTGCCGGCTCGACCGTGAGCTTCAGGCTCTTGCCTTTGGCATCGACGCCCGCGACCTTGGCGCCGAGCTTGAATTTGAGGCCCTGCTTCTCCAGCGCGCGCTGAAACTGGCGCGCCACCTCGCCGTCGAGGCCAGGGGTGATGCGCGGCAGCATCTCGACCACGGTCACCTCCGAGCCGAGCCGCGACCACACCGAGCCGAGCTCGAGCCCGATATAGCCGCCGCCGATCACCACCATGCGCTTCGGCACTTCGGGCAGCGACAAGGCACCGGTGGAGGAAACGATGCGCTTCTCGTCGATGTCGATGCCGGGCAGGCTCGCCACCTCTGAGCCGGTGGCGATGACAATGTTCTTGGCCTCGATCGTCTGCTTCTCGCCGTTGATGAACGTCACCTCGACCTTGCCTGGCGCGCGGATGCGGCCGGTGCCGTGGAAATGGTCGATCGTGTGCTTCTTCAGGAGAAAGGCGACGCCGTCGACATTGCCCTTCACACCTTCGTCCTTGAAGGCGAGCATGGCGCCAAGGTCGAGCTGCGGTTTCACCTTGATGCCCATGTCCGCAAAGCCATTGGCGGCCTCGGCATAGGCTTCGCTCGCGTGCAGCAGCGCCTTCGACGGAATGCAACCGACATTGAGGCAGGTGCCGCCATAGTTGGCGCGCTTCTCCACCACGGCGACCTTCATGCCGAGTTGCGCGGCACGGATGGCGCACACATAGCCGCCGGGGCCGGTGCCGATGACGATCAGGTCGAATTGAGCCATGCCCTATCGTCTCACAGATCGAGGACGAGGCGAGCCGGGTTCTCGAGCGAGTCCTTGACGTTCACCAGGAAGGTGACGGCCTCTTTGCCGTCGACCAGGCGGTGGTCGTAGGACAGCGCCAGATACATCATCGGCCGCGCCACGATGGTGCCGTCGCGCACCACGGCGCGTTCCTCGATGCGATGCATGCCGAGAATGCCCGACTGCGGCGCATTGAGGATGGGCGTCGACAGCAGCGAGCCGTAGATGCCGCCATTGGAGATGGTGAAGGTGCCGCCTTGCATCTCCTCCAATCCCAGCTTGCCCTCGCGGGCGCGCATGCCGAAATCGGCGATCGCCGTCTCGATCTCGGCGAGGCCGAGCTGGTCGGCGTTGCGGATGACCGGCACCACGAGCCCGCGGTCGGTGCCGACGGCGACGCCGATGTGATAATAGTTCTTGAAGACGATGTCCTCGCCGTCGATCTCGGCGTTGACGGCGGGAACGTCCTTCAGCGCCTGCACGCACGCTTTCACGAAGAAGCCCATGAAGCCGAGCTTGACGCCGTGCTTCTTCTCGAAGGCCTCGCGATAGTCCTTCCTGATCTGCATGATCGCGCTCATGTCCACGTCATTGAACGTGGTGAGCATGGCGGCGGTGTCTTGCGCCTCCTTGAGGCGCTTGGCAATGGTCTGGCGGAGCCGCGTCATGCGCACGCGCTCTTCGCGGGACTCGTCGTCCGCGGCGACGGGCGCGCGCGGGCGGGCAGGCGGCTTCGGCTTCCGCTCGCGGGCAAGCAGCGCCTGCGCGGCTTGTGCCGTCACGTCCTCCTTCAGTACCTGGCCGCGGCGGCCCGAGCCCTTGACGTCACCGGGGGTGAGCCCTTGCTCGGCAAGCGCCTTACGGGCGGCGGGGGACGGCGGCATCTCGTCGGTGGAAATCTCCTCGCGCGGCTGCGGCTCGCGCTCGAGTTCCTTCAGTTCGGGTTTGGGGGCAGGCTTCGGCGGAGCCGCCTTGGTCTCGGCCATGGAGGGTTTGGCTTCCGCCTTCGCCGGCTTCGCCTTGCCGTCACCATCGGTGATGGCGCCGAGCAGAGCGCCGACGGCGACCGTGTCGCCCGCCTGCACGACGATCTCGGAGAGCACGCCGGAGGCCGGCGCAGGCACCTCGACGGTGACTTTGTCGGTTTCGAGCTCGACCAAAGGCTCGTCGGCGGCGACCGCATCGCCCGCCTGCTTGAACCACTGGCCGACCGTCGCTTCGACGACCGATTCTCCCAAGGCCGGCACGCGGATCTCTGTGGCCATCGTCGTTCGCCTATTCCTCTAGCCCAACGCCTCGTCGAGGAACGCCTTCAACTCGCGCTGGTGCTTGCTTGTCAGCCCGGTCGCCGTCGCGGCGGAGCTTGGGCGTCCAGCATAGCGCGGCCGCCTGTGCCTGGCACCGATGTGGTCGAGCACCCATTCGAGGTTCGGCTCGATGAAGCTCCAAGCGCCCATGTTCTTCGGCTCCTCCTGGCACCATACCATCTCGGCGTCCTTGAAGCGGGACAGCTCCTGGATCAGCGCGCGGGCCGGGAAGGGGTAAAGCTGCTCGACGCGCAACAGGTAGACGTCGTTGATGCCGCGTTTCTCGCGCTCCTCGTAGAGGTCGTAATAGACCTTGCCGGAGCAGAGCACCACACGCCGGATTTGCTCGTCGGGGACGAGCTTGATGGGCTCATCCGGCTTGAACTGGGCGTCGTCCCACAACAGGCGGTGGAAGCTCGACTCCGGGCCGAGCTGGTCTAGGGCCGATACCACCTTCTTGTGACGAAGCAGCGACTTCGGCGTCATGAGCACCAGGGGCTTGCGGAACTGGCGGTGCAGCTGGCGCCGCAGCACATGGAAATAGTTGGCCGGCGTGGTGCAGTTGACGATCTGCCAGTTGTCCTCGGCGCAGAGCTGGAGATAGCGCTCCAGCCGGGCCGAGGAATGCTCCGGTCCCTGGCCCTCGTAGCCGTGCGGCAGAAGGAGAACGAGCCCCGACATGCGCAGCCATTTGCGCTCGCCGCTCGAGATAAACTGGTCGATGATCACCTGCGCGCCGTTGGCGAAGTCGCCGAACTGCGCCTCCCACAGCACGAGCGCATTGGGTTCGGCGAGGCTGTAGCCATACTCGAAGCCGAGCACGGCTTCCTCCGAGAGCATGGAATTGATGACCTCGAACTCTGCCTGCTCCTTGGCGATGTGCTTGAGCGGCGTGTACTTCTTCTCGTTGACCTGATCCATGAGCACCGAATGGCGCTGGGAGAAGGTGCCGCGCTCGGAATCCTGGCCCGACAGGCGGACCTTGAAACCCTCCACGAGGAGCGTGCTGAAGGCGAGCGCCTCGGCGGTCGCCCAGTCGATGCCTTTGCCGTCGTCGATCATCTTGCGGCGCCCCGCCATGATGCGGGCGATGGTCTTGTGCGGCGTGAAGCTCTTGGGGATGGTGGTGATCTTCTCGCCGACCTCCTTGAGCACGCTGAGATCGACGGCGGTCGTGCCGCGGCGGGCGCCTTCCTCGGCATGGCCGATGCCGGACCATTTGCCGTCGAGCCAGTCGGCGCGATTGGGCCGGTAGCCCTCGCCCGCGGCGAACTCCTCCTCGAGGTAGCCGCGGAACCGCGCCTGGAGGTCATCGACCTCCTCGCGGGTGAACAGGCCCTCGCCGATGAGGCGCTCGGCGTAGAGGTCGACCACCCCCGGATGCTCGGCGATGCGCTGATACATCAAGGGCTGGGTGAAGGCCGGCTCGTCAGCCTCGTTATGGCCATGCCGGCGGTAGCAGAACATGTCGATGACGACGGGCTTACCGAATTGCTGGCGGAACTCGGTGGCGATCTTGGTGACGTGGACCACGGCCTCCGGATCGTCGCCATTCACATGGAAGATCGGCGCGTCGATCATCTTGGCGACGTCGGACGGGTAAGGCGACGAGCGGGCGAAACGCGGCGCCGTGGTGAAGCCGATCTGGTTGTTGACGATGAAGTGGATCGAGCCGCCGGTGCGGTGTCCGCGCAGGCCCGACAGGCTCAAGCATTCGGCCACAACGCCTTGGCCGGCGAATGCGGCGTCGCCATGGAGGAGGAGCGGCAAGACTTGCTTCCGCTCCTTGTCGCCAAGTTGATCCTGCTTGGCGCGAACCTTGCCAAGCACCACGGGGTCGACAATCTCGAGATGCGAGGGGTTGGCGGTAAGCGACAGATGCACGCGGTTTTCGTCGAATTCGCGGTCGGACGACGCGCCAAGGTGATATTTGACGTCGCCGGAGCCTTCGACGTCGTCGGGCTGGGCCGAGCCGCCGCGGAACTCGTTGAAGATGGCGCGCCAGGGCTTGGTCATGACATTGGCCAGCACGTTGAGGCGCCCGCGATGCGGCATGCCGAGCACGATCTCGCGCACGCCGAGCTGGCCGCCGCGCTTGATGATCTGCTCGAGCGCCGGAACCATGGATTCGCCGCCGTCGAGACCGAAACGCTTGGTGCCGGTATATTTGACGTTGAGGAAGCGCTCGCAGCCTTCCGCCTCGATGAGCTTGGCGAGGATGGCGCGCTTGCCTTGCGAGGTGAAGCGCACCTCCTTGTCCATGCCCTCGATACGCTCCTGGATCCAGGCGCGCTGCACGGGATCGGAGATGTGCATGTACTCGAAGCCGATCGTGCCGGCATAGGTGCGGCGCAGGATGTCGAGCACCTGGCGCAACGTGGCGAATTCGAGCCCGAAGGCGCCGCCAATGAAGATGGGCCGGTCGTAATCGGCCTTGGTGAAGCCGTAGGTCTTGGGCTTGAGCTCCGGATGCTCGCGGCGGGTGACGAGCTCGAGCGGGTCGAGCTTGGCGATGAGGTGGCCGCGCGTGCGGTAGGCCCGGATCAGCAGGCGGGCGCCCAACGTGTCGCGCGCCGCGTCGACGGCCTGCTGCCGGGTCAGAGCGCCGCGCGGTGCAGCCGGCACCGGGAAGGTGCTCTTCGCTTCGCTCCATGACGGCCCGCGCGCCTCGGCGAGCACGTCGTCCGCAGCGTCGCCGAGGCTGGCAAAGAAGCTCTGCCATTCGGCGTCGAGCGAGGCGGGGTCCGTCTCGAAGCGGGCGTAGAGGTCAGCGAGATAGGTGGCGTTGGCGCCATGCAGGAACGACGTCTGCGCAAAGACGTCGTTCAGCTCATGTCGTGTCATCGGACCAAACCTGCCGGTCGGCTAGTGGATCACCGGCGTGAAGGGCAATCAAGGCGAGGGTTGGGCGCCCGGCTCACCTGTCATGTAATATTCGTGCAAGCGTCGTTCCAAGGGCGGCGGGCGATTGGGACACGACAATGCCGGCCGCCTGCATTGCCTCAATTTTACTCTTTGCGTCGCCTTTGCCGCCCGAAATCACGGCACCGGCATGGCCCATGCGCCGGCCTGGCGGCGCGGTGGCGCCGGCGACGAAGCCGACCACAGGCTTGGTATTGCCGGCGGTGATGAGGAACTCGGCGGCGTCCTCCTCGGCGCTGCCGCCGATCTCGCCGATCATGATGATGGCCTCGGTTTCGTCGTCCTCGAGGAACAGCGACAGCGCGTCGACGAAATTCGTGCCGTTGACGGGATCGCCGCCGATGCCGATGCAGGTCGATTGGCCGAGGCCGACGGCGGTGGTCTGGGCCACGGCCTCATAGGTGAGGGTGCCGGAGCGCGACACGATGCCGACCTTGCCCGGCATGTGGATATGGCCGGGCATGATGCCGATCTTGCATTGGCCGGGGGTGATGACGCCGGGGCAATTCGGGCCGACCAGGCGCGTGCCTGACTCGCACAGCGCGCGCTTGACCTTGACCATGTCGAGCACGGGCACGCCTTCGGTAATGCAGACGACGAGGCGGATGCCCGCGTCGATCGCCTCCAGGATGGCGTCGGCGGCGAAGGGCGGCGGCACGTAGATGGCGGAGGCATCGGCGCCGGTCGCTTCGAACGCGTCGCGCACCGTGTCGAATACGGGCAGGCCGAGATGGGTGGTGCCGCCTTTGCCGGGGGTCACGCCGCCCACCATCTTGGTGCCGTAGGCGATGGCTTGCTCGGAGTGGAACGTGCCTTGGGCGCCGGTGAAGCCCTGGCAGATGACGCGCGTATTCTTATCGACGAGAACGGACATGGACCCCCACGCTTACTCCTTCAAAGAAATGGATTGATGACACGAACCGGGCCATAGCTCTGCTCGTGATTGAGGTCTTCGGTATAGACGATTTCTGCGCCCAAGCGTTCGGCCGCTGCAAGGATCGCGCCGTCCCAATAATTGATGCGGTAGCGCCACGAAACTTCTATGGCCATCTGAATCAGAACCTCATCCACGATGGCGCAAGGTTGCCTCGAGAGATCCTCCACCCACCTGCGTGCATTCGCGGGAGAGAGCGGGGCGCCGGTGCGTTGTTTGATTGCAGCGGTATAGAACTCTTGCAGGACCTGAGTGGAAACGCCAAAGGCCAAGCGCCCGATTAGGTCAGCTGCCTTCGCCCTCTTGGCCTCCTCCGCCTTCTTCCCCAAAGCCGCGTAAAGCAGGACGTTCGTGTCGAGGAAACATTCGATCTTCATAGATTTCCTCGCGGTTCCATTTCCAATCGGGCCCCAGGCGTCCTTCGGACTCCTCGCTCATCTTGACGAGGCGTTTGCGCGCTTCGGCCGCTCTCTCCTCCCATCTGACAAGGCCGGTGAGATAGTCGCGCACGAGCGCGTTCACGGTGGTGCCGTGCTCTGCGGCATAGATGCGGGCCTGCCGCAACACATCCTCATCGATGGCCAGCGTAATGTTCTTCATTTACACAGGATATGTGTAACTGTGTGAATTTTCAAGCCCCCTATTTGAGGGCGGCGACGGCCTTTTTGGCCGCATCGTCGAGGTCGTCGGCGGGGATGATGGCGAGGCCGGAGTCGCGCAACAGCTCCTTGCCGCGCTCCACGTTGGTGCCCTCAAGGCGAACCACGAGCGGCACGGCAAGATGGGTCTCGCGGGCGGCGGCGATGATGCCTTCGGCGATGGTGTCGCAGCGCATGATGCCGCCAAAGATATTGACCAGCACGCCCTTCACGTTCGGGTCGGACAGGATGATCTTGAACGCCTCGGTGACGCGCTCCTTGGTGGCGCCGCCGCCTACATCGAGGAAGTTGGCGGGCTCCCCGCCATAGAGCTTGATGATGTCCATGGTGGCCATGGCGAGACCGGCGCCGTTGACCATGCAGCCGATGGTGCCATCGAGCTTCACATAGGACAGATCGTGCTTGGAGGCCTCGACCTCGGCCGGGTCCTCTTCGTGGATGTCGCGAAGCGCGGCGATGTCGGGATGGCGGAACAGCGCATTGTCCTCAAAGCCCATCTTGGCGTCGAGGCAGAGGAGGTTGCCTTCCTTGGTGACGATCAGGGGGTTGATCTCGATCAGGCTCGCGTCCTTGTCGATGAAGAGCTTGTAGAGCGCCGCCACGAGCTTCGCGCATTGCTTGGCAAGGTCGCCGTCGAGCTTCAGCGCCGCGGCGATGACGCGGCCGTGGAAGGCGCTGAGCCCCGAGGCCGGATCGACGTCGATGGTGGTGATCAGCTCGGGCGTCTTGGCGGCGACCTCCTCGATGTTGACCCCGCCTTCGGTCGAGGCGACGAAGGCGAGGCGGCCGGTCGAGCGGTCGACCAGAAGCGAGAGGTAGAGCTCCCGGGCGATGGTCGCATCCTTGACCACATAGACGCTGCGCACGATGCGGCCCTTGGGGCCGGTCTGCGGCGTGACGAGCGGCTTGCCGAGCATGCGGTCGGCTTCGGCGTGCAGCTCTTCGAGCGTCTTGACGAGCTTGATGCCGCCGCCTTTGCCGCGACCGCCGGCATGGATCTGCGCCTTGACCACGAAGGTGTCGCCGCCGAGCTCGCGCGCCCGCGCCGCAGCCTCGTGCGGGCTCGTGGCGATACCGCCCGGCGCCACCGGCGCGCCATACTGCTTGAGCAGATCCTTCGCCTGGTACTCGTGAATATTCATGCCACCCCCCCCCACCCATAGCGGCGCGAGCCTAGCCTAAGCCGTGGCGAGGTTGGGCGCGATCCTTTGGCACAGCTCGACCAGCGCCTTGACCGACTCCACTGAATGCATGAACGCGTCCTTCTCGGCCGAGGACAGGTCGAGCTCGATGACGCGCTCGACGCCCTTGGCGCTGATGATGACCGGGACGCCGGCATAGATGCCCTTCACGCCGTATTCGCCGTTGAGATAGGCGGCGGCGGGCAGCACGCGCTTCTCGTTGTTGAGATAGGACTCAGCCATGTCGAGCGCGGCGGAGGCGGGAGCATAGTAGGCCGAGCCCGTCTTGAGCAGGCCGACGATCTCGGCGCCGCCGTCACGGGTGCGCTGCACGATCTCGTCGAGCCGCTTCTGAGTGATCCAGCGCATCTTGACGAGGTCGGCAAGCGGAATGCCGGCGACCGACGAATAGCGGATCAGCGGCACCATGGTGTCGCCGTGGCCGCCGAGCACCATGGTGTGGATGTCCTGCGGGCTGACGTCAAACTCCTCGGAGAGGAAGAAGCGGAAGCGGGCCGAGTCGAGCACGCCGGCCATGCCGACCACCTTGTTGCGCGGCAGGCCGGAGGTCTTCTGCAAGGCCCACACCATGGCGTCGAGGGGGTTGGTGACGCAGATGACGAAGGCCTCAGGCGCGTATTTGCGCAAGCCGGCGCCAACCTGCTCCATGACCTTCAAGTTGATCTCGAGAAGGTCGTCGCGGCTCATGCCGGGCTTGCGCGGCACGCCGGCGGTGACGATCACCACGTCGGCGTCCTTGATCTCGGCATATTCGTTGGCGCCCTTGAACTTGGGGACGAAGCCGTGGACCGGGGCGGAGTGGGAGAGATCGAGCGCTTTGCCTTGCGGCACGCCGTCCACCACGTCGAACAGGATAATGTCGCCAAGCTCCTTGATGCCGGCGAGGTGGGCGATGGTGCCGCCGATCTGGCCGGCGCCGATCAATGCAATCTTACTCCGCGCCATGAAAACCCCCTTCTCGAGATGGCCGCCGCTACGCGTCCAGGCAGGGCTGGACGCGAGGTTTGGTTAAATGCAATCGGGGGCGGGCGCAAGGCGGGGATTTGCCGAGGCCAGGAAGGGGTTCCCAGCCTCTTTGTGAGGCCTGTCACAGTGCCGGGTCGAACACCGCCCATAATTGCTGTTTGCGGCGCCTAGCCGAGGGCAGCCGCAGCGAGAACATCCCGGCGGCCAAGCGAGCCGCGCATTGGGCGCGAGGGAGGTGTGGATGACCGACTATTTTTTCCTGGGTGGCGATCTCAGCGACGTCAATCGCTATCGCATTGGATCTGCCGACGGTCCGACGGCGACCATGCTGCCAATGGCCGGGGACACCGTGACGGGCTCGGGCTCGGGCGGCAATGGCGGGTCCTTGAGCGTCGATGAAGTCATAAATCTCACAATCACCCACAACGCGACGGTTACCGCCGACAGTGCCACGACCTTGGTGACAGTGGGCAACGTCAACGCCGTTGGGGGCGGCGCCACCATGACCATCAACGGCACCGTGGCCGGTGCCGCCACGGTCTGGGGCAACGGGACGCTCACCGCCGACACGATAACCGGCAATATTCAGGGCCGCGGCGGCACCATCACGCTCAATAACGATCTCAATGTCGGCGGCGACAGCGGCACGATCGACGTGTCGCTGCAAGGCGGGACGATGACCGTCGACGGCGCCCTCGATTTCACCGGCACACAGTCGGATGTCTCAGTCGACGACGATGCGATCCTGAACGTCGATACGATCAGCTTCGCCGGCGGCGACTCGACGCTCGGCATCACCGACGGCGGGGAAGTGAATGTCGCGAGCGCCGGCACGCTCTCCTTGAACGACGGCGACGCGATCAGCCTTACCGGCGGCACGCTCGATGCGTCGGGCCTTGCTGTCGAGATCGACGGCTCGGCGTTCAATTCGCGTGGGGAAATGTTCGTCGACCGGTCGCCGGACGGCACCCAGTCGGAGGCGAGCATCGCCTCGCTCGATGTCACCGGCTTTGGCCTGGTGCGGTCGCTCGGCGGCCTTCTCGATGTTGCCGGTGACGTCGACATCGGCGTCACGGCAGACGGCGGCAGGGTCGAGGTGTTCGATTTCTCCGGCCCGTTGGGAACGCTCAAGGCGCAGAACATCACGGTCGGCAACGGCATGGGGACCGTCGACCATTGCGGCGACTGGACCTACGCCGGAACGAGCGGCGTGCTTGCGGTGAGCACCAAGGGCTACACCTCGATCGCCGACACGCTCATTCTGGACAACGCCAACGACTCAGGCATCGGCCTGTTCGACACATCGAGCTTTCACGTCGGCGGCGACGGCGGCTACGTGCCTGGACAATTCCTGGTCGACGGGAATGGCAAGGTCATCGGCCACGGCACGATTTCGGCGCCGAGCATCGTCGTCAACGGCGGTGGCACGATCAGCGCCGCCAACGGCACGCTCGTGCTCGATTCCGAGGTAACCGGCACCGGCACGCTCCAGATCGACGATTCGGCGATACTTGTTCTGACCGATGATTGCAGTGTCGATGTGGCGTTCCTCGATCGCGCCGATACCTCGCTCGCGCATTCGTCGATCCTCAAGTTCGACGATCCGGCGAACTTCAGCGGCTCGATCTCAGGTCTGTCCACCGGCTGCACCATCGAGCTTAACGGGGACATGCTCGACGATTGGACAGGTCTCGCCAATCCAACGTTGGCGCACACCGAAATTCAGGCCGGCCAGCTCATCCTGACGTTCATCAACGACGTGGCCGGCAACATCGTCACCGGACCTGGCGCGGTGACCAAGACGATCAGTCTCGACAATGCCCCGGACGATCACGTGTTCACCATCCGCGAGTTTTTCGGCGGCGACTATGCGCTGAGCTTCACGGATGCGTCCGACCAGGTCATCACCGGCTTGGACGGCAGGCCGACGGTCGGCGCCCATCCCTATATCGACGCGCTGGTGAACGGCTGGGCCAAGTGGGACAAGGACGCGGGGCCCATCACTTTTTGGTTCGGCGAGCAGGCCAATCTCGATGCCGCCATCGATGTGCATGGCACGAATTTCGACCTCGGCTGTGACGACACAGTCGACGGCTGGTCGCAGGACGAGGTCGACGCCGTCATGCGCTCGCTCGATCTCTACACGGACATCACGGGGATTCAATTCGACGAGGCGGGCTCGGTCGAAGAGGCGAACTTCGTCTTCTGGCAAAAGCCGTTGTTCGACGGCGCGGCGGCCGGCTCTGACTTCATCAGCAAGACGGTCGACGGCCATCTCTGGCTCATCTTCGACCAGACGCAGTGGAGCGAGGAGACGCTGAACTTTGGCGGCTATGGCCAGCTCACCATCACCCACGAGATCGGTCACGCGCTAGGCCTCGTGCATCCGCATGACGGTGGCAGCGAGCCGGACCGCGGCCGTTTCCCCGGCGTGTTCTTCAACAACGATCAGTCGGTCGGCACCAACGCCCAGAACCAGGCGATCTTCACGGCCATGTCCTACAAGCAGGGATGGACCGGCGAGGCGCCGCCGCCCGCGGAATTTGGCCAACAGGGGGGCCTCGGAGCCTTCGACATCGCGGCGCTGAAGGCGCTCTACGGGCTCAACGAGAATACCAACGCGGGCGACGACGTTTACTTCCTGCCTGATTCGAATGTCATCGGCACGGGTTGGCAGGCGATCTGGGACACCGGCGGCGAGGACACGATCTCGAATTTCGGCTCGACTCTCGGGGCGACCATCGACCTCAGGGCCGCGCCGCTGCTCGGCGTCAACGCCGGCGGCTTCGTCTCGCATGCCGGCGGCATTCTCGGCGGCTTCACCATCGCCAACGACGTGGTCATCGAGAACGCCGTCGGCGGCAATGGCCATGACACGCTGATCGGCAACGATGCTGACAACACGCTCGAAGGTAGCGGCGGCAACGATACGCTAATCGGCGGCTTGGGCGCCGACACCTTGGTCGGCGGCGATGGTCACGATACCTACCATGTCGATGCCGCCGACACGATCATCGAGGGCACATCGGAGGGCCTCGATACGGTGGTCTCGTCGAGCATGAGTCTCAGCCTCGTCAATTATGGCAATGTCGAGAACCTCATGCTGCAGGGATCTGGGGGCTTCAGTCTCATTGGCAATTCCGGCGTGAACACGCTCACGGGGAACGCCGGCGCCAACAGTCTCAATGGCCTCGACGGCAACGACAAGCTCCTCGGCCAAAGCGGCAATGACACATTGCGCGGCGGAATCGGCGACGATGCCCTCACCGGCGGCGCGGGACGTGACACCATGTTCGGCGATGCCGGCAAGGACATGTTCGACTTCAATTCGATCAAAGACAGCAAAAAAGGTGGTCAGCGCGACAAGATCAGCCATTTCCAGCGCGGGCAGGACGACATCGACCTCAAGGGCATCGACGCCAAGAAGGGTGGCGGCAATCAGAAGTTCAAATGGATCGGAAAGAACGACTTCCACGATAAGAAGGGGGAGCTGCGCTACGAGGACAAGGGCTCCAAGGTCATCGTGCAAGGCGACGTGAATGGCGACGGCAAGGCCGACTTCGAAATCTTCGTCGCCGTGGGCGCCCTCAGCAAAGGCGATTTCTTCTTGTAGCGGCTCTTCCTTGTCATGCCCGCGCAGGCGGGCATCCAGTAACCACCGTGTTTCGTAATAGCGTGCCGCCGGGGTTTACTGGATCGCCCGATCAAGTCGGGCGATGACATGACTGAATGGGGAACTTGAAAAAGCGAAGGGCCGCTCCTTATGGGGCGGGGTCCGCCGCACCGGCATTGCGCCAGAAGCCCGATCGGGTAGACTCATCTCCTCTAGACGCGTGAAGAGGACGCGCCGTAGCAGAGCTGGTGGGGGCAAAGTGCCCAAACGGGCAGAGCCGACCGACGAGGAGCTGGACCGAACGCAGCCGCTGCCGCTCGTGGTGTGGGCGGCGCGGTGCAGCGCCTATTTCCTCGCGCTCGGCGGCATCATGCTGGTGACCTACGCCTTTCACGGCTTCGATGCCGACCCGCAGAGCTTCCCGCCCGGCTTCCGCCTCAATCCGCTCCAGGCCGGCGTCAATTTCATCTGGGGACTGGTGGGGACTCTCATCGGATTTTTCCGCCCACGCTTCGCCACCGCCTTCGTGCTCGCCTTCGCCGCGTTCTATACGCTGGTCGCGGGGCTCGGCACGTTCGCGGGCTCCGCGCTCGGCATGGAGCTAGGCACGCCGGCCAAGGTGTTCTACTGGCTCGTGGTGGCTGGCGCCTGGGCGGTGGGGTTACGCGCGCTGCTCAAGAAGCGGCGCGCGGGCGCATAGACTACTCGGCCTGCTTCGGCTCGACTTCGACGGCGAGCGGCTCGCCGACCGGCTTGATGCGCACGACGAACAGCTTCACCGGCTCCTTGCCGCTGATGCCGCGATGAATAGCGTCAGGCCGCATATAGAAGCTTTCGCCCGGCTTGAGCGGCTTGGCCGCCTCGCCGTCGATCTCGATGGCGAAATCGCCTTCGAGCACATAAGCGATCTCGTGCGTGCCGGGGTGGACATGCCAAGGGAGAACGGTGTTGCCTGGGAAGGTGTAGAGATGGGTCACCACTTCTTTGCCCGGCTCGCCGGCAAGCGGCTCGGCGAGCAGTTGCTCGACCGTCACGCCTTCCGTTACCCCAGCCTCGCGGGCAGAGGCCGAGGCCGCCCCAACGGCGGCAACCAGAGTGAGACATAGTACGAAAGCCGCTATCCGCGTCACGCTCCGCCTCCATCAAGAACGACCCCACTCTAGCGCGAGCGCGTGCGGCCGAGGAAACGCAATCGCGTGGAGTAGGCGCCAACAGCATGACCCCTCCCGAGGGGGGAGGGGTCCGAAAGTCGCGCTGCTTACGGCCTAGAAGACGCCAACGCCGAAGCTGACGCTCGGGCCGCGATCGTAGTAATAGGGTGCGCCATAGTAACCGTGGCGCGGGCCGTAATAGGCGTAGCCGCGCGGCGCGGAATAGCCAGGGCCACGATAGTACCGCTTGCTATAGAGCGGGCCGACGCGGCCGGCATGGCGCCGGTCGTAGTAGCGGGAGTGCGGGCCGATTCTGTCCCAGCTGCCGCCGAAATACCCTTCCTTGTGGACCGAGTTGGCCATGGCGGGCGGGGCCATGAGCGCGGCACCGGCCACGAGGCCGAGCGCAAGCGCGCCGTAGCGAATTCCATGTCGCATCAGAAGCCTCCTTTCGTTGGCTTTTTCCATGGAAGATCAACGGATGAGGCACGGACGGGGTTCCGCAGCAGACAACATGTCGCGGGGGAGGGGCGCGTGCATCTTCTCCGCTCTGCAATTCACGGATATGCTACGTGTCTTCGCTTGGTGACTTCGCGTGGGGGACAGAATGATCAGTCGCGAGCGGCTCACTGAACGCCGCGTGAAGCCCCTTCCCACGATTGTGATTGCCGCCACTGTCAGCGCCGGTGCAGCGCTCGCCGCGCAATATGAGCAGCCGCCATCATTCACGGCGCAGCAGGTGCTGCCACCCTCGTTGCTCTCAAGCCCCTATTACACCGTCCAGAACCATGTCGGGATGCAGAACTACCAGTATGTTTTCACAGTGAACACCCAATGGGGAACTTTCCGCATCGTGGGGACGACCTTGTTGCGCGTGCGCGCCAGAGAAATGGAGGCCGCGGCGAAGCTTCAGGAGATCGGCGGTGCCGAGACGTTCGTCGACGCGGCGGGGCGCACGGCGCTGAAGCCGCTCGGCACTGCCAAGGGCCTGCTCACCGAACCCGGCAAGACGGTCGGCGACACGTTCAAGGGTGTCGGCAATCTGTTCGGCAGCGTCGGGGCGGCCATGCAGGCGACCGACCCGCGCAAGGAAGGCGTGGTCGCGTCGGTGACGGGCGGTGCCGAGGCGCGGCGCAAGCTCGCCTTCGATCTCGGCGTCGACCCTTACACAAGCTTCAAACCGCTCGACGATGAGCTACGGCGGCTCGCCACGGCGAGCGCCATCGGCAATACCGGTGTCAATGTCGGCCTTGCTTTTGTCACCGGCGGCGCCGGCATCGCCATCAGCGCAACCTCGACCAGCCAGAAGCTGCGCGAGGCCTTGCGCGACAAGACGGCGGCGCAGCTCGAGCAGGAGGGCCACAAGTTCCTCGCCGCCATGAGCGTGCCGCAAGGTGCCGCCGCCGCCTTCTATGCCAACCAATATCTCACGCCGACCGACAAGGCGGTCATCGTCGTGGCGCTCAAGACGCTTGGCAGTGTGGGCGGGCGGGAGATCTACGTGGAGACCGCGGCGCGCGCGGATTCGGTCGAGATGGCCTTCTATTACCGCCGCCAGGCTGAGCTGATCGCGAGATACGCCGCGAAGGTCGCGCCGGTCACCGGCTTCGTTCGCGCCGGACGCGCGCCGTTGATCCAGACGGGACGCGGCACCGTGTCCATCCTGCCGGTCGACTATCTCTATTGGAGCGCGCCGCTCGAGGATCTCGCGTCAGGGGGGCGGGGCGAGATGTGGATCACGGGTCGGGCGAGCAATCTAGCGACCTCGCAGCTCGCCGCGCGGGGCTGGAAGCTCGTGCCGAAGGTCGGCGACCGGCTCGACTAGGTTTTCTTGCCGGGGTGACATTGAAGCGAACCCTTCGCCACGTTGCCGAGGCGAAGGGTTCGCGCGCGTTCGCTGCAGTTCCCTGCTAGCGAATGGTGATGCTGAACCCGGGCCCACCGTAATAGTAGGGCCAGCCGTAAGCCCGGCGACCGTAGCCGTAGTACGGGTTCGAGCCATAGCTCCGGTAGCCATAGCCGCGATAGCCGTAGTTCCGGTAGCCGTAATTTTTGCGGGCGTAGTAGTTGTGCTTCTTCTTGTACGAGTACTTCTTATACGACTTGTTCCAGGACTTCTTGCCCCAATGGTCGTGACCCGCCATGGCCGGGGCCGCGGCGAGCGCAGTGCCGGCGAGAAGCGCGAGCGCCAGCGCGCCGGTGCGAAGCATAGTGTTCATGTCAAACTCCTTCAGTTGATCCTCGGGCGGAGGAACCCCGATTTGCCTGGTGTTCCAGACATCGACATAAGGCCGGCGCGTGTCTCGCCAATTACTGAACGTGGCCGAATGTGTCCGGCGGCGGCGATTTTGTGTCGCTCTGTGCAAATGTGTCCTGCCTGACACATTTCGTCCCCTGCCTGCGATGAGTGGGCGTGCTCCCCTCCCCATCAAGGGACGGACGGGTCGCGTTACGTTGGCGTCTCGCCACCTTCCCTAAAGGGAAGGGAGCCCCGCGGGCAAAGAGGTCAGGCTCCGGCCTTTGGCTTCCGCATCATCTTCTTGGCGATCCCCTCGGCTACGACCCGCTCTGACTGCGGCATGAGGGGCTTGTTGCTCCACCCTGGCCGCGATAAGGACGGGGCACGCTCACCAGGCTCGCACCGCGTCACGGGATGGGCGGCTATCTCCCGTTCAAGTCGAGCGGCCTCCTCTTCTCGCGTCTCACCGATCAACACCCGTTTACCCGCCTTCCGCATGGGATAGGGTTGCGAGTTTTTGTTGAAGCTCATCGACTATCTCCCGATGTTGAGGGGTTGCACCGCAAGCGCGTGCTCGCTGACACCGCTTCGCACATAAGCTGCTGAGCGGCTTTATCAGAACCGCCCGCTCGCGCCTACGACAATCGTGATGAGGCCGAGCACAAGGTTCGCGGCGACGATGAGGCGGATCCGGCCGAGCTGTTTGCCGGCTTGCCCATAGTCGCGCCGGTCTATCGCCGCGCGGAAGCGGGGCCATGGCGCGAAGAAGAGATGGAGGAACAGCAGCATCATGACAATGCCGGTGGCCTGCATGACATGGACGTGCAGGTCGACGCCGGCGAAGCCGCCGAAATAGCCGAAGATCATGCCGTAGCCGCTTGCGAGCAGCACGACAACGCTCGCCCACACCCATGGGAAGAAGCGGGCGAACACGCGCCGCCATAGCGCGAGCCGCTCTTCCGGCGGAAGCGGACCTGACGCGGGGCGCAACACCAGATAGGCGAAGAACATGCCGCCGACCCAGACCACGGCGGCGAGGATATGAAGCGCGACGAGAAGTGCCACGGGGGCGAGGGTAGCACGGGCGCGGGCTGGGCGCGGCGGGCGGAAAGAGCCTGCGTCCCGAGGTAATGTGGCGGGAGCGGCATTTCCCGCCCAAAAAGCCGCGCAATCTGGCGCTAGGCCCCTACCAGGCTTATGAGAAGGGGATGGATTTGCTGAGGGACCAGCACTCCCGGTGGCGCCGGGGCGCGGCTGACTTTAGGCTCGCGGGCTTCGGCGTAGCCGCCGGACTCGCGGCTTTGCTCGGGGCTTGTGCCAACACCGGGCCTGGCGACGCCCTCCAGCAGCTGACCAGGGTCGATCACGGCGATCCCTATATCGGCATGAGCAAGGCCGAGGTCCTGAAATGCGCCGGTGAGCCGCGGTCGCGTATCCCCGCAGGCCCCACCACCGAGACGCTCGTCTACCACTATAACGGCGCCGGGCCCGTGCCCGGCGGCGGCGGTGGCGGTGGCGATGACAAGAAGAAAAAGGCGGGCATGTTCGACACCGGCAGCAAATCCTCCGGCGCCAACTGCACCGCGAGCCTCACCTTCGAGAAGGGAACGCTGGTGCGCGTGAGCTATGCGCACAAGGACGTGCGCAGCCCCTATGAGTGGCAGGGCGAGGACGATCCCGAAAAGGCGGAGCAGATGCGCAAAGAGGGCGTGCCCAGTTGCGTCTTCTCGCTGCCGCGCTGCCCTCGATAGCTTTTCGGGCGTCTGGTTCGAGGCTCGGGCCGTCGTCCTGAGGTGCGAGCGAAGCGAGCCTCGAAGGACGGCCCGAGCACCTCACCATGACGCGCGACTGAGACGAGCGGTTTACCCGGGGGCGTGGCAGACGGCCTCGATGTTGTTTCCGTCGGGATCGAGCACGAAGGCGCCGTAGTAGTTCGCGTGATATTGCGGGCGGAGGCCTGGCGGTCCGTTGTCCTTGCCGCCGGCGGCAAGCGCCGCCTGGTAGAACGCATCGACGGAAGCGCGCGACGGCGCGACGAAGGCGACATGGATGTGGCCGGCAAGCGGCTCGCCTTCGCCGATCCAGAAGGACGGCTTGCCGCTCTGGAAATCCTCAGCCGCGCCGGGCGCCCCGAAGCCGACCGCAGCACCATGACCGGTCTCAACGGCCGAGACCTGCATGACGATGCCGTAGCCGAGCGGCCGGAGCGCCTTGAGATAGAACTCGGTGGCGCGGGCAAGGTCGCTGACCGGCATGCCGAGGTGGTCGATCATATTTGTCCTTTAATTGCGCTACCGCTCCGCTACTTGAGCGCTGATTTTTAATGCGCTACCGCTCCGCTACTTGAGCGCTCAAGCGCGCTCCACCATCTTGCGCTTCAAGGAGGCGATGGCCGAAGCGGGGTTCAGCCCCTTTGGGCAGGCCTTGGTGCAGTTGAGGATGGTGTGGCAGCGATAGAGCCGGAACGGATCCTCGAGATCGTCGAGGCGCTCGCCGGTGCGCTCGTCGCGCGAATCCTCGATCCAGCGGTCGGCCTGAAGCAGGATGGCCGGGCCGAGATAGCGGTCTGAGTTCCACCAATAAGACGGGCAGGCGGTGGAGCAGCAGGCGCAGAGGATGCACTCATAGAGACCGTCGAGCTTGGCGCGGTCCTCCTTCGACTGACGCCATTCCTTCTGCGGCGTCGGGCTGTCGGTCTTGAGCCACGGTTCGATCTGACGGAGCTGCGCGTAGAAATTCGTCATGTCGGGGACCAGGTCCTTGATCACCGGCATATGCGGCAGCGGGTAGATGGCAATCGCGCCCTTGGCATCCTCGGCGTGCATGGTGCAGGCGAGGGTATTGGTGCCGGCGATGTTCATCGAACACGAGCCGCATACGCCTTCGCGGCAGGAGCGGCGGAAGGTCAAGGTCGGGTCGATATTGTTCTTGATCCAGATGAGGGCGTCGAGAACCATCGGCCCGCAATCGTTCATGTCGACCCAATAGGTGTCGAGGCGCGGGTTGTCGCCGGTCTCGGGATCGAAGCGGTAGATGCGGTACTCGCGCCAGCGGCCAGGCTCGGCGTCCTTGGCCGGCGGATTCCACGCTCTGCCTTTCTTCACCTTCGAGTTCTTGGGAAGTGTGAATTGGACCATGTCTGACCTATGGAACTGCCCTGCACGTCATTGGTAGCCAGCGGGGAAGGCGCGGGCAAGCCTCATATGCCGCGCCATTTTCACTCACGGTCGAGCATCTCGCGCACTTTGCTGGCAAGATCCTGGTGGGTGTAGGGCTTGTTGAGCAGCTGGACGTCCGGGTCGAGCCGCCCCTGATGCACGATGGCGTTACGCGTATAGCCGGTGGTGAACAGCACCGGCAGGCCGGGATATTTCTCGCGTATCGTGTCGGCCAACTCGCGGCCATTGGTCTCGGGCAGAACTACGTCGGTGAACAGCAAATGGATGGTGGGCTTGCCCTTGAGCAGGCGCAAGGCCTCGGCGGCGTGACGCGCTTCGAGGACGGTATAGCCGAGCGACTGGAGCACACCCTTGGCGAAGTCCCTGACGCCATCGTTGTCCTCGACCAGGAGAATGGTCTCGTGCGGCTCCGCGCGGGGCACCGAGGAGGTTTCGTCCTTGCCGGCGGGAGCGGCAGGTCTCACTTCCGCGCCGGTCATGCGCGGCAGGTAGACCTTGACGGTCGTGCCCTTGCCCGCCTCGCTATAGATGCGCACGTGACCACCCGACTGCTTGACGAAGCCGTGCACCATGGCGAGTCCAAGGCCCGAGCCCTCGCCGCGCGGCTTGGTGGTGAAGAACGGCTCGAAGACAAGATCGATAATGTTGGGCGGGATTCCCATCCCCGTATCCGTCACGCACAGCACGGCGTATTGTCCGGCCTCGACGTCGCCGAAGCGGCGCGCGTAAGCCTCGTCGAGATAGGTATTCGCGGTTTCGATGGTCAGGCAGCCGCCTTCCGGCATGGCGTCCTTGGCGTTCAAGGCAAGATTGAGCAGCAGGTTCTCCAACTGATGCGGATCGGCGAAGGCCGGCCACAGACCGGCGCCGTACACCGTTTCGATGCTGATGTTCTCGCCGAGAGTGCGGCGGATCATGTCGAGCATGCCGGCGATCAGCTGATTGAAGTCTACTCGCGCCGGCTCAAGCGCTTGGCGGCGCGAGAAGGCAAGTAGGCGCTGGGTTAGTTGGGCCGCGCTCCGCGCACCCTGCATCGCCGCATCTACGGGCTTCATCAGCTTGGCTGCGAGGGGATTCGCGTTCTCTGACTTTGCGGTGCCGGTCAATTGCCGCTTCACGGTGTCGAGATTGCCGATGATGATCGTGAGCAAATTGTTGAAGTCGTGAGCCATGCCGCCGGTCAGCTGGCCCACCGACTCCATCTTCTGCGCTTGGCGGAGCGTGTCTTCCGCTTCGGCACGCATCCGCGATTCCGCTTCGAGCTCCGACGTTCGCTGCACGAGGTCGCTGAGCGCCTGCCGCGTGGCAACAGCCAGCAGGGCGGCGAGAGCAGTCGCCAGGACAAGG
Organism: Methyloceanibacter sp.; assembly: GCF_050726195.1. Classification (GTDB taxonomy): domain Bacteria; phylum Pseudomonadota; class Alphaproteobacteria; order Rhizobiales; family Methyloligellaceae; genus Methyloceanibacter. The sequence continues at coordinate 143,130 of NZ_JBOHJC010000004.1, read as the reverse complement.
GCAAAGCCGATGAGACCGGCGAGCAAATAGCGCACATTCCGCGCGCGCCGCTGACGTTCGACGAGCAGGTTACGCTCGGCGGCAAGAATGGCCGTCAGCCCCTGCCTGATGTCCTGGGTCAGCGCGCGGCTCTCCTGGCTGTTGATGATATTCAGCGCCGTGTCGCGCTGGCCCCGCTGAATCATGTCCCGGGTGAGTGAGAACTCCTCGATCTTGGCGTCCGCAGCGCCCACAAGCGCCGCCATGCGCGCCTTCTGTACGGGATTGTCGGCGGTCAGCTCGTGGAGTTCCTCGAACCCGGCTGGTATGGCCGCCAAGGCGGCGTCAAAGGCCCTGAGATATTCGTAGTCGCCGGTCAGGAGGTAGCTGCGTTTGGAAGCCTCGGCGTCTCTGATCTCGATGATCAGGGCTTGGGCGGCCTGCTGCACCTCGAAGGTGTGAGTAACCGTCCGCTCGGCGTGCTGGGCTCGCACGAGGCCGACAACGATGGCCAAGATGGCGATGAGGACAAGCCCGAAACCGATGGGAATCAGCAGCCGGGACCGCTTGAGCAATTGTCGCGCTCTGATAAGTCGCGCCGGCACGGCTGAGCACCCACTTCTTGTGACCAAATCTAGCGCTGGCGGAGATGGCACAGCGCCGGGTACACTTGCCCCTCGCTGGCCTCTAAGCAAGCTGTTTTCAAGGAGTTGTGCTCCGTGCCGCGTATCCTTGTCGTCGACGACGAACCACTTATTTCCATGCTCATCGAGGACTGGCTGACCGAGCTAGGCTGCGAGGTCGTGGGTCCCGCATGCTCGATCGAGGACGGCCTCGACCTCGCGGGCACCGCTGGCCTCGACGGCGCCATTCTGGACGTGAAGCTCGGCGATCGTTCCTATCCCGTCGCTAACGCGCTCCGAGCGCGCGGCGTGCCGTTCGCTTTCGCCACGGGCGACAGCACCATCCGCGACGCGCCCGAGTTCAAGGACCCACTGCTCCTGGCGAAACCGTTCGATTTCGAGGGGGTTAAGGCGGTCGTGGATAAGCTCCTGGAGCGACCGGCCGACCCCGCCGGAACCCACGCGGCCTAGTACACCCGCTCCTTGGGCTGGATGTAGCTGACCTCGTTCGACAAAGTGAATTTGTGCACCGGGCGGAAGTCGAGCTTCACCGTGTGCGTGCCGTAGTCGGCGTAGGACAAAGTGTGCTTCATCCAATTCTCGTCGTCGCGCTTGGGGAAGTCCTCGCGCGCGTGCGCGCCGCGGCTCTCTTCGCGGGCGAGCGCGCCTTGCACCGTTACCGCGGCCTGGGAGATCAGATTGTCGAACTCCAAGGTCTCGATGAGGTCGGTGTTCCAGATCAGCGACCGGTCGGTGACCTTGATGCCGGCGGCGTCGTCCCACACTTTCTTGATACCCTTCACGCCCTCTTTGAGCACCGCCTTGGTGCGGAACACGGCACAATCGCGCTGCATGGTCTTCTGCATGCGCACCCGAAGCTCGGCGGTGGGCGATGACCCATCGGCATAGCGGAAGCGGTCGAGCCGCGCGACCGCTTCGTCGCCCGCGCCCTTTGGCAGTTCGGGGATGGCTCTGTCCTTGCCCACGATCTCGGCGCAACGCAGCGCCGCGGCGCGGCCGAACACGACGAGGTCGATCAGCGAATTCGAGCCGAGCCGGTTCGCGCCATGCACCGATACGCAGGCCGCCTCGCCGAGCGCCATGAGGCCCGGCACGGTGGCGTCGGCGTCGCCGTTCCTCGGTGAGATCACCTCGCCATGCATGTTGGTGGGGATGCCGCCCATGTTGTAGTGGCAGGTGGGGATGATGGGAATCGGCTCCTTGCGGACGTCGACGCCGCCGAAGATGCGGGCGAGCTCGGTGATGCCGGGGAGCCGCTCCTCGATCAACGCGGGGTCGAGATGATCGAGGTGCAGGTGCATGTAGTCCTTGTCGGCACCGTGGCCGCGGCCTTCGCGGATCTCGATGGTGATGGCGCGGGACACCACGTCGCGCGAGGCGAGGTCCTTGGCGGACGGCGCGTAGCGCTCCATGAATTTCTCGCCCTCTGAGTTGCGCAAGAAACCGCCTTCGCCGCGGGCCCCCTCGGTGATGAGCACGCCGGCGCCATAAACGCCGGTGGGGTGGAACTGCACGAACTCCATGTCCTGGAGCGGCAGCCCGGCGCGGAGCACCATGGCGTTGCCGTCGCCGGTGCAGATATGCGCGGATGTGCACGAGAAGTAGGCGCGGCCATAGCCGCCGGTCGCCAAGATCACCTGATGGGCGCGGAAGCGGTGGACCGAGCCATCGGCCATGTTCAGGGCGACCACGCCGCGGCAGCGGCCCTCGTCGTCCATGATCAGGTCGATGGCGAAATACTCGATGAAGAACTCGGCGGAGTGGCGGAGTGCCTGGCCGTACATGGTGTGCAGCATGGCGTGGCCGGTGCGGTCGGCGGCGGCGCAGGTGCGCTTGGCCGGACCTTTGCCGAAGTCCATGGTCATGCCGCCGAAAGCGCGCTGCAGGATCTTGCCGTCGTCGGTGCGCGAGAACGGCACGCCCCAATGCTCGAGCTCGTACACGGCCTCCGGCGCGTTGCGGCAGAGATATTCGATGGCATCCTGGTCGCCGAGCCAGTCGGAGCCCTTGACCGTGTCGTACATGTGCCAGCGCCAGTCGTCGGGGCCCATATTGCCAAGCGCCGCGGCGATGCCGCCTTGCGCCGCCACGGTGTGCGAGCGGGTGGGAAACACCTTGGTGATGCAGGCGGTGCGCAGGCCAGCCTCGCTACAGCCGACCACGGCGCGAAGCCCCGAGCCGCCCGCGCCGACGACGATGACGTCATAGGCGTGCTCGGTGATGGGGTAGGCGCGACCGTTCACCTGAACGGCGTTGTGGGGCGGCGCGTCTTGCGGGGTCGCGTCTTGGGGCATGGGCGGATCAGGCTCCGAGACTGATCTTCAAAATGGCGAGAGCGCTCGCAAGGCCGACGGCGCCGGCGAAGAACGTGGCAAGCAGGATGCAGAGCACCTTGCCGCCGCCGTGGACGTAATCCTCGATGATCTCTTTCAGACCGATATGCATGTGGATCGCGGCGGAAATGACGAGGGCCAGCATGAGGAGGGCGACCACGGGCTGCGCGAAGTAGGCCTTCACCTCGCCATAGGGCGCGCCGATATGGCTGACGATCGACAGAATGAGAAAAATCACGAGCGGGATGTTGGCGAGCGCCGTCACCCGCTGGCGCCAGAAGGTCTCGGTGCCGCGATGGGCGGGCCCTAGCCCGCGCACGCGCTTGAGGGGGGTGGCCATGTCAATGGGCTCCCTGTAGCGCGTAGCCCGCGACCCAGATCAGGACCGTAAGCACGATGGATGAGACGATGGTGAGCCAGGCGGCAACCTCGATGCTCGTCTTGTCGAGGGCTGCGCCCGTATCCCAGATCAGGTGGCGGATGCCGCCGAGCATGTGGTGGACCAGAGCCCAGGTGAACAGGAACAGCAGGAGCCGGCCCAAGAGGCTTGAGAAGAAGCCCGCTACGACCTCGTAGGCCTCTGGGCCGATGCTGATGGCCACGAGCCACCAGGTGAGAAGCAGGAAGCCGGCGGCCAGCGACGCCCCCGTGATGCGATGCGCGATCGACATCATCATGGTCAGCATCGGCCGATAAATTTGCAGATGCGGGGAGAGCGGCCGCTCCGCCTCTAGCTTGTTGGCCATTGGAAATTGGTGTTGTTGCCCAGACGAGCCTTGTTCATAGCCCAGCGGCCGGGTAGGGGCAATCAGAGCGCCTGCTACCTTTTGGCGGCCAGGCCGGCGAGTGCACGCGTGGCTTGGGCCGGTGGGCTAGGCGGGCGCTGCGATCTCATCGCAGGCGCAAAGGTCGTCGACGAACTTGGTCATGATCCAGGTCAGGCCGCCGTCCACGGACTCCCAGATATGCGAGCCTATGACATAGGCCACGCCCCCCAGCTCACCTTCGAACGGGCCGTCGAAAGCCATGCCGATCCCCCTACGCAAAACGAATCCCCGGGGACCAGCTTGCGTCTCAAACCTTTGACAGAAGGTTTATTTCACGGGGGAAGCGCCGCGGCCGGCGCCTATTCGGTGACGACGCCGCAGGCGAGGCGGGCGCCGGCGTGGCCGGCAGGATCGGAGATGTAGTCGTCCGCGCCCTCGTGGATGACGATGGCCGAGCCGTCGTCGTCGAACAGGCCGAGCTCCAGGTTCACCATCTGATTGTGCACCTCGATCCTGAGCTGCCCGCTCTCCGGCACATGGATGTTGGGCATGTCGCCCGCGTGCGGGCCTGCCGGGTTCATGAGGCCGTGCTTGTCCTCCTCGGGATTGAAATGGCCGCCAGCGGAGGCGAAGTCTGGGGGCTCGCATTTGCCGGTCTCATGGATGTGGAAGGCATGGGTGCCAGGGGGCATGGCGGTGAGGTCGACGTCGAGAAGGACGCCGGAGGGCACGGCGGTGATGGTGACCTTGCCAACCTCCTTGCCGTCGGGGTCCATCAGCACGGCGGTGGCCTGGTCCGCGGCAAAGGCAGGCGAGGAAAGAGCAAGCGTTGCGGCCACCAAGGTTGCGAGCCGGATGTCGTTGCGTCCCATGATACGCCTCCTACAGAATTTTTCGGCCCACACCATAGCGCAAGTTGCGCCCGTAAATGTCTAATCAAATGCGGACAATTGGCGTTAGCCGCTCTCGCCCCTTACGTCGCTGACTTACGCTTTTGTTCGCCTCAGTCCAAGCCTTGTCGCTCCAGTCCAAGACCGGCGCTAACGGCGCGCCTAAACTCGGCCGAGGGGGCGCACCGAGTGCGAGGAGGCCAACATGGCAATCATCGACGGAACGGCAGGTAACGATCATCTGATCGGCGGGGTCGAAAACGATGAAATTCGCGGCTTTGGCGGCAATGACATTCTCGAAGGCCAGGGTGGTGAGGACTTCATCAATGGCGGCGCCGGCAACGACACGATCTTGGGCGGCGCAGGCGCCGACGAAATGCATGGCGGCGGCGGCATCGATACGTTGAGCTACGCCGGGGCGCCGTCGGTCGTCCTCATCACGCTTGGACCGACCGGAAATCTTGTCGCCGCCGATGGCGGACATGCCACCGGCGACACCGGCGACGGCTTCGAAAACATCATCGGCACCAACTTCAATGACAATCTGACAGGCAATGACTTCGCCAACGTCTTCACGGGCGGCAACGGCGACGACGACATGAGAGGCGGTGGCGGTAACGATACGCTCAATGGCGGCAACGACCTTGACGAACTGTTCGGCCAAGGTGGTAGTGACACGCTCAATGGCGGCAACGGCAACGATTTCCTCAACGGGGGCGGCGGTATCGACACGCTCAATGGCCAAGGCGGCGTCGATATCCTTATAGGCGGTGGTGGCGCCGACATCATCAATGGCGGCGGCAACTTCGATACCGTCGACTATACCGCCAGTCCTTCTGGCGTGACGCTGACGCTCGGAGCGAACGGCGCCCAGACCATTGGCCAGGGCGGCCACGCCCAGGGCGACCAGGTGAGGAATGTCGAGCACATCTTCGGCAGCAACAGCAACGACGCTTTGACCGGCAACAACCTCTCGAATGCCATAAACGGGCAGGGTGGCAACGATACGATCAACGGCGGCGGCGGCGCCGATCTCCTGGGCGGGAGCGACGGTCGCGACACGCTCAATGGCGGCAACGGCAGTGACGCTATCGACGGCGGCGCCGGCAACGACACGATCACCGGCGGCAACGGCAACGACTTTCTGTTTGGCGGCGGCGGCAACGACACCTTCGTGTTCGCCCAAGGCTTCGGACACGATAGGATCACCGACTTCGTGGCGGGCGCCGGGACCGTCGACGTCATCCGCTTCGATCAGGACCTGTTCCGGAACTTCAACGCCGTTATCAATGCAAGCGAGCAGGACGGTGACGATGTCGTGATCACGTTGAATGCCAACAACTCGCTCAGGCTCGATGACGTGCAGCTCGCCAATCTGCACGCCGACGACTTCGACTTCGTCTAGGAGCCGGAGATTCCGTGCCAAGGGGAAGGCACACGCGTTAGTCAGCGCGGCAGCGCCACCCAGTAGTCCATGTCGAGGACCACGCCGTCCTCGGGGCTACCATCCGGCTTCAGGCCTGGGAAATCGGCGCAAGCGCGGTCCTTGACCGCGAAGGTGCGCAGGCGAAGCGCGCCCATGTCGGAACGGCCGGGGAGATGGGCTTTGTCGAGCACCTCGCTCCAGGCGTAGATGGTGTCGCCGGCGAAAGACGGCGCTACGTGCCGCGCGCCGTTCAGCCCGAGCACGTGGAAGGCATTGGCGAGGCCGTTGAAGCTCAGGGAGCGGGCGATCGAGATGATATGCCCGCCATAGACGAGGCGGCGGCCGAACCGGCCCTGGCCTTCGACATGCTGGTTGAAATGTACGCGCGCGGTGTTCTGGAATAGGCGGGTGGCGAGCTGATGCTCGGCCTCCTCGATGGTCTGGCCGTCGACGTGGTCGATCTTGTCGCCGACCGCATAGTCCTCCCAGCGCCGCTGCGAGCCGGCGAGCCCATAGTCGTAGACAGTGAGCTTCAAGGGCGGCAGCGCCTTGCCGAGAGACTCCGGGTCCACGCTTTGAGCAAGCTCCGGCACGACGGGATCGGGCGCGGGCGCGTCGAGGTTGCGCTTGTTGACCATGACCCAGCGCGCGTAGGAGAGAACGGGCTCACCGTTCTGGTTGCGCCCGGTGGAGCGCACATAGACGGTGCCGCTCTTCTTGTTGGAGTTCTCCTTGACGCCGATCACCTCGGAGACCGAGGCGATGGTGTCGCCGGGATAGACGGGCTTCAAGAAACGGAACTCGGCGTAGCCGAGATTGGCGATGGCGTTGCGCGAAATGTCCGGCACGGTCTTGCCGATGACGAAGTGGAAGACCAGGAGATCGTCGATGGGGCTGCGCGGATAGCCGATGCTCTGTGCGAATGCATCCGACGACTGCACGGCGAAGCGCGAGCCGTAGAGCGCCGTGTAGAGGCTCACGTCGCCCACGGTCACGGTGCGCGGCGTAGCGTGCACGATCTCCTGGCCGAGCTTGAAGTCTTCGAAATAGTTGCCCGTGACGGTCCGGTCGATCTTTTCCATTCTGGTGTCGTTCATGTTTTTGTTGCGAATTTCAAGCCGATGATGGACGCGATCAGGGTCACGATGAAGAATAGCCGAAGCGCCGTCGCCGGCTCCTTATAGACGAGGATGCCGACAATGGCAGTGCCCGCCGCGCCGATGCCGGTCCATACCGCGTAGGCGGTGCCGATGGGAATGTCCTTGAGCGATTTTTCGAGGAAAGTGAAGCTCAGGAGGATGCAGGCGAGGAAGATCAGGGTGGGCCAAAGCCTGGTGAAGCCTTCGGTCGGCTTGAGAGTCAAGGCGAAGCCCACCTCGAAAAGCCCGGCGAGCATGAGATAGGCCCAAGACATTGGGTCACCTTTCTCGGATGTTTCGAGGGGCCGGCGTTGCGGCGCCGGCCCCGGCGGCGCGGACCATAGTTTCGGCCGCGCCCCGTGTCACCCCTCCGTCTGGGTGGGCCGCGGGAACAGGAGGCGCTGGTAGAACCAGCCGATGCCTACCTGATCTCAATTAGGACTTCGCCGCGTTCGAGCCCACTGATGACGGCGTTCCACACGTCGGACAGCCTGTTCAGGAGGTGAGGCGTCGTTGTATTGCCGATGCGGACCCAGACGACGGGCGGGCCTTCCGTCTGGGATAGGCGCAGCGTGCGGAAATCCTCGTCCTTCGTAATAAGGACGGCCGAGTGCTCCCTGGCAAAGTCCCAAACGGTGCCATCGGAGGCCGTCTCCAGTTGAAAGTCGATCACGTGATCGGCTTCATGGCCCAACACCCTCAAGAACCGCGCCAGCGCCGGAGGTAACTGCGCATCAACGAGGAAGCGCACGCCTACTTGGTCCGAATGACGGGGTGGTCGCTTTGGTGCGAGGCATAGGCAAGAGCGGCACTAATGTCCTCGTCCTCCAGGTAAGGGTAGTCCCGCAATATGTCCTGGCGGGTGGCACCGGCGGCAAGCATATCGAGAATGTCGGTCACACGGATGCGCAGGCCGCGAATGGTTGGCTTCCCTCCGCAGATTTCGGGATCGGATGTAATGCGATCGGCGCTATCGGTCATTTGAGAAGTGAGAATACCAAGCTTGCGGCGCGCGACCAAGTCTCACTCTGATGGCGCCTCATCCGCCCCGGTGGGCCGCGGGAACAGGAGGCGTTGGTAGAACCAGCCGATGCCGATGAGCACGGCGCCAAGCCCGAGGAACGACAGCGCCCGGTAGATGCCGGTCAGGTCGGACATGTCGAACAGAAACACCTTGAGCACCGTGAGCACCACAACCGCGGCCGACGCCGCGCGCAAGGGCAGCGACTTGAGCCAGATGCCGGCGGCGAGCAGCGCCACGCCGAAGGCGAGCCACACGGCGGAGTAGGTGTATTGCTCGGCGTCGGACGTCGCGCCGACGCTCAATATCGGGCCGTGATAGAGTGTGCGGATCTCGAGGCTGAGATAGGCGAGCGCGAGCGCGAGCGCCGCTGCGGCGGCCGTGGCGCTGTACCATTTGGGCCGCGTGTTGCGGGTGACGTAGGCGAGGATCGCGGCGAGGAGCGCCGGCAGGCCGTAGCCGAGCAGGATCAGATTGAAGACGGGTGGCCCGACGGCCTCATCGGTAAAGAGCGGGTTGGCGGCCACGCCGAGCCCGAACAGGGCGGTGTAGAGGAGCCCGGCGGCAAGGATGCGCGCGCCCCAATCGTGGACGACGCTGCCGCTCTTCTCGCGCACGCGCTCGAGCCCGATGAGTACGGCGAGCAGCAGGGTGACATCGAGCGCGGTCTCGGCGAGCACGCCGTCGGCGTCGTACGGCGCGCCGGCCCAGACATAGTGGCGCACCTGGAACACGATGAGGAGCACGGTGAAGAGGATGGCGGCGGCGTCGACGATGCGGGACGGCACGTCGTCGGTGCGTTGCCGCAGCTTGCGACCGGCGAACCAGAACGCCAAGGCCGGCACGCCGTAGCCGTAAAGCAGCCAGTTGAAGACGGGCGTGGTGCCGATGTCGTCGCCGACGATGCGCGGGTCCCAGGCGATGCGGCCGAGCACGGCGACCGTCATGGCGGCGGCGAGCCAGCGCAGCGCCAGCCACGCCCTCTGCTCGGCGACCCAGGCGATGCCGGGGACCATCAGCGCGAGCGCCACGGTGAGCCAGCCCTTCTCCAGAGCGAGGCTGAGTGCCAGGGCGAGCGCGGCGATGGCGCCGGTGGCGAAGATCGCGCCCGAAGCGGCCTGGCCCGGTCGCGGGGGACGCTTGGCGAGCGCCTCGGTGGCGAAGGCGTAGATGGCGGCAAGAACAAGCGCGGCCGTGGCGAAGGGCAGCGAGCGATCGAAGCCGGCGATGCGGTAGTAGAGGGCGATGAGGATGGCGATGGGCGCGGCGACGGCGCAGGCACTCCAAAGGATGGCGATGAAGGGCCTGGTGCTCCGGCCCTGGGCCAGGAACCCGGAGATACCGAACAGGGCGGCAAACGCCCCGCCAAGCATCAGCGGCGCGCCGAACAGAAACTCGTCAGGGCGCCAGGCGGAGTCGGGGACTGCGCCGGCGAGAATGTCGAGCTGATGCAGGTCGAAGTCGAATGCCCATTGCGCGAAGACGAGGGCGACGAGAAGCGCAGCGACCGGCACGGAGGCGATGCTTGAATCGGTGCGCCAGGCGATGGCGACGGTCGCGGCGACGAGCACGACGAAGAGGAGAAGGGCGAGGGTGTCGTGGCCGGTCGCAAGGACGAGCAGAGTGGAGGCGAGGAGATAGGCGGCGAGCGCGCCGGAAGAGACCGCGTCGATCTCGCCCTTCTCGCTGTCCGGTCCGAACAGGAGGCCGGACACGATCAGAAGCGCGCTCAAGACGAAGCCCGCGGCGACGTGAAAGGCATGCGGCGCGACGGCGGCGATGTCGCCGATGCCTGGCAAGGTCCACAGCGCACTCGCAACGATCGCCGTGACGGCAAGCCAGCGCCAATGGCGAATGCGTGCGAGCGCGAAGGCGGCGGCGGTGACCACGGCGAGATAGAGATAGAGCGCCCAGTAGCTCGGCTCCTCGGTCGAAACGATGAGCGGGGTGACATACGCGCCGACCAGGCCGAGCCCGGCGAGGGCAGGTCCGTGCAGCAGCGCCGCGGCAAGCGTGCCGAGGGCGACGACGGCAAGCAGCAGGAAGGCGGTCGCGGCGTTGAGGAAGCCATAAAGCGCGAAGGCGGCGTAGACGTCGGCGTAGGCGATGGCCGTGCCGGCGGCGGTCAGCACGCTCGGGATGTGCGCGCTCGCCAGCCCGGCGAGCCCGGTCTTGAGCTCGTTGCGACGGGTCCATTCGCCGGCGGCGATGAGGGCGGCCGCCACGAGACCCGCGAGCAGCACGCGCGCGGCAGGGCCGAACCAGCCCTGTTCGATGGAATAGCGGACGAGAAAGAAGCCACCGAGCGCGAGCGCGATGCCGCCGGCCCATACCACCCATTGGGTGCCGAAGCGCTCCTCGAGGCTTCGCTTTGCCTTGGGCGGCGAAGGTGGCGCAGCGGCCGCTGCAGCAGACTCTAATGGTTCAGTCGCCGCGACGGGAGCGGGCGCTTCGACCGGCGCGGCTGGTTGGGGCGGCGGTATGACGGGCGCAGGCGCTCCGGTGAGGATTGCGAGTTGCCCCTCGAGATTCGCCAGCTTGAACTCGAGCCGCTTCAGGCGTTCCCGCGTCGAGGCCGCCATGACGATGGCGACGATGGCGAGCACCGGGATGGCCAGCACGGCGATGACGATGGAGGGGAGCATGGAGATCAGCTCTACCGGACGTGCGCGCGCCGTTTGTGGCAGCCGATCATGGTTCTCGTGTGGAGACCCTCGCCGTCAGCGCACCCGGTTTCGCGGGACGCCTATCTAGCCGAAGCGCTTGGTGGAGGGGAAGCGGGAGCTGCCGTGGCGGGACGCCCCTGCCCCTTACAACAAAAATGGCGGCCCTGCACAGCGCCGGAACCGCCATTTCAGCGAAAACTTAGAAAAGATCGACGCGTCGAATTAGGCGCGGTCGGGCTCGGCCGGAAGATAGGAGGTGACCTCCATGCCAGCCTCGGACTCGGTGATCTCGGGTTTCAGCCACTCTTTCATGATGGATCTCCTTTCATGAAGTCACGGCTTAGACTTAGGGATTGGCGATGAGAAGCGCATGAAGTGGTGATGAAAACTGTCTGAACGGCGCATGATGGTTTGATGGACGCACCGGCGCTGGCGCGCAAAAGAAAATGGCGGCCCCGCTAACGCTGGGACCGCCATTTCTGAAAACTTGCTAGATCAGCGCGAATTAAGCGCGGTCGAGCTCAGCCGGAAGATAGGAGGTGACTTCCATGCCAGCCTCGGACTCGGTGATCTCGGGTTTCAGCCACTCTTTCATTGGTCGTCTCCTTCGGTGAACTTCAGCCCAGATAATGGGGTCTGGGGATGATAGTGGCATGACGGGTCCATGAACGCAGCCTGAAGAGGGCATTAACGGATTCTGACAGCAAAAATCCTTGTGAATCAGTCATGTAGCTAGAATCAGCCGCTCCCGGCCGGCTCGAACGCCGCTTTTGCCGCCGATTCTGACAACGAAGGCTGCCGAGATGGCCGCTATCTGAACAACACCAGCGCCTTTTCCAGGGTGATCCACACCGCCCAGAGCAGCGGAATTCCGACCGCCGCCCAGGCGAGCGGCGCGATCTCCACGTGCCGGCGGAGAACGATGCCGGCGAACCAGAGCGCCAGCCCGATCCACATCAGGAACGGCCGGTAGGCGAAATAGCCGGCAAGCTCGGACTTGGCGATGGTGTCGGCGCAAGGGCCCGTGGTGACGATCAGGCACTGCCAGGCGCCGCCGATGCCGCCAACGGCGGTGTAGAAGGTGATCCACCATACGAGCGCCACGGCGATCACCGCCATGCCGATCGGCTGGAGCAGGCGGATGCTCGGGTTGACGTCGTGGGTGGCGCGAACTTCGGTGACGCGCCGCGCCGAGACGACCGCCGCCTTGGTCTGGAGCGCCTCGACCTCCTCCGGCTTCATGAACCATTTCTGATGCAGCGGCCTGATCAGGAGGTTGCAGACAAAGCCTGCGACGAGCAGCCCGGACAGCACGTAGAAGATCGGACCGTAGATCTGGTCGGGCGGAACGCCTTGGGCCACCCGATTGTCGTGCATGTAATTGACGATCACCGGACCGACGATGCCGGCGGTCGACCAGGCGGTGAGCAGGCGGCCATGGATGGCACCGACGAACTGCGTGCCGAACACGTCGGCGAGATAGGCCGGGATGGTGGCGAAGCCGCCGCCATACATGGAGGCGATGAGGCACATGGCGGCGGCGAATATGGCGAGCATGCCGAGCGTGGCGAGGCTCGGAGCCGCGGCGTAGCAAATGAAGCCGAGCGTGAAGAACGTGTAGTAGGTGAGCTTGCGGCCGATCTTGTCGGACAGCGAGGCCCAGAAGAACCGGCCGGCGATATTGAACAGCGAGAACAGGCCGACGAACGCCGCGCCGACCGCTGCGGCCATCCGCTTCTGGTCGTCGGTGAAGACGGCAAAGCCGACGGACGGATCGCCGAACAGCCGGCCGCCGAACGTCTCCTGAAGCATCGGCGAGGCCGCGCCGATAATGCCGATACCGGCCGAGACGTTGAGGCAAAGCACGGCCCAAATCAGCCAGAACTGCACCGTCTTGTGCGCATCCCTGAGATGCACATGGCCGGTCGTGATCATGGCATGCGAGTTCTCGGGCGGCGTCCACCCTTCCGGCTTCCAGCCCGTTGGCGGCAGGCGATAGCCGAAGGCGCCGCCCATCATGAAGACAAAGTAGATGATGCCGAGGGTGACGAAGGTCTCCCACACGCCGACCGACGTGGGCGTGCGGTAGTAGGCCATCAACATGGCGGCGAGCGGCGAACCGATCATGGCGCCGCCGCCGAAGCCCATGATGGCCATGCCGGTCGCCATGCCGCGCCGGTCCGGGAACCACTTGATCAGGGTCGAGACGGGGGAAATGTAGCCGAGGCCAAGACCGATCCCGCCGATAAACCCGGAGCCGAGCCACAGCATCCAAAGCTGGTGGAAGTAGACTCCGACGGCGGAGATCATGAGGCCGCCGCTCCAGCAGAGCGCCGCGACGAAGCCGGCCTTGCGCGGGCCGACGCGCTCCAGCCAGCCGCCCCATATGGCCGCGGACACGCCGAGAAGAACGAAGAACAGCGTGTACATCCAGCCGAGGTCGAACTGAGTCCAGTCGCAGTCGGTGGCGAACAGGGCGTGCGCCGTCATGGCGAGCTTGCCGAAGAACGTGGTGGCGTCGCCGGGGCACGTGACCGGGTGATCGAGCCCTTCGGAGACGCCGACAGCGCGGCCGAGCGGCAGCCAGAACACGCTGAAGCCGTAGGCCATGCCGATGCAGAGGTGGATGGCAAGCGCTGCGGGAGGAACGAGCCAGCGGTTGTAGCCGGGAGGCGCGATAATCCGCGCCTTGTCGAGCTGATCTGTTGCGGCAGCCACTCCAGTGCGCGCCATTCGCTGTCCCCCGAACCTTACCATTGCCTTTTGGCCGGTAGTCTGGCCGGGCTTCGCCATCATCGCAAGTGCCGATGGCCCAAGACCCCGGGGCGATTGCTGCGGCCGCGAAGTGCGACAGGCAGATGACGCCGCGAGCGATCGGTCAGAACGAACCCATCGCCGAGCCCAGGGCGATAGCGACCGCAAGCGCGATCAGCGCGCCAACGATGGCGACCATAAGGAGATCGAAATAGCTCTCCCGATGCGTGACGCCGCAAACGGACAGCAGCGTCACGACGGCGCCATTGTGCGGCAGGCTGTCGAGCGTTCCCGCGCTCATCACGGCAATGCGGTGCAATAACGCGGGGTCGATGCCCTGTTCGCCGGCGAGCTGAAGGTAGGTCTCGCCCAGCGCATCGAGCGCGATCGTCAAGCCGCCCGCGGCAGATCCGGTCAACGCGGCGAGAATATTGGTGGAAACCGCAAGCGAGACGAGCGGGCCGCCCTCGATGGACAGCACGAAGTCCCGCACCAGGGCGAATGCGGGCAACGCGGCGATGACGGCGCCAAAGCCGACGAGGCTCGCTACGCTAAGCGCCGGAAGCACCGATGCGTTCGCGCCCGCGTCCACGCTTTCCTTGAGCGACGGCAAGCGCCGGTAGTTCAGGACTATGAGGGTCACAAGTGCGGCGAAGAGCGCGACTGCCACCGACCATACGCCGCCGACTGCCGCTAGAGTTGTCGATCCGAACCGCTCTTCGGCGAGAAAGCTGGTATCGAGCCGGGGCAGCACCAAGACGCTCATGGCGAGATTGACGAGGATCACCACGACGAGAGGCAGCAGCGCGACCCAAACGGCCGGAACCTCCGCAGCGTGGCGGCCGTGCGGAAGCTCCGCGGGATCGAATTCGCTGGCAATCGTCGCCCGCTCGCGGAGACCGGGCGCTTCAGCCGGAGACTGCGGAGCCTGCCCGTAGCCCTCGCCCTGCCGTCGTGCCAATCTCTCCGCGCGCCCCAGCCACCACATGCCAAAAGTCAGCATGATGGCGGCGGCTACGATGCCAAGGCCGGGAGCCGCGAAGGGCGTGGTGCCGAAGAACGGCATGGGTATCGCGTTCTGGAGGGCCGGCGTCCCGGGAAGGGCCGACATCGTAAACGTCATGGTGCCAAGCGCGATCGCTGCCGGCATCAACCGAACGGGAATGTCGGCACGCTTGAAGACACCGTGTGCCATGGGCGCGATGACGAAGATCGCGACGAAGAGGCTGACGCCGCCATAGGTGACGATCGCACCGGCCAAGACGACGGCAAGCATGGCGCGGCCCGCGCCGAGTCTGTCGGTCATGAAGCGGGCAATGGCTTCGACCGAGCCGCTATCCTCCATCAGCTTGCCGAAGAGCGCGCCAAGCAGAAATAAGGGAAAGAACTGGGCCAAGAACTGTGCTCCGCCGCCCATGAAGGTCTGCGTCCAGTGGGCCAAGAGCGGCTCGCCGGATAACGCTGCGGCGAGTAGCGCCGCTCCGGGTGCGAGCAGCAGTATGGTCCAGCCGCGATAGGACAGGAAGACGAGGAGCCCTAGCGCGAGAAGAATACCGGCAAGTCCCATCGCCGGTCAGACCTGCCCGACTGCGGCATCGAGATCGAGAGTCGACCGCACGCCAAGCTCAGCCGCATGCGCGGTAAGAAACACCTCCGCGGCGCTGCGCCCCTCATCCCGCAGCATCACGAGAAACTCCCACTCGGCATTGAGCTTCGAGGAGTAGCCAAGGTCCGTCATCGCGGCGCTCGTAACGCGGTGGATTCGCATCTGCGCCCAACGCGCGCTTTCGCTGGTCCCGGCATTCGAGACCTGCCGCAATAGCGCGATCATGCGCAGCTCCTTCAGCAAGGTCGCGTTGAACGAGACCTCGTTCACGCGGCTGGCGATTTCCTGCGCGGTGCGCGGCGTGCCCGGCCGCTCCACCGGATTGACCTGCACCAGGATGGTGTCGCCCGACTCGCATTCGCGGATAAGGGGCGTGATGGTCGGATTGCCGGCGAATCCGCCGTCCCAATAGGCCTCGCCGTCGATCTCGACGGCGCGGAACATCGTCGGCAGGCAGGCGGAGGCCAGCAGCACTTCGGGCGTCAGTTCCGCGTTGCGGAACACGCGTCCACGCCCGGTATGAACGTTGGTGGCGGTCACGAACAGCTTGGTCGGCACATTGGCCAAGCGCTTGAAGTCGATGCAATCCGCCAGAATTTCGGCCAAGGGATTGAAGCCATGCGGACTGAGATCGTACGGCGAGAAAATGCGCGCCATAAGATCGAAAGCGAGAAAGACGGGCGATGTATCGAGAGTCCAGCGGCCAAGGAGAATGTCGAGCGGACTACGACGAAAGGGACTGAAACGGGCTGCGTCGGACACCTTCCGCCAAAACAGCTCGAGCCGCGCTTTGGCGCCGTCCGCTCCGCCTTCGGCATAACCGTCGATGAGAACGGCGGCATTCATGGCGCCTGCGGAGGTGCCGGAGATGCCCTCTATGAGCAGCCAGGGCTCCTCCAACAATCGATCGAGAACGCCCCACGTGAACGCGCCATGCGCGCCGCCTCCCTGGAGGGCGAGGTCAACTAGGACCGCATCGCGTCCTGAGGTCGCCGCCGATGGGACGTCACCCATATCGTTCTCCCGAAGAGCGACCATTTCCCGCATAAGAAAAGGCCTCGCGACTGTGGTCGCGAGGCCTCAACATTAGCTGCAATCGCGAGACGCCACTACTAGGCCGGCGTGGCAATCTCGCCCG
The DNA here is from genome assembly GCF_050726195.1 of Methyloceanibacter sp. GTDB lineage: Bacteria > Pseudomonadota > Alphaproteobacteria > Rhizobiales > Methyloligellaceae > Methyloceanibacter. The sequence goes on along the minus strand of NZ_JBOHJC010000004.1, from coordinate 126,767 downwards.
ATGCTGCGGCCTAACCGGCCTTCTTGAAATTCGCGGCCTCCTCGGAGCCCTTGGTGGCGTCGCCCGCCGTGTATGAGTGTGCGCCGGCGCCGGCGAGCTGGCCCTTGTCGACGATGAGATACTCGGTGCGGATCGGCTTCTTGGCGAAGTAACATTCCAAGATCTCGCGGGTGCCGGCGGCATAGCGCGCCTGCGCCGACAGCGAGCTGCCGGAGATGTGCGGCGTCATGCCGTGATGCGGCATGGTGCGCCACGGGTGATCGCGGGGCGCGGGCTGCGGGAACCAGACATCGCCGGCATAGCCGGCGAGCTGGCCGCTCTCCAGCGCCCGGACAATGGCGTCGCGGTCGGCGATCTTGCCGCGTGCGGTGTTCACGATGTAGCTGCCGCGCTTCATCTTGCCGATCAGCTCGTCGTTGAACATGTGTTCGGTCTCGGGATGGAGCGGCGTGTTGATGGTGACCACGTCGCAGACCTTGACCAGCGACTCGACATTCGGGTGGAAGGTGAGGCCAAGCTCCTGCTCCACCTCCTTCGGCAGACGATGCTTGTCGTAGTAGTGCAGCTTGACGTCGAACGGCTTGAGCCGCCGCAGCGCGGCGAGGCCGATGCGGCCGGCCGCCACCGTGCCCACGTTCATGCCTTCGAGGTCGTAGGACCGCTCGACGCAATCGGCGATGTTCCAGCCGCCTTTGACGACCCAGCCGTAGGACGGGATGTAGTTCCGCACCAGCGCCAGGATCATCATCACGATGTGCTCGGACACGCTGAGCGAATTGCAATAGGTGACTTCGGCCACGGTGACGCCTTTTTCCATCGCGGCCTGGAGATCGGTGTGATCTGAGCCGATGCCGGCGGTGACGACGAGCTTGAGATTCTTGGCCTTGTCGAAGCGCTCCTTGGTCATGTAAGCGGGCCAGAACGGCTGTGAGATGACGATCTCGGCGTCGGGAAGCTCCTTCTCGAAGACCGAGTTGGGGCCGTCCTTGTCCGAGGTCACCACGAGCGTGTGTCCGGCGTCTTCGAGAAACTTGCGAAGGCCGAGCTCGCCCGAGACACTGCCGAGCAGCTCGCCAGGCTTGAAGTCGACCTTGCTCGGGGTCGGCGTGGTCATGCCGTCGGGGTAGTGGTCGATCTTGGGGATGTCGTCCCGTGCGTATTGCGGCGGATAGCCGGTGACGGGATCGTCATAGAGAACACAAAGTACTTTTGCCATCTCACGCTCCTTTGCGAGCGACATGGGCAAGTGACGGCAGCGCCCGCTCGTGCCCACAAGCGGAGGCCAACGACCTGCTGCCACATGTCGCTGTGAAGGGATCAAGGCTCTGCGTGGGCCACGCTGTAAGCCTCATCCGCGTCTCCTCGTGCCGGCAGGGCGCAATTGGCTTTTGCGCTTCTGGTGGCGCCAGCACTTGCATTACGCGCCGGCCCGCCGCCGGGATCAAGGCGGCAGACGCAAACGCCCGATAGAGTTTCCCTATCAATATGGTGATCGACTCCCAGCTGGACAAAGGCTGGAGGGGCTGGAATTGTGCCGCGCGAACAGGAGGATCTGACTCTTGCAATTACCGAAGACCTTAGCGGATGGATATTGGCGCTTCCGGCGCGACCGGCATGCGCCCGACAAGGGGCGCTACCGGCAGCTTGCCGAACTCGGGCAGTCGCCGACCGCCATGGTCATCGCTTGCTGCGACGCGCGGGTCGACGTCTCGGCGATTTTCGACGCCGGTCCGGGTGACCTGTTCATCGTGCGCAACGTCGCGAATCTCGTGCCGCCTTACGAGCCGGAAGGCAAATATCACGGCACGAGCGCCGCCATCGAATACGCCGCGCTGGTGCTGAAAGTGCCGAACATCATCGTGCTCGGCCATTCTCATTGCGGCGGCGTCGCCGCCTATCGCGAGCGGCTGAAAGGCAACGCCTCCGAGACAAGCTTCATCGGCCGCTGGCTAACATTGCTTGATGGACTTCAGGTGAGGGAGCGCGACCTTGCCGCCTTCGGAAAAGAGACGGCATTCGAACTTGCCGGAGTTCGCCAGTCGCTGGCGAATTTGCGCACCTTTCCGGCGCTAAAAGAGCGCGAAGGGGAAGGCCTCCTCATCCTACACGGGCTTCATTTCGATATCGGCAGCGGCCAAGTCATCGAGCTCGACGAGAAGGCCGACCGCTTCGCCGCGCTGACCGAGGAGAGCTAGGCCGCCCGCCGCTCGGCGGCAGCCATCTCACTGCAGCTTCGCGCGCACCGCCGGCACGTTTCGACGCAAAGGACCATCGTCTCGTCGTCGGCGATCTTGGCACAGTCGTCGGCGCACATTTCGCATACGCCCGCGCAGATGCGACAGGTCATCTGGTGCAGCGGCGAATTGCGCAGCATGAAATCGGCACTGGTAATGCAAATCTGCACGCAGTCCTGAAGCAGGCGGATGTGCGCGGGCTCGGCGTGTTCGCCGCCCTTTTGCAGACAATGCGAGATTGTGGACAGACAGACCGAGTGGCAGTCCAAGCAGTCGGTAATGCACTCTTGCATGGTGGCCATGTCGTTCTCCTCCTACTCAAACTAGGAAAACGAGCCTTGCGGCGCGCAGTTCCCCAAAATTGGGGGTTGCGAAATTTCGGGTTGATGCCCATTTCGGCCATCTGAAGGATGTTTGCGCGGTTCCCCACGAAGTGAGGATGGATGGCTACCCAAGACGTCAAGACCGCGACCAAAGCAGAGATGGATCAGTGCGTGGCGCTGATCGCGCTTGCGTTCAACAGCGATCCGGCGGCGCGGTGGCTGTACAAGGACGCCGATGCGTTCTTGGAGAATTTCCCGCGCCTCGTCCGCATCCTCGGCGGTGCGGCGTTCGATCATGGCTCGGCCCACATAATCGAAGGCGCCGCCGCCGCGCTCTGGATGCCGCCCGGCGTGCAGCCCGACGAGGAGGCGTTAGCCGCGCTGGTCGAGAGCACGGCGCCGGCGAGCCAGCATACCGCGGTGTTTGCGATGTTCGAGCAGATGAGTGAGGCGCATCCTCAAGAGCCGCATTGGTATCTGCCGATGATCGGCACCGATCCGGCTCGGCAAGGCCAGGGCTATGGCTCGGCGCTGCTCAGCCACGCGCTGTCAAACTGCGACGCGCAGGGGACGCTCGCTTATCTCGAGGCGACGAGCCCACGCAGCGCCAGGCTCTATCAGCGGCACGGGTTCGAGCCCGTGGGCACCATCCAGGCCGGCGATGGGCCGCCCATCACGCCGATGCTGCGCAAGCCCCGCTGATCGGACAAAATCCCTTCTAGCTAGATGTTTTGTTTTATGCTACTTTAGGTTGAGTTCAGGAAGGGAAGTCGACGCTGGAGGTGCTCATGGCAGCGATGCATTGGTTCGGCATTGGGGTGATGATCGTTGCCACGGCCTTTCTCTTGGCGGCGCCACCTGCCGCGGCCGATCCCTGTCCGATGTTCCGCTCCTGCGGTCCGACCTCGGAGCCCATCGACGCCGGCGAATAGGCTCGACAATGACGCCGCCCGCCTCGCCCGTGCGTCCCCGGTGGAACCGTCCATCGACGGCTCAGACGGCGATTGCGTTCGCGGTCGCGGTCCTTGTGCTGATCGTGCTGCTTGCGAGCGCACTTCTCGGATATGTGCCAAACCAATATGCCGGGGACATATTCAAGCTCGGCATTGCCGTGGCAGGCGCCGGCTTCGCCCTCTTTCTCATCGGCTATTTCGACTATGAATCCAGGGGACTGCGCATTGGCGGACCCTTGGGCGTCTTCGTGCTGCTGATGGTTTTCAATCCGGCGAAGGACGTACCCGAATTTTTGAACGAATACCTCAATAAGAATTTTCAGGCCTGCCGAGAGAATGTGCAGTCCCAACAATATGACGTGGCCGAGGCCGACTACGCCAAGGCAGCCTACGACCTCCCGCAAAGTGGTACGGCGATGCATTGGCTGGCGCTGTGCCAGTATCACCAGGAGCGATACAATGATGCAATCGCGACGTGGAAAAGGGCGCTGAGGCTCGGCTACGATCCGGCACGCACGTACTACAACATTGCGTTCGCCAACTTCCAACTGGGCAGGTACGAGGACGCCGCCAAGGCGGGACGGTCCGTGGTCGACGGGGCGGCCGACAATATCGCATTGCGGGCCCGGGCTTGGTTTCTGATCGCCGACGCTGAGTTCTTGTTATGGGACTTCGGTGCGGGGTCCGACCAAAATTTCATCAACGCCAAGGAAGCCTTTCAATCGTTCCTCGAGGTCGGTACGCCAAAATACAAGGCCCAAGCAGAGCTCGCGTGCATTCTCGCCGTCAAAGGTGAGTTGACGACGCAGTCCGCAGAGAAGGACAGGTATGATTCTCAGGCGGTCGCCGCGTTCAGTGCCGCCCTCAGCGAGATATCTGCTTACAACAAGCGCAACTCAAAGACCGAGAGAGGGTCCTTTGCCGACGCCTTCGAATCGAAGGCGGATCGCTGCGGCAAAGCCTTGAGCGAATTGTGGAAGCGAAAGCGTCCCGATGAGAGCTACGATAGCCTCCTCATCGAGGTCAGGGCGTGACCAGAGCGCTAGGCCGCCTTGTCGAGCAGGCCGCGATTGATCACCGTCTCGGCGATCTGCACGGTGTTGAGCGCGGCGCCTTTGCGTAAGTTGTCCGACACCACCCACAGCGACAGGCCGTTGTCGACGGTCTGGTCGTCGCGGATGCGCGAAACATAGGTCGCGTAATCGCCGACGCATTCGATGGGCGTGACGTAGCCGCCGGGCTCGCGCTTGTCGACCACGAGAAGGCCCGGCGCCTCGCGCAAGATGTCGCGCGCGTCATCGGCCGAGAGCGGGCTCTCGAACTCGATATTGACCGCCTCGGAATGGCCGACGAACACCGGCACGCGCACGCAGGTCGCCGTCAGCTTGATCTTGGGGTCGAGGATCTTCTTCGTCTCGGCCACCATCTTCCATTCCTCCTTGGTCTGGCCGTCGTCGAGGAAGACGTCGATGTGGGGAATGACGTTGAAAGCGATCTGCTTGGTGAACTTCTTGGGCTCGGGCGCTGCGGTGACGAAGATGCCCTTGGTCTGGTTCCACAGCTCGACCATGGCTTCCTTGCCGGCGCCGGACACCGACTGATAGGTCGCCACCACCACGCGCCTGATCTTGGCGGCGTCGTGCAGCGGCTTCAGCACGACGACGAGCTGTGCGGTGGAGCAATTCGGATTGGCGATGATGTTCTTTTTAGTGAAGCCGGTCACCGCGTCGGCGTTGACCTCCGGCACGATCAGCGGCACGTCGGGGTCGTAGCGCCAGCACGAGGAGTTGTCGATGACGACGCAGCCCTGGGCGCCGATCCTGGGCGACCAGTCCTTGGACACGGCGGAGCCGGCCGACATCAGGGCGAAGTCGATGCCCTTGAAGTCGAAATTTTCGAGGTCGCGGCACTTCAGGCGATGATCGCCGAACGAGACCTCGACGCCCATGGAGCGGCGCGAGGCCAAGGCGATCACCTCGTCGGCGGGGAACTCGCGCTCGGCGAGGATATTGAGCATCTCGCGCCCGACATTGCCGGTCGCGCCGACGACGGCGACTTTGTAACCCATGACGAACTCCTAAAGCCGGCGGCCTTTTCGGCCGGCCTCGCGGCGGATTTATGGGAACGGCGCGCCAATGTAAAGGCGGAGGCGTGGAGGGCCTGCGGCGCCTAGCCGAGGAGGCCGGAGAGAATCAGGAGGAATGCCTTGATCAGGCCGATGACCACGGCCCCGGCGACGACGACGCTCGCCACGGCCGCGGCAAAGCCGGCCAAGACCGCCAGGCCGTCCTTCTCGACGATGGCGAGGCCAAATAGCGCAATGCCAAAGGCCGGCAGCCAATTGGCGAAGGGAATGGGTAGAGTGAGGATGAGGGCGAGGAGCAGAATCACGACGCCGACGAGCCGCTCGCCGGTCCAGGAGAGAAGAATGGTGAGGCGCGGGCGGAGCAGTGTCTCGATGCGCCCTAGGGCCGGCAGGGCGCGCCGCACGACGGCGGTGAAGCTTTCGCGCGGAAACGAGCGGCCGGTGAGCCAGTCCGGCAGCCACGGCTCGTGCCGGCCATAGGCGAGCTGCGCCGCGAGCAGCACCAGCGGAGCCCCGAGCACAGCCGAAAGCAGCGGAACGTTGACCGGCACCAGATTCGGCAACGCGAAGATGAGGAGCAGCACGCCGAAGCCGCGATCGCCCAGGGCGTCGCGCAACGACCCGAGGCTGACTCGCTCGCCGGTTTGGCTATCCAGGAATTCGCGCAACACTGTCGAGGTGCGGTGCCCGTTCGGCGCAGGCAGAGCACCGCTCAAGGCGGCCGCGGGCGCGCGCCCGAGCGCCTCGCCGTCAGGTGGCGCGGTTGCCTCCATGGCATGGGGCGCGGATATGGTCGAATCGTCCATCGTCGTGTCGCATCCAGCCCCCCATCAGGGGGCTAGGTATACGCCCGCAATATGACGGCGGGTTCAACCGGGCCGGTGATATGCCGCAGGCCAAGGCCGCTCGGGCCCTAGCGCTAGAGCAGAAAATCGTCCGCCACCAGCTTGGAGACCTCGATGCGGATCTCGAAGTCAGCCTTGCCGTCGCCGTTCACGTCGCCTTGGAGCACGTCGTCCTTGAATCTCAGCTCGCCCTCGATCTTGTGGAATTTCTTGGTGCCGATGAACTTGAAGGCCTGATCGCCCGGCGTGTGGATGTCGGCGTCAATCTTGCGGAGGCCGATCAAGTCGCCCTCTGCGCGGCGGAAATCGTGGATGACGTCGCGGTCTGAGCCGGGGCGGCTGTGCTTGATGTTATTGAACGAGAAGGTGTCGTGTCCGGCCCCGCCATAGAGGTGATCCTTGCCGGACCCGCCGGTGAGACTATCGTGGCCGCCGCCGCCCTTGAGCTTGTCGTCGCCACTGCTGCCCGAGAGCTTGTCGTTGCCGGCGCCGCCATCGAGAATGTCGTTGGCGCCCTTTCCGTGGAGCTTGTCATCGCCGCCGCGGCCGGAGAGCTTGTCATTGCCGCTGCCGCCTTTGATCGTTTCGGCGACGCTGTGATTGGCGGAGAAGGGCGTGTCGTAACCGGCGAACTGCTTGACGTAGCTGCTGACCTTGACGCTGTTGCCGTCGGAGGACACGGCATCGCCGCCGGAGAGCAGATATTTGTTGAGATTGCCGGCGCCCACGAGATGCGCACCGGCCAGCATGCCGGACTCGGTGATCTTGATACCGTCGAGCGTCTGCCCTTCGTAGGCCCAGGCCGTCTTCACGTACTGCCATTGCAGGGTCATGTACTCCCTGATGGCGGACTCCTGGGCGCTCGGGCTGCCGAGGAACTCGGCCTTGCTGTCGATGCCGTTCTTGCCGGTCCAATAGGCGGTCTTGAAGTCGTTGGCGCTGGTGCCGTCGTAGGTGTAGTAGCCGATGTCGCGGAGCGCGAACTCACCGAACTGGTATTTGCCGAGATAGCCGAACTGGTTGACGGCCGCGTAATTGCCGTTCGATTCCCGCTCGCCGAGAGCGTTGAGAAACGCGGTGTAATTGCCTTTCGCCAAACCTCAATCCCCCGTACCCACGCAGACGACCGGAGCGCGGCCATTGTCCTCGGCAATTGTTATGTGTGGGTTTACGGGTGAGCCGGCGGCGTTAACGAGTGTGACGGAGGGCCGGCGCTGTCCAACTAGTCGGGCGCGGCGCCCGGCAGCTCGCTTTTCACCTTGGCGCAGTCCTTACGGGCGAACTTGTTGATCTGGTGCGCGACTTCCGGCCCGAGCACATTGGTCGAGTTGTCCAGTCCGGTCGCGGCGTAAAGCAGAGGATAAATCGCTGCCGGTGCGGACACGTCGCCCCAGTTGACCTGAGCCTCGGTGGCCTTGCCGTTTTCGAATGTGACCCTGGGCGCGAGTTCGATCTCAACGATGTAAGGCTTGCCGTCCTTGTTATGCAGCGAGCAGCGCACGGTTTGAACATCCGCGGCGGCCTGGTAACGCGGTCCGCTCATCGCCTCGGCGAGCGCCGCGCGCGAGAGCCTGATTTGCGACTGGCAGACCAGCTTGCCCCAGGGCCAATCGATACGGTCACCTAGCACATCGATGATCTCGTCCTCGCGCCAGGTCCAGCCGATGTCGCAGGCAACGTCGGGGCCTTGCTCCCCCTTGGTGGCGAGGATGCCGCAGATCTCGATCTTGCAGGCCCTGCGTGCCGCCTTCTGCGCTTGCTCCTCAGGGGTCAGCGTGCGCTTCGAGGTGATCTGGGTCGAAGCGGAGGGCCTGTCATCGGCGAGCACAGGGATATGCGCCCCGGAGAGGAACAGCGCAACCGTAAGCAGACCGATGTGCGTTTTCATGCGTTTAGGTCGCACGGTTTAGCGACGCGAGGATGGCGTCGCCCATGTCACGCGTGCCGACGGTCTTGCAGCCGTCTTGCTTGATGTCGGCGGTGCGCAGGCCCTGGCCGAGCACATCGGCGATGGCCTGCTCGACGCGGTCCGCCGCATCGCCGAGATCGAAGGAATAGCGCAAGGCCATGGCGAAGCTGGCGATGGTGGCGATGGGGTTGGCCACGCCCTTGCCGGCGATGTCGGGGGCGGAGCCGTGCACCGGCTCGTAGAGCGCGCGGCGGCGGCCATGCGCGTCGGCGGCGCCAAGCGAGGCCGACGGTAGCATGCCGAGCGAGCCCGTCGCCATGGCCGCCTCGTCGGACAGCACGTCGCCGAACAGATTGTCGGTGACGATGACGTCGAACTGCTGCGGCGCGCGCACGAGTTGCATCGCACAGTTATCGGCGAGAATGTGCTCGAGCTTGACGTCGGCGTAGCGGTCCTTGTGCAGCTTCGTGACTACCTCGTGCCACAACACGCCGGTCTTCATCACGTTGCGCTTGTCGGCGGAATGCACAAGGTTGCGGCGCTTGCGCGCCAGCTCGAAGGCGACGGCGGCGATACGCTCGATCTCATAGGTCTCGTAGACTTGCGTGTCGACGGCGCGCTTCTGGCCTCCTCCGAGATCGACGATCTCCTTGGGCTCGCCGAAATAGACGCCGCCGGTCAGCTCGCGCACGATCATGATGTCGAGGCCGTCGACCAGCTCGCGCTTCAAGGACGAGGCGTCGGCGAGGGCCGGGTAGCAGATGGCGGGGCGCAGATTGGCGAACAGTTCGAGGTCCTTGCGCAAGCGGAGCAGCCCGGCCTCGGGGCGCTGGTCGTAAGGCACGCCGTCCCATTTGGGGCCGCCGACGGCGCCGAGCATCACCGCGTCGGCGGCGAGCGCCGTCTTCATGGTGGCGTCGGAAATGGCCTCGCCGTGGGCGTCGTAGGCGCAGCCGCCGACAAGGTCTGTCTCGGTCTCGATCTTTGCGAGGCCTTGCGCGTTAACCCATGCGATCAGGCGCTCGACCTCGCCCATGACCTCGGGGCCGATGCCGTCGCCGGGTAGCAGAAGAAGTCTGTAGGAAGCCATGAATTCAAGTCCGCCGTGTGCTAAAGCATCTGGCCGAGAAGCCGGGAGTAACCGGCGCTTTGCCTACCGGGAGAGAGACATGCTGACAAGGGCGCTGTTTGGTTTGGTCATGATTTGCGGTACGGCCGCCACCGCGGTGGCGCAGGAGACCAAGGTCGTGGCGCTCGGCATCACCGACCACAAGACCACGATCGAAGAGCTGCAAACGGGCGAAACCCCGCCTAAGCCGAAGTTCAACACGCCGGGCGTGGCCTATGCCCTGGTCGCCCATGCCAGGAAGGGCGATAGCATCGAGGTCACCTTGATGAAGGACGGCAAGCCGCTGATGAGCAACAGCCGTGCGCTCGAGGCGGACGAGCCCGGCGTCCTGGTGCAGGCGGGGAAGTCGGGGGTGCCCGCGGGCGGCTGGCCCGACGGCGCCTATGGCGCCCACGTCAAGATCACGCGCGACGGCAAGGACCTCGCCGTCCAGGAGTCCCAAGCCGCACCGTTCGAGTAGGAGAGCGTGACAACGCCATGCTGAAACGCGCGTTCCTGCTATTTGCTCTGACCGCTGGGCCGGCCTCGGCCTTCGAGCTCGAGATGCCCGTCGCTTGCACGCCGGGGACCGACTGCTTCATCCAGCAATATGTCGATCGCGATGCGGGTCCGGAGGCGCGCGATTATGTCTGCGGCGGCGAGACCTATGACGGGCACAAGGGCACCGATATCCGCCTCCGCACCACAGCCGACGTGGCGAAGGGGGTCGCCATCCTGGCGGCTGCGCCGGGGGTCGTGGCCGGCTTGCGCGACGGCATGGCCGATCATCTCCTGCGCAACGAAGAGGATCAGGCCGCCGTCGCCGACAAGGAATGCGGCAATGGCGTGTTGATCGATCATGGCGACGGCTGGGCGACGCAATACTGCCATATGCGCAACGGCTCGGTCGCGGTTAAGAAGGGCGATAAGGTGAAAGCCGGCGACAAGCTTGGCGAGATCGGCTACTCGGGCGCGGCGGCCTTCCCGCATGTCGAGATCGTGGTGACCAAGGACGACGCGACGGTCGACCCGTTTCTCGCCGACATGGCGGCCGCGTGCGATACGAACGAAGAAGCGCTGTGGACCCAATCCGCCAGGGCGAAGCTCCTTTACGAGCCGGGCGTCCTGCTCGGCTCCGGCGTCACCGATCATCCCGTGACGCTCGAGGAGCTCGAAGCCGGCGCGCCGCTGCCTCAGCCGAAGCGCGATACGCCTGTCGTCGCGTATCTGTGGGGCATCAATCTCCAGAAGGGAGACTTCGTTCACGTGCTGCTAAGACAAGACGGCACGATGCTGGCGGAGAACACCGAGACGCTCGACCGCAACAAGGCGCAGTTCATGTTGTTCGCCGGCAAGAAGGCGCCGCAAGGCGGCTGGCCCGCCGGGAGCTATGTTGGGGAAATCAAGGTGATGCGCGACGGGAAGCCGGTGCTCAGCGAAACAGCGACTCTGACGTTTGAGTAGGGTGGGCAACGGCATCGCCGTTGCCCACGTTGAGTGATGCGCGGTGGGCACGGCGCGTCCCCGCGCCTTTGCCCACCCTACCTCGGCCTAAGCCCAGGGGCGCTGCGCCTTCGCGGCGCGCTCGAACGTTTCGATGGCGTCGGCCTTCTCCATGGTCAGCCCGATGTCGTCGAGCCCTTCCATGAGGCAGCGCTTGCGGAACGGGTCGACGTCGAAATGAATGACGCCACCGTCTGGGCCCGTGATCTCCTGTGCCTCGAGGTCGACCCTGAGCACGGCATTATGTCCCCGCGAGGCATCGTCGATCAGCTTGTCGATCTCGGCCTGCGGCAAGGTGATGGGCAGAATGCCGTTCTTGAAGCAGTTGTTGTAGAAGATGTCGGCGAAGGACGGCGCGATGAGGCAGCGGAAGCCGAAGTCGAGCAGCGCCCAGGGCGCGTGCTCGCGCGAGGAGCCGCAGCCGAAATTCTCGCCCGTGATGAGGATCACCGCCTTGTCGTAAGGCGGCTTGTGCAGCACGAAGTCGGGGAGGGGATCGCCCGTCTCGTCGTAGCGCAGCTCGGCGAACAGGCCCGAGCCGAGTCCGGTGCGCTTGATGGTCTTCAGGTACTGCTTGGGGATGATCATGTCGGTATCGACATTGATCATGGGCAGATGGGCGGCGATGCCGGTGAGGGTGGTGAACTTTTCCATGGCGGTCCTCTAGGTGTCCGCCATATAGCCTTTAAGCGCCGGCCTTTCCACCGTCACGATATCGCGCTTTCCTCGCGCCAAGGCGCGGACTAAGGTCCGTCGGGCCAGAGGCAGACGGGAGGGTTTCGGCGATGGCGGGCACGGTGATCTACCAGGCGCATCCGGCGATGTTCCGGGCGCACCCCTTCTGGTTCATTCTGTTCGTGCTGTTGATCGCCGCCTTCGGCATCGGCCTCCTCATCTTGCTCTATTGGTACATTAAGACGCGGGCGACGGCGCTCACCATCACTGAAAATGACCTCCTCTACGAGAAAGGTATCCTCAGCAAGGAGCGGCTCGCGGTCTCGTTGCGGCATGTGCGCTCGGTTCAAGTGAACCAGGGCTTCATCAACCGCATCCTCGGCGTGGGCACGATCGAGATCAAGACCGCGGGCGACGAGCCGGAGTTCACGGTTGACGACCTGCCGGACCCGCACGAGATCAGAGAGGCGATCAGCCGCGCGCAAGAAGCGAGGCTCGACGACGACTAAGCGGTAAGGGGACGGCGATGACAGGCGAGGAAGATCGTCGCGACCGGAAAGAGGCGACGCGGCTGTTCGTGGCGGCAACCGTCGCGCTCGTGCTGCTCGTGGCGATGGGTGCGGCCGGCCTCTATTACATGACCGAGGTGATGGGCGCGGCGGACCCGTTCGCCGAGGGGCTCGGGCTCAAGAATGCGGCGCTGATCTCGTTCGGCGTGTCCTTCGCCGCCATTCTCGTCATGGCGGTGGTGTCGGGGGGCGACGCCATTTTCGGCGAGCTGCCCTTCACCATTCTAGGCTTTTTGATTTTCTTCGTGATCTTCTGGCTGATGATCGCCTGGATTTTCTAGTGCGCGGGGCCGAGGGTCTGGGCGCGCGACGGCGGCGTGGATGAGGCGCGTTGCCCGCCGCCCTCGACCAGCTCGCGATAGTGGTTGCGCATGAGCTCGCAGCGCCTGGGGCCCGGCGGATGCACCGCGTCGCCCTTGAGCTGCGAGATGAAAGCGCAGATGTCCTCGAGCCCTTGCGCATCGAGCCAGCCCCATTTTACACCGCGCCTGATCGCGAACAGGTCTGCCATCACCTCGTCGGCGCCGACGAACTGGTGGCCGCATTCGTGGGAATAGATGTAGAGCTTTACCTGGGTGCTGAGCCCGTTGATCTTTTTCGAGTTGAGGATGACGAAGCCGGGAAACGCGCCGCCCCAACTGTCGAAGTTCGGGTTCAGCACGGTCGGCCGCTTGCCGCAATTGACCGCCTTGCCGTCGATGGTCAACGAACCGTGGGCGACGAAGGAGGCGTCGGGGCCGACCTCTTCAAGATATTCGTCGACGGTCGGGCCGGTTGCCGTCCCGCCGCGATAGACGAACTCCTGGGCATGGCCGGCGGTGGTCGCGCCCGCCCACGAAACAACGGCCAGCGCCAAGGCCGCCGCCAAACGATGGATTACCCGCCCGTCAGTCATGTCGAGTCGACAGTGTAAGGGGCCTTCGCGGTCCGCGCAATTGCCGCAAACTAGCGCACATCCAACGAGCCAATTGCGGCCTTCGTGCTGAAACATTGGCGGAGCTTGGCGCAGCGCTCTTCCGGGTTGGAATGGACCGGGCCGTGGCCCGCAATGTTGAACGTCGCACAGATGTCGTCGAGCGCCTGGCTGGTCAGCCAGCCCTCGCGGCGGGCGCGGCGCACGGCGTAGCAGTCGGCCGCCGTTTCACTCGGCCCATACAGGATGTGCCCGCATTCGTGGTAGTAGATCAGCCACTGCACCGGACGAGGCAGGTCCTTCAAGGCTTGCATGTTGAGCATGATGACCGTCGAGGAGACGGCGAAGCCCGCGAAATCCCTGATCAAAGTGGCGGTTTGGCCACAGGAGAGACGGCGCCCGGCGACCACCAGGCGCCCCGGCGCGACCAGCCGGCTCTGCTCGATGGCGGCGGCGGTCTGCGGCTCCGGCGCGGTCGCGGTCAACATGAGGCAGAGGGCAAGCCCCATGAGAAGATGGGCAGCTGACCGCATGATGTTTCCCTCTGCTACCCACCCCGCGCCTTGCGCCAGTCTGCGGGCGGGGGCCTGAGGCGTCAACGGTATTCGGACCGCGTCAGTCGACGGCTGCCGCCTCGATGCGCGCCATGTCGGCGTCGGACAGGCCGAAATGGTGCCCGATCTCGTGCACCAGCACATGGGTGACGATCTGGCCTAGCGTGTCGTCGTGCTCGGCCCAGTAGTCGAGGATGGGACGGCGATACAGGAAGATCATCTCGGGCAACGTCGAGACGTCGAGAACGCTCTGACGCGTGAGGTCGACGCCCTGATAGAGGCCGAGCAGGTCGAACGGCGACTCGATGCCGAGCGAATCGAGCACCTCGTCGGTGGGGAATTCCTCGACCCGGATCAAGACGTCCTTGGTCATGTCGCGGAAGTGCGCAGGCAGCTTGTCGTACGCCGCCTGCGCGATGGTCTCGAATTCGGCGATGCCCGGCGCCTGATGCTTGTGCCAGTCGGTCATGTCGGCTGCTTTCTGGTGAGGATGATCGCCTCGCGCAAGGTGAAGGTGAGACCATCATCCGTGTCGCGGGGCCGCAGCAGCTCGCTGAGCGGCGCGGTGTGCAGCATGTCCCTGAGGCGTGTGACGGTGGACGGCGTGCAGCGCATGCGCTTGACCCAGGGATCGAAGGCGATGTCCTGATCGATCACTTCGCTCGCTTCTATCGTGAGACGCGCACCTTGGATGAGGCCGCTCCACTCGGCGAGGCTGAGGCAGCGTCCGTGGCTCGGGTCGCGCAATTTCTCGAAGGCGTTGTAGGCAGCAGCCAGGCCCTGGTCGTCGGGCGAGATGTTGTCGACGAGCGCGAACGTGCCTCCTGGAATGAGCACGCGCGCCGCTTCGCGCATGAAGGCTTTCGGGCTCGGGAAGTGATGGGCGGCAAGGCGGCAAGTCACGAGGTTGAAGCTCGTGTCGGGGAAAGGGAGATCGTCAGCCGCGGCTTGCGCCGTGACCACATTGCCGAGCTTCCGTTCCTTGGCGAGCCGCCGCGTCTCGGCCAGCATTTCCGGCGTGATGTCGGTCGCGGTGACCTTGGCCACCTTTGGCGCGAAGGCGAGCGCGGTGTGGCCGGCGCCGGTGGCGATGTCGAGCACGCGCCAGGTCGGCTTGGTCTCGATCAGCGCGACGAGACGCGCGAGGCTAGGGCCCGCGGCGTGCACTGTGGACGCCGCATAGTCGGCAGCCGCTGCACCGAATTTTTGCCGGACGAGAGAATTGGCCATCCATCGACATCCTTCATCCCGTCATCGCCGGGCTTGACCCGGCGATCCAGGGCGGCGCGCTCAGAGTCTGTTGCCCTGGAGGCCCGGGTCTTCGCCCGGGCATGACGAGGATAGCGTGGATTACAGACCTCAGTGCAGCTCGCGGATGTCGACGAAGCGCCCGGCGATGGCGGCGGCGGCGGCCATTTGCGGCGACACCAGATGCGTGCGGCCCAGGCGGCCCTGGCGGCCCTCGAAATTGCGGTTCGAGGTGGAGGCGCAGCGCTCGCCGGGCCGGAGCTGATCCGGGTTCATGCCAAGGCACATGGAGCAGCCGGGCTCGCGCCACTCGAAGCCGGCGGCCTTGAAGATCGCATCGAGGCCTTCCTCCTCGGCTTGCGCCTTCACGAGCCCCGAGCCAGGCACGATCATCGCGCTCAAATTCTCGTTGACGTGCTTGCCCGCGACGATCTTGGCCACGGCGCGCAAATCCTCGATGCGGCCATTGGTGCACGAGCCGATGAAGATGCGGTCGAGCGTGATGTCGGTGATCTTCTCGCCGCCGTGCAAGCCCATATAGTCGAGGGCGCGGACTGCGGCTTTGCGCTTGGTCTCGTCGGCGATCTCCTCAGGCATCGGCACGCGGCCGGAAACGGAGACCACCTGCTCGGGGCTCGTGCCCCAGGATACGATGGGCGGCAGCTTCTCGGCATGCAGGGTGACCTCGCGGTCGAACGCGGCACCGTCGTCGGAGTAGAGGGTTTCCCAATACGCCTTCGCCATCTCGTAATGCCCGGCCTTGGGCGCGCGCGGACGGCCCTTGATGTAGTCGAAGGTCTTTTCGTCGGGCGCGATCAGGCCGGCTCGCGCGCCGCCCTCGATCGACATGTTGCAGATGGTCATGCGGCCTTCCATGGAGAGCGCCTCGATCGCCTCGCCGGCATATTCCAGCACATGGCCGGTGCCGCTGGCGGTGCCGATCTCGCCGATGATGGACAGGATGATGTCCTTGGCGGTGACGCCGTCGGGCAATTTGCCGTCGACGCGCACGCGCATGTTCTTGGCCTTCTGCTGGATCAGCGTCTGGGTGGCGAGCACATGCTCCACCTCGCTCGTGCCGATGCCATGGGCTAGGGCCCCGAAGGCGCCATGGGTCGAGGTGTGGCTGTCGCCGCAGACGATGGTGGTGCCGGGGAGGGTGAAGCCCTGCTCGGGGCCAACCACATGGACGATGCCCTGGCGGCGGTCGCGCTCATGGTAGTACTCGATGCCGAAGTCCTTGGCGTTCTCGGCCAAGGTGGCGACCTGGAGCGCCGATTCCGGGTCGTCGATGCCGAAGGAGCGGTCGGTGGTCGGCACGTTGTGATCGACCACGGCGAGCGTCTTCTCCGGCGCGCGCACCTTGCGGCCGGCCATGCGCAGGCCCTCGAAGGCCTGCGGGCTCGTCACCTCGTGCACGAGATGCCGGTCGATATAGATCAGACAGGTGCCGTCCGGCGCCTCGTGCACCAGGTGCTCGTCCCAGATCTTGTCGTACAGGGTGCGGGGCTTCGGCATTTTCGCGAGTTTAGTCGTTGAAATGCTCAAATTTCTAGGGGTCAGATAGCGTCTCAAGCCGCAGTTTACAAACCCCCAAGAAGTCGCCTTGGCGGGTTACATGCCGAGAAAGTCGCGCTTGCCGAGTTCCACTCCATTGTGGCGGAGGATCAGATAGGCGGCAGCGACGTGGAAATAGAGGTTCGGCAGGACGAAGTTGAGAAGATAGTCCTGGCCGGTAAAGGTCAGGCTGCGATCGCCAAATTTGACCGTGATATTCCTCTCCTCGCTGCCGTCGATTTGCGCGGCAGTGAAGCCGTCGAGGAAGCGCAAGGTCTTGGCGATCCGCTCCTGGAGCTCGGGGAAGGTCTTCTCGGTATCGGCGGTGTTGGGAAACTCCTGGCCCGCCAGCCGCGCGGCCCCGCGCATCACCATGTCGCCGGCGATCTGCACCTGCCGCGACAGTGGCAGCATGTCGGGCGCGAGGCGGGCGTTGACCAAAACGGAAGGGTCGATGCTGCGCGCCTCGGCGAACGCAGCGCCCTTGTCCAGGACCTTGGACAGAACGCCGAGCACACGCACGAAGACAGGAACGGAGGCTTGGTACATCGAGAGCGGCATGGCAACTCCTCGGGCTTCAATCGGGATGCCAAGGCTCTACGTGCGCGCCATGGCGCCGGCAAGGCGCACTGACCCCGCGCCGTTCACTTTCGTGCGAGGTGAATTTTCGCCTAGCTCTTCTTGGGCTTTTTGGCGGGCTTGGCTTTGGCCGCCTTGGCTGCGGCTGGCTTGGCCTTGGCCTCGCTCTCGGCGTCTTCCCCTTCCGCCTCTTCCTCGGCAGGGACTTCGTCCGCCGTGGTCTCGGCCATCAGGGCCACTGCCTTCGCCGTCCAGTCGTCGTTCTCGATCTGGCCGCCCAAGGACAGCGCGTCCTCGACATGGGCGATCTCGTCGTCGGTCAGGTTGGCGATCTGCTCGAACTTGATGATACCGAGCTTGCTGAGCTTGGTCTCGATCTCGGGCGTGATGCCGGCGATGAGCTTGAGATCATCGGGCGCGCCCTTGGGCTTGGTGAAGCCCTTGAAGCCTTCCGCCTTCTTCTTGCCGCGCACGTCCTGGCGCTCGGGGATGCGCGCCGCCTTGCCGCGGCGGCCACGCAGATAATAGAGCTTGGCGCGGCGGACGCGGCCGCGGCGCACCACCTCGATGGAATCGATCAGCGGCGAATGGATGGGGAATACGCGCTCGACCCCTTCGCCGTAGGAAATCTTGCGGACCGTGAAGTTCTCGTTGATGCCGCCGCCGGAGCGGCCAATGCACACGCCCTCATAGGCCTGGACGCGGGAACGCTCGCCTTCCACCACCTTGACGTTGACGCGGACGGTGTCGCCGGGGCCGAACTCCGGCACCTTGCGCTTCTTGAGACGCTCGGCGACCTGCTCTTTCTCGAGCTCTTCGATGATATTCATGACAATACCTTTCCAGGGCGCCTGCCTCGGCTTTTGGCCTGCGTGCGAACGCCATTCTTTTTGATTGATCCAGAAGTTCAAGTGCGGGGGGGCAAGCTTCCGCGGGGGGTTTCCTAGCCCAGGTTGCGGTCCTTGTCGATGGATTTTGGGACTAGCAAAGGCACCAAGGCAGCGAAAGCCTGGCCCCAATGCCTCGGTGTTCCAGGGCGAACGTGACTACACAGTCAGGACTGGTAAGTTGCGGCCATGCGGAAGCGGCGCGCATGGCAATGGCTCTTTGCGGCCCTCACCTTTGTGGGGCTTGTCGTGATAGCCCTCAGGGTAGAAGAAGCGGCCGGAGTCAGGGGGCTCTCCGATCTCCTGTTGCCTATCGCCCAGCGCGCGCCGTCAGTGTGGCAAGCGATCACAAGCACCGCGGCTCTCTGGGTGGCAGTCGTGGTCGTTGCCTATACGGCGGGGATATGGACTGAGGTCCTTTCCAAGAGGCGGTTGGAACCAAAGCCTTTTGACACTGGGAAGCTCGCCGAAGACTGCGAGCATATGTCGGGCATTCTCAGGAAGGCGGCGCATTTGCTGGAGCATGACACGCACAATTACATGTTTAAGTTGCGTCACGATTTGATGCGACTTTCTCTTGTCCTGTCTCGGGGGCCGGGGCGAATTCCGATTGAGTTGAGTTGTGCGAGCGAAAAGGCTGCCTTTGCATCAGCCGACCTTCTCGACGAGCTCGCCGCCGCCATCCGCGAAGGCAATCGAGCAAAATACAAAGAGGCAACGCGCCGGTTCAGTCGTTTAGGTCAAGCTGGCGAGTCTCCGGCGCCTGAAGGCAAGCCAAAAGAAAAGCCGCTATAGGCGAAGGCCTGAACGTCGTTATTTGCGCTTCAGCTTCGCCCAAAGGTCGGGGCGGCGGGTTTTGGTGAGCGCCTCCGCCTGCTCTCTCCGCCACTCGGCGATCTTCCGGTGATCGCCAGAAAGCAGCACGTCGGGGATGGTGCGACCCTCCCATTCGCGCGGGCGCGTGTAATGAGGATATTCCAGGAGCCCGGAAGCGAAGCTTTCCTCGGCCAGCGAGCCCTCATTGCCGGCGACGCCAGGCAGGAGGCGCACGCAGGCATCGATCAGGACTTGCGCCGCAAGCTCGCCGCCCGACAGCACATAGTCGCCGATGGAGACCTCCTCGACGTTCCGCGCGTCGAGCACGCGCTGGTCGATGCCCTCGAAGCGGCCGCAGAGCAGGATCGCGCCGGGCGCTTGCGCCAGCGTGCGGACCCGATCCTGAGTGAGGGGGGTTCCGCGCGGCGAAAGATAAAGCGTGGGCGTGCCTGGCGCTGCGTTTACGCGGGCAGCGTCGATTGCCGCGGCAGCGATATCGGCGCGCATTACCATGCCGGCGCCGCCGCCAGCAGGTGTGTCGTCCACCGAGCGGTGCTTGTCGGTGGCGAAGTCGCGGATGTCGATGGTCTCAAGCGCCCACTTGCCGTCGGCGAGCGCCTTGCCGGCGAGGCTCGAGCCAAGTGTGCCCGGAAACATCTCGGGGAACAGGGTCAACACGGTGGCGCGCCAGGTCATGACGGTGCATCTCCCGCGCTTGCGCTGCGCTCCGCCTTGAGCAGCCAAGTCTCCAACTGCCCCACGCCCTTCACTTGGATGGGCCCGCGCGGCTCGAACACGAAGGCATCGCCAAGCCGCTCCATGACCGCGCCAGATACCTGAATCTCGCCGGGAATCCCGTGGCTCTCGAGCCGCGAGGCGAGGTTCACCGTCTCGCCCCACACGTCGTAGGAGAACTTGTCGGTGCCGATGATGCCCGCCATCACCGGGCCGCCGGCGATGCCGATCCTGATCTTGAGATCGACGCCGTGGATCTCAGACAGCCGCGCCACGAGATCGGGCAGTTGCAGCGCCATGCGGGCAAGGCGCGGCAGGTGGTCGTGCAGTGGCCGGCTCACGCCCGCCACCGCCATATAGCCGTCGCCGATGGTCTTGATTTTCTCCACGCCGTGCGCCGCGGCGAGCCGGTCGAACTCGGTGACGATCTGGTCGAGGATGGCGACAGTGCGTGCCACGCCAAGCTTCTGTGCGAGCTCGGTGAAGCCGACGAGATCGGTGAACAGGACGGAAGCCTCGTCGACGCTGTCGGCGACGCGCTCGCCAGGCTTCTCCTTAAGGCGCTCGGCGATCGCCTCGGGCAGGATGTTGGCGAGGAGGGAATCGGCCTCGGCGCGGGCGCGGTCGGCCACGGTGAAGGCATAACCCACGAGCAGCGCGATGATGCCGAAGGTTGTCACCGCCGACGACACGTAGAGATTGGCGAGCAGGCCGGGGTCGGCGGCGATCTGCGCACTCTCGGGCGGATAGAGGAACCAGGCCGCGAGGTGGAGGGCGAGGCCGATGGCGATGACCGCCGCGACGAGGCGCAACCGGCCCATGCCGCAAATGGCAAAGGCGACGGCGGCAACGATGATGTAGTTGATCTGAATGCCGGAGTCGCGGCCAAGCTCGCGCACGAAGAAGAACAGCGCGAGATATTCGGCGACGCAGATCAACAAGGCTGCGGCGATGTCGTTGATGCGGTGGGCCAGCGGCGCGGCGAGGGCGACGAGGACCAGGAGCAGATTGGCGACGATCAGCGGCCAATATTTGTCGACGCCGTAATAGGCGAACACGCCGGCATAGACCACCGAGAAGATGACGATCAAAAACGCCATCACGTTGACGATGGTGAGCTGCCGGCGGACGGGGCGCGGATAATTGGCCGTGCCGATCTCGGCGAGCCGGATCAAGGGAGCCAGCCAGCCGAAGCGCGCGGCATGGCGCGGCGCCGCGCTATGACGAAGCTCGGCGCGCAACCGCATCAGCATCTGCCCGAGCTTGTTCTGGCCGGCGCCGTCGGGGCCGGTGCCCCAATAGCGGTCCTTGGGCGAATCCTCCTCGATCTTCTCCTCGCCAGAGCCGACAAGAAGATCGCGCAAAGTCTCGTGCTGAGTGAATTTGGCGCGGAGCGCGCGCTCCATGATCGCGTCCTTCATGGCGTCCCAGTCAGGCCTGATGTGCCCCTTGTATTTGCTGGCGTAGCGCTTGGCCGCCGCGGCGTTGGGCAATTGGCGAATGCGCTCTTGGCGGTCCGGCTCGTCGAATTTCTGCGCCTGATAGTAGTGTTCGCTGGTCGGCCAGACCGTGCCGTCGATCAGAATCGGATAGTTCGCGAAGTTCGAGAACTCGCGGTAGCGGTCGGACTTGGAGAAAAAGCGAATGGTCATGGCGTGTCACCGCCGGCGTGGCGGACGATCCAGTAACCACGGTAGTGGTTTCAGCAATCAACTCTAGTGTTTACTGGATTCCCGCTTGCGCGGGAATGACAAGGAGTCTGAGGCAATTACTCCGATTCCTCGGGCAGGACGAGGACGAGGCGGCGCCCCGCGACGTCCACTTCCGGCACGGTCGTCTCGGTGAAGGCCACCATCAGATTTGCCTCGCCGCCTACGGGCGCGATCTCGATGATGTCGCTGGCGCCGAAATTATGCACGGTGACCACTTTGCCGATGGGCTTGCCGTTCGCATCCACCGCTTCGAGGCCGACCATGTCGGCGACATACCACTCGTCCGCCTCGCGCGGCGGCAGGCTGGCGCGGAGGAGGTAGAGCTTGGTGCCGTTGAGTGCTTCCGCCTGCTCGCGCGTGGCCACGCCCTTGATGCTGGCGATGAGGGCCTTCGGCGTGACGCGGACGCGCTCGATCTCGATCGTCTTCGCTCCCGTCTCGTCCTGGAGCGGGCCATAGGTCGCGATGCCGGCGGGGTCTTGGGTGAAGGAGCGGAGGCGGACCTCGCCCTTCAGCCCTTGCGCCGCGCCAATCTCGCCAACCAGCACCCGGTCCGCGTCTTGGCCCAAGGCTACTCGGCGGCCTTCTCGGCTTCGGCCTCGGCGGGCGTCTCCTCGGCCGGGGCCTCGGCTTGAGCAGCCTCCTCAACGGCAGGTTCCTCTGCCGGAGGCGGAGCGGCAGCTGCCTCGGCGGCGGCCTTCTCGGCCTCGGCGGCGGCCTTGGCCTTCTCCTCGGCGGCGGCTTTCTTGGCCTCTTCGCGCTCAAGTCGCTTCTTGCCGGGCTTCGCCTTCTCAGGGTTCAGCCGCGCCGCGCGCTTCATCAGGCCGGCGGCGTCGAAGAAGCGCAGCACGCGGTCGGTCGGCAGGGCGCCGTGCGACAGCCAGTGCTTGGCGCGATCGGTGTCGAACTTGACGCGCTCGGCGGAGTCGCGCGGCAGGAGTGGATCGAAGGTGCCGATCTTCTCGATGTAGCGGCCGTCGCGCGGGCTGCGCGAGTCGGCGACGACGATGCGGTAGAAGGGCCGCTTCTTGGCGCCGGCCCGCGACAGTCTGATCTTCAGTGACATTGCTTTCGTTCTCCTAGGTGTTCGATCTCAAAGGGCTTCAGCGTTTCTTCGTCTTTGGCAGGCCGGGAAGCCCGCGCGGCAAGCCTCCGGGGAGGCCGGGAAGGCCTCCGGAGAAGGCGCCGGGCGGCAGTCCGGGAAAATTGGGTGGCGGCGGCAAGTCCGCGCCGGCGGGCAGGTCGGCGGGCATTTCCGGCGGCGCGCCGCCGAACATCTGGCTGAAAATGCCCCGCTTCTTGCCCATGGCCTTCATCATGTCGGCCATCTGGCGGTGCATCTTTACGAGTTTGTTGATGTCCTGGACGCTCGTGCCCGAGCCGGACGCCACGCGCTTCTTGCGCGAGGCGTTGAGCAGCTTCGGGTTCTTGCGCTCGGCGCGGGTCATCGAGCCGATGATCGCCTGCTGGCGCTTGAGGATGGTGTCGTCGAGGTTGGCGGTGTCGAGCTGCTTCTTGATCTTGCCGACTCCGGGCAGCATGCCGAGCACGCCGCCCATGCCGCCGAGCTTCTGCATCTGCTTGAGCTGCTCGGCGAGATCCTCGAGGTCGAAGGCGCCCCTCTTGACCTTCTTGGCGATGGCCTCGGCCTTGTCGAGCTCGACGGTCTGAAGAGCCTTCTCCACCAGGCCGACCACGTCGCCCATGCCGAGAATGCGCCCGGCGATACGATCGGGATGGAACTCCTCGAGCGCGTCGAGCTTTTCGCCGACGCCGATCAGCTTGATGGGCTTGCCGGACACGGCGCGCATGGAGAGCGCGGCGCCGCCGCGCGCGTCGCCGTCGACACGGGTGAGCACGATGCCGGTGAGGTTGACGCGCTCGCCGAAATTCTTGGCGAGGTTGACGGCGTCCTGGCCGGTCAGCGCGTCGGCGACGAGGAGCGTCTCGTGCGGCTCGGCGATCTTCTCGATGGCCGATGTCTCGGCCATGAGCTCTTCGTCGATGTGGGTGCGGCCCGCGGTATCGAGCAGGAGCACGTCGTAGCCGCCGAGCTTCGCCGCCTTGATGGCGCGTTCCGTGATCTTGGTCGGGCCTTCGCCGTCGACGATGGGGAGCGTGGCGATCTCCGCCTGCTCGCCCAGCACGCGCAGCTGCTCTTGCGCCGCCGGACGCCGCGTGTCGAGCGAAGCCATCAGCACTTTCTGCTTGTCGCGGGTCGCAAGCCGTTTGGCGAGCTTCGCCGTGGTGGTGGTCTTGCCAGAGCCTTGCAGGCCGACGAGCATCATCACCACGGGCGGCGTGGCCGCGAGGTCGATGCCTTGCGCGTCCGAGCCGAGGGTGCGCACCAGCTCGTCGTTGACGATCTTGATGACCATCTGGCCCGGGGTGATGGAGCGCACCACTTCCTGGCCGACCGCCTTCGCCTTCACCCGGTCGATGAACGAGCGCACCACGTCGAGCGCCACGTCAGCCTCAATCAGCGCGCGGCGCACCTCGCGCATGGCCTTGGCCACGTCGTCCTCGCTCAGCGCGCCGCGGCGCGTGAGCTTGTCGAGGATGCCGGAGAGGCGGTCCGATAGGGTTTCGAACATTGGCGCTATGCCATCCTTCTCGCTAGCGCTCCAACTCCGACGGGTCGATCAGCTCGTCGAACAGGACAGCCGCCTTGGCGAACTTGTCGCGGCAGCCTGGGCAGCAGAAGCCGATGACCCGGCCGCGATAGCGCATCAGCGAATCCGGTGCGACCGGCTTGCCAGACCAGGGGCAGGCGGTGTTGATGCAGTCCTCGATAGTCAGGCTCTCCGCCATATCCTTCTCCAAACACGAACGCACCCGTGGGCGCATCGCGCTGACGGGTGTTGACCCCCCTGACTCTTGATTTGCGCCACCGCGCTTCGCGCTACTTGAGCGCTGGACGTGCAAGCGGGCAATCATGTTCAGGGCGGCGGCTCTGGTTAAGGAGCTGCCTTGAATTCGGCCGGGAATGTCGGCGAGGCGAGGCCTCAAGTCAAGCGGCGCAGGCGATTTCTCTTGCCCTTCCGGCGCCCTCCTGTCACGAGCTTGCGCCGGCAAATCGAGGTTTTAGAGGACAATGCGGCCGCGGGTCATTCTCCTTGTCCTAGTTCTCGCGGCTTGGCCAACGGCCACCGCAGCCAACGTGATCTGGCCTGCCGCCCTCCTCACCGAGCGCCTGCTCGCCTGGTGGATCATCGGGGCCTCGCTCGTCATCGAGTGGTATTTCGTCGCGACGGCCTTTCGGCTATCGCCGAGAAACGCGGCGTGGGCGACGCTCGCAGCCAATGCCATGTCGGCGGGGATCGGGGTCTTCCTGGTGCCGTTTCTCGGCATCGGGCTCGCCGCAATTCTCCACTATTCGGGCATCGGCCCGGCCATTGGGTGGCAGGACTTTAGTCTGCCGGACTGGGCCGCGACCTTCGTGCTGGCGGTTGCCGCCAACCTCGCCATCGAGCTTGCGGTGTTTCGGTTCGGCTATGGACTTGGCATCGGCCGGCGGGCGTTCTGGCTGATCGCGCTCGCCAACGTCATCACCGTCGGGCTCGCGCTCGTTAGCCTCGATATCGTCCCCGATGACGTCTATCGCGAGGTTTCGCCGGGGATCGTCGCGAAATAGTTGCCGTGGAAGTGGAAGGGGATGGCGTGTGGCGCCTCCGCGCGCGCCTTCTCCTCTAAGGTGCGCGCGTCGAGCACCAGAAGGAAGGACCGGTCCTTGACGACATCGAGGACGACCGACAACAGCACGCCTTCGTCTTCGGCTTGTGCAGAGGGCGCAGGAACGAACACGGGCTCGCCGGGATAAAGTCCCGGCTCGTACCAGCGCGCAACCGTGCCGGTCTCAATATCGACTTTGAGAATTGAATCGAGGAAGTCGCCCTTCACCTCGATGCCCGTGCCCCAGACATAGCGGTAGGGCTTGCCGGCATGCGCCTTGTAGTTGATACGCGGCAGTTCGAGAGCCACTGACGCGAGCGTCTCGCGGGCGACGGGGCCGCCTACGAGCGGGACGCGATAGCGCACGAGCCGGCCGGTGGCGTCGAGCGGCGTGTTCGCGCGGAGTTTTGCCAGATAAAGTGCGTCGATGATCTCGGCGTTTTCGTACGCGATCAGGTCGATGACGAGGTCGCCGCCGTCCTCGAAGGCGTTGACGTGATGGAAGGCGAAGGCGGCCTCGCCTAGGGCGGTCGCCACAGTGCGCCCGCTGTTCTTCTCGACCACGGTGAATTTGAGTCCGCGCTCGGGCTGCCAGCGATAGTTCCGGATAAAGGGCTTGCCGGAGAACTTCAATTCGAGCGCGCTCACGGTCAGCGGGAACTCGACCAGCGCAAGGTAATTCTCGCTCATGGCGAAGCTGTGCATATAGGCGGGCCGGTCGACTGGAAGCTCGGCCACTTGGGCTTGCGCGCCATCGTCACCGATGCTGAACAAGAGGTAGCGGCTCTCCATGCCGAACGCGACCATGTAGCTGTAGTGGCGTTTGCGTGCGACGTCGTAGTGGGGATGGGCGTTTGAGACCTGGCCGGCGAGAGGCGGTGCATAGCCGAATACGCCGAGCGTCTCGAGCGTGTCCGGGGCGAAGCGCATGGGCAGCGTCGTCTCGGTCAGGGCGACGATCTCGCCGCCGAAATCTGAGACATTGACGTTGCAGTTCGCGGTGAGCTTCGGATCGAAGATCGCGGCAACACGACCGAACAGAGTGCGGCAAGGGTCGGTGGCGAACTCGCCGTAACTGATCTTGCCGGTCTCCATGGCGGCGGTGAAGGCGTTGCTTTGGAGAAAGCAGCTTGAGTAGGTGACCTGGCCGTCCCCGAAGGCGAAGCGATGCAGCATCGCGAGCCCGTCGAACCAGTGATTGTATGTGCGCTCGCCGACTTCGAACTTCGATGGGCCGGTGCGCAGCAGCGTGCCCGTCAGCCAAGCCGGCAACGCGCCCCGAACCGGCAGCGGTAAGGGACTTTCGGTCTCTTGCGTCAGCGAGCGAAAGCCCGCGCCAAAGGCAAAGGCGGTTTTGCTCGACATCGTACCCTCGCGGTCAATGCGAGGAGCCTAGAGGACGTTCCTTAAGAGCGGCTCAAGAGGAGCATCATCCACGGCAGCGCCTAATGTGGCACAGAATGCGAAAACGCGTTCACCACGACGACGCCACCGATGATGAGACCGAGCCCAATCAGCGCCGGAAGGTCCAGCGGCTGTTTGAACCACAGCCAGCCGATCAGCGCGATCAGCACGATGCCGAGGCCCGCCCACATGGCGTAGGCGATGCCGACGGGGATGGTCCGCAGACTGAGTGCGAGAAAGAAGAAAGAGGCCGCATAGGCGACCACGACCACGAGGCTTGGAACGAGCCGGGTGAAGGTGTCGGATTCCTTCAAGGCGGAGGTTCCGATCACCTCGAAGCCGATCGCGAAGCTGAGATAGAGGTAGGGCAAGGCTAGGGTCACGGCTCACTCCTGGTCTGGGGACTGGCTCTTAGGGGTTTGTGGACGCGAGAGAAACGGCAAGGTCGAGCAGCGCCTCGTCGCCGCCGGGCCAGCCGATGAACGACAAGCCGACCGGGCAGCCGGCAGCCTCGGCCGCCGGGATCGAGATCTGCGGCAGGCCGGCATGGCCGGCGAGGCAGGTGCTTTGCAAGGTGAGGGTGCGGTGAACGAGGCGCCGTCGGGGATGCCGCGCTCCGGCGGCAGGGTGGGCGTGGTCGGCAGCGCGATCAGCGTCCCCGGCTGCACCGTCTCCGCCAGCCGCTTGGTCGCTTCGGTGCGCACGGCCCGTGCCGCCTCCGCCTCGTCGAAAGTAATCCGCGCCGCGGCCTCGAAGCGCTCCTTGATGCCGGGACCGAGATCGACGTCGTGGGACTGAATGAAGGGCAGCAGGGTCGACTGGATCTCGAAGCCTTGTATGACGCGGAAGGCATCGCGCCACGCATCGATCTCTTCGCCGGCGATGGAGCGGTGCTCGGGAGCGGGGAGCGCCGGGCCGATGCTCGCCAATACACGACGCAACGCCTCGGCGGCGCTCGGCTCTTCATGGGCGAAGAAATCCTCCGCCAGGATCAGGCGCTCGATACTGGTATAGACGGGCTCGCCTTCCAGAAGAACATTGCCGACCTTGCGGAACAGCTCGGCGTCGCGCGCGAGATAGCCGACCGTGTCATAGCTCGGCGCCATCGGCGTCACGCCTTCGAGCGAGATGCGACCATGCGTCGGCCGGTGTCCGTAAAGCCCGGAGAAGGAAGCCGGCACGCGGATCGATCCGCCGGTGTCGCTGCCGAGGGCAAAGTCGCACATCTTCGCGGTCACGGCTGCCGCAGAGCCGCAGGAGGAGCCGCCGGTGACGCGCGCGGGCGCGCGGCTATTGACCGGCTGGCCATAATGGGCGTTCCAACCGAGAACGCTATAGAAGAACTCGTCGCACACGGTGATGCCGGTGCATGAGGCGCCGGCGTCAAGCAGCCATTGGATTGCGCGAGAGGTGGCGGGAGCCGCCCGGGCATGGGCGTACCAGTCGGGGTTGCCGTTCGCGACTTTGTGGCCGGCGATGGCGAACAGATCCTTCACCATGAAGGTGGTGCCGGCGAGCAGGCCATGCTTCCGCCCCATCAGCGGCTCCTTCAAGGTATGGGGGACAAGAGCGCCGACGGGATCACTCTCAGGAATGGCGATCATCGGGCTCTCCTCGGGGTACGCTCGAGGAGCAGAACGCCATATAAGTGCGATCTTCGCAACGCCTCACGATGGCTGAGCCCCTTGAGCGCCGGGACGACACCAAGATCGCGCCTGCCGGGAACGGTGTGGGCGCTCGGCTTCACGTCGCTGTTCATGGACATCTCCTCGGAGCTGATCCACGGGCTGCTGCCGCTGTTCCTCATGGTCAGCCTTGGGGCCAGCGCCACCGCGCTCGGCATTGTGGAGGGCATCGCCGAGGCGACGGCCTACATCACCCGCGTCTTCTCGGGCTGGCTCTCGGACACGCTGCAGCGGCGCAAGGCCCTCGCCGTCGTCGGCTATGGACTTGCTGCGGTCACGAAGCCCCTATTTCCGCTCGCCAACGCCGTCTGGCTGGTGCTGGTTGCGCGCTTTATCGACCGTATCGGCAAGGGCATCAGGGGCGCGCCGCGCGATGCGCTGGTCGCCGATGTCACGCCCGAGCATCACCGCGGCGCGGCGTTCGGCCTGCGCCAGTCGCTCGACACGGTGGGCGCGACGGTTGGGCCGCTGCTCGCGATCTTGCTCATGTATCTCTACAACGACGATATCCGCACGGTGCTGTGGTTCGCGGTCATCCCCGCCGCGATCGCCGTCGTCGTTCTGCTGGTAGGCGTGAAGGAGCCGCCGCGCGTCCCGGAGGCGAAGCGGGCGCCGATCAAATTCGCCGAGGTCAAGCATCTCGGCCGGTTCTATTGGCTCGTCGTGGCGGCGGGCGTCGTGTTCACGCTCGCCCGGTTCTCGGAAGCGTTCCTGGTCATCCGCGCGCATGATCAGGGGCTGGCGCTTGCGCTGGCGCCGGGCGTGATCGCGGTGATGAGCCTCGTGTTCGCGGCAAGCGCCTACCCGGCTGGGCGGCTCCAGGACAGATTCGGGGCGCGGCCGCTGCTACTCGCCGGCCTCGTGGCGCTGATCGCCGCCGATCTCCTGCTTGGGTTCGGCGAAACGCTGCTCCCCATCTTCCTTGGCATCGGCCTGTGGGGCCTCCATATGGGGCTCACGCAAGGGGTGCTCGCGGCGCTGGTGGCCGAGACGGCGCCGTCGCGGCTCCGCGGCACGGCTTTTGGCCTATTCGGCCTGGCCACCGGGCTTGCGGCGCTCGTGGCCAGCGTCGTGGCGGGCGTGCTGTGGGAGGTCGTTGGCCCGGCGGCGACGTTCCTGGCCGGCGCGGTCTTTGCCGGTTTGGCGCTCATAGCGTTTGTAGCGATTCCCGGCGGAAGAGCCGCGTCCCCCGGTGCTATATAGGCGGCAGCAGGATTGAACGACATGGACGCAGCACTTCTTCCGTTTCGCAAGATGAACGGGCTCGGCAACGACTTCGTCGTGCTCGATGCGCGCGCTCGCGTGTTCGGGCTCACGGCGGAAGCGGTGCGCGCCATCGCCGACCGCAAAGAGGGCATCGGCTGCGATCAGCTCATCGCGCTGGAGCCGTCGTCGAAGGCGGACGTATTCATGCGTATCTGGAATGCCGACGGAGGCGAGGTCGCCGCCTGCGGCAATGCCGCGCGCTGCGTGGCCGCCCTCGTCGCCGAGGAGCAGGGACGCCCGCAAGTTACCATCGAGACGGAAGACGCGGTTCTCGGTGCTGTGGTCGGCGGCGACGGCCAGGTCACCATCGACATGGGTGCGCCCCGCCTTGCGTGGAACGAGATTCCGCTCGCCGAGCCGTTCCACGATACGCGTCGCATCGAGTTGCAGGCGGGGCCCATCGATGCGCCGGTGCTGCACTCGCCGGCCGCGGTCAATGTCGGCAACCCGCACGCCATCTTCTTCGTTGAGGACGTGGATGCGGTCGATCTTGCGCGTATCGGGCCGATGCTCGAGCACCACCCGCTGTTTCCCGAGCGCGCCAATATCTCGGTGGCGCAGGTGCTGAGCCCGGAGCACTTGAAAGTGCGCACCTGGGAGCGAGGTGCCGGGCTGACGCGCGCCTGTGGCACCGCGGCCTGCGCTTCCGCCGTCGCCGCCATCCGCCGCGAGCTGACCGGCCGCAAGGTGACGGTGAGCTTGCCGGGCGGCGATCTCGTCATCGAATGGCGAGAGGGGGACGGTCATGTGCTGATGACCGGGCCCTACGCGCTCGACTTCGAAGGCACCTTGCCTGCGGCGCTCTTGCAGCCCGCCGGGGTCTGACTCAATTGAATATTTTGTGTTAGAAGCCGCCCCATGTCCGAGACACGGAACATCGAGATCATCACCTTCGGTTGCAGGCTCAACGCCTACGAGTCCGAGGTCATACGCGCGCACGCGGACGCCGCCGGGCTCACCGACGCGGTGATCGTCAACACCTGCGCGGTGACGGCCGAGGCCGTGCGCCAGGCGCGCCAGGCGATCCGCAAGGCCCGCCGCGAGCGGCCCGGTGCGCAGATCGTGGTGACCGGCTGCGCGGCGCAGATCGACCCCGACCGCTTCGCACGGATGGACGAAGTCGACCGGGTCATCGGCAATCAAGAGAAGGTGGAAGCGCGCACGTTCCAGGGGCTCTGCCTCGACGGCACCGAGAAGGTCGCGGTCAACGACATCATGTCGGTGCGCGAAACTGCGGGCCATCTCATCGAAGGCTTCGGCTCGCGCGCCCGCGCCTACGTGCAGATCCAGAACGGCTGCGACCATCGCTGCACGTTCTGCATCATTCCGTTCGGCCGCGGGCCGTCGCGCTCGGTTCCCGCCGGCGAGGTGGTTGCGCAGGTGCGCAAGCTCGTCGAGAACGGCTACGCCGAGATCGTGCTGACCGGGGTCGACATCACCGCCTATGGCGCCGACCTGCCCGGCGAGATGACGCTCGGCAAGCTTGTGCGCACGGTGCTCAAGCTGGTGCCAGAGCTGCCGCGCCTGCGGCTCTCGTCCATCGACTCCGTGGAGGCCGATCCCGTGCTGATCGCGGCGATCGCCGAGGAGGAGCGGCTGATGCCGCATCTCCATCTTTCGCTCCAGTCTGGCGACGATCTCACCTTGAAGCGCATGAAGCGCCGCCACGCGCGCGCAGATTCCGTCAGCTTCTGCGACGCCATGCGGCGCGCGCGCCCAGACATGGTGTTCGGCGCCGACCTGATCGCCGGGTTCCCCACCGAGACCGAGGACATGTTCAGGAACTCGCTGTCTCTGGTCGACGATTGCGGTCTCACCTTCCTCCATGTGTTCCCGTTCTCGGCGCGCGAAGGCACGCCAGCGGCGCGCATGCCGCAAGTGAACGGCGCGATCATTTCCCGGCGCGCAGGCGAATTGCGCGACAAGGGGCTCGCCGCGCTGAGGGGCCATCTCGCCGGCGCCAAGGGCCGGCGCATCCAAGTGCTCATGGAGAATGCCGTCACCGGCCGCTCCGCGGACTTTACGCCCGTCAGGCTCGACAATTGCGCAGGTGGTGCCGGCATGTTGGTCGATGCGCTGGTGTCCGGCGACGACGGTGCTGCCCTTATTGCCGAGGTGCATCCATGAGCGCGGAGAAACCTGCCGCGCCGGAGACGAAGCGAAGCTGGTTCCAGCAGCTCAGGCACGGTCTCTCCCGGACCTCGGCCGCTCTCTCCAACAACCTTGCGGATGTGCTCGTTCGGCGAAAGCTCGACGAAGACACGCTTCACGAGCTTGAGGAAGTGCTGATCAAGGCCGATCTTGGTGTCGGCATGGCCGAGCGCATTCGTGCGGCGATCGCCAATGGGCGCTACGACAAGGGGCTGACGCCTGAGGCAGTGCGCGCCGTGCTGGCGGCCGAGGTGGCGCGCGTGCTCGAGCCCGTGGCGCGGCCGCTCGCGCTCGACAAGGCGGCCAAGCCGCACGTGATTCTCGTGGTCGGCGTGAACGGCACCGGCAAGACCACGACCATCGCCAAGATGGCGCATCAGTTCGCGCGCAAGGGCGCGAAGGTCATGCTCGCCGCCGCCGACACGTTCCGCGCCGCCGCCATCGATCAGCTCAACGTGTGGGGTGGCCGCGTCGGCGCCGAGGTCGTCGCCAAGGACGTAGGCAGCGATCCGGCGGGCGTGGCGTATGACGCGCTTCAGAAGGCGAAGGCCGAAGGCATGGATGTGCTCCTCATCGACACCGCCGGGCGGCTCCAGAACAAGGGCGATCTCATGGCCGAGCTCGCCAAGATCGTGCGTGTGCTTAAGAAGCTGGACGACAACGCGCCGCACTCGGTCGTACTCGTGCTCGACGCCACCACTGGGCAGAACGCCATCAATCAGGTGCAGACATTCCAGGAGATCGCCGGGGTGACGAGCCTGGTGGTGACCAAGCTCGACGGGACGGCGCGCGGCGGCATCCTTGTCGCGATCGCCGAACGCTTCGGGCTGCCCATCAACGCCATCGGCATCGGCGAAGGGCTCGAGGACTTCGAGCCGTTCGATGCGGACGACTTCGCCCACGCCATCGCCGGGAGAGGAAGCGAGAATGAAGCCGCTGCCTGACACTAAGACGACCGCGAAAGTGGGCGAGCCGGAGCAATCCGTGGGCGCCAAGCTGGCCGTCGAGCTTGGGCCGCTGCTCATCTTCTTCGGGGTGAATGCAATCTACGGCATTTTCGCCGGCACTGCGGCCTTCATGGCGGCGACCGTGGTGTCGCTCGGCTATGCGTGGCTGCGCCACCGTAAAGTGCCGGTGATGCTGGTGGTCAGCGCCGTGATCGTGCTCGCGTTCGGCGGTCTCACGCTCTATTTGCAGGATGAGACCTTCATCAAGCTCAAGCCGACCATCGTCTATACGATGTTCGCGGTGCTACTGGCGGCGGGCCTCCTCACGCGAAAACCCGTGCTCGAACTCCTATTCGGCCCGGTGTTCAGCCTCACCGAGGAAGGTTGGCGCAAGCTGACCCTGCGCTGGGCCGTGTTCTTCGTCGCCATGGCGGTGCTCAATGAGATCGTATGGCGGAATTTTTCGACCGACACCTGGGTGAGCTTCAAAGCATTCGGCTTCCTGCCGATCACATTTCTGTTTGCCATGGCCCAAGTGCCGCTGATGCAGCGCTACGGCGTGCCCGCGGACGAGGCCCCCAAATAGCCGCGGTCGCTTAAGGTTACCCATAGTCCTTTGTTTTCATCACCTTGTAAGGCCGTTCGCTCCCTCCGATATGTCTTGCCGACCCTTGGCCGGGCCCCCCGCGGTTCAACTCGCCGCAGGTTTCCGTGCAACCTGACGTTTGCTGATCGCGATTTCGGGTTGTAAAAGGAGCCTGCCGCATTAACCGAGACACTGTGGCAACCGAGGGATCTTGCACGCTCCGCGCGAGATCGGCGCCGCATATGATGGCAAAGGCTGGAAACGCTCTGAATCGCTCGGCGACTCACCTGTTGCACCGCGCGGGTCAATGTGCCGCCGACATTTTCGCTGCGGAAGCGCGGATGGGCGGCCTGACGCCGCGCCAGTTCGCCGTGCTGATGACGGTGGCCGAGGAGGAAGGGCTCACGCAGACCGACCTCGTCGATCGGACCGGCATCGACCGGTCGACTCTCGCCGATATCGTCGCCCGGCTGCTTTCCCGCGGCCTGATCCAACGCCGCCGCGCCAAGAACGACGGCAGGGCCTATGCCATCAAGCTGAGCGCGCAAGGCGCCAAGACCTTGCGCGAAGCCCAGCCGGCGGCCGCTGCCGTGGATATGCGGCTTCTTGCCAATCTGCCGCCGGCAAAGAGGCAGGACTTTCTCGAGTCACTTGCCATCATCGTCGAGTCGTCCGGCAAGTAACTAGCCTTGCGGCACACCACTCGGCTGTCGCAGGAGCGGCAGGATCTTCTGCGTGATCGCCGCTTCGGTGAGCGGACCTACATGGCGGTAGGCAATTTTTCCGTCGCCGGAAATCACATAGGTCTCCGGTACGCCGTAGACGCCGAAGTCGATCGCGACCCGGCCGGAAGCGTCGGCGCCGACGCGGCCGAACGGATTGCCGTAGCGGCCGAGAAAGCGCCGCGCCGACGCGGGGTCGTCCTTATAGTTGATGCCGAAGAGGCGAATGCCTTGCTCCTTGGCGAGCGCCATGAGCAAAGGATGCTCCTCGAGACACGGCACGCACCACGAGGCAAACACGTTGACGACGGTGGGCTCGCCCGTGGCGAGATCAGCGGCGGTGAAGCTCTGCATGTCAGTGCCGTCCCCGGCCTTCAAGCCTTCGAGCGGGGGCAGCGCGAACGCCAGCACGGGCTTGCCGATCAGCGCCGAGGGCAGGCGCGAGGGATCGCCGGTGTGCAGCGCATACCAGAAGAGGCCGGCGAGACCGGCGAAGATGAGGAAGGGCAGCGCGACGCTTAGGCGGCGCGGGTGTCCTTTCGACTTGGGCGTCATGACCGCTTGGCTTTGGCACGCGGGGCGTTGGGCTTCCGCTTCAGCGTCTCGTTCGCCGCAGAGCGCCGCCTGATGCCCTTGCGCTCCAACTCGCTCAACATGCGCCGCTGCTCGCGGTCATCCATGATGGTGGCGAGAGTGAGCGCGCCCAAGGCGACGAAGGTCACGCCGTAGGCGGCGACGATAAAGACTGCGTGGGGGCCGAGATCGAACATGTCGGCGATCAAGCCTCGGCAAGCGCGGTGTGCTGGACGTGGGTTTGCTGGAGCGCGCGCACGCGGCGACGCAGGATCTCGGCACGCATGGCGATGAGATGCAACAGCACGAAGAGAGCGGTGAAGCCGGCCGCCATGACAAGGAGCGGCGTCAGCAACGATGGATCAATGGTGGGACCGTCGGCGCGGAGCACGCTCGCCGGCTGATGCAAGGTGCTCCACCAATCTACCGAGAACTTGATGATGGGGATATTAACGGCGCCGACCAGCGCGAGGATCGCCGCGGCGCGT
The DNA here is from genome assembly GCF_050726195.1 of Methyloceanibacter sp. GTDB lineage: Bacteria > Pseudomonadota > Alphaproteobacteria > Rhizobiales > Methyloligellaceae > Methyloceanibacter. The sequence goes on along the minus strand of NZ_JBOHJC010000004.1, from coordinate 92,067 downwards.
CCGGCGCGGCCCGGCTCCTCGATAGCCTGCCACAGCGCAATCAGCCCGAGATAGAGCAGGAACAGCACGAGCATGGAGGTGAGCCGCGCGTCCCACACCCAGTAAGTGCCCCACATGGGCTTGCCCCACAGCGAGCCGGTGACCAGCGCCACGAAAGTGAAGGTGGCGCCGATCGGGGCCGCGGCCTTGGCGGCAACGTCGGCGAGGGGGTGCCGCCAGATGAGCGTGCCAAGCGCGGCGATGGCGATCAAAGTGTAGCCGAACATGGCGAGCCACGCGGCGGGCACATGGACGAACATGATCCGCACGGTCTCACCTTGCTGATAGTCTGGCGGGGCCACGAAAAAGGCGAGATAGAGCCCGGCGACGAGCGGGATGACCACGAGGCCGCTGAGCCAGGGAGCGACACGGTCGACAAGGCTCAGGAAGCGCGTGGGATTGGCGAGGCTGATCATGCCGGGTGGTCTAGTGGGTTTGGCGGGAGAGCGCAATCAGGCCCCGGCAAGGGCGCCAGGGCTTCTACGCGCCGTCGACCTCGACCAGGCGCGCGATTTCCTGCCCGCCTGCGTCGAATAGGACCAGCGAAGCGCCCTCGCGCCGGAAGGTGGCCGCGGCCTGGAGCGTCGAGAGAAATGTCGTCTCAAGCTCGTACTTGCCCGGGCAGCCCTTCTTGGTCGAGGCGAGCGGGCCGATCCGGACGGTGTCGCCGGCGATCTTGTAGCCGCCGAAGAACTGGTTGCAGCCACCGTTGCCAGTGACCCGGCCGTTGGCGTGGAACGTGACGAAGACGCGCTCCTCCGCGGGAACGGCGAAGGAGTGAATGAGGCTAGGGTGCCACCGGCTGCCGGCAGGCGTTTCGGTCGTGGTCAACCCCATCGATCCAATGGCCAAGGCAAGGGCGATCGGCAACATTCGTGAAGGTCCTCTCGCGCCGCATCCATTCGGGCGACATCCCGGAGATTAGATGGTGAGCGGCTTTCGTCCGCATTAAATCTTGGAAAGGCGTCCGTGCTTCTAGCGCATGGCATTGCGCAGCGCGGCGGCGGTGCTTCGCGTCAGGACCACCGCGCGTATCGCGGCGTGACGCCGAACCGCCTGCGGAAGTGGCGATTGAAGTTGGAGATTTCGTTGAAGCCGCAGTCGAGCGCGATTTCGGCGATCCTGAGCCGGTCGAACCGGCTATCGGCGAGCATGGCGCGCGCCTTCTGTAGTCGCAGTTCGAGAACGCGCTCGCTGAAGCTCCGGCCCGACTCGTGAAGCAGCTCCTGGACGTAGCGTGGCGACACGCCGGCCGTCGCGGCAACACGATCGAGCGAGAAGGTCGGATCGGTGAAACCGGCCCTGATCGCCGCAGTGATCTCTCGCAACCTGGCGCGGCGCAGTCCCCGCATCCTGGCGATCTCGGCCGACTCGCCCTCAGCTCCAAGGGCGAGCGCAACGAGATCCAGCAGCGTGGTCTCGATGTGGGTGTCCAAGCCGAGCTCCTCGTCCACGCCGCCATCCATGAGGAACTGGATGTATCGCCGAAAGTGCCTGGCTGCGGCGCTGTCGGAAAACTGTGCAAGCGCCAGATCCTCTGCGTCGGCGACGCGCTCGAGCAGGCGCTGGCGGGGCAAGTTGATGCCCATGACGCGCATCTCGCTCGCCGCTTCGGCTACGGCCGCCTCAGCGTTAGTGAACAGCGTCCACTGCTGACTTCCGACTACGGTCTCCCGGTCGCGCTGTCTCATTGCGAGGGGCGATGCGTTGCAGTTGAAGGTCACCATGAAATCGCCGCGCGTATCGGCCGACAAGTGCTTGGCGTTACGGGCCCACCTGAGCACCGTCGAGCTTGCGCGGCCTAGGCCGATCTCCTTGAGGTGCATGAACTCGTAGACCGCGCTGAACGGCCGGTCCTGCACGCGAGCGAAATCGCAGGCGCCATAGCGCTCGGCGAAAATGTCGCAAAAAAGATTGAAGCGCGCCGTATCGCTCAAGTGTTTTGGCAGGTGGTCCGAGGAGAAAATGAGTTTCCTCGCGCCGGCCCCGTTCGTCGCATTGGGCTCGTCCATCCCAATCTCCCCCGCTTGAGCACAGCAGGCAGGACCGCGTGAAAGTCCCACTCTAGCGCGCCGCCGAACAAGACGGCAAAGCAAAAGCTTCTCATAGTTTAGGAAACGCACTGACGCCAATGGCTCGTCTACCAGACGACCGGGGACGCAGTGTGCGAACGGCAAGGCCATGGCTGTCACTCTCGTCAATAGCTTCAACGTTCAGGACAACGCCACGCTTGAGCTCGACGGCGCCTTCACGGTCACGACCGCCGTGGTCGGCGGCACGTCGCTTTTGTTCGTGGGAGGCGTCGACGATGATGGCATCAGCGTGTTTTCTGTCTCCGCCAACGGCACTCTGACCAATGTCGCCAACGTCGCCGACAACGCGACACTGGAGCTTGAGGGCGTCGCCTCCTTGACCACGGCAGTCGTCGGCGGCACCACCTACCTGTTTGCAGCGGGCATCACCGACGACGGAGTGAGCGCGTTCTCTGTGGGCGCGACGGGCGCCCTGACCAATGTTGCCAACGTAACCGACGACGCAACCCTCCTCCTCGACGGCGCTATCTCATCCGCCGTAGCGACTGTGGGTGGCACTACCTACCTGTTCGTGGCTGGCGTTAACGACGACGGCATCAGTACGTTCTCGGTCGGCCCGACGGGCGCCCTCACCAATATCGCCGGCGGCAATGAAACCGACGTCGGAGCACTCCAGCTCGACGGAATCAGGGGGCTTGCGACTGCGATCGTCGGCAGCGCGACCTATCTGTTCGCCGCCGGTTCCCAGGACGATGGTGTCAGCGTGTTCTCCGTAGGCGCGAGCGGGGCGCTGACCAACGTCGAAAATATCACCGACGGATTGGACCATCAGCTCGAAGGCGCCCAGGCGCTTGCAACGGCAAGCGTCGGTGGCACCACCTACCTCTTCGTGGGTGGAGCGGACGACAGCGGGATCAGCGTGTTCGCGGTCGGCGTCAACGGCGGCCTGACCAATGTCTTCAACATAACCGATGACGACACACTGAACCTCAACTTCGTCTCCTCTCTGATAACCGCGAGGATCGCCGGTACCACGTATCTCTTCGCGGCGGGGCAATTCGATGGGGGCGTGAGCGTCTTTGCCGTAGCTGATGATGGCAGCCTGATCAATTTCGCCAATGTCTCCGACGGTGGGGCTCTTGAGCTCGCAGGCGCAGCCTCGGTAACAACGGCAGTAATTGGCGGAGCGACCTATCTGTTCGTGGCGGGGAACACCGATGACGGGGTCAGCGTCTTCCGCATCGACACCACAGGCCTCACCATCAACGGCACGGGCGGCAACGACGTTATCGATGCGCTGAACTCAGCGCCAGGCGAGCTTCTGCCGAGCGACCTCGGCGACACCATCAACGGCCTCGGCGGCAACGACAATATCGACGGCCTCGCCGGCAACGACGTGCTGCTTGGCAGCGGGGGCAACGACATCTTGCGGGGCGGCGAGGGCGACGACGTGCTGACCGGCGGCGCGGGACGTGACTTGGTTTACGGCGACGCGGGCCGCGACAGATTCGACTTCAACAAGATCTCCGAATCGAAACCCGGCGGTCAGCGCGACAAGGTCATGCACTTTCAGCGCGGCCAGGACGACATCGACCTCCGCACCATCGATGCCAAGACAGGTGTATCCGGCAATAACAAATTCAAGTTCATCGGCACGCAAGACTTCCACGACGTGAAGGGCGAGCTGCGTTACGAGGACCGTGGCTCGACGGTCATCGTCCAGGGCGACCGTAACGGCGATGGCACGGCCGACTTCGAAATCTTCGTCGCCGTCGGCAGCCTATCCAAGGGCGACTTCTTGCTGTAGCGCGAGCAGCGTCCGCCTCAGCGCATGGCGTTGCGGAGCGCGGCGGCGGCGGCGAGCGGTGCGAGCACGATGCTGGCAAGGCTCAGCGCACAAAGAATGAGGAGGGGCGCCCAGATTGAGTTGGGCCCGGTCACGTAGGGTGTCGTTGCCGAGACCCCGAAGATCAAGATCGGCACGTAGAGCGGCACGACGAGAAGCGCGAGCAGGAGGCCGCTCCGGCGAAGGCCCAAAGTCAGGCTGGCGCCGATGCCGGCGATAAAACTCACGGCCGGCGTCCCGGCCAGCATGGCCAGCACGAGCGCGTGGAACGTGCCCAGGGGAAGATTGAGCAGGAGGCCGAGGATGGGCGCGATCAGCACCAGCGGGATGCCGGTGGTGAGCCAATGGGCGAGGCATTTCACGGCGGCGACCACGGGCAGGGGAAGCGGCCCGGTGGCGAGCACGTCGAGCGCGCCGTCGTCATAGTCGTTGTCGAAGATGCGGCCGGCCGAGAGCAGCGCGGCGAGCAGCAGCCCGATCCACAAGATGCCGGGTGCGAAGCGGGCGAGCAGGTTGAGGTTGGGTCCCAGCCCCAATGGGGTGATGACGATCACCACGAGATAGAAGCCGAGCGCGACGCCGATGGCCCCGCCTTCCCGCCAGGAGAGCTTAACGTCGCGGGCAAGCAGGGCGAGGGCGGCGTTCACGCCACATGCTCCTTCCCGAGCGCGAGCTTGTGCTTGAGCAGATTGGACGGAGTGTGGCTCGCGACGATAGCAACGCCACCGCTGTGCAGATGGAGGGCAATGGCGCGATTGATGAGGACCGTCGATCGGTCGTCGAGCGAGGCGGTCGGCTCGTCGAGCAGCCAGATCGGCCGCTTGGCGGCAAATAGCCGCGCGAGCGCAAGCCTCCGCTTCTGACCTGCCGACAGCAGCCCCGCCGGCAGATCGGCCAGTGCATCCAAGGCGAACCCCTTCAGGGTTTCATCGAGGCTCCGCTCCCCGTCCTCCAAGAAGCTTGCCCAGAACGCGACGTTCTCGCGGACGCTAAGCGCGGTCTTGATGCCGCCGAGATGGCCGACATAGTGACATAGCTCGGCGATAGACATGTCCGCCTCGGCGCCGGCGACGCTGAGCCGCCCCGCCGCGAGCGGCAGGAGACCGGCGATCTGTCTGAGCAGGCTCGTCTTTCCCGCGCCGTTGGGGCCGGTCACGAGCAGTCCCTCGCCAGGCTCGAGCGCAAAGCTCAGGCCCTGGAACAGCATCCTGCCGCCACGCTCGCAGGCGATGTCATGGGCGGCGAGGCTGACCTTCAGGGGCATTTGCATGGAATCTGCGCAGATTGAGGCTGGATCAGGCAGTTTGACACGGCTTCAACCGCGTCTCTTCGCGTCATTGTCTCGTCGCCGCAAGGGCTTTTATTACCAGGCTACAGGTGTCAGATATCAGACGTCAGATGTCTTGAGACCTGATCTGGCCATGCCTTTGCATGCGCCGTGCTGGGACCTGCCCGTTCGCGGGCTTCGGAGGAGACTTCTTTGACATCGGCGGTTTCGACCTCGCTCGACAGCTTCAAGTGCCGGCGCACGCTCCACGTGGGCAAGCGCGCCTACGACTATTTCGATCTCAAGGAGGCGGAGGCCGCGGGGCTCGATGGCATCAGCCGGCTGCCGTTCTCACTCAAGGTGCTGCTCGAGAACCTGGTGCGCCATGAGGATGGGCGGAGCGTCACCGCCGACGACATCCGCGCGGTCGCCGACTGGCTCAAGGAGAAGAGGAGCGACCGCGAGATCGCCTTCCGCCCGGCGCGGGTCCTGATGCAGGACTTCACCGGCGTTCCCGCCGTGGTGGACCTTGCGGCCATGCGCGACGCAGTGACCGCGCTCGGCGGCGACCCGAACAAGATCAATCCGCTCGCGCCCGTCGACCTCGTCATCGATCACTCGGTCATGGTCGACGCGTTCGGAACGGGCGCCGCCTTCCAGTTCAACGTCGACAAGGAGTATGAGCGGAACAGCGAGCGCTACGCCTTCTTGCGCTGGGGGGCCGGGGCCTTCGACAATTTCCGCGTCGTGCCGCCGGGCACCGGTATCTGCCACCAGGTCAATCTCGAATATCTGGCGCAGACGGTGTGGACCAAGAAGGAGAACGGCGAGGCCAAGCTCGCCTTCCCAGACACCCTGGTCGGCACCGACAGCCACACCACCATGGTGAACGGGCTCTCGGTGCTCGGCTGGGGGGTGGGCGGCATCGAGGCGGAGGCGGCGATGCTCGGCCAGCCGATCTCCATGCTGATCCCCGAAGTGGTCGGTTTCCGCCTCACCGGGAGCCTGCGCGAAGGCGTCACCGCCACGGACCTCGTGCTCACCGTCACCGAGATGCTGCGGCGGAAGGGCGTGGTCGGCAAGTTCGTCGAGTTCTTCGGGACCGGCCTCGATTGCCTGCCGCTCGAGGATCGCGCGACCATCGCCAACATGGCGCCAGAGTACGGCGCAACCTGCGGCTTCTTCCCCATCGACAAGGAGACGCTTGCCTATCTCGAGGCGACGGCGCGGAAAGAGTCGCGCATCGCCCTGGTCGAGGCTTATGCGAAAGCGCAAGGCCTCTACCGCAAGGACGACTCCGCCGACCCGGAATTCACCGACACGCTTCATCTCGATCTCGGCGATGTGGAGCCGTCGATCGCCGGGCCGAAGCGGCCGCAAGACCGCGTGCCGCTCACCCGCGCCGCGCCCGCCTTCGCCGAAGTGCTCGACAGGGAATACGGCAAGGGCGCTGAGGCCAAGAAGCGCGTGCCGGTGCACGGCAAGAATTTCGATCTCGGCCATGGCGACGTGGTCATCGCCGCGATCACCTCATGCACCAACACGTCGAACCCGTCGGTCATGGTGGGCGCGGGGCTGCTCGCCCGCAACGCCGTGGAACGGGGCTTGAGCGTCAAGCCGTGGGTCAAGACGTCGCTCGCGCCGGGCTCGCAGGTGGTGACGGACTATCTGGAGCAGGCCGGCTTGCAAAAAGACCTCGACAGGCTCGGCTTCAACCTCGTCGGCTATGGCTGCACCACCTGCATCGGCAATTCCGGGCCGCTGCCGGAGGAGATCTCCAAGACCATCCACGAGCACGGGCTCGCCGTCGCCTCGGTGCTGTCGGGTAACCGCAACTTCGAAGGACGGGTCAATCACGACGTGCGGGCCAACTACCTCGCCTCGCCGCCGCTCGTCGTGGCCTACGCGCTGGCGGGCTCGGTCACGGTCGATCTTGCCAGCGATCCGCTCGGCACGGACAAAGAGGGTAAACCCGTCCATCTCAAGGACATCTGGCCGTCGTCGAAAGACGTGGCCAAGCTCGTGCGCAAAGCCGTAAAGAAATCGATGTTCAAGGAGCGCTATGGCGATGTGTTCCGCGGCGATCCCGAATGGCGCGCGATCGAGGTGGCCGGCGGGCTGACCTATGGCTGGGATACGCAATCCACGTATGTGCAGGAACCGCCCTACTTCGCCGGCATGAAGGCAGCGCCCGAGGGGGTAACCGACATCGAAGGCGCGCGCATTCTCGGCCTGTTCCTCGATTCCATCACCACCGACCATATCTCGCCGGCGGGCTCCATCCACCGCGACAGCCCGGCAGGCCATTACCTCACCGAGCACGGCGTCGCCGTGCATGACTTCAACTCATACGGCTCGCGCCGCGGCAATCACGAGGTGATGATGCGCGGCACGTTCGCCAACACGCGCATCAAGAACCAGATGGTGCCGGGGATCGAGGGTGGTGTCACCGTGCACTACCCATCAGGCGAGCGCCTGGCGATCTACGGCGCGGCGATGCGCTACCAAGCCGAGGGCGTGCCGCTCGTCGTGTTCGCGGGCAAGGAATACGGCACCGGCTCGTCGCGCGACTGGGCGGCCAAGGGCACGCGGCTGCTCGGCGTGCGCGCGGCCATCGCCCAGAGCTTCGAGCGCATCCACCGCTCGAACCTGATCGGCATGGGGGTCTTGCCGCTCGTGTTCGCCGAGGGCATGTCGTGGCAGACGCTCGGGCTCAAGGGCGACGAGACGGTGGCGTTGCGCGGCTTGGGCGACATCAAGCCAGGCCAATGGCTCGAGGCTGATGTTACCTATCCCAGCGGGGAAACACGCGCCGTGCCGCTCCAGGTGCGCATCGATACGTTCGACGAGCTCGACTATTTCCGGCACGGCGGGATCCTGCACTATGTGCTGCGGTCGCTGGCGCGCGAGGCGGCATGAGCCGTCTTCACAGGGTCGGCGCGCAGAGCCACACTGTTGAATGACATCCGAACTGGTGATAAGGCCGTTCGCCGCCGATGACCTCCCGAGGCTGCAAGAGGTGCGGGCGGCGGCGTTCAGTCCCATATTCGAATCGTTCCGCACCATCGTCGGCGAGGCGATCTCGGCACGTGCCTTCGACACGGCGGATGCCGATCAGGCTGCCCTTCTCGATGGCATCTGCCGGCCTGGCTCAACCCACAGAGTCTTCGTTGCGTTGATGGATTCGGAGATCGTCGGGTTTGTCTCCCTAACATTGGATCAGGCAAAGAGGACCGGAGAAATCGGTCTGAACGCGGTACATCCGTCGCACGCGAGACAGGGCATAGGCACGCAGCTCTATGCGTTTGCAATTTCCGTAATGCGCGACGAGCGCATGCGTCTCGCCACGGTCGGCACCGGAGCCGATCCGAGCCACGCACCGGCGCGCCGCGCCTATGAGAAGGCCGGGTTCGAAGTGGGCGTGCCTTCGGTGTTTCTCTACAAGGTTCTCTAAGGCCCGAGGGCGCTTGGCGAAGTCACCGCATTGTGACCCCCGGTGCACACTTTTTGCCGGAAATTTTGGGCCGGTTCCGGCATTCTAGGGTCCATGAGGCCCCTGACTTTCTTGAGCTTTCGCGCCGCCGCGGCACTTGCCCTGCTTTGGCTCGCCGCGCCCGCCCAGGCCGAGCCGCCAGAGCCTACGGCGAGCGGTCCCATTCTGCTCGAGCTGTTCACGAGCCAAGGCTGCTCGTCCTGCCCGCCTGCGGACGCGCTGCTCGCCGAGTACAGCGACAAGCCCGGCATCATCACGCTGTCCTACTCGGTCGACTACTGGAACTACCTCGGCTGGCACGACACCTTGTCGAGCCCCGCGAACAGCGAGCGCCAGCGCGAGTATGCGCGGGTACGCGGCGACGGGCGCGTGTACACGCCGCAAGTCGTGGTCGACGGCGTTCAACACGTGAACGGCGGCAACGAAGCCGCCATCGAGATGGCAATCCGCAACGCGGCCAAGCGCCTCCAGAATGTCAAGGTGCCTGTCACCATGCGCGCCGAAGGCAATAGCCTCGTGATCGATATCGGCGCGGCGCCCGAGGGCTCAGACATGCGCGAGGGCACCGTATGGCTCGCCATCGCCAAGGACAAGGAGACCGTCGCCATTGCCCGCGGCGAGAACCGCGGCAAGACGATCACCTACTCGCACCCGGTGCGGGAATGCACTCCGATCGGCATGTGGAAGGGCGAGGCGATGACGCTCCGGCTGCCGCTCAAGGATCTCAGGACGATCGGCGGCGATTTTCTGGTGGCGTTGCTTCAGGTGGAGAGCGCCGGGCCGATCCTTGGCGCCGCCGAGTATCAGCGCCAGGCGAGCGCGGCAAACAGCCCCTGACACCCCAAAGCAAAATGGGCCGGCGTGAGCCGGCCCAGGCGGCTCAGAGCAGGAAATCGCTCTTGATCAGCTTCGATATATCGTCCACCTGGATCTGGAAGTCGGCCTTGCCGTCGCCGTTGATGTCCCCTTCGACGAGGACAAAGCCTGCCTTCTTCTTATAATGGAGTTCCCCGGCCTTCTTGTGGAACTTCTCGTTGTCGATCCATTTGAACCTCTGATCGCCGGGGACGCCCCTCTGGGCGTCGATGTCGCGCAAGTCGATCTTGTCGCGCTGGCTGCGGCTGAAGTCCATGATCTTGTCGCGCTGGCCGCCCTTCTTGGTCTCGCCGATCTTGTTGAAATCAAAGCGGTCGGCGTCCGTGCCGCCAAACAGCATGTCGCGACCGGCGCCCCCGGTCAGGATATCCTTGCCGGCGCCGCCCGTGAGGGCGTCGTTGCCGCCGCCACCCCTCAGCATGTCCGCGAAACCCGAGCCGGTGATGGAGTCGTTGCCGCCGCCGCCATCGATGAAGGGTAGGCCCGTCTTGGTCAAGAGACCGGAGAAGTCGAACGTGTTGGCGGCGCTCGTGCCGGTGAGGCCGCCGCCGTCGCCCAGCCAGTGTTCGATCGACGAAGCGGCGGCATCGAAGCCGGCAAGCTGAACTGCGCCGATCGCCTGCAAGGTGTCGTCACCAGTGTCTCCGCTCATCGTGTCGTTGAGGGCCTCGTCGCCCATGATGACGATCGTGTCGTCGCCGGCGCTGCCATTGACGATGTCGAGACCTGCGCCGCCGATGAGGATGTCGTTGCCCTCGCCGCCTTCGAGTGTGTCGTCGCCGAGGCCGCCATTGAGAATGTCATCGGCATCGCCGCCATAGAGCCGGTCGAGACCATCGCCGCCGTCCAGGATGTCGTTGCCGCCATTGCCGTGAATCTCGTCGTCGCTATCAAGGCCATTGATCGTTTCGTCGATGGCGTAGCCTTCGAACAGATCGGCGTCCGGCGTGCCATTGGTCACCTTGGTGATAAGACCGGCGTAGCCTTGGATACCGAAGTTCGTGTCGGTTGTGTTGACGGTATCGCTAGCACTGGTCCAGGCGATGAAGACCTCACCCGCCGCGTTGATGGCAACGGTCGCGCCATCCTCGCCGGCATTTTGCGGATCCGGAATCAAGAAGCCATCACCGGCCGGATTGCCATCGGCATCGAAGCGGCGCACGGCGATGTCGCCGTCGATTCCGGAGCTGACATCGTCCCACACCGCAAGAAAGCCGCCGTCAGGCGTGGCGCTCACCCGGGGGATGCCGCCGTCCACCGCAACGGTGAACTCATCGCTCGTCATCCCGGTCGATGGATCGTAGAAGCGGCCGAGCACATAGCCGGCGCTGTCCATGTAGAGAACGACGAAACGGCCGTCGGTTAACGCCGTGACATCCGGCGCGGAGAGACTGTTGGTATTGTCGGCGATATCGAAGGACGCAGCCTCGCCAAGACCGCTGCCGTCTGCATCATTGTAGAGATTGGCGCGGATATTGCCGTTCTCGACATAGACGATGAGGGCGAGCGTGCCGGAGGCCGCGACCGCGGGGTCGGTCTGCGAGGCGGTGCCCGCATTCACATTGGCCGCAGTCGTCGGCGGCGGGAAAACCCCGTTCATGATGCTGAACTGGATATCGTGATTGCCGGACGCCGTATCGCGCTCCCACACGACGATCTGGCGCAAGCCGCTGCCGAAAGTAGCGATATCGGGGTCGTGCAGGGTGACCGTATCCGCCGCTAAGGTTTGCGTGCCGAACAAAGTGCCGGAGCTCGGATTGAAAAGCGTGAAGTGAAGGTCGCCGGTCGTGTCGTTCTGCCAGACGCTAACGGAGCTGGATTCCCCGAATGAGGACACCACGGGGTTGCGGTCGTCACCCGTCAGATTGGCGATCCGCGTGGCATCGCCGAGCTTCGTGCCGTCGGCATTGAAGGCCTGGGCGTGAATATCGACAGCCGAGGCGCCCCCATTAGCGCTCTGGAAGACAACGAGAAAGCTCCCGTCGCCGAGCGTCGTGACGTCGGCGTTGGATTGCACGCCGGATAGGCCGCCAACTCCGGTGATGTTGGTGTTCACCTGAACCTCGGAGCCGACGAGGTCAAGATTGGTTAGGGTCGTCATCGCTTGTCCCCTTGTGCAGTAAGCCAGAGCGGACTCTGTCGAGCGCAGGCCGCCACGTTGTGACGCTAGTTAAGGGGTCGAGACAGAAAGCGCGTCACCCGAACGGGGGATGCTGTCCGGAAAAGCGCGGTGCGGCTCTGAGGGCCCCCGCGAACTGCCCCAAAACAAAATGGGCCGGCGTTAAGCCGGCCCATTTGAGTGGCCTCTGAAATGAAATGGCCCGGTCCGAGAGAAGACCCCGGGGGGGCTGGGGGGCTGAGATTCCGAAGCCTCTCTTTGGACCGGGCCGAGAGGCAACACTGCTGAGTTTACCGTTTTTTGGGGCCTGCCCTGGGCTGAACTTGGGCGGAACTGTGATTTATGTTTCGTTATGTTACACTTCGTGTGACGCCCATGTCGGCTTGAAATTCGTTACGCGCGCGGTCATCATGAAGGTTCCGTTACAGGAGGCGCGAGTTGAGCGAAACGGAACCCATAGTCTTGCCGCTGGCCCGCAAGGCCGGCGGCGAATTCAATCCTTCCGACACGGCATCCCGGCGCGGCGGCATCGCGTTCAATCGCCAGGAGCTCACCCAAATCCTCGATGTCTACGGCCGCAAGGTGGCGAGCGGCGAATGGCGCGACTACGCCATCGATACGCACAGAGAGAAGGCGGTGTTCTCCGTGTTCCGGCGGTCATCGGAAGTTCCGCTTTACCGCATCGAGAAGGCGCCGAAGCTCGCGCGCCGTCAGGGCGCCTATAGCGTGATCGCCGCCACCGGCCTCATCTTGCGGCGCGGCCATGACCTTGCGCGTGTGCTGCGGGCGCTGGACAGAGGCTTGCGCCTGGTCGAGGCTTAGCCCCCTACATAAGAAGAAGCCCCGGAGACGGGGGGGACTCGGGGCTTCTCCGGTTCCTTATGGGGGGAACCTGTGATGGGGAGGGAAGCCCATCACTGCAACCTAGGTAGCGATCAACGGCCGATTTTCAACCCGGTGCGCCCCTTGGCAGCGGGCGTGAAAAAGGCCCCGGCAGACACCGGGGCCTTTTCGTCTTGTGCCCGCTTGGCTCGTGCTAGCGGCGGTCGCCGAAGAGCTGCAGCAGCAGCATGAACAGGTTGATGAAGTCCAGATAGAGGCGAAGCGCGCCCATCACGGCCTTGCGGCCCGACATGGTGCCGTCGTCGTTGGCGCTATACATCTCCTTGATCTGCTGGGTGTCGTAGGCGGTGAGCCCGGCGAACACCAAGACGCCAATCACCGACACGGCGAATTGCAGCGCGGTCGAGCCGATGAACAGGTTCACCAGCGAGGCGATGATCACGCCGATCAGGCCCATGAACAGGAACGAGCCCCAGCCGGAGAGGTCCTTGCTCGTGGTGTAGCCCCACAGGCTCAGCGCGCCGAAAGAGGCGGCGGTGATGAAGAACACGCGCGCGATGCTCTCGCCGGCATAGACCAGGAAGATCGAGGAGATCGACGCACCCATGAGCGCGGCGAACGCCCAGAAGGCGATCTGGGCGCCGCTGAGGCTCATCGAGCCAATGCGCGCCGAGATGAAGAACACCAGGGCGAGCGGCGCGAAAATCACCACCCATTTGAAGGCGCTGGCGAACATGAAGTTGCCGAACGCCGTGAGCCCGGTGACGGCGCCGTCGGCACCGGTCACCACGGCCATGGAGTAGACCAGCCAGGCGACGACGCCGGTGATGGCGACGCCGGAGGCCATGTAGTTGTAGACGCGGAGCATGTAGGCGCGCAGGCCCTGGTCGATCACTTCCGCGCGGCCGACGGCCGTGCCTTGCGCGTAACGTCTGTCGAGTTCCGCCATGTAGGAGAATCCCCTTGCTGAACGGTTGGTCAGAAAGCCAGTTCGGCTTGGAATATGGTGGTTTTACGCTAGCGGCGCAAGATGAAGCGACTGTGTCCTGCAGCCCGACTCGAGGCGTTTTCGACCGACTTGAGGCGATTTCGGTCCGAAATCGCGCGAAGCTGCTCCGAATCCGCGCTACAGCAGGAAGTCGCCCCGCGACAGACTGCCGACATTCACGAAGATCTCGAAATCGGCTCTGCCGTCGCCGTCGACATCGCCTTGGACGATGACGGTCGAGCCCCTGTCCTCGTAGCGCAGTTCGCCCTTCACGCCGTGGAAGTCGCTTTTGCCGATCCAGTCGAACGCGTTGTTGCCGGCGACGCCTTTCTTGGCGTCGATGCCGATGAGGTCGATGTCGTCCTGGCCGCGCTGGAAATCCCGGATCCTGTCACGGTTCGCTGCGCCTAGCCCCGACTCGCCCAGACTGTTGAAATCGAAGCGGTCGGCGCCGGCATCGCCATAGTGAAAATCGCGCCCCCTGCCGCCGGTGAGCACGTCGTCGCCGTCGCCGCCGCGCAACACGTCCCAGCCTGATCCGCCGAGCAACAGGTCATCGCCGCCGAGGCCGGCAATCCGGTCGTTGCCGCCAAAGCCCCTGATGACATCACCAAGCTCGCTTGGCAGGAGCTGGCCAGGGGCGGAGTTGAGCGCATCGATCCTGTCGTTGCCGCCGGTGCCGTTGATGGTGAGCCCCGTGGTGTCGACCCGGAAAGTGCTAATGCCGCTGTCGAGCGCGCCCGCCACGGTCACAAACGTCGCGCCGCCGGCCACGGAGGTGGTAAGAGCGACCGGGGCATCGAGCTCCAGCTCCGGAGCCTCGGAATCGATGACGTTGGCCACGTTGATGAGCGAGCCGTCGGCGGCGACGGCGAACACGCTCACGCTGTTATCGAGGGTTGCGGTCGCGAACAGATAGGTCGTGCCGGCGATGTTGGCGGTCGCCAGGGCCTGGATGCCGTCGAGCACCAAGGCCGCGTCGTCGGTGACGTTATAGACATTGGTCAAGACGCCGGCGCCTGAGACCTCGAACACGCTGATGCCGTCATCCCCGGCTCCGGCGGCGAACAGGAAGGTCTTGGCGCCGACGGCGGCCGTCGCGAATGCGGTTAGGCCGGACAGCGCCAGCTCGCCGCCATCGATCTCATTGTCGGTGTTGCGGCCGGATTCGACGATCCCGTTGCTGATGTCGAACACGCTCGCGAGGCTGTAGGGGTTGTTGACGGCGAACAGGAACGGCGTTCCGCCAACCGACGCCGTATGAAGCCCGGAAACGAAGTCGAACTGAACGATGCCGCCCTGCGAGAAGCTGCCCAGCCCGTCAAGGAAGGTCAATGCACCGGTATTGGGATCGACGAGGAAGGACGTAACGCCACCGTCGCCGCCGCCACTGTCGCCTCCCGCATAGAGGATCGTATCGGCTCCGATCGTTGCCGTGGCGAGCGTTTGCAGCGAGAAGAATAGGGCGCCGCTGGCGTCCGCCACGTTGTCCACATTGGTCAGGCTGCCGTCATTACCGACCGCGAAGACGCTGATGCCGAAGGTATCTCCGGCCACGTACAGGTAGGTCTGTCCGCCAACCGTGGCGACGACCGGGGCGTGGGCGTTGGCTAGCCGTAAGTTTGGGTCCTGCGAGTCGTCGACATTGAATACATTGGTAAGGGCGCCTGTGGCGTCGAGGGCGAATACGCTCACCCCATTGTCGAAAGAGCCGGTGACAAAGACGTAGGTCGCGCCCCCGACCACGGCCGAGGTGATGCCGACCGGGACGTTGAGCTGGAGATTGACGTCCTCGGAGTCGTCGACATTGTCGGTGTTGACGAGGGTGACAGCCATGGCCTGCTCCTTGCGGATAGGTGGCAGGCCTTTTGGCTCCTAGGCTGCCCACAAAGACCCCCCTCAGGGGGTCGCTCGGTTGCGAGCCAAAGCCTATCGGCGCATCACAGACAAGTCACGAATTGGTGTCGCCGGAAATCGCGACCCAAGAACATGGTGAACACGCGGCCCGCGACATTCAGAGCAGGAAATCACCTTTGCTCAGCGCGCCGACATTCACGAAGATCTCGAAGTCGGCCTTGCCGTCGCCGTTGACCGCTCCTTAGAGGATGAAGTCGTCGGCGGTGAGGGTGATCTCGCCGATGAGCTCGATCTCGAAATCGACGACAGTGTTGCCGTCGCCCTGGATCTCCCCTTGCACGATGGTATTGCCGCCAATGAACTCGAAGCGGATCTGGGGGTCACCGCCATCGAAAGGGCCGTTGCCGATGAACAAGAAGCTCTGGTTTCCGATCAAACCGGTATTCGCATCGATGGTGCTGACATCGATCTGATCGCCTTCGGCGCCGAACCCACTGAAGTCGAAGATGACGTCGCGGTTTCCGGCGCCGACGCCCGTCTCGGAAACATTATTGTAATCGAACCTATCCGCGCCGGTACCACCTGCCAGGTCGTCCACACCATCGCCGCCTTCCAGGACGTCGTCGCCCGCCCCGCCGTCAAGCGTGTCGTCGCCGTCGCCGCCGGCCAGGTCATCGCTGCCGTCGCCGCCCTCGAGCGTGTCACTGCCGCCGACGCCGGACAAGACATCGTCCGCGCCGCCGCCTTGCAGGCGGTTGCTGCCATTGTCCCCGAAAAAACTATCGTTGAAGATCGAGCCGAAGAGATTTTCGATGCTCGTGAGCGTGTCGCCCTCCGCGTCTCCGCCGCCGGTCGTCCCGGCAACCAAGTCGATGAAGACGCCGGCCGAGGACCCTGCGTAGCTCGCCGTATCCGTGCCGTCACCGCCGTTCAGGACGTCGGCGCCGGCGCCACCTTCAAGGAAGTCGTTACCGTTGCCCCCTTGCAGACTGTTGCTGCCGTCGTCGCCGATCAAGCTGTCGGCGAAGTTCGAGCCGATGAGGTTCTCGATGCTTGAGAGCGTGTCGCCCTCCGCGTCTCCGTTGGCGCCCGTTCCGGTCACCAAGTCAACGATGACGCCGCTTGGAGAGTCGGTGTACCTCGCCGTATCCGTGCCGTCGCCGCCATTGAGGGCGTCAGCTCCGGCCCCACCGTCGAGCAGGTCGTTGCCGTTGCCGCCGTCGAGCATGTCGTCGCCGCCGCGACCCTCGAGAAAGTCGTTGCCGCCGCCGCCTTGCAAGTGGTTGGCGCCGTTGTCGCCTTGGAGCGTATCGTGGGAGCTCGTGCCGATGAGATTCTCGATGCCCGTCAGCGTATCGCCATCCGCGTCCCCGGCGGCGGCAAGTCCGTTAAGCAAGTCGACCAGCACAGCGAGTGGAGAGCTCATGTAACTCGCCGTATCGATGCCGTCGCCGCCGTCCAGAACGTCGGCGCCGGCGCCGCCTACAAGCGTGTCATTGCCTGAGCCGCCAAGCAGCGTGTCGTCGCCGACGCTCCCTGAGAGCGTGTCGTTGCCAGCGCCGCCGTTCAGGATGTCGTTGCCAGAGCCGCCGTTCAGGCTGTCGCTGCCGTTGTCGCCGAAGAGCTTGTCGTTGCCGCTGCCGCCTTTGAGCGTGTCGTTGCCGTCCTGACCTTTGAGAGTGTCGTTGCCGCTGCCGCCATCGAGGTTGTCTTTGCCGCCGCCGCCAAAGAGCTTGTCGCTACCGCCCTGACCTTTGAGGGTATCGTTGCCTCCCTGGCCTTTGAGGTTGTCCTTACCGCTACCGCCCAAGAGCTTGTCGTTGCCGTCACCGCCCTTCAGTGTGTCCTTGCCGCTGCCGCCCTTGAGCGTGTCCTTGCCGCCGCGGCCGATAAGAATGTCGCCGCCGGCGAGGCCAATGAGAACGTCGTTGTTGTTGGTGCCTTTCAGCTTGTCTTTTCGGCCGGTGCCTTTGATCGTTGCCATGGCGCGCTCCTTTCGCCGCTCCTCGGCGTGGGAGCGAGCCTAGGACCGCAGCGCCGTAGAGCGCGTCATACAAATGCATGACGCGCGGCGATTGCCGGGCGCGGTATCCTCGGACTCTGCGTCGCGTCTCGTGGCCTACAGCAGAAAATCGCCTCTGCTGAGGGCGCCCACCGCGACGAAGATCTCGAAGTCGGCCTTGCCGTCGCCGTTGCGGTCGCCCTGGACGATGACGGTCGAGCCCTTGTCCTCGTAGCGCAGTTCACCCCGCACATCGTGGAAGTCCTGCTTGCCGATGAACTTGAAGGCGTTGTTACCGCTGACCCCCGTCTTGGCATCGATGGTGCGTAGGTCGATGTCGTCCTGGCCGCGCTGGAAGTCCATGATCTTGTCGCGCTGGCTACCCTTCTTGGTCTCGGACGGTGCGTCGAAGTTGAACAGGTCGCGGCCAGCTCCGCCGAGCAGGATGTCCCGCCCAGCCCCGCCAGTGAGCGTATCGTTGCCGCCAAGGCCTTCGAGCGTGTCGTTGCCGCCGAAGCCGGAGATCACGTCGCCGAGGTCGCCGGGCAGAAGCTCGCCTGCGGGCGCGTTCATCGCGTTGATGACATCGCTGCCGCCGGTGCCGTTGATGGTGAGCCCCGTGGTGTCGACGCGAAACACGCTGACGCCGTCGTCGGTGTTGCCGCTTGCGGCTACGAAGGCCGTGTTGCCGACACTTGTCACGGTTAATGCCCAGATGCTGTCCAGCAGCAGATTGACATTGTCACTGTCGTCGACATTGGCGACGTTGACGAGGGTTCCGTCCGCGGCGACGGCGAAGACGCTGAAGCCATTGTCGAGAATTCCTGCCACGAACACATAAGTCGTGCCGGCAATCTCCGCCGTCGTGAGCGCCTGCGTGCCGAGGAGCTCCAGTGTCGCGTCGTCGGCAACAGTATCGACCAATGTAAGAGCGCCATTGGCGGCGATCTCGAATACGCTGACCGCATCCTCGCCGGCTGAGGCGGCAAACAGGAACGTCTTGTTGCCGACGGTTGCCGTACTCATCGCGATGGGGGACTCCAGTTGGAGATCCGGATCCTGGCTGTCATCGATATTGAAAACGTTGGTCATCTCGCCGTCGAAATTGATCGAAAACACACTGATCCCATCATCGAGAAATCCCCCAACGAAAAGATAGGTTGTGCCGCTGACCGAAGCGGTCGTAACCGGCCAAGCGCCGTTCAGGTTGAGTACCCCGCCGTCGGTGATGTTGTCGCGCTTCGTGAGCGCACCGTCCGGGCCGATTTCGAACGAGTTCAGGCCGTCGTCGCCAACACTCGACGCGAACAGGAAGGTGCGATCGCCGATGGTGGCCGAGGCGAATGAGCGGATGTCCTGGAGGAAAAAGTCGGGATCGTCGGCGTCGGCGACGTTGTCGTAGTTGAACACAAATCCGCTCGCCAGCGGGATGTACGCACTGAAGCCGTTGTCGCCCGACGTGAATAGGAAGGGCTGACCGTCGACAGTCGTGCTGCCGATGCTGTTTACGAGGTGCAAAGGGCCGCCGTCGGTGACGTTCTCTCGGTTGGTAAGCGTGCCGTCGGTGTCTAACTCGAATACGCTGAAGCCATCGTCGAAGCTGCCAAGGACGTAGAGGAACGTCCGGCCGGCAAAACTGATGGCGGTCATGTTGGTGGGGGTGTCGATGGCGAGTGATGCATCGTCGACGACGTTGTCGGTGTTAACCAGAGTCACGGCCATGGCAGGGCCTCCTATGGTTGGGGCTCGGCCGAAAGCGTAGGTCTACTGCGCCGAGTCGCGCGTCATACAAATGCATGACGCGGGGCAATTGCCGGGCGCGGTATCCTTAGATTCGTCGGAGGAATGTCAGCCGGCAGGCCGGCGCAGCGGCGAAAGCAGCTGCGTCGTTAGGCGGATCAGCTCGCTCTGGCGGGTGACGCCCGTCTTCTCCATGAGGCGGGCCAGATGCGTGCGCGCGGTGGTCGGTGCGACGTCGAGCTTCGTGGCGACGTCGAGGATACTGTGGCCTTCGATGAGAAGCTCCAGCACGCGCACCTCGGCTTGGGTCAGGCCGAACGCGGCCGCCCAGGCTTGCAGAGGCAAGGTCGACGGGTCGGAGGCCAAGGTGATGAACACCGCAGCAACGGCGCGGGGCTCGATGCGGCCGCGCGCGGTGCCTGAGCGGAGCGGCAAGACATGGGCGAAGGCCGGGCGGCCATTCGCCGTTGGCAGATAGATGACTTGGCCCAGAGGCTCACCCTGGTTCGCCGGTCCGGCCGAGTCGGCGATGGCCGCCTCGAGCCGCATGGAGGCATCGGCGGCGGGCGACTTGAGCGTGCCGCGCTCCGAGCGGATCGGGGCGCCGCGCGCAAACAGATCCTGTGCCGCGCCATTGGCGTGGACGATGCCGGCGCGGTCGTCTACCAGGATCACCGGCACGCGCAGCGCCTCGAACGACTCCTCGAACGTCTTCGCCGTCAGCTGGCGCATCTCGATGAGTTCGGCGATTGAGATAGACTTGCGCAGGTGCGGCGCCAGCAGGCGCATGATCTCGAGCTCGCGCGGGCCGGCGAAGCCGACATCCCGATGCCGGGCGAGGCGGTAGGTGACGAGCCGCGACGGCGTCTTGAGAAGAGTCACGCCGAGACTGTCGAACCAGTCGTTGGGCTCGCCTAGCTCGCAATACATGCGGGTTTCCAGCCATGCGCTCGGCTCGATCACCATCGGCACGTTGTACGGCTCCCCGACGCCGAACCGCCTGAAGCCCTCATCCAGCGGATTCTCGGCGTGGTACTTCTCGCTATAGGCCTGCATCAGCGCGCGGTCGACGTTCCAGTCCGCATAGAAGCGGCTCTCATTCTCGACCGTGTCGATGACCATGATGACGCCGTTGAGGCCGCCGACCAGTTCGCCCATCTGCTCGATGGCGGTCGGCCAGCAATGCGGGTCGACGGCACAGTCGCAGATTGTGCTGATCACTTCCGAGAAGTGACCGAGTTCTACGGTCGTATCGGTCCTCAGACGCGCCACGGGTAGTCTCGCTGAGTTGTCCGCGGGGGGAGGCTGACGATTGCCGGCAAGTTTGGCATAGGCCCGGATGCCATTCCAGACCGGGATTCATCCCGGAAGGCCCGACTATTCCGCCCTGAGATAGGTCGCGGCCTTAACCAGAAGCTCGCCACCGGACTTGGTGCCGTCGGCATTGAAGCCCGTCATACAAATGCATGACGCGGGGCAATTGCCGGGCGCGGTATCCTCAGATGCGTTGGAGACCTATGAGCCGGCGGACTGGCGCAACGGCGAGAGCAGCTGCGTCGCCAGGCGGATCAGCTCGGTCTGGCGGGTGACGCCCGTCTTCTCCATGAGGCGGGCCAGATGCGTGCGCGCGGTGGTCGGTGCGACGTCGAGCTTTGTCGCGACGTCGAGGATGCTGTGGCCTTCGATGAGAAGCTCCAGCACGCGCGCCTCCGCTTGGGTCAGCCCAAAGGCGGCGGCCCAGGCTTGCAGGGGAAGAGTCGACGGGTCGGCGGCGAGGGTGATGAACACGGCGGCGACGGCGCGGGGCTCGATCCGGCCGCGCGCGGTGCCTGAGCGGAGCGGCAACACATGGGCGAAGGCGGGGTTGCCATCCGCCGTAGGCAGATAGACGACCTGGCCCAGAGGCTCCCCCTGGTTCGCCGGTGGGACCGAGTCAGCGATGGCCGCCTCGAGCCGTTTGGAGGTATCCGCGGACGGGGACTTGAGCATGCCACGCTCTGAGCGGATCGGGTCCCCCTTGGCGAACAGGTCCTGCGCCGCGCCGTTGGCATGGACAGTGCCGGCTCCGTCATCGACCAGGATAACCGGCACACGCAGCGCCTCGAACGACTCCTCGAACGTGCGCGCCGTCAGCTCGCGCATTTCGATCAGATCGGCGATGGAGATGGACTTGCGCAGATGCGGCGCCAGAAGTCGCATGATCTCGATCTCGCGCGGGCCGGCGAAGCCGACCTCCTGATGCCGGGCGATCGACAGCGTGCCGAGCCGCGATGGCGTCTTTAGAAGAGTCACGCCGAGACTGTCGAGCCAGCCGTTGGGCTCACCAAGCTCGCGATAGATGCGGCTCGCGCGCCACCGGCTCGGATCGATCACCATCGGCACGTTGTAAGGTTCCTCGACGTCGAACTGCATGAAGCCTTCATGTAGGGGATTCTCGGCGTGGTATTTCTCGCTATAGGCCTGCATCAGGGCGCGGTCGACGTTCCAGTCGGCGTAAAAGCGGCTCTCATTCTCGACCGTGTCGATCACCATGATGACGCCGTTGAGGCCGCCGACCAATTCGCCGATCTGCTCGATGGCGGTCGGCCAGCAATGCGGGTCGACGGCACAGTCGTAGATCGTGCTGATCACTTCCGAGAAGTGACCGAGCTCCAGGAGCGTGTCCTTCCTGAGTTGTGCCACGGCGGTTCTCGCAGGGGTTTGGGCCGCAGGAGGCTGACGACTGACCCGGCAAGTTTGGCATAGGCCCGAAGGCCGTTCCAGACCGAGATTGGCCTGGCCTCGGGGCGGCTTACTCCGCCCTGAGATAGGTCGCAGCCTTGACCGACAGGACGCGCCAAGTGGCGAGGGCGCCGACCACCTCGGAAGCGCCTTGACTCAAAGCAGGAAGTCGCCTTTCCCGAGCGCGCCGACGTTTACGAAGATCTCGAAGTCGGCCTTGCCGTCGCCGTTGACGTCGCCCTGGGCGATAACCTTGGAGCCTTTGTCCTCGTAGCGCAGCTCGCCCCTTTTGTCGTGGAAGTCCTGCTTGCCGATGAATTTGAACTTCTGGTTGCCGCCGCCCGACTTGGCGTCGATGGCGGAGAGATCGATCAGGTCGTCGGAACGGTCGAAGTCGAGGAGTCTGTCGCGCTGGCCGCCCTTCTTGCTGTCGTTCTTGTGGGTGAAGACGAAGATGTCGTCGCCATCGTTGCCGAACTGGATGTCGCGCCCGCGGCCGCCGGTGAGCAGGTCGTCGCCGTCCCCGCCGATCAGCCTGTCCCTGCCGTTCTGGCCAAAGAGCAGGTCGTCGCCGTTGCCGCCACGCAGCGTGTCGTTGCCGTTCTGCCCGAGCAGGCGGTCGTCGCCGTCATCGCCGAACAACCGGTCCCTGTGGTTGCCGCCGGCGAGAAAGTCATTGTCACCTTGTCCGCGCAGGACGTCGTTGCCGGATCTGCCGCGCAGCGCGTCATTGCCGTCGCCGCCGATCAGACTGTTTCTGCCGTTGTGGCCAAAGAGCAGGTCGTCGCCGTCGCCACCGATGACTCTCTCGATCGATTCCAGTGTGTCGGTGCCGTTGGGCTTGCTCGCCGTGCCGGCGGCCAGATTCACCGTCACCGCGCCGGCCGCGTTTGCGTAAGTTACCGTGTCGAACCCGTCACCGCCGAGGAGCGTGTCATTGCCCGCGCCGCCGTCGAGGATATCGTTGCCGCCGAGGCCGGCGATCAGATCGTCGCTGCCGCCGCCCACAAGCGTCTCGGCGGCGGCGGTGCCGGTCACCGCGAGGGGAGCCTCGATCCGGAAGACGCTCACGCCCTGCTGAAACGTCCCCCCGTCCTCAATGCCGCCCGGCGCGAACAGATAGGGGACGCCACCGGCCGTCGCCGTCGTGATGGCGCTAGCGCGGATAAGCCCCGCCGTGGACTCGCTGAGGACTTCGAGGAGATCGAGCGCGCCGTCGGCTCCGACCCGGAACATGCTGACCACACTCTCGACTTCGTTCGCCAAGAACAACAAGGGGACGCCGTTGACCGTCGCCGTCGTCAGGGTATCGATCTGGCTAAGCGACACCGCGAAGTCGTCCCCGAGGTTGAAGACGTTGGTGAGCGATCCGTCGTTGTCGACCCGGAAAACGCTCACGCCTCCCTCACGGATTGAATCAGTAATGTTAGGATCGCCACCCCTCACGAACAGATGGGTGACGCCGCCGGCCGTGACCGTGGCCGTGGAGGTGATGCTCTGAAGTTGCAGCGTGGCGTCGTCGCTGACATTGTCCACATTGGTGAGCGTGCCGTCGTCTTCGACCCGGAATACGCTCACCCCGTTGTCCGAAAGGCCTGCCGCGAACAGATAGGTCGTTCCGCCGACCTCCGCCGTGGTGACCTCGACCGCGCCGGCGAGGTTCAGCGTGGCGTCGTCGTTGACATTGTCGACATTGGTGAGCGAGCCGTCGCTTTCGACCCGGAACACGCTCACCCCGTTGTCCAGGAGGGCCGCCGCGAACAGATAGGTCGCTCCGCCGGCCTCCGCCGTGGCGACGGAGAAGGGGAAGCGAAGGTTCAGCGTGGCGTCGTCGTTGACATTGTCCACATTGGTGAGCGTGCCGTCGTTGTCGACCCGAAACACGCTCACCACACTTTCCAGTCCGCCCGCCACGAATAGAAAGGTGACGCCATCGACCGTCGCCGTCGCGAGATCCTGGGTACTATCAAGGGTCAGCGTGGCGTCGCCGACGACATTGTCCACATTGGTGAGCGAGCCGTCGTCCTCGACGCGGAACGCGCTCACGCCGGCGTCGACGTTGCTTGCCACGAACAGATGGGGGACGCCGCCGACCACCGCCGTGGCGGAGGAGCGGGCGACGTTAAGGTTCAGCGTGGCGTCGTCGAAGAGGCTGAAGGCGTTGACCAGCTCGAAGCCGGCGGTGTTGACGGTGATCATGGGCGCGCTCCTTTCATAAAACCGGGCCGTCAGCCGGCTGGCGCGGCGGTGAACCCTGCGAAAGTCGTGCCAGCCGGGGGCGCTCTGGAACAGATGCCGGCGGCTAACGTTTCGTTAGCCTGCGTGCAACGCCGGAAAGGAAGCCGGCGCGCCGCGCAGAACCCGACTTTAGGGGGGCCAGACGGAGGCGCAAATAAACTCTAATGAACTTTGCGTAAGCCACCCGGACGGCCGGCCACAGGCCGGACCCGTTGGCGGGCATGACAATTGGGCTTGGGCCCTTAGGCCGGGGGCCTAAGGGGTTGCGCTAAAGCAAGAAGTCGGCGGCGCTGAGGAATCCGACCTTCACGAAGATCTCGAAGTCGGCCTTGCCATCGCCGTTGATGTCGCCCTGGACGATGACCTTGGAGCCTTTGTCCTCGTAGCGCAGCTCGCCCTTCTTGTCGTGGAGCCGAATTGCAGGCAATCTTGGCACAGCCATACCGGCCGTTCCAGGCCGGGTTTCTCCGGGTAGGTGCGCCACTTACTCCGCCCTGAGATAGGTCGCCGCCTTGACCGACAGAACGCGCCAAGTGGCCAGCGCCCCGACGGCCAGGACCAGCGCCAGCGCCAAGAGCACGGTCTCAAGCGCGGCAAACGGGTCGAACACGAACTTGATGTCGAAGGCGAACGTGCAGAGCGCCCAAGCGGTGATGGTGGCGATAAGGATGGCGAGGAGGGACGTCGCAAGCCCGAGCACGCCGAACTCGAGCAACTCGGCTTTGAGGACGCGGCCGCGCGTGGCGCCGAGCGTCTTGTACAGCACGGCGCGGTATTTGCGCCGCTGCTGGCCCGCGGCCACGGCGCCTGCGAGCACGGCGGCGCCGATCAGCAAGGTGAAACCGGCCGTCGCCTCGATCGCCGCCATGAGCTTGGCGAGCATCGCCTTGGCCGCGTCGATGATGTCGCCGATCTTGATGGCGGTGACGAGCGGGAAGCGCTCGGCCAGCGCCTGGATGATCTTGGCCTCGCGCTCGGGTGTGGCGCCTTTCGGCAGCTCGAGCGTGGTGACGAGGCGGTGCGGCGCGCCCTGCAACGTGTTCGGCGAGAACACCATGACGAAGTTGATGGCGAGCGATTCCCAGTCGATCTTGCGCATGCTGGCGATGGTCGCCTCGACGTTGCGGCCGAGGATGTTGACCGTCACCTTATCGCCGAGCTTCAGCCCGAGCCCCTTGGCGAGCTCGCCGTCGAAGGAGACGAGCGGTGGACCGGCATAGTCCTTCGGCCACCATTCGCCTTCCGAGATGGTCGATGAGCCGGGGATCGTGTCGGTGTAGGTGAGGCCGCGGTCCCCGGCGAGCACCCAGCGCGCATCCGGCGAGACCTCGGCCTTGTCGGCGGGGACGCCATTCAGTTCGATGATGCGGCCACGCAGCATGGGCGCATCGTCGAGCTTGGCGTCAGGCTCGATGGCTTTGGCCGTATCCTGGAAAGTCGCTAGGTCCTTCTCTTCAACGTCGAGGAAGTAATAGGCGGGCGCGTCGACCTCCACATGGCTTTCGATCTCGGCGAGAAGCGAATGATGGATCAGCGCCACGGCGATGAGAAGGCCGAGCCCGAGCCCGAGCGACACGGCGATAGGGCGGGCAAGCGAGCCCGGCGCGCCCATGCTGGCGAGCGCCAACCCCCAGGCGGGCGGCTTGGTGCGGCGGAAACGGGCGGCGAAGCGCTGCATCAGATGCCCGAAGCCAAGCAGAAGCCCGAAGGCGACCACGATGCCGGCCGAGATGGCGGCGGTGACGGCGCGCTCCTCCGAGGCGGCGATGGCGAGCGTGAACAGCGCGGCACCCGCGGCCGCCGAGCCGAGGGCGAAAGGAAGCGCCAACCGTTCCCGCTCGTCGGTCAGATACGCGCGCATCAGCACGGCGGGTGAGATGCGGTTCGCCTGGCCGAGCGGCCACAGCACGAACAGCACCATGGTCAGTAGCCCGGCGAGCGCGGCGACAAGCAAGGGTATCGGGTGCGGTTCGACGGCGAGCTCGATAGGCAGCACGTCGGCATAGAGAGTGGCGATGACCACAGGCGCGAGCGCGCCGAGCACAAGGCCGATGACGATGCCGATCGATGCGAGCAGCAGCGCCTGGATCATGTAGATGTTGAGCACGAGGGTGCTGGTGGCGCCGAGGCATTTGAAGGTGGCGATGATCTCCCGCTTCTTCGCCATGTAGCTCTGGATGGCGTTGCCGACGCCGATGCCGCCGAGGAGCAGCGCCGTGAGCCCGACAAAGTTGATGAACTGGGTGAAGCGTTCGGCATCGCGGCGGAGTGTAGGCGCCGGGTCGGTCCAGTCATGGATGGCGAAGCCGCTTTGCGGAAATTTGGTCTCGATGTCCTTGCGCGCGTCGGCCAGCGCGTTGCGGTCGGCGCCGCGGTCGTCGGGCAGTTTCGCGCGATAGGTCCAGCGAATCAGGCTGCCGGGCTGTACCAGGCCGGTCCTTGCGAGCGTCTCGCGCGACATCAGGAGCTTCGGACCGTAGGACAGCCGGTCGGCGAGGCGGTCGGGCTGCTCGCCGAGAATGCCGCCGATGCTGACGGTGGTCTCGCCGATCTTGAGGGGTTCGCCCACGTTGAGCCCGAGGCGATCGAGCAAAGTGCGCTCCGCAAGCACCACGCCCGTCTCGCGCCATAGCGGGCCGGCGTCCTGCGGCTCGAGCACCGCCACTTCGCCGTAGAGCGGGTAGGGATCGTCCACAGCCTTGACCTCGATGAGCGCGCTCTTGCCGTCCGCGGCGCGGGCCATGGCGCGGAAGCTCGCCGACTCGCTGATCTGGCCGAGATTAGCGAGCGCCGCCTGCTCCTCGGGGCTCGTCTGGCGGTGGATCAGCTCGAAGGAGAGATCGCCGCCAATGAGAAGCCGCCCTTGCTGGGCCAGCGCCTTGTCGAAAGCCGCGGCCAAAGAGCCGATGGCGGCCACGGCGGCGACGCCGAGGGCAATGCACAGCACGAACACGATGAGCCCGCCGGCGCCGGCGCGGAGCTCGCGCATGGCGATTGTGAATGCCAGGGGAAGCTTGAAGCTGGGTGTAGCCGGGGCGGCGGTTGTCGTGGCCGCGGTCATGACGCGGCCACGCGGCGCTTGGCCCCGCCGCTCACGATGCGGCCGTCGGCGAGGCTGACAATGCGGCCGCAGCGCTTGGCGAGGTTGCTGTCATGAGTGATGAGCAGCAGGGTCGCGGCGGTGCGCTCCTTCAAGGTGAACAGCAGGTCCATCACAGCTGCGCCGGTAGCAAGGTCGAGATTGCCGGTCGGCTCGTCGGCGAGAATCAGCGCCGGCTTGGTGGCGAGCGCGCGGGCGATGGCCACGCGCTGCTGCTCCCCGCCGGAGAGCTGGCCGGGGAAGTGCGTTTCGCGGTGAGACAGGCCGACATCAGCAAGCGCAGAGCGCGCCACGGAAAAGGCATCGTCCTGGTCGAGAAACTCCATGGGCAGGGCGACGTTCTCGATGGCCGTCATGGTCGGCACGAGGTGGAACGATTGGAACACAATGCCGATATTGGCGGCGCGGAGGCGGGCCAGGCCGTCCTCGTCGAGGGTGCCGAGATCGGTGCCGACGACGGTGACCTTGCCGTCGGTGGCGCGCTCGAGCCCGGCGATGACCATGAGCAGGGTCGATTTGCCGGACCCGCTCGGGCCGACGACGGCCACAGCGTCGCCCGAAGGCACGCTAAGATCGATGCCGCGCAGGATGGCGACAGCGCCGGCGCGCGAAGGGAGGGTGACATGCACGCCTTCGAGCTCGATCGCGGGGCGCTGTTTCAAAGGCTGGTCCATGAGCGGCAGGTTTCCCCCGTGACAGATGGCATGGTGGGCATCATTAGAGAAGGGCAAACAGGTCGAAATGATGAAACGTCATATGGCCAAAATGGGCCTTCTCGCCGCAGCCCTGCTGGTGGTGCTCGCCGTGGCCATCTCCCAGGCGGAGCCGCGCGAAACCGTCATCGTCGCACTCGGCGACAGTCTCACTGCGGGCCTTGGTCTGCCGCAAGACCAGTCGTTTCCGGCGCAGCTCGAGGTGGCGCTCAAAGCGCGCGGGCATTCCGTCAGGGTGGTTGACGCGGGCGTCTCCGGCGACACGGCCGCCGCGGCGCTGAAGCGCCTCGACTGGGCGCTGCCGGAGAACGCCGATGCGGTGATCGTGGAGCTTGGCGGCAATGACGCGCTGCAAGGCATTCCCCCGAAAGGAACAAAGCAGGCGCTTGCCAAGATCATCGAGCGATTGCAGGAAAAGGGGCTGCCCGTCTTGATCGCCGGCATGGAGGCGCCGCGCAACATGGGCAAGGAGTATGTGGAGTCCTTCGGCGCGATCTTTCCTGACCTTGCCGCGCAGTATGACGTGATCCTCTATCCGTTCTTCTTGGATGGCGCCGCGCTTAATGATGAGTTGATGCAGAAAGATGGCATCCATCCCAACGGCAAGGGCGTAACTATCATCGTCGAGAAGATCATGCCGAAAGTCGAAGAGCTGCTAGCGCGGGTACAGGCGAAAGGACAGTCGTGATGAGGTGCGACCTGACGTGGCTTGCTCTGGCGCTTGCCCTTGTTTCCGCCCCGGCTGTGGCGCTCGCGGGTGAGGCTGTCATTTATGACATCGACGGCGAGACCTTCGAGGGCTATCGGGCTACCCCGAGCGATGACTCCAAGGGCCTTGTTTTGATCATCCACGATTGGGACGGCCTTACCGCGTACGAGCAGAAGCGCGCCGAGATGCTGGCGGTGATGGGCTACGATGCGTTCGCCGTCGACATCTTCGGCAAGGGGAACCGTCCCGTCGAGATCGCCGACAAGAAGAAGGAAGCGGGCAAGCTGTATGACGACCGCGCGCGCATGCGGAAGCTCATCCTCGGCGGGCTCGCCGAGGCGCGGAAGGAATCCGGGGAGAAGACCGTAGTGATGGGCTATTGCTTCGGCGGCACGGCAACGCTCGAGCTTGCCCGCTCGGGCGGGGCGGAGGACGTGGTGGGATACACCAGCTTCCATGGTGGTCTCGCTACGCCGGAGGACCAGACCTATCCCGCGGGTACGCCGCCGATCCTAGTCGCCCATGGCGGCGCCGATGCCTCCGTCAGCATGGACGACGTGGCGGCCCTGTCGCAGGAGCTGGAGAAAGCGGGGGTGCCTTACGAGATCGAGGTTTACTCCGGGGCGCCGCACGGCTTCACCAACTTCACCTCCGACAAGTACCAAAAGCGGGCCGACAAGCAGTCTTGGGACGCCTTCTCGGACTTCCTTTCCATGACCTTGGCGGACTGATAGCCGCGCCTCATGAACCCACCGTTGAAGCAGGTCGCGGCTCTTCCCTACGTGGAAACGGCGGACGGCCTCCTTGTGCTCCTGATCACGACGCGGCGGATGGGCCGCTGGACGATCCCCAAGGGCTGGCCCAAGCCGGGCCTTCCGGACACCGAGCTTGCGGCGCGGGAAGCACTCGAGGAGGCAGGTATCAGGGGCGATATCGGTCCGCGGCCGATCGCACAGTTTCTCTACACCAAGCGACTCCATCTCTTTTCATGGTCGAAATGCACCGTGGACGTCTATCCACTCCGCGCCCGCTGTCAGGCGCTGGACTGGCGGGAGAAGTCTAGCCGCAGACTCCTGTGGATCGAGCCTGATGAAGCGGCTGGAAGGGTCGGGGAACGGGGCTTGGCGAGGATTCTTCTGGAACTCGATCCCGCCAAACTCGCGTAAATTGTGCGAAAAATCCGTGGCTTGAGGCCATCCGAGGTTGTGGCGTCCACAAAGAGCCCCTATGACACTCTCAAGGGGACGCCGGGCGCAATCACATGACATTTCGCGATGACGGGGCGGTGGCCGCACGCTTGAGCGAGGTCCGCAAGACTTCGCTCGACAAGGACCTCCGCAAGCTCGAGCGGCTGGAAGAGGCCACGCTCGCCGTATCGCGCAATCGTTTGGCGCTCGGTCTCGCGTTCCTGTTTCTCGCGACCGTCGGCGTGTTGGCCGGGTCCCAGATTGGGGCCGGTCAGTATGGCCTGCTGCTGGTGGTAGCCGCGGTGATCGGCGGCTACATGGCGCTCACTATCGGCGCCAACGACGTGGCGAACAATGTCGGCCCTGCCGTGGGGGCGCGCGCACTCACCATGACCGGCGCGCTCACCATTGCCGCCATCTTTGAATGTGCGGGCGCCTTGATCGCCGGCGGCGAGGTCGTCGAGACGATCTCCAAAGGCATCATCGATCCCGCGCTGGTTCCAAGCGGCGAGACCTTCATTTGGGTCATGATGTCCGCGCTGCTCGCTTCGGCGATCTGGGTCCATCTCGCGACGTTTCTCGGCGCGCCGGTGTCGACCACCCACGCCATCGTCGGCGGCGTTTTGGGTGCGGGGCTTGTGGCGGTGGGCGCCGGCGCTGTCGACTGGCTCATCGTGTCGACGATCTTTTTCAGCTGGCTGATGTCACCGCTCATCGGCGGCTTCGTCGCGGCTGCTTTTCTGGCCTTCATCAAGGTCAAGCTGATTTACCAGGAGGACAAGATCGCCGCGGCGCGGCGTTGGGTGCCCGCGTTGGTCTCACTTATGGCGGCGATCTTCGCCGCCTATATCATCGTCAAGGGTCTTCATAACGTCTGGCAACCCAACCTTGCTTCCGTCGCCGGCATTGCCGCAGCCGGCTTCCTATTGACTTACATCGTCGCCCGTCCGTGGGTGCGCAGGCAGTCGGAGAGCATGGAAAACCGCAACCAGGACCTGCGCAAGCTGTTCCACCTGCCTCTGATCTGCTCGGCCGCGCTGTTGTCGTTCGCTCATGGCTCGAACGACGTCGCCAATGCTGTCGGGCCGCTCGCCGCCATTCTTGACAGCGTCCAGACTGGGTCGCTCGCTCGCGAAGTTGGCGTCCCGTTCTGGGTTATGCTGATCGGCGCGATAGGCATCAGCCTCGGCCTGTTTCTATTCGGTCCACGCATCGTGCGCATTGTCGGCGAGCAGATCACGAAGATGAATCCCATGCGTGCGTTCTGCGTGGCGCTGGCGGCGGCGTTCACGGTTCTCGTCGCCTCGCAACTCGGCCTGCCCGTCAGCACGACGCATATCGTGGTGGGAGCGGTGTTTGGCGTCGGGTTCTTCCGCGAGTACTACACCGCCAACAGCCGCCGACGCCGCAACTATATCCACACGCACAAGCGGCACCGGCCGCGACGAATCTCGGAGGCTGACCAGGATGAGATTCGCCGCCGCAAGCTCGTCCGCCGGTCACATTTCCTTGGCATCGTCGCAGCCTGGGCGATCACCGTCCCATCTGCCGCGGGCCTGGCGGCTCTGATATTCTTAGCGGTACA
Organism: Methyloceanibacter sp.; assembly: GCF_050726195.1. GTDB lineage: Bacteria > Pseudomonadota > Alphaproteobacteria > Rhizobiales > Methyloligellaceae > Methyloceanibacter. Next base: position 60,711 of record NZ_JBOHJC010000004.1, on the reverse strand, counting down.
GTGGTTGCGCTGAACGGGCGGGGCGGCACGCTTGGCCACAATCTACGATCTGAAGCCGGGGTTTCAGGCAAGGCTGCGCCCGGCGGCCGCTTGGCTCGCGGGCGCAGGGGTCAGCGCCAATGCCGTCACCTTTGCGGCGCTTGTGCTCAGCATAGCCCAGGGGACATGGCTCGCGCTGATACCATCCTCGCCCTGGCCGCTGTTCTTGCTGCCCGTGACCTTGTTCGTGCGCATGGCGCTCAACGCCATCGACGGCCTCATGGCCAAGGAGCACGGACAGGCGAGTCCGCACGGCGCAGTGCTCAACGAACTCTCGGACGTGATAGCCGACGCGGCGCTCTATCTGCCGTTCGCGCTCATTCCGGGCGTCAGCCCCGGGCTCGTTGCCCTGGTGGTGGTTGCAGGCGTGATCGCGGAAATGGCAGGGGCGCTGGGGCCGATGATCAAGGCGTCGCGCCGCTATGACGGACCGCTCGGCAAGAGCGACCGGGCATTGGCCTTCGGGCTGCTTGCGGTGCTGCTCGGGCTTGGGCTTAGCCCGGGCCTCTGGACCAGCGTCTATCTCGCCGTGCTCCTTGCGCTGTCGGCAATCACCGTGATCAACCGCGCGCGCCGCATCGTCGCGGAGGCCAAGGCATGAACATTCTGCTCGGCCTGCCGGAGGTCGTCGTCTACGCCACACTCGGCGTGTGGGTGCTGCTTATCCTCGCCTCGATGATCGTGTCGTGGCTTCGCCTGCGGAACCCCGGCGAGAAATACGAGGAGCTGGCGCGCCGGACGGAATCCTGGTGGTGGATGATCGGCGCCTTCACCTTCGCCATCGTCGTCAACGAGACGGTGGCCATCGTGTTCCTCGCCTTCATCTCCTATCTCGCGTTGAAGGAATATCTGTCGCTCATCCCGACGCGGCGCATCGACCGGGGCCTCCTGCTGTTCGCCTATCTCGCCATCCCCATCCAGTATTACTGGGCGGCGATCGACTGGTACGGCATGTTCATCGTGTTCGTGCCGGTGTGGATGTTCCTGTTCTTCCCCGCGCTGATGGCGCTCCGCGGGGAGACGCGCGGGTTCTTGGGTGCGGTCGGTACGTTGAGCTGGGGCCTGATGCTGACGGTGTTCTGTCTGAGCCACCTGGCCATGCTGCTCGTTTCCGGTGCGGTGCCGAACCCGGTCGGGGGAGGGGTGGGGCTGTTGTTCTTCGTCGTGGTGCTCACCCAGTTCAACGACGTGGCGCAATACACCTGGGGCAAATTGTTCGGCCGCCACAAGGTGACGCCGAGCGTGAGCCCCAACAAGACCTGGGAAGGTCTCGCCGGCGGCGTGCTGACCACGGTCGTTGTCGCCGCCGCCGTCGGGCCGTTCATCACCCCGATGGACTGGATGTGGTCGGCGCTTGCCGGGCTCGTGCTCGGAGTGGCGGGCTTTCTCGGCGACATTACCGTGTCGGCGCTGAAGCGCGATCTCGGGGTCAAGGACACCGGTGGGCTGATCCCAGGCCATGGCGGAATTCTCGACCGGGTTGACAGCCTCACCTATGCCGCGCCTGCATTCTTCCACTTCTTCCGATATTTCTTCTATCCATGAGCCGGAACCCGTTCGTCACCTTGCTGCGCTTTCTGTTCTTCGCCGTCGTGGTGCGGGCGGTGATCCTTGTCGCGCTGGGCTTGACCGTGCGCCACCGCGAGCGCCTGCCGAAGGACGGCCCGGCGGTGCTGGCCGCCAACCACAACTCCAATCTCGATGCGCTCGCGCTGATGTCGCTGATGCCGCTTCGCCTGTTGCCGAAGCTCAGGCCGGTCGCCGCGGTCGACTATTTCTTCACCAGCAAAGTGCGCGGCTGGTTCGCCACCAACATCATCGGCATCATCCCGGTGAAGCGCGGCAGCGGCAAGGAGGGCGGCAACCCGCTCGCGCTGTGCGAAGAAGCGCTCGACCGCGGCGAGATTCTGGTGCTGTTCCCGGAAGGCTCACGCGGCGATCCTGAGACCTTGGCGCCGCTCAAGAAAGGCATCGGTCATCTCGCCTGCGCGCGGCCGCACGTGCCCATCGTGCCGGTCTTCATGCACGGTCTCGGCAAGGCGTTGCCCAAAGGCTCGGCGGTACTTGTGCCGTTCAACTGCGCGGTCAACGTTGGCGAGCCGCTCTACGGCAAGACGTCGTACGACGCCTTCGTCATCGAGCTTGAGGCGGAGATCGCCAAGCTCGCGGCAGAGGAGAAGAGGCCCGTCTGGGAGTGATCATCCGCGGGTGGCGAACGGGTTGCCGCCTTCCACCAGCGCCATGATGAAGGCCGCGCAAGCTGCGAGCGAGGTGATGGTGCGGATGTGGTTCCACATGCCCCACGACGACTGGAATTTCGCCCACATGTCGCGGCCTTCCTTGGTGTCGGGCGCGGCGCGGGCGAGCTCGTTGTTGAGTGGCACGTTCTTCATCATGGTGATGGGGAAGGCACCCATGAGAAAGAGGAGTGCGCCCGCCAGCAAGTAACAAGCGCCGGGCCTCGTCGACCACTCGAGAACAGCGACGCCTGAGAGGATTGCCGCGAGCGCGGCCGTGCCGAAGAACACGACAAGGAACAAGGGGCTCCTGATTGAAGCGGTGATGGCCTGCATGGCGGTAATACCGCGCTCGGCCGAGAGGCCTGAAAGCGCCTTCATCAGGAAGGCGGAGAAGGCGAAGAAATTGCCGGCGAGCAGCGCCGTACCGAGCGCCGTCAGCATGGTCACTACGAATATGATCTGTTCCATCAGGCTTGCCTCCCGTTCCTCTCGAAGCGAATCCCCTCGTCACCAGGAGGGGTTGGCGCACTGGACGCCCTTGGTGTCGGCCTTCGTGATCTTACCGGGCTCCGGCTTCGGCTCGGCCTCCGGGCCCGGTTCAGCCGTGGAGCCGGTTTCTGTTTCTGTTTCCGGCTCCGGCTCGGTTTCGTGCTTGAGCGCGATCTCCCAGGCACGGCGCACCTCGGTCCACCACTCTTTCGACTCTGGCCCCCTTGCATCCCCAATGAAGCGCAACGTGAAGTCATCGCCTTGCATGCAGGAAATGGAGACCGCGTAGCCCTTCCACGGCTTGGATATGACCAGTGCGTCCGTTACGACAAAGCTGCCCGTCGGTGTCTCCCGGCTCGTCAGCACGAGGGAGGTGCCGTCCTCACGCTGATACAGCCGGACATAGATAGGCGGGGAGACGAGGCCGCCGCCGAAATCGGTCCAATCCTCGATGTCAAGTTCGCCTTCGTAGGACTTGCCGAGGAGGCTTTCGACGAAGCTCGCGTCGGCGGATTCCTCCTCGGTCGGGGCCTTCGGCTCGGCAAGGGCCGGCCCCGCGAGGGCACCGGCAAGACCAAGGATGGATAGGGACGTCAAGATGATACTGTGCATTGGAAGTGCCCTGAGCTTACCCCCATCGTTGCTCCGCAGTTTATTCACAATCGCGGCAAAATTCGTCCCTAAAGCCACTGGTAATGTTCGCTCGATTCTTCCGTCGCCCCTGGATTATGGCTGCGCCCGCGGCGCTTTGCCTCTTTTGCCTTATGGGGCTGGGAACTCAGGCAGGCCCGCCGAAGTGCGAGACGCCGCGCCTTAACGCCATGATCGGTCAGATGATCATGGTGGGGTTCCCAGGCGCCGACGAGAAGGACGCTGGTGTCATCGCCGTGCGCCGGCAACTCGCTGACGGGGTCATCGGCGGTGTGGTGCTGTTCCCGGATAACATTGGGTCACCCGAGCAGCTCAAAAGTCTCATCGCCTACTTGCGCAATGCGCGCTCCACGCCGGCACCGTTCATCGCCGTCGATCAGGAAGGCGGCAAGGTGCAGCGGCTCGCGCGCCGGAACGGCCATCGCCATTTCCCCTCCGCGCGGAGCGTCGGGAGAAATCCGGCCTATGCGTCGCCGGAAGCGGCCAAGCGGCTCTACGCCGAGCTGGCGGCGGAGCTCGCCGAGGCCGGCTTCAACATGAATCTCGGCCCGGTCGTCGATCTCAATCTCAACCCGAGCAACCCGGTGATCGGCGCGCGGGACCGGAGCTTCGGCGCCGACCCGAACATCGTGACGGCGCTCGCCACCGCCTTCATCAAGGCGCACCGCGCGGCCAACATCGTCACCGTCGCAAAACATTTCCCCGGCCACGGCTCGAGCGTCGCGGACAGCCACAAGGCGCTTGCTGACATCTCCGAGACATGGCGCGCGGTCGAACTGGTGCCTTATCAGAGGCTCGCCAAGGATGGTCTGCTCGATGCGGTGATGGTCGGCCATCTCTACCATCCGCGCTTCAGCGATCGGGAAATGCTGCCGGCCTCGCTGTCGGCCAAGGCCATGCGGGCGCTAAGGGAGAAGAGTTGGATCAATTTCGGTGGCATCGTGATCAGCGACGACATGGAGATGGGTGCGGTGCGTGACGACTTCACAATGGACGACCTGGTCACAAAGGCCATCAACGCCGGGACAGACCTCCTCGTGTTCTCAAATCAGCAGTCGCACGATTCAGAGCTTGGGACGCACGTCCATGCCGCTATCGCCAGGGCAGTGTGCGAGGGACGCGTCTCACGGTCCCGCATCGAGCAGGCTTACGGCAGGATCATGCTGCTCAAGCGGCGGCTACAGCAGAAGGACCTCGCCGGCAAGTGGTGAGGCTTAGTGATAGGCGTCGTGTTCCGGCGCGTCCCACAGCGCATAATAGGAGTACGCGGTGTAGCCGAGGATGATGGGGAGCAAGGGGACCGCGCCGTACAACATGAAGAGCTGCGAGTCCGGCGCGGCGGCGGCCTGCCAGATGGTGATGTCGGGCGGGATGATGTAAGGGAACAGGCTCACCGCGAGCCCGATGTAGCACAGCATAAAGAGCGCGGTGCCCCACAGGAACGGCGCGTAGCGCTGGCGCTTCTCGAGCGCCCGCCACAAGCCATAGACGGCGGCGGCGGTGATCAGCGGCACCGGGCTGAACATCACCATGTTGCCCGGCGAGAACCAGCGCGCGGCGATCTCCGGGTGCAGGAATGGCGTCCATAGGCTGAAGACGACAATGAAGAACGCCACGGCGACGAGCGCATAGCGCGCCACCTTGTAGGCCCAGTCGCGCAAGGCATCGTCCGCCTTCATGATCAGCCATCCTGCCGACAGCAGCACGTAGCCCGCCAGCACCGCGATGGAGGTGACGACGGAGAACGGCGACAGCCAGTCGAACGCGCCGCCGGAGAATTGATTGTTCGTCACGGCGAAGCCCTGGACGAAGGCGCCGATGATCGCGCCCTGCGTGAGCGCGGCCAAGGTCGAGCCGCCGGCGAAGGCGAGATCCCAGGCCCAGCGGTAGCGGCTCGACTTGAAGCGGAACTCGAAGGCCACGCCGCGCAGGATGAGCCCCATCAGCATTAGGATGATGGGAATGTAGAGGGCCGGCAACATCACCGCGTAGGCGAGGGGAAAGGCGGCGAGCAGCCCGCCGCCGCCGAGCACGAGCCAGGTCTCGTTGCCGTCCCAGAACGGCGCCACCGACGCCATCATGGCGTCGCGGTCGCGATGGGACGGGGCGAGCGGGAAGAGGACGCCGAGCCCGAGATCGTAGCCGCCAAGCAGCACGTAGAGGAACACGGCCAGCGCAAGGATCGCGGCCCAGGCGAGCGGCAAGAGGATGGGAATGGCCTGAGCGATGTCCATGCTGGCGGCTGTCATGGGGCCCCCGCTGCTGCCATGGGCCGGCGCGACGGATCGCCTTCGCCTTCTTCGGGCAATGGCGGCGTCTCGTCAGGCCCGCGTCGCACGATCTGCGCCATGTAGTAGATGCCGGCGCCGAAGATGATGCCATAGACGATGACGAAGAGAATGATGGAGGCCAGGACGCTGCCGCCGGGAACGGGCGATACGGCGTCCGCCGTGCGCAGCACGCCGTAGACCACCCAGGGCTGGCGGCCGACTTCGGCCACGAACCAGCCGGCGAGCACGGCGATGAATCCGAGCGGCGCGGCCCAAGTCATCGCGCGCAGGAACCAGCGCGTGGTGTAGAGCCGGCCCATCAGCCACAGCACCGCGCCGATGAACCCAAGCGCGATCATGATGAAGCCGATGCCGACCATGATGCGGAACGAGAAGAATGGGATGACCGGATTAGGTCGGTCCTCGGGCGGGAACGATTTCAGTCCCCTGATTTCGCCGTCCCACTCATGAGTCAGGATCAGGCTGCCGAGCTCGGGAATGGCGATCTCGTAGAGATTGCTTTCGGTCTTCGTATCGGGCCAGGCGAACAGGATGAGCGGCGCGCCGCGCTGCGTCTCCCAATGGGCCTCGACCGCGGCGATCTTGGCCGGCTGATGCTCGCGCGCATTGAGCCCGTGCATGTCGCCGATGACGAGCTGGAGCGGTGCGAGCCAGACGATGAGGCTGAGCGCCATGCCGAGCATGATGCGGCCATGGGCAACGCATCTGTCGCGCAAGATGTACCAGGCGCCGATGCCACCGACCACGAACGCCGTGGTGAGATAGGCGGCCGCCAACATGTGGGTCAGGCGATAGGGGAAGGACGGGTTGAAAATGACGGCCCACCAATCGGCGACGTGCAAGATGCCCTGATCGTCGATGCGATGGCCTTGCGGCGTCTGCATCCAGCTGTTGGCGGAGAGAATCCAGAACGCCGAGATCACCGTGCCGAGCGCCACCATGCAGGTGGCGAAGAAATGCACCCATTTCGGCACGCGGTCCCGGCCGAACAGCATGATTCCCAGGAAGCCAGCCTCGAGGAAGAAGGCGGTCAGCACCTCGTAGGACATCAGAGGGCCGATGACGTTGCCGCCGCGCCGCGACAGCTCGCTCCAATTGGTGCCGAACTCGTAGGACAGCACCACGCCCGACACGACGCCCATGCCGAACGATATGGCGAAGATCTTGGTCCAGTGGCGGGAGATGTCGGCGTAGATCGGCTTGCCGGTCTTGAGCCACAACGCCTCGAGCACCACGAGCCACGCGGCGAGGCCGATGGTGAAGGAGGGAAAGAGAATGTGGAAGGAGATCGTGAACGCGAACTGGATGCGCGACAAAAGAAGCGGATCGAGCTCGAACATCTCGGTTCCCACCTGCCCAGCGTCGATGGCCGCCTTGGCGGCGACTCATCGTCCCGAAGCAACCCTACCTGGGTTTGACCGCTAATCCTAGGCGGTGCGTGGCCGCATCGATGGCTCAGGCCTTAGGTCGCCTTAGCGGCGAGGGCGGCCTCGTGATGTGCCCGCGAGTCGGCGCCGAAGCAGCAGAGCACCACGCGTTCGACGGAGGGAAATTCGGCGAGTGTCTCGCGCACGGTACGAACCGCAATCAGCGCGGCGCGGTCCGGCGGAAAGCCGTAGATCCCGGTGGAGATGGCGGGGAAGGCGATGGAGGCGAGGTCGTATTGCGCAGCCAGCATAAGACTGTTGCGGTAGCAATTCGCGAGCAGTTGGCCCTCGTTGCGCTCGCCGCCGCCCCAGACCGGGCCCACGGCATGAATGACGAAACGGGTCGGCAGATTGAAGCCCGGCGTGATCTTGGCCTCTCCCGTGGCGCAGCCGCCAAGCGCGGCGCAAGCCTTGGCGAGCTCAGGCCCGGCGGCGCGGTGAATGGCGCCGCACACGCCGCCGCCAGGCGCAAGCTGCGCATTGGCGGCGTTGACGATGGCGTCGAGGTTGAGCTTGGTGATATCGCCTTCGACAATCTCGATGCGCTGGGACATGCGTCATTGCACGCCGTGCGCCAGGCAGAATCAAGTGCGCCGAGAGTGATCGACTGCGCTACTGTAGTGGACCTACTGGGCCGCGGCGGCTTTCGGCGGATTGACCGACCAGATCCAGGCGATGATCTTCCACATATCGTCGTTGGATTTGACGATACCTCCCATAGGCGGCATGGGCCCGACGACGTTCTCCGAGCCTTTGCGCGTATAGCCCTGCTTCTGAAAATCAACGGTGCCAAGCGCAATTAGGCGGAACAGCGTATCGCCGTCATTGCCGTAGACCCAGACAGGATTGGTGAGGGGCGGCCCCATGCCGCCGCCGCCGCCGCCGCCATGGCAGCCGTTGCAGCCGGCCGCCATGTATTTCTTGTGGCCATCCTCGGCGACGGATGCGTAGTCGCCGGCGTAGGGACTCTTCAGACTGCCCTTCTCGGCGGCCTTCGCGGTTTCGAGCGGATTGCCGGCAGGATCGACAGAGGCCGCTTCGCCATCGGGCTTGTCGGTAGCCTCATCAGCGGGCTTCTCGCTACCCGCAGTTTCGTCCTTCCCTTCGCCTGCCGGTTCGCCGGCAGCTGCGCTTTCGTCCTTGGGAGGCTCGGCGGTGGAGTCTTCACCAGCCGCTTGGTTCTCCTCAGTGCCCTGGCTTGCCTCGACGCTTTCTTCGGCGTCGGGCTTGGCCTCATCGGGTGCTGTGGGTGCTTCGGCAGTCGGCGCTTCGGCTTTGGGCGGGGCGGCGTCGGCGACCGTGGTGTCGGCCGTCATGGTTGCCGCCAGCCAATCGCGTCCGCCGGTCATCACGAGCAGAGACCAGGCAACGAAGGTGATGCCAATCACCAGAAGAATGATCGTCAGCACTCTCAACATGGCGTTTCCTCATCGCGTTCAGTTCGCTCGCACGGGTGCTCCGCGCCGGGCCTCCGCCATGGGCACAACGGCTGCCGGCGGTGCGTTGTTCCTATTATTTGCTCCTTGACGGGCGGCATCAATGTTATGTTATATCATCGTAATGAATGCGCCCCACTATGATCACGCGCCCAAACTCTCGCGCAATCAGAGCGAAATTCTCGCCTGCCTGCGCAAGACGGGCGAGCCGATGAGCGCCTATGCCATCCTCGACCGGGTGCGTAAGGCGGGCATTTCGCATCCGCCCACGGTCTACCGAGCGCTGAACGATCTCATGCAGAAGGGCATGGTGCACCGGCTCCAGTCGCGCTCTGCGTTCGTCGCCTGCGGTCACGGTGCTTGCGACGGCAAATTCGCCTTCGCCATTTGCCGTGCCTGCGACAAGGTCGTGGAGATCTCCCTGTCCGACGAGGATCAGGCGACGCTGCTCGGGCTCGCGCCGCACGAGATCACTGCCGAGCAAGTGACGGTCGAAATCGCCGGGCTGTGCGAGGACTGCCGGCCGGCGCGACAGGCCTAGCAAAGAGGGAATTCGGCACGTGCGGTCGCGTGGAGCAGTGGAGCGGCGCGGACACGCGGTGGGGAGCGGATTTTCGCTGTTGCGCGCCTCGGTGCCGGCGCGGCTCGCCATGGTCGCAGTAACCGCCGGCGTCCTATGGCTCGCTGTCTTCTGGGCCTTGACATGACGCCGCGCCCCGCCGCCGCCATCACGTTTCGCGATTTGACGCTCGGCTACGACCGCCACCCTGCCGTGCATCACATCACCGGCGAGGTCGCGCGCGGCGAGCTTCTCGCCGTGGTCGGCCCCAACGGCGCCGGCAAGTCGACCTTGCTCAAAGGCATCATCGGCGAGCTCAAGCCCTTGAGCGGCAGCCTTGCCCTCGACGGCCTTACCAAGCGCGACATCGCCTATCTGCCGCAGGTCATCGAGATCGACCGCTCCTTCCCCATTTCCGTGTTCGACTGCGTCGCCATGGGGTTGTGGCGGGAGACCGGCGCGTGGGGCGGCTTCGATGCGCGTAACAGGCACGACATCGTCCACGCGCTTCAGACGGTTGGTCTGGTCGAGCTTGCCGACCGGGCGGTGGGCACCCTCTCGGGCGGCCAGTTCCAACGGGTCCTATTCGCGCGGCTCCTGCTACAGAACGCGGCGGTGATCCTGCTCGATGAGCCGTTCCGCGCCGTCGATACCAAGACCGTCGCCGACCTGATCGCCCTGATCGAGCGCTGGCACCGCGAGGGCCGCACCGTGCTGGCGGCGCTGCACGACATCGAGCAGGTGCGCGCACATTTTCCGCGCGCCTTGCTCTTGGCGCGCGAGGTGGTTGCCTGGGGCGAGACGCGCCAGGTGCTGACGCCGGCCAATCTGACCAAGTCGCGCCAGCTCACCGAGGCGTTCGATTCGCATGCCGATGTTTGCGCGCGCGAGGAGAGGGAGCGCGAGATCGCATGATCGACGCCCTCGTGCAGCCGTTCATCGAGTTTGCCTTCATGCGCCGGGCGCTGGTCGGCTCGCTCGCCATTTCACTCACCGCGCCGCCGATCGGCGTATTCCTCGTGCTGCGGCGCATGAGCCTGATGGGCGATGCCATGGGCCACGCCATCCTGCCCGGGGCGGCGATCGGCTATCTGCTCGCCGGGCTGTCGCTCACCGCCATGAGCCTCGGCGGCTTCGCCGCGGGGTTTGCGGTGGCGCTCGCCGCGGGCCTCGTCGCCCGTTCCACCGTGTTGCGCGAAGACGCGAGCCTTGCCGGCTTCTATCTTCTGTCGCTTGCGCTCGGGGTCATGATCATCTCGGTCAAAGGCAGCAATGTCGATCTGCTCCACGTACTGTTCGGCACGGTGCTCGCGCTCGACGATGCGGCGCTCATTCTCATTGCCACCATCGCCACCGTGTCGCTCGCCACCTTGGCGGTGATCTACCGGCCGCTGGTGCTCGAATGCTTCGACCCGCAATACTTGCGCTCGGTAAGCCCGTTGAGCTCGCCGACCCACCTCCTATTCCTCGTGCTCGTGGTGCTGAACCTGGTTGCCGGGTTCCAGGCACTCGGCACTTTAATGGCGGTGGGCATCATGCTGCTGCCGGCGGTGGCGGCGCGGTTCTGGACCGAGGACATCTCGGGCATGATCGGGGTCGCGGTCGGCGTCGCCTTCGCGGCGAGCTTGGGCGGCCTCCTCGTGTCCTACTACGCCAACGTGCCGACGGGACCCGCCGTCATTCTCGGCTGCGGCGCGTTCTACCTCTTGTCCATGTTTGCCGGCGTGAAGGGCGGCCTCCTCTGGAACCTCATGCCGCGCAAGCATCTCGAAGCCTGATCGCCTTTTTGAAGGAGTCGCTCGTCATGAAACATCGCATTCTCGGTTGCCTGGCCTTCGGCGTTGCAGTTCTCGGCTTTTCGGTCGCGCCGCACGCCGACGAGAAAGTCAAGGCCGTCACCTCGTTCAGCGTGCTCGGCGACATGGTGCAACAAGTCGGCGGCGACCGGGTCGAGGTCACCATGCTGGTCGGCCCGAACGGCGATGCGCATGTGTTCAGTCCGACGCCCGCTGACGCCAAGATGCTGGCAGGCGCCGACGTGTTCTTCGTCAACGGCCTCGGCTTCGAGGGTTGGCTCGAGCGGCTCGAGACGTCGTCAGGCTTCAAGGGGACGACCGTGGTGACGAGCAAAGGCGTCAAGCCGCTGACCATGGAGGAGGGTCATCACCACCATGGCGAAGAGGCCGAGGACGAGCATGGCCACGATGAGCATGCGAAGGGCGAGGATCACGACGAGCACGACCACGATGAGCACGCCAAGGCCGAGGGGCATGACGAGCACGACCACGACGAACATGCCAAGGCTGAGGATCACGACGAGGACGAGGTGAGCGATCCGCACGCCTGGCAGAACCTCGCCAACGGCAAGATTTATGTCACCAATATCCGCGATGCCCTGATTGCCGCCGACCCGGAAGGCAAGGCGGTCTACGAGGCCAATGCCGCCAGATATCTCGCCGCCCTCGAAGCGGAGGACAAAGCGGTAAAGGCGGCGGTCGCGAGCCTGCCCGAGGCGCGGCGGAAAATCATCACCAGCCACGATGCCTTCGGCTACTTCGCGGATGCCTACGGGCTCGAGGTCATCGCGCCGGAAGGCGTGAGCACCGAGAGCGAGGCGTCCGCGCAAGACGTGGCCAAGATCATCCGCCAGATCAGGGAGGAGAAGATTCCGGCGGTGTTCCTGGAGAACGTCACCGACCGGCGCCTGCTCGATCAGATCGCCGCCGAGACCGGCGCCAAGATCGGAGGTGTGCTCTATTCGGACGCTCTATCCGACGCGGACGGTCCGGCGCCGACCTATCTCGACATGTTCCGCCACAATATCGGAACGCTGACCGCGGCGTTGTCGTCGTAATCGATGGTGGCCTCCGCCAGGCCATGGCTGTGGCTGGCGATCGCGGCCGTCGTGTCGTTCATCGTGGTGGCGGCGCTGATCCCGGTGGATTGGCAGGTCCGGCTCGGCCTGCATTGGCTCATCGAGCATTTCCTCGGGTTCTTCGTGCTCACGACGCTTGTCTGCTTCGCCTGGCCGCGGCCGATGGTTGTGGCGGCCGTGCTCCTGCCGTTCGCCCTGCTCGTGGAGGCGGCGCAGATGATGACCCCGGACCGCGTTGCCGACCCCGCCACGGCGCTCAGCGCCGCGGCCGGCGTGGCGGTGGCGGCGCTCCTGGCCGATGCCGTCCTTGCCTGGCGGAAAAGCCGCAGAAAAGCCTGAGGCCGGGGCGGTGGCAAAAGCCCCACAAATGTGATGTATCCTAGGCCCATGGAGATGAAAGCGCGGAACCGCACGATTCCGGTCAGGATCGGCAACGTGACCTTGGGCGGCGGCGCCCCCATCGTCGTCCAGTCCATGACCAACACCGACACGGCGGACGTGGAAGCGACGGTCGCGCAGGTGGCGGCGCTGGCGCGCGCCGGCTCTGAGCTGGTGCGGGTGACGGTGGACCGGGCTGAAGCCGCGGTGGCCGTACCGCATATCCGCGAGCGGCTCGATGCCATGGGCGCCGATGTGCCGCTGATCGGCGACTTCCACTATAACGGCCACACGCTGCTCGCCGAGCATCCGGCCTGCGCGGAGTCTCTCGCCAAATACCGCATCAACCCGGGCAATGTCGGCTTCAAGGACAGGCGCGACAAGCAATTCTCGCAGATCATCGAGATCGCGCTCAAGAACGACAAGCCGGTGCGCATCGGGGTGAACTGGGGGAGCCTCGACCAGGATTTGCTCACGCGGCTGATGGACGAGAACGCGGCGCGCCCCGAACCGCAGGATGCGCGCCAAGTGATGCACGAGGCCATCGTGCAGTCGGCGCTGCTCAGCGCCGAGCGCGCGCAAGAACTTGGCCTGGGCGCGGACAAGATCGTGCTGTCGGCCAAGGTCTCCGCCGTGCAGGACCTCATCGCGGTCTACACTATGCTTGCGGAGCGCTCGGAGCTTGCGCTCCATCTCGGGCTGACCGAGGCGGGCATGGGCTCGAAAGGCATCGTCGCCTCGTCGGCCGCGCTGTCGGTGCTGCTCCAGCACGGCATCGGCGACACGATCCGCATCTCATTGACGCCGGAGCCGGGCGGCGATCGCACGCTCGAGGTCAAGGTGGCGCAGGAGCTGCTCCAGAGCATGGGCTTCCGCGCGTTCGTGCCGCTGGTCGCGGCCTGCCCCGGCTGCGGGCGCACCACGTCAACCACATTCCAGGAACTCGCCCGCGACATCCAGGACTTCATCCGCGACCAGATGCCGGAGTGGAAGCGCCGCTATCCGGGGGTGGAGAACCTTACCGTCGCGGTGATGGGCTGCATCGTCAACGGGCCCGGCGAGTCGAAGCACGCCGATATCGGCATCTCTCTGCCGGGCACCGGCGAAGCGCCGGCCGCACCCGTGTTCATCGACGGCAAGAAGGTCACGACCTTGCGTGGGCCCGGCGCCGCGGCCGAATTCAAGCAGATGGTGCTCGACTATATCGAGCGCCGCTACGGCCAGGGCACGGCCGGCCGCACCGCCGCGGAGTGACGCCAGCTACTTCATCCTGACGGCGTCGCCGGCGATCGAGACGGTTAGCGCGATCATCGTCACATTGAATATGAACGAGACCATGCCGTGCGCGGTCACGGTCTGGCGGATGTTGCGCGAGGTTACCGGCACGTCGGACACCGCGGTCGCGGTGCCGATAGCGAAGGCGAAGTAGACAAAATCCCAATAGGTCGGGTCGCCGCCGCCGGGAAAACGCAGGCCGCCGCCTTTGCCGCGATGCTCCGCGTAATATTCATGCGCGTAGTGCAGAGCGAACATGATGTGGACGAACACCCAAGACAACAAGGTGGTGAGGAACAAGAGCGCAAGGACGCGCGGCGCCACGGTCTCGCTTTCCGAGGCGGTGCGTAGCCAGAAGATGATGGCGCCGAGGCTCGCCAGCGCCGCGGTCACGATCAGGACGGGAATGGTGATGCGGCCCTCGTCCTGAAGCGCCGACTCGCGGCGCACGCGGCCGGGATCGGACATGACGATCATCCACATCACAAGTGCGAGGTAGAGCGCAACGCCCGCGTCCCAGCCTATGAGCAGCCGGGACACGAGGCGGTAGTTGTCGGGCAGGAACAGCACGAGCACGACGCAGACGAGAACCGAGAACAGGAGCCGCCAGCGCGCCTGGAGGAAGCGCGATACGCGCGTATCCCGGAAGCGATGGTGCGGCACCGGTGGCGTGGCCATGCGCGCCATTCGATATGGATTCGCCGCTTCCCTCAAGCGCGCCGTTCGGCGACGAAGCGTGCGGCGTCGACCAACATTTCGCCCTTGTCGCCGAACGGCTTGAGGGCGTGCTCCGCCTCGGCGACGAGGCCGGCGAGGTGCGCCTTGGCGCCATCGACCCCGAGCGCCGCGACGAGGGTCGCCTTGCCGCGGCCGGCATCCTTGGCTACGGCCTTGCCGAGCGCCTCGGCGTTGCCGTGCGCATCGAGCAGATCGTCGGCGAGCTGGAAGGCCTGGCCGAAGGCGCCGGCATAAGCCTTCAGTGCCGCCCTGGCCGGCTCGTCGGCGCGGCCGAGCGCGGCGCCCGCCTCGCAAGAGAAGCGGAACAGAGCTCCGGTCTTCAGGGTCTGCATGCGGGCAATGTCCTCGGGCGAGAAGTCATGATGCGCGGCGCTGAGGTCGAGCGCCTGGCCCAAGGCCATGCCGTGCCAGCCGGCGGCGCGCGCCAGCATGAGGACAAGCTCGGCGCGGATGGCTGGGTCGTCATGGGTTTCTGGCGCGCTCAGGATCTCGAAGGCGAGGGTGAGCAGCGCATCGCCGGAAAGGATAGCGGTCGCCTCGTCGAAGGCGACGTGAAGGGTGGGCCGTCCGCGGCGTAGCGCATCGTCGTCCATGGCAGGCAGGTCGTCGTGCACGAGGGAATAGCAGTGGACACATTCGAGCGCGCAGGCCGCGTCGAGCGCCGAGGCCTCCTCCATGCCGAACAGGCGCGCGGACTGGATCAAGAGGAATGGCCGCAAGCGCTTGCCGCCGCCGAGCGCGGCGTAGCGCATCGCCTCGCCAAGCTCGACGCCGCCCGGAGGGACGGTCTCGCCGGCGGCTAGAAGCTCGCCGAGCCGCTGCTCGACGGCCCAGGCGGTGCGTTCGAGTTCCGCAAGAAAGGTCATGTCGCGGAGAGGCATAAACGAGCCATGTCATTGCCGCAAATCTGGCAAGTAAAGCCATAGTTTCAGTCGGGCGTTGCCCGAGGCAGCGGCCGGAGGGTAGAACCCGACGCCATGGCGACTCAGGGGGCTCGAAAGCGCAAGAAAAGGCGGGGCTGGAGGCATCCCTGGCTGCGGCGCGCGGGCCTCGCCTTGCTGATCGCAGCCGGCGCGCTCCTGCTTTCCATTCCGATCTTCCGTTTCGTCAATCCGCCGATCACCACCGTCATGCTGGTGGACAAGCTGAGGGGCGCCACGCTCAAGCGCCAATGGGTGCCGCTCGAGGACATCTCCCCGCATCTCCGCCTCGCGGTGGTATCGAGCGAGGACGGCAATTTCTGCCAGCACTGGGGGGTGGACTGGGCCGCGGTCAAGGAGGCGGTCGAGGCGGCCAACAGTCTCAAGGGTGTGCGCGGCGCCAGCACGATCCCCATGCAGACGGCGAAGAACCTCTATCTGTGGAAGCGGCGGAGCTATGTGCGAAAAGTGCTGGAGGTGCCGCTCGCCTATCTCATGTCGGCGATCTGGACGAGGCGTCGCATGCTGGAAGTCTATCTCAACATCGCGCAATGGGGGCCGGGCGTGTTCGGCGCCGAGGCGGCGAGCCGGTACTATTTCAACAAGCCGGCGAAGGCGCTGACCAGGCGCGAGGCGGTTCTGCTTGCCGTGGCGCTGCCCAATCCGCATTTGCGCAACCCGGGCAAGCCGAGCCGCAGGATGCTTTTGATCGCCAATGCGGTCGAGCGCCGCATGCCGATCATGGTCGGGCGGTCGGACTGCGTCTTGAAACCCTGAGAAAGGTGGGGTATCGGCCCTGGCCAGGGATTACGATTGCCCCTATAAGGGCGCCACGTCAGGCCACGCGTGATGAGCGGGGCATTTTGAGGTTCTACGAAAATGGCTGTTCCTAAGAGAAAGACCTCCCGCATGAAGCGGGGCAACCGGCGGAGCCACGATGCGGTGAAGGCGCCGGCCTATGTCGAGGACAAGGATTCCGGCGAGCTACGCCGGCCCCACCATATCGACCTAAAGTCGGGCCGCTATCGCGGCCGCCAGGTGATCGCCGTCAAGGAAGAGGCGTAAGAGCGCGGGGCTATGCCCCGTCTCGACGTGGCACGCTGGGCCCAATCTGGGCCTCGTGATCGCAATAGGCCGCGCGCCTTCGCGGGGATAACGCCCCTTGCCCCCGCGGTGCAGCGATCGGCGCAAAGCATTTGTCAACCAAGCCCAATGAAAGGCGCCGCGCAGCGCGTCCCGGCCGGTATTCCTGAGCCCCTGAAGAGGGGCGGGCTTTCGGTTTCTTAAGCCTTGTCGCCTAGCCTCTCCAGTCAATAACCGAGACGCCAAAAGGCGCTCCCATGGTGGGTCCATGGAAATGAAGGGGGCAGTCAGTGAGTCCATCCTCCAAGGAGCTTACCGGCAGCGGAAGCGTGGTTGATTTCGACCAGCGCAACGGTGGGCCGGATCAACCGCTCGACGTCGAGCAGGTGCTGGAAAGCGTCCGCGCTACGGCATACCGGTGGGACTTTGCCAATGATACGATCGAGTGGGCGGACAATGCCGCAGGGCTGCTCGGCGTGGACGACATCGCCAAGCTCCGCAAGGCCCGGGCTTTCGCGCTGCATATCGACCCCGAGCATGCCGGCGCGCGCTATGACAGTATAACCGGCGGCCCACATGCCGAGCCAAGCGCGGCGCTGCGCTACAATTTGTTCTATCGCTTCCTGCCGCAAGGACGGCGCGGCAAGGCGACGTTATGGGTCGAGGACACGGGCGTCTGCTTCACCGACGCCGACGGGCGTCCCGTCCAGGCACAAGGCACCTTGCGGGTTACCGAGGACCGCCGCCAGCAGGAGCGCGCGCAGTTCCACGGCAATCACGACGAACTCACCGGACAGCTCAACCGCACGCGCCTCACCGAGGCGCTGACCGGTCTCTTGTCCAACGCGTCGCGCGCGCATGAGAACGGCGCCTTTCTACTTGCCGGCGTCAACGACCTTACCTTGATCAACGAGACCTACGGCTTCGACGTCGGCGACGAAGTGATCGCCATTGTCGGGCGCAGGCTCGGGGGCGCTCTGCGCGGCAACGACTGTATCGGCCGGTTCTCGTCCAACAAGTTCGGCGTCGTACTGCACAATTGCGACGCGGACGGTGTCGAGGCCATCGCGCGGCGCCTCATGGCCACGATAGGAGACAGTGTCATTGACACCAGCGTCGGCGCGGTGGCGACGACGATCTCGGTAGGAGCGGTACTGCTTCCTGAAAACGCGAGCAGTGCCCAATGCGCCATCGCCCGTGCTCTGCAGGCTCTCGATGCCGGACGCACCAGCCGCAGCGACCGATATAACCGCTATGCTCCCTGCGAGCGGCGGGAGTCCGAGCGCCGGCGCAACGTCGCGATCGCCGACGAAATCATTCGTGCTCTCAACGACCGCCGCATGATGATCGCGCTGCAGCCGATCGTTTCGTCGCGCAGCCATGAGCCGGAGCTATACGAGTGCTTGCTGCGCATGCGGCGGCTCGACGGCACGGTGATGAGCGCGAGCGAGTTCATTCATGTCGCCGAGCAGTTCGGGCTTGCCAAGCTCATCGACTATCGCGTTCTCGAGCTCGCCACGGAACTGTTGCGTGCGTCGCCGAAGATCAAGCTCGCGCTCAACGTGTCGTCGGCAACCGCCACCGACTCGCAATGGATGGAGGCGCTTGAAGGCTTTACCGGCAAGGACAGGTCGCTTACCGAGCGGCTGACCGTGGAGATCACCGAGACGGCGGCCATCTCCGACGTCAAGGCGACGATCAAATTCGTGAGCACCCTGAAGGGGCTTGGCTGCCGCGTGGCGCTCGACGATTTCGGCGCAGGCTATACGTCGTTCCGCTCCTTGCGCGAGCTCGGCGTCGACATGGTCAAAATCGACGGTTCGTTCATCCAGAATCTCGGCACCGACGCCGAGGACGAGATGTTCGTGCGCACGCTCATTGACCTCGCCCGCAGCTTCGGCGTGGTCACCGTCGGCGAGTGGGTGTGCGACGAGAGGACCGTCCAGCTTCTGGAGAAGGCGGGCGTGGCGTACATGCAGGGCTATTTCTTCGGCGCACCCGAGCTGCTGAAAGAGACCGCCCAGTCGAAGCCGGCAAAGCCGACCGCCTAAGTCGGGGCGGCGAGCCGCGCGGCGAGCGCCATCAGCTCGACGTCGTGGATGCCGGCCTCCTCCAGGTGGCGCACCGTGTTCAGCACATATTCGATGTTGGCGCCGGAGCGGCCGACCGCCGCGCGCACGAGGCGCGCCTGCGCGTCGATGGAGAGCTTTCCAGCATATTGCGGGTGCGCCCGGTCGACGATGTAGCACAGCGCCTCAAGCTCCCGGCCTGAGCCGTCGAGCAGGCTGACGGGCCGGTAGTCCTCCACATAAACCTCGGTGATCTGCTCGCGCTCGCGCAGATAGGCTAGGGTCAGGTCCCGCTTGGCGTCGGGCACGCGGAAGGCGACGCCGCGGCAGGCGCCGCCTTCGTCGAGGCCGAGCACGAGGCCCGGCGCCTCGGTCGTGCCGCGATGGTGGAACGAGTAGATGCAGAGCGAGCGATGGGCGCCGATCAACGCGGCCGACGCACTCTCCGCGAATTCGAAACCGGGCCGCCACATCAGCGAGCCGTAGCCGAACACCCAAAGCTCAGTCATGCGCCACGTCTTAGTCGCTTTCTTCCGTCCTCAGAAGGTCGGTCGACACGAGCATGGTGGTCTCGTCGCCGTGGTTCTGCCACCAATGCGACAGTCCCGGCCCCTCGGCGACATAGTCTCCGGCTTTGTAGGTCACCGGCACGGCACAGTTCGACGCATATTCGGTGAGCTCGCCTTTGATCACGTACATGATGGCGGGGCGGTCATCGTGGCTATGCCACGGCACGACGGTGCCCGGCTCGATCATGAGGGTGCGCGTGCGGAGCACCCGGCCCTTGATGTTGAAAGGCTCCTTGTCGATCTCGACCGTGGCGATGGTCTCGTCGACGATGCCTTCGGTCGCCAGCTGGGCGCCGTCCCAAATCTTGTCGCTCGGCGGAGGCCGGACCCCTGCTTTCTTGTGCTCGGGCGGGCATTTAGCGGCCAAAGCCGGCATGGCTGCCAACATCACGCCGGCAACAAGCAGGCTCAGGCCAAGCGGATCCGTCAGCTTGAAGTGAATCATGTCGGTTAGCTCCATTTGCGGCGGGAAGCCGATCATGCGCCGCAGGTCGCGAAGGGCAAGCTATCTCTTCGCACAAGCTGGTGCCGAGGTTCGTGCGGGACTGCGCGTCACTCCTCATGGCCGTGGGGGCGGCCGAAGTCGGGCGCGGGTGTATCCTGGCCCGCCTCGATGACGCCGCGGCGGATGGCGCGGGTGCGGATGAAATGCTCCTCAAGCGCCGCGCCGTCGCCGCGCCTAATCGCCTTGGTCAGGGCGGCGACATCCTCGTTGAAACGGCCGAGCATCTCCAGCACCGCATCCTTGTTGTTGAGGAACACGTCGCGCCACATCACGGGGTCCGAGGCGGCGATGCGGGTGAAATCGCGGAAGCCGCCGGCCGAGAACTTGAGCACCTCGGAGCGGGTCACCGACTCGAGTTCGTCGGCGGTGCCGACGATGGTGTAGGCGATGAGGTGCGGCAGATGGCTGGTGACGGCGAGCACAAGATCGTGATGCTCGGGCGTCATCACCTCGACATTGGCGCCGAGCAAGCGCCAGAACGCGGCGAGCTTCGCCACCGCCTCGGGGTCGGTGCCTTCGGGCGGGGTCAGGATGCACCAGCGGTTCTCGAACAGCTCGGCAAAGCCGGCGTCAGGGCCGGAATGCTCGGTGCCGGCGACGGGATGAGCCGGCACGAAATTCACCGTACTCGGCAAATGCCGGCCCATGTCGCGCACGATCGAGGCCTTGACGGAGCCAACGTCGGAAACGACAGCGCCGGCTTTGAGATGTGGGGCGATCTCCTTGGCTACCGCGCCGCAGGCGCCGACCGGAACGCAGACGATGACGAGGTCTGCGCCTTCGACGGCTTGCGCGTTGGTGTCGACCACGCGATCGGCGAGGCCGAGCTCGACGACGCGCGCCCGCGTCTTGGGCGACCGCGCGGTCGCCACGATCGAGCGCACGGCGTTTTGCGCGCGGGCGGCGCGGGCGGCGCGGGCGATCGAGGAGCCGATCAGTCCGGGCCCGATGATGGCGAGCGTGTCGAACAGAGGCACGGTCATCGGCCCGACTTGCCGTTGGCGCCCATGAAGGTGGTCAGCGCCTCGAGCGCGACGCGGTTCTCGTCCTCGGTGCCGATGGTCATGCGGAGCGCATCAGGGAAGCCGTACTCGTCCACCCGGCGCAGGACGATGCGCCGCTCATGCAGGAACTTGTCGGCGTCGTGCGCGGTCTTGCCGTTGGCCTTGGGGAAATGCAGCAACAGGAAATTGGCTGCGCTCGGCGTCACGCGCAAGCCAAGTCCGGTCAGCGCCTCGGCCATGCCGCCGCGCCACAAGGTGTTATGCTCGACCGCAGCAAGCATATGCGGCTGATCTTGAAGCGCCGCGATGCCGGCGGCGATTGACGGGCCGGTGACGTTGAAGGGTCCGCGTATGCGGTTCAGCGCGTCGGCGATAGGGGCAGGGCAGTAGGCCCAGCCAAGACGCAAGGCCGCGAGCCCATAGATCTTGGAGAAGGTTCGCGTCATCACCGTGTTCTGGGTCGTCGCCACCAGCTCGATGCCGGCCTCGTAGTCGTTGGCGCGCACATATTCGGCGTAGGCCGCGTCGAGCACGAGGATGACGTGCTCTGGCAGCCCGGCATGGAGCCGCTTCACCTCGTCGAAGGAGAGGTAGGTGCCGGTCGGGTTGTTGGGGTTGGCGATGAACACCATGCGCGTCTTGTCCGTCACGCGGGTGAGGATGGCGTCCACATCCGCGGTGAGGTCGGTCTCTTGTGCGGCGACGGGCGTGGCGCCGCGTGCCTGGATGGCGATGCGGTACACCAGGAAACCGTGCTCGGAGTAGATCGCCTCGTCGCCAGGGCCGAGATAGGAGGCGGCGAGCAGGTTGAGCAGCTCGTCGGAGCCGGCGCCGCAGACGATGCGGCCCGGATCGAGTCCGTAGAGCTTGGCCAGCGCCTCGCGCAAGGGCCGCGCCGAACCGTCCGGGTAGCGCGACAGGCACGACGCCTCGGCCAAATAGGCCTCGACCGCGCGCGGGGAGGGGCCGAGCGGCGTCTCGTTGGACGACAGCTTGACCACCGGGCCGGCGCCAGGGAGCGCACTCGTGCCCGGGACATAGGGCGCGATGTCGAGGATGCCTGGACGCGGGGTCGGCCCACGTTTGGCGGCCATCTGAAGTCTCCTTGGCGGCTTTCCAGCGAAGCGCCTCTCATACGGCCATTCTTGCGGCCAAGGCAAAGAAAAGATTGACTTTCGGCGATGAGGTCATAGCTAACGCCGGATTGTATAGTAGAGGGCTGGTTAAGCGGTTTGCGTCATACCGGCTCTGCGCCGGAAGGATTGAGTAGGCCCCGTTACGATGAACGAGAATCCTGGAGCGGAGAGCTTCGCCGACCTCAAGCGGCGGGAGCAGATCGCCAATCCCCAGAGCGAGATCGTACATTTTCATGAAGCCGAGCCGCTGCCGCTCGACTGCGGCGGCACGCTCGCACCGCTCACCATCGCCTATCAGACCTACGGCACCCTGAACGCCGACAAGTCGAACCTCGTGCTCATCTGCCACGCGCTGACCGGCGACCAGCATGCGGCGAACCTCCATCCCGTCACCGGCAAGCCCGGCTGGTGGGACACCATGGTGGGCCCGGGCAAGCCGATCGATACCGACCGCTATTTCGTGCTCTGCCCCAACGTGATCGGCGGGTGCATGGGCTCGACCGGGCCGAGCTCCACCAATCCCGCGACGGGGCGCGCTTACGGCCCCGATTTCCCGGTCATTACCGTGCGCGACATGGTGCGGGCGCAGGCGCGCCTCCTCGACCATCTCGGCATCGATCAGGTGCTCTCGGTGCTCGGCGGCTCCATGGGCGGCATGCAGGTGCTGGAATGGGCCGCGACCTATAAGGACCGCGTATTTTCCGCCGTGCCGATCGCCTGCGCGGCACGGCACTCCTCGCAGAACATCGCCTTCCACGAGGTCGGCCGACAGGCGGTGATGGCCGATCCGGACTGGTGCCAGGGCCGCTACCTCGAAGAGGGCAAGAGCCCGCGCAAAGGGCTCGCCGTGGCACGCATGGCCGCGCACATCACCTATCTGTCCGACCAGGCACTGCACGACAAGTTCGGACGCAACCTGCAGGATCGCGACAAGGTGACGTTCGGATTCGACGCCGATTTCCAGGTGGAGAGCTATCTGCGCCACCAGGGCATGACGTTCGTCGACCGGTTCGACGCCAACTCCTATCTCTACATTACGCGCGCCATGGACTATTTCGACATCGCCGCCGATCACGGGGGCGTGCTCGCCAACGCCTTCCTCGGCACCAAGACGCGCTTCTGCCTCGTGTCGTTCACGTCGGACTGGCTGTTCCCCACCGAGGAGAGCCGCGAGGTGGTGCACGCGCTGAATGCGGTCGCCGCCAATGTCAGCTTCGTCGAGATCAAGTCGAACAAGGGGCACGATACCTTCCTGCTGCACGAGCCGGAGCTGTTCGACACGATCCGCGGCTTCTTGAGCGCCGCGGCGCGGAGCCGTGGCATCAAGGAGGCGGAGGGGTGGCTGCCGTGAACGTGAACGTCTCGCCCCGCGCGCTGCGTCCTGCCGAGACGAGCCGCGTCGACCTCCTGCTCATCGCCGAGATGGTGAAGCCAGATTCGCGCGTGCTCGACATCGGCTGCGGCGACGGCACCTTGCTCCGCATCCTAACCGAGAAGCGCGGCGTCGACGGGCGCGGCATCGAGCTGAGCCAGGCGGGGGTGAACTCCTGCGTGGCGCAAGGGCTGTCAGTAATTCAGGGCGACGCCGACACCGACCTCGCTTATTACCCGGACCTCGCCTTCGACTATGCGATCCTGTCGCAGACCATTCAGGCGACCTATAGCCCGCGCCTCGTGCTGGAGCAGCTGCTGCGCATTGGCAAGCGCGCCGTGGTGTCATTCCCAAATTTCGGCCACTGGAAGGTGCGCGCGCAGCTGATGTTCGGCGGGAAGATGCCGCAGACCGACAATCTGCCTGACCGCTGGTACGACACGCCCAACATCCACCTCTGCACCATCAAGGATTTTCTCGGATTATGCGAGGACATCGGCGCCAAGGTGGAGCGCGCCGTGGCGCTCAATGCCAAGGGCTACAAGCTCGGCGTGTCCATGCCGCTATTCGCGCAGAACCTGTTCGGCGAGCAGGCGGTGTTCCTCCTGTCGCGGTAACGTTAGCGCTGGCGCGCGACCGCGCGTTCCAGGACGGCACGGATAAAGCGCTGGTAAGGGATGTGCCGCTTTGCGGCTTCCGCTTTCACCGCATCGAGCAACGACTTCGGCAAGCGCATATTGACGCGCTCCGTCTTCGGGCCGAACTCGAAGCGAAGCTCGCGCATCTCAGAAAGGTCGTACTTGGTGAGGTCTGCCTTGTCGACGAAGGCTTCAGCCTCCGCGTCGCTTTTCAACCTTGGAAGCTTCTTTTTCATAGTGGTCGATCTCTTTCTTGTGCATGTAGCGGGCGCTGATCGGACGAACCAGAACGCTGTCTTCTGCTCGCTTTCTCAACGTGAAGACGACAAATACGCTACGTCCCTGACCGCTCGTGCCAATGCCGATGAAGCGTTCTTCCTCGCCGGAGTGCGCGGGATCGGGGAATACCGACAGCGGCCCTTGGAAGACGCTTTCGATTTCCAGAACCGACAAGCCGTGCTGTTCACATTTTTGGCGATTGCCGTCGTCCCAATCGAACGCGAGATCGCCGACTTTCATAGGGTAGAAAGATGACTATTGTACATACGATTGTCAATATTCATGAGGGATGAACGGTCTTGCCGACGAGCGCGGCGTAACGGCGCCGGCAGGGACCGGGACGATCTGGCGGCGGGCTTTTTGGGCGCTCTCGCGCACTGGCATGGCGGCATAAACCTGCTTGGTGGCCTCGACCATGATCACGCCGGAGAAAGTTGGCCACAGGATGAGCCCGAGCCGCTCCCAGAAAGCGGGCCATCTGATCAGGATGCGCCAGTTGAAGGGCGGCATATAAAGTGCGTAGTGCCAAGCCTCCGGCGAGAACATCGCCTCTTTGAGGAGCTTGGCGAGTTGGCTGCGGCTGAACGGGCTGCCATAGCCGAACGGCGTGGTATCGACGCGCGCCCATAAGCCCCGGCGGTTCGGCACGATGAGCAGCAGACGTCCGTTGGGGCTTAGCACGCGCCAGATTTCGCGCAGCAGCACACGGGAGCGCTCGGACCATTCGAGCATGTGCACGAGGAGGATGCGGTCGGCGGCCTCGTCGTCCAAGGGCAGCTCCGTCTCGTCGACGAGCGCCGTCATGGATTGGCCCCGCTCTGGCCAGGGCAGCGCGCCGAGCCCGGCCGGCATCAGCGCGCCGAGCGCGCCGGCCTCGCCCCTGAACTCGCCGAGATAGGGCGTGGCGTAGCCGATGCCGAACGCGCGCATTGCCTTCAGGTCGCGCCAGCGCGCCCTGATGCGCGCCCGGAGCAGGCGGCGCACCATCAGCCCGAGGGGGCGGGCGTAGAAATCCTTGAGGTCGATGACGTCGAGCTGCATGGGCCGATCATAGCGTGTGAACGTTAAGCGCCGCAGCAGACTCCCATTCCTCTAACTGATATGTCTGTGAAAAAATTCCTAGACATTCCTCAACGTTCCCGATACGCTGCGCCCCACCTCGTCCTTCTGAAGGGGCGTTGCTCTAGAGGCGTCTTGAGTGGCGGGACGGGGTGCGGCGCCCGCGGGTCGGTTCGCAAGCCGGCACTCGGGCGGCGGCGGGGCTCCGCCCGGGACCACTACGGGCCCCTGTCAGGAGCTGACTGACCGCCCGGAGCCTATCGCCGGTCAACGGAAAGCGCGGCCCGCCGCCGAGTAAGACGCCGCGTGTGGCGCGCCGGAAGGCGCCCGCGTGTCCTCGCCAAGGACACGACACCATTACGGACTGCGCCGTTCGGCGCGCCACCCCCTTCTGGGGGAGAAAGGAGCAAACCCCGGATGCATCCGCATCGCGGCAACAACTTGTCATGCCCACGCCCGCCTGCGCGAAGCCGAAAGACGGCGGTCGGGCCAGACACACAAGGTATGAAATTGAGAACTTCGGATGGTACCTTTCAATGACAAAGAACATCACAGGCTGAGGTGCGGATGGCTAGGCTGGAGATCCATCAGTTTCCCACGCGGAGCGACAATTACGGCGTCTTGATCCACGATCCGGCGACCGAGGCCACGGCGGCGATCGACGCACCTGATGCCGAGGAGCTCCTCGCGGCGCTTCAAAAGAGGGGCTGGACGCTCACCGATATCCTGGTCACCCACCACCATGGCGACCACACGGCGGGCATCGAGGCGGTGAAGCGAAAGACCGGGTGCACGGTCATAGGCCCGGCGCGTGAGGCGGGGCTGATCCCAGGTCTCGATGTCGAGGTGAAGGAGGGCGACACGGTGGAGGTTGGCGGCGTAAAGGGCCGCGTCATCGAGACGCCAGGCCACACGCGCGGGCATGTCAGTTATTTCTTCCCGGACGATGGCCTCGTGTTCGTGGGCGATACGCTATTCTCGGTCGGCTGCGGCAAGTTGCTCGAGGGCGATGCCAAGACCATGTGGTCGTCATTGTCGAAGCTCGCCGCTCTGCCGCCCGATACGCGCGTCTATTGCGGCCACGAATATACCGACGCCAATTGCCGCTTCGCGCTCACGGTCGAACCGGAGAATGAGGCGCTTCAAGCGCGTGCGGCGGAGGCGGCGGACAATACGGCGAAGGGGTCGCCGTCGCTGCCGACGACGATCGGGAGAGAGCTCGCCACCAATCCGTTCCTGCGGCCGCAGAGCCCCGCCATTCAGAAGCGGCTCGGCATGGAGGGGCGGGCGCTTGAGGAGATCTTCGGCGAGATCCGCAAGCGCAAGGATAGGTTCTAGTCGTGGCGGAGCCGCTGACAGCCGACGAGGTCATTGCGCATCTGAAGCTTCAGCCGCACCCGGAGGGCGGCTGGTTTCGCGAGACGTTCAGGGACGAACCCGGGCACAAGGGACGCGCCCACTCCACCGCCATCCTGTTCCTATTGAAGGCCGGCGAGGTGTCCCGCTGGCACAAGGTCGACGCGGCGGAGATGTGGCATTGGCACGGCGGCGCGCCGCTCCTGCTCGAAGTGAGCGATGGCGGGACCCGCCACGAGCACCGGCTCGGGCCGAACCTTCTGCAAGGAGAGCACCCCCAAGGCCTGGTGCCTGCCGGCGCCTGGCAGAGCGCGCGGTCGCTCGGCGCCTGGACCTTGATGGGCTGCACCGTGGCACCTGGTTTCGACTTCGCCGGCTTCGAATTGGCCCCTCCGGATTTCGAGCCTTAGGCTCAATCCATGTGCTGGCCGCCGTTGATGGTCAAGGTCGAGCCGGTGATCCACGAGGCGGCATCAGACGCCAGGAACACCACGCAGCGCGCGACCTCCTCGGCCTCGCCGAGACGGCCGACGGGAATCTGGCCGACGATCGCCTTCATCACGTCCTCGGAGACGCCGGACAAGAGGTCCGTCGCCACATAGCCGGGGGCGATGGCATTGACGGTGATGCCCTTGCGTGCGCTCTCAAGTGCGAGCGCGCGGGTGAAGCCGATCACGCCGGATTTGGCGGCGCAGTAATTGGTCAACCCGAGCTGGCCCTTCTGGCCGTTGATCGAGGAGATCGAGATGACGCGGCCGAAGCCCCGCTCACGCATGCCGTTGATGACCGGCCGGGTCATGTTGAACACCGAATCGAGATTGGTACGGATGACCTGGCTCCATTGCTCATGGCTCATCTTCTGGAGCATGGCGTCGCGCGAGATGCCGGCGTTGTTGACCAGGATGTCGATAGGGCCGACCTCATTCTCGACGGCGATGACGCCCTGCTCGCAAGCCTGATAGTCGCCGACGTCCCACTTGAACACAGGGATCTTGGTGTCCTTCTTGAACGCCTTGGCGGCGTCGTCATTGCCGGCATAGTTGGCGGCGACGTTGTAGCCCGCCTCTTTCAGCGCGCGCGAGACGGCCCCGCCGATGCCGCGCGTTCCCCCCGTGACAAAAGCCACCCTTCCCATCGCTTCCTCCCTTGGCGCAGCGTTGGCGCCCGCTTCTTTGGCAAACACGAACTCCGCGTGGGCGGCCTTACCGGCCTTCCAACGCGGGAATCGAATTCAAACCTTACAGCAGTCACGCGCGCTCGACGCACATGGCAATGCCCATGCCGCCGCCGATGCACAAGGTCGCCAGGCCCTTCTTGGCGTCCGACCTCTGCATCTCGTGCAACAGGGTGACCAGAATGCGCGCGCCGGAGGCGCCGATAGGATGGCCGATGGCAATGGCGCCACCGTTGACGTTGACCTTGCCGGTGTCCCAGCCGAGGTCCTTGTTCACGGCGAGCGCCTGCGCGGCGAAGGCTTCATTGGCCTCGATGAGGTCGAGGTCGGAAACCTTCCAGCCGGCCTTCTCCAACGCCTTGCGCGAGGCCGGGATGGGGCCCGAGCCCATCACCTTGGGATCGACTCCGACGGTCGCCCACGAGGCGAGGCGTGCGAGCGGCTTCAGCCCGCGCTTCTTCGCCTCCTTGGCGGTCATGAGGACCACGGCGGCGGCGCCGTCATTGATGCCGGAAGCGTTGCCCGCGGTGACGGAGCCTTCCTTGTCGAAGGCCGGACGCAGCTTGGCTACGTCGTCGTAGTTGGCGCCATCGCGGATATACTCGTCATCGCTTACCACCGTCTCGCCCTTGCGGGTCTTGATGGTGACGGGAACGATTTCGTCCTTGAACTTGCCGGACTTTTTCGCCTTCTCCGCCTTGTGCTGCGAGGCCACGGCGAACTTGTCCTGCTCCTCGCGGGTGATCTGCCACTGCTTGGCGACGTTCTCCGCGGTCATGCCCATGTGATAGCCGTTGAAGGCTTCCCACAGTCCGTCCTTGATCATGCAGTCGATGAACTCGACTGTGCCCATCTTCTGGCCGTTGCGCAGATGAGCGACGTGCGGCGCGAGGCTCATGCTCTCCTGCCCGCCGGCCACCACGATATCGGCATCACCCACGGCGATCTGCTGCGCCCCGAGGGCGACGGCGCGGAGCCCGGAGCCGCACACTTGATTGACGCCCCAGGCGGTCGCCTCCTTGGGCACGCCTGCGGCGATGGCCGCCTGCCGCGCCGGGTTTTGGCCCTGGCCCGCGGTCAGCACCTGGCCCATGATGACCTCGTCCACATCGGCCGGATCGACGTGCGCGCGCTCGAGCGCCGCGCGGATGGCAACCTCACCCAGTGCGTGCGCCGGCACGCTCGACAGTGCGCCGTTAAAGGAGCCGACCGGCGTCCGCGCCGCGCTGACGATGACAATATCTTCGTCCTTCATTCTGTTCTCCATACCCCTTTGGACCCCAGGTCATACCCTAGTGATTCCGGTTGGGAAAGCCCGACGGAGGGGCCCTGTTAAGCCTCGCGGCAAAGCCTCTGGTGCTGCGCACAAAGAACGTGCTAGTGAACTTCGCAAGTGCGGCATAGAGTAGCCTTGAGGCCGGGGCCTGAGGCCTAGGAGCGAAAGACACGTGGCACGGGATGCGGACCAAGAGAGCCGGCCGGTCATCATCAAGAAATACGCCAACCGCAGGCTCTACAATACCGATACAAGCACCTATGTGACGCTTGAGGACCTCGCCGAAATGGTGCGCGGCGAACGGGATTTCGTCGTCTACGACGCGAAGACCGGCGAAGACCTCACCCATACTGTCCTGACCCAAATCATCGTCGAGCAGGAAAGCAGAGGGACCAATCTCCTGCCCATCGGTTTCTTGCGCCAGCTCATCCGCTTCTATGGCGACAGCATGCAGAAGCTTGTGCCGAGCTATCTCGAATTCAGCCTCGACTCGCTCACCAAGCAGCAGGAGCAGTATCGCCGGCGCTTCGCCCATGTGTTCGGCACGGCGGCCTTCGATGCCATGCAGGAGCAGGTGCGGAAGAATTTCGAGGCCTTCGAGCGCGCGCTCGGCATGTTCACCCCGTTCTCAGGGACCGATGCGACGAATACGCACGGGGGCCAAGAGGCCGAGAAGAAGCCTGCGGCGAACGCCAAGCCGAGCGAGGACGACATCGACACGCTCAAGGCCGAGCTCCTCGCGATGCAGCAGCGGCTCGAGAAGCTCTCCCGGAATTAGCAGCAATTTTGTTTGTCATGGCCGGGCTTGTCCCGGCCATCCACGATTTTGCCCGTGACACGACTCAAATCGTGGCTCCCGGCACAAGGCCGGCCATACAGCCAGATTTTGGACGTTAAGCGGCCTTGGCGGCGCGGCGGCGCAGGTGCGCCGCGGCGAGATCGGCCTCGACTAGGCTCCGATCATGGGCAGTGTCGGCCAGAAGGTGGATATGCACCTCGTTGGCGCCGCACTTCGCGCCTTGGTGACGGAGATGGGCTAAGTTCAACGTCACCGCGTCGTCCTTGGTCTGACCGAAGGCGAGCGCCTCGCGGGTGCCGTCCTCATAGCGGCGGACGAGGATGTAGTTCGCTTGGGGCAGGGCGGGGCAACCCACGAGTGTGTAGACGCTATGGAGATAGCGGCGGCCAGATACGCCACGCCAATAGTGGAAGGCTTGGGCGAACGCCGCCTCGGCGCAGACAAGCGCAGGCTCATCGGCCGGCCCCCAAGGGGCAGTTTCAGCGACTTCGGCTTGGCTCGTCCACATGGGAATCCCGTCCCGTTAACTAATGCGACGTTAGGTCAAATGGGTTGATCGATGACGAATTCAAGA
The DNA here is from genome assembly GCF_050726195.1 of Methyloceanibacter sp. GTDB lineage: Bacteria > Pseudomonadota > Alphaproteobacteria > Rhizobiales > Methyloligellaceae > Methyloceanibacter. Next base: position 30,500 of record NZ_JBOHJC010000004.1, on the reverse strand, counting down.
CGCCAGCGATCACGAATCTGTCTGGAACAAATGATGAACTTGGCCCAGCCGCGCGTCAAGCTTTTAAGTGTTAACAAGAGGTTAACCGCTTTTGGAGGGCGCCTTCGCCTCGGCTAAAAGGCGGCCCGAGGCGGTCTCGATCGCAGCTTTGAGGCGGGCGAGAAACTCTACTTTAGGCAAACCCGGGCGGATGGGATCGAGGATCTCGACCACGACGGTGCCGGTGGACAGCCGCCAATTCCGCCGCGGCCAGAAGACGCCGGAGTTGAGCGCCACCGGCACGCACGGCACTTGGAGCGCCTCGTAGAGGAGAACGATGCCGGTCTTGTAGTCCGGCTCCGCGCCCGGCGGCCGGCGTGTCCCCTCCGGGAAGATGATGATCTCGCGGCCGTCGGCGATGCGCTTCTTGGCCGCGCGCAGCATGCGGCGGAGCGCCGTCGGCCCCTTGTCGCGATCGACCGGGATCATCTCGAATTTGTAAGAGAACCAGCCGTGGAACGGGATCCAGAACAGCTCGCGCTTCATGAGGAGCGTGGGGTCCCGGAACAGCGGGATCAGCGCGAACGTCTCCCAAGCGGACTGGTGCTTCGAGGCGACGAGGCAGGGGCCTTCGGGCAGCTTGTCGAGGCCGCGCACCTCGAAGTCCAAGCCGACGATGTGCTTGAGTAGCCAAAGCTCGGTCCGCGCGTGGACCTTGAGCGCCGCCATGGCCCAGCTGCGCGGTGCGAACAGGAGCGGGCTGCCGAGCACGACGAACAGCGCCGTGGTCACGTAGAACAGCAGGTTGAAAAGAATCGAACGGGCCATGGGGCGTGGGGCCGATGCTACGGCTCTGGCCACTCTCCGGTGGTGCTCGTGTCACCGGGCACGATGAGCCGCACGAGCTTGGTGGCGCCAAGGCGCCCGAGCGCCGGGAGGTATTTCAGATATTCTGAGAGCAGGAGCTTTGTAGTGCCGGGATAGGTCCACCAACGCTCAACATGCACATTGTTGTCGACTACCGGATAGGGGATCAGCTCCACGCCGGGCAGGACGCGGGCAAGCTCGGCAAGCGCGCGGGGCATGTGATAGTTCGAGGTGACGACGATGATCGAGCGGTAGCCATGGGCCGCCACCCACTCGCTCGTCTCGGTGGCGTTGTCGATCGTGTTGCGCGCCTCCTTGTCGATATCGACGCAGCAGGCGAAATACTGGCCACCTTGGCTCGCGAGTTGCTTCAGTTCTTCCGTCGTGGTGGTGCGATTGACGCCGGTGATCAGCACGCGTTTGGCCTTGCCTTTGGTCAAGAGCTTCATGGCCTCATCGATGCGCGAGACGCCGCCGGTAAGCACGGCGATGCCGTCGGCGGGGTGGGTCGGCTCTTCGCGCTCACGGTCCACACCGTTGGCGAACACGATGAAGCCGATAATGAGCATGACAAGGAGCAGGATCGAGGCGTCGAACAGGAGCCTAACGCCGCCCACAAAGCCGCCGAACCGCCGGAAATGCGGCCGGACTGTCTGCTCTTGGACTTCCTCCTTCACAACGCACTCCGAACCTGACAAGGCGCCGCGCAGAATAGGAAAAATCGCCGGGCCGCGAAATCGACTTTGCCCCTCGTCGGCAAGGGGATCACGCGTAGGACTTGAGGACGCGGATCACGCCGAGCCGCGAGGTGATCATGCACAGGCCGGCGACCACGACGACGACCAGCATCAGCAGGAGATAGCCGCCGAGGTCGAGCTCGCCGGAGCCCAAGAGGCGGCGCGTCTCGGCCTGGGTGACGGTGCCGCCGCCCAGCATGTGCATGGCGAAGGGCACGAGCAGAAAGGCGATGGCCGCAGCACAGGCGCCGACGAGGCCAGCGCGCACGCCGAGTCCCAGGAAGTGGCGCTCGAACTCGCCCGAAATGAACCGTTCGTTGGCGCCGACAAAATGCAACACCTCGATGATCTCGCGGTTGGAAGCCATGGCGCTGCGCGTCGCCGACACGATGATGGCAATGGTCGCGGCGGCGACGAGGGCGAGTACGGCGATGCCGCCGAGCGCGGCCGAGCGGGTGATGGTCTTGATCTCCGCCTGCCAGCGCCGGTGGTCGTCAAGGGTGACGCCCTCGAAGTTCTGTGACAGCGCCGCCTTGATGACCTCGATATCGGGCGGGTTCGAGCGGTTGATCTCCACGGCGATGAGGCGCGGGATCGGCAGCGCGGAAAGCGCCGCCGCCGAAGATCCAAGCCAAGGCTCGAGCAGCTTGGCAGAGTCTTCGGCACTGAGCGGTTTGACCCTCGTAATGCCGTTCTGCTTGGCAAGGAACAGCGACACCAAGGTGATCTTCTTCTCTATGTCGGGAGAATTCACGGGGTCGAGCTCGATGGTGATCTCGCTCGCGATGTCGTTGACCCAGGCTTGCGCCGATTGGTTGACCATGTAGACGCCGCCCGCCGTAAGGCAGGCGAGGAACGTCATGATTGCGATCACCACGGTCAGCGCGTTGCCGGCGATCGAGGCAGAGGGCACGATCTGCGCACTCGTTGCTTGGAAGCGCCGGGGCAATAGCCTGGTGAGACGCGCCGGCAGGATGCCGGCGAGCAGGCTGGTCCAGGGATAGTCGCGAATGTCGGAGACCAGGGTCACTTGCCGCTCACCTGCAATTGGCCCTCGTAGAGCATGAGGCGCGGCGCATCGAGCTGTTCCAGGAGGGTGTAGTCGTGAGTGGCGATGATGACCGAAGTGCCGAGCCGGTTGAGCTCGACGAAGAGGCGCAGCAGGCGGTTGCCGATGGCCGGATCGACATTGCCGGTGGGCTCGTCAGCGAGGAGGAGTTCAGGCCGGCCGATCACGGCCCTGGCGATGGCGGCGCGCTGCTTCTCGCCGCCGGACAGGATTTCCGGGTAGGCATTGATCCGGTTGCCGAGCCCTACCCAGCGGAGGAGGTCGGTCACATCCTCGCGGTAGTCGCTTTCCTTCTTGCCCATGACCCGCAGGGGCAGCGCCACGTTCTCCCAGGTGGTGAGGTGCTCGAGCAGGCGGAAATCCTGGAAAACGATGCCGATTCGGCGCCTCAGGGCGGCCCGGCCGCTCTGAGGCAAGTCTGCCACATTCTCGCCGAACACGAAAATAAGCCCCCTGGAGGGCCGCAGGGACATGAAAAGAAGCCGCAAAAGCGAGGTCTTTCCGGCTCCCGACGGCCCGGTCAGGAAGTGAAAGGACCCCGGAAGCACGTGAAAGGTGACGTCGCGCAAGATTTCGGGGCCTGAGCCGTAGCGTAGGCCGACATTGTCAAAGCGGATCACCCGTGTTCCTTAAGCGTCTTAAGATTGCCGACCAGTGGCACTTTATGCTGAAGTCCCAGTCGGGTATCAATGGAATTGGGCAACCGCATGGGGCGTCCGCAAATTCCTCGCGTAGCGGACGTTTTCGGCTTCTAAAATGGCAACACTGATTATCTGCCCGGCTTGCGAGACCCGTTACGAAGTCAAGGCGGCGCTTCCACCTGAAGGGCGCAAGGTTCGCTGCACGAAGTGCGGCCACGTTTGGCAGGCTTTACCACAGCCTCAACCGGCTGCGGCGCCAGCGACTGCACCCCAGGCTCCACCGCCGCAGGCTGTGCCCCGGGCTCCGGCGCCACCGCCGGCACCTCCGCCGCCTCAGGCAGCGCCTCGCGCACCGGCCCCGCAACCCATGCCGCCACGGGCGGCTCCACCGCCGCCCCCGCAAGCGTTTCCATCCCCGCCGCCGCAAGGCGACGCTGATTTTGAGGCCGACGCGGGCCTCGCGGCCCAGGTTGCGAGCATGAACGCGGAGGCGAGGCCGCCTTCGCAGCCGCCCGTTCCGCCAAAGCAAGGCGGTCTCTTCGCCAAGATCATGGGCAAGAGCGCGGCCACTGCGCCCGAAATGCCTCCGCCGGAAGCGCCAATGCCGGAGGCTCCGCAGCCACAGACCGAGGCGACCTACATTCCTGCCGGCTCGACCTACATTCCTGCCGGCTCGCGGGACGCGTCGTTCGACGCCGGCTACCCCGAGGAAGAAGAGCAGGACGCCGCACTCGCCGACCCCGCTCTGGTCGCTGCCGCGTTCGGCAAGGCGCCGCCGAAGGCGCCGCGCAAGCCGCTCCCCATTGTCGCGATCGGCTGGGGCTTGCTTGCGCTCATCGTCGCCGTCGTGGTCGGCCTGTTCGCCTTTGCGCCGGGCGCCACGGTCTCCATGCTGCCCGGCGCCGCGCGGGTCTATGCGCTGCTCGGCATGCCGGTGGGCTCCCAGGGGCTCGCCTTCGAAGGCGTCCGATACGGCTGGACTAATGACGGCAGCCAGACGGTGCTCGAGGTCCAGGGCAATGTGCGCAATACGAGCTCGACGACCATGACCGTGCCGACCGTCGTCATCGCCCTTCGCGACGAGAAGGGCGAGGAAATCTCGGAGTGGACGACGGAGGTCGGCGCGACGGAGCTCAGCGCCGGCGAGGAGGCGCCGTTCCTGCGCCAGATTCCCTCGCCGCCCAGCAACGTCCGCAGCCTCAAGGTCCGTTTCGCCAAGGCGAACTAACGCATGGCCGGCAGTGCGGGGGCGGATGCCATCACGCCGCTATACAGCGCCGAGACCATCGCGCGCCGCGTCGAGGAGCTCGCGCGCGACATTGCCGCAGCCAAACTCAGCGATCTCATCATCGTCGCGGTGCTGAAGGGGAGCTTCATCTTCGCCGCCGATCTGATTCGGGCCCTAAATCGGCAAGGGCTGCACCCGGAGATCGATTTCATCTTTCTCGCAAGCTATGGCGACAGCATCACGTCGAGCGGGGAGGTGAAGGTCTTGCGCGACGTGGAGAGCGCGCTGCAAGGGCGCGACGTGGTGATCGTCGACGACATCCTCGACTCAGGCAGGACGCTCGCCTTCGCCAAGGGCCTGCTCGCCGCGCGTGGCGCGCGCTTGGTCAAGACCTGCGTCCTGCTCGACAAGCAGGTGCCGCGCGCGGCCGAGATTGCGCCCGACTTCACCGGGTTCCGCTGCCCGCCCTGCTTCGTGGTCGGATACGGCACGGACCTCGCCAACCGCTATCGCGAGCTGCCCTTCATCGGCGTGCTCGAAGGCTGACGGTGCGTCTTGGTTACCTATCCAGCACGAGCCTGATCTCGACCAGGTTCGAGCGCACGCGCAACACATAGAAGCCGAGGGTGGCGAGATGCGAGGGCATCAGCCAGCCGGACTCCGCGCCGTTGGAGATGATGAACGGCTGAATCCGGAGCGATGCGCGCAACTGCTCCTCGAGTTCGTCCCACAACGCGACGAGCCCACGCTGGGCGATCACGTCGTGGAAGTCGGCACGGGCCGCGGTGAGGATGCCGTAATAGCCATAGAGCTGGCCGTAGGCGAACCAGAAGCGGTCGTCGGCACGGGTGTCGAACCAGCCGCCGTTATAGTGCTCGGAGCGCTCGCGCAGGATCGCCGACGTGGCGCCGATGTCGTTGGCGATGCGGTCGATGAACTGGAGCAGGTTGTCGGCGCGCGCGTCGAACACCGCCTCGCATTTCTCCAGCCGGTCGTTGAACTTCCTGAGGTCCTTGATGGCGGCGCGGTAGAAGCTCGGCGTTGGCGTCTTCGGGCCAAACGGGCTCAGGCCGAAATACCAGGTGGTTTCGTCGAACTGGAGCGCGCCGCGGGCGCTCTGAAGGTCGGCATCGATTTGCGAGGTGCCGCGCACTCGGCCCAACGTGTCGACGAGCTCGATGGTCGTGCGGCGGATCGCCTGGTTCACACCGCGCTGGAACGCCGCCTTGTTGTCGAAATAGGGCGTCCTGTCCCAATCGAGCCCGAACAGCCCGAGCTTGTAGAGGAGCATCGACGAGATCCAGGCGTTCTGGTTGACGTTGAAATCGACGAGATCGGCGGTGGCGCCTACGACGAGAGACCGCCGGCAGGTCTGCGCCGCGCCGTCGCCGGGTTTCGCCTCATCGTCGCCGGTGATGATGCCCGCGCCTGACGGCTCGCTCGGCTTGACTTCGGCGGTGCGTTGGTAAGCGCGCGCATAGTCGGTATCGAAATTGGTCCAGCGCTGCGTCGTCCAGAAGAAATAGCCGTAAAGGCCGACGAGGCCGAGAAGCAACACGCCGAGCACGACCTTGAGGATCACGCCGCGCTGCGTGAACCAGCGGCCGAGCCACACGAACGGCCGGAGCACGAAGGCGACGGCGAGCCCAAGACCGCGCCCGACCGCCTGAAACGCTCGGGTGAAGAAAGTCACGATCGCATCAAGCATGTGAGAGGACCGTCAGCGTCAAGGCCGGGTCAGAACGATCGGATAAGCCGCTCGAGATAGTCGAGCTCCAAGCTCGGCCGCGACGGGTCGCCGAGGCGGCGGCGCAACTCGTCGAGAACCTCGCGCGCCCGCTGGATGTCGATCTCGTCGGGAACCTGCACGGAAAGACCGAGATCGGGACGGTTGGAGCGGTCGGGGCGGCCGAGCGGATCTCGGCCGTTCGAGCCAGGGCCCTGGCCCTGCTGCATCTCGCCGCTCTCCATCATTTGCTGCGCCATGGACTCGGCGCCTTTGCGCATGCGATCGAGTGCCAGACTCTGGTTCTGGGTGGCGCGGTCGAGGTTGGGCTCGCCGATCGCCTCTTCGGCGTCGTCCATGGCCTCCTTGGCGCCCTCAAGCTGGTTGGGCGCCTCGGCGCCCTCCATGCGCATACGGTCGATCAGGTTCTGGAGCTTTTCGGCCAGGGCCTGCTGGCGCTTGGCGAGTTCGCCGAGGTTGCCTTGCTGCGGGCCCTGCTGCTCGCCAAGCTGGGTCTGGCCGCCGCCTGGGGCGTCGCCTTGGCGGCCCGACTGGCCTTGGGCCTTGGCGCCGGACTGGCCGCTTTGCGGCATTTGGTCGAAGAACGGCGTCATGTCGATACCGGGGCCGAAATCCATGGGCTGACCGGGCGGGCTCACTTCGAACTGGTCGCCGCCGCCGCCCTCGCCCTGCTGCTGGCGCTTCTCGGCGAACGTGTCGTCGAGCAGCTTCTGCTGATCTGAGACCACGTCGTTCAGGTCCTTCATCGCGCGGCCGGCTCGCTGCTGCTTGGCATTTTCGGCGAAGTTTCCGGTCTGCAGCCGATCGAGGATGTCGTTCAACTCCGACAGCATGCGCTCCGCCATGTCCTTGGAGCCCGCCTGGGCGAGGTCCTCGATGCTCTTCAGCATCTTGTCGAGGTCCTGCTGCGATACGAGTTGGTCGCCGTCCTGGGCCGTCTGCGACGGCAAGTTGCCCTTATCCTGCTGCTGGGCGGCGAGCGCTTGAAGATAGCGGCCGAGCGCGGCGCGAAGCTCCTCGATGCGCTGCTTGATCTCGTCGGCCGGGGCATTTTCCTGGAGCGCTTTCATCAATGCGTCCTGCGCGCTCTTGAGTTCGCGCTCGGCGTCCGGCAGGTCGCCTTCCTCGATGCGGAGCGCGGTGGCCCAAAGCTGGTCGACCACGCTGATGAGGCTGTCGCGGGAGTCGTCGTTCATGAGGCGCCAGTAGGCATTGCGCAAAGAGAGATAGACGACACGATCGTCGATCACTTTCTCCTCGCCCAAGGTCAGCGCATCGAGCGCCCGCGCGACGGTCGCCTGCGCGGCCGGCTCGCGCACGAGCTTCTTGCGCTGCTCGACCACAGCCTTGGCGAGCGGCTTGGTGAAGGTCCGCTGTGGCAGCACGAACTCATAGGGCTGGCTCTCGCCCATCTGCTCCGCCTGGTCGCGGGCGACGAGGGTCATGCGCACCTTGAGCCCGGCCCAAGGGTGGGCGGTCAGATCCTGGGTGGCGCGGCCTTCGACCTTCTTTGCGTTGGTGCGCGGCAGTTGCAGCGGCATGACCGGCGGGGGGATCAACGGCTCGGCTTCGGCAGCCTCATGCTCCTCGGTCTCCTCGTCCGGCGGCATGGGGGCGAAGGCCTGAACCTCGCCTGCGGCAAGCGCGAAGCGCGCCTCGGCGCTCGCCACGCCATAGTCGTCGAGCGCGCCATAGAGAAGGCGAAGCGCGCCGCGCGGCGTGGTCGTAGGATCGCCCATCAGGCTGATAGTGGGCGGCGCATCCTCGATCAGCGCGAATTGCCATTGGGAGACGGTCTGGCCGCCGATCCTCACGTCGGCAGTAAGGGGTTCCATCAGGCCGATATTGAATTCGACCAGCCCGGCGCTGCCGCCGGTCTTGGGTTCGATGATCTTGGCCTCGGCCGCGCCGTCCTTGCGGACGCTGAGCGTGACAGTCTCGCCCTCGGGTGCATGGGTGCGCACGATGAGCTGGCTCCGCTCGGGCACCGACAGCGCGCGGAAAGTCTCGGCGCCCGCGCCTACGGCCTCGCTGCCGTCGGCAAGGACGATAGGCGCCATGCCGGTATAGACGGGCGGTGTCACCCAGGCATCGAGCCGGAGCAGTGCGGTCGAGGCGCTGGTCGCGGGCGAGAAGGCGGCGCGGAGCCGCGTCCCGCTGTCGGCGCCGGCGGCGAGTACGGCGACCACTAGTCCAAGCAGAAGTGCCGCGCGAATGGCGTAGGGATCCTTGCGGTCGGTCCGCGGAGTAGGCCAGGAGGGCTTAAGCTTGGCGACAAGGCGCGAGAGCCGCTCGCGATGGGTCGCCCACAGAAACGCTGTCTCGGCAGGTGGTGTCGAGCCTAGCCGGTCTTCATAGGAAGACGCCGGCCGGTGCTTGATATTGGCGGTGCGCTCGAGCCGGCGCAGCGCTTCGGCGCGGGTCGGCAGCACGAGCCGTACGAGTGGCAAGAACGAGATCAGCAGGGCGACGGCAAATGCGCCAAGCAGGATGCGGTGCAGCAATGGCGGCATGACCCCCCAGCCGCCGAGCAGGGTCGGAATCAGGAACGAGGCGACGACGACGAATGGCCACAGCAGCGCCTCCCAGGCGCGTTCGCCGAGCAGCGCAAGCCAGCTCAGGCGCACGCGGCGCTCGAAGCGCGCTTTCAGCGCGCCGGCCTCGGCGTCTTCGCGGACGCTAGTCTTTGGTCGGGTCGGTCTCGCCATGATCGGTCGTGTTTAGCATAGGGGCGGCCTGAGCAAAGGTTACTTCACAGTAACTTGGGGATCGAAGCGGGCGAAATGGAGGCTCGCACGCCACCTAAATCCACTCCGGCAGGCGCTCCGCCGCCAGCATGTCGTCATAGCTAGGCCTCGGCCTCGTGACGCAGTAGCGGCTCCCTGACACGAGAACCTCGGGCACCAGCAGGCGGCTATTGTACTCGGACGCGAGCACGGCGCCATAGGCGCCAGCCGTCATCACGGAAACGAGATCGCCGGCATGAAGTTCCGGCAAAGGACGGCCGCGCGCGAGATAGTCGCCGGTCTCGCACACCGGCCCCACCACGTCGGTCACGACCGCCCTTGTGCCAGGCATCGGCTCGATCACCGGCAGGATCTCGTGATGGGCCTCGTAGAGCGTGGGCCGGATCAAGTCGTTCATCGCGGCATCGATGATAGTGAACGTCTTGTCGCCCTGCTTCACGTAGATCACGCGGGAAACGAGGATGCCGGCGTTGCCGGCGATCAAGCGGCCGGGCTCGAACAGGAGCCGTACGCCGAGATCGCCAACCGCCCGGTTGACGAGCGCCGCATAGTCGGCGGGCAGCGGCGGCGCCGGCTCGTCGTGGCGATACGGGATGCCGAGGCCGCCGCCGAGATTGACGAACTCGATGGCGAAGCCGGCCGTGCGCAACGTGGCGCCCAGATCGTGGAGCAGGACGAAGGCGTTGCGGAACGGCTCGAGGTCGGTGATCTGACTGCCGATATGCATGTGAATGCCGACCGGCAAGATGCCCGGCAGCTTGGCCGCCTGGCGATAGAGCGACACGGCCTGCTCGAACGGCACGCCGAACTTGTTCTCGGCCTTGCCGGTCGAAATCTTGTGATGGGTCTTGGCATCGACGTCAGGGTTCACGCGGAAAGCGATGCGTGCGCCGCGCCCACGGGCGTCGGCGACTTCACTGAGCGCGCGAAGCTCGGGCTCGGATTCGACGTTGAAGGCGAAGATGCCGGCATCGAGGGCCAACGCCATCTCCTCCTTGGTCTTGCCGACGCCGGAGAAGGCGATGCGCTCGGGCGGCACGCCGACGGCGAGCGCGCGGCGGAGTTCGCCTTCGGATACCACGTCCATGCCGGCGTCGAGCTTGGCCAACGTCGCCAGCACACCGAGATTAGAGTTGGCCTTGACCGAGTAGCAGACAAGCGTGCCGGGGTGCGCGGCGAAGGCTTCCGCGAACACCCGGTAGTGACGCTCAAGCGTCGCCGTGGAATAGCAATAGAACGGGGTGCCGACGGCGGCGGCCAGCGCGCAAAGGTCGACCTCCTCGGCGTGAAGCACGTTTGCGTGAGACACGCCGCGCCGGTAGGCGAAATGGTGCATGGGAACGAGACAGGTCTATTCGAGCAATCGGTCGAGTATCGGCAGGCGGCGGGCCGGCGCCTGGGACATCTTGGTTGACGGGTCGGCCGCCGTCTCAGGATAGCTCGGCTTCGGCCGCTCCAGCGAACCCCGGCGTCCACACGCCGAAAGCCCGACAGCCAATACCAGCGCAAGCATTATTAGGATGCGCAACGCGCTTCCCATGGTCGTGCCCCTGTGGTCCGGGCCCATTCCTGGCCCGTTCTCACTCTTTTATCGCGAGAGGGGGGCCTTCTCCAAACGCTTTATCCAGCGCTTGGCCTCGCGCCGGACGTTGCCCGGGGCGGTTCCGCCTTGGCTTTTACGGCTTTTTACCGATCTTCCGGGGTCGAGGGCGGCATAGACGTCCTCGGTTACGCGCGGCTCGACCGACTTAATTTCGGGCAAAGTGAGCTTTTTGAGGTCGGCGCCTTTGGAGTCGGCCAGGGCGACGATTCGCCCGGTGATGTGGTGGGCGTCCCGGAAGGGAAGCCCCAAGGTCTTTACCAGCCAATCGGCGAGGTCGGTGGCGGTGGCGTGTGCGCGCGAAGCCGCCCGCTTCATGGCCTTGGCGTCGATCTCGAGGTCGCCGACCATGCCGGTCATGGCGGCAAGGCCAAGCTTGAGCGCATCGAGCGCATCGAACACCGGCTCCTTGTCTTCCTGCATGTCCTTGGCATAAGCGAGGGGGAGGCCCTTCATCACCATGAGCAGCGCCTGGAAGGCGCCGGCGATGCGCCCGGTCTTGGCGCGCACCAGCTCGGCCGCGTCGGGGTTCCGCTTCTGCGGCATGATGGAGGAGCCGGTAGAGTACGCGTCCGACAGCCTGGCGAAGCCGAATTGCGGCGAGGTCCACAGCACGATCTCCTCGGCGAACCGCGACAGATGCATGGCGGCGATGGATGCGGCGGCGAGCGTCTCGAGCGCGAAATCGCGGTCGGAGACGGCATCGAGCGAGTTGGCCGTGGGCCGGGCGAAGCCGAGCGCTTTCGCCGTCATGATCCGGTCAATGGGAAAGCTCGTGCCGGCGAGCGCCGCCGAGCCGAGCGGGCATTCGGCGAGGCGTTTGGCGGCGTCGGCGAAGCGGCCGCGATCACGCGCCAGCATCTCCACATAGGCGAGACAATGATGGCCGAAGGTGATGGGCTGCGCCGTCTGCAGATGGGTAAAGCCCGGCATCACCGTGGCGGCATGATCGAGTGCCTTCTGGGCGAGCGCGAGCTGGAGCGCTGCGAGGCCGGAATCGATCGCGGCGATCTCGTCGCGGACATAGAGCTTGAAGTCGGTGGCGACCTGGTCGTTCCGCGAGCGCGCGGTGTGCAGCTTGCCGGCCACCGGCCCGATCAGCTCGTGGAGCCGGCTTTCGACATTAAGATGAATGTCTTCCAGCGCTCGCGTGAATTTGAACTGGCCCGCCTCCATCTCTCCCAGAATCTGGTCGAGACCCTTGGCGATCTCGCCGGCCTCCTTGGCCGAAACGATGCCGGTCGCCGCAAGCATGGCGACGTGCGCCTTGGAGGCTTCGATGTCGTGCCGCCACAGCCGCTTGTCGAAGTCGATGGAGGCATTTATCTCCTCCATGATCTGCGAAGGGCTTGCGGCAAAGCGGCCGCCCCACATGGTGTTGGTCATGATCGTCCGAGCCTGGGCTGGCTAACCAAGAAGAGGATGGCGTGAACGCAACGAAGAGACGCAAGCACGCCGCGTCACCGGCTACATATGCGGTCGCTGCAGCGATCGCGGCGCTTGCCGGGTTCGCCACGGTATATTGGAGTTTGGCCCCGTCTGACAATGGCGGGAGGCCGGCAATCGCGCCGGAAGCGCCGCCCGAGGTTGCCTCGGCAAACGGCGAAAGTGGCGAGGCAAGCCCGCTCGCAGGCCTGAACAAGGGCGCGATGGCCGCGTTCCTGGTGCGGCCGAAGCCGCTCGACGTGCCGGACTTCACCTTCGCCGATGGGGAGGGCGCGCCCAAATCCCTCGCAGACCTCAGGGGCAAGGTCGTGCTCCTCAATATCTGGGCGACGTGGTGCGTGCCCTGCCGCGAGGAGATGCCCCAGCTCAATGCCCTTCAGGCCGCGCTCGGCGGCGCGGATTTCGAGGTGGTGGCGGTCAATATCGACAAAGGTGGCCCGGACAAGGCCCGCGTGTTCTTGGAAGAGACCGGCGCCAAGGATCTCGCGCTCTACACCGACCCGTCGGGCAAGCTGTTCGTGACGGTGAAAGCGGTCGGCATGCCGACCACGCTTCTTATTTCTCGCGGCGGCAAGGAGATCGGAAGGCTCGTGGGCCCCGCCGACTGGGCGAGCCCGGAAGCCAAGCGCCTCATCGAGGCGGCGATCGACGCGCAACCCCCAAAAAGCTGACTCTCACTAAATGCCACGAATTCGCTTACGTCACCAGAACTGGTGACGACAAGGGCTTCCCGCAGGCCGAAACTCTCCCCCAACAAGGCAAAGTCCACCGAGGTTGCAGGGCGGCGCGCCGTCGAAGCGAGGCATCATGGCCATCATTGCATTCTTGCAACCATTCAGGACTGGGTTCTTCTGGCAGCAGCGCGATGGCGCTCCCATCAGCAAGTCCGACACAACTTATGAGTATTCAATCAACACGGATCTCGGCGTCTTCTACGTGCGAGTGAACGGCAGCGATCTCGACTACGACGGCGATGAGCCGGACGGCGGCACCTATACGAGCATAGATGTCTTTAGCGACGCAGGCTTCACCACCACTGTCGCTTCCTACGATGCCTCCAATCCGAAGCCATTCGACGGCTATTTCTCAGGTGAAGCATTGGGCCTTGAGGAAGCCGACTTCATCACGGGCTCGGACTTCGATGACTGGATCAGGGGTGGTGGTGGCGCCGACACGCAGGACGGGGGCGACGGAAGCGATAACTACTTCTTCAGCCCGGGCGATGTGGTCGCCGGTGAGTCGATCAATGACACCGGGGCAACCGGCATCGACCGGATTTGGATCAGCGGCGACATCGTGTTCGAAGCGATTCCGGTTGCAGGGATCGAGGGCATTACTTTCGACGCGCCTCCAGGGATTTTGAACAAGGCAACAATCAGCTCCCAACAATTGGGCTTTCAACGAACCTAACGATCACGGGCGACTCCGATAATCAGGACATCGTCGAAATCACGGGCGCGAATGTCGAGACGGGGCAGTTCATCAACTTCGTCAACTGGGACGATCAGGATGTCATCATTTGGCAGGGAACCGCTCTGTTCGACAACATCACCGGATCGAGCCGGAACGACATCTTCATCGGCGGCGCGAGCGGCGACAATCTGCTTGGCCTAGATGGCAACGACATCTTCCGGATTAGCGGCACGAACGCGCAGTTCGACTTCATGGGCGGCGGAACCGGCACCGATACGATCGAGGCGACCGGTCTCGTCACGTTAGGTTTCTTCAACGCCACAAATTCTTCGATCGAACGTTGGGTGGGGAATAACGGCGTGCGCGGCACCACCGGTGCCAACGACCTAAACTTCCTTGGGCTTCAGCAGAAGACCGGGCTCAAGTTCATTGACGGCCTCAGCGGTAACGACAACATCATCGGCTCGATCTTCGCCGACGATTTGCGCGGCGGCAATGGCAACGACACCCTCAATGGCGGCGCCGGCAAAGACAAGCTGACCGGCGGCCGAGACAGGGACACGATGACCGGCGGTGCCGATAAAGACATCTTCGACTTCAACAGCCTCAAGGATTCAGGAAAGGGAGGGAAGGCCGACCGCATCACCGACTTGAAGAAGGGCGACAAGATCGACCTTCGCGATATTTTCGGCGGTAAGCTGGATTGGCTCGGCAAGAAGGACTTCACCGGCGAAAAGGGCGAAGCGCGTTACGAGGACAAAGGCTCCAAGGTGGTCGTTCAAGTGGACAAGAACGGCGACGGCAAGTCGGATTTCGACATCAAGGTGGATATCGGCTCGCTGAACGTCGCACACTTCTATTTCTAGGGGCCGGGAGATCGGCAGGGCTCGGCGCCCTGCCGACTGGGCGAGCGCGGAGGCCAAGCGCCTCGTCTAAGCGGCCATCGCCGCGGAGCCCCCGAAAAGCGGCTAAAAGCAGTAATTAACCACAACCGACAAATAGTCCCCGCCTCTCCAACACACTTAAGCCCCCCTTAGGCGGCACCCGCCAATCTTCCGCAAATTTTAGGTTTGCGGGGGAAAACAGGTGTCCATCAACCTTGGTGCGATGGCCGAGGACGGGACCCGAGTCATCACCAAAGCCGAGCTTCTTGCCGGCTTTCCGGAACTCGGCCCGTCGGCAAATGTCGTTTTGCTCATTCAGAGCGGTGCTGGCAGTCTTGCGAGCAATGGCAACGGCTCCTGGATCTATTCGCCAGCGACGAACGACGACACCTCCGTCGAGTTTTCCGTCTCGGCGCAAGATGGAGGAAGCCCTCTCACGCTCACGGCGCTGCTCGACATTACGCCGGTCAACGACGCGCCGGTGCTCACGCCGTTCAATCCGCAACTCACCCCGATCAGCGAGGATGATACGAGCAATCCGGGCCAGACGGTCGCCTCGATCGTCGGCACCAGCATCACCGACCCTGACGGTGCCGGCGTCGCCAAGGGCATCGCCGTCATCGGCGCGCAAAGCGCCAACGGGCATTGGGAGTACTCGGTCGATGGAGGTGGCACTTGGGCGACCTTCGGCTCCTACTCCACCACGGAGGCGCTTCTGCTCGATCAATCGAGCATGGTCCGCTTTGCGCCGGACGGCAACAATGGCGGGTCGAGCAGCTTCACCTATGTGGCCTGGGATCAGACCCCCAATATCGGCGGCACGACAAGCGTGGCGCCCGGCGGCGGCACGACACCGTACTCGAGCGCGACGGATAACGCGCATATCGCCATCAGCGATGTCAACGACGCGCCGGTGCTCGGCAATGTGGGGGCGAGCGCGAGCTACACGGAGCTTGCCGCGCCGACGACACTTGCGCCGGGCTTGACGGTCGCCGATGTCGACAACGTCACACTGGCCGCGGCTACAGTCACAATCGCAAGCGGCCTTACACAAGGCGACTCGCTTTCGATCGGCGGCGCTACCAGCGGCATCAGCAACGGCATAACGTGGAGCTATAACGCGGGAAGCGGCGTCCTCAACTTTATGGGTGAGGGCAGCAAGGCAACTTACCAGGCGCTCCTCAGTCAGGTGGCGTTCTCCTCGTCGAGCCAGGACCCGACGGCGATGGGGGCGCATCCGGAGCGGACCATTGCCTGGCAGGCGGACGATGGCAGCGCCGCAAGCACCGTCTCGACCACAACGGTCACGGTCAATGCCATAAACGATGCGCCGACCGCTTCCCCTGTCGATCTCGGCGCCATCGACGAAGATACCACCCGCTTGATCACGTCCGCCGAGCTTCTGGCCGGCGCGGACGATGTCGACAGCAGCACGCTCAACATCTCATCGCTGTCGATTGAGGACGGCGATGGCGTCCTCGTCGACAATGGCAACGGCACCTGGACGTACACGCCCGCCGAGAACGATGACACCGACGTCACCTTGTCCTTCACGGCCAGCGACGGGGAGCATTCGGCCGAATCGACGGCGACCCTCGACCTGACGCCGGTGAACGATGCGCCGACCGCCGCCCTGCTTCACTTCGTCGGTTCCTTGCCCGAGACCATCTCGACGGCCGCGCGCATCAAGCTTGCCGACATCGAGATCATCGACGACGGCGTCGGCGAGAACGTGCTTACGCTCACGGGCGACGACGCATTTGCCTTCGAGATCATCGGCGCCGAGCTGTTCCTGAAGGCCGGGATCCCAATCGATTTCGAGATCAAGCCGAACTACGCCATCGAAGTCAGGGTCACGGACCCGACGATCGTCGGTAGCGGAGAAGGCGCCGCGCTCGAAGGTCCTCCCCAAGTGTTCGACTTACTGGGAATCGACAACGTCTCACCGGAACTCCTGATCGGCACAACAAAATCCGACAAGCTCGTTGGCAGCACCGACATCGACATCATCAGGGGGCTCGGCTCCGCGGATGTGATCAAGGGGCTCAGCAATAATGACAAGCTCTTCGGCGGGGCAGGCAACGACCGGCTCTATGGTGACGCGGGCCTGGATCTCCTGGTCGGCGGCAAGGGCAACGACAAGCTCTACGGCGGCGCCGGCGCGGATGTGCTCACAGGCGGCAAGGGCAAAGACATGCTCTGGAGCGACGCCGGCAAGGACAGCTTCGATTTCAACGCCATCAAGGACAGTGTGGTCGGTGGCAAGCGCGACCAGATTAAGGACTTCAAGCGCGGCCAGGACAAGATCGACGTGAGCGACATCGACGCCAAGAAGGGCCCCGGCAATCAGAAGTTCAAGTGGATCGGCGACCAGGACTTCAGCGGCATGAATGGCGAGCTGCGCTACGAGGGCAAGGGCAAGAACGTTATCGTTCAAGGCGACATCAACGGCGACGGCAAGGCCGACTTCGAGATCTTCGTCGCCGTCGGCGCCCTGTCGAAGGGCGACTTCCTGCTTTAAGGGATTAACCCCTGCTACCGGACCAGCGGAGCGCAGTGGAGTTGCATCACCAGCCGCATGAGTTCGCTCTGACGTTTCACGCCGGCCTTCTCCATGAGGCGGGCGATATGCGTGCGCACCGTCGTGTCCGCCACTTCGAGCCGCTCGGCGATTTCACCGGCGCTGTACCCTTCGACCAGTAATCCAAGCACGCGACCCTCGGTCTGCGTGAGGCCGAAAGCGGAAGCCCAAGCCTGAACCGGAAGCGACGACGCTCCGGGCGCGGGCGTGACAAAGATCGCGGCGGTTGCTGCGGGTTCAATACGGCCCCGTGCGCCGGTGTGGATCGGCAACACGTGGGCAAAGGAAGGCTGGCCGTCGGAGCGTGGAAGATAGACCACCCGGGCCGCCGGACCCTCGGGGCCATCCTCTCCTGTTGCGTCAACGATAGCGTTTTCGAGCCGCTCCGATGCGTCTGTTGCGATCGATTTGAGCGTGCCGTGCTCGGAGCGCACAACGTCCCCCGCTGCGAAAACGTCGCGCGCCGCCTTGTTTGCGTGAACAACACCGGCGCACTCGTCGACCAGGATCACCGGAACGCTGAGCGCGTCGAACGAGCTTTCAAACGTTCGCGCGGTCAGCTCGCGCATCTCGATGAGATCGGCAATCGAAATCGCCTTGCGCAGATGCGGTGCAAGCAGGCGAATGATCTCGATTTCGCGAGGCCCGGAGAACCCCGCCTCTTCACCCCGGACAATTGCCAGGCTACCGAGCCGCGATGGGGTCTTGAGCAGGGCAACGGCGATATTGTCTAGGAATCCGTTCGGCCGCCCAAATTCCCGGTAGACCCTGCTTTCGAGCCACCGACCCGTCTCCATGAGCATGGGGACGTTGAAGGGTTCGCCGACGTCGAATCTCTGGCCGCCTTCGTTCAGCGGATTGTCCGCGTGATAGTTCTCGTTATACGCCTTCAGTAACTCCGGAGCGAGGTTCCAATTCGCGTAGAAGCGATTCTGATTGGCGATCGGGTCGAGCACCATGATCACCCCATTGACGCCTTGGACCAGGCCGGCGATTTGCTCGATGGCGGTGGGCCAGCAATAGGGATCGACGGCACAATCGTAGATCGTGCTGACAACCTCGGAGAAATTCTTGAGCTCAGGGAGCCCCTTCAGCTGGGGGGTCATGGCCTCAATCCGGGCCTGAAAACGCTTGGCTAGGCTCGACCAATCCCGACACCAAGGCAAGGGCTACTTTTCGGGGTGTGTGCGGCCCGAACTCCGCCAAAACAGCACGGGGGTCAACGTTTTTATGACGCCAACAGGTCCCCATCCCCATAGCTTTTTTCCCGGAAATCGGCCCCGCGACCAAGTTTGCTAGTGGCCGATTGACCCCGCGCGGGTTTTGAGGAGGAGACCATGGTCGATACACCAACGCTTTGGAAGGACCTCACGCAGGTCAACACCTCCGATGCCGGAACAGCGCAGGGAGACGGACAGATCGTTGCTCTTCCCGATGGCGGCTATGTCATCGTCTGGAACGATGCAAGCGGCGTCCATGCGCCTGGAAGCACCATTGTCGGTCAGCGCTACAATGTGCTCGGCGAGAAGGTCGGCGGGGAGGTCCACCTAACCCCCGGCTTCAACGGCGATGAAGACCAGCCGGACATCACGCTGCTTGCCGACGGCACGATTGCGGTCGCCTTCGTGCGCGACAATGGCAATATTCTCGTGCGCCGCTTCGACACAGACCTCGACTTCATCAGTCAGGACACGATTCTGACCGGCCCTAATGACGGCGCCAACCCGTCCCTTACGGCCTTCGCCAACGGCAGCTATCTGGCCACCTATTCGTTTGATACCGGCTCCAATCTCGACATCCTCGGGCGCATTGTGCAGGCGAACGGCGACGGGCTGGACCGCAACCTCGATACCGGCGCCGCCCTAGCAGACGTTCCCGCCACCGCCACGCTCACGAGCGGCAATGCGGCCGTGGTGTACGCAGATGAGGACAGTGACGTCATCAGCCTGGTCCTCGTTTCGCCGACGGGGATTTTTACCGCTCCCATCGACGTCCCCGGTACCGAAACTGGCGACGACGTGCTCGAGTTCGAGGCCGACGTTGCGGCGCTGAAGGGCGGCGGTTTCGTCGTGACTTGGACCGACTTCTCGCTCGTCGGCGGTCAAGTTGACGTCCGTGCAACGATCCTGACCAATCTCGGCGACGTCGTGCAAGAGAACATCCTTGTCAACACCAACACAGACGCCGTTCAGGACGAGTCCACGGTCGTGGCGCTCGACGATGGCGGCTTCCTGGTCACGTGGGAGGACAGCGACCTCGGTCAGGTGCGCGCGCAACGCTTCTCCGCGAACGGCGCCAAGATCGGCGACGAGTACGCGGTGAAGGATGGTCTCTCCACCGATAGTCCCGACAGCGCGCTCTTGAGCGACGGCCGTATCGCCTACGCCATCGGCGATATCAATAACGATCCAGGCCCGGGTGGCGACGCGGACGTGGCCACCTCGATCTGGGACCCGCGCACGAGCCCCATCAATGGAACAAATGCCGGCGACGCGCTCACCAGCCGCATCGAGGGGGCAACCGTCAATGGGCTAAGCGGCAACGATTCCATCTTCGGCCAAGGCGGCAACGATATCCTCAATGGCGGATCGGGCACGGACACGCTGCGCGGAGGCGACGGCAACGACGAAATTACCGGTGGCACAGGGCGCGACTTCATGTTCGGCGATGCCGGCAATGACGACTTCGACTTCAACTCGGTGTCCGAGTCTAAGAAGGGCAGTCAGCGCGACAAGATCCAGCAGTTCAAGCGCGGTGATGACGACATCGACCTCAGCACCATCGACGCCAAGACGGGCGTCTCCGGCAACAACGCCTTCAAGTTCATCGGCAAAGACGATTTCAACGACGTCAAGGGCGAGCTGCGCTTCGAGGACAAGGGCGCCACGGTCATCGTCCAAGGCGACCGGAATGGCGATGGCAAGGCCGATTTCGAGATCTTCGTCGCCGTCGGCACCCTGAGCAAAGGCGATTTCCTGCTGTAACCCTCGGAGGCAGCGATGGCCCTGAACCTCGTCAACAGCAGAAACCTCGATGATTCCGATCTCCCTGGTCTCGAGTTGGATGGCGCGATTGCCGTTACGACTTTCGAGTTCGCAGGCAGGCACTTCTTTTGCGTGGGCGGGAACGCCGACAACGGCATCAGCGTTTTCGAGCAGGATAGCGACGGGAACATCATCAACATCGAGAATGTCGACGACGCCGACGATCCCGATTTCAATCTGTTTGCCCTCACCTCACTCACCACGATATTCGTTGACGGCCAGCCCCTCGTTTTTGCCACCGGCTTTAGCGACGACGGGCTAAGCGGCTTCGCCGCGCTTGCCAGCGGGCAATTGATCAATGTCGACAATGTGGCTGACGATGCGACCCTTGAGCTTGGCAACGCAAACGCCGTTATCTCCGTCAATACAGCCCAGAACCGCGATCTCATCTTCGTGGCGGCCTCCAATGACGACGGTGTCAGCTCGTTCGAGGTTGCCGCGGACGGAACGCTCATCAACCGCGACAATGTAGACGACTCGGACGATGGAGCTTTTCAACTGGACGGCGCCATAGCCCTTGCCACAGCGCAGATCGGCGTCGGCAATAGTGTTACGGCTCTGTTCGTGGCCGGCATCGAAGACGGCGGCATCAGCGTCTTCACCACAACGACCGGCACGCTCATCAACCAAGACAACGTGACCGACGCAGGCAATCTGGAGCTCGATGGGGTCGCCGCGCTCGCGACAGCCGTGGTCGGAAGCAAGATCTATCTATTTGCCGCAGGCCTTAGCGACGACGGCATCAGCGTGTTCGAGGTCGGCCTCGGTGGCGACCTCACCAATGTCTTCAATGTCACGGACGACAGCACGCTCAACCTCGGCGGAGCGATCGCCATCACGGCAACCAAGATTGCCGGCACCGAGTATGTGTTCGTCGCCGGGACCGGCGACAATGGCATTAGCGTCTTTGGGGTCGCTGCCGACGGCACTCTGATCAATGTCGACAACATCGACGACGCTGACGAACCGGACCTTGAGCTCCTTGGAGTGCGGGATCTCGCGACGGCGGTGGTCAACGGTCAGACTTTCCTCTACGCGGCCGGCCATTTTGACGACGGTATCAGCAGTTTCAGGGTCGATGTCACGGGGCTCACCATCAACGGCACGGGCGGTAACGATACGATCGACGCACTCAATGCGCCGGCGGCCGAATTCCTGCCGAGCGAGCTCGGCGACGTCATCAGCGGCCTTGGTGGCGACGATAGGCTCGAAGGCCTCGGCGGCGATGATGTGCTGACCGGAGGCGGCGGGCGGGACATCCAGCTCGGCGGCGCAGACAGCGATCGTTTCGACTCCAATGCGGCGTCCGAGACCAAGAAGGGCAGTCAGCGCGACAAGATCAATCACTTCCAGCGCGGCCAGGATGACATCGACCTCAAGGACATCGATGCCAGGACGGGGGTCTCCGGCAATAACAAGTTCAGGTTCATCGGTAAGGACGAGTTCAGCGAGGCGAAGGGCGAGCTGCGTTACGAGGACAAGGGCTCAAAGGTCATCGTCCAGGGCGATCGCAACGGCGACGGCGAGGCCGACTTCGAGATCTTCGTGAAGGTCGGCAGCCTGGCGAAGGGCGACTTTCTGCTGTAGTGCAGGCAGTTTCCCCAAAGGTCATCGAACTCGTCTCGATTTGCTGAGAATCGGGTAGTCTAGCCCTTACCAAGAGAAGCAGCCCCGCTTCTCGTCAGCCCCCGCGCCTGTTTCTCTTGGGCCCAAGCGTCGGCCGTCCGCGCCTCTTCCGGAGACGGCCGCAGGCAGGCTCGCGATGGCCAACCTCATCGTCGGTGGTAGTGGCGCCAACGTGCTGAGCGGCACCGCCGACAACGATGTAATCTACGGGTTTAACCCGAACGGCTCGCAACGGACGGCGACCACGATCACCGCCGAGCGGGTCGCCACCGGACTCAGTCAGCCGCTATTCGCCGGCGCGCCGGGAGGCGACACGAGCCGGCTGTTCATCGTCGAGAAGGGCGGGGTCATCAAGATCCTCGACCTTGCGAGCGGCAATGTGCTCGGCACCCCCTTCCTCGATATCTCCAACGAAGTGCAAACGGCCGGGGAGAAGGGGCTGCTCGGCCTCGCCTTCGATCCGGATTTCGCCAATAACGGCTTCTTCTACGTGAACCTGATCAACCTCGACGGCGATACCGAGGTGCGGCGCTATACCGTGTCGGCCGATCCCAACGTGGCCGACGAGGCGAGTGCCGACCTGATCCTCACCTTCGAACAGCGGGATACCAACAACCACAAGGCCGGCTGGATGGGATTCGGCCCGGACGGCTATCTCTACATCGCCTCGGGCGACGGCGGCGGCGGAGGCACTCCCAACGACAGCGCCCAGGACATCAACAGCCTGCTCGGCAAGATCTTGCGCGTCGATGTGAGCGGCGACGATTTTCCCGTCAATCCCGATCGGGACTACGCCATCCCAAACGACAATCCGTTCGTCGATAAGCCCGGCGCCGACGAGATCTACGCGCTTGGCCTGCGCAACCCGTTCCGCGACAGCTTCGACCGGGCGCTCGGCACGTTGTTCATCGCCGACGTGGGGCAGGCGATGTGGGAAGAGATCAATATCGGTCAGCTCGGCGCCAATTACGGCTGGCGGGTGTTCGAGGGGCCCGACCGCCGTAACGGCGATCTGACGGAAGGCAAGCGGGTCGACCCGATCTACTTCTATTCGCATGACGTGGGCGAGTCGGTGATCGGCGGTTATGTGTATCGTGGCGGCGGAGAGGCGCTTCAGGGCCAGTTCATCTTCGCCGATTTCGTCGCCGGCACGATCTCGGCGCTACGAAAATCGGGAAACTCCTGGGTCGCGACCGACGTGACCAACAAGATCGACACGGATTTCGGGGCAATCAATCTGCCCTCATCGTTTGGCGAAGACGGCTTCGGCAATCTCTATGTGGTCGATATCGATGGCGACGTGTTCAGGCTCACGCCGCAGGCGGCGTCAAACGACCTCGGCGATATCCTGTCCGGCGGCGCCGGTGACGACATGCTGTTCGGCGGGTCTGGCGACGACACGCTTGAAGGCGGGGTGGGCGCCGACCTCCTGAACGGCGGTCCCGGCAGCGACACCGCGAGCTATGCCGATTCAGCGCAAGGTGTGACGATCAATCTTGCGACCGGGGCGGCGTCGGGCGGCGAGGCGGAAGGCGATCTGTTCCAGAGCATAGAGAACATCATCGGCAGCGCCTTCGGCGACATATTGACCGGCGATGACGGCGACAACGTCATCGCGCCGGGCGCCGGCATTGACGCGGTCGACGGCGGCGGCGGGAGCGACACCGTCAGCTACGCAACCTCCGCCCTCGGCGTCACTGTCGATCTCGACGCCGGCACGGGCACTGGCGGCGACGCCGACGGCGACACGTTGCAGAGCATCGAGAACGTCATCGGCAGCGCCGCGGCAGACGTCCTCTCCGGCACCGGCGGGGACAACCTGTTCGCGCCGGGCGACGGCGACGATACGGTCGACGGGCGCGGCGGCTCGGACACCGTTTCCTACGCGGGGACGGTATCCAGCGTGACGGTCGATCTTGATTTTGGGACCAATCAGGCAACGGGGCCAGACATCGGCACCGACCAGCTCACCAGCATCGAGAACATCATCGGCGGT
Organism: Methyloceanibacter sp.; assembly: GCF_050726195.1. Lineage (GTDB taxonomy): Bacteria > Pseudomonadota > Alphaproteobacteria > Rhizobiales > Methyloligellaceae > Methyloceanibacter. Next base: position 6,895 of record NZ_JBOHJC010000004.1, on the reverse strand, counting down.
TTCGGCAACGATATCCTGTCCGGCGACGCCGGGCCCAACATCCTGCGTGGCGGCCCCGGCGCCGACATGCTGGACGGACGCGACGGCGACGACACATTCCAGATCGCCGGCAATGAGGGGATTGGGGATATTTTTATCGGCGGTGCCGACACTGACACGCTAGAGGTGCTCGGCGGCGCCACGCCGCGACTCGCCGGCTTCGATGCGCTTGCCTCGTCCATCGAGATCTGGGACGGGAACGGCCAGGGCTTGCTCGGCACGAGCGCCGCCAATTTGTTCGACTTCTCCAATTTGGACGCCAAGACGGGGCTCGCCTTCATCGAGGGCGCTGCGGGCAACGACAGTATCATCGGGTCTGACTTCGCGGACGTGTTGCGCGGCGGATCGGGGGCAGACACGCTCAGGGGCGGGCCGGGCAACGATGTGCTCACCGGCGGCGCGCAGCGCGACTTTCTATACGGCGATGACGGCAGCGACCGGTTCGATTTCAACAAGGTTTCCGAATCGAGGCCCGGCGCGAACCGCGATAGGATCCAGGATTTTGAGCGCGGTGAGGACGAAATCGACCTGCGAAGTATCGACGCCAAGACGGGCGTCTCCGGCAAGCAGAACTTCAAGTGGATCGGCAAGAGCGATTTCCACGACAAGAGGGGCGAACTGCGCTACGAGGACAAGGGCTCGAAGGTCATTGTCCAGGGCGATGTCGATGGCGACGGCAAGGCCGACTTCGAGATCTTCGTGAAGGCCGGCACCCTCGGCGCCGGCGATTTCTTGCTGTAAGGCTGGCGGCGATACTTCGAGCTACACCAGTTTCGCGCCGCCCCGTGCCGCGGTCGGGCTCAACCCAAAGCGGCGGCGGAAACAGTGGTTGAAGTGCGAGACCTGATTGAAGCCGCAAGCGTAGGCGATCTGGCCCACCTGGCTGTCGCGGTGGAGGGGACTCGCCAGCATAGAGCGCGCCCTCTGTAAACGTAGCTCCAACACGCGCTCGGTGAATGTCTCCCCGGTCTCGTGCAGCAGGACCTGCACATACCGCGGCGAAAGACCAACGCGTTTGGCGACACGTTCCACCGAGAAAGCTGCATCGGCAAACCCGGTTTTGATCTCGGCCAGGATCGCCGCAAGTCGTGCGGCGCGCAGGCCTCGTGTGGTCGCAATATGCGCCGCATCGCGCTGAGCCCCAACGGCGAGCGCAATTAGATCGAGCAGCGTTGCCTCAATATGTGCAATGAGCAGAGGATCGGTATCGGCTTCGTCCGAGCCAAACAGAATTTCGACATAGCGCTGCAGATGGCGCAGCGCAGGCTGACCGGGGTCGAACGGTCGCGCAATAAGGGACTCGGCGTGGGCGGCAAGGCAAGATAGTTCGGAGTGCGGGAGAGAGACCTCCAACAGGCTGAAGCCCGGGGAAAACTGGAACTGCCCCGGATCGGCATAAGATACCAGGGTAGCCGAACCCGGATTGAGAAGTGCATGGCGGCCTCTCAAGTTTACCGAGACAGGGGCGGACCCGTGGCTGAGCGCGAGGGAGAAGCTTTGTCGGCCGTCGCGGGCGACGTCGCGCGCGGTTCTCGTTACGCCGGTGAATGCTCCGGAATATCGGCCGATGCCGCATGCGCCGAACTGGGCGAACTCCATCCGGCCCCAAAACGGCTGCTCCTCCCCATAGGTAACTTCAAGAGAGCCGACATGCTCCTCCTGAAAATCACGCCAGAGCCGGAATCGCGTGAGGTCGTCGAGCCCAGCCGGGAGCTGGTCGGTCGAGAAGACGAGCCTCGGAACGAGGCTTGCCCTTATGGGGTCCGCCTCAGCCAAGTCCGACCTCGGGATGGGAGCGCCTCTCGCCAAGATAGCCGAGGGAGGCGCCAGGGGCGAAGCGAATTGCGCTCGAGCACAAGCAGATTCGCTCCAGCACAAGTCTAACTCACTGCAAAAACTGGGAAAATCCCCCAAGCTCTAGGCTTGAACGTTCGCGGATGGGAGCGCGTCGCCTCGACGCCGAGCCCATCCCGTACCGGATTTCGCCGCTGCGGCCAGCCCGAGCGGACGCTTCAGGAGGAAGCCATGGCCCTCACTCTCGTCAATACGGACAATGTCTTCGACAGCGACGATCCCGACTTCAACATCAACGGCGCTTCTGCGGCCAACGTCCTCACGATCAACGGCAGAACATTTCTTTATGTGTCGGCCGCGGCAGACGCGGGCGTGAGCGTGTTCGAGGTTTCAGCCAACGGGACACTCACCCACGTAGATAATTTCGCCGATAACGCGGATACGGGTCTGGCCGGCGCGCAGGACGTCATTACGCTTTCCGTAAACGGCCAACCGTTCGTGCTCGCAACAGGAACAGCCGAGAACGCTGTCAACAGCTTTGTCGCGCTCGCAAATGGCGCGCTGGTACACACCGATACATTCTTCGATGCTGGAGACGTATTCCGTCAGCTCGAAGGCGCGCGGGATGTCGTGGCTGCGGTGGTCGGCGGCAACAATTACGCCTTTATCGCCGGTTCGGCGGATGACAACGGCGGCGGCATCCAAGTGGTGCAGATCGCCAACGATGGGACCCTGACTTTCGCCGATTCCGTCAACGACGTGGAAAACATCAACCTTCAGCTGAACAGCGTCGAGAATCTGACTACGGCCGTCGTTGGTGGAACCACCTATTTGTTTGCGGCAGGACAGTTGGATGACGGCATCAGCGTCTTCTCGGTGGCCGCCAATGGCGTCCTGACCAATGTCGACAATGTCGACGATAGCGAAGATGCGGCGCTCCGGCTGGACGGGGTGGATTCATTGGCCACCGCCGTGGTTGCCGGCACGACCTATCTGTACGCGACGAGCGTACTCGAAGATGCCATCAACGTGTTCGAGGTCGCTGCCAACGGCACACTGACCTTTGTCTCCAGCGTCGACGACAACGCGACATTCGCCCTTGATAATGCGTTTGGACTGACCACAACCAAGATCGCCGGCACCACCTATGTGTTCGCAGCGGGCGAAAACGATGATGGTATCAGCGTGTTCGCCGTCGCGCCGGATGGAACGCTGGTGCACCAGACCACCCTCTTCGACAATGTCGACACGGCATTGGCAACCGCGTTTCAACTTTCGACCGCGGTGATCGATGGCGATACGTTTCTGTTCGTACCGGATTTCTCCTTCGATGGCCTGAGCGTATTGCGGGTGGACGTCACCGGCCTCACCATCAACGGCACCGGCGGCAACGATATCATCAATGCCTTCAGTTCAGCGCCTGGCCAGCTCGCGCCGAGCGAGCTTGGCGATGAGATTAACGGGCTCGGCGGCGACGACAGGCTCGAAGGCCTCGGCGGCGACGATGTGCTGACCGGCGGCAACGGGCGGGGCATCCAGCTCGGCGGGCAGGGCAGCGACCTGTTCAACTTCGACGCGCCTTCCGAGACCAAGACGGGCGGCCAGCGCGACAGGATCATGCACTTCCAGCGCGGCCAGGACGACATCGACTTGCGCACCATCGACGCCAAGACGGGCGTTTCCGGTAACAACGCGTTCAAGTTCATCGGCAAGGACGACTTCAGCGACACCAAGGGCGAGCTGCGCTTCGAGGACAAGGGCTCCACCGTGATCGTCCAGGGTGATCGCAACGGCGACGGCAACGCCGATTTCGAGATCTTCGTGAAGGTCGGCAGCCTGGCGAAGGGCGATTTCCTGCTGTAGACGGAGTCTCGCCCCGATAGGGAAAAGCCGAGACGGCGCGCGCCCCTTGGCGTAACCTCGGGGCCGCTATGAGCGCCGGCGCCGCCGACGAAGTCGTGCGCTTCTGGTTCGAGGAGCTCACGCCCAAGGAATGGTACGGGCCGCCCGAGAGGGTCGACGCCGAGATCGCGGCGCGGTTTCGCGACACCTATGAGAGGCTGAAGGACGGCGTGCCGCCGGACTGGCTCACGACGCCGCAAGGCTTCCTCGCCGCCATCCTCGTGCTCGATCAGTTTCCGCGCAACATGTTCCGCGGCGAGCCGCGGGCGTTCGCCACGGACAAAGCGGCGCTGGCGCTGGCCCGGCAGGCGATCGACGAGGGCGTGGACGCGAAGCTGCCGCGCGAGCACCGCGCCTTCCTCTATATGCCGTTCCAGCATTCGGAGAATGCGGAGGATCAGGCGCGCTCCGTTGGCCTCTTCATGAAGCTCGGCAATCCGCTCAACCTCGACTACGCCATCAGGCATCAGGAGATCGTCGCGCGTTTCGGCCGCTTCCCGCACCGCAACGCCATTCTCGATCGCTTCTCGACGGCGGAGGAGTGGGGCTTTCTGAAGACGCCAGGCTCGTCGTTCTGAACTGCCGTTACCGCACCGGGACGACGGCGTCCTTGTCGAGGCGGTAATTGTAGGCGCAGGTCTCGTCCGCTGGCTTGTTGCAGGGCACGCCGGAGGTGGTCACATGCATGGTGCGGGCGGCCCCGCTCGATGAGAACTTGTAGCTCTTGACGAAGTCCTCGAACACGAGGTCCCAGCTGCCTTCGCCGTCTGAGAAATAGAGGTGCAAGGTGCAGCCGTTCTCATTGCATAGGGGGTTGGCGGCGCCGTCGCAGTTCAGCTTGGCGAAGTCGGCGGTGAAGTCGCTGTGGCTATCACCATTTAGGTCTTCGCCGCGCAGGACCGCAGCGGTGTCGGGCTTGCCGCCCACGGCGCGGCAGATTTGTGCCGCCTCGGCAATCGTCTCGGCGATGTCCTCGGACGGCTCCTCGCCGTGCGCCGGGGCGAGCCCGGCAATTGCCGCGCACACAACAACCGAAATGCCGGAGAGCGGGATGCGAAGCGGGGTCAATTGGCGGCGTTGGACCTGGATGTGCCGGAAAGCTCGAACGCCGGCGCGGCATCCAGCACGAGGTTCGACTTGCGCACCGCCCGCTTCTGGGACTTCCGCGACGGCTTCGGGCCGCAAATGACCTCGCGCAGATGCGCGGGGCCGTCGTAGGCCGCCGTCTGCAGGGCGAGACCATCAAGGCTCGTGCCGAACAACGACTTCCAGAAATAGCGCTTGAAGCCGTTCTCGAGAAGCTCGGCGGCGCGAGCATTGCGCGTGCGGGTTGACGGTTCGCCGAGCACGACGGCCACGAGCTTGCGGCCATCGCGCGTGGCGCTGACCACGATGTTGAAACCGGAGTCGCAGATGAAACCGGTCTTCATGCCATCGGCGCCCGGGAAGCTGATGAGCAGTCCATTGTGGGTGCGGAGCCGCTGCTGCCCGACTTGCACTTGTGTCTCGGCAAAGAGGTCGGCGTGCTCGGGAAACTCGATGATAATGGCGCGGGCAAGCCGGGCGAGGTCGCGGGCCGACGTGACTTGGCGCTCGTCGGGTAGGCCGTTGGGGTTGGCGAAGTGGGTTTGGGTCATGCCGAGGCGCTTCGCCGCCTCGTTCATGCGGGCGACGAACGCCTCCTCGCTGCCGGCGACTGCCTCGGCGATCATCACCGACACGTCGTTGGCCGATTTGACGATGATCACCTTGAGGGCGGTTTCGAGCGGGATCGACCCGCCCACCGGGAGACCGAGCCGCGTGGGCGCCTGGATTGAGGCATGTTTGGAGCAGACGACCTTGGTGTCGGGCTTCACCTCGCCGTTTCGCAGGGCATGAAAGGTGACGTAAGCCGTCATGAGCTTGGTAAGGGAGGCGGGGAACCAAGGTGCGTCAGGTTCCTCGGCATAGAATACGGTGCCGTTATACGGCTCGAAGACGAGGGCGGGGCTCGCGGAGGCAACGGTTGGAGCCAACAACAGGGCCCCGGCGATGAAGCCAAGACAGGCACGTCCCAGCATGTTCCCTTTTCCCTCGCGCGAATCGACGCTTCCGCGCCTAAACTAGCTGCGGCGCCGCTCCATGGGAACGGCTCCCCCGAACCCAAATTGACGGCCGTTCAGCCCTCTGCCCCGCACGCCCCATAATCACCAGAAATTCGACTGTTCCGTGACGGAGGTGGAAAAACGGGGTCCCTCCGCCGGCGGAATTGGGCTGGTCTCTAAGGCCCTAGCCGATCAGTCAAATCGCGAGATCGATGGCGTGCCGCATGAATTCCAGGGAGATTAACGGTCCGAGATCATTTCGCAACCGCGAAATTCCGCTTCTCCTCAGTCGTCCGCCAGGGATAGAACAGCGCGCCGCACCTCGCGTCGTGCGGCATCGAGCGCATCCGACAAGGGCCGGTCTCATGGACGAAGCGGTGCGGCGCCGCGAGCTTCAGGCTGCGATTGCCCGGGTTGCCGGCGGCGACCGCGCCGCCTTGCGCCTCGTCTACGAAGCGACCTCGGCGAAGCTATTTGGCGTCTTGCTCCGTATATTGAATGACCGAAGTGAGGCGGAAGACGTGCTGCAAGAAGTGTATCTCACGGTATGGCGAAAGGCCGGGGCCTTCGATGAGGCCCGGGCGAGCCCGATCACCTGGCTCGTCGCCATCGCGCGAAACCGCGCCATCGACCGCCTGCGCGGGACGCGGTTGGGCCGGGCGAGCGAGCCGATCGACACCGCCGAACAGGTTCCCGATCCGGCGCCGCTCGCCGCCGAGACGCTTGAGATCGCCCAGGAGAATGCCCGGCTCAACGACTGCCTCGACGAGCTCGAGGCGCGGCAAAACGCGGCCATCCGCGCGGCGTTTCTGGATGGGCTGACCTATGAGGAGCTGGCGCAGCGCCAAGGCGTGCCGCTCGGCACCATGAAGAGCTGGATCAGGCGCGGCCTTGCCAAACTGAGAGCGTGTCTCGAGCGATGAGCGATACAGGCAGAAGAGAGCCCGAGGAGCACGGCGCGCTGACCGCGGCCGAATACGTGCTCGGCGTGCTCGACGCGCCGGGCCGGCGCGCGGCGGAGCGGCGGATCGGCCGCGATCCCGCGTTCGCCCGCGAGGTGGCGTTCTGGGAGGCGC
>NZ_JBOHJC010000003.1:0-222419 GCF_050726195.1 Methyloceanibacter sp. | reverse complement strand
GTAAGACGCCGCGAGTGGCGCGCCGGAAGGCGCCCGCGTGTCCTCGCAAGGACACGACACCATTACGGACTGCGCCGTTCGGCGCGCCACCCCCCTCTGGAACGAGGGGAAGAAAGGAGCAAACCGCGGATGCCTTCGCATCGCGGCAACGATTTGTCATGCCCGCGCAAGCGGGCATGACGTAGCCACCGCGCTTCGCGAATGCGCACGGTTGGGGTTACTGGATCGTCCGCTTTCGCGGACGATGACAATAGGGGTGGTAACCTTCAGCGAATGACAGGTTGGTGTTGGCGCTAGACAGGAATACATATCCGGCCATGACCGAAACGCTGACCAAAGACCGCATTCTCGCCGCGCTGAAGGCCGTCAAGGGCCCCGACCTCGAGCACGACATCGTCTCGGCCGGCCTCGTCTCCGAGGTGGTGATCCACCAGGGCAAGGTCTATTTCGCCATTTCCGTGGATCCCGCCCGCGCCGGCGAGCTCGAGGCGCTGCGGCGCGCCGCGGAGAGCGCGGTCAAGGACATCCCCGGCGTCGCCAGCGTCGCCGTCACCTTGACCGCCGACCGCGAGCCCGGCGCGGCGCGCGGCGGCAATGGCGGCGCGAGCCCCGTTCAGCCGCCGCGTCAGGCGCATCAGGGTCCGGCCTTCACCAGGCCAGGTGCGGCGCGCGATGCCCGCCATCGCCCAGGTGGCGTGCCCGGCGTCAGCAAGATCATCGCCGTCGCCTCCGGCAAGGGCGGCGTCGGCAAATCGACCACCGCGGTCAATCTCGCGCTCGCTCTGAAGGACCAGGGGCTCAAGGTCGGCGTGCTCGATGCCGATATCTACGGGCCGTCGATGCCGCGGCTCCTCGGCATCAAGGGCCAGCCGCAGCCGGTCGCCGGCAATCAGCTCGATCCCATGCGGGCCTACGGGCTCAAGGTCATGTCCATGGGCTTCCTCGTCGACGAGGAGACGCCGATGATCTGGCGAGGGCCCATGGTGATGTCGGCGCTGTCGCAGATGCTGAAGGACGTCGCCTGGGGCGATCTCGACGTGCTCGTCGTCGACATGCCGCCCGGCACCGGCGATGCCCAGCTCACCATGGCGCAACAGGTGCCGCTCGCCGGCGCCGTCATCGTATCGACGCCGCAGGACCTGGCGCTGGTCGATGCGCGCAAAGGGCTGAACATGTTCCGCAAGGTGAACGTGCCGGTGCTCGGGCTGGTGGAGAACATGTCGACTTTCCTCTGCCCCCATTGCGGCGAGCGTTCCGACATTTTCGGGCATGGCGGCGCGAAAGCCGAGGCCGCGCGGCTCGGCGTGCCGTTCCTCGGCGAGGTGCCGCTCACGATTGCGGTGCGCGAGACCTCCGATGAGGGCCGTCCCGTGGTGGCGACCGACCCGTCCTCGCCGGTCGCGGAGGTTTATCGCGAGATCGGCGCGCGCGTCTGGGCGGAGCTTGAGCGCCTCGCCGGCGCCGACCGGCCTGCGCCCAGAATTGTCATGGAAGGTTAGGAACTTGCCGTGATGGGGCCGACTCAGCTAACTCGATTCCAAGGGTGGTTGAGCGTTATCGGGGAACCTCATACCGCGGCGGTCCGTGATCGGCATCGACAAGGTCAATCTGCCGGCCTGCGCCTTCGGCGCCGGCCTTGCCCATGTGGCGGCGCTCGCGCTCGTGCTGCCGATCCTGATCACTCTGCCTGCGCCCGGCGGGGAGGCGCTCCGCCTCGTCGCCATTCCGGTCGAGATCCTCGCCGAGACTCCGCCGCCGCCTGTGTCCGCAGCGCCTGCGCTCGAAGCCCCAGCGCTCGACGCCATCGGCGAACTGGTGGCGCGCGCCGGCATCGGCAGCGATCTCCCGCCCGGCCCGGCCGATTTCGCGCCCGAGGCGGATGACGTCACCTACGCTCTGCCCCGGGCTACGGCAGAGCCCGAGCCTGAGGCTGAAGCTGAGCCCGCGGAGCAGGACGCGATCGCCGCGGTGGATGCCAATCCGCCTCCTCTGCCGGTCCGCGTCGACCGGGACGCGGCGGCCGCCCGCCTCGCCCCGCCCAAGGCCGCTCCGCCCCCCGTCAAGCGCGCCGCGCCGAAACCTGCGCCAGTCGCCCGCCCCGCCCCCCGCCGCCCCGTGGCGGCCAGGCCGGACATCGTGCCTTACAAGGATTCCTGGGAAGTTCTCCTCGGCAAGCCGGCGTTCAAGCCGGCCCCTAGGCCGATCCGATAGAGGTCAGGCCGCGCTCGAGCGCGTGCGGATCGGCGTCACCTTGCTTTGCGCCGTGTCCTTCGGCTTGCCCTTGGGCTTGGCGGATTCCTCGGCGCCCTCCGGATAGCCGTAGAGGAAGCCCTGCACCTGCGGGCAGCCGAACTTGCGCAGCATCTCCGCCTGCTCGGGCGTCTCCACGCCCTCCGCCGTGATGATCACGTCGAGCGACTTGCCGAGCGCGATGATGGTCTTGACGATGGCCCGCATGGCCGGATCGCGCGTCATGTTGCGAATGAACTGCCGGTCGATCTTGATTTTGGAGAACGGGAAGCGGGCGAGATAGCTCAAGCTTGAATAGCCGGTGCCGAAATCGTCCATGGCGATGGCCACGCCGAGCTCGCGCAGCCGGTTCAGCTTGCCGAGCACCTCTTCGGTGTCGTTGATGAGCAGGTTCTCGGTGATCTCGAGCTCGAGGCGCTCCGGCGGCAGGCCTGTTTCCTTCAGCACCTCCGCCACCGTCTCGGCGATGTCCCCGTCGCGGAACTGGGCGGGCGACAGGTTCACCGCCACCGTCAGCCCCTCGGGCCACGTCGCCGCATCGCGGCACGCCCGCCGCAGCACCCATTCGCCGATCGGCACGATGAGACCGGTCTCCTCGGCCACCGAGATGAAATGTCCCGGGGCGATCTTGCCGTGCACCGGATGATGCCAGCGGATCAGTGCCTCCGAGCCGCACTGCCGCTCTGACGTCAGGTCGTATTGGGGTTGATAGACGACCTCGAACTCCTCGCGGCCGAGCGCCAGGCGAAGCTCGTGCTCGACGGTGCGCCGGCGCTGCAGCGCCTTGTCCATGCTCTCCTCGAAGAAGCACATGCGCTGTCCGCCGTCGCCCTTGACCCGCGACAAGGCGATCGTGGCGTGGCGCAGCACCGTCGCGGCGGTGTCACCGTCGGCCGGCGCGAGAGCAATGCCGACGCTCGTGGTGATGAGGAGGTCCTTCCCGGCGACGTGGAACGGATCGCGAAGCGCGGCGACGAGCCGGTTCATGAACGCCATGACGTCGCCGAGATTGGTGATGTCGACGAGGGCGATGGCGAACTCGTCGGCGCCAAGCCGCGCGATCAAATCGCGATCGCGCAAGGTGCCTTTTATGCGCAGACCCATCTCACGGAGCACTTGGTCGCCGCCGCCATGTTCGGTGGCGTCGTTGATCTCCCTGAACTTGTCGATGTCGAGACACACGACGGCGATATGCGTGCCCTCGCGCAGGGTGCGGCTCATGGCCTCGGCCAAACCCTCGGCAAAGGCTCGGCGGTTGGCGAGGCCCGTCAACGCATCGTGGCTTTCGAGATAGCGCACCTGCTCCACCGCTTGCCGCCGTTCCTGGCTGCGCATCCAGGCGAAGGCGACCGGCGTGGCGATGCCGACGCCAAGCAAGAGCAAGGTGACCGCGGCAATGAGGCTGAAATAACCGGAGAGAACATTCGCCTGGTCGCTCTGGTCGAGGTAAACGACCAGCGATCCGCGCGTGAGATGGTTGAAGTCGAGGGGCAGCCTGAGGACCGCGAAGTGCGATGGCGCGCCGTCGACGTTGCTTGTGTAGAGGCCGATGACGGCGCCTTCCTGCGCCGGATTCGTCTTCACGTCCACCAAGGAATCATCGAGCGGCAGACTGGCAAGGCCGCTCGTGAAGGTCAGTCGCCCTCTAGCGTCGTAAAGCTCGAAGCGGAGCACACGATGCGCATAACCCGCTTGCTGGAAGACTTGATCGAGCTGCGGTGCGAAGCCGGGACGCGTCAGCGCCTCAAGCACGACGTTGGGATCTTTAACCAACTGCGCTTGGATGCGGTCCTGCGCGACGAGAGCCTCGCGCTCGAGCTCAAGCTGGCTCACTCTGCTTGGCGCAATGAGAGCCGTGACGGCAATCAGCGCCGAAAGCAGCGCCAGCCCCGCCCAGTGCCAGTATTTTTTTACCGACGTTTTGCGCAACATGAAGCGAACCGAACCCACGGCCAGCGGACCGGCTAGTCCACTGATCACGGAGGCAAATTAGCCGGGCGTAGGTTAAGAAACGCCGTAAGCTGAGCGACTGTGCCGGGAGGGGTGAAAACCGGGTTTCGTTTTGCCAGCCGAACGCTTGGAACCGCTGGGAAATTTCCGCCTCTAGGATTTTCTTAACCCTAGGGCGACTTAGCCGCCCGTGACCGACATGTGGCGCGAAACGGCAGGCGCTGCCCTGCGGTCGATGACGAAATCGTGCCCCTTGGGCTTGCGCGCGATAGCCGCGTCGATGGTGGCATGCAGCAAGTCATCGGAGACGCTTGCGCGCAACGGTTCTCTGAGGTCGGCGGCGTCGTCCTGGCCAAGGCACATATAGAGTGTGCCGGTGCAGGTCACGCGCACCCGATTGCAAGATTCGCAGAAATTGTGAGTCATCGGCGTGATGAAGCCGAGCCGGCCGCCTGTCTCGGCAACTTGCGCATATCGCGCCGGCCCTCCTGAGCGATACGGAATATCGGCGAGCGTGAAGCGCTGTTCGAGCCGCGCCCGCACCAGCGACAGCGGCAGATATTGATCGGTCCGGTCGGCTTCGATCTCGCCCATGGGCATGGTCTCGATCAAGGTGAGATCGAAGCCGCGGCCATGGCACCAGCGAAGGAGGTCGGCGATCTCGTCCTCGTTGCAGTCCCTCAGCGCCACGGTGTTGATCTTGATCTTGAGGCCGGCGCGGTCCGCCGCGTCGATACCGCGCATGACCTGGTCGAAGTCGCCCCATCGAGTCAGCACGCGGAACTTCGCCGCATCGAGCGTATCGAGCGAAACATTGATGCGCACGATGCCGGCGCCGGCAAGCGCGTCAGCGTAGCGGGCGAGCTGGCTGCCATTGGTGGTAAGGGTCAGCTCGTCGAGGTCGTTGCCGAGATGCCGCGACACCGCCTCGACCAGCCACATGATGTTCCGCCGCACCAGAGGCTCGCCGCCGGTAAGCCTGATCTTTCGCACGCCCCTGGCAATGAATGCGCTTGTGAGCCGGTCGATCTCCTCGAGCGTCAGCAGGTCTTTGCGCGACAGGAAGGTCATGTCTTCCGCCATGCAATAGGTGCAGCGGAAGTCGCAACGGTCGGTGACCGACACCCGCAAATAGGTGATGGCGCGGCCGAACCGGTCGATCAGGGGAGATACGATTTGGCTCATCTATGCCTCTTCGTCCTCGGTCACCTGAGCCTTGCCTTTGCGGCTGTAGGCCTTGGCGCTCTTGACCACGCGCTTGCGGTAGCGCGGATCGGCGAGCGCGGCCGCCGGCGCGTTTCTACGCTTGATGGGGCTTTTCCGCTTCATCGTACCGGCTCGCGTCTTCGATCTGCCACGGCTCTTGCCGCGCGAGGTGATCGCCATCGTCTTTGATCTCTAATATTGCCTTTTGTCTCTAATATATAGGCTTCGCCCTATCCATATCACGGGAAAGGCGCGTCGAAGGAGGACAGCATGGACGAGCAACGCTTCAATATGTCGATGCGAAAATTCCTGAAGGAGGTCGGCGTGACCTCGCAGCAGGCGATCGAGCGCGTGGTCCGCGAGGAGGGGTTGGGCGGCAAGGGCAAGCTTAGGGTGAAGATGAGCCTGACCGCCGAACGGGCGCCCCTCGATCATGTGGTCGATGGCGATATCGACCTCGGCTAAGCCTGGAGAGCTCCCGGCGATGGCCTGGCCCACGGAACTCAAGCTCGACGCCGAGAAGCGCACCCTCACCGTGAGTTTCGACGACGGGCAAAGCTTCGCCCTGCCGGCGGAGCTACTGCGCGTGATGAGCCCTAGCGCCGAGGTGCAGGGCCATAGCCCCGAGCAGCGCGTCACGGTGCCCGGCAAGAAGAACGTGCGCATCCTGCAGCTGGAGCCCGTCGGCAACTACGCGGTGCGCATCGTGTTCGACGACGGGCACGACACCGGGCTCTTCGTCTGGGACTATCTCCGCGACCTCGGCGAGAACCGGGACGCGCACTTCCAAAGTTATCTCGACGAGCTCGCCGCCAAGGGGCTTGGTCGATAGCGGGAGGGCGGCCTAGGACTTTGCGTCGTGGAAGATGATGCCGAGCGTATAGCGCCCGCCGCTCCGAAGCTCGCTTACCCCGTGGCGGACGTTGACGCGGTAGACGCCGCGCGTGCCGCGCACCGGGCGGTTCTGCACGGCGAAGATCACGGCGTCACCCTGGCCCGAGCGGCACGACGGTCGCGCGCGACTGCATGCGCGGTCGCTGCTCGGTGAGCACGAATTCCCCGCCGGTGAAGTCGCGGCCAGGGGCCGACAGCAGGATCGCCATTTGCAGCGGGAATGCATGCTCGCCATAGAGATCCTGATGCAGACAGTTGAAGTCCCCCGGTCCGTACTTGAGCAGGAGCGGCGTCGGTAGCGTCTGGCCGGCATTGTGGCACCGTTTGAGAAAGCCATCGTGATCGGCGGGGTAACGCACGTCCATGCACATCGCCGCCGTCCAGCGATTGGCAACCTCGGCGAGATGCGGGTAGGCCGCGCGCCTCAACGCGGCGATCGTGTCAGTCAAGGGATAGGCGAAGTACTTGTACTCGCCCCGCCCGTAGCCATGGCGCTCCATGATCACGTGCTTACGGAAGAGCCGGTCGTCCGGATAGAGCGCCGTCGTTGAGCGGCATTGCCCGGCATCAAGCAGGCCCTCGATCATTGCGAAGCCCCGCGCGTCCAAGTCGGCCACGACTCGCTCCCATGCGAGACCTGCCAGCCGTTGTCTTGGCGGGACGGCTTGCTTCGCTGCCGCAGTCGAGGGGTTCATCACTTGGCCTCTGTCGCTGCCCCCAAGGCCAAACATGCCCTGGCGATTCCGCTCGATGATAACACCATTGCTGCTCCCGGGTTGAAAGCGGCCACCGCGTCTGTGGAATGAGGCGCCGCCATTAACTTGGACAATTGCGAGGAGGGGATGGAATCGCCGGTTCCGGCCCCCCACATCCTTGGAGCCAAGTCCACGCCGGCCATGGCAACGCGTGCCGGTCCTTGGCTGGCGACTATTGCAACCGCATGACGGGTCCTTCGTCCTGTCACCGATTCGTTGCAGATCGATGGGGGGATGTCGCAAAATCGTGATATTCCAAGCGCAAACATAGGGGTACGTCCTTCGGCCGATTCGTCACGGAGCCTTAGAGCAACCATTGAGCGACCGGGCAGAACAAAGCGCGCGGGCCCTCCCTCCGGGCCTCTTCTGGCGGACCGGCCAAGCGATCAGGCGCGGCCTTCGCGAACTCGCCGCGAGACTGTGGGCCGCGCTGTGGCAGATCGTGATCGTCGCCGTGATCATGGCGGCCCTCGTGGCCATCGCCGACCTGCCGTTAGGGCTCGCGCTCATCGCCTTTGTCAGCTTCGTCGCGTCGGTGGCGCTGCTTCCCCGCCAGGATGTCGACAATATCCTCGAGGCCGATCTCGGCCGCTCCACGGCCTCCGCCCGGTCAACTTCCGCCATGCATGTGATGGCCGAGGCGCTGCCCGACCCCGTGATCCTGCTCAATCGCGCCGGGCAGGTGCTGTCCTGCAACGGCCCCGCGCGCGGCCTGTTCGCCACCTTGCGTGAAGGGAGCCACATCTCCTCCGTGATCCGCACGCCGGAGTTTCTCGATGCCGTCAGCGCCGCGCCAAAGAGCGGCCGCGCCGTCACCGTCACCTATGCCGAGCGCGTGCCGGTCGGCCGGCGCATGGCCGTGACCGTCGCGCCCTTGGGCCGGGGAGGCGAACGCGATGGCAATATTCTGGTCCTCTTGCGCGACCTTACCGAGGTCGAGCGCATCAACCAGATGCGCGCCGACTTCATCGCCAATGCGAGCCACGAGCTGCGCACGCCGCTCGCATCGCTGCGCGGGTTCATCGAGACCTTGCAAGGCACCGCCAAGGAGGATACCGGCGCGCGCGAGCGCTTCCTGCCCATCATGGCCGAGCAGGCCTCGCGCATGACCCGCCTGATCGACGCGCTGCTGTCCTTGAGCCGGGTGGAGATGAACGCCCACGTGCCGCCAAGCGATCTCGTCGATCTCAACGACGTTCTCGGCCACGCCCGCGATACGCTCGAGCCGCTCGCGAGCGACTCCGGCATGACGCTCGAAGTCGGGCGCTTCTCCCGCCCGGCCGTGGTCCGGGGCGACCGCGACGAGCTGCTGCAAGTGCTCCAGAACCTGGTGCAGAACTCGCTCAAATACGGCAATCGCGGCGGCCGGGTGCGCATCGAGCCAAAGCACATCCCCTCGCTCGGCCGCCAGGCCGGCCGCTACGCCATTGCCGTGGTCGACGATGGCCCCGGCATCGCGCCCGAGCATCTGCCGCGCCTCACTGAGCGCTTCTACCGGGTCGACGTGGCCTCCAGCCGCGAAAAAGGTGGCACCGGGCTCGGCCTCGCCATCGTTAAGCATATCCTCAACCGCCACCGGGGCGAGCTTGCCATCGCCTCCAAGCCGGGCAAGGGATCGACCTTCACGGTTATGCTTAACGAGGCTCGCGCGGGCTGACGCGGCCGGTGCTGTTATCCACAGGGAAATTTCACAAAAGACATGTAGATCAGTCGTTTAGACTGTCATAAAGTCGAATCATCCCTGTCATAGAACAATTATCCCTAGGGACTAGCGTGCCCGCGAGCTGGTAGCGGCGTTGCTCGCGCTGGCGGAGGCTCACATCCAATTTCCGAAGGGAGAGCTACAGTGAACAGATACAGTATCGCAGCGTCGACGCTTGTCGTCGCCGCCCTTTGCACGGCCGGCCCGGCGCTGGCCCGTGACCAGATCAAGGTCGTCGGTTCGTCGACGGTCTTCCCGTATTCGCAGGCGGCAGCCGAGGAGTTCGGCAAAAAAACCGGCCAGAAACCCCCGGTGGTCGAGTCGACCGGCACCGGCGGCGGCATGAAGATTTTCTGCCAAGGCATCGGGGAGCAGAACCCCGATTTGACCGGCGCGTCGCGCGCCATGAAGAAGTCGGAGTGGGAGCTCTGCACCAAGAACGGCGTTACCGACGTCACCGAGATTCAGATCGGCTATGACGGGTTGTCGATTGCCCAGTCAAAGAAGGGCACGCCCATGGATCTGACCGAGGCGCAGATCTTCTTGGCCTTGGCGGCCGAGGTCCCGGACGGCGACAAGCTCGTGCCTAATCCCTACAAGAAGTGGAGCGATGTTGACAAGTCGCTTCCCGATGTCGCCATCCTGGCCTACGGCCCGCCGCCGACGTCCGGCACGCGCGATGCCTTCGTTGAGCTGACGATGCATGACGGCTGCAAAGCCCTCGATTACTTCAAGACCAAGAAGGGCGAGATGGAGAAAGCTGACTTCGACAAGCTCATCGGCGAGAAGTGCACGCCGATGCGTCAGGACGGCCCGTTCGTCGAGGCCGGTGAGAACGACAACCTCATCGTGCAGCGCATCGATGCCGATCCGAATGCCCTCGGCATTTTCGGCTACTCGTTCCTGTATGAGAACCAGGACAAGCTCCAGGGCGTGAAGATCGAAGGTATCACCCCGACGTTCGAGACTATCGCCGATGGAAGCTATCCGATCGCGCGGCCGATGTTCTTCTACGTTAAGAATGCGCATCGCAATGTCATCCCCGGCCTGACCGACTTCGTCGTTGAGTACACGAGCGACGAGGCCATGGGTGAGGGCGGTTATCTCCAAGAGCGCGGCCTTGTTGTTCTGGCGCCGGAGCCGCTGAAAGAAATGCAGGATCGCGCGAAGAACGCGGAGAAGATGTCTGCGCCGACTTCGTAAGACCGCAGGCACGCTTGAACTGAGTTGATCCAAGGCGTGGCCGCATTCCACCTGTGCGGCCACGCCGGCGATCGTAGGACAACACACGGCCCTTCGGCGCACGCCACGAGAAACGGCGTTTGCCGAGTAACCGGCGGGCGGACATGATCGGTTACCTTCTGCTCCTGCTCATCGTGCTTGCCGCGGTCAGCTATGTCCTTGCCCGCAGGCGATCCATCGCCCTCGTCGAGGGCCGCGAATACGAGTTGCACTCGCGCCCGAGCTATCACGGCGCCTTTGTCGCCGCGTGGGTCGGCATCCCGTCGATCCTGCTGGTCCTTGTCTGGTTGGTGCTCCAGGGCCAGGTCATCGACACCTTGTTGCTGTGGAGCCTGCCTCCCGGCACCACCGACGGCATGGACCGCGGCCAAGTCAGTCTTTTGCTCAGCGAGATCAAGTCGGTCGCTCAGGGCAATGTCTTCGGCGAGCCGAGCCTCGTAGTCCAGGAAGCGGCGGAGCGTTACAACCGCTGGCAGGGGATCGCCCGCTGGGCCATGGTCGGCGTGGCGCTGAGCGTCGCACTTCTCGGGCTCATCATCGCCAGCCGCCGCATCAGTCCCGAGTTCCGGGCGCGCCATGGCGCCGAACGCATCCTGAGCGGGCTCATGATCGCCTGCTCGCTCATCGCCATTCTGACCACGCTCGGCATCGTCATTTCGCTGCTGATTGAAACCTTGCGCTTCTTCGACAAGGTCAACCCCTTCGAGTTCTTCTTCGGGCTGAACTGGGAGCCACAAATTCCCATCCGCGAAGGCCAGGTGACGGCGGGCGGCGCTTTCGGCGCCATTCCAGTGTTCGCCGGCACGCTCCTCATTGCCGCCATTGCCATGGCGGTGGCGACGCCTATCGGCCTCTATTCGGCGATCTACCTCACCGAGTACGCGCATCCCAAGGTGCGGGCCACCATCAAGCCGGTGCTCGAGCTGCTCGCCGGCATTCCGACCGTGGTTTACGGCTTCTTTGCCGTGCTAACCGTCGCGCCCGCCATGCGCCAGTTTGGCGACACCATCGGTCTGCCGATCGCCCCGAACAGCGCGCTCGCCGCCGGCGCGGTCATGGGCATCATGATTATTCCCTTCATCTCGTCATTGTCCGACGATGCCATCGCCGCGGTGCCCCGGTCCATGCGCGACGGTTCCTATGCTATGGGTGCCACCAAGGGCGAGACCATTACCAAGGTCCTGCTTCCCGCCGCCCTTCCCGGCATCATGGGCGGCGTCCTGCTCGCGGTCAGCCGGGCCATCGGCGAGACCATGATCGTGGTCATGGCAGCCGGCATCATCGCCTCGCTCACGGCCAATCCGCTCGAGCCGGTCACCACCGTGACGGTACAGATCGTGACGCTCCTCATCGGCGATACCGAATTCGATAACCCGAAGACGCTGGCCGCCTTCGCCCTCGGCCTTGTGCTGTTCCTTGCCACCCTGGCCCTCAACGTCGTCGCCCTGCACATCGTGCGCAAATATCGAGAGCAATATGAGTGACGCAGCGGCCATAGATCAGGTGCCTCGCACCGTTGACTGGAATTCGGAGCAGGCGCGCCGGCGCCTCCGTCGCCGCTATGCCGCGGATCGCCGCCTTCAGGCCTATGGCATCATCGCCATTGCGCTTGCCGTGGGCCTCCTCGGCGTCCTCGTGGCGTCGCTGATCTCCACCGGATTTCCAGCCTTCGTGCAGACCAAGGTCGATCTCGCGGTTTACGTCGACCCGGCCAAGGTCGATCCCAAGGACCCGGCAGCCGGCAATTATCGGACCCTCGTGCGCGAGGCGTTGAACACCATCGTCCCCGGAATCCCCGAAAATCAATATCGGGATGTCAGCAAGATCCTCACCTCCGATGCGCCTTACATCATACGGGACTACGTGGTCGGCAACCCCGGCACCATCGGCACGACCATCACCCTGCCGGTTGCGCTCTCAGACCCGTTCGATCAGCTCTACAAGGGCGTGATCCCGAAAGAGGTGGAGGCGCTGACCTGGAGCCAGGTCCGCTATTTCGAGCGGCTCAACAATCGCGGTGTCGTGGTCGAGCACGACGGGCAAACCAGCCTCAAACTCGACGTCTTTGTCGACGCGACAAACGCCGAGGAAGGGGATTTCGCCGCGATGGCGCGCGACAGCCTCCAGGCCTATCTACCGACAGTGCACGACACGGCGCTGTTCGCCATGCTCGCCGACGATGCGCCGGAGGTGCTTGCCAAGCGCGTGGCCGAGGACCCCGGCGTTGTCGGCAAGACCATCCAAGTCTTCTTCCCCGTCTCTCCACCCTTCGCCGAGTTGGCGGAGGGCAAGGCGCCGATGGTGCTCAATCCGCGCTTCACGCCGGAGCAGATCAAGGTGTTCGATGTCATGGAGGAAAAGGGCCTCCTCCACACGCCGTTCAATTGGGAACTGTTCTTCAATGCCGACAGCCGCTTCCCGGAGCGCGCGGGCCTAGCGGGCGCCATCACCGGCTCCTTCTTCGCGCTCCTGGTGTGCTTCCTGCTAAGCTTCCCCATCGGCATCGCCGCCGCCGTCTATCTCGAGGAGTTCGCCCCGAGGAACCGGTTCACCGACCTGATCGAGGTCAATATCAACAACCTCGCCGCCGTCCCCTCGGTGGTCTTCGGTCTCTTGGGATTGGCCGTGTTCCTCGGCTTCTTTGGCCTGCCGCGCTCGGCGCCGCTCGTTGGCGGCATGGTGCTGAGCCTGATGACCTTGCCGACCATCATCATCGTCACCCGCGCCGCGCTGAAGGCGGTCCCTCCCTCGATCCGCGAAGCGGCCCTTGGCGTCGGCGCCTCCAAGCACCAGGTCATGCTGCACCATGTGCTGCCGCTCGCGATCCCGGGAATTCTGACCGGCACCATCATCGGCATGGCGCAGGCCTTGGGCGAGACGGCGCCGCTGCTCCTGATCGGCATGAACGCCTTCATTCCGAGCATCGAGAACATGGGACTTCTCGAGCCGGCCACCTCGTTGCCAACCCAGATCTTCAGCTGGGCGGACAGCCCCGAGCGCGGCTTCGTCTCGCGGACCTCGGCGGCGATCTTGGTGCTGCTCGGCTTTCTCGTCGTCATGAACATCGTCGCCATCGCGCTTAGGCAGATGTTCGAGCGAAAGTGGTAGAAAGGGACCTAGTCATGGAGGCTCGAGTGGAGGCAGAACCGGCCGTCCGCATAAAGGCACCCGAAGTGCCGCAGAAAGAGGAAGGCGCCATGCCGGCTGAGCAGCTTGAGCTGAAGATGGCCGCGCGCAACGTCAACCTCTGGTACGGCGAGAAACAGGCGCTGTTCGACGTCAATCTCGACGTCTTCGACCGGTCGGTGACGGCGTTGATCGGACCGTCCGGCTGCGGCAAGTCGACCTTCCTCCGCTGCCTCGATCGCATGAACGACGTCATCGAGGGCGTTCGCATCAAGGGCGACATCAGGCTGGACGGCGAGGACATCTATGCGCCGCGGGTCGATCCGGTGCAGCTCCGCGCCCGGGTCGGCATGGTCTTTCAGAAGCCCAACCCATTTCCCAAATCCATCTTCGAGAACGTCGCCTATGCGCCGCGCATTCACGGCCTCGCCCGGTCGAAAACCGATCTCGAGGAGATCGTGGTCAAGAGCCTTCAACGGGCTGGTCTCTACGAAGAGGTGAAGGACCGGCTTAATGAGCCCGGCACCGGCCTCTCCGGCGGCCAGCAGCAGCGGCTCTGCATCGCCCGCGCCATTTCGGTCAACCCCGAAGTGCTGCTCATGGATGAACCTTGCTCCGCGCTCGACCCGATCGCCACCGCCAGGATCGAGACCTTGATGGACGAGCTGAAAGAAAGCCTTTGCATGGTCATCGTCACCCACTCGATGCAACAGGCCGCCCGCGTTTCGCAACGCACCGCCTTCTTCCATCTCGGCAAGCTGGTCGAGGTGGACGAGACGTCGAAGATGTTCACCAACCCGACCGATCAGCGCACGCAGGATTACGTCACCGGCCGCTTCGGTTGATGCCGGCGCTTCAGGAGTTCGCTTAGATGGAACAGCAGCACGAACACATCGTCAGGTCCTACGAGGAGGAGCTTGCCCTCCTCAACAACAAGATCGCCAAGATGGGCGGTCTTGCCGAGCAGGTGCTCGGCCAGTCGTTCGAGGCGCTGGAGCGTCGCGACCCGGATCTGGCCGCCGCCACCATCAAGGAAGACCAGGAGATCGACGATCTCCAGCGCGAGATCGAGGAGCAGGCGGTGATCATGATCGCTCGCCGCCAGCCCATGGCCTACGATCTCCGGCAGATCATGGCTGCGCTGCGCATTTCCACCGATCTGGAGCGTATCGGCGATCTCGGCAAGAACATCGCCAAGCGCGCCGGCGCCGTCGCCTCCGAGCAGCAGCCGAAGCAGCTGATGCTCGGCCTCAAGCATATGGGCGAGCTGGCCCTCAGCCAACTGAAAGACGTCCTCGACGCCTTCATCGAGCGCGACGCCGATCGCGCGCTGGGGGTCTGGTACAAGGACGAGGAGATCGACGCGATGTACAACTCGATCTTCCGTGAGCTCTTGACCTATATGATGGAAGACCCGCGCAATATCGGGCTCTGCACCCATCTCCTGTTCGGCGCCAAGAACATCGAGCGCATCGGCGACCACGCCACCAACATTGCAGAGACGGTCTACTATCTGGTGCATGGCCGGGCCATCACCGATCAGCGCCCGAAGGGCGACACCACAAGCACGACGCCGGTCTCGCTGAAGCGGACGGCGGTCTAACGCATGCTGCAGACGGACGCCATGAGCGCGGGAGCCAAGGTTTTGGTAGTCGAGGATGAGGAGCCGTTGGCTCTGCTCCTCCGCTACAACCTCGAAGCCGAAGGCTATTCGGTCGACGTCGTGCATCGCGGCGACGAGGCCGAGGTTGCCATCGCCGAAAGTTCGCCGGATCTGATCGTGCTCGATTGGATGCTGCCGGGCATTTCCGGGCTAGAGCTGTGCCGGCGCCTGCGCACCGGCAAGGACTCGCGCACCATTCCCATCATCCTGCTCACGGCTCGCAGCGAGGAGAACGACCGCATCAGGGGCCTCACTACCGGCGCCGACGACTACGTAGTCAAGCCGTTCTCGCTGCCCGAGCTGATGGCGCGCGTCCGCGCCATTCTGCGTCGCACCAACCCCGAGCGCATCGCCTCGGTGCTCTCCGTGTGCGACATCGAGCTCGACCGAGAGTCCCACCGGGTGACGCGGAACGGGCGCCAGGTCCATCTCGGGCCGACCGAGTTCCGGCTGCTCGAGTTTCTCATGCAGAGCCCCGGCCGTGTGTTCAGCCGCGCGCAATTGCTCGACGGCGTCTGGGGCCGCAACGTCTATGTCGACGAGCGCACCGTCGATGTGCATATCGGCCGTCTGCGCAAGGCCATGATGCGCGGCAACGAGCGCGACCCCGTCCGCACCGTGCGCGGCGCGGGCTACGCTTTCTCCGACAAGCTCGAAGAAACGGCCTGAAGCCCTCTCCTTGTCATCGCCCGGGTTGACCGGGCGATCCAGTAACCACTTTCAAAAGTTAATCGCGAGGCCGTAGGTTACTGGATTGCCCGCTTTCGCGGGCAATGACAACGAGCGAATATGGAAGAGGCGCCGAAACGGCGCCTCGTTCGCTTCTCTGATTTGACCTCGATCCCCTAGCCGCCGGCGAAACGCTTCTCGCGGCGGCGCGCCTGTACCGGCTGATACGCCATGCGGGCATGGTGCTCGCAATAGGGCAACGTGCCGGCCTTCTTGCGCCCGCAGAAATGGAAGTCTTCCTCGGCCGGGTCGCCGATGGGCCAGCGGCACATCGACTCCTTCAAGGTGAGGATACTCGCCCGCTCATGCAGCGGGATGACGAGCTCTTCGAGCGGGAGAAGCTCCGGCTCGAATTCGGCTTCGTAGCTGGGCTTGAGCGCCACGTTGCCACGTGTGCCGAACGTCAGCGACGCCGCGCGATGCTGCCGTGGCGCATGCACGCGCCGCGGCCTTGGCGAGCTGGAACGCGAGCTTGTGGCGCGCCCCGAAAGTCCGAGCCGATGAACCTTGCCGATCACCGCGTTGCGGGTCACGCCGCCTAAGCGACCCGCGATCTGGCTCGCGCTCAGTCCCTCCGCCCAGAGTTTCTTCAGCAGTTCAACTCTCTCATCAGTCCAAGCCATGGTTTGGCCTCCTCGTTTGGACTCAGATTCCCCCCGTCCGCTAGAGACGGCGTTTCGAAATACTCGGAAATTACTGCTGAGAATGACCGCTCGGGCGCATACCGCACCCACGACATCTGGTAGCCGAGCGGTTATTACCCTACTAGAGCCGGTAGAATCCGACAAGCGTCCGCCACGCTTGAAAACTTCGTTTTCCACCGGAACAAGCGGATTCTGCCACTTCTCGAGCGAGAACACAAACGCGGTCGTTGATGGAAAGGTGGAGAAGCGTTGGATAAGCGGTCGTCAGCGCTGATTGACACGCATCCGCACGGGACCTAACACTCTGAGTTTCCTTGCTGCCGCCCATCGGCGGCAATTTTGTTTCAGGGATACGCAACTTTCATGTCGGCCCTCCTTCCGACCTACGCCCGCAGCGGCTTGTCCTTCGCGCGCGGCGACGGCGCTTTTCTCGTCACCGAGGCGGGCGAGCGCTATCTCGACTTCGCGAGCGGCGTCGCCGTCACTGCGCTTGGGCACGCGCATCCCCATCTCATCGCGGCGCTGACCGAGCAGGCGAACAAGGTCTGGCACGTCTCAAATCTGCATCACATCCCGGAGCAGGAGCGTCTCGGCGAGCGGCTTTGCGCCGCCACCTTCGCCGACCGCGTGTTCTTCGCCAATTCCGGCGCCGAAGCCGTGGAGTGCGCCATCAAGGCCGCGCGCCGCTATCACTTCAAGAGCGGCGCGCCTGAGCGCTATCGCCTCGTCACCTTCGACGGCGCCTTTCACGGACGCACCTTGGCCACCATCGCCGCCGGCGGCCAGGCCAAGCACCTGGAAGGCTTCGGCCCGCCGGTCGACGGCTTCGACCACGTCGCGGGCTTCGACATTGAGGCCGTGGAGGCGGCGGTCGGCGAGGAGACCGCCGGCATCCTCATCGAGCCGATCATGGGCGAGGGCGGCATGCGCGAGGTGTCGTGGCCCTTCCTGCAAGCGTTGCGGGCGCTCTGCGACGAGAAGGGCATCCTGCTCATCCTCGACGAGGTACAGACCGGCGTCGGCCGTACCGGGCGCTTCTATGCTCATGAGTGGGCCGGCATCACGCCTGATATCATGGCCTCTGCCAAAGGCTTGGGCGGCGGCTTTCCCGTAGGCGCGTGCCTCACCACCGAGGCGGTGGGCAGTGCCATGACGGCGGGTAGCCACGGCTCGACCTTCGGCGGCAACCCGCTCGCCATGGCCGTGGGCAATGCCGTGCTCGATGTGGTTCTCGCGCCGCGCTTTCTCGAAGGTGTCGCGCAGATGGGGCTAAGGTTGAAACAGCGGCTCGCCGCCATCGTTGACGAGCATGGCGACGTCGTCGAGCAGATACGGGGCCAGGGCCTGATGGTCGGCATGAAGTGCAGGATCGAAAATCAGAAGCTGCTTGCGGCGCTGCGCGACCGCCGCTTGCTGACCGTCCAGGCGGGGGACAATGTTGTGCGCCTGCTGCCGCCCTTGATTGTGAGCGAGGCCGAGATCGACCTTGCCTGCGACACCATCGATGCCGCGTGCGTCGCTTTGAAAAGCGACGCGCGCGTCCGGGTCTAACGGTTCTCCCGAGGCCTGGCCCATGACACCCAAGATGTCATCCGACACGTCACCCAAGCATTTTCTCGATCTCGATGCTCTCGACGCGCAGACCTTGCGCACCATCATCGATGCTGCCGCTGAGATCAAAAGGAAGGGCAAGGTGCCGAAATCCCTCGGCGTGCCGCAGGGAGCGGTGCTTGCCATGATCTTCGAGCGGCCATCGACGCGCACGCGCGTCTCCTTCGAGGTCGCCATGCACCAGCTGGGCGGCGTCTCGATCGTGCTCCATGCGCAAGACATGCAGCTCGGCCGCGGCGAGACGGTGGCCGACACCGCGCGGGTCCTGTCGCGTTACGTGGATGCCGTCATGCTGCGGACCGGCCCGCACGCCACCCTGACCGAATTGGCTGGGAATGCCTCAATCCCTGTGATCAACGGGCTGACGGCGCGGTCCCATCCCTGCCAGGTCATGGCCGACGTCATGACCTTCGAGGAGCTGAAGGGGCCGATCAAAGGCCGCACCATCGCCTGGATCGGCGACGCCAATAATGTCGCCACGTCTTGGGTGCATGCTGCCGCGCGCTTCGGGTTCACCTTGCACATCGCGGCGCCTGCCGGCTTTGCGCCGTCGGCCGAGCTTCTGGCGTGGGCGAGGGGCCAGGGCGCCCGGATCGAGGTGAGCGAAAGTGCGCTCGAGGCCGCAACCGGTGCCGACTGTGTGGTGACGGATGTGTGGGTGTCAATGGACGACAATGACGAAAGTAAGCGCAAGGCGGCGCTCCGCCCGTTCCAAGTCGACGGGGCGGTGATGAAGGCCGCCAAGATGGACGCGATCTTCATGCACTGCCTGCCGGCCCACCGGGGCGACGAGGTGAGCGCCGAGGTCATCGACGGGCCGCAATCCGCCGTGTGGGACGAGGCCGAAAATCGCCTTCACGTTCAAAAGGCCATTCTCGCCTGGTGTCTCGGCACCGGCCGGCAACGCGCCAAGCGCGGCACGGCGAAGCGCAGCCCTGTTAAACGTCCAGCCGCCAAACGCCGAGGAACGAAGCGGTGACCGAGCCCGCCCCGGAAGCGCGCCGCGGGCTCACCATCCCGGCGGACGATTTGATCCTGCCGTTCCAGGCGGAGCACGCCGACGTGCTCGGCCGCCTGGTCAAGCTCGGGCCGACCGTCGACACCATCCTGTCCCGCCACGCGTATCCCGAGCCCGTGTCGCGGCTCCTCGGCGAGGCCGTGGCGCTCACCGCGCTCCTCGGGGCGTCCCTCAAGACCGAAGGCAAGTTCATCCTCCAGGCGGCGACCGACGGCCAGGTCGATCTCCTGGTCGCCGACTACCAGGTGCCGGGGGCTTTGCGCGGCTACGCGCGGTTCTCGGCGGATCGTCTGGCGGAGGTCGCTCGCGACGACGACGCGTCGCTGCTCGGCGAAGGCCACCTCGCCATGACCATCGACCGTGGGTCAGAGACCGAGCGGTACCAGGGCGTCGTGCCGCTCGAAGGCGAAAGCCTCACGGAAGCCGCCGACACCTATTTCCGTCAATCGGAGCAACTCCCCACTTTCATTCGCCTCGCCGTGGCGCGCCACTATCGCGCCGGCGAGTCAGGCGAGGGTACATGGACCTGGCGCGCGGGCGGTCTCCTCGTGCAGAAGCTCACCCGCGAGGGCGGCGTGTCGAGCGCGAAGGACTTCGAGGAGGATTGGACCCGCGCCAAGAGCCTCGCCGAGACGGTCGAGGATCACGAGTTGCTCGACCCCATGCTGACGCCCGACCGGCTGCTTTACCGCCTGTTCCACGAAGAGCAGGTGCGCGTCTACCGCGCGATCCCACTTGAGACCTATTGCAGCTGCTCGCGCGACAGGGTCGAGGAGCTGCTCAGGCGTTTCTCGCCGGAGGATCTCGCCGACATGGTGGTCGACGGAGCGGTGTGGGTCACCTGCGAGTTCTGCAACAGGCGCTACCACTTCGACCCGGCGGAGTTCGTGGGCAACAACTAAGCGCGAAGCATGTCCGTGAGGTCGGCAAGAAACGTCATGCACGTCTCGAGCTGCGCGATCGACACGAACTCGTTCGCCGCGTGCGCTTGCGCGATGTCGCCTGGCCCGCAGATCACTGCCGGGCAGCCCGACTCTTCGAACAAGCCTGCCTCCGTAGCGTAAGACACGGTGCCCGTGCGGTTCGCGCCGGTGAGCGCGAGCGCCAGCGCCACGGCATCGGAGTGCGGCGCGGCGACGAACGCCGGCACCGACGTCTGGCTCTCGGTCACGACCGCGGCGTCCTTCGCCACCTTGCGCATTTTCGGCAGCAGCGCCGTCTCTGCGAAGGCGGCGAGATCGCGCGCCGTCTCGCCCGCAGAAGAGGTCGGTAAGCTCCTAACCTGCCAGCGAAATTCGCAATTCTTGGGCACGATGTTGGTCGCCGTGCCGCCTTCGACGACCCCGACGCTCACCGTGGAACAGGGCGGCTCGAACCGCGGATCGTTCTCCGTCTCGGCGATCTCCTCTGCGAGCCGGTCGAGCTCGCCGATCAACTCCGCCGCCGCCGAGATGGCGTTGACGCCGATGGCGGGCAGGCTTGAATGCGCTTCCTTGCCGGTGACGATGGTGCGATAGGCGTCGATGCGCTTATGCGCGTCGATCACGCCCATGCTGGTGGGCTCGCCGACGATCACAACGCGCGGCCGCGGCAAGTCCGCGCCGAGGCGGGCGATCAGCGGCCGTACTCCGGCGCAGCCCACCTCCTCGTCGTACGAGATGAGGATGTGGATCGGCTCTTTCAGCGGGCGCGCCTTGAACAGCGGCACGGAGGCGAGCACGCAGGCGATGAAGCCTTTCATGTCGCAGGTGCCGCGCCCATAGAGTCTGCCGTCGTGTTCTGTGAGCGTGAACGGGTCGCTGGTCCAGGTCTGGCCGGTGACCGGGACGCAGTCGCTATGGCCGGAAAGCCCGATGCCGCCGCTACCGTGGCCGATCGTGGCGACGAGGCTCGCCTTCTTCCCGTCCTCCGAGGGGACTAATACCGAAGCGACTCCGCGCTTCGCGAGATAGTCCTGCACGAACGCGATCAGCTCAAGATTCGACTTGGCGCTCGTGGTGTCGAAGCCCACGAGCTTGGCGAGCAGCTCCTGCACGGTGGATTGAGAAGCCAACAAGGACACTCCTTTGCGGCGCGCGGGCTACTGGCGTCGGCTTCTCGCTGCGGGCTAGACGGCGCGGCCGAAGCGCTCGGCCGAGCGGGCTCTCGCCCGCATCGCCTCCACTTCGCGGTTGCGGGGCGGTGAGCTGGTCACAAGCGAATCGATCAATTCACGGGCGGCCTCGGTGACTTTTCCACGGCCTGGTTGAAAGCCGGCTCATTCGCCTTTGATGGGCGCGTTGCGCCGCTCAGCTTCCGCACGAATTGCAGCGCCGACGCGCGGATCTCGTCGTCGGACGCAGGCGGCTCGAAGTTATGCAACGTCTTGATGTTCCGGCACATGATGATCCTCACGCAAATTGGTCTTGGAAGGGTGACACATGGGAGGCGTAGCCCGCAAGACGGTGGGCGCCACGGGCTAGCGCGCGGCGGACAGCGCCTGGTCGAGATCGGCCATAAGGTCGCCGGCGTCCTCGAGCCCGATCGACAGGCGGATCGCATTGTCGAAGATGCCGAGCTCGGCCCGCGCCTCCGGCGTCAGCCGCTGATGCGTCGTCGTGGCGGGATGTGTGGCGAGGCTCTTGGCGTCGCCAAGATTGTTGCTGATCCTGATGATGTCGAGCGCGTTCAGGCTACGGAACGCTGTCTTCTTGTCGCCCTTAATCTCGAAGGCGACCATGGGACCGCCGCCTATCATCTGCCGCGTGGCAAGCTGATATTGGGGATGGTCGACGCGGCCGGGATAATACACCCGCGCCACCTCCGGCCGCCCGGCGAGGAAATCGGCGATCGCCGCCGCCGTCTCGTTGTGACGCGCCACCCGCAAGGGCAGGGTCTCGAGCCCCTTCAGCATAACCCAGGCATTGAACGGGCTGAGCGACGGCCCGGTGTGCTTCAAGTAGTTGTGCAGCTTCTCCTCGATGAACTCGTTGCTGCCGAGCACGACGCCGCCGAGGCAGCGGCCCTGGCCATCGATATGCTTGGTCGCCGAATAGACCACGATGTCGGCGCCGAGCGGGATCGGCCGCTGGCCAAGCGGCGTCGCGAACACGTTGTCGACCACGGTGAGCGCGCCGGCGCGCTTGGAGATGGCGCACACGCCCTCGATGTCGACGAGCTCGAGCACGGGGTTGGTCGGCGATTCGAAGAAGAAGGCACGGGTGTTGGGCTTGACCGCCGCCTCCCAGGCGGCAAGGTCGCGCCCGTCGACCAAGGTCGAGGCGATGCCGTAGCGCGGCAGGAGGTCCTCGACGATATAGCGGCAGCTGCCGAACAGCGCCCGGCCCGAGACCACGTGGTCGCCGGCCTTCAGATGGCACAGAAGAGAAGCCGCCACCGCCGCCATGCCGCTACCCGTGCCGCGCGCGGCTTCCGCGCCTTCGAGCGCGCACATGCGGGACTCGAACATGGCGACGGTCGGGTTGGCGTAGCGGCTATAGACATAGCCGTCCTCGTCGCCCTTGAAGCGCGCCTCGGCCTGCTCGGCGCTCTCATAGACATAGCCCGAGTTGAGAAAGATGGCCTCGGACGTTTCGCCGAACTGGCTGCGGAGCGTCCCCTCGTGGACGAGTTGCGTGGCGGGCTGCCAGCTTGAGCGGCGCCCCGTCCGGTCCTTTGCGGCCATGACCAGTCCTCCTTGAACTCTCTGCACCAGGCCGGCCGCACAAAAAAACCCGGACTTTGGCTGCCGCCGAAAGCCGGGATGATCCACGTCCACGGCCTTTTAGCGACTTGTTTTACGTGGCTGCAAGCCGGCCGGCCAAATCACCACGGGGGCGATTAATCGCGCCCCTGGCGCGCCCCGTCAAGCCTTCTCGGGCAAAGGTGCCCCTTGTGAATCCGGGGGAGAAGGCCGAGCTTAAGGTGACCGAAGCCCCGGCAAATGCAAGAACATCGTCCATGCCGCCTATGAGCCAGAGCGATCAGCTGTTCGAGGCGCTGCCTGAGGACCCGCCCTCCACGGCTGGCGAGGCACGGAGGAGCGCCCTGGTGCGCACCGGCATCCTGCCGAGCCAAGCCATCCGCGCCCTGATCGCCGCCGGCGAGATTGCCGCCGCGCCGGAGATCGACGACGGCCAAATCCAGCCCGCGAGCCTCGACCTGCGGCTCGGCAAGGTCGCCTACCGCATCCGCGCGAGCTTCCTGCCCGGCACCAAGGCGACCGTGCGCGAGAAGCTTACCGCCCTCACTTTCCACGAGATCGATCTCACCAAGGGTGCGGTGCTCGAGGCGGGCTGCGTCTACCTCGTGCCCTTGATAGAGCGCCTGAAGCTCCGCTCCACCATCGCCGGTTTCGCCAACCCGAAAAGCTCGACCGGGCGCCTCGACGTGTTCACCCGTCTCATCGGCGATCACCAGGATTCGTTCGACGCGGTCGAGGAGGGTTACGCGGGTCCGCTGTTCGCCGAGGTCTGCCCGCGCACCTTCTCCATCAAGGTCCGCTACGGCTCGCGGCTCAATCAGATCCGCTTCCGCCGTAGGGTCAGCCAGCAGATCGACGCCGACGATCACCCGGGCCGCGTCGGCGACCGTCACCTGCGCGCCATCCACTCCGATGTGGGCTTGGTGGAAGGAGAGGCGGCGATCCGCGAGGGGCTCAAACTCCGCATCAGCCTCGCGCCCATTCCGCCGTCCGGGCTCGTCGGCTATCGCGCCCGGCGCTATGCCGGCGTCGTCGACATCGATCAGGTCGGCGCCTACGACATCGACCAGTTCTGGGAGAAGGTCCGTCTCGGCGACGACCGGCGCCTCGTGCTCGACCCGCATGACTTCTACATCCTCGCCTCCAAGGAGAGCGTCTCGGTGCCGCCCGCCTATGTCGCCGAGATGGCGCCGTTCGATCCTCTGATCGGCGAGTATCGTGTGCACTATGCGGGCTTCTTCGACCCCGGCTTCGGCTACGCCGAGGGCAAGGCGCCAGGCGCCAAGGCCGTGCTCGAAGTGCGCAGCCTCGACATCCCGTTCATCGTCGAGGACGGCCAGATTGTCGGTCGCCTCGTCTACGACAAGCTCACGGACGTGCCGGAAACACTTTACGGCCAGGGCATTGGCTCGCATTATCAGGCACAAGGACTGAAGCTGTCGAAACACTTCCGCCAGGAGTGACCCGCTAGAGGGAGCGGGGGCAGCCTAAACAATCATTATCGGACGGGGGGATGGCATGGACGGGGTTACCCAGGCGTTGAACTGGCTGAACGGCATCGTCTGGGGCGTGCCGATGCTGATCCTGATCCTGGGGGTCGGGCTCTTTCTCACTTTCGGCCTGAAGCTCCGCACCATCGTCAACGTGCCTTTGAGCCTTTGGATGCTGTGGCGCGGGCGCCGGCCCGAAGGCAAGGGCGAGATCACGCCCTTCAATGCGTTGATGACGGAACTCTCCGCCACGATCGGCACCGGCAATATCGCCGGGGTGGCAACCGCCATCTTCCTGGGCGGTCCGGGCGCCGTGTTCTGGATGTGGATGACCGCGCTGGTCGGCATGGCCACGAAATATGCGGAAGCCGTCCTTGCCGTCCGCTATCGCGAGAAAGACTCGCGCGGCGAATGGGTCGGCGGCCCCATGTACTACATCAAGAACGGGCTCGGCGAACGCTGGACCTGGCTCGGCGCCTGCTTCGCGGTGTTTGCCGGGATCGCCGGTTTCGGCATCGGCAACATGGTGCAAGCCAATTCGGTCTCCCACGCGCTCGAGAACTCTCTATCGATCCCGCTCTGGGTGACGGGTCTCGTCTTGTTTGTGCTCGTGGGCGCAGTGTTGATCGGCGGCATCAAGCGCATCGGCGCGGTCGCCGGCAAGCTAGTGCCGTTCATGGCGATCACCTATGTCGCCGCCGGTCTCCTCGTCATTATTCTCAACGCGGCCGCCATCCCGAGCGCATTTGCGCTGATCTTCACCCATGCGTTCTCGCCTGCCGCGGCGACCGGCGGCTTCGCCGGCGCGGCCGTCTGGGCGGCCATCCGATTTGGCGTCGCCCGCGGCGTGTTCTCCAACGAAGCGGGCCTCGGCTCGGCCCCGATCGCCCATGCCGTGGCGCAGACGCACGGCCCCGTGAGTCAGGGGCTGATCGCCATGCTCGCGCCGTTCATCGATACGATTATCGTCTGCACCTTCACCGCCCTCGTCATCCTCACGAGCGGCGTGTGGTCGAGTGGCGCCACCGGCGCCGCGTTGACCTCCAACGCCTTCGAGGCGACGCTTCCGGTCGTGGGCCATCACATCGTGTCGTTCTCGCTCGCTCTGTTCGCCTTCACCACCTTGATCGGCTGGAGCTACTACTCCGAGCGCGCGCTCGAGTATCTGTTCGGCGTCAGGATCATCACCCCGTTCCGCATTGTCTGGTGCCTCGCCATCATCGTCGGCGCCACGATGGAGCTCGCCTTCGTTTGGCTGCTCGCCGACACGCTCAATGCCCTGATGGCGCTGCCGAACCTGATCGCCCTGGCGTTGCTGAGCCCCGTCGTATTCGCGCTCTCCAAGGAGTTTTTCCGCACGCGCGGCAAGTCGGAGGACAATCCCTTCTAGGTGCCGTAGCGCCGGAGGTTGCGGCGCGAGCCGTTGGCACGCACGGGGCTTGTGTGCCATGCTCCCGCCGCTCGATTCTGCGCGGGTTTCGGGAGGCCATCATGAAACATGCAGCGCTCGTCGTCGCGCTCGTCCTGCTGGGCGCCGGCCTTGCCGGGACGGCGTCCGCGGAGGACGCCCCGGCGCAAGGAGCGGCGCCGGCGGCGAGCGAAGCTGAAGCCGCCAAGAATCTCGAAGCCCTCGAAAGCATGCGCAAAGCGCGGCTCAAGGTTTGGGACGAAGGGCCGCTTCTGTTCCGCCGCGCCCTGTTTGTTGCCGACTCCCCTGGCGGCTTCGGCATCTACAATGCGCGCCCCGACACTGTGTTCAAGCCTGGCGAGAAGCTCGTCATCTATGCCGAACCCGTCGGCTTCAAATGGCAGAACAAGGATGGTCTCGAGCACGCCCTTCTCGTCGCCGATCTCGTGCTGCGTGCCGAGGATGGCAACGTCGTCGCCAGCCAGGAAAGCTTCGGCGAGTTCAGGTTCGACAGCCATGAGCAGAATATGGAGGTCATGGCCGTGCTGACCATCGACTTCACCGGCGCGCCCCCGGGGAAGTATGTCGTCGAGTGCACCTTTCGCGATCAGATGGGCGACAAGTCGGCGAAGTTCGCGCTGCCCTTCGAGATCAAGTAGCTGTGGTCAGGCCGAGCAGGATCCGCCGCCGAGCACGCAGAACTTGGCGCAGTGGGGATGGCAGAGCTTGACCGCGCCACGGTCGAACATGCCGCCATCGGCGCGCGCCGCCTCGGCCAAGCTCGTGCCCATCTCGAACGCGGGATCGTAGGGAAGCAGCGTGCAGGGGAGCACGACGGGCGCTTCCGCGCCCTTGCGTTTGACCACCATGCGGCTCGACGCGCACATGACGTCTGATGGCGTCTTGCCGAGGATGCTCCAACAGCTTTCGGTGATCTCCGGCACGTCAGCTTTTTCGTCCATCTCGGGGAACAGCACGAGCGAGGCGGGGTCGTGCGCATCGACCGGCCAGCCGCGCGCTTCGATCAGCGCCCCATAGCCGGCGCGCTCGTCCGCCTCGCTCTCGCCCCAGCAGGTGCGTCCGGCGAGCGCAATCGAAAAGCCTTCTTGCGCCAGCCAGTCGATCCCTTCCAAGGTCTTGTCGAAGGTCTGCGGACCACGCTCCTCCTCATGCAAGGCCTTCGAGTAATGGTCGAGGCTGACCCGCAAAGTGAGCCGGTTGCCGTGGACGTCGCGCAGCGCGCTTAGGCCATCGCGAATACGTGGCCGCAGCATGGGCTGCATGGCGTTGGTCAGCACCAGCACCGAGAAGCCGCGCTCGAGCGCGTCGCCGAGCATTTCCAGAATCTCGGGGTTCATGAATGGTTCGCCGCCGGTAAAGCCGATCTCGGTGACAGGCAGCCGGTCACGGGCGATCTCGTCGAGATAGGTCGCCGCCTCCCCCCGCGTGATATAGGCGAGCCGGTCGTTCTCCGGGCTCGATTCGATGTAGCAGTTGCGGCAGGTGATGTTGCAGAGGCTGCCGGTATTGATCCACAGCGTCCGCAAAGCCATGAGCGGTACTCGCGCCCGCCGCTCGCCCGTGGCGGTCAGGTCGGGTTCGGCGAATTTCGCCTCCGGCAATAACACCGCGGCGTCGGTCATGAATACCCTCCAGCCATAACATTAACAGGCGGGCGGCTGTCGGCCGCAAGGCAAAGCGTTTCACCACTCCGTGAAGCCGGCTTGCTTTTCGGCGGCTGCCCGTCATTGTACAACTGCGAGTCGGCGCGGGTGTAGCTCAGTGGTAGAGCAGTAGCTTCCCAAGCTACGTGTCGCGGGTTCGATTCCCGCTACCCGCTCCAATTCCCCCTTTTCTCCGCCCGGCGAAACCTGCCGCCCCCGCTCCGCGTTTTCCCCAGGAGAAACGACGGAAGGAGCCCTCCTATGGAAGACCTTGGTGGTTGGATATGGGCCCTTGTCGGCCTCGGCGTGATCGTGCTGGGCTTGGGCATCGCCTATGGCAACGACATGTGGCGTCATCGCCGCAAGGACTATGCGGCGAAGCATGAGCAAGCGGAAGTTACCCGCGAGAACTATCGCCGCGGCGGCTAGCGGCGGGACCGTGCGCCGTCTTTTCCCATTTGAACGGCGCGGTGGCGAACTGCCAGAGCGCCCGGTAGGCGGCGGCCGAGATCAAGAGCCAATAGAGCGGCATCAGGGGGATCTGCCGGTATAAGCGCGGGAGCCCTCGGCGGCGTGCCGCGAGGAATGCGAGCCCCATGGCGGCGAGATAGCCGGCGGCGAGTGCGAACCAGGCGATCACCCAGAAGGGCACGCCGAGCCAGCTCTCAGGAGGTGCCAAGAAGCCGCCGCCGAGAAGCTCCCAAATGGCCAGCGCGTAGAACCAGGGATGCACCAGCGCCGAAAGAATAGTGCCGCCGACCATGACCTGAAAGGCAAGGAAGCCGCGCGGTCCGAGCTGGCGCCACAGAATGCGCGGCGCGCGCATATGCACGAGCCAGGTCTGCACGAAACCCTTGAGCCAGCGCGTGCGCTGGCGGAGCCAGTTCCCCAAGTGGCGCGGCGCCTCCTCATAGGTGGTGGAGCCGATGACCTGGCAGCGATAGCCGCCACGTGCGAGCCGCGTCCCGAGATCGGCGTCCTCGGTCACGTTGTACGGGTCCCACGCCATGAGCCATTTCAGCGCCGACACGCGGAAATGCGGCATTAGGTAGCAAAGGCACCAAATCTGGCCGGAGTCGTTTCGTTAACGGGGAATCACCGACTCTTGAGAGTCGGCCTGGATTCCGAGTTGACGTAGCAGGAGATGGTAATAATGAGCGGACCGTATGACCCGGCGCTTGATCCTGGCATCTTTGACGCCGTCGAGGCTCTAAGGGCTGCGGGGGTAGATACTTTTGAGTCCTGCCAGGGCGGCTCCGGCCACGCCTATGCAGAGCCGACCGTCCGATTCCATGGCGATCAGGCTGAGGGCCTAAGAGCGTTGGCCGCCGCAATGCACGCGGGGCTTAATCCAGCGTGTCTAAGAAGGGTATGGCCCGTGCTAAATGATGAGCCGCACGGGCCATATTGGGAATTGACCTTCTAGCGCCCCTGCCGGTTCAGATTGGCGCACTCCTGACACAGCGGCTTGCCGCCAGTGCCGGAGCGAAGGTTCTCACGCTCGATGTTGTTGCCGGTGTTGCACTCGGTGTTGTTGTGATGCACGTGCTGCTTAATCGAGTGCCACGGGTCTTTCTTAGGCATGGCGGGTTCCTTTCGTTCGGTGAAAAAACGCGGTCATGCGCAGGGAAGCCATGACCGCTGATTAAAAGTTCAGCGATTCGCTGGCCCTAAGCGAGTCCTTTTTAGGTCAGCAATTCTGACGTTTATGGTTGGCGGAGGCTGCGCGTGGCCCACATGACGTTGCCCTTCGTATCCACGGACGACCTGACCACGTTTTCCTCGCGAAGCGAGCGCAGCGCCTTAGACACGCGCTTGGTGAGATCGGAGACGTAGTTGCGGTCGCGGGCGTCTTGACCGCTGACGGCGATGATGGCTTGGGCAATCTCTCGGCTTGTCATTGGCCCGTCAGCGCCGCGTAGCTCGCCAAGGATGGCCCTGGTTAGTTCCCCGCGACCGAAGATCACTTCGCGCTTCTGGCGCG
Organism: Methyloceanibacter sp.; assembly: GCF_050726195.1. Taxonomy (GTDB): domain Bacteria; phylum Pseudomonadota; class Alphaproteobacteria; order Rhizobiales; family Methyloligellaceae; genus Methyloceanibacter. Next base: position 193,401 of record NZ_JBOHJC010000003.1, on the reverse strand, counting down.
GCATCTGAGCGTCAAGGTCGCCAGTGTAGCCGAGCGTCGTCAGCACGCGGTCAACGGCGCTCACGTCATTTTTGATTTCGGCGAGCCGATCACGGATACGTTCAGCTTCGCCCAGTAGGTCCGCCCGCTTCTGGAGCAAACCTGAGATCGTGTGTTCGTATGTCTCGGTCCTAGCCATTATCGTGCCCTCTGCCAATAGCCGCACCAGTCTTTCGATTTCGGATGCACCATCGCGAGACGAAGCGCGCGGTGAGCGAGCGCGCCGTTGTCGAGACGGCGGTGATCCTCTTTCCACGCTGCTTCGCTGGCGTATTGGTGAAGGTACTGCGGGCTCACATGATGATGCTGCCCTTCGACCATCCGGCGAAGGCGGGCGAAATAGCTTTCGGCCTGATTGGTGCAAATGCCGTCCAAGCTGTAGGCAACCGAGTGATTGATGCGCTTCGTGTCGAAACGGGCGTGCAACACGTCCCAATGCGTAGCTTCGTCGGCATGGATACGGGCGGCCATATCGGCGCGCTGGTTGGCGTAGAACACGCCGTCAGCCTCGTTGCGAACCACAAAGGTCAGCGTGCGGCCTTCGCGCTGACGAAGGGCGACAACGACACGGCGCTTGCCGGTTTGGTGCTGCGCTAAGCGGCGGTCAATGCGATCCTCTGCCTTGTTGGCCGGGCGAATGTGACCGCCAAAGTAGGCACCGTCGATTTCCACGTCACCGAGAGCTTCAAGCCCTTCGTCTCGGCAGCCATGGCCTCACGGATTTTGTGTGCCAGAACCCAAGCCGTCTTGTGCTGGCAATCGAGATCGCGAGCGAGTTGAAGGGCGCTAATACCCTTCACCGCGTTGGTGAAGATCGCAATGGCTGCCAGCAAGTCGGTGTAGCTGAGCTTGCGCGAAGCAAAGATGGTTCCGCTCGTCACGCTGAATTGGTGACGGCAACCTTTGCAGTCGAACTTGCGGCGGGTCTTGATCTGCCACACGTCAACGCAGCCGCAACGCGGGCAGACAGGCTCGCCGTCGGTATCGTGCCAGCGGAGCTTGCAGAACGTCTCATAGGCCTTCTCTTCGCCCATGGAATACACCGCCATGAGAGACAGGGTCCGGGCGGCGGTGCTGAGAAGGAAATGGGTAGACACGTCATCGTCTCCAGTGCTTATGTACTAGAGATAATGATACAGTGTCACCTTGTCAAGGGCAAAAGCACGCTATATGATGACAGAAAGCATCGCAGAGTGTGACATGCCAGAGCGCACAGATTGGGAATCCAGGGCTAGGGGGCTGATCCGGGGGGAGATGGCCCGCCAAGGGATTACCTACGCCCAGCTCGTCGAGAGGCTGGCAGCGGTAGGCGTCAAAGAGGATGAGCGGAACCTGCGGAACAAGGTGAGCCGGGGCAAGTTCACCGCCGCCTTCATGCTCGCGTGCCTAGAGGCAGTTGGCGTGAGGGAGGTACGCCTGAGCTAGTCGGGCAGGTCAATGACTTGGTGAACGTTCGTGATGGCATAGGCCACAGGCTTGCCCCCGCTGGACCGCACGTTCACGTCAACCACAAAGCCTTTCTTGTAAACATTCTCATCGGCATCGCGGATTTCATGCTTGATGCGTTGCTCGGCAAGTTCCGAGGCGTAGATCAGGGCAAGGGGCTTGGTCGAGATTTCCTCGATTACGACTCGCTCGCCGGATCGCTTGCCCACGTTCACGTCGCCAATGTCAGACCGTGTGAAGCGCATTAGCACGCGCTGGTGATCGGCGCGTTCCGTTCGCTCAAGGTTGATTTGTCTAGCTTCGATTGCACGCCGCGCGTGGCGGGCCTCTGGGGTCGTGAACTTGAAGGCCGCACGGACCTTCTTCTTGCCGTCCTCGAAGGTCGCAGCCTCAAGTGTCGCACTACCGTTGGGGTCATTTGCGACGGCCTCTACGGCATCGGCCCAATCTTTCAATTCGGAGCGCGTTGCTGGTGGCTCCGTTTGCCCCTTGCCGAGTAGAGCCTGGAAGCGCCCACCCCACGCTCGGATGAAGTTCTCGACAATGAGCGCCTTGTCCATCTCGCTAATGAAGGGCGCGAAGGTCGATAACCATGGGATCAAGTCGGCCTCAATGCTGCCAGGGCGAACCTCGCGGACGTACATGTCCGCCACGCCAACCAGGTCAGGGTTCGTTGTCTTGATGTAACGGTCGTATTCGTCGCCAAGCGCCGCGAACGCCCCCACAAAGGCCCCAATTTCAATAGGTTCCTCAGTGCTAAGCCTCAGAATGATGAATGGCTCGCCCTTTGCCATTGCGGCAGCATAGGAACGCAGCCCTAGGTTGTCATCTACCATTTCATCTCCGCAGTTATGCGTTTGCTACGCAATGCCGCGGAAATGGTTTGACGTGCCGCCGAGCGGAATCGGCAGCTGGAGCCGGTCGAGCGCTGGAAGCAACCCGTCGAACAGAGCGGAGTATTCCAGCGTGAACTGCCGGGTCAGCCAGCTGTCTTGTGCGTTGTAGATGTTGAGCCGCGCCTGGACCGTGGCGAGGTTGGGCGGTCCCGATTGAAACGCGTGGAACGCGCGGCGCAGCTGGTCGCGATCGGGCCGGTCCTCGGCGTCGTAGATCGCGACATATTCGCCGCGCGCAAGCGGCAGGGCATAGTTCAGCGCCTTCGGCTTGGTACGCGGCGCCCCGTCCGGCACCACGACGATCTCGACATTGCCGGGGAAGCGCAGCGCCCGCGCGGCAGCCACCGTCTCCTTGTCCGTCGCCTCGAGGATGAGTTTGATGTCGAGCTTCGCCGCCGGCCAGTCGAGTTGCCGGAGTGCGTAAACCAGAGGCCGCAGCATGTCCGCCTCGTGCAGCAGCGGCACGAGAAGCGTGTAGGTGGGCAGCGCGGCGTCGGGTATGCGGGGCGCATGTTGATCGCGGTTCTCAGCCTTGCCGCTGACCAGTCCGAATGCGGCGATGAGGCGGAGCCCGATCACCGGCACGAACAGAACCGCAAGCATGAGCGAGACTATGCGTATGGTCTCGATTGGCGCGATGAGGAGTCCGCCGACGAATGCAGCGGCGCCGATGGCGATGACAAGCCGCTGCCAGGGTGCCGTACCGCTGCGCGCGCTCAAATCGGGCCGGCGCGCGGCGAGTGCGTCGACCGCGCTCCGCAAGAAGATGGGAGCGAAATGGTGATAGATCGACTCCCTGACGGTGGCCGGAGAGGCGAGCGCGAGGTCGGGACGCCCAAGCCGCGCCAACATCACACGCAAGGCGTTCGGCCTTAGCCGGTCTGCCGCCATCACATAGGATGTGCGCTCGTATATGAGTCCGTTCGTCAGACATTGCCGCGGCGTCATTCCGCCGGGCGGCGTCGCGGCGCCAGGCTGAAGCGCTGCCTTGAAAGGCGCATCGCAGGTGCCGGCCAGCGCGCGGTAGTAGTCGTCCGGATCGAGCCAGCCGTTGGCGATCAGGACCTCATGCGGGTGGACGCCCCACCGCGCGGCAAGCGCGCTCGCCCGCGCCAAGGTCGCGGCATCGATATAGCGGCCTAGAAGAAAGTGGTATTCGGCTTCGGCCGGAACACGCGGGGCTGCGCCGAAAAAACGTAGGCCCAACCGCGCGGCCCGGCCGCTTGTAGCTACAAGCGACACGGGAACGCCCCCCACAACTCCCTCGATAGTATTTTGCGCTTTCGGCCGAGACGCAACCATTGATTGCGCGATGCGGCCGTATGGGCGGATACAAGCAGGAATTGTTTTTTCGGCACATACTAGTAAAGCGGGTATCATCGCCCTAGCGGCGGCCACAAAGCCGCGCTAGAGATTGCATGTGAAGATGAGCGATCCCCTGTCACAGCCAAGCCGCGCGGCGCTCTTTGGGCTTACCGCGGTGGCGCTTGCGCTCGTTTGGTTTTCGCCTGCTTCGGCTGAGCAGGACAAAACCAATATCGTTCCGGACAATTGGCAGGGCGATGCGCTCCGCCCCAAGCCGGACATGAAGAATCTGGAGAAGATCCGATTCGTCACCGACTCCGACTACCCGCCGTTCCATTACTACGACGAGGTGGGCGCGCTCACCGGCTTCAACGTCGATCTTGCCAAGGCCATCTGTGAGGTGCTGGAGGTCCAGTGCGAGGTCAACGCCACGAACTGGAGCGATCTCATCCCGAGCCTCGATAAGGGCGAGGCCGACGCGGCGATCGCCTCCATCCGCATCACCAAGGAGGTGCTACAGGAGGCGGACTTCACCTCCCGCTACTACGCCACGCCGGCGCGCTTCGTGGCGCGGAAGGAGAGCGAGCTCACCGACGTCCGCCCCGAGACGATCGAAGACCTCAAGATTGGCGTGGCCACGGGTACTGGCCACGAGGCCTACCTCAAGACGTTCTTCCCCGACGCTGCGGTCGCCTCCTTCGATACCCCGGAAGACGCGCAGAAGGCGCTCAAGAACGGCGCCATCGATCTCATCTTCGGCGACGGGATCAGCCTCACGTTCTGGATCAACGGCGTGACCAGCGAGGCCTGCTGCGAGTTCCGCGGCGGACCTTACATCGAGGCGAAGTTCTTCGGCGAGGGGGTGGGCATCGCCGTGAAGAAGGGCGACCGCAAGCTCGCCGACATTCTCACCTATGGGCTCGAGCAGGTGCACGCGAGCGGCCGCTACGAGGAGCTGTTCCTGCGCTACTTCCCCATGAGCTTCTTCTAGGCTGATAACTGACTACTGATTTCTGTCCCCGGATCGGAACGGCAGCCACAGGCTCCACCCGAAGCGGGTCGGCTCTTCGCTCTGATATGGCGTGAGCCCGATCTTCATCCCTTGATGGCCACCCTCCGGCTGGGCGGTGTAGGTCCTGAACAGCCGGTCCCAAACCGAGAGATTGAAGCCGTAATTGGTGTTGTGCTCGCGGTGAAGCACCGAGTGATGCACCCGGTGCATGTCCGGCGTCACGATGATGAGCCGCACCACGCGATCGAGCCAGTCCGGCAGCGCGATGTTAGCGTGGTTGAACATGGCGCAGGCGTTGAGGATCACCTCGAACAGGAACACCGCGAGCGGCGAGGCGCCGAGCGGCACCACCACTGCGATCTTCCATACCATCGACAGCGCGATCTCGATTGGGTGGAAGCGCACCGCCGTCGTCACGTCGATGTCGCGGTCGGCGTGGTGCACTTTGTGCAAGCGCCACAGGATGGAGATCTTGTGGGAGGCGAGGTGCTGCGCCCAGATGGCGAGGTCGAGCACGATAAGGGCGATAGCGACCTTCACCCATTCGGGCCACGTCACTTGGTTCAGGAGCCCGATACCGTGGCGGTCGGCATAGAACGCGGCGGCAATCGCCGCCACCGGCACGGCAAGCGCAGCCATGAGCCGGAGCACGATGCTTGCGGTGACGCTGATGCCGACATTGGTGAGCCATCGGCGCCCTTTCGAGGCGATCAAGGTCCGCTTCGGCCAGGCAAGTTCGATCAGCGCCATGAGTACGAACACGGCGAGGAATACGGCGAAGCGGATCAAGCCGTCGCTCTGGCCGAACAAACCATCCATCGAATTGCCCTGAACTGTTGCGGTGACTGTCAGTTAGTGTGCCGCGCGCCGCGGGACAAGCCAAATGACAACGCGCCTAGAGCAGCTCCAGGGGCCGCGGGCCTCTTGGCGGCGGGAAGGCCCCGTCGAGTTCGGCCTCGTCTTCAGGTGTAAGCGTGATGTCGAGGGCGGCGCGGTTCTCCCGCACATGCGCTTCTGCCGTCGCCTTCGGGATCACCATCATGTCTGGCTGCCTGAGCACCCAGGCGAGCGCGATCTGCGCCGGGCTCGCTCCATGGCGCACCGCGACGGCGCGCAGCGTCCGGTTGCGCAAGAGCCGGCCCTGCTCGATCGGACTATAGGCCATGATCGGCATGGCTTTCGCACGGCACCAAGGCAAGAGCCCCGCTTCGAGGCCGCGGCGCATCAAATTGTAGAGCACCTGGTTCGACGCGCAGGCTTCGCCGCCTTGAAGAGCGGACAGCTCCCTCATGTCGTCGACGTCGAAATTGCTCACGCCCCAATAGCGGATCGCGCCCGCGTCGCGCAGCGCTTCCATGCCGCGCAACGTCTCCTCCAGCCTCGGCGCGCCGCGCCAATGCAGGAGATAGAGATCGATACGGTCGGTGCCGAGCCGCTTGAGGCTCCGCTCGCAGGCGGCGATGGTGCCGGCCCGCGTGGAGTTCTGCGGCAGGACCTTCGAGACGAGGAACACCTCCTCGCGGCGTCCCGCGATCGCCTCGCGCACCACGAGCTCGGCGCCGCCGTCGCCGTACATCTCGGCCGTGTCGATCAAGGTCATGCCGAGATCGAGACCGAGCCGGAGCGCGCGCACCTCGTCGGCAAAGGCGCGCCGGCTTTCGCCCATGTGCCAGGTTCCCTGGCCGAGCTGCGGCACCATCTCGCCTGAAGGCAACTTCACAAGTGGTAGAGCGGCGCCCTGCATAATCTGTCAGTGCAATGTCAAAGGGGCGGCACCGTGGCGCCGCCCCCGATTGAGTTGGCTAGGCCAGGGTTCTTAGGCCTTCTTCGCCGCGGCCCGCCCCGCCGGCTTCGACGCCGGCTTCTTCGACTCGCGCTGCTCCTTCTTGGCGTGGAGCTGGAACGCGAGGACGAGCAGGAACACGCCGAACACGATGGCGTAGGCACCGAGCCACCAGGTCAGCACCACGGCGCCCACCACTGGCGCGATGAGCAGCACGATGCCGAACACCACCGAGGCGATGCCGCCGAGCGCAAGCCACCAGCGCCCATGGTCGATCTTGAGGCTGAACGCCGCGGTGAGCATCAGAGCGCCGGAGATGATCGCCCACACGGCGATGAGGATGACGAAGGCGATTGCCGTGATCGCAGGCCACAGGAAGGCGACGGCGCCGGCGGCGATGTCGACGACGCCTTCGAGGATGAGCAGGCCCCAACGTTCGCCGCTCCGCGCCGCCTTGATGCCGGAGATGATGGCGAGCACGCCGTCAACCAGCATATAGGCCGAGAACAACAGGATGAGCGCGAGGATCGCTGCGGCCGGAACCAGTAGGCAGATGAGACCGAAGGCGATGCCGAGCAGGCCGCGCAGGCCTACCGCCCACCAACTGTCGGTCAAGACTTCACTGAGCGGGTCGCTCGCTTTTCCCAGCGATGTGCGACCCCTCGTCGATGTCGTGCTTGCAGCCATGAGATGACCTCCTTCGACCAGCGGGGGTTTTGATCGTTATTGAATCTTTGCCACTTACGCCGGAACGCGCGACTCGAATCGGCGCCAATGATGAAGCCAATATAAAGTCAAAGCGCCGCAAATTCGGCGGTTGTCCACACCCCGTAAGGACGCTCAAAGCTCCAAATTGTCTTCGGCGGCAAGCCCAGCCACGGTCTGGCGCAGCCATACATGTCCCGGGTCGTTGTCGAAGCTCGCGTGCCACAAAAGCGAGATGGTGAAACTCGGCAGCGGGATCGGCACAGGGCTCGTCGCCAGTCCGAAGGTCTCGGAGAAGTAGCGGGCGAGGCGCGAGGGCATGGTGGTGATCACCCTCGCGCGGCGCACGACGAACGGCACGGCGAGAAATCCGGGTGTGGTCATGACGATGCTGCGCCGCAGCTTGCGCTTGGCGAGCGCCTCGTCGACCGCGCCATGCGCGTCGTGGGCGATGCTGGTCAGCACGTGCGGCCAGCGCAGATAGTCCTCCAGTGAAATCGGCGGCGTGAGTTGGAGCTGCTCGGGATTGAACAGGCAGAGAAAGCTGTCGGTGTAAAGCTGCCGGCGCTTGTGATGGGTTTGGCCGTGATCGAATACGCCGATGCCGAGGTCGAGATTGCCGCTATCGAGATCCTCGAGAATGTTGATGCGATTGGTGGAGCGGAGCCGCAAGGACACCCCGGGCGCCTGGTGTTGGAGGCGCTCCATGAGGCCGGGGATGACCGCGACCTCGATGGAATCGGCAAGTCCGATCCGGAACACGCGGTCGGCGGTCGCCGGATCGAAGGCTTCGCGCTGCAAGACCGCCGACTGAATCTGCGCGAGGGTCACGCGCACGGGATCGGCCAGCGCGAGCGCGCGCGGCGTCGGCCGCATGCCGTCGGCGCCGCGTGTCAGGAGTTCGTCGCCGAACAAGGTTCGGAGCCGGGCGAGGTTATGGCTCATGGCCGATTGGCCCAACCCGACGCGGGACGCAGCGCGGGTGACGCTGCGCTCGGTCAGGAGCGCGTCGAAGGCGACGAGAAGGTTGAGGTCCAGCCGGCTGAGATTAGCGTGGTCGATACTCATCATCGATCCCATCGATTGGAATAATGGTACTAAAGGGCCCATGTTGTAAGCAACAGCCGAATTGAAAGGACGGAAGACCGACGGACCCAGGAGATGCCAGGACCAAAGGTCGACCTCGCGCGATGAAAATCGCTCCCTAGCGGCGTGAGTGCGAGGCCCCGGCCGTCCTTCTACTCCGCGAGTTGGAAGGGCGGCCGGACATTGTTTGGACGGCGGATCGTTGGCCGAGCGGCGGTAACCTTTTGTTATGGTTAACGGCCCGGCCTTCAAAATGCCACGAAACGCTTGAAAATCATCATGTTGCCTGCGGGCTGGGGCGCCCGCAGGCATTAACTATGTCTGTGTAATCGTCAGCACTCAGGGGCCGGGGGGAGGAAGCTGATGACATGCGTATTGCTGCGACCCTAGCGCTCGCCGCCATCGGCGTTCTCGTAGCTGCGTTGCCTTGCGCCGCGCAGTCCGGCGCCGTTTCCGTGACGCCTAAGACCAGCTCCGTGGCGAAGCAATCCGCCCCTCAGCGTCTGAGTCCGCCCGAGGCGCCTGCCCCGAAGGCCGCGCGTGAGGATACGCAACCGGAATCGACGCAGCCCGTTGCCGCCGCGCCGCGCCGCGTGCCGCCGCAGGAAGTGGAGGCCCCAAAGCCGCACGATGTCCTCCCTCCCGCGCCGGAAATCGAGCCGGTCTACATCGAGCGCACCGAACAGCAGCAGCAGTCGGCGTTCTCGTCGCCCGAGCGGCTGATCGATTGGGTCTCCAATTACCGCAAGCATCCGAACATCTGGAGTGTGCCTCCCGCCGTGCGCGCCATGCTCGACTACGGCGTCTTCGGCGACGAGGAGAAGCAGTGGTTCTGCATCGGCTTCATCGCCGGCATTCTCGGCACCAATCCGAAAGATGGCCCGGCGCTCATCACCAAGATGTTTCCCATGCCCGACAAGGAGCAGGAGGTCCTCATCCGGGCGATCGCCTATTCGGGTCGTCCCGACTGGCGCGAGTTGCTGGAGAAAAACTCGTCGCGCATGCCGCTCAGGCGGCCGCTGATCGACGACTTCCTCAACGGCAAGCGGCCTGTTCTCATGGATCTGCCGCTCGATCACGGCGGCGCTCCCGGCATCTACGCGCTGTGGGGCTACTATGTCGCCACCGGCCAGCACGAGCCGGTCATGCGCATCATGGAAGCTTTGAAGTGGTCCAAGAACAAGGAGGACTCGGGCTTCTCCTTCCGCAAGATCTTCTCCGGCTGGGGGACCGACCCAAGCGCCGTCGACAAGATCACCACGGGCGGCACCGCCAAATGGACGCTGGCCTCCTACGCCGAGCGCGACCGCGAGCTGATCAGACTCTACCGCTCCGAGTACGAGCGTCAACCGCCGGAGATTTCCAAGCCCTTGAAGGACGTGATCGAGGCGGCCGAGCTGTTCGAATCGGAGAGCATCCGCAAGGATCAGTTCGGCGCCATCGAGGACGCCCAGAAGCGGCAGCTATCGGCCGAGGCCGGCATGTCGAAAGGCATGAGCGCAGGCTCGATCGCCATCGCCACCGGTTGCGTCGCCGCCACCGCGCTCGGCCAGGCGCAGATCGCGGTGCCGTGCGTGATCGGCGGCGCGCTCTATACCGGCGCCGCCAAGCTCGCCCATTGAGGAAGCAGACTACTCCGTACCGCGGCGGAGGAAGTAGCCGACCAGCACGCCGAGACCAAGCGCGAGAACGAGCGACGCGACGAGGTGATCTTTCATCGCCTCCTCGGCGTCTTGCGCCGCCTCCGAGGCGAGATCGCGGGCGCGTCCATAGCTATGACCGGCACTTTTGCCGGCGCTACGCGACAGGTCCTGCACATACCCGCGCAACGTATCGACTTGATCGTAGAGATCGTCCAAATCGAGATCGCGTAACCTCGACGTCTTGCGCTCGGCCAGGCCCCACATGATCCAGTCCTCCCTTGAAGCGGCGTGCGCACCCGTCTCGTGCCGATCATAGCAAAAACGGACGCGGCTCGTCTTTGTTCCGCTTGGAGAGTCCCGCGACGCTGGCGCGCCGCTAGAGCACCATGTTGCGTGCGCGGATGCCGCGTTCGATGGCGGCGGTGGTCAGCTTGTCGAGGTCGAGGTTGTCGCGCAACATGTCGAGGAACCGCAGCTCCTCCGGCCGCACGCTGAGATCGGCCGCCGCGACTTCCAGCGCCACCGCGTATGCGGTCTCACGAAGCTTCTTCGGCAGCGCGCTGCGGATCAACTGGAGCACCTGCTCGAGCCCGTTGTCCGAGCCGAGGATCTCGCCGCAGGTCTGCGATGTCTGGACCAGTTTGTCGCCGTCGTAGCCAGCGAACACCGGCAGGTTGGCGACAATCTCGCCGATGCGGGCAAGCTCGGCGTCGGTCATGGTGCGGTCCACGGCCGACATGGTGACCATCGCATAGATCAGCGCATCGTGATGGTGCAACGGCTCGGTCATGGGGTTCCCTCGTTTCGGCGCCATTGAAGCGGCGCGACCGTAGGAAATTGCGCGTATCCGGGCAAGCGCCGAGTCGGGGGAAAGGCGGAAATGCTGGCGTCGTTCGAAAAACTGTGAAATTTGTCGGACGAAAAATGCCTCAAGAACCGTCAGACGCCTCCCCGATCATGGCCCGCCCGACCTCCGCGACCTCGTCAAACGCCAAGACCCAAGGCGCAAAGCCCACGGGCGGAAAGCCCAAGGCCGTGCCCCCTATAGAGATCAATTCCGAGCTCCTCGCCCACACCCATGTGAGCAAGGCCTGGCCGTTCGAGGAGGCGCGCAAGGTCCTGAGCCGCATCAAGCGCATCCCGCAGCCCACCGGCCCCATCATCTTCGAGACGGGCTACGGGCCCTCCGGGCTGCCGCATATCGGCACTTTCGGCGAGATCGCCCGCACCACCATGGTGCGTCATGCCTTCCGCGTCCTCACCGAAGACAAGGTGCCGACGCGGCTGATCTGCTTCTCCGACGACATGGACGGCCTGCGCAAGGTGCCGGACAACATCCCCAACAAGGAGATGGTGAGGGAGCATCTCGGCAAGCCGCTAACGCAAGTCCCCGATCCGTTCGGTGAGCACAAGAGCTTCGGCCATCACAACAACGCGCGGCTGAAAGCCTTCCTCGACACGTTCGGCTTCGACTACGAGTTCCTGTCCGCCACGGAGTGCTACACCAGCGGGCGCTTCGACTCGACCTTGCTAAAGGTGCTGGAGCACTACGACGCGATTCGTGACGTGATCCTGCCGACCTTGGGCCCGGAGCGCCGCGCCACCTATAGCCCGTTCCTGCCCATCTCGCCCTCGACGGGGCAGGTTTTGCAGGTGCCCATCATCGATCGCGACCTCGCCTCGGGCGCGATCGTCTACAAGGACCCCGGCACCGGCAAGCTTACCCAGGTTCCCGTGACCCGAGGCCATTGCAAGCTGCAATGGAAGGCGGACTGGGCCATGCGCTGGGCGGCCCTCGGCGTCGACTACGAGATGGCCGGCAAGGATTTGATCGACTCGGTCCGCCTCTCCGGCCACATCTGCCGCATTCTCGGTCGCCAGCAGCCCGAAGGCTTCAACTACGAACTGTTCCTCGACGAGAACGGCGAGAAGATCTCAAAGTCGCGTGGCAACGGTCTCACCATCGAGGAATGGCTCGCTTATGCGTCGCCGGAGAGTCTTGCGCTCTACATGTACCAGAGCCCGAGAAAGGCGAAGCGTCTCTACTTCGATGTGATCCCGCGCGCGGTCGACGAATATATCGGCCATCTTGCCGCGTATCCGAAAGAGGAGCAGGCGGCGAAATTGATGAACCCGGTATGGCATGTCCATAGCGGCGCGCCGCCCGAAGCGGAGCTTCCCATCAGCTTCGCGCTTTTGCTCAATCTCGCTTCCGCGTCGAACTCTGAGGATCGCGAGGTGCTATGGGGCTTCATCCGACGCTATGCGCCGGACGCCACGCCTAAGGGCCACCCGCTGCTCGACGAACTGGTCGGCTACGCCATCCGCTACTTCCACGACTTCGTGAAGCCGGCGAAACAATACCGCGCGCCAACCGGCAAGGAGCGCGCCGCGCTTCTCGACCTCGATGCGCGGCTTGGCGTGCTGCCGAAGAAGGTTCTCGCCGAGGAGATCCAGGCCGAGGTCTACGCCGTCGGCAAGGAGCATGGCTTCGAGCCCCTGCGCGACTGGTTCCAGGCGCTCTACCAGGTGCTGCTCGGTCAAACGCAAGGCCCCCGCTTCGGCTCGTTCGTCGAGCTTTACGGCGTTCCCGAGACCCGCGCGCTGATTCAACAGGCGCTCAAATAGCGCGACCTTTCTTCGCCCGCCGAAGCGGGCTTCGCGAAGGCGGAAGCGCGGTAGCGCACAGAACAGGCTCAGGCAGTCCACGCGCTCTTCCCCCGGAACTCAAGCAACGACCCCCGCGTTTAGTATCTAATAGGTCCGGCGGAAGCCATCTTCCGCGGCAGGGCTCAAGCAAAACCAAGGAGGTCACTGTAATGAAACTCACGACCTTTACCGCAATCGCGCTTCTCGCCACCGGCACCTATGCCTTCGCCGGCGGCGGCGCGCCCGTACCCGAAGGATCGCAAGAGGATCCTCCCTCGGGGCGTCCGGGCAAGGTGCTGAGCGAGGCTGAGTGCCAAAAGGCTTGGGAGACGGCGGGCCCCGACGGCGACACTTTATCGGAGGACAAGGCCACGCCGTTCATCCTCAATTTCCAAATGGTGGACACGTCCAAGGATGCCAAGATTTCCGCCGACGAGTGGAAGGAAGGCTGCGCCAAAGGCTGGGTCAGCGCCGACGCCGCGACCGAGCAGGATATGGAGGGCACGCCTTCTGATCCCGAGCAGAAAAAGATGTAATCCGAGCGTTCCCTGTTAGGCTAAGACCAGCGGCCTCGGGCAGTTCCGAGGCCGCTGTTTTCTATCCGCTCGTGGGGCTCGCGTGACTTAGCGCTTAACTTGAGCGATCGATGTAGCGCGGCGCTAACCACTGTGGCGCGGCGCCCGTCGATTTTCACTGCTCCTTAAGCCGCGCCTGGAAGATAGGCGCCATCTGACGAACGCTAGTCAGCCCCACATCTGAGGAGACGCTCCCCCATGGTGAAGTACACGCTTGCCGCCGCGCTGGTTCTCGGTTTTGCCGGCACGGCCATCGCCATCGAAAACCCCAAGTTTGTGATCGTGCAGGACCCGAACAAGCAGTGCCGCGTAATCGAGAAGCACACGGCAAGTGACGACGAGCTTGGCATGTTGATCGGCAAAGACGGCTATCCGACCCGCAAGGAAGCCGAGGTCCATAGCCAGGTGATCTGCAACTAGCGCCCCAACCGATAGAAAGGACGACGACATGAAGTACGTATTCGCAGCCGCTCTGGTTCTCGGCTTTGCCGGCGCCGCCATCGCCGCCGACGCCAGCCAGTTCGTTATCATCAAGGACGCCAACAAGCACTGCCGCGTGATCGAGAAGCACCTCGTCAGCGAGGATGAGCTCGGCATGCAGATCGGCAAGCAGGCTTATCCCTCCCGCGAGGAAGCCAACATCGACGTCAAGGTGATCTGCGACAACTCGTAAGTCACTTCACGCGCCGCCGTCCAAAGCGGCGTTTTTCGTTTCACGATGCGGATCGGGCACACAGCCCGGTCCGCATCTTTTTGCGCTAACGCCATAGGCCGAGGCGTTTCTTGCGCGCCGCGCCGGCGGCCTCATTAAGCTGCGCCTGTGTCGTCTCACTCGGCACGGCCCAGCCTTGCGCGACCATCCAAATTGAGAGATCGGTGCCGCCCACGGTGCAGCGCGCCGTAATCGACTTGGCCTTGCTTGACGCGGGGGGGTCGCAAGAGACGGCGCGGCCGCGGATCAACCGCGTCAGCGCCGTGCGCGCCTGCGCACCGCAGGCCCAGGACCGGCCCGTCTTGTCCATGCATTTGGCATCGGCGTCCCGCGCTACGATGCCGCCAAGCTTAATGACGACGCCGTTAAGCTCGAGCGTGCCGCCATCGCGTACCACCACGCGATAATGGAGTTTGGGCTTGACCGGCGGCGTGACGGCCGCTTCGTCGGTCTTGTTGATGGCGGCCGTCTGGGCCGCATCGGCCTTGGCCTCGGCCGGAGCATCAGGCGCGGCCTTCGACTTGGGCTCCGGTGCCGGAACGGCATGAGTCTGCTTTGGCCCCACGACCTCGCCAGGTGCCGCAGCTGGAGCAGGCGGTGGCGTTGGCGGCTTGGTGAATAGCCGCGTGTCGGGCGGCGGCGGCTCGACCGGCCCGATGACCTGTTCCCGGGCCCACCACGCCTGCTGAAACCCGACCGGCATGCCGATCGGCCAGAACAGGAGAACAACCGCGAGGCCGAGCACGGCGGTGACGATGCGTGAGGCGAATGACATGGCCTTATGCTAGCCCAGATGCTGGGCGGCTTTAAGGTCGCGGCCCCCTATTGGCTCGCCCACACGATGCGCGCCATCCACTCGATCCGATCCAGAGGGAACACGAGATTGGGGTGGGACGGGTTGAGGGATGCAAGCTCCACGGTCTTTGTCGTGCGCCGGACCAGCACCTTGGCCATTACCTCGCCGTCCGAGGTGCGCAACACCACGCGGTCGCCTTTGCGCGGTGCCGAGTTAGGCGAGACGATGAGGATGTCCCCGTCGCGATAGAGCGGCGCCATGCTGTCGCCGGTGACTTCGAGCGCGTAGGCGTTCTCGTCGTCCACTTTGGGGAAGCGGATTTCATCCCAGCCCCCGCCTACGGGAAAGCCGCCGTCGTCGAAGAAACCGCCGGCGCCTGCCTGCGTCATGCCGATCAGCGGTATGGGTCGGGCGGTGTGGCGGCGCCGCGGCTCGGCGGTGACGAGGGTCGTGAAGTCGTCGAACGACGCGCCGGTCGCCTGGAGGACCTTGGCGATGCTCTCGGTGGTCGGCCAGCGCGGGCGTCCCTCGCCAGTCACCCGCTTCGACTTGTTGAAAGCGGTGGGGTCGAGCCCGGCGCGCTTGGCGAGGCCAGACGCAGACAAGCCGTAGCGCCGCGCGAGCGCGTCGATGGCGGACCAAACCCTGGCATGGGTAAGCTTGTTCATGGAAGACCGTCCCGAATCAGAGGTGCCACGGGAATTCATGCCTATCCGTAGGAATTATGACTTATTCGCCCTACGGTAGTGTCTCAGTTTGAATAGGTCAGCATTCCTAACCGCTTCTCATGTAGCAGCTTCTGTTCGCGGGCGTCAACTAGGGCCACAATATCTTCCATGCCCATGAGAGTGTCCGTTAGACCAGCGGCCATTGCCGGGGACAGGCCCTTGAGGGACTTATGCTGGCGAACCCAGTTGTACCAAACAAAGTAGATCGCGAGCGCGTGGCAGTGGTTCTCAAATTTCTTGCTGAACGCATTGGTGAGGCGCGTGAAGCGCCGCATGGACATGCGCATCGTGAGGTTCTGCCTCTCAACAAATGACGTGCTGATATGCTTCGGATCGGGATTGCCGGTCAGCGTCCTCTTGCGGGCTCCGATGCACACCGGAGGGCTGTAGCGGCGCTCACCTTCGGGCGCGGGGCCATAGAGCTTAACTAGCTGCGCATAGTCGATTTCATCGCCGAACGTCGATCCTACGGCTTGCACGTAAGCGGGGAAGGCATCGCTGGTCAGCTGTACCCGGTTAGCAAGGCGGCTGCGAAGATCGTCTAGGAAGGCCCAAGCGGCCACCGAATCACGATAGCCGGTGATCCACGAAATGATCAGCTTGTTGTCAGCATCAAGCGCGGTCCAGGTCCAAACGTCGCCGCGACCTTCAACCTGCTTCTTCGTGTTCGGAGCGGTCACGCGCTTGGCGTAGCAGAACGACCAGATTTCGTCGGCTTGAACGCGCTCGGCTTTGACGTTGCGGACCTTCACATCGTGGAATGCTGCGCACGCTGCGCCCGCGTCAACAAGCAGTTTCGAGATCGTGTTGATTGACACGTCGCAGACACGAGAAATCGAGCGGAGGGACGAACCTTCCACCATCATCGAAAGGATACGAACGCGCTTTTCAAGGGGCAGCCTGTTCATGCCCCAATAAACTACAACCCCCCTATTAAGTCAAGCATTTTGTTCAGGTTACAGAGTTCGTTAACCCGTTATTGACTATTTAAGCCCATGGTCTATAAAGATGATTCGTAGAGGGCGGCATGAACAGTTTGCAAGCAAAGACCCCGGGCCAGCTAGTGCGTGAGGCAATGGAAGCGAAAGGCTGGGGAGAACGTGATTTGGCGTTCGCCATCGGCACGGCTCCAGGACCCATCAACCAGATCCTACATGACCGCCGCAGCATCAGTCTTGCCATGGCTAGGGCGCTTGGCGCGGCCCTTGACCGGCCCGCAGAGGAATTTGCTCGGGCGCAGGCTGAGTACGATGTTCAACGAGCCGATGGCCCAGACCCGCTTGTTTCATCTCGCTCTCGCATTCTTTCGCGCTATCCACTTCGCGAAATGGTTAAGCGCGGCTGGATTGACCCCGACCACCGTCCGGGCACACTTGAAGAACAGGTCTGCCAGTTCTTCGGCGTGCGGTCCCTTGATGAAGTGCCACATCTGAATCACTCAGCGAAGAAAACGGACTATTCCGACATTCCCCCCGCACAGCTTGCTTGGCTATTCCGCGTTCGCCAAATCGCATTAGAGATGCACCCTCCCACCTACAGCGAGGCGAAGCTTCGAGATGCAGTCGAGGCATTTAAAGATATGCGCGGCGACCCAGAATCGGTGCGCCGCGTTCCGCGATTCCTAAACGAGGCCGGGGTCCGGTACGTGGTGTCGGAAGGTCTGCCAAGCGCGCTAATTGATGGCGTTTGCTTCTGGCTTGATCCGAAGGCGCCGGTCATCGGCATGTCAATTAGGTTCGATCGCATTGATAATTTTTGGTTCGTGCTACGACACGAATGCGCGCATGTTCTTCACGGCCATGGCAAGGACCAAGCTATCCTCGATGAAGACATTGAGGCGAACAGCATGTCGCCGACCAGTGAAGAAGAACGCGTTGCAAACACCGATGCCGCAGAGTTTTGCGTTCCTTCTGAACAAATGCGGTCGTTTTATCTTCGTAAGAACCCTTACTTCTCCGAGAGCGATGTCATCGCGTTTTCAAAGCGCATGAGTGTTCACCCTGGTCTGGCGGTTGGTCAGTTACAGCGCATGGCAAAGCGGTATGACCTTCTGCGCAAGCACTTGGTTAGGATTCGCTCCCACCTCGCCGGGTCGATGATGATGGACGGGTGGGGCGACGTTGTCCCCGTGGGAAGATAAGGAACCGACATGGGCACTTACAAAGAAAACATGCTGGCGATTTGGGAAAAGTACTGCAAGGAGGTTTCCTCCGAGCCGGCCGACCTGCGAGAGTTAGGAAATTGGGCGATCAAAAAGAAGCTCTGGGCGCCCAAACCGGTAGACGTGAGCGCAAGCTTCGCCCGCGACATGGCGGATATTCTTCGCGAACAAGTACGCGTGGACAAGGACGGCCGTGAGTACCGCGCATTTATCCCGGCCAAATCGACTAGCAAGGACGGAGCGCCGCTGTTCAAGTGGGCCGACATCGACCTCGCACCTCGCACTCATGTTGAAAAGGGCGTCCAAAACGAACGACGCCAGATCGCGAACGATTGTTTCGCACTCGCGATGAAGGTGGAGCACTACAATGCCAGCCACCCCAGAGAAGAGCCTCTGCAAATCCCCTTCAACTTCGAGGAGGACATTGAGGAAATGAAGATCGCGAGAGGGCTAGATGATGATGACAAAGGCGAGCCGCCTAGCGGAGGCGCAGCCGCTGCTGCCTAGCCGCCCTTCTTCCATCTCGCGCTGGCCGCTGCCCTGGCAATCTCCGAACGCTGCGCTGGCGTAAGAGCTTTCGCGCGCGCTGGGCCCCCCTTCGACCCCGCCTTTCTTGCACGCTTCTCGGTTCGCGTCGGCTTCCCTTCCTCGACCTCACCTGTTGCGATCTTCGCCACAGTGATTGCCGCACCGATCACGTCGGCCGGTCTCTTCTCGCCTTTGGGTCCTTTGGGCATGGGAAATCAGATTCCCCTATCAATTGTCATGTTCGTAGCACAGAACCATGTAGGCTCATTTACCTTTAACGAGTAAAAAAGCGCTATGAGCCCAGCGGTGAACCAAAATTGCAAACCCATCGACCAATTCACAAAAAACCCGAAATAGTTGCGCCAGCCTTCCAACGGTTTGATAAACGACGGTTGTTTTAGATCAAGGCCAAGCTTTAGATCAGAATTAGCTTTTCTAAGAGAATGCCATGCTATTACAGTATCATTTTGGTTTCTTTTCAGAATGGCCTGTAACCAAGCTCCATACAGTACAAGCACGGCAAAACCGAACACCAGAGGAAAGGCGTCGGCTTTCACGTAAATCAGGGTAGCACTCAACAGGGCCCAAACACCAAAGGTAAGCTTCCATTCGTACTGACGCCGACCATCGCATCTAGCCACCGCGAAATTAGCGATCTGCATCAATGCATCGAACTTTTCCTTGGGCTCCATAATTCACGCTCCCAACGGCTTGCCATGCGTTCCGCTAAGCCTATAGGAAGCGAGGCGCGGATTCGATAGCGCGTCAAGGGAGACTAAATTCAAACTGAGACACTACCCGCCCTACTGCCGTCCACCGGATTTCGGCCCCCGGGGCGATCCCGCGCGGGCTGGCCCGAATTTGATACGCTTCCGTACAAAGAGCGCGCCGGGCCCGCTTCCTGGCCGATTGCCCCCGCACCGGCCCGTACCCATATGACGAAGAGTGCCGGCATATGGGGAGGGTTCGATGGACTATCTCGTTGAAGCGAAGAAGTTTATCCAGCGCGCCCGTGACGCCACCACCCCCGAGGTGATCAGCCAGGATTTGTCTATGGCGGACTGGTGTCTCGCCCAGGCGATCGCCGAACGCGACGGCGCTTCAACCGAGAAACCCAAGAAGAAATCAAACTGAGACGCGAGGGCGCGGCTCTCCTTGTTGGGATGGAAGGCGGCGGTTAGTCTCCGCGCCATGCCAGAGTCCGTCTACAAGATCCTCTCCCAAGCCGCCTATGCCGCGATGAAGACTGACGGGCGATTCGCGGGCTCCGCCGACGACCTCCGCGACGGCTTCATCCATCTCTCCGCCGACCATCAGCTTGAAGGCACACTCGCCAAGCACTTCGCCGGACAAGACCGTCTTGTGCTCCTGGCCCTTGATCCCGAGCGGCTTGGGCCGAGCCTCAAATGGGAGCCATCTCGTGGCGGGGCATTGTTCCCGCACCTCTACGCGCCGCTCGACCTCGCCGCGGTCCTGTGGGCCCAGAAGCTGACGCTCGGGGAGGGCGGCCGCCACGTCCTGCCGGAAGGGATGCTCGCGTGAGCGCGCTGTTCGGGTTGGGCCAGGCGCTGCTCCTCGCCCTCGATCCCGAGCGCGCCCACGATCTTGCCGTCAAGACACTGGAGCTCGGCATCTATCCGCGTGCCGCCGGCCCCGACGATCCGCGCCTCAAGCGGCGCCTGTTCGGCCTCGACTTCCCCAATCCCGTCGGCATGGCGCCGGGCTTCGACAAGAATGCCCGCGTGCCGCGCGAGTTGCTCGCCATGGGTTTCGGCTTCGCCGAGGTCGGCACGTTGACGCCTCTGCCCCAAGCCGGCAACCCGCGCCCCCGCGTGTTCCGCTCCCATGCCGACCGCGCCGTCATCAACCGGCTCGGCTTCAACAACGAGGGCCAGGTGGCGGCGCTCAGGCGCCTGCAGCGCCGGCCCGGCGGCATTGTCGGCGTCAATCTCGGCGCGGGCCGCGACAGCCGGGACCGCATTGCCGACTACGTGGAAGGGGTGAAGCGCATGGCGACAGTGGCGAGCTACTTCGCCATCAACATCTCCTCGCCCAATACGCCGGGATTGCGCGATCTCCAGGCGCCGCGGAAGCTCGATCAGCTGCTGGGCAAAGTGCAGGCCGCGCGGGCGGCAATCGGGCCGAAGCCGCCGCCGCTCTTCGTCAAGCTCGCGCCCGATCTCGCCGATGCCGATCTCCCGGAAGTGACCCGTGTCATTGCGGCGAACGGCGTCGACGGCGTCATCGTCTCCAACACCACGCTCGCCCGCGAGGCTTTCCTTGACCGGGCTTTCGCCCGCGAGACCGGCGGCCTGTCGGGACGTCCGCTGTTCGACCGCGCGACCCGCATGCTCGCCCGCGTCTATCTCGCGACGCAAGGGAAGCTGCCTTTGATCGGCGTCGGCGGCATCGATTCGCCAGAGACGGCGCTCGCCAAGATCGAAGGGGGCGCCTCCCTCATTCAGCTTTATACGGGGCTAGTGTTCGAGGGGCCCGGCCTCATCGGCCGGGTCAAGCGTAAGCTGGTCGAGGCGATGGCGGGCGCAAAAGTCGAGTCGCTGGCGCCATTTGTCGGGCGCCGTGCAGAGGAATGGGCCGAGAAGAAACTGCCGGAGGTCGTCGTATGACGGTCACCATCTACCACAACCCGCGCTGCGCGAAGTCGCGGGCGACCCTGGCGCTGATCGAGGAGCGCGGCGTTAAGCCGAAGATCGTCGAGTATCTCAAGACCCCGCCGTCCGCAGCCGAGCTCAAGCGCATCTTGACCAAGCTCGGCCTGAAGCCGCGCGACATCCTGCGCAAGAGCGAGCCGCGCTACGCCGAGCTTGGTCTCAAGGACAAGGACCTCACGGACGACGCGTTGATTGCCCTCATGACGGCGAACCCGATCCTCATCGAGCGGCCCATCGTCGTGAGCGGGGACAAGGCCGCCATCGGCCGCCCGCCCGAAGCCGTGCTGAAGATTCTTCCGTAGGGTGGGCAAAGTGAAGCGTGCCCACCTACTAGGGAACCGCGCGGATGCGCCGTGTAAGGAAAGGAAGTAGGTATGGCTAAGCTCGTGTTCGGAATGAACCAGTCCCTGGACGGCTACGTCGATCATATGGCGTTTGCGCCAAGCCCCACGCTCTTCCGCCACTTCATCGAGGAGGCTCAGGGGCAGGCGGGCAGTGTGTACGGTCGCCAAATGTATGAGGTCATGCGTTACTGGGACGACGATCATCCTGAATGGGATGCAGAACAACACGCCTTCGCGGCGGCGTGGCGGAACCAGCCGAAATGGGTCGTCTCGCGCTCGTTGAAGTCGGTCGGCCCCAACGCCAGGCTTGTTGAGGATGATCTTGAGGGCGCGATCAGCAAGCTAAAGGCCGAGCGCGACGGGGAGATCGAAGTTGCTGGCCCGGACTTGGCGCAAAGCCTCACCGAACTTGGCCTGATTGATGAGTATCGAATCTATCTGCACCCCGTCGTGCTCGGTCACGGCAAGCCATATTTCGCCGGACCCCGGCCGCCGCTCCGCCTTATGACGAGTGATCGGATTGGCGAGGATGTGATCAGGTTGACCTACGTTCCTGCTTAATCTCGCGACTTGCCGGCCTAGCGCTTCTGCTGGCCGGTCTCGGCCACCTCGGTGCCCGGTTCGCGCCCAAACATCTTGAGCACGCGCATCACAACCCACACCGGGAACACGATCACCGCGCCGAGCAGGAAGTAGCGGAACGCCTTTTCCACCGCGGCGAAGCCCATGTCGTAGATGCGCTGAGCCAGGTCGCGAATGTTCTGGATGAGGTCGTAGGGGCTGAAGCCGAGTGCCGCAAGGACCACGCCCACGATCAACGACAGAATCGCGAGCCTCAGCAGGACGAGCGCCGGATTGCCGCCAAAAAACCGTTCCATCTGTCCGCTTCCCTCTTAAACCGTGGGCTTCGAGTCCAAACTCTAGCACAATTGGTGCGAGGGGCGGCGAAGATCAAGGAGCGACGGTGGGCGCGAGACGAAGCCTGGTTGTGGAAGCGGACGACGCGCCGCCCCGCGCGATCCTGCCTGAGCCCTTCGCCGGCTGGTTCCGCGCCCGCGGCTGGCGACCGCGCGACCATCAGTTGGAGCTTCTCGAGCGGGTCTCTGCCGGTCGCGACACCTTGCTCATCGCCCCGACCGGTGGCGGCAAAACCTTGGCCGGCTTCCTGCCGAGCCTGGTCGATCTCACCGCCAGAGCCGCGCCGAAGCCGCAGGCGAGGGCAGGCATCCACACGCTCTACGTCTCGCCGCTGAAAGCGCTCGCCACCGACATCGCGCGGAACCTTGCCACGCCGGTCGCCGAGATGGGCCTCCCCATCACGCTCGAGACGCGCACCGGCGATACGCCGCCGTCGCGCCGCGCGCGTCAGCGCATGTTGCCGCCCGATATTCTGCTCACAACCCCCGAGCAGATCGCGTTGATGCTATCCCATAAGAGCGCGGCCGAGCTGTTTGGCAAACTCCGTTGCGTGATCCTGGACGAGTTGCACGCGCTCGCCTCCAGCAAGCGCGGCGATCTCCTTGCCCTCGACCTCGCACGGCTCCGCACCCTATCGCCGGAGGTCACTGCGGTCGGCCTCTCCGCCACCGTGGCGCGGCCGTCAGAGCTCGCCGCGTTTCTCGTCGCCAATCGCGGACAGGCTGCGACCCGGCTCGCCGAGATCGTCACTGCGGCGAGCGGCGCCAAGGCCGACATCGCCATCCTCAGGTCGGAGGCCGAGCTGCCCTGGGCCGGCCATTCGGCCCGCTATGCGCTGCCCGAGATGTACGCCGCGATCAAGGCGCACCGCCTGTCGCTCATGTTCGTCAATACGCGCTCCCAGGCCGAGATGCTGTTCCACGAGCTATGGCGCTACAACGACGACAATCTGCCGATTGCCCTCCATCACGGCTCGCTCGACGTCGGCCAGCGCCGCAAGGTGGAAGCCGCCATGGTGGCGGGCAAGCTCCGCGCCGTGGTGTGCACCTCGACCCTCGATCTCGGCATCGACTGGGGCGACGTCGACCTCGTCATCAATGTCGGCGCGCCGAAAGGCGCAAGCCGCCTCGCCCAGCGCATCGGCCGCGCCAACCACCGGCTCGACGAGCCGAGCAAAGCGCTGCTCGTGCCGGCCAACCGCTTCGAGGTCATGGAGTGCCAGGCGGCGCTCGAGGCCGCCGAGGAGGGGGCGCAGGATACGCCGCCGACGCGCCCCGGCGCGCTCGACGTGCTCGCCCAGCACGTGCTCGGCATGGCTTGCGCCGAGCCCTTCGACCCGGACCTGCTCTACCGCGAGGTGACCAGCGCCGCGCCTTATCAGGGCCTCACCCGCGAGGGCTTCGACAAGATCGTGAGCTTCGTCGCCACCGGCGGCTATGCGCTTGCCAATTACGAGCGCTACGCCAAGCTCAAACGGACGCCGGATGGGAAATATCGCATCGCCCATCCCCGTATTGCCCAGCAATACAGGCTCAATGTTGGCACCATCGTCGAGGCGCCGATGCTTCGCGTGCGGCTCGCCCGCCTCAAGGGCGGCGCGCTCAAGCCGAAGAGCATGCTCGCCGCCGGCCGCGTGCTCGGCGAGGTGGAGGAGTATTTCATCGAGCAGCTGTCGCCCGGTGACACCTTCGTGTTCGCCGGCGAGGTGCTGCGTTTCGAGGGCCTGCGCGAGATGGACGCCATCGTCACCCGCGCCCACGCCGCCGACCCCAAGGTGCCCGCTTACGAAGGCGGCAAGTTCCCGCTCTCCACCTATCTCGCCGATCGTGTCCGCCATATGCTGGCCGAGCGCGGCAGTTGGTTGAAGCTGCCGGCCCAGGTCTCCGACTGGCTCCGCATCCAGGCCGAATTCTCCGTGGTGCCGGGCGCCGACGAGATGCTCATCGAGACCTTCCCGCGCGGCCAGCGGCATTATCTCGTCTGCTACCCGTTCGAGGGGCGGCTCGCCCATCAAAGTCTCGGCATGCTGCTCACAAGGCGGCTCGAACGCGCTCGCGCCGCGCCGCTCGGCTTCGTCGCCAACGAATACGCTCTCGCCATCTGGGGCCTCAATGACATGAGCGAGATGGTACGCACCGGCCGTCTCGATCTCGCGCTCCTGTTCGACGAGGACATGCTCGGCGACGACCTCGATGCCTGGCTTGCCGAATCCAATCTGATGAAGCGCTCGTTCCGCGTGTGCGCCATCATCTCCGGCCTCATCGAGCGCCGCCACCCGGGTCAGGAGAAGACCGGCCGCCAGATGACGGTCTCCTCCGACCTGATCTACGACGTGCTGCGCCAGCACGAGCCGGACCACATTCTCCTGAAAGCGGCGTTCGCCGATGCCGCCACCGGGCTGATCGACGTCCACCGCCTCGGCGATTTCCTGAAGCGGATCGACGGTCGAATCAGGCATAGTGCCTTGAGCCACGTTTCGCCGCTCGCCGTGCCGGTCATGCTCGAGATCGGCCGCGAGAGCGTCCCCGGCGACGCAGGCGAGAGCTTGTTGCGTGAGACCGCCGAGGAACTCATCGCTGAGGCATTAGGGGAACATGCTGCGCGCTAGGCCCGACCTCATGCCGGAAACGGCGCCGACACTTCGCTCGCACCTCTTCGTGTCGGGCCACGTGCTGACACCTCTCGCCGCAGGCGCGCTCTACTGGGAGGCGGAGGACACCCTGCTCGTCGCCGACCTGCATTTGGAGAAGGGCGCGGCGTTTGCGGCGCTCGGCATGTTGCTGCCGCCTTACGATACGCGCAGCACGCTGTGCCGCCTCGGCAAGATCCTCGACAAAATCAATCCGGCCAGAGTAGTCGCGCTCGGCGACAGCTTTCATCGCAGCGAGTGCGCCGAGAACCTCCTCGCCGACGACCTCGCGCTGCTGACAGGGCTCCAGCGCGGGCGCGATTGGTACTGGATCTGCGGCAATCACGATCCGCACCTGCCGGCAAGCATCGGCGGCACGGTGTGCGCCACGCTCACCCTGTGCGGCGTGACCTTACGCCACGAGCCGTCGGAAACCCCATCGGCCAAGGAGATCGTAGGGCATCTCCACCCCGTGGCGCGCATCGCCCGGCGCGGCGCTGTGATCCGCCGCCGCTGCTTCGCCACCGACGGCAACCGGCTGGTGATGCCGGCCTTCGGCGCCTATGCCGGCGGTCTCAACGTGCTCGACCAGGCCTTCCGCCCGCTCTTCGCGCGCCCGCGGCTGGAGGCCTGGATGATGGGGCGGCACCGCGTCTACCCGGTGCTCGGCAGCCTGCTGCTGCCGGACTAAGAGCTAGTCGCGGCGGAACGCGTACCAGCCTGCCAGTCCCGCCAATACGGCAATCGCCACCCCCAACAGGCCGTATACGAACGGATGCTTGAACGCGAGCTGGTAGAGCACCGCCTCGATGCCAGCCTTCGTCACCTCGAGTGAGCCCTCGCTCTTGCTCGCCACCGCGCCGTCGCGGAACAGATAGACGTCGACGGAGTAGCGGCCTGTCGGCACGTTCACCGGCAGCGCGACGGTTGCCCTGAACAGGCTGCGACCAATGAACTTCACGCCGTCGTCGTGCTCTTGGAACAAGTTCTTCTGCTTCATCAGCCTGATCATGGCCGAGCGATACGCCTGTTCCTCGGGATTGCCCTTCGTGTAGCGTCCGAACTCGAGGTCGGAGAGACCTATGTCGAGATTGTTCAGCATTTCGTCCGACGCGATCGCCCTGAACGGACGCGTGGACAACACGGCGTAGAATCCAGGCACGGTGCCATAGGTTTTGCCCGGCCCGTTCACCCAAATCCCGGCGACGCGTTCCTTCTTTCTGACGACGATCGGTTCGCTGGGACCGCGGACCACGGCGATCACATCGTAGGCGCCTTTGCCGGGTGGCTGCAGATCGCTCGATTCCACACTGCCGAAGATCAGGATCTCGATACCCGTGAAGTTGGACTGGATGGCGATCTCACGTGTCGAGATGTCGGACTGGACTTGCTCCTGGTCGGCGGGTTCGTCTTGCGCGGCCGGCGCCTTCTGCTGCGCCATGGCCGGCGCCCATGACAGCGCGAGAAGGACGAGGGCCAGGCGGATCGCGGTCTTCATCACGCCCCCACCAACGGAACGATGCTGTAAAGCTCGGACGGCCTGACCACGAGGTCGAGAAGCAGGCGCAGCGCCACGGCGAGCACCAGCAGCGCCAACAGCGCGCGGAGCTCCTCGCCCCTGAGCTTCTGGCCCGCGCGCACGCCGAACTGGCCGCCGATGACGCCGCCGATCACCAGCAGGAAGGCAAGCACGACGTCGAGCGTCTGGTTGAGCGTGGCGTGCAACAGGGTGACGATGGCCGTGACGAAAATGATCTGAAAGATCGACGTGCCGATCACGATGTTCGTCGGCATGCGCAGCAGATAGATCATCGCCGGAATCATGATGAAGCCGCCGCCCACGCCGAGGAACGCGGCGAGCAGCCCAACCAGGGCGCCGATCACGAGCGGCGGAATGGTGCTGATATAGAGCCGCGAGCGCGGGAACCGCATCTTGAACGGCAGTCCGTGAATCCAATTGTGCTGGCCCGACCTCCGCGCCGAAAGAGTCTTGCCGGCGCGCTGGCGCCAGATGGCTCTGGCGCTCTCCCACAGCATCAGGGCGCCGATGATCCCGAGGAAGGCCACATAGGTCAGCGAGATGATGAGGCCCGCCTGTCCGAGCTCGCGCAGCAGTTTGAGGAGCAGGACGCCGATGATGGCGCCGACCACGCCGCCCAGGATGAGCACCGCGCCCATGCGCAGATCGACATTGCCGCGCCGCCATTGCGCCAGCGTGCCCGAGACCGAGGTGGCGACGATCTGGTTGGCCCCGGTCGCCACCGCGATGGTCGGCGGGATGCCCGAAAACATGAGCAGCGGCGTCAGCAGGAAGCCGCCGCCGACCCCGAACATGCCCGACAGAAAGCCCACCGCCGCGCCAAGTCCCAGCATGACCAGAAGGTTCACGGAGATCTCGGCAATAGGCAGATAAATCTGAAACATCGGCCGGGGCGTTGAAGGAGTGAGCCCTGGCAAACTGTTCGCCGCGCGCGGGCCTGTCAACAGGGGACAGAAGCCAGAATTCAGAAATCAGAAGGTCGAGGCTCCTTTTCAGGCTTCCTCTCCAAATCTCTTCCGATTTCTGATTTCCGAATTCTGATTTCTGCTCAGCTCGTCAGGCGCTCGAGCTGGGTGACGAGGGGGATGGTGACCGAGCCGGTCTCCTCGAGGCCATTGCGGCGCTCGAACAGCTTGATCGCTGTTCGCGTGCGCTCGCCGGCGACCCCATCAGGCGGCCCCACGTCGTAGCCGAGCTGGTTGAGCAGCATCTGGGCACGGGTGACGAGGGCAGCATTCTCGGCCTTGGGCGCCGTGGCGACCCATATGGGCTCCTCTGCCACCTCGTTGGCGTCAGGCGATGCCTCCTTCGGCTTCCAAGCCTTCACCGCGGCCTCTGCCCCGGCGAAGGTGGAAGGCGCAAGCTGAACCTTGATGACCTCGCGCCGCTTGGCGGCTTCGGCGTCGCCGTTGGCGGCGGCGAGCGCGAACCACTTGTAAGCCTCCTCAAGGCTCTTGGCGGTGCCAAGGCCGTGCTCGGCGAGAATGCCGAGATTGAATTGGCTATCGGCGAGACCGTAGGCTGCCGCCTCGCCATACCATTTTGCGGCGAGCGCATAGTCCGACTCGCCGCCCTCACGGCCGCTCACGCTGACAGCGAGGTTGTGCATCGCCTTGACGTTGCCGTTCTCTGCGGCGGCCGCATACCAGGAGCGGGCCTTGCCTGGGTCCTTGTCGACGCCGAGACCGCGCTCGTACATGGCGGCGAGCCGGTACTGGGCCGGTGCGAGGCCTGAAGCCGCCGCCTGCTCGAACCATTGCGCCGCAGTCTTGAGGTCGCGCACCGCGTTCTTGCCTTCGGCGTACCGGGTGGCGACGGCATATTGTGCCTTGGCGTCGCCGGCCTTGGCGGCCTCACGCAGCGCCTTGGTCCCAAGCGCGTCCGGCGGCAGGGGAAGGTCGGCGAGGGGCGTCGTGACTGCGACGCCCTGAGGGGGTGTGTTGGGCTCGGTTCCGGCAAGCGGGTCCTCGATGGAGAAGATCACCCCGGGCGGGAGCGCAGCCTGCCCGTCGGGTTTCAGCGAGGCGAGTTGCGGCTCTGGCAAGAGCTCGCTGGCCGGCATCGGCGGAACCTTCGACTTGGCGACCTCGGTAAAGCCTGTGGTGGCGCCCTGGCGGGTGGCGTTGTCGGCCGGGTCGATGGGCAGCACCTCCCACGCGCCGGACTTGTCTGGCTCGCCGGCAGGGGCGGCGCCGTCGCCTTCGGTCGTGCCCTCGGCTGCGGGCGCCGGCGCGCTTTCCTCGGTGGCGGGCACGGTGACCTCCTCATCCGGCTTCGAGGCAAGCCGGCCATAGAGCAGCGCCGCGCTGAGCGCGAGAAGCACTGCCGCGGCGATCATGAGGAGGGAGCGTTTGCGCCGCCCGGTCTGCTCGGCGCCGGGGGAACTGCCGGCGAGGTAGCCTGACCCCCGCCGTCCGCTGCGCTCTTCGGCGCGCAGCGCCGCTGCTTGTGCCGCCCGGCGCGCCGCGGCGACGAGGTCGTCCGGCGCATCGAGGTCGTCGCCGAAACTCGCGTCGGCTGCGGCCGGCTTGGTCTCGGCCCGCATGCGCGCCTTGCGCGGCTGCGTCGCGTCGAGATCGACCGCCTCATCGTCCGGCGAAGCGCGCTTCGCCCGCCCGAACGGCGGCGGGACCTCGGTCTCCGCGAAGTCTGGGATGGCAGCGCCAAGCCGGTCGCGTAAGGTCTCCTTCTTGGCGGCAGCTTCCCCGCCCGCGCCGGTCTTCGCCGCAATCTGCTTTTCAGCCGCCGGGGCGAGCCCGGCCGCGGCGCCTGCCTGAGCCAGGGGCGTCGCCGGCTTCGCCTCCGCCTGGCGCGTCTTCTCGGCGAGCGACGCCCGCGGCTTCGGCTGGAGGGCCGGCGCGCCGCGCTCTACCTGCTGCACGAGTTGCTTCAGCGATTCGTGCACGGCTTCGAGCGTCTTGACGAGACGGTCGCCGGACTCGCGGCTCTTGCCACTCATGGCCGTGATGTCGCGATGCATGGCGTCGAGGCGCTCGCCGCTTTGCTTGGCCTCGCCGGCGACGAGGCGCGCGGCTTCCGCCGCCGCCTTGCCTGCGATCTCCTGGAGTTGCGCGGGGGTGGTCCCGGCCTGAGCCGGCGATGCCGGCTTCTCGTCGAGGCGCTCGATCAGCTTGAGCAGATGGCCCTCGATGCCGCCGATCTTGCCGAGCTGCTCCTCGGCCTTGGCAAGCTGTTGACCCATATCCGAAATTTGGCGTTCCACATACGCAAGCGCCTCGGCCGCCGGCGCCTTACCGAGCGCCTGGCTGAGCTGGCTGCCGATGTCGTCCAATTTCCTGTTGAGCGCCTCGATGGCGACTGTCGGCATCGCCGTGCCGATCGACTCTTCGAGCCGCTGGGCGATCTCCATCAGCCGCTTGTCGAGGACGGCCGCCTCGCCGAACGTTTCGGACTCGAGCGGCGGCAGGCCGTAGGCCGGGGCCGGCGCATAGCCGAAGTCGGGATAGGCCGCCGTGGGCCCGGGCTCGGACCCGGTCTGCCGCTTTGCCGCCATCGCCGCTTGCGCGAACGGGCTCGGCTCTGCCGTATCGTGGACGCGTTCCGCGGCGTAGGCCTCTTCGCCCGTCGCGCCATGGTTCAAGCTGTCCGTCAGCGCCTTGCCGAGGCGCTCGAAATCGTCGAGCGGCGCCGTGTCCTGTTCTAACCGGCGGGCGAGATTGCTGACCTGGCTGTGCAGGCGGTCGAAGGTGTCGGCGTCCTCGGGCGTGCCAGCGTCCCGCGCTGCTTCGGCCGTTTGCGACAGCTGGTCGAGCCGCGCGTGAAGCTCGTCGAGCGCCTCGCCGTAGCGGCGCTCGCTCTCCTCGACCCGCTCCACGAGGCGCCGCAGCAGGACTTCGACCGTGCGTTGGTCCATGGGCTGTTCGGTGGTGAAGGCGTCGCTGCCCCGGCCGCTCGTTTGCCAACTTGCTTCTGAAGCCATACCGTTCCCCATGGAGTCGACGCCGCTATGGGCCCGCGTGCGGACGAGACGGCGCGCGAAGCGGTCAGCATGACGGTGGCAAGCCCGAGTAAATTTTGTGTTAAGCGGCGCCTTAAACTGGGACGAATTCCAGGGCGTTAGGGGCACGGCGCCAGACCGCGCCCGCGACCGAGACGAGGAGGCGGAACCATGGGCCTGGTTCAGGCGAGCCACAGTCTGGCCGTCCCGACCCGCGGCAAGGGGTTCGTCGAGATCACCCGCGCGCTCTCCGCCTGGCTTGACGGCATCGGCGCCGACGCCGGCCTCCTCACCGTGTTCGTGTCCCACACCTCCGCCTCGCTCACCATTCAGGAGAACGCCGACCCCAATGTGCGCCGCGACCTCCTCGACGCGCTGGAGATCCTGGCGCCGGAGGACCGCGCCTACACGCACGCCGAGGAGGGGCCGGACGACATGCCGAGCCACATCAAGGCGATGCTCACCGCGGTCAGCCTGTCGATCCCGGTGCAAGACGGGCGCATGGCGCTCGGCACCTGGCAGGGCGTTTATCTGATCGAGCACCGGGACGCGCCGCATCAGCGCAACGTCGCGCTCTCCTTCATCGGCGAGGTCGCCCGCGCCTGACGCAGCAAGGCGGCGCGCGTCGATTCTAGATTGAGATCGGCAATTAGCTCGCTCTAGCTTCAACAAAAAATCGCGACACAACAGAATTATTCCCGATCAAACTCGGACAAATGAAACTAAAGAAGCATAATTGTCGCTATTTAGCATCAATAAGAACCGCAAGATTACCTGACTCCATTGACGCCAAAATTAGAAAACAAGAGGCGTCATGTTTATCCAGTCCGTGAGCAAACTAGTTCTGTGATAAACGCGTCGGCCAAGACGTAATCCGGTCCAGCATTAGGCCCATAAGAGCGGCGTTTTATTTCTCTGGTTGAAGCCCTCGACTTCCCCTCCATGGGCCCGGAGGAACCGCAAATGGCTGATGCAACCTGGCTCGAAACCCCCGGTAACGGCGCTTACAATGCGGTTACCAATTGGGGCGGAGGCGTTGTCCCGGATGAGACCGCCTTCTTCGGCCAATCGACCATCGCCGCGCTCACGTTTGTCGGAACGACGACCGTCGGCGGCTGGACCTTCAATGCCGACGCGGCGGATTACAGCTTCACCTTTCTTGCCGGTCAGACCTTCAACTTCACC
Source organism: Methyloceanibacter sp. (assembly GCF_050726195.1). Classification (GTDB taxonomy): domain Bacteria; phylum Pseudomonadota; class Alphaproteobacteria; order Rhizobiales; family Methyloligellaceae; genus Methyloceanibacter. Next base: position 162,091 of record NZ_JBOHJC010000003.1, on the reverse strand, counting down.
GGCGCCGGTATCGACATCGCCGGTGGCAGCGCCAGCATCGCCAACTTTGGGAACCTGGAGTTCGCCAACACCAGCACAGCCGGCGCGGCCGACCTCGCCAACTCTGGGACCGTGGAGTTCCTCGACGGCGGTTCGGCCGGCGCAGCCAACATCATCACCGATGGAACCGCAAACTTCCGCGGCTCAAGCACGGCCGGCGACGCCGTCATTACCAACGACGGGTTCATGGATTTCTTCAACGGCAGCACGGCTGGCGACTCCACCATTAGCAACACCTTGTTCGTTGTGTTCAACGACGACAGCACGGCTGGCACCGCCGCCATCACCAATGATCTTAGCCTGCAGTGCCATGACAACAGCACGGCCGGCAGCGCCGCCATCACCAACCACGACGATGTGCAGTTCCTCTCCACCAGCACGGCCGGCGACGCCAGCATCACCAACGAATCGGGCGGATCTCTGCAATTCAGCGGCCTCAGCACGGCCGGCAGCGCCGAAATCACCAACGATGCGACTCTGACATTCATTGACTTCAGCGCCGCCGGCAGCGCCGTCATCACCACCAGCGGCGGAGCGACAACGGCATTCAGCGGAAACAGCGACGGCGCCCAGGCGCAGTTCATCACCGCGGCGACTGGCAGCGTCGACTTTTCCGCCACGGCCGGGGCCAACGGCGACGGCAAAGTCAGTGCCGGCTCGATCGAGGGCGATGGGACCTATCTCCTCGGCGGCAACGAGCTCACAGTGGGCAGCAACGATCTTTCCACCGAAGTCGGCGGCGCCATCCAGGGCGTCGGCGGGTCGCTCGTCAAGGTCGGCACCGGCAAGCTGATCCTCTCAGACACCAATCTCTACACCGGCAGCACCGCGGTTAACGGCGGCACGTTGCAGGTGGACGGCTCGATCGCCGCGTCGAGTGGCGTGGCCGTCAACAATGGCGGCACATTGGGCGGCAACGGCACGACCGGCGCGGTGACCGTGAATGCCGGTGGCACGCTCGCGCCCGGCGCCAGCGCCGGCATCCTCCATACCGGCGCCATCGCCTTCGCGGCGGCATCGACCTTCGCCGTCGAGCTTGGCGGGACGACGGTTGGAACCGAATACGATCAGCTCGAGGTCAACGGGACCGTCCAACTCGGAGGCGCCACGCTCGCGCGGTCTCTGATCAACGGCTTCGACCCAAGCGGGAACGTTAGGACCGATTTCGTCATCATCGACAACGACGGCGCTTTCGCCGTGTCAGGCACCTTCGCGGGTCTTGCGCAAGGCGCCGAGTTCACCATCGGCCAGCGCCTGTTCACCATCAGCTATAAGGGCGGCGACGGCAACGACGTGGTGCTGACCAGTGAAGGTGCCAGGATCGATGGCACGGCCGCCGACGACATCATCAACGATTCGCAAGCGCCTCTCGACCAGCACATCGCCACCGATCTCAGGGACGTCATCGACGGCAAAGGCGGCAATGACACCATCTCCGGCCTTGGCGGCAACGACACGCTGATTGGCGGCACCGGCAACGACAAGCTCAACGGCGGTCTCGGCAACGACACGCTGATCGGCGGCACCGGCAACGACAGGCTGACGGGCGCCGACGGCAAGGATCTTTTGGACGGCGGCGGCGGCAAGGACACGCTCAAAGGCGGCGCCGGCAACGACGCGCTGACGGGCGGCAAGGGCAAGGACATGCTCTTTGGCAATGCCGGCCGCGACATCTTCGACTTCAACTCCGTCAAGGATAGCGTCAAAGGCTCCAACCGCGACAAGATTCGCGACTTTAAGCACAGCCAGAAGGACAAAATCGACGTCTCGGACATCGCCATCAAAGGCAAGTCGAAGTTCAAGTTCATCGGCGACGAGGAGTTCTCCGGGAAAGCCGGCGAATTGCGCTTCGACAAGAAGATCGTGCAGGGCGACACCAACGGCGACGGCAAGGCCGACTTCGAGATCTTCGTCGGCGTCGGCAGCCTGGTGAAAGGCGACTTTATCCTGTAGCGGAGAAGCCCCGCGTCGCGGCGATCAGCTCGTGCACGATGCCTGGCTCGGTCATGGCGTGGCCCGCGTCGGCGACCACCCTCAAATCGGCCTCGGGCCAGGCGCGCTTCAGATCGAAGGCATTCTTGACCGGCGTCACCACGTCGTAACGGCCATGCACGATCACGCCAGGGATGGCCTTAAGCCGCGCGGCGTTCTTGATGAGTTGGTCGTCGCGCTCGAAGAAGCCGCCATTGATGAAGTAGTGGCACTCGATGCGCGCGAAGGCGAGCGCGTAGTGATCTTCCGAAAAGCGCTGCACCCGATCGAAATCGGGCAAGAGCGACAGAGTGCGTCCCTCCCACGCACTCCACGCCCGCGCCGCCTCGACCTGGATCGCCGGATCGTCGGACGTGAGCCGCCGGTAAAAGGCGGCGATCATGTCGCCGCGCTCCGCTTCGGGAATGACCTTGACGTACTCCTCGAACGCGTCGGGAAACAGCCAACTGCATCCTTCCTGATAGAACCATTCGAGCTCGGCGCGCCGCAACGTGAAGATGCCGCGCAGGATCAGCTCGCTCACCCGCTCCGGGTACGTTTCGGCGTAGGCAAGAGCCAACGTCGAGCCCCACGAGCCGCCGAACACCTGCCAGCGCTCGATGCCGAGATGCGTCCGCAGACGCTCCATGTCGGCGACCAGGTCCCACGTCGTGTTCTCCTCGATGGAGGCGTGCGGGATCGAATGGCCGCAGCCGCGCTGATCGAACAGCACGATGCGGTGGCGGCGCGGGTCGTGATAGCGGCGCATGAGAGGGTTGATGCCGCCGCCAGGGCCGCCATGCAGCATGACCACCGGCTTGCCGGTCTGTGAGCCGCACTCCTCGAAATAGAGCTCGTGCAGGGGCGAGACCTTGAGCCGCCCCGTGCGGTAGGGGACGATCTCGGGATAGAGCGATAGGCGCGGCGTCTCCGGCGTTCGCTGCGGGTCCATGATTGAGCCTCGCTCACTGCTCCGCGGCGCTTGCCGTCGCCGCACGCTTCTGCGCGCGGTCGAAGATGGCTTCGCCCTCGGGCTTTCGCATCTCTTCGTAATAGGCCATCTCGGCGGCGCTTGGCGCCGGACCATAGAGACTTGCGCCAACGCCGGCGCCGAGCGCAAGAGCGGCGGCGATCAGGCCGGCGGCGCTCGTGCCCGCCACGGTTTCACCCAAGCCGAACGCGCCTGCCGTGATGAAAAATACCAGGATCGCGAACCCGGTCCCCATGGCCGCCAGCGCGCCCCATGCCGTGCAGCGCGGCCACCACAGCGCCAATAGAAGGACCGGGAAGAACGTCGCGGCGGCGAAGGCGAAGGCCGTCACCGCGGCGCGCAGCGCATCGACCTCGGCGATGAACAGAAACACGGCGGCGGCGAGCGCGCAGGCCGCGATCGCCGCCCACGCCGCCATCAGCCTCGGCAGGGCGATGGGGCGCCGGTCGAGCACGCCATAGACGTCGTCGGCAAGGCTCGCCGCCAGAGTGAAGAGGTGCGAGGCGGCCGCGGCAAGCGCGATGGCGAGCCCTGCCGCGGCCATCAGTGCGGTGAGTACGAACGGCAGCTCCGCCAGCATCGGCAGCGCCAGCGCCACGCCGTCGCGCGCGATGAGGAGCTCGCCTGCGCGGACGACGCCGTCGCCGTCGCCGTCTGCCGCCTCCATCAATTGCCAGCCGCTCAGATCCGCGAGCCAAGATGGCAAACCGGCGGTGGGGTCGAGCGCCATGTCGCGGAAGACGAGCATCTTGGCGAAGACCGCAAGCGACGGTGCCGTGATGGCGAACAGCGCCACGAGCGCCAGCGCCCACGCCGTGGACCGGCGCTGGTCGCCGACCGAGCTTGTCACGCCGCTGCGCACCAGCAGGCTCGGCAGGGCCGCGGTGCCGAGCGTGAAGCAGAGAAACAGCGCCACGAAGCCCGGCTCGTTGATGGCCGCGAAGGGTTGCAGGAAGGGCTTGGCGGCTTGCGTCGGCGCGGTCGCCGGAAAGGCTGGATCGATCTCGCCGGGGCTCACCGGCGAAACGCCGGCCGCGGTCTCAGCGTTCTGCAGCGCGCCGAACATCTCGCTATAGGTGAATTGCGGCGCCGGCAGATTGGTGAGCAGCACCGACACCACCATCAAGGTCGCAGCGAGGCCCACGGCGCCGGCGATGAACTCAGCGCTCCCCGTCCAGGTGAGCGAGCGCATGCCGCCGAGAATGCCGACCGCCGCGACGAATGCCGCAACCAAAAGCACGGCAAGCGAGAAGGACAGAGGCAGGAACATCGAGGCCGCCACGGCGGCGATCTTGATCTCCGCGGCGAGCAGCAGCGCCGTCGGCGGCACCTGCAACACGCTGGCTGCCATGCGCGCCGGGCGCGACCTGAACCTTTGGCCGAGAAAGGCGGGCAGTGTATAGGCCCCGGCCTTGCGCAGGTACGGCACGAACAGCACACCTGCGAGCAGGAAGCCGCTCGTCCAGCCAAGGCCGATGGCGAGCGCATCGAAACCGAGGAAGAAGATCGCGCCGGTATAGGCGAAGAAGCCGATGCCGCCGACCGCCGTTGCCGCCAGCACGAACGCGTTGTAGACCGGCGGCACGCGCCTTCCCGAGGCGAAGAAGTCCTCTACGTCGAGCGTCCGCGTCCCCACGGCGATGACGAGATAGAGCGCGACCGGCCACAGGATTACGTTACGCGCGACGGCGCCTTCGCTCCAGCCGAGCTGCTCGAGCATGGCGAGGACGACGACGAGCGATACGAAGGCACTGGTGACGATGCCGTAATAGGCGCCAAGATGCGGGTTCGGTGTCCGTTGACGCGACGGGGCGCTCATCGCCTACCCGACCTCCTCGGTGAGGCTCCGCGTATGGTCGATCCGCTCCTGCACGCGAACGTACCAGAAGGTCACCACCACGGCGAAGATCAGGAGTCCTTGCGCCAGGAGGTAGAAGCCAAGCGGGAAGTGCAGGAACCACAGTCGGTTGAGCGCGACGGCGTAGACGATGGTGCCGATCACGGCGCACAGCATGGCCGACACGGTCGTGATGGCGACGGCCAGCGTCCGCAGCTGATGGCGGTCGCGGACCGCGTGCTCCATCTCGGGGGCCTCAGCCGTCACGCTCCCCTCCCAAGTCAAAGTCTCGCCAAGCAGTTAGCAGCTAGGGACGATCTTGCAAACGGGGCTTTAAGTGCAATTGCCGCCGAAACGTGGCAGAGAAGTGACTTCGCTCTCGAGGCTTGAGGGAGATGCGCGCAATGCTCCAGGAATTCAAGGAATTTGCCTTACGCGGCAACGTGGTGGACATGGCCGTCGGCATCATTATCGGCGCCGCCTTCTCGACCATCGTCAAGTCGCTGGTCGACGACGTCATCATGCCGCCGATCGGGCTCATCACCGGCGGAGTCGACTTTTCCGACCTCTATATCCCGTTGAGCAGCGCGAGCTACGATTCCCTTGCCCAGGCCAGGGAGGCCGGTGCGCCGACCATCAATGTCGGCGTGTTCATCAACAGCGTGATCAGCTTCGCCATCGTCGCCTTCGTCCTGTTCATGGTGATCAAGGCCATGAACCGGCTGCGCCGCAAGCAGGAAGAGGCGCCGGCCACCGAGCCGCCGCCCTCGCGCGAAGTGCAGCTTCTGGAGGAGATCCGCGACGCTTTGGTGAAGCGTTCTACCCGCTAACCCGCCTACCAGCTGTAGCGCATGCCGCCCCTGACGCCGATGCCTTCGGTCTGGTCGGCGAAAGTGTAGTCGACCTTGGCGAACACGGCGGTCTGGGCGCCGGGGTTGAAGAAGTTGACGCCGGCCGAGACCACGCCCCAAACCTCCTCCGGTTCGTCGGTGAACCGGAAGGTCGTTCCGCTCGAGGTCAAGGTCGCGTGGTGCGAGCCCGACAACGTGCCCCATAGGCTGCCGACGATGAAGGGCTCGATGGTGGTGCCCTGCCAGATGTCGGAGCTGGTGCCGAGCCTCAAGCCCACGCGCCCGCGCACATTCTCGTCATCGCCGAAATTGATGGCGTTCCCGTCGAGGACGAAATCGTCGATGTCGCTCCACGACACGGCGATGGTGGCGAGCGGCTCGAAGAACGGACCATACCGCATGCCACCGAAGCGGTAGCCGGCGTCGGTGCGCACGCCATAGGTCGTGCTGTCGAGCTTGTCGGGGAAGCCCCGCACGTCTCTCGGGTCGAGCTTGGCGAAGAACGCCTTGGCCAGCGTATCGACGAACAGCCCGCCGTTGAGATAGGTGGCGTAGGCGCCCGCCTCGCCGCCGCCAAGCTCGAAGGCGCGGGCCAGCGACTTGTAGGTGAGCGCGGATTCGATCGCGCCGCCGAGCACGCCGAACACGAGAATGTCGCCGTCCGCGAACAAGTCCCGCTTGCCGAAATCGATTCCCGATTCGACCGTCCAGATGTCGAGATCGCGGTCGAGATTGTAGTGATAGGTTCGGCCCCTGGCCGTCGTCTTGGCGTCGTCCTCCAAGTCGAGCCAGGTGCCGGCGCCGCGCACCCACACCCCAGGCGTGAAATTGTAGAGTTGCTCGCAGCGTACAGTGTCATGCCCGCGCGCGGGGTCGCTGCATACGGACCCTTGCGCCAGCAGCACGCGCAGGTCCGTGCTCTGGTCGAACCACGTCTCCGACGTATTGTGGAACGTGTCGTGCGTGACCGTGACGAGGTGCGGCAGGATATGGGCACCGCCGCCGGGATGGTTCTTCAGCTCGAAGATGCCGCTTCCCGTCGGCCGGAAGAACAAGTCGTAATCGAAGAAGCCGGTATCGATCGGATGGGCGAGATGGAACGCATTGCGCTTGACATCGCCGTCCACGAACACCACCGGGATACCCTTGGTGTCGAGCCGCGCCGCTCCCGGGTTGGTGTTGTGCACGTGCACCAAGGTCCTGCCGGTGACGTCGCCCTCAATGATGAAATGGTCCGAGGGCGAGTTCGGCCCGGCCAGGAACGTGTCGACCGCCAGGGTGGAATCCCCGGAAGCCGCGAACGCGAGGTCGGTGCCGCCAACCGTATTCGAGATCCGGAAGACGTCATTTGCCTTCCCATCCTCCATGGTGATGGTGCCGCGGTTGTTGAACCGCTCGAGCCCGACGAAGCGCGTGAATTCGCCCTGGGAACGCTTCGTCGCCGTGCGCAACGTAGCGTTCGCCTCGTTGGTGAATACGTCGTTCCCGCCGCCGAACTCGCTCGTCTCCTTCGCGTCGAACAGGCCGCCACCCTGGTTCACGAAGATGTCGCGGTTGTTGGTGAGATCGACGAAGCCCGTGATGGTGCCGCGGTTGTAAATCGAGCTGCCGGCGCCAACTGTGTCGATGGCGAGATTGCTGCCGGCCGAGATGTCGCCGCGGTTGACGATCTTGGTCGAGGTGTTGCTGCCGCCATAGATTCCGACGGTGCTGCCGTAGACCTCGCCCGAATTGTCGATCGCGATCGGCGACGATGGTCCGAACGAGACGGCGGCGATGCCGATTCCCAATGTGCCCTCGGCGCGCACGCGCCCGCTGTTTTGGACGTTGAGAGAGCTGTTGCCGAGTACCGTGCCGGCGAAGATGCCTTCCGAAAGCCGTGCCTTGGTGGTGATATCGCCGCTGTTGACGATGAGGAGATCGCCGTTCTGCCCATAGGTGAACGCGTCGATGCCTTCGGAGAAGCGGCCCTTGGTGGTGATCGTGCCGCTATTGATGACCGTGAGCTTGGCATTTTGGCCGGTGGTCGTAGCGTAGACGCCCTCCGATCTCAGTCCCTCCGTCAGCATGTCCCCGTTGTTGACGATCCAAAGATCGCTGTTGCGGCCTGTTGTCAGGCCATTGATGCCTTCGGCGTCCTGCGCGGCGGTGGCGATGCCGCCGTTGTTGGTGATGCTGAGATCGCTGCCGCGGCCCGCCGTATAGCCGTAGATGCCGATGGCGCCGGCGCCGGCGGTCGCGATGTCCCCGTTGTTGACGATCTCAATGGGGCTGCGGCTTGAAACGGTCGCCGCCTCGATGCCGATGGCACCGAAGCCGGCGGTGGCGATGCCGCCGCTATTGATGATGTGAATCGGGCTGACCGGGCCGAGAGTGTTGGCGGAGATGCCGATCGCGCCGGCTCCCGCCGTGGCGATGTTGCCCGAATTGTTGACGTCGATCGACCCGAACAGGGCGGCCGTGTTGGTCGAAATACCGAGCGCGCCGGGGCCGGCCACCGCAAAGTCGCCCGTGTTGGTGAAATCGATGAAAGCGCCGATGCCGATCGTGTTGATCAGGGCGCAAGTGCCGAGAAAGGCGCAGTCGGCGTTGTTGGTAAGCACGACCGGGAAGGGCGAGGCGGGAATGAACACCGCTTGCTGGGCCGACGCGGTGGCGCTGCCGAGGAGAAGTGTCGACACCAGCGCGGTGCCTGCCAATAGGAGACGGCGGTCGCTTCGGAGAAGGAGGCGGGGAGGGGTCGCGTTACGACAAGACTTATTGTCCGCGGCAGCAAACACACCACGCCTGCGGCGATGCAATCGCCCCATCGCTAGGTCCCCCCAATCCGTCCCCGGCTAATGGTTGGCTAATTTCCGGTACGCCGCTAGCCGGTAGCTGAGTAATCCACAGCTGTGGATGGATTCGCCTTGGCAGTCCACGGCTTCTCAGGGGGAACGCTTTTCCCAAGCCGGCCCACGCGGGAGATTCAACGTGCGCCTCTCCACCGAAACGAAAAGCGGTTCTTCTACAAGCCACTTCTGAGAACGATTTTTCGTCCTTTCTTGTAGAACCACCTTTTTGGGGGAATGATTTTTCAGTAATCTGGGCCATCTATTAAGGGTCGACGGGACCCGCCCTGGGCACCGGTTTAAGGCGAGCGAGATGATCATCGACGCGAGTTTCGCCGCGGCCGCATCGCGCGCTTGCGGCGATGTTCATCCTGACAAGCCCGCCCGTATCGCGTACATGGGCCGCTCGCTCGAACCGCGGCGCCAGTCGAGGGTTGCTTGAGAATGTTTGTCAACGTGCGCATGCCCGACGGCACCGTTCACCGCCTCGAAGCCCTCGAGGGCTGGCGCGTGATGGAGGTGATCCGCGACTGGGGCCTCCCCATCAAGGCGGAATGCGGCGGTGCCTGCGCCTGCGCCACCTGCCATGTTTGGGTGGGCGACGACTGGGTCGAGAAGCTCATGCCGCCCACCGACGAGGAGCTTGAAATGCTGGACGGCGCCTTCCAGGTGGACGAGCGCTCGCGGCTTTGCTGCCAGATCATCATGAGCAAGGCGCTCGATGGGCTCGAAGTCGAGCTTGCGCCGGAAAGCCTTGCCGAGGCGCCCGCGGCCGTTGCGGTGGGGAGCTAGGGCCATGCGCACCTTTCCCATCTTCGTGAGCTTTGACGGCAAGCCGCCGCTCGTGGTGGGCGGCGGCGAGCTCGCCGCCATCAAGACTCGACTCTTGCTGAAGCGCGCCGCCACCGTCGACGTCGCCGCGGACACTTTGGGCGCCGCACTTGCCAAGCTCGCCGAGGCCGGCTTGGTCACGCAGATCGCGCCGCAGCCCGGCATCGATCAAGTGCGCGGCCGCCCGCTCGTCATCGCCGCCGCCGAGGACAATGAGGAAGACTCCCGCGTCTCGGCCATCGCCCGTGCGCTCGGTGTGCCGGTCAACGTGCCCGATCGGCCCGAGCTGTGCACTTTCGTGCTTCCCGCCATCGTCGATCGCGGCGAGGTCACGGTCGCCATCGGCACCTCCGCCGCGGCGCCGGTCCTGGCGCAGCGACTGCGCGCCTGGCTCGAGCGCGAGCTTCACCCGCGGCTCGATGCGCTGGCCAAGCTCGCCGGCGAGTTCCGCGGCCGTGTCGCCGACAAGGTCCCGTCCGGCGCGCCCCGGCGGAAATTCTGGGAAGCGGTGTTCGAAGGCGCCGCTGCGGAGGCCATGCTGGAGGGCGACGAGCCGAAAGCGCGCGCGCTCATCGATGAGGCGATCGAGAAATCGGCCGGCGCGCACCAGCCGCAAGGCCGCGTGCTCCTGGTCGGTGCCGGACCCGGCGATCCCGAGCTTCTCACCATGAAGGCAGTCCGCGCGCTGAAGGCGGCCGACGTCGTGTTCTACGACCGGCTGGTGGGCGACGGCGTGCTCGATCACGCCCGCCGCGAGGCCGAGCTCATCGCCGTTGGCAAGGCCAAGGGCGCCCACAGCGTGCCGCAGGAGGAGATCAACGCGCTCCTCATCGTGCGCGCGAAGGCCGGCCAGACCGTGGTGCGGCTCAAGGGCGGCGATCCGTTCATCTTCGGCCGGGGCGGCGAGGAGATCGAGGCGCTCCGCGCCGCCGGCATCGCCGTGGAGATCATTCCCGGCATCACCGCGGGCATCGCCGCTTCGGCGAGCCTGCAAATCCCGCTTACCCACCGCGACGTGTCACACACCGTGACCTTCGTCTCCGGCCACGAGGCCGGCGGCAAGGAGCCTAGCTTCGAGCATCTCGATCTCAAGGCTTTGGCCGGCGGCAAAAACACGCTGCTTGTCTATATGGGCGTCACCACCGCCGCGGTGATCGCGCGCAAGCTGCTCGAAGCGGGTTTCAGGCCGGACCTACCGGTGATGGCGGTGGAGAACGCCACCCGCGACGACGAGCGCCGCGTCCTAACCAACATTGCCGCGCTCGCCGCGCGGCCGGAGAGCCTGGGCTTGAAGAGCCCAGCGGTGCTCATCTTCGGCGAGGTGGCGGGTCTTCCCGCCGCGGGCGTGGTCGAGGACATCCTCGCGCTGGAGGAGGTCAAGCGTGTCTATGCCTAACGTCGTCACCGCCAACCGTCTGACCGACGGCATCGTCGTCTATCTCGCCGCGAACGGCGAATGGACCGAGGACATCGCCAGGGCGCGGCTGGCCGAGACCGAGGAAGAAACGAAAGCGCTCGAAGCGGAGGCCGAAGTGGCCGTGCGCGCGCGTCGCGTCGTCGCCGCTTATCCCATGGAGGTCGCGCTGAAGGACGGCGCAGTCGATCCCCTTTCCGTGCGCGAGCGTATTCGCGCCTCGCACCGCACCACGTTGACGAAGGATTGGTACGATGTACCGCTATGACGAGTTCGACCACGCTTTCGTGCGCGAGCGCGTGGCGGAGTTCAAGGATCAGGTTGAGCGCCGGCTCGCCGGCCAGTTGACGGAGGAGGAGTTCCGCCCCTTGCGCCTGCGTAATGGGCTCTACCTCCAACTCCACGCCTACATGCTGCGCATCGCCATTCCCTATGGCGTGCTCTCGCCCCGCCAGTTGCGGCAGCTCGCCATGATCGGCCGCAAATGGGACCGCGGTTACGGCCATTTCACCACACGGCAGAACCTCCAATACAACTGGGTGAAGCTGGTCGACATCCCCGACGTGCTGGCCGCGCTTGCCGACGTCGAGATGCATTGCATCCAGACGAGCGGCAACTGCGTGCGCAACGTCACCGCCGACCCGTTCGCCGCCGCCGCCAACGACGAGCTGGAGGACCCGCGTCCCTGGTGCGAGATCCTGCGCCAATGGTCGACCTTGCATCCGGAGTTCAGCTGGCTGCCGCGCAAGTTCAAGATCGCCATCTCAGGCGCCGCCGAGGACCGCGCCGCCATCGCCTTCCACGATATCGGGCTCAAGATCGTGCGCGGGCCGAATGGCGAGAACGGCTTCCGCGTGCTGGTCGGCGGCGGCATGGGCCGCACGCCCTATGTCGGCCAGGAGATCAGGTCCTTCCTTAAGAAGGAGCACCTGCTGTCCTACATCGAGTCGATCCTGCGCGTGTACAATCTGTTCGGTCGCCGCGACAACATCCACAAGGCGCGCATCAAGATCCTCGTCAATCAGCTCGGCATCGACAAGTTCCGCGACGCGGTCGAGGCCGACTGGGAGGCGACCCACAAGACCGCTATCGACCTGCCCGAGGACGAGCGCCGCCGCATCATGTCCTACTTCGCGCCGCCCGCGCTCGAGCCGCGGCCGATGCGCGACGAGGGCCTCGCCGCGCGCCGCGAGACGGACCCCGTGTTCGCCACCTGGTACAAGCACAATGTGCGGCTGCATCGCGTGCCCGGCTACGCGACCGTCGTGATCTCGCTTAAGGAGCCAGGCCGCACCCCCGGCGATGCCTCGTCGGAGGCCATGGACCTGGTCGCCGATCTCGCCGAGCGGTTCGGTCATGACGAGATCAGGGTCAACTACACCCAGAACCTAATGCTGCCGCATGTGGCCATCGCCGACATCCCTGCCCTCTACGACATCCTCAAGGAAGCGGGCCTTGCCACCGGCAATTTCGATCTCCTCGGTGACATGATCTGCTGCCCTGGGCTCGACTACTGCAATCTCGCCAACGCCCGCTCGATCCCCATCGCCAAGGAGATCGCCAAGCGCTTCGAGGACCCTGCGCGCCAGGAGCTGATCGGGCCGTTGCGCCTCAACATGTCCGGCTGCATCAACGCCTGCGGCCACCATCACTCCGGCAATATCGGCATTCTCGGCGTCGACAAGAAAGGCACCGAGCTCTACCAGATTTCGCTCGGCGGCAATCCCAAGGACGACGCCGCCATCGGCACCATTATCGGCCCTGGCTTCCGCGCCGAGGCGGTGCCGCAGGCCATCGACACCATCATCGACACCTATCTCGCCAAGCGCGACGAGGGAGAGAGCTTCCTCGACACGTGGCGGCGCGTCGGGCCTGCGCCCTTCAAGGAGGCTCTCTATGGCGCTGGTTGATCTCCACACCGGAGCCCTCGTCGGCGGGGCCACCGAGGTCTCCACGGTGCTCGAGCCGACCGCCGACGAGAGTGCCTTGTCGGAGGCGGCCGGAGGCAACGCGGGCCCCATCGCGATTTCCTTTCCCGTGGTCACCGACGGCCGCGGCTTCAGCCTGGCGCGCCTCCTGCGCGAGCGCCACGGTTTCAAGGGCGAAATCAGGGCGGTCGGTCACCTCATTCCCGACCACGGCCAGTTCCTGCTGCGCTCCGGCTTCGATACCGCCGAGATCAAGGACGCTGAGGCGGCGCATGTGTGGAAGGCCTCGCTCGAGCGCATCCGCCACAATTACCAGCCGGCGGTGCGCAACTGGCTGCCGCTACGCTGGGACGCTTCGCGGAAAGAAGCGGCGACCCTCGACGAGCGCCTGGCCCGCATCGACAGCCTCACGGACCGCATCAGGGAGGTGAAGCGCCGCATCGAGGGCCGCATCGCCTTCTCCACCAGCCTCGGACTTGAGGACCAGGCCATCCTCCATGCCATCGCCGACTCCGGCGTCGACGTCGACGTGTTCACCCTCGACACCGGACGCCTGTTCCCCGAAGTGCTGGAGACCATCGAGCTATCGGAACTCCGCTATCGCCTCCGCATCCGCCTCGTCGTGCCCGATGCCAAGGAGGTGGAGGAGCTGGTCGCCCGCGACGGCGTGTACGGCTTCCGCCATGCGGTGGAGAACCGCAAGGCCTGCTGCGAGATTCGCAAAGTACGGCCGCTCAATCGCGCGCTCGAAGGCGCCCAAGGGTGGATGGCCGGCCTTAGGCGCGAGCATTCCGACGAGCGCGCCGCCGTGCCGCTCGCCGAGTGGGACGCCGAGCGCGGCCTGACCAAGATCAATCCCATGGCTGACTGGTCGACCAAGCAGCTGATGTCCTACATCGCCGCCAACAACGTGCCGGTCAATCCGCTGCACGCCCGCGGCTTCGTCTCCATCGGCTGCGCCCCGTGCACCCGCGCCGTCCAGCCTGGCGAGCACCCGCGCGCCGGCCGCTGGTGGTGGGAGAACGAGGAAAAGAAGGAGTGCGGCCTCCATCTCAACGGCAAACGCAAAGGGAAGGCCGCATGACCGCGCTCACCTCGCATCTCAAGCTGCTCGAAGCCGAGAGCATCCACATCTTCCGCGAGGCGGCGGCGCAATTCCGCGCGCCCGTCCTGCTCTATTCGATCGGCAAGGATTCGACCGTCCTCTTGCATCTCGCGCGCAAGGCGTTCTGGCCGGCCAAGCCGCCGTTTCCCATTCTCCACGTCGACACCACGTGGAAGTTCCACGACATGATCGCCTTCCGCGACCGCACGGCGAAGGCGTTCGGCCTCGATCTCATCGTTCATACCAATCACGACGGGCTCGCCCGCGACATCAACCCGTTCGATCACCCGCCCTCCGTCTACACCGACATCATGAAGACGGTGGCGCTGCGCCAAGCGCTCGACACCGGCGGCTTCGACGCTGCTTTCGGCGGGGCCCGCCGCGACGAGGAGGCCTCGCGCGCCAAGGAGCGCGTGTTCTCGTTCCGCGCCGCCGGCCATCGCTGGGAGCCGCGCCGCCAGCGTCCCGAGATGTGGCAGCTGCTCAACGGCCGCCTCGGCAAGGGCGAGACCGTGCGCATCTTCCCGCTCAGCAATTGGACCGAAGGCGACGTGTGGCGCTATATCGCCTTGGAGCAGCTCGATGTGGTACCGCTCTACTTCGCGCAAGAGCGGCCCGTCGTCGTACGCAACGGCCAGCTCATCATGGTCGACGACGAGCGCATGCGGCTCGAGCCAGGCGAGAAGCCGCAAATGCGCAAGGTGCGCTTCCGCACCCTCGGCTGCTACCCGCTCACCGCCGCCATCGACTCCGAGGCGGACGATCTCGCTTCGATCGTGGCCGAGACCTTGGCCGCGCGGGTATCCGAACGGGCGGGGCGGCTGATCGACCACGATCAGGCCGGTGCTATGGAGATGAAGAAGCGTGAGGGGTACTTCTGATGGACGTCGCTGCGCTTGAATTGGAAGTTCCGGTCCGGACCGTACTCGCCCCCGGCGATAAGTCGGAGGCCATGGTCAGGCTGCTCACCTGCGGCTCGGTCGATGATGGCAAGTCGACTCTGATCGGCCGGCTGTTGTGGGACGCGGCCGGCGTCACCGACGACCAGCGCGCCGCCATCCTGCACGCCTCGCATAACCGCGCCGTCAACGGCGAGCGCATCGATTTCAGCCTGCTCCTCGACGGTCTCCAGGCCGAGCGCGAGCAGGGCATCACCATCGACATCGCCTGGCGCTATTTCGAGACGGCGCGCCGCCGCTTCGTCATCATCGATTCGCCAGGGCATGAGCAGTACACGCGCAACATGGCGACCGGCGCGAGCCACGCCGACGTCGCCATCCTCCTGATCGACGCCCGCCACGGCGTGAAACGGCAGACGCGCCGCCATGCCGCCATCTGCGACCTGGTCGGCATCAAGAAGGTCATCCTCGCCGTCAACAAGATGGACTTGATCGGCTGGTCCGAGGCGCGCTACCGCGCCATCGAAGCCGACTTCCGTGCGCTTGCCGGAAACTTCGCCTTCGCCGAGATCGCCACCATTCCCGTGGCGGCGCTCACCGGCGCCAACGTCGTCGCCCGTTCGGCCGAGATGCCCTGGTATTTGGGGCCGACCCTGCTCGATTATCTGGAGCGCGTCGACCCAAAGGCCGAAACCGCGGACGCGCCGTTCCGCATGCCGGTGCAGCTCGTGCTGCGCGCCTCCGGCGATTTCCGCGGCTATTCCGGCACCGTGACGTCTGGCGCTATCAGGGCCGGTGACCGCGTCGTCGATGCGCGGACCGGCCTCAGCGCCACCTTGCGGCGGATCACCACCATGGACGGCGACCGTCCGTTCGCGGGGAAGGGCGACGCGGTCACCCTCGTGCTCGACACCGACCTCGATATCTCGCGCGGCGCGGTCCTGTCGGAGTTGAAGCGTCGCCCCGTGAATGCCGACGTCATCGAGGCGCGGCTCGTCTGGCTCTCGGAGCAACCGTTCGATCCCGAGGCCGGTTATCTGCTCCGCACCGCCACCGACTTGACGCCCGTCACCTCGATGAGCGTATCGGCGCTGGTCGACTTCGAGACCCTTGCCGCGACACAAGCGCACCAATGCGGCGTCAATGACATCGCCGACTGCCGCATTCTGCTCGGCCGGTCGACGGCGCTCGATCTCTTCGCCGACCTGCCGCTCACCGGCAATTTCGTGCTGGTCAGCGCCATCGACGGCGCCACGGTGGCCGGCGGGGTCGTCACCTGGGTGCAGACCGGAGCGGCCACGGTCGGCGACCACGTGCTTGTCCTGAACCGCGAGAAGCTCGCCGGGTTGTGCGCCGATCTCGGCGATTCCCCGGCCGATTCCGCCGAATTTGCCCGTCGTGCCCAGGAGGTAGCAATTCTGCTACGCTCGGCAGGGGTTCCGGTTCTGATCGAAACCGACCAATAATAACGGCCCGAAGGGGTCACGATCTC
The DNA here is from genome assembly GCF_050726195.1 of Methyloceanibacter sp. Classification (GTDB taxonomy): domain Bacteria; phylum Pseudomonadota; class Alphaproteobacteria; order Rhizobiales; family Methyloligellaceae; genus Methyloceanibacter. Next base: position 145,902 of record NZ_JBOHJC010000003.1, on the reverse strand, counting down.
GCCGTTAGCGTAGGGGGAGGCTCGCATTAATGGTTGACCTCAGCTGGGCAGCAGCCCTGCTGCCCCTGGCTGGCGCTGGCTTTGGCGTCGGATTTCTGGTGGGGCTGACGGGGGTCGGCGGCGGCGCGCTGATGACGCCTTTGCTGATCTCGACCTTCGGCGTTTCGCCCGCGGTCGCCGTCGGCACCGACCTGCTCTATGCCGCGGTGACCAAGACGGTCGGCGGCTGGCGCCACCATGTCGCCGAGAATGTCAATTGGCCGATCGTGTTCCGCCTCGCCGCGGGCAGCATTCCCGCGGCCATCGTGCTCCTCGCCATCATGGCCTCCATGCCGCTCAACACCGTGGCCATGGCGCATTGGATCCGCTATGGCCTCGCCTTCGCGTTGCCGGTGAGCGCCATCGCCATCGTGCTCTATCCGATCCTGATGAAGGGCCATAAGAACGGCAACGCCGACGGGAAGGATCCGCCCCGCACGCTCGTCACCGTGCTGTTCGGCGCGGCGCTCGGGCTGCTTGTGACCCTGACCTCGGTCGGCGCCGGCGCCATCGGCGTCGTGGTGCTCGCGGCGCTATTCCCCTTACTGCCGGCGCGGCGCATCGTCGGGACGGACATCGCGCACGCGGTGCCGCTCACCCTCGTCGCGGGCGCCGGCCATCTCGGCCTCGGTCACGTTGATGCGGGAATTTTGCTCGCGCTGCTATGCGGGTCGATCCCCGGCATCCTGTTCGGCGCGCGCCTCGCGGGCGTCGCCCCGGACTGGCTGCTCAGGCCGCTGCTCGCGCTCACCCTGTGCTACGCCGCCTACGCGCTGCTCAACAAATAGCGCTGGCCTTTAGGCCACGTGCCGCTCGATGCCTGACAGCGCGTCGTCGATGTCGCTCTTAGCCGCCTTCAGCGCGCCGTCCCGGTGCAGCGACAAGGTGTGCAGGGGCGATTGGGCGATGATCGGCAGGTCGGAGCGGGTGGGCAGGATCTTGGCGCACCAGTTCGACCACTCGCGCCGCAGCCTGATCTCGTATCCCCGATATTCGGACTTATTGGTAGGCATGGGCATGTCTCTCCACGAGGCGTGCCCCCCGACACAAATTTGCCTGTATTAGCTAAGGTTTCCCCGTCTTTGTGGCAAGAGGAAGCCGCCGGTGGAAAACCTGGTCTTAAGGTTGAGAGCAAAACTCAACAGGCTGATTTATTGAGGCTTTTCCGAAGCGGGGGAGGGCGGACCGGAACGAAAAGCCGAGCCGGCGGTTATGAATTCAGCAAGGCATTTCGCGATCCCCGCCGACAAGACGATTGGATCGCTTCAGGCGGTCCCCGCCGACATTGCCAACTGGATCGCGGAACGCCCCGTCATCGAAACAGAACCCCGGACGACCCGTCCGGGGTTCTTTTGTTGGCCGTTGGTAGTAGTTGGGCAGTTGGGTAGCCCGGGTGGAGCGAAGCGTAACCCGGGAAGCAGCTAGCCGAGCGCGGCGCCTTCGAACAGCGGCGCGGCCAGCACGCATGCAGCTGTCAGCGCGGCAATCACGAGCAATTCGTACTTGAGCGTCATGGCGGTCTCCGCGTTCGCGCGAACCAATCTCGCCGATTTCACTTAACGACTGGTTTCAACGATTGGTTTCAGGAACCGGGGCGCCATCACTGGCACGTCCTCCCAAAGGCGTGCTCGCATAGCCCTGGTGGCCTATACTCGCCCCGCCCCCAGAACTATATGGGCTCTACTCATCGCCTTTCATGCGCGCGCAACCAGGTCAGAGAAGGAGCGCATCATGACAATCGACGTAGATACGACCCAAACGATCATCGTCGACGAGTTCGACGACGCCGGCGGCCCCGGGCTTCGCTACATAACCAACGAAAACATCGAGATCACGATCGATTTCGCCGTGTTTATCGGTTCTCAATCCGATGACGGCGTCGAAAGCACCCTTGACGGGAGCACGCTGATCAACAACGGCAATGTTTTTTCCGGAGGCGCCAACGGCGTGAGATTCGATGGCAACGACACCACCATCATCAACAACGGCAACATCGTCACCGGTGTCTTCAATGGGTTCAACATCGGCAGCGTCAATGGCTCGGTCATCACCAATAACGGCACGGTGTATGCCTTTCAAGGCAATGGCGTCAATTACTCCAATACCCAAAATGCCATTCTGACTAACGCCGGCGAGATCTATGCAAATGGCATAGCCGTCCGTGATAGTACCGATGACGGCGCGACCATCGTCAATTCCGGGTTGATGAGGTCCGATAGGGACGGCGTCGAAGTCTCAATCGACGATGGGGAAGTCACAGAGATCACGAACACGGCAGGGGGCACGATCAGGGCCGCTGTCAACGCAATTGAATCGTTCGGAGGAAGGATCTCGCTCGACAATCGCGGCACCATTGACGGCGTCATTGACCTGGACGCCACCACCGGCAACGTCAACGACGTGGTGATGAACAGGGGTAAGATCACCGGCGATGTTTTTCTCGGCGACGGCGACGACAGGTTCAACGGTTCAGCCGGCACATCGGTCGAAGTGTTCGGCGAGAACGGCGACGATACGCTGATCGGCGGCAAGAGCGGCGATCGGCTGAACGGCGGCGACGGTAACGACACCGTCAGAGGCGGGCGCGGCAAGGATAGTCTCTTCGGCGGCGACGAGCGCGACTTCTTCGACTTCAACTCGATCAATGACAGCATGAAGGGCGGAAAGCGCGACGCCATCAATGACTTCGTGCGCGGCAACAACGTCATCGGCGACGAGATCGACCTCGAGGACATCGACGCCAAGACGGGAGTTTCCGGCAATCAGAAGTTCAAGTTCATCGGCAAGAGCGACTTTCACGACAAGAAGGGCGAGCTGCGTTACGAGGACAAGGGCAACAAGGTCATCGTGCAAGGCGACGTCAACGGCGACGGCAAGGCCGACTTCGAGATCCTGGTGAAGGTGGGCGCGCTGAGCGCCGGCGATTTCGTCCTGTAGCGCCGGGGCTCGAAACGCGTCGTGACAGAAAAACTGGTGCCGCCGGACTGGATTGAACAGTCGACCCCGTCATTACCAATGACGTGCTCTACCACTGAGCTACGGCGGCGAATGACACCTCGAAGGCCGTTTTGGGGCTGATGCCCGGCACCTGGAATGCGGCCTTTTCGTGCGGCGCGCAACCTGCCATAGGGCAGGGGCATACGCAAGGAGCGGCGCCCCGCAGGCCCCTGGCTTCGGCCGTGCCGCCCCAGCTCAGCCCCATGATATAAGAGCCCCAGTCATGGCCGAGGAGAGGGACCATAGAGGCGGCGGGAAGAGCCCAGACGCGGGCGCCGAGCGCCGCGCCCGCCTCGAGCGGGAGCTTCGCGCCAACCTCTTGAAACGCAAGGCGCAAACCCGTGCCCGAAAGGCCACACCCACAAATAAAGAAGGCGGGACAGAACCGCCGCGGGGGGAGTAGAGTTATCGTTTGCCGCCCGAACGGCGGGGGCGCCTGCGCGGCGCGTGTACGGGGAAAATTAAGCGCGAGGGGGTAATGTCGCGCGAGGGAGAGTTTTTAATAATGGATCGCATCCGCATTGTCGGCGGCCAGCGTCTGCACGGCACCATCCGTATCAGCGGTGCCAAGAACGCCGCGCTGCCCCTGATGATTGCGAGCCTTCTCACCAAGGACACCTTGACCCTCCACGGCGTGCCGCGCCTCGCCGACGTCACGCTCCTCTCCCGCATCCTCGGCAATCACGGCGTCGACATCACCATCGCGGGAAAACGCGCCGGCCAGAGCACGAGCGACGGCCAGACCTTCAAGCTCACCGCCGCCGAGATTGTCGACACCACGGCGCCCTACGAGATGGTGGCGCGCATGCGCGCGAGCTTCTGGGTGCTGGCGCCGCTGCTTGCCCGCTGCGGCGAGGCCAGGGTGTCGTTGCCCGGCGGCTGCGCCATCGGCACGCGGCCCGTTGATCTCCACCTGACCGCGCTCGAGGCGCTCGGCGCTTCGATCGAGCTCGACGGCGGCTATGTGATCGCCAAGGCGCCGAAGGGGCTTATCGGCGGTCGCGTCCATCTCGCCAAGGTCTCGGTCGGCGCCACCCATAATGCCTTGATGGCCGCCGTGCTCGCCCTCGGCGATACGGTGATCGAGAACGCCGCGCGCGAGCCGGAGGTGGCCGATCTCGCCGCCTGCCTCGTCGAGATGGGGGCCAAAATCGAAGGTATCGGCACCTCCACTCTGCACATCGAGGGCGTGCCGTCGCTCCACGCGGCCGAGCACGCCGTGCTCCCGGACCGCATCGAGACCGGCACCTACGCCATGGCCGCGGCCATCACCGGCGGCGACGTATTCCTCGAGGGCGCCCGCGCCGACCTCCTGCAGGAGGCGCTTGACATCCTGCGCACCTCAGGGGTCGAGGTCGAGGAGACCAACTTCGGCATCAGGGTGGCGCGGAACGGCCACGGTCTGGGGCCCGTGTCCGTCGAGACCCAGCCCTTCCCAGGCTTCCCCACCGATTTGCAGGCGCAGCTCATAGCGCTGATGTGCACCGCAAGCGGCGTGTCCGAGGTGCGCGAGACCATCTTCGAGAACCGCTTCATGCACGTGCAGGAGCTGGCCCGCCTCGGCGCCCGCATCGACCTCAAGGGCGATACGGCGCTCGTCACCGGCGTCAACGGCCTGCGCGGGGCGCAGGTCATGGCCACCGATCTCCGCGCCTCCGTGTCGCTCATCATCGCCGGCCTCGCCGCCCAGGGCGAGACCACGATCGGCCGCGTTTACCATCTCGACCGCGGTTTCGAGCGCATCGAGGAGAAGCTCCGCCATTGTGGCGCCCATATTGAGCGCCTTTCCGGCTAGTCGCCTCTGCGCTATTGGTTCTTTCCCATCCTCGAGCGTGGTAGTTCCCATGCCCCAGAGAGGCGCTCCTTTGCCATGACCCCGTTGAAGCTGCTCGCCCTCGATGAAGAAGACCTCGCCGTGGTGTCCTCGCACCTTCAGGATGCCGTGGTGCGCGTCGGCGACCTTGCCTATCTGCCGTCGCAGAAACGCTTCGCCGCGGTCCTCAACCGCTTCGATTGGGAGGGTGTGGGTGAGGGGACCAAGGACTACCGCCGCCGGCGCACCGCGCTCCGCTTCGACCGGGTGCTTGCCGCCCAGCACAAGGACCTCCGGCCCGACTTCAAGGACCGCGTGCTGTCGCTGCTTGCCATCTCCTTCGAGGCCGAGGACCCGCCGAGCGGCAACATCACGCTTCTCTTCTCCGGCGACGTCACCATCCAGCTCAAGGTCGAGTGTCTCGAAGTCGAGCTGAGGGACCTCGGCCCCGCCTGGCCCACGAGCCGCAAGCCGGAGCACCCGGGCGACGGCGCCGCCGGCGGGGAGAGCCCCGGCGCGTCCGGCACTTGAGGCGGCGCCATGGTCCGCCTGCTTGATAGCCGCGCTCCGGATTTCGAGGAGCGCTTCACCGGCCTTCTCGCCGAGAAACGCGAGGCCGCTTCCGACGTCAACGACGCCGTCGCGGCGATCATCGCCCGCGTGCGGGAGGAGGGCGACGCCGCGCTGATCGACCTCACCGCGAAATTCGATCGCCTCGACCTCCGCGAAGCCGGCATCGCCATAGAGCCCGCCGAGATCGCGGCGGCGCGGGGCCAAGTCGACGCTGAGACCCTCGCCGCGCTCGAGCTCGCGCATGCGCGCATCCTCGACCATCACCGCCGGCAACTGCCGAAGGACGACCGCTACACCGACGCGAGCGGCGTCGATATCGGCCAGCGCTGGACGCCCGTCGCCTCGGCCGGGCTCTACGTGCCTGGTGGCACGGCGAGCTATCCGAGCTCCGTGTTGATGAACGCGGTCCCCGCCAAGGTCGCCGGCGTCGCGCGCCTCGTCATGACCGTGCCCGCGCCGGGTGGCGTGCTGAACCCCCTGGTGCTGGTCGCCGCCGCGCTCGCCGGCGTCGACGAGATCTACCGGGTGGGCGGCGCGCAAGCCATCGCCGCGCTCGCCTTCGGCACCAAGACCATCCGCCCCGTGGCCAAGATCGTCGGCCCCGGCAACGCCTATGTCGCCGCGGCCAAGCGCCAGGTGTTCGGCCAGGTCGGCATCGACATGGTGGCCGGCCCGTCCGAGGTCGTGATCATCGCCGACAGTGGCAACGATCCGGCGTGGATCGCCGCCGATCTGTTAGCGCAGGCCGAGCACGACGAAGCGGCGCAGGCGATCCTCATCACTGATGATGCGGACTTCGCCAATGCCGTCGCTGCGGCGGTGGACGCCCAACTCGCCACTCTGCCGCGCGCCGCCACGGCGCGCGCTAGCTGGCAGGATTTCGGCGCCATCATCCTGGTGAAGCGCCTCGACGAGGCGCCGTCGATCGCCTCCCGCCTTGCGCCCGAGCATCTGGAGATCGCCGCCGAGAATGCGGATGCGCTCGCGGCCAACGTCACCGATGCCGGCGCCATCTTCGTCGGCCGCTACACGCCGGAAGTGATCGGCGACTACGTGGCCGGCACCAACCACGTGCTGCCCACGGCGCGCAGCGCCCGCTTCGCCTCTGGTCTCGGCGTTCTCGATTTCATGAAGCGCACGTCGATCCTGAAGCTCGATGCGGCGAGCCTCAAGGCGCTCGGGCCCGCGGCCATGGCGCTCGCCCGCGCCGAGGGGCTCGAGGCGCACCGCCGCTCCGTCGCCATCAGGCTCAATCTGCCGGACTAGAAATGGCCGAGAACGACGAAGAAGACCTGCGGTCCTGGCCGGAAACGGCGCGCCTCGTCGAGGTGACCGTCGACGAGGCCTCGCTCGGCCGCGACAACGCCGAGGTCGAGCACGAGCGCGAGGTCGCCATCTTCGACCTCCTGGAGAAGAACAATTTCGCGCTGGAAGGCCATGACGGCGTCGGCCCCTACACTTTGCATCTGTCGCTCGCCGACAACCGCCTCGTGTTCTCCGTAGCCGACACCGAGCGCGCGCCGCTGCAGCACGTGATGCTGTCGCTGTCGCCGTTCCGCCGCATCGTCAAGGACTACTTCATCATCTGCGACAGCTACTACGCCGCGATCAAGACCCAGCCCGCCTCCAAGATCGAGGCCATCGACATGGGCCGCCGCGTGCTGCACGACGAGGGCAGCCACCTCCTGATGGAACGGCTCAGGGGCAAGATCGCCGTCGACATCGCCACCGCGAGACGCTTGTTCACCCTGCTCTGCGCGCTGCACTGGAAGGGCTGAGACCTTGGGCGCGGGGGCCGATCTGCCGGGCGCGGTCCTCTTCGCCTGTAGCCGCAACGCCGTCCGCTCGCCGATGGCCGCCGCCATTCTCAAGCATCTCGCGGGGCGCCGCATCTTTGTGGACTCCGCCGGCGTGCGCCCCGGCGAGCCGGACCCCTTCGCCGTCGCCGTGATGGAGGAAATCGGCATCGATATGTCGCGTCATGTACCGGCGGCGCTCGCCGATGTGCACGACGGCTCCTTCGATCTTATCGTCACGCTGGCGCCCGAGGCGCAGCACAAGGCGCTTGAGCTTGCGCATGGCTACGCCGTCGACGTCGAATACTGGCCGACCCCCGACCCGACTCTGACCCATGGCAGCCGCGAGCAGATCCTCGACGCCTATCGCGCCGTGCGCGATCGCCTGTTCGCCAGGATCAAGCAGCGCTTCCCGCTCGCCGCCGCGCCGGGCGTGTGAGCCTTGATGCCAAGGCAGCGCAGGGTTCCTAACTCAGCACCTTCGTGTTAGAATCCCGCTTGCGATAGCGCGCGGCGGCGGCCGATTGCGCTGCTGGCCGCGCCGGCCCTCTCAAGGAGGGCGCGATGGCAAAGATCCGAGGTACGGGCGGGAACGATCGCCTCCGGGGTACCGGCGGCAAGGACTCGATCTTCGGTCTCGGCGGCAACGACATTCTGATCGGCCTTGCCGGGGCCGATCTGCTCAACGGCGGCTCAGGCAACGACACCCTGAAAGGCGGAGGCGGCAACGACACGCTCGTCGGCGGCAGCGGCAAGGACACGCTGAACGGTCAGGGCGGCAACGACACCTTGAAGGGCGGGGGCGGCAACGACACGCTAATTGGCGGCAGCGGCAAGGACACGCTGAAGGGCGGCAGCGGCAAGGACACGCTGAAGGGCGGCGGGGGCAACGACAAGATCGTCGGCGGCAGTGGCCACGACACGCTCATCGGCGGCGGGGGCAACGACACGCTGATCGGCGGCAGCGGCAAGGACGCGCTGAACGGCGGCGGCGGCAACGACACGCTCAACGGTGGCCACGGCAACGATTCGCTCGACGGGGCCAGCGGTACCGACACGCTCAATGGCGGCGACGGCCACGACACGCTGAATGGCGGTGGCGGCAACGACACGCTCAACGGCGGCGACGGCAATGACACCTTGATCGGCGGTCCTGGCGCCGATGCGCTGAACGGCGGCCCCGGTACGGATACGGCGAGCTACATTAGCTCTCCTGGCGGTGTCTCCGTCGACTTGTCTAACGGATTTACCGCCGGCGTGGACGCGGCGGGCGACACCTTCTCGGGCATCGAGAACCTCACCGGCTCGAACTTCAACGATTTCCTGACCGGTGACGGCGGCGCCAACCACCTGCAAGGCGGAGCAGGAGGCGACCAGCTCGTTGGCGGGGGTGGCGCCGATATCCTGGACGGCGGCAGCGGTCTCGACCTCGCCAATTACTTCTCTTCGCCTTCCGGCGTTAACGTCGATCTTTCCATGCAAACGGCGAATGGGGGGGACGCGACGGGCGACACGCTGATCGGCATCGAAAGCCTTAGGGGCTCTGATTTCAATGACGTCTTGGTCGGCGACGGCGGCTTCAATTCTCTGGAAGGGCGCGATGGCGCCGACACGCTTCAAGGACTCGGCGGCAGCGACACGCTCATCGGCGGTGCTGGCGCCGATACGCTTGATGGCGGGGAGGGCCTCGATTTCGCCTTTTACACAACGTCGCCCGCTGGGGTCACGGTCGACCTTGGCCTCGGCACCGGGAACGGCAGCGACGCGCAGGGAGACACGCTCATCGCCATCGAAAGTGTCTTCGGTTCGACCTTCGACGATATACTTATTGGCGACGGCGGAAATAACACGCTGAACGGCGTAGGCGGCAACGACATACTGATCGGCGGGGGTGGCGCGGATTTTTTGGCCGGCGATGCCGGGCAAGACACCTTTACGTTCCTATTAGTGTCAGATTCGGGCATTGGCGCGGGCAATCGAGACAGGATTTCCGATTTTTCCGAATCCGGCGCCGCCGATCTGATCGATCTGTCCGCCATCGACGCGGACACTCTGACCCCCTTGGACCAGGCGTTCCAGTTCATCGGCAACGCCGACTTCACTGGGGGCCTAAATGGGGAGATTCGCTTCTTCTTCGACGGCACCAACACCATTATTCAGGGCGAGCTCGCTGGCGACCTCGACGCCAATGTCGATTTCGAGATCGAGGCTCTAGGCAACATCAATTTCCTCGCCGGCGACTTCGTGCTGTGATCCGCGCGGCTGCTCGCTTGTCGCGACTCCGGGCGTATGAGCCGCTCGCTTAGACGTTTGCGTCCACGTATGTCTTCAGCTCGGCGAAGTCCATCACTGGCGCGATCTGGTGGACGTTGAGGTCGGTCCACGGCTGGTAGAGCTTCATGACCGCCTCGGCGTCGTCCGCCTCGAAAATCGCCCAGGTCTCCTGTTGCGTGACCGATATCCAGGCGCCGAGGAGCTTGACACCCTTCGGCACGGCGACGCCGTGCTCCTTGAAGCGTTTGATGCTCTCATCGCGATTTTCAGGGTCGATGGTGACGTAGCAGACAAACAGCATGGGCGCCTCCCTGGTGGGTTTTGGCGGGCAGCTCCCCGCAATCCCCATGTTTTCAGGTATGCCGCACCTGCGGCAATAGATTTTTGCCACAATCGGGCCGCTTTGGAACTGCCAAGGGGCGAACGCCGTTTTCCTCTCATTTCAAGAAGGGGACGCACCGCCAATGAATGAAGCGCCGAGAAACATGCCGAGGGCCGAGCCCCATGCCGCCGAGCTCGCCTCCGATCAGGCTGTGGAGAACGCGGCTCTCGCCGGAGCCGCCGCCATCCAGCGCATTGTCGCCGAGCGCAACGCTCTTCGCAGCCGCCTTGGGGCGCAGCACCGGGAAATCGTTGCCCTGCGCTCGATCAACGAGGACCTTCGCCGCCGCCTCATCCTGATCCACCAGCATTACGTCGAGCTGGCAAAGCAGGTCGTCGGCCATTTGGAGCATTTCGACGGCACGGTGCGGGAGGTCGTGCAGGAGGCGCACAATGGCGCGGCCCATCGCGGCGATGCCGCGCCGCCCGCCTCGCTGGTGCAGCGGCTCGCCGAGGCCGATCATGCGGATGAGAACCCTGAGCGGCCCGATCCGGCCCCATCGTCCTGAGTCCAGTAGTCTGTAGCCCGGATGAAGCGCAGCGCAATCCGGGAGCCTCGCGTGAGGGCATCTGCATCCCCGCATTTCGCTTCGCTTCATGCGGGCTACGTGATATGAAAATATTCACAATATTATACTTGACGTACCCACTCCGAAACCCTATATCCAAGGGACAAGGAGGGGGTCATGCCCAAGTCAGTTCTTTCCGATAAGCACTTTCACGATGAAGCTGCGGCCTACCGCTTTGTAGAGAAGCGGGTCTGGCCTGACGGCCCGGTGTGCCCGCACTGCGGCGGCGTGGACCGCATTTCCAAGATGAAGGGCTCCAGCACCCGGATCGGCACTTACAAGTGCTACCAGTGCCGCAAGCCCTTCACCGTGAAGGTCGGGACCGTATTCGAGGCGAGCCACGTCAAGCTGCATCTGTGGCTCCAGGCGATCTTCTTGATGGCCTCCAGCAAGAAGGGTGTCAGCTCTAACCAGCTTCACCGGACCTTGGGCGTCACCCTCAAGACAGCTTGGTTCATGTCTCACCGTATCCGGGAAGCGATGCGCTCGGGCGTGCTAGAGCCTATGGGCGGCGCTGGCAAGATCGTGGAAGCCGATGAGACCTACTACGGCAAGCAAGCCGACCCCAAGCCTTCGCCGCAGCGCCGCGGCCGTCCCTTCACCACTACCGGCAAGGGTTATAGCAAGCGCGCTATCGTGGCTCTGGTAGAGCGCGGCGGTAACGTGCGGTCATTCCACGTTGCCCATGCGAGCACCCTGAACGTCACCAACTTGGTGAGAGAGAACCTTCACCGGGAGACCCGCTTGCACACTGACGAAAGCAAAATCTACATCGGCGTCGGTAAGGAATTCGCCTCACACGAAACCGTCAAGCACTCGGCCAAAGAGTACGTTCGCGGCGATGTGCATACCAACACTGTCGAGAACGTGTTCTCAGTGTTCAAGCGCGGCATGAGGGGCATCTACCAGCACTGTGCAGAAAAGCATCTGCATAGGTATCTTGCCGAGTTCGATTTCCGGTACAATGCGCGCGTGGCGCTTGGCGTGAACGACGAGGCAAGAGCCGACCGCGCGTTGAAGGGGATCGTCGGCAAGCGCCTCACGTACCGATAGCCTAATCAAAGGTGGAAAGCCTTATGGCCTCACCAAAGCGGAAGCAAAAGCCCAAGCCAAGAAAAGGCGTTTCTGAGAAGCCTCAATCCGAACGGTTCAAGGAGACCGCTCGGAAGCTTGAGGCTGACAAGTCGGGGAGCCTGTTCGAGCGGGCGCTGAGGCTCATTGTGCCGCCAAAATCACGGGAAAGTGCCGATTCTTAGAGCCGATTTACCTTGAAGAAACCGACGTGGAATCGCTATAGTTCTGGCCTGAAACAAAGGCCCTTCGCAACGCGTTAATCAGCCAAAATGCACGGCCCCAGAGGAGTAAACTCATGGCTACTCGTGAGGTATGGTTTTATTGATCGGCTTCCAGCCGCAACGAAGGGCGTCTGTTCGTGAACGAGCAGGCGCCCTTAATCTTTGGTGTGGTGAGCCAGGAGGCCGCCGCCCTTATTCTCTCCGTGGCAGTCGCCGCAGGTCTCGGTTGGTGGACGCTATGGTCCCAACGAGACATTGCGCGTGCCCGTCTTACTTTTGAAACTCTTGATCGCAAAAACTGGGACCAGGACTTTATTGAGCAGCGTGTCCAATTTGGCCGGCTACGCCACGCCAAAGACATTGCACGCTACGCCGATCCTGGAAAATGGCCTCCCGAAGAGCGGAACAAATTCCAAGAAGGCATAAAATCGATTCAGGCGATCCTGAATGATTATGAGAACATCGCCATTGGGATTCGTCGTGGCATCCTTGATGAGGAATTTCTGTTCCGCTACATGCAATCTGGCTTGATTCGCGATTGGGAGGCCGCAAGCCCCTACGTCATAGAGCTTCGAAATTTATCTCACATTCCGCACGTCTATGTTGAGTTCGAGGGTTTGGCAGCACAATGGCAGAACAACATGTCTTATCATCGGACGGATCAACCCATGCCCCATCGGAGGCGGGTGGTTAGCATCAAGTGACTGTTCGTAGCCGGAGGCTATTAGTCCGCATCATCTTTTTTAGGTGATGGCTCCTCGACGGGAGTGGCTTCTGTTGCAGCTTGGGTAGTGGCGTCACCTGTAGTCGCCGCCGCCGCTAGTCCAGCCTTAATATACTCTGCAATCGCATCGCTGGCCTTAACCGCCGCCATGCGCTCATCATGCAGTGTATTCTCGTACAGTCCGTATAGAAGGTTCTTTTCCTCTTCCTTGAGCGGATAGATTGGCGTGTCTGCGCCACCGGCTATAAGGACCATATCCGTCTGGCTCCCAACGCCACCCGCTGATTCAGCTCGCGCCTTAGCAAGGAACGTCAGCCAAATGGTGCTGGGCAAATCCCACGTTTTGTCAAAGCCAGACACAACGAACTGCGTTCGCGCCAACGCCTCGCCGGCACCCGTGCAAACGAAGAAAGGCGTGTCATAGCACATGGCGCGCCCGGGATTTTCTACTCTGTAAAGGTGCCCTCCTGTCGAATCGAGCCCCGCAACGATAGCTGTTGAGTCAATTGAAAACGATTGAAGCTGATCAGTGATGATATCTACTTGGTAGTGAGCCATGTCCTTTTGTCGCCGCAGAAAGCTATCAAAGGTCATATTTAAGGGCGAAAGAGTGTGGCGCTCGGCCAGCCCCCGCCGATAGTTTGCGAACTCGTCAGCGTAGGCTTCGGCGATCTCACTCACCTTTAGGTCGGATGTGTTATACCCACCGCCCTTTAGCTTCGCGATGGCGCGTGGAACAACGGCGCCGTGAAGCAGCATATCGCCAGCAAACAGGCCAATCGTGAGAGTAGCCAGGGCAATAGTCTTGGTTTGCGCAGGCTCATACTCTAGCTCGCCTATCGTAATCATCCGATCAGCCGCCGCCACGATGAAGGGACCACCGGGGGTTCCCATCCCGCACACCGCAGCAATGCACACCGTCATCGGTTTCCGACGCTCCTGAACACGCTTCTTGGGTAGAGCCCGCATAGCTCAACCCTCACGCGAGCATAGCGCACCCGGCGTGGGTACGCAAAGTATAATATTGTGAAAATATTCCTAGACCTCCGCATCGCGCGCCGCTACACTGCGAGCACCTCGTCCTTCTGAAGGGGCGTTGCTCTAGAGGCGTCTTGAGTGGCGGGACGGGGTGCGGCGCCTGCGGGTCTCGTTCGCTGCGAGGCACTCGGGCCGCATCGGGGCTCCCCCCGGGGCCACTACGGGCCCCTGTCAGGAGCTGACTGACCGCCCGGAGCCTATCGCCGGTCAACGGAAAGCGGGGCCCGATGCCGAGTAAGACGCCGCAAATGAGCATGCGCTACCGGCCTCTGGCCTACTTGAGCGCATGTGGCGCGCCGGAAGGCGCCCGCGTGTCCTCGCCAAGGACACGACACCATTACGGATTGCGCCGTTCGGCGCGCCACCCCCTCGTGCCTAGAGGGGAGAAAGGAGCATAAGCCGGACGCACCCTGCGCCGCGGCAATGTCGATTCATGCGCGGCGCACCGCCAGGCCGAGGTCAGAAAGCCGCGCAATCTCCTTGATTTTGCGGCCCCGCCCGACCATTCTCCGCGGCAATCGGCAGATGCGGAAGGAGCCTTATGGCGAAGGAAGAAATGCTCGAATTTCCGGGAGTGGTCACCGAACTCCTCCCGAACGCCACCTTTAGGGTGAAGCTCGAGAACGAACACGAGATCATCGCCCATACGGCGGGACGAATGCGCAAGAACCGTATCAGGGTGCTTGCGGGCGACAAGGTTCTAGTCGAGATGACCCCCTATGATCTCACTAAAGGTCGGATCACTTACCGGTTTAAGTAGCAAGCTCGGGCTGAAGCGGAGCGATCCCGCGACGGCTGAGCCTGCGATTCCTTCGCCGCAGAAGGCGAAAGCCTCCGCGCGGACGCCGCGCCGGCGCGCGCCGACGCCAGGATCGAGCTTCCGGCCGAAGCTCGTGCTCGCCTCCGCCTCGCCGCGACGGCTCGCTCTGCTCGAGCAGGCAGGACTCGCGCCCGACGCGCTCCGCCCTGCCTCCGTCGACGAAAGCGTGGCCAAGGGCGAGGTGCCGCGCCACATCGTGCGCCGGCTTGCCCGCGCCAAGGCCGAGGCCGCCCTCAAGATCACCCGCACCGAGCCCGAGTTTGCCAAGTGTTTTCTGTTGGCCGCCGACACCGTGGTGGCCGTCGGCCGCCGCGTGCTCGGCAAGGCCGAGCTCGAGCACGAGGCCGCCGACATGCTCCGCCTGCTGCGCGGCCGCGCACACAAGGTCCACACCGCCATCTGCCTCGTCACCCCCGAGGGCCGTTGGCGCGAACGCGTGGTGGAGACGCGCGTGCGTTTCCGCAATATCTCTGACCAGGAGATCGGCGCTTATCTCGCGAGCGGCGAATGGAAGGGCAAGGCCGGCGGCTATGCTATCCAGGGCATCGCCGGGGCGTGGGTCGTAAAGCTTGTTGGCTCCTACACCAATATCGTTGGCCTGCCGCTGACCGAGGTGGTGAGCCTACTCGCCGGCGAGGGCTATCCGGTGACTCTGTTGTGGCTCTCGAAGGCGGAGGTCGAGACGGAGTGACGGCGCCCTCGCGCAAGCCGGTAGCGCGGCCAGGACCGGCCGGGGATAAGAAGACGACGGCGCCCGTGCAGAAGAAGTCCGGCCGGTGTCCGATCTGCGGCAAGCCCGTTTCCCGCGAGCATCGTCCCTTTTGCAGCAAGCGATGCGCTGAGATCGACCTTGGCCGTTGGCTCAAGGGCGCCTACGCCGTCCCCGGCGCGCCCGCCGCCAAGACCAGCGACGATGAACTGGATTGAGAGGAGGCGACATGGCCTATGAGGCGATCCTCGTCAACGTGCCCTTGGCCAATGCCAAAGTGCAGATCGAGCTTGCCGCGCGCCTTGCCAAAAACTTCGGCGCGCATCTCACGGGCATTTGCGGCCTCACCGAGACGGCTATGCTGCGCAGCGCCCTGCAGAACCCGTTCATTCGCCTCGAGGCGGCCAAGGTCGAAAGTCTGATCGAGCAGGAATCGGTGGAGGCGCTTGCGGCGGAAAAGGTTTTCGACGCCATCGCCGGCAAAGTGGGCGTGGCGCATAGCTGGCTGACCGGCGAGGGGGAGGCGGCCGACATCATCATCCATGCGCTCCGCTTGCAAGATTTGGCAATCGTCGAGCAATGCCGGGATCCGAGCGATCTGTTGTGGGGCCCTGCGGTGCAGATTGCGCTGTCGGGCCATCCCGCTCTGATCGTGCCGCGCGCCTGGACGTCGCCTGAGTTCGGACGCCGCGTTCTCATCGCCTGGAACGGCAGCGCCCAGTCGGCCGCCGCCCTGCGCAAGGCCATGCCGCTGCTTCAGCGCGCCGAGCGCGTCGCGGTCATGATCGGTCAGTCGCGCGCCGCATTTCCCTCGACCATGCGCATGGCGCCGCTCGATGTCATCGCCTATCTGCGCCACCATGGCGTAGCCGCCGAGGTCGGCGCGACCGACACGCCGGAGGAGGGCGCCGGCGAGGCGATCCTGAAGCGTGCCGCCGCCGAAGGCGCCGACCTCATCGTCATGGGCGCCTTCGGCCGGTCCCGCTTCCGGGAATGGGTACTCGGCGGCGCCACCCGCCATGTCCTGGGGCACATGGAGGTCCCGGTGTTCATGGCGCATCAATAGGCGAGACGGGAGGCGCTATTGCCGGTCTCGACACGGGCGGGCCGATTTCCTATAAGCCAGGGCCTTGTGTGGGGCCCCGCCTTTGCGGAAAGCTTTCCGCCTCACCACATGCCCCCAAAGGCAGGCCCAGGTAGCTCAGTTGGTAGAGCAGCGGACTGAAAATCCGCGTGTCGGTGGTTCGATCCCGCCCCTGGGCACCAGAATTTTCTCAATGTTTTCAATGAGTTAAGCAGCAACGTCAGGGGCAGGCGCCGTTTTCCAGAAGATCCCACCCCGCGTCGGTAATGGGAAGGATGGAGATATCGGCGTTCTCGATCTCCTGCTGCAGTGCCTTCTTGAGCAGCTCGATACGCCGGCTTACCTCGGCGATGCTGAGCCCCGCGTCGAAGCTCAGCACCACCTCGACAAAGACGACCCGGCCCGACCGGCGTGACCGGAAGCCGTCCAGCCGGTTGAAGTTCTCGGCATTGCGCCGAAGGATTCGCTCCACTATGTCGCGGACGGCGCCACCGGCGGATTGATCCACAAGATCCGGGACGCTAATCCTCAGCATGGCAATCCCGTTCCAGAGGATGAAGCTCGCGACGAAGACCGAACCGAGCGCATCGGCCCAGGCGACGACAACATTGTCCGTCGACAAGGCCGCGACCGTCATCGCGACGAGGACCACAGTTGAAGAGACGAGCTTCACGCGCCGCGCTTTCAACTGCCCTTGCATGACCACGCTGGCTCTGCCGTCCGAAGCGGCCAAGCGCATCTTGTTCCAGGCCAACAGGTTAATGACGGCGTTGAGCGCGCCAACAATCGCAGCAAGCGCTAGACCGAGCGGCGCACCGACCGTCGCTTGGCCTGAAACAATTGCCGATGCCTTGAAGGCGATCCAGACGGCGGCGCCGAGCATGCCAAGCCCGGTGACCGTATTGGCGATCTGCTCAAGCTTCCCGCCGCCGAACTCCATGTCGAGAAGTTTGTTTCTGTGAACGCGCCACATGACCACATAGACGAAGTACTCGATGACCATCATCAGCGCGAAGCGGATGGACTCTGCGGTGAGGGTCAGCGAGCCGCCGAGTATGCCGACAGGAATCATGATGGCCAGCACGCCTGCGTCGGCCAAGAGTGCAAAGACGAGGGCGCGCTCCTCAGCCGCCTCATGTGGCATGACTTGGGAATCTTTGGCCATTGTCACGCCTACAGCCGGAGACGGGCCTTTAGAATGTCTATGAGACCCACGCCGGGAAAGTCCACATAGGCGGCGCTGCCGATGGGGCAGGCGTCAATGTCCGCGGGCGAGGGGTCCAGCTTGACCAGGACTTGACCGATGCCCGGCTGCCGCCCTTTGGCGATCGCCGCGAGATCGACCTGGCCGATGGTTGCCGCCGCGCCGCGCTTGAGCACGACGGTTCCCTTGCGCACCTCGTGCTCGCCCTCGATCACGATGTCGACTGACGCACCCGGCGGCAACAGCGCGATCTCGACGTCCTGCACCGGCACGTCGACCAGCATGACGCTGCAATCGATCCAGCTCATGACCGGTGTCCCTGGCTGAACCGCCACTCCCGGGGCAGCAATGAGGCTCCACACCATCGCGCCAGGCTTAGCCTCGATCGGCGCGCGCCGATTCCTTTCGTAGAGTGCCTGCGCCTTCTCTAAGACTTCGGCCGCGGTGATGGCGTCGGTCTTGGCGGCCTCGAGTTCCCAAACCGACCGGTTCAGGTTCACCCGGAAATCGTCGAGGCTGCGCAAGGCCACGGCGCCGTCCTCGGCATCGTCGAGGAGCAGTGTGTTGTGTTCAGCCGCCTCCCGGCGTTGCTCCGCACGTTGAAGCTCGCCCTCGAGCCTGATCAACGCCCGTTTCTCCTCGAGAACGGCCGCAGCGGCAACATCGGCGGCAGACTGCGAGGCATAACCGGACGACGATAGTCTGGCGAGGCGCGCCGAGTGCACGCGTGCGAGCCGCAGACGCTCCTTGGTGGTCGTGATGTCGGCGGCGGTGGTTAGGATGCGTGCATCGAGGTCACGCATGAAGGCGGATGCGTAATCCTCCGCCTCCTTCGAGCGCGAGTCGATGGCTACCTGAAGGCTGCCGATGAGCGATTGCAGGGCCGCCACCCGGTTCTCCGCCTTATCGAGATCGGCCTGCGCCTTGGCCAGCGGCGTCGCGTCGGCGAGGGGATTCACGATCGTGGCGATGACGCCGTCCTGCCCGCCGCGCTGGCCCGGGTAAAGCGGGGACTTATCGAAATAGCCCTCAATAGGCGAGGCCGCGACGCTGATCCAGGTGGTGACTGCGGCGTCGCGGATGAAGATCGAGCGGAGATAAGGACCGCCGATCCAAGCGGTGTAAAGCAGGAGGCCGGCAAGGCTTCCCACTACAACGGCCCGCTGCTTCCTCTGCGACTCGCGAGACCCGCCTGGCAGCTGGTCAGAACTTTGACTTAGGGTCTGTTCGCGCGCTTGTTCTGGCGAACGAAGGCGTTTGAGCATGGCAATGTTGCAATCCGCCGCGTGGATGCAGAGCTCCATCGCGGCTTCGAATTAGCAGGGCTGACCCGACTGTCGCCGGTCGAGTCAACTTCACCCATCCCCAATGCGCCCTGGAAGTCTTAAGGATTTCACTTTTTCATTCGTCACCAATTCACCCGCATACCCGCCTTGCCGCCGACGCCGGTGACGTCGTCGCCGAAGGCGACGTCCACCTTGGCGAACACGGCGGTGGTGGCGCTCGGGTTGAAGAAGTTCACGCCGGCCGAGACCTCGCCCCACAAATCGTCGAGATCATCCTCGAAGCGGAACGTCGTGCCGGTCGAGACCAGCGTCGCCTGATTGTCATCTGTGAAGTTGCTCCACAGACTGCCAATGACGAACGGCTCCATGATCGTGCCTTCCCAGGCCTGCATGGTGGTGCCGGCGCGAAGCCCGATCCGCCCGCGCACATTGGCATCATCATCGAACGAGACCGTGTTGCCGCCGAACGCGAAGCCGTCGATATCGACCCACAGTACTTCGATGGTGGCCAGCGGTTCGAGGAAGGCGCCGCGGGTGAATGAGCCGAAGCGGTAGCCGGTGTCGGTTCTGAGACCGACGGTCGAGGCGTCAAGCTCGCTCGGGAAGCCCAAGGTGCCGTTGGCGTCGAGCTCGTAGAGATGCGCGTTCAGCAGGGTATCGACGAACAGCCCACCCTTAAGATAGGTGGCATAAGCGCCGATCTGGCCGCCGTCGAAGTCGAACTCCCGCACGATCGAGTCGTAGTCGAGGCTCGCCTCGATGAAGCCGCCGAGCACGCCGAACACGAGGATGTCGCCGGGCGCCAGCAAGTCCCGCTTGCCGAGATCGAGCCCCATCTGGAAGTCCATGACCTCCAAATCCCGGCCGAGATCGAACTGGTAGGTGCGGCCATACGCCGTGGTGGTCGCCGTGTCGTCGCGGTCGAGCCAACTCCCTGAACCGCGCACCCATGTCGCCGGCGTGATGTTGCTCGGCGGCGCGCCGCCGGCAGGGTCGTAGGCCGGCGCCACGCCGCCGGCCAGCAGCACGCGCAAATCTGCCGTGCGGTCGAACCAGGTGGACGAACCTTGATGCCAGATGTCCTGGGCCGCAGTTACGAGCTGTGGCAGGACGAACGCGTTGGCACCTGGGAAGCTCTTGAACTCCCAGATGCCGCTGCCGGTCGGTGTGAAGAACAGGTCGTAGTCGAAGAAGCCGGTGCTGATGGGCTCAGCCAAGAAAAAGGCATTGGAATTCGGCGTCGCGCCGGTCACGAACACCACCGGGATGCCCACAGGATTGAACACGCCGGGCCCCGCATTGGTGTTGTTCACCTTGACCGCGGTCTTGCCACTCACACTGCCCTCGACGATGAACACGTCTGAGGCCGAACCCGGCCCGCCGAGAGACGCGTCCACCGCCAAGGTCGAGTTGCCCGAGGCAGCGAAGGAGAGGCCGCTGCCGCCCGGCGTGTTGGAGATGGTGAAGGTATCGCCCGGCGCACCGTCCTGGAGCGAGATCAGCCCAGCGCTTTCGAAGCGGTCGAGATTGACGAAAGCGGTTATCTCCGCCGCGCCGGGATTGTCGGCGGTATGCACCGTGCCGCCCGCCTCGTTGCGGAACAGGTCGGTGCCGCCTGGCCCGGTCGCATCGAAATCGCTCGTAAGTCGCGCCTCGAACGTGCCGCCAGCCTGATTGATGAAGCGGTCGTCGGCGTCAAGGGACACAAAGCCCAAGATGGTGCCGGAATTGAAGATCTCCGCACTGCCTGAGCCCGCAGTCCGGATCGCCAGCAGCGACTGACCGGAGATGGTGCCGGAATTGACGATTGTGATGCCGGCATTGCTGAAGGCGTAGATTCCGGCGGCAGTGCCCCCGAAGGCCGTGCCGGAATTGTCGATTATGATCGGGCTGCGGCCGAAATTGCGGGCCAAGATGCCATAGCTGTTGGCGCCGGTCGCCGATGCGGAACCACTGTTCGAGATGCTGATGGCGCCGTGCTGCGCCTGCGCCCGGATGCCCGCCGCATTTTCGCCGTCTGCCGTGACGTCGCCGGTATTCACAATTTTGACGGCGCTGCCCGCCTCGGCGCCGGCGACCAATGCATAGATCGCAAAGGCGTCGACCTGTCCCTTCGTCGCGATGCCGCCGCTGTTCGAGATGGTGATGGGGCCGTCCTGCGCCTGCGCCCGGATGCCCGTTGCAGTGACGCCGTCCGCCGTCAGGTCGCCCGTGTTCACAATGGTGACGGCGCTGCCTAAGCCGGCGGCTGTGGCGTAGAGCGCGTGGGCGCTGGTCCCCCCCTTCGCCGCGATGTCGCCGCTGTTGTGGACCTCGATGGGGGTGGCGGTGCCGTAGCTCCTCGCGGCGATGCCGAAGGCGAAGCCTTTGGGGGCGGTCGCGGCGATGTCGCCGCTGTTTCGAATCTCGATGCTGGCACCATTTTGGCCAGGGCTTGCTACCGCGGTGATGCCCCTCGCGACCGAGTAGAAGCCGTTGGCGGTGGCGTCGATTGCGCCGTCGTTCACGACGACAATTGAATTTGCGCCATAGATTGTGCCGGCGACAAGGCCGTTCGCTACTGAACGGTCGCCGGTCCCCGCCGTAAGGATGAGGTCGCCGCTGTTGCGGATGCGAACTGAGCCGTTTGGGGAGATTGCGCTGATGCCTTCAGCGACCGCCCTAAAGCCGTCTCCGGCTGTCGCCACGATGTCGCCGCCATTGACGATCTCGGCGGTGACCGCGTAGCTAAACCTTGAATCCCTCTGGCTCGAGCATAGTTGCCATTCCCCACCGCCGCGGCAAGATTGCCGCTATTGACGATGCTGAGCGTGGAATTGGCGCTTCCAAGAATGCCGAGAGCAGAGGCAAAGTTGGCATTGCCCCCCTTGACGGTAATGGAGCCGCCGTTGCCGATTGCAGCGGCGCCATCGGCCCCGGCACGAATGCCGTAAACCAAGCCACCATCGGCGCTGACATCCCCACTGTTCTGAATTCCAATGGAGCTGTCCCCGGTATCCGTGCGGGCAGAAATGCCGGCAGCAAGCCCCTGGCCTGCGGCAGTCACCCTGATATCGCCGGCGTTGGCTATGCCGACAGGGCTTTGATTCGCGTAGGCGTAGATGCCGTAGGCCTCGGCCTGGAAGTCGTGCGTGGTGACGGTAATGTCGCCAACGTTGTCGATGCCGATGGGAGCTGAGCTTTCATACGTATAAGCGAATATGCCATAGCCCTGCGCGCGGTCGCCGGTGGTCTCCACGACGATGTGGCCGGCGTTGTCGATGCCGATGGCGCTTCGGCGCGCACGGGCACGAATGCCGAAGGCGTTGGCGTCAATGAAGGTACCGAAGAAATTGACCGGGTCGCCGGAGGTGGTGACCGTGATGTCGCCAACGTTGTCGATGCCGATGGGAGCCGTGCTTCCAAACGTATAGGCATGCAGGCCGAAGCCCTGCGCGCCGTCGCCGGAGGTAGTCACGACGATGTCGCCGGCGTTGTCGATGCCGATGGCACTGTAGGACGTATTGGCAAGCACGCCGAAGGCATCGGCTTCTTGGCCGAAAGTGGTGACTGTGAGGTTCCCGGCGTTGTCGATGCCGACGGGTGCCGCGTTCCCGGACGTCGCGGCGCTCACGCCGTAGGCTAAAGCCTCCACACCCGTGGTGGTGATGTTGATGTCGCCAGAGTTCGCGATGCCAATGGCGCTTCGTCTCGCGAAGGCATAAATGCCGTATCCTGTGGCATAATTGCCGGAGGTGGTTACCGTGATGCCGCCGGCGTTGCCGATGCCGATGGGTGCCCCGCTCTCGTCGGTATAGGCGCGCAGGCCGTAACCCCTAGAGCTGCTGCCGTTGGTGGTGACGAGGACGTCGCCAGAGTTGGTGATGCTGATGGCGCTTTGGGGGGCATAGGCGGAGATGCCACGGCCACTGCCCAGGGCGCCATCGCGAGTCACCGTAATGTCCCCGTGGTTTTCGATTTCGATGGTGCTGTCGACGGCCTGCGTCCCGGCGTAGATGCCGTAGGCAGCGCCGAAGCCGGTGGTGGCGGCGGTGATGTCGCCGTTATTCATGATCTCGATGAAACTGTTCGAGGAGGACGTCTGCGTGAAGATTCCGGCAGCGTCGCCGGCGTTGGAAGCCGTCAGCAATCCGCTGTTGTTGAGAGAGATGGAGTGATCGTTATCGACCGTCGAAAGTCCGATGGCGTTGCCGGCGGCGTTGGTACGCGCTTCGGTGTTGACGCAGATGATCGAGTCATTGATGCCGAGAGCGCTGATTGGACCTGGAGAGGCTGGAGCAGGCGGCGGCCCCACGAGGCAGTCGAACACCGCATGCGCCGGCGCCGGCGCGATCACGCTGCCGATGAGGAATGTCGTGGCGAGGGCCGTGCCGAGCAGAAGCGATGCGCGGTCGGCACGAACCGGCCGCGGCAGGCACGCGGCAACGCGCCCCGGATGTGCGAAACGTCCCCCACGTCTCGCGCTAGGTTGCGTCCCCTGGACGCGTCGCTTGGCGCGACGCATGAAGCCTCCTCAACGGTCCTGGACACCGGGAATGGCGCCCCCCGAAAGAGAGGAGACCCGAATCGGCATTTGCGCTCAATCTTGGCGTTCTATGCGTGCCGGACTTCATAGTGCAGACCGAAGTGAAGTGCCTTTGACGGCGTCAATTGTGACGCGGTCGCCTTAGCGTCCAGGCAGTGCTGCGGCGACTAGCGCTCGCTGCGTCGCACCCGGTATTTGCGGGGCGGGGTCCCGTAACGGGCGGTAAAGGCGTTGATGAAATTGTTGACATGATTGTAACCGACGCGGAAAGCAATGCGCTTGACCGGCAGGTCTTCGTTTTCAAGTGCTTGCCGCGCGTGCTCAAGCCGCTCGTTGCGCAAGGTCTCGAAGACCGTGGTGCCGAACAGCTCCTTGAAGCCCGCGTTCAATGCCTTCTCGTTCAATCCAACCTCCGCAGCAAGGGCGGCAAGCGACGGCGGGTGGCGCATGTTGGCGAGGAGAAGGTCACGCGCTTCGAGAATTGAGGAACGCTCCTTCGGCGACAAGGGGTTCTCTCTCCCGCTCACTCCGCGATCGAGTCGCGCTGTCTGCATGGCAAGCAGCTGTAGGACCACGCCCTCTAGGAACAGAAGGCGCAAGGCACCCCTCAGCTTGGTCGTGAACAATGATCCCGCCGCCTGCCGGACGCGCACGCCGACGGGGACCTCGATGAGCTTGCTCGACACCGCATTTTCGTCGATTAGCGGCGGAAGCATGGCAGGAAGACTTTCGCCGAGCATCTGCCTCACTCTGTCACTACGCAGCATGTAACCCGCAAGCTGCAAGCGCTGGCTCGGCGCGGGACTGAATCGCGCGCGTTTGTCGACAGCCCGGTAGAGCACGGAACATCGGTCGGTGATATCGGTGCTCAAGCCATCGGAGAGCGAGAGCGAAACCTTACCCTTCACCGCAATATTGCTGCAAAGCCAAGCGCTGGGTTCCTCGTGCCGGGGTTCGAGCGTGGGCTCGCCCCAAACGTCGGCCAAGGACAGAAAAACCCACATGCCGGGTCCGATGTCGAGCCGCTCCGTGCTCATCCGCCAATGATCATCGTCGACCTCGACGCGCTCGCTGACCGGTACAGCGCGCTCGTCGTCGTCTTCACGTAGCAGCCAGTCCAGAGCGGCACGAGAATTGGGCATTCCTTTACCCTTTCATCTCCGACAACTATTCGCTCCGGCGATCATACAACGCGAAGGGTTGAGTCGGCCGAACGAATTCGTATTCCTTGCGGTGGGTGGTGAGGCTGCGTTGAGCGGCCGAAGGAGGCCGCATTGGGCCCGATCCCACCCCGGCCTTCGGAGACATTGTGAGTTGAACCAATCTCGGTGGTCGCTGTGGCCGTCGACCGGATAGGCCTATGACGATTAAGATCAACGTTTCCAATCAGATCGAACTTCGGCAGGCGATCTTTCAAGTCTCCAACGACTTCGCCACCGACGGCGTGGTCGCGCACGACTACGCGATCCATATCGTCAGTCCCCATGGCGGCGTTGTCGTCCTCACGCATTTGCTGCCCATCATCCGCGGCGACGGCGTTCATACCATCTCCATCAACGGCAACGGCTTCACCGTCGATGCCGCCAATACCGGTCGTGTGTTCCTCATCGACAGCGGCAAGGTCGAGATCAAGAACGTCGTGATCGCCAACACGCCAACTCGGGGCAATGTCGGTGACGGCGATGCCTGGATGGACGATGGTTTTCGCGTTTGTGCCGACGGTACTGTCGCGGTCAACCGAGGTGCAATCGTCAGCCTGTCCGGTGTGACAGTAGAGAGCGCCGACAGCATGAACGGCGACGACCGACGGCGGACGTCGCATTGGGGTCCCAATGTCTGGCCCGACACTCAGACAAGCAATCCGTCACATCGAGATTTCGCGCAAGTTGCGACAGCCCACGGGAGGATCTGATGGCGAGCTTCGCGACGCGATCCTTCAGATCTCCAACGACTTCGTCACCGACGGCGTGGTCGCCGACGATTACGTCATCAAAATCGTGATCCCACAGCAGACGTGATGCCGATCCGACCGGCACTGCGAACCCCAACAATCGATCGCCCAAGGAGACTGGACAATGCCAACAGTGACCGTCGACATCTTTGAGACTACAAACCACGGCCTGGAGTACAGCGGTCCGGCCGAGACCTGGACCATCGACACGGGCGTCTTGGTCGCCTCACAGGAGATGGACGGCGTAGTCAGCGAGCAAGACGGCAGCACGCTGATCAACAACGGCTATATCTTTGGCGGCAATATCGGCGCCAGGTTCGACAATCCCAACGCCACCATCACCAACAATGCCGGCTACAGCATCGTCGGTTTAGTGGCGGGCATCGTCGCCAATGATGCGAACGCGACCATTTTCAATCACGGCCTGGTGAGTGGTTCTAGCCAGTTCGGCATCTTCGCCAGCAACGGCGCCACCAATTTCGCCCTGACGAACTCCGGCGAGGTCTATGGACGGCAAGGCGGAGTCGCCATCGCTTCGACGGTCGACGGCGGAACGATCAACAATTCCGGTTTTATCCATTCCGGTATCGACGGCGTATTGATCGCCACTGCCAACGGCCTGGCAACCGTCATCGGTAACGCCGCGGGCGGAACCATCGCGGGCAACGTGACCGCGATCCACACGTTGGACACCGGCGGGCGCATCGCACTCACCAATAACGGCAAGATCGACGGCGACATCCTTCTCGAAGCCTCGAGCGGCAACGTCAACGACAGCATCGTCAACCGGGGCAAGATCATCGGCGAGGTCCATCTCGGCGACGGCGCCGATCTGTTCAACGGCAATGCCGGCAAATTCCCGGTCGTCGTGTTCGGCGAGGAAGCCAACGACAAGCTGATCGGCGGCAAGGGCAATGACAAACTCGACGGAGGCGCGGGCGCGGATGTGCTCACCGGAGGCAGAGGCAAGGACCTCCTATTCGGCGGTGCCGACCGGGACCTGTTCGACTTCAACTCGATCAAGGACAGTGTGCGTGGCGGCAAGCGCGACAAGATCCTCGACTTCCAGCGCGGCACCGACGACATCGACCTCAAGGGTATCGATGCCCACAAGGGCGTGTCCGGCAATCAGAAGTTCAAGTGGATCGGCAAGCAGGACTTTCACGACAAGAAGGGCGAGCTCCGCTACGAGGACAAGGGCTCGAAGGTCATTGTTCAGGGCGACGTGAACGGCGACGGCAAGGCCGACTTCGAGATCTGGGTCGGCGTCGGCGCGCTCAGCAAGGGCGACTTCCTGCTATAGAACAAGTCGTCGCGCGCGGCCTGTTTCTTCTTGGAGGATGAACTGGCCGAGCCCCACGCTGCTTGTGGCGACCCATCGCTGGTCACACTCCGAAACCCTAACACGCGGTCGATCGCTTGATGCCGATCAGGCGGAGAAGTGCGGGTACGGATGTGGGTATCGCGACGCGTTGACGCGCACTATCATTCAGCGGAAACAATGGGCTAGTGGGCGACCTCGATTCCGCCCCCGGCACCAGAATTTCTTACTGTGTTCAATGCGCTAGGTGATTTAGACTCTGTTTTAGCAGATTAGCTCTCAACTAGGAGCTTGGGGCTGCGAGTCCTTAGACGCGTCCGGCATATCGTCAGGGGCGTCAATATCGAGAAGCAGCCTCTCGTCCGGAATGAGAACAGGGCAGGAGGAGTCGGCCAGTTCGATCAACAGCCTCTTGCCTCCCTCTGGTCCCGTCAAATCCTCCAACAATCCGAAAAATCGGCGCGGCCAAATCACGGGGTTCCGTTGTTCTCCGGCAGGCGTCGCTGGAAAGACGATCGACGTTCCATCGTATTCCTGAAATTTCGCGCCAAGCCTGTCGATCACGCTCGACGTGAGAAACGGCATATCTCCCGGCACGATTGCGGCGCCGTCCAGCGCCGCCGCGAGCTTCGAAACGCCGAGTGCAATCGATCCGCCCATTCCGTCGCGCCAATCCGCGTTGAAGATGAAGCGGACCTTTAGACCATCGAGTGTGCCTTCTACGGCGGGTGCGTCATGTCCCGTGACGACAAGCACCTCGTCGATGCAGCTCGCGCCAAAGAGGGCGTCGGCCACGACCCGCACCATCGGCTGTCCATTGATCTTAGCGAGAAGCTTGTTGTCTCTTCCAAAACGGGAAGAGCATCCTGCGGCGAGAAGGATCGCGCCGAGCCTCCGCATCAGTTCGCTCCGCGCGCCACCTTGACGATCTCGGCCAAGATCGAGACGGCAATTTCCGCCGGTCCCTTGGCGCCGATGGCGAGCCCGACAGGGGCGTGGATGCGCGCCAGTTGGTCTTCTGCAATGCCGGCGGCTCGCAGACGCTCGAGGCGTTTAGCGTGGGTCTTCCTTGATCCGAGCGCTCCGACATAGAAGCAATCGGAGCGGAGCGCCGCCGCGAGCGCCTCATCGTCAAGGTGCGCGGCATGGGTCAGCGCGACGACCGCCGTCCGTCTGTCGAACGCTGACGCCGCGTAGGAAGGTTCTGGCCACTCTTCCACTATGGTCATGCCGCCAAAGCGCGCTGCGCTCGCGAATGCAGGACGCGGATCGACAATGACGACGTCATAGCCGACGCGGGCGGCCAGGTCGGCAAGGACTTGGGTAATGTGCGTCGCGCCGGCAAGGACGAGCCGGACGGCAGGCATCAAGACGTGGAGAAAGACCTCTCGATCGGTCACTGTGACGATCCCGCTTTCGCCTGCCGAAATCTGCACGGCAAGCTCGCGGTCTTCAGCCGATGTGGGATCGACGAGGCTGCGGTCTCCCGTCGCGAGATTGGTCGCGACAGCGAGCAGGCGCCGTGACCGGCGCGCCGCGAGGATCTGATCTATAAAGTCTCTATCCGAAGCAAGGAGTGGTTCGACGAAGACCTTGATCGAGCCGCCGCAGGGGAGCCCGGCACGCCAAGCGATCTCGTCGGCAATGCCGAACTCGAGAAGCGTGGGTCTAGCGTTCGCGATAACGTCTTGCGCCTCGGCAATGACGTCGATCTCGACACATCCGCCCGACACGGAGCCTTCGAAGCGCCCGTCGGGCGCGACGACGAGCTGCCCGCCGACGGGCACGGGCGCGGAGCCCCACGTGGACACAACGGTCGCCAGCGCGACCGTGTCGAATGCCTCAAGCCAGTCGCGCGCGGCCGAGATGGGTGTGGACTCAGCAGGCCGCTGCGGCTCCACCCTATTCATAGGCCTCCCTCTTGCGGCTTAATCGGGACAGACAGCGCCGGTTTCCACCCAGGCTTTGATCAGAGCTCCGAACTGCTGCTGCGAACCGGGCGCGGGCGTGCGGCCATCTCCAGGATTCCAGCCCCAACCCACCAGCGAATCCTCGGACATGTGATGTATCAAATCGTCAAGGCTCATGCCACCGTTCCTCTCGGGATCCTTGATCTGGACGCAAATCTCGGTGAGCGACTTGCCTTGCCACGCCATCTCGATGGGTGCCAGATGCCAGAGCGGGTGCCCCGGTACGCCGGCCAGTTCGACATTGGCGCGCTGATGGCACGTCTGGCACTGCATCCCGACCACGCCGAAGCCGCCGGCCCCGCGCAGCACCAGCGGCAAGTGCGGATGGCCGTCCTCGCCTTGAGAAGGCCGGTCGCCTGCCGGATGGCAGTTCAGGCATCTCGGATGCTGGATGACCTTGCCCGCTTCGGTGAACAGGGCGACTGAGCGCTCGCTCTCGTCGGTAATCGCAAAGAAGTCGTTGACCGGCTTCAGCGAGTCGTCTTCGGCCTTGGGTTGCGCCAGCGACAAACCGATGCCTGCCGCAAGGACCATCAAGCCCGTACCAAGCGCCATCAGTAGCGCGCGCATGTCCTGTTGCCCCTAAACTTTCAACTGATCCGAATTGAGCGGGGGCTTGCGCAGCCTCACACCCGTCGCGGCGTACACTGCGTTGAAAACGGCCGGCACCAGTGCCGAGGTTCCGGGCTCGCCAATGCCGCCCGGCGCTTCGCTGCTCTTGATGATGTGAACGTCGATCTGCGGCATGTCGTTGATATGCGGGGCGCGGTAATTGTGGAAATTGCTCTGCTGGACCCGGCCATCCTTGAGTGTGATCTCATCGAACAGCGCCGCGCTGAGGCCGTAGACGATGGCGCTTTGCACCTGCGCTTCGATGGTGTTCGGGTTGATTGCGACACCGCAATCTACCGCGCAGGTGACACGCTTGACCCGAACTTCGCCAGCTTTGGAAACCGCCACTTCGGCAACCTGCGCCATGAAAGTTCCGAACACGGTCTGCACCGCGATGCCGCGACCTGACCTTTCCGGCAGAGGCCCGCCCCATCCGGCCTTTTCCGCCGCAAGTTCGAGCACGGCGAGCGCACGAGGCGATTTGGCGAGTAGCGCGCGACGATAGTCCAAGGGATCTTTCTTGGTCGCCGCAGCGCACTCATCGATGAAGCTCTCGACCACGAAGATGTTGTGGGAAGGCCCCACACTTCGCCAGAAGGCCGTCGGAATCCCTTGCGGCTCGTGCCGCACATATTGAAGTCTCACGTTGGGAATCGCGTAGGGCATTTCAAGGGCGCCATCGACCGTGTCGAAGTCGTAACCGTCCTTGAAGGCAGGCGACGCCCAACGCGCGATGACCGATGACCCGCAAATGCGATGGCTCCAGGCGACCGGTATGCCGTTTGAGTCGAGTCCCGCGTCCAGCCGATCATAAAAGTACGGCCGGTACATGCCGTGCTGGATATCCTCCTCGCGGCTCCAGATGATCTTCACCGGCCCCTCGACCTGCTTGGCGAGTTCCACGGCCTTGGCGATAAAGTCGATCTCCAGGCGTCGGCCGAAACCTCCGCCGAGCATGTGGTTGTGCACGACGACCTTTTCGGATGGAAGACCCGTCAACTCGGCGGCGACGGCTTGCGCGCGGCCGATGACCTGGGTTCCGACCCAGATGTCGCAACCGTCCTCGCGCACGTGGACAGTGCAATTGAGGGGTTCCATCGTGGTGTGCGCGAGGAAGGGAACCTGGTATATCGCATCCAAGGTCTGCTCCGCGCCGTCTAACGCTTTTGGCACGTCGCCGTCGTGGCGGACGAGCACGCCCTCCGCTTCGGAAGCCTTCGCCATGTCGGCAACGATGTCGTCCGTCGTCAATTTGGCGTTGGGACCATCGTCCCATACGATCTCCAGCGCTGCCAAGCCTTTCTTCGCCGCGCCTGTATTCGTGGCGACGACGGCCACGGTGTCGTCGGTCTGCACGACTTGGAGGACATCCTTCACCTCGAGCGCCTTGCTGTCGTCCACGCTCTTGAGCTTGCCGCCGAACACCGGACAGATCGCCAGCGTCGCAATCTTCATGTCCGGCACCTTGGCGTCGATGCCGTAGACGGCCTTGCCGTTGACCTTGTCCGGCGTGTCGAGCCGCTTGGCGGGCGTGCCGATCAATTTGAAGGTGCTCGGTTCCTTCAGCGCGACGTCCTTGGGCACGGACATCGTTGCCGCCTTATTGGCCAACGCGCCATAGCCGAGCTTCCGTCCGGTAGCATCGTGGATCACCTTGCCGTTCTCGGCACGGCAGCTCGCGGGCTCGACGTTCCACGTCGCGGCCGCCGCGGCGATGAGCATCTCCCGCGCTGTGGCCCCGGACTTGCGAAGCGGTTCGTAAAACGCGCGGATCGAGGTCGAGCCGCCGGTCACCTGAAACCCGACGAGATTGTTGCTATAGAGCGTGTGGTTCGGTGGCGCCTGTTCCGTACCGACCTGAGAGAGATTGACCTCGAGTTCCTCAGCGACGAGCATCGGACAGGACGTGAAGGTTCCCTGACCCATCTCGACCTGAGGAACGATGATGGTCACGCGACCGTCTTGGCCGATGCGGATGAAACCATCAGGCGCGAAGCCTTCGGCCGCGGCGGCCTCTCCGAGCGCCGCAAAGCGCGATGGCATGCTGAAGGCAATGAGCAAACCGCCGCCGACGGCGGCACTGGCGCGCAAGAAGCCCCGCCGGGAGAGACCTTCCGATTGAACGGCCCCTCGTTTGTGATCCGTGGAATGCAGCGACACGGTCAGCCTCCCTGGGGCGACGTCGCGGAAGCCTGAGCGGCCTGCTTGATCGCTTCGCGGATGCGGAGATAGGTGCCGCACCGACAGATATTGCCCGCCATGGCGGCGTCGATATCGCTGTCGGTCGGTTCGGCGTTTGCCGCGAGCAAGGCTGCCGCAGACATGATCTGCCCGGACTGGCAGTAGCCGCACTGAACTACTTCGAGGTCGAGCCACGCCTGCTGAAGTTTTTCGCCGATCGGCGTGTCGCCGATGGCCTCGATGGTGGTGACAGAAGACTCGCCGACGTTTTCGATCGGCACGACACAGGAGCGCATCGGCACTCCGTTCACGTGCACGGTGCACGCGCCGCAAAGCGCCCTGCCGCAGCCGAACTTCGTGCCCGTCATGCCCAGCACGTCGCGTAGGACCCAAAGCAGCGGAATGTCGCTGTCTACGTCGACCTCGTGCTCAACCTCATTGACCTTGATCTTGAAGGTCATCGACTAAACCCCTTTTACGCGGGTAAAGCCGCTTGCCGCTTTACTGCCTCCAAGCAACGGAAGACATCATACTATGGGGCTGGAACTCGGCCCTTGGAAGCGCAAATTTTGTGCATTGCCGGACAGTTACCTCCCGGGTCCCGCCTCTTGCCTCGCGATCCACTGCCTCATGTTCTCGATGGGTTCGACGATACAGCCGGGCGCCGAATGATCGGCGCAGCAGCGTTGCAGGTCTTTGATCTTGGCGCTGTATTCGTTCCAAAGTTCGCTATCGACTTCGGGAAGGCGTGTGCCCATCCAACCATGGGGCTGTTGGCCCCAAGCCGTGTAGACCGGGTCCGGGTTGTCGTAGGCCGTCCCCTTCGGCGCACCGAACAGACCGTGCGGCGCTTGGCCGATCGATTGCAGCATCTTGGCCGGCTGCTCGCCGAAATCGCCGACGAACTCAGCCTGACAGGTGTTGAGCGATCCGATGCGGTGGCAGCCCGTACACGTGTTGCCACGGGTCGAAATGCTCTTCGGCTTGGGCCAATTGACGAACGGCCCACCGACATCCACCGAATGGAATCCCCAGGGATCGGCCGGCACTTGCGCGGTTTGGTCGATCCAGGGCGTATGCATCCACGGATCGCTGTCGTGACAGAAGATGCAACCGTGATCGACGACTTGCTGGGGTGACGTCCACAGCTCCTCCGCCGAGACAAAGCCCTCCGGTGACGTCTCCTCGGTTGGCGGCGGCACGCGGCGGCCATCGTCGCCTTCGGGGTTCTCGCCGAAGTTCTTCGAGATGAAGAAGCATGTGCTGCCCGTCTTGACGTTGTGCATGATGGCTTCGATGGAATCGAACCGCGGGTCGTCGGCCGGCCGAATGTACATTCGGCGACAATAGAGAACCATCTGGATGTCGTCGTCGCGCGCCGCTCTAATCCGCGTATATGGCGTGCATTGGCCATCCGTCTTCTCCGGATAAGGCAGATAAGCCGGCCGGTCGCAGCGCATGTGGCGCGTGTATGTCTCGGGGGTCTTGCCGTTCACGGTGATCGGGACGATTTCGCCGTCGAGACAGTTGAAGGGCGGTATCTCGGCGATCAGCTCAGCGCATTCCTGCCCATAGGCATGGACGTCGTAGTCGTCCTTGTGCTGGACCTCAGCGCCCCCAGAGATGTCAGTGCCGCCAGCGTAGATAAATGCAGCCGACGCAGCCCCAGCGAGGATGAAACCCGCCAGCGCGACCATCGCGACAAGAGTCCTTTGCCGTTTCATTCCTTGGGTCTCCAAAGCCTCAGGTGGCAAGCCCAGGGGTCTCGAGAATCACTTCGCGAATGGCGCGGTGGTAGCGGACATAGCCGCTGCACCGGCAGATATGCTGGCCGACTGCATCCTCAATGGCGGCGTCAACGGCGCCTTTCGGTATGGGGCTCCGTTGCAGGCGATCGAGCAGGCAATAGGCGGCCATCAGAAAGCCCGGCGCCGAATACCCGCACTGGAACGAGAAATTTTTCAAGAACGCATGCTGAAGCGGGTGAAGCTCGCCGTTCTTGCTGAGACCTTCGACCGTGGTGATGATCTTGCCGTTTGCCGCGCGCAACGGCGTGGTGCAGGTCCTGAGCGGCTCCGGAAGCGCGCCGGGGACCCGTGCGGCGGCAACCGTGCAAACCCGGCAGACGGCGATCCCGCAGCAGAACTTGGTGCCGGTGAGACCGAGCTCGTTGCGCAGGAAATCGTTGAGCCACATATCGCCGTCGATCGACTCGCGAACGATCCGCTCGTCGTTGATGGTGAGGCTGAGAGCGATATTGCTCATGTCAGCTCCAGACTGCCCGCACCTTTTCGGGCGTGATCGGCAGCGACCGGAAGCGATGAGCGGTGGCGTGCGTGACAGCGTTGGAAATCGCCACCGGCACAGGTGTCAGAACGAGCTCGGCGATACCCCGTGGGCTCGGATCCTCCGTGTCCGGCGGGATGAGAATCTTCTCGACGTCGTGGATCGCACAATCGGCCGAAAGGGGCACGTGATAGCGATTGAGGTTCCACTTGCCGTTTGCCGCGCCGCTCGCGTCAGCCGGCAGTTCCTCAAGTAACGCATGTCCGACACCCATGGCCCAGCCGCCGTCCATCTGGCCTTCGAGCAGATCCTGCTGGACGATCGTGCCCGGAGCCAGGAGATGCACGCCCTTGACGAGGCGGACTGCGCCGGTCTTGCGGTTGACCTTGACGGCCGCGATCGCGCCCGCGGCGGCGAAGCTCTGGCCGTTCTGCTCCCACATGCTCTCGGTGGTGAAGAGCTTTGGGTTCTGACGGTCGATCAATACGTATGCCGGCTCATCGCCGCGCTGGATGGCCAAGGCATCGATCTCCCAGCGATCGGTGATGCCATCGACCGTGTAGTTGGCCTCGATCCAGCGGCCGCTGAAAAAGGCGTGCACCATGGCGCTGGTCACGAGCTTTTTGGCGTAGAGCTCGGCAGCCAGCACCGAGAACGGAATCGGCTCGAAGCCGTCGCTGGCGAGGCGCTCTTCGCTCCACGACACGTCGGGGGCGCCGACCTTGTCGGCCACGCCACCCCAGATCGATCGCGCCGCGGGCAGGATCGCCGTCTTCAAGAGAACGTCCGCCGCCTGCTCGGTGGCATGCAGCCAACGGCCGACACCGGCCGTGGCCTTGGTAGAGTTCCAGACGATCGGGGTCCAGCGGGGGTTGGCGGGTTGCTCCTTGAAGCTGCCGACCAGCTTGAGCTCGCGGAAGATCTCCGTCCGCCCGGTGTCGATGTCGTCCGCATTGCGCCCCAGCGCCTTGCTGGTCATCAGGGCATGCGCTGTCGCGGCGCCCTGTCCCATATCGATGTTGTTGGTGACGACCGTGATGCGGCCATCGGGGCCGATCCGCACTTGCGACATCACCGCGTCGGCGCCCGAACCGAAATTCTTCATGGCGAGCGATGCGCCGACCCCGTAGCGCTCGGCTTCGGTGGACAACAGCTTCTGATCGGCGGCGCGGTTCGTCCACAGCGGATGGGCCAATGCCTTGTCGCAGATGTCAGTCAGCCCCGGCGGCGTGCGCGGCGCGCCGGTGACGATCGAATCCCCGGGATGCAGGAGGTTGAGCTTGCGGAACTCGAGAGGATCGAGCCCGCGTGCCACCGCGATCTCGTCCATCATCGATTCGACCGCAAAGGTCGACTGGAACGAGCCGAAGCCGCGCATCGAGCCGCCAACTTGCGAAGTGGTGTGCATGGCGCGCGACCAAATGTCGGCGAGCGGCGCACGGTACACGCCCGTTCCCGTGATGCCGGTCACGTTGCAGACATAGACGCTGACATTGCGCCGGCCGCCGCCATCGAGGATCGAGTGGTTGCGGAACGCTTCGATGAGATTTTCGCCGCTGACGCCGACCGTAAGCTCGATCTTGGACGCGTGGCGCTTGATGCCGGACTGGAATTGCTGAAACCGGTCATTCGGATCGGCGTGTCCGAATAAGCCGCGGCGAGCGCAAGATAGAGACACAGGATCGACGTGTCGCGTCCGCCAAACCCACCGCCTGGATAAGTGGCATAAAGGTGCACGTCGTCGATCTCGATCGGGCAGGTCTTCGGCGCGAACAAAGCGCGCGCGGAGTTCGCGTCGTAGCCGGGCGACTGCGTGCCGATCAGCATACGCAGCGTCTTTGCCTGACGATCGAACCAAGCCAAGCCCGACTCAGGCTCCATGAACATTGGATCGACGACCGGCGTCTCGTAAGTCTGGTGGTAGACGTCCAAGTCGGGCGACTCGAGCCGTTTGCTGATCTCATTGACGAGCGCCATGGCCTCTTGGTTCTTCGCCCCGGGCTGCGAGGGATGAACCGGTCCATGGATAGTCTGCGCGAATTGTTGCTCGCCGCTCTCTCTGGTGACGGCATGAACGATACTGGTTTCCGGCTGGTAGCTGACGGGAGCCGGTGGCGTCACGGCCTTGCCGGTTCGTATCACTTTGCCATTTGAGACGATCTGCTCCTTGGCTCCGTTATAGGCGGCCAACTCGTCGTAGAGCAGGATCGCCACGGCCTGACTGAGATATATCGGCTGCTTTCCGCTCGGCACGAGATACGCGCCTTCCGGATAGTCCTCCTCGGCAATGCCGATCGAATCGCGCGCGAGGTCGGCGGCGGTGATGGTGACAGCTGGCTGAAGCTCTTTCGGCAGCTGATCCAGGTCGAGCCCGTCAAAGACACGGTCGACAAACGGTGCGCACACCACGAGCGCGTGCCGGAATTTCGTCGGCCAATGGGGCAGATCGATGGGCCGGAAATCGCGCGCGTAAATCTTTTGCCCGGTGACCTTGGCCAGTCCGTCGATGCGGTAACGCGCTTGTCCCGGTATCCCGCTCCACCCGCCGGGCGGGTTCATGGTCGCTGCGTGAGATGGCGCCAGCCGGCCGAGATCGAGCGTGGAGACGAGGAGGCCCGCGGTGCCGGCCGCCGCAGTGCCTTTCAGGAACTCGCGCCGCGTTAGCCAGCCGGTCGGCACGTTGTTGCTACTCCTCTCATGATCGCGAATCGTAGCTGTTTGAATGCTACCTTAAATGGGCCTTCAACGCGCGGCCTTGCCGGTCATGCAATCGAGCCTATGACGCCTTCGATGAGATAGTTCGTCTGGAACAGTTCTGGGGCGTACGGCCCATACGTCGTACCGGCCGGCACGACCAGCCTGCCCGTGTTGTCCTTGATCGGTCCGACGAAGATCGGTGTCTCGTCCTTCATTGCCTGGATGGCGGACTTGGCGGCCTTGATCGCAGCTGGATTCGCGCCTGCGCCGAACGGACTCGACTGGACGTAGCCCTTATCGTAGCCGCCGATCACGAAGGGCGGCAAGGCTTCACCCTTCTGCATCATGTCGACGAACATCTCGAACATCGGCGTCCAAGTGAACTCGGCGCCGGTGATATAGCCCTTGGGCGCAAGCGGCGCCTGGTCGACAGCGTGGCCGCAGATCTTCGCCCCGCGGGTCTCGGCGGTCTCGATCACAACTTTCGGGCTGTCCAAATGGCAGGTGATGACGTCACATCCCGCGTCGATGAGCTTGTTCGTTGCCGCGGTCTCGATCTCGTCGTTCTCCCATCCACCGGTGAAGATGACTTGCACCGTGGTATCAGGACTGGTCTTGCGGCTGCCGAGCAGGAAGGAATTGATGTTGACGAGGACCGCGCCTTCCGGCAGCCCGGCGATGAAACCGAGCTTATTCGTTTTCGTGCAAAGGCCGGCAGCGACTCCGTTCACGTAATGGCCTTGGTTGATCAGGGCGTTGAGACCGCCGAGATTCATGGGGTCTTTGTCGCTTGCGGCCACCGTGGCATGCCGGAACACGACAGCTGGATTCTTCGTCGCTACGCCGTCCAGGACAGGATCGTTCCCGAACGATGTCGAAATGACCAGGCCAGCGCCATCGGGGCTAATCAGCCTCTCAAGCTCCCTGGCGTAGGCGTCGGCTTCCGGCGAGTCTTTTCCGCTCGAATAGTCGGTACTCTCGGGAAGGTAACCCGCTTCAACGATCTTGACCTTCGGCAGGGCGCTGATGGCTTCGGCAGCTTCGGCGAACGACTGGTTCCAGCTCCAATCGTCGCGCGGCCCAATAAAGATAAGGCCGACGACTAGGTCCGCGGCGTGCGCCGACCGCATCGGTAAGAGACCAGAGATCAGGGCGCTCGCACCGAGCAGACCCGCGCCCTCGATCGCACGGCGCCGCGTCAGTGCCCAGCGGGACATGAGGCCTAGTCCCCGCCGATGACAAGCGGGACAGAGCCCGCAGCCGAGTAGACCTCATTGGTCTGCACGGCGTGCAGCTTGGTCGAGATCTCGTCGGGCCGGGCGATTTCGAATTTCAGAATCTTCGCGGTGTCGCCCTGCGCACCGCTTACCAGAAGGTCGGCGCCCATCGTCGTGCTTGTCGTTGCCACACGCACGCCCGACTGGCTGTCGAACGGAACGAAGCTGAAGTCCTCGGCGTATGCGGGCGGCTCTCCGTGCTCAACGGGGCTTTTCAGCTCATCCTCCGGTCCGCCCTGGAGCGCCGAACCTGTCGAGAACACCTTGACCTCGCCGGGGCCTTCCAATCGGCCGACAATGATCCGCTTGCTGCCGCCGAGCTGTCCATACAGCCAGCCAGTCGCTAGCGACACCCCACCACGATAGTCGCTGCCGAAGGGTGCGAACTCAGCGAGCTGGGCCGGCTTTCCGTCACCCTTCGAGCACATCTGGAGAGGGATGTTGGTCTCGTTGATCTTGATCGGTGCCGGCTTCATCAGCCAGTAGTCGAAGACTTTCACCACGGCCGGGCTGCCCGGGCCGGGCGCGGTGACGATGCTGTTGCGGCCCGACATGAAGCTGACGAAGCCCGAGGCGACTTTCACCCCGGAGGTGTCGCCTGGGTAGGGTTCGAATGCGGAGAACAGCTCGGGCGATGAGTCGGGTTTGTAGGTAAAGACCTTGACCTCGCTTGGAGTGCCGGGCCCAGACCCGACGATAATATTGTCGGACGTGCCGCCATCGATTTGATCCGATGCGATGGTGACACCACCCGTTGCTTTTGAGTCGAACGCCTCGAACCGCGTCAGCTCAGTTTCGAACGCTGCCTTGTCGCCCTCTGCTTTTCCGGAGTAGACGGCCACTTCCGGCGCATGACCTTCGCCGGCGCCCACGATTAAGTCGAAGACGCCATCGCCATTCACGTCGCCCATCGACGCGCTCGGCGTGCCTTCGAAAGTCTCGAAGGGGATGGTCGTAGCGACGAGCTTATCGCCGGCGCCGTCATAGACATTCACCGTCGCCGGCTTGCCTGAAGCTCCGGGAACTGCCACCGCGTAGGTCGACACATTCGGGATGATGTTCACCAGCAGCATCAGCCCGTTGTCCTCGTGGTTCAGACGATGGCAGTGCATCACGAAGAGGCCGATATAATCCTCGAATCTGGTTCGGATGAACAACTCCGCCGGAACGCCAACGTCCTCACCCACGAGCAAGGTCGGCCGCGACAGCTCGGCAGTGTCGGCTTCCCAAGCGCCCGGCCCAAGTGTCAGACCGACGGTCGGGTCGTAGTAGCGCGTGACCTGGAAGTCGTTGACATGCACGTGAATCGGATGGGAGTCGTTGTTGAGGTTGTAGAACCGCCACTCCTCGACGGTATTGAGCCGCGGCTGCAGGAGCGGGGCGTTGGGAAAGCCGTGCTTGTTAAACGCATAGACGAAGGCCTTGGGATCGTTGTTGCTGGCGAGATTGTTGAGAAACCCGCCGGTAGAATCGAGCCTGCGCACGAGGTCTGGGGTTACCTTTGAGGTATCGAAAAACCCGTTATTCGGTGCATTGATCTTTTGCCCCTCGGCAAAGATCGCGGTGACCCCGTGCTCGCCCTCAGGCTTGGCCGTTGCGAGCACTTGCGTGGGAAACGTGAAGAAGCCGTCGTCGTGACTGAGCGCTGAGGGCAACGCGGTCACCACGCCAAGAACGGCGGGAGGATTTTCGGTCCCGTCGTTGGTGTAGAGGATCGCCGGCTCGCTGATGGCTTTCATGCCTTCACCGATTGGAGGCATTTCCAGGATGAGATCGCCTTCCTCCGGCATGGTCACGGCGATGGCGTAGCGTGTCGCCGGCGGGATAAGCAGCCGCGTGCCATCGTCGGTGGGCGGATAACGAACGACCGTGCCGGGATTGCCGTCCTCAGCGAGAATCGCGATCTTCGGGTGCCGCCCTGTGGCCGTCTCCGTGAGCTGCACATTCATGTAGGCAATGTCGCTGATATTCGAGAGCACCCAGATCTCGGTCTGACCGGGCGTGCTCTTGATCATCGGCTGAAACTGGCCGTTGACCGTGAACTGCACGTCGCGCTGATAGTCGGGCAGCGACGGGTCGGCCGGGACCGCGCGTCCGCCCGCGCCAGGATTCTGCTGGAAAGTTTGCAGATTGCTCGGAATGAATTGCAGGCGCCCGCGATTGTTGTTGACGCCGAGCGGGCCGGTCCACCAGACAGTGAAATACTCAGTACCCTTCTTGGAGTCCAGGAAGTTGACTGGCGCCAGCAGCGGACGATACGTGCCGTCCGCGAGTTCGTCGCCCTTCGGCTTGGTCAGCGTGCTGACATATTGACTCCAGTTGGGATTGTTGAGCGCGGCACCGCCACCTTTGCGGTCGAACACGAAATTGTACTGGAGAACCATGTTCCGGATCGGGAGCTTCTTCTCCGTGACCAGTGGAATGTTGCCGTCAAGCCGGCCGATGGCAAGAATTCCGGCCAATCCCGAATAAGTGTGCGGCGCGGTCAGCTGGTGAAGGTGCGGGTGATACCAGTACGCGCCATGCGGATGATCCTTGCGGATCTCATACGTGTAGGTGTTTGTCAGGCCCGCGCCGACATGCAGCAGCACGTTGTCTGAGTTCCCCTTGGGGCTGACCCGCAAGCCATGGGTATGAAGATTGATCGGCGCCTGGGTCAGCTGCTCCGGATAGATCGGCGGCGTGCCGCCCTTCGGCGTGAATGCGGGATTGTAGAAATCCCGGATCGTCAGCCCCGCGAGAGCGTTGTCCACATGGACGATGAGCTTGTCACCCGGATAGACCTGCAGGGTAGGGGCCGGATATAGGTTCGATCCAGTCTTCTGCCCATTCGATGCGGTACCCTGCAGCACCTCGTAGCCGAACAGAAGGAAGCTCTGCACAGGCTTGGTTACCGTATCGAGGCTCGCCTCGCCCTGCTGTGCCGTAAGTCGGACCTCGAGCAAGCCGTCCTTGCTCGTGAGCGTCACCGGATCCTTGAGCTCGTGCCGGACGGAAGGATCGAACGTGTCCGCGGCGTCTTGGGCCCAAATTGCGGGGCCGATCCAGGCGATCGAGAGCAGGCCGATCGCAAATGCCAGCACGCCAGCGAGAGCCAAGCCTCCCGCGTGCCATCGATTTGTTCTCACAAATTCGACCATGGCTATTCAGGCCGGCAGTTGACCGCGACGACCTTCGTTTTCAGACCTGCTTTTCCATCACATCCCAACCGGTTCTCTTTCCCGAACGGGGGGTCGATATAATATTCGAAGTCATCGGGATCATCGACCGACACCACTCTGTACAGCTTGTAGGTCCCGGTATCGCAGACCAATTCACGGCTATCCACAAACAATGACGCCGGCAGCACGAAAATGTGCTCGACATCTCGCGGAGCTGCGCACCACTTCCGCTGAAGCTCGTCGAAGTCCTTAGCCTGAATGACATCCGGCCACGCAATCTCGTCAGCCGATTCGCAGACAGCCGGCGTCGCGAAAACCAAGGTCATGGTCAGTGAAATCAAGGCAACGAGACGGGACATTGACTCCTCGATCTGGAAACGGAGTGATGGACGATTCAGTCGCTCACTTTATCTTCAGAGAGGCGTCGGCGCGATCGCGGATATTGTTGCCTCTCCGCCTTTATGAAGAGTTTATGAGAAGAGAAACGCGACTCGCGAGGAAAATCCGAAATAATCTCGCAGATTGTTGTGAATACAGTGATGCGATAGTCACCATGGCCGAGCTGGTGACATCATCGGCACTGGTTGGATTCCTGCTCGAGACGGAGGGGATGTAGGTACAGACGCGGTATCGCGACTCGTTGACGCGCACTATCATGTTGCGGAAACAATGTGCTAGCGGGTGGCTTCGATCCCGACCTGGCACTATCTCTCGTCTCCCGAGTTAGGCATGAGAACTGAGCCGAAGAGGAACCAGGTGACCCTCGCCGTCGAGAAGCGCGCAAACAATTGGGCGCCGAGCCGCGGCGGGCTCGAGGCCATCGTGCGCGGCGAGCACCGCGACCCGTTCTCGATCCTCGGCCTGCATCGCGGACGCTACGGCGCCTCGGTTCGCGTCTTCCTGCCTGGCGCGAAGGCTGTATCGGTGGTGGACCCGCAATCCGGCGACGCCTTCGCATTGGACAAGCTGCACCGCGCCGGCTTCTTTGGCGGCAAAGTTCCCAAGAATTTTCCCCGCGACTACCGGCTGCGCGTGACCCATGACGCGGCGACCGCCGAGGTCGACGACCCTTATCGCTTCGGTCCCATTCTCGGCGAACTGGACTTGCATCTCCTTGCCGAAGGCAATCACTTGCGCCTCTACGAGA
This sequence comes from Methyloceanibacter sp., assembly GCF_050726195.1. Taxonomy (GTDB): domain Bacteria; phylum Pseudomonadota; class Alphaproteobacteria; order Rhizobiales; family Methyloligellaceae; genus Methyloceanibacter. Next base: position 104,172 of record NZ_JBOHJC010000003.1, on the reverse strand, counting down.
AGATGGGCGCGCACGCCATCACCCATGAAGACGTGGCAGGCATCAGCTTTGCGGTCTGGGCGCCGAACGCTTGGCGGGTCGGCGTCGTCGGGCCGTTCAATCAGTGGGACGGCCGCCGCCACGTCATGCGCAAGCGCACCGAGACGGGCGTGTGGGAGATCTTCATCCCTGGCCTCGGCGTGGGCGAGCTCTATAAGTACGAGCTGCTTGGGCCGAACAAGGAACTCTTGCCGCTCAAGGCCGATCCGTTCGCCTTTCAGCAGGAGCATCCGCCGGCCACGGCGTCCGTCGTGCACGGCCTGCCCCGCCGCCCAACCCCCATCGGCTCATGGCGCTCGCAGCGCGAGAAGCTGCACGCCATCGATGCACCGATCTCGATCTACGAGGTGCATCTCGGCTCGTGGATGCGGGGGGAGGACGGCCGGTTCCTGAGCTATATGGAGATCGCCGACCGCCTCATCCCCTATGTGCGCGATCTCGGCTTCACCCATATCGAGCTCATGCCGGTGAGTGAGTTTCCTTTCGATGGATCTTGGGGCTACCAGCCCATCGGCCTCTATGCGCCGACCTCGAGGTTCGGCACGCCCGAGGATCTCGCGACGTTCGTCTCGCGCTGTCACGAGGCCGGCATCGGCGTGTTCGTCGATTGGGTCTCGGCACATTTTCCAGCCGACGCGCACGGCCTTGGCCGGTTCGACGGCACGGCGCTTTACGAGCATGAGGACCCGCGCCTCGGCTTCCACCGCGACTGGAACACGCTCATCTACAATTACGGACGCCGCGAGGTCCTGAACTTCCTGCTGGCCAACGCTCTGTTCTGGCTCGAGCGCTACGGCATCGACGGCCTGCGTGTCGATGCCGTGGCGTCGATGCTCTATCTCGACTACAGCCGCGAGGACGGCGATTGGATTCCGAACCGCTACGGCGGCAATGAGAACCTCGAAGCCATCGCCTTCTTGAAGCGGCTCAACGAGCTCGTGTTTGCCGAGCGCCCCGGTACGACGACCATCGCCGAGGAATCGACCGCCTGGCCCGGCGTGTCCCGCCCAACCTATCTCGACGGCCTCGGCTTCGGCTTCAAATGGAACATGGGCTGGATGCACGACACGCTGAGCTACATGCAGAAGGAGCCGATCCATCGGCGTCATCACCATGATCAGCTCACCTTCGGCCTGCTCTATGCCTTCTCCGAGAATTTCGTGCTGCCGCTCTCCCACGACGAGGTAGTGCACGGCAAGGGGTCGTTGATCGGCAAGATGCCGGGCGACCTCTGGCAGAGATTCGCCAACCTGCGCGCTTATTTCGGCTTCATGTGGGGCCATCCCGGAAAGAAGCTTCTGTTCATGGGCGGCGAGTTCGCGCAGGAGGCGGAGTGGAGTCACGAGCGCAGCCTCGACTGGCATCTGCTCGGCGACGACATGCATCGCGGCGTGCAGTCGCTGGTGCGGGATCTCAACCGGCTCTACCAAACCACGCCCGCGCTTCACGTCTACGACGCCGAGTCTCGCGGTTTCGAGTGGGTCGAAGCCGGTGACCGCGACGCGAGCGTCGTCTCGTTCTTGCGCTGGGGCCGCGAGGGCGATGTGCCTGTGCTCGTGGTCTGCAACTTCACGCCGGTGCCGCGCCAGAACTACCGGGTCGGCGTACCGCGTCCCCGGCGCTGGATCGAGCGCATCAACACCGATTCCAAGGACTATGGCGGCTCCGGTATGGGCAATGGCGGCGAAGTCGCGGCCAGCGCCACCGCCTGCCACGGGCGCTCCCATTCGCTGACCCTTACCCTGCCGCCCCTCGCCACCTTGATCCTCGAACACGCGGGCTGAGCGGGCACGCCGCCTAGGCTCGCCGGGCAGGACTTCCTTAAGATCGTCGCGCCAGACTTCTGCAAGCGCAGCGTGCGCGGGCCCCGAGGTAATGGCGATGAAGGAAGTACCGCAAGAGAGCCTCGTATCGAGGATCAACGACGTCCTTGCCACCAAGATCACCGTGTTGGTTGGCTCGATCTGGGCGTTCTACGCCTTTGTGATCTTCGGCCTGACGCCGATCCTGTGGCCCGAGTACGAGACTCAGATTCTCTACTGGTCGAATTTCTTGCAGCTCGTCTTCCTGCCGGTCATTACCGTCGGCACGGCAATCCTGAACCGCGATTCGGAAAAGCGAGCGCTCGAGGACCACAAGACCATACGGAGCGAGTTCAATCTCTTGAAGGAGGTCAACGGTTCGCATCGCGAGGCCCTGCGGGAGATCGCCACCGGTGTGCACGAACTGCTCGCGCGTAGTGGCGCTGCGGACGGGGTAGCCGAAGCAACAAAGCCGCGGACTTAGCCGTTTGCCTGGACGCCCTTAGGCCGTCAATCACGCCCGCCGCCTGAAGCTTGGCCTGCCAGATCCGCGTGTCGCCCAGAATGAACAGCACGTCGTTGTGGGGACCGCCGAAGGTGAAGTTGGCGACGCCCGGCGCCATGATCTCGCCGATCAGATCGCCGTCCGGAGTCAACACCTGCACGCCAGTTGCCGACGAGGTATAGACCCGGTCAAGCACGTCGACCTTGATGCCGTCGGGGACGCCGGGACTGACCACGGCGAACAAACGGTCCTCCCTGAGATGCCGCCCTTCGTGGACGTCGAAGGCCCGAACATGATGTGGCAGGTTGACGAAATACGTGCCAGGCGCCTGATTGGCGCCGGTGTCGGTGATGTAGAGCACGGACTCATCGCGGGAGAATGCAAGCCCGTTCGGCTTGTTGAACGAGTCGGCCACGACCGTCGTCTCGCCCGTCGACGGGTCGTGTCGATAGACGAAGGTGCCAACCTCCGGCGTGCCCTTGAAGCCCTGAATCTCGCCATAGTTGGGATCGGTGAACCACACCGTGCCGTCGCTCTTCACCACCACGTCGTTCGGTGAGTTGAAGTGCAAGCCGCGCCATTGATCGACTACCGTCTCGATCACCCGTGTCTTGAGGTCCATGCGGCTAATGCGTGCTGGCGTCTCCTTCGTGCCCTGTTCGCAGATCACGAGTCGGCCCTCGCGGTCGAGCGTCATGCCGTTCGCCATGTTCGATGGTTGCCGCACGTTCTCGAGTTTCTGCGCGGTGAAGGGGAAGTCGTCACCGGCGAGTTGCAGTCGCATGATGGCGACGTTCTTCGGCCCGGGCTCAGGCACAGTGGTGAAATAGAGGGCGTGCTCGGCTGCCACATAAACCGGCCCCTCGTGGGCGTTGGTCTCGATCAGGACAGGACGCCGAAAATCGCTGCCGACGACATCGCGGAAGTCTTCGCGATAGACAGCGAAGGTCGCGCCGTCGCTATCGTGCCGGACGGAACTGGTCATGGGGTACAACCTAGGCAGCAACCGTTTCACAAATGTAACCGGACCACACACCGATCATCATCGCGTCGGCCTGGCTCGGTCGGGCACGACGCGCCACACGGTGTTGCCGACATCGTCGGCGACGAGGAGTGCGCCGGACTTGTCGACGGCGACGCCCACGGGACGCCCATATGCGTCGCCTCCATCGCTCAGGAAGCCGGTGAGAATGTCCTCCGGCGGACCGGAAGGCCGGCCGTCCTCGAACGGCACGAAGATCACTTTGTAGCCGCTCACCGGTCTCCGGTTCCACGAGCCGTGCTGCCCGACAAAGGCGCCGCCGCGATAGCGCTCGGGAAACAGTTCGCCGTCATAGAAGGCGAGGCCGAGCGAGGCAGTATGAGGCCCCAGCGCATAGTCCGGCACGATCGCCTTGGCCACGAGGTCCGGCCGCTGCGGCTGCGCTCGAGGATCGAGGTGACGTCCGAAATAGCTGTAAGGCCAGCCGTAGAACCCGCCGTCTTGCACCGTGGTCATATAGTCGGGCACGAGGTCGCTGCCGAGCTCGTCGCGTTCGTTGACCGTGGTCCACAGCGCGCCGCTCTCAGGTTCGAAGGCGAGGCCGACGGGATTGCGCAACCCGGATGCGAAGATGCGCGATGCGCCAGACTCTAGGTCGATCTCATGGATTGCGGCGCGGCCTTGCTCGGCCGCCATGCCGTTCTCGCCCACATTGCTGTTTGAGCCGACGGCCGCATAGAGCCGCGCCCCGTCGGGGCTCGCCGCGATGTTTTTCACCCAATGGAGGTTGATTGGCCCCGCCGGAAGGTGGGCGACCGTCTCGCCTTTTGCGGCGATTTCCGTCGCGCCTTCCGTGTAGGGAAAGCGCACCACCCCGTCCGTGTTCGCCACGTAGAAGTCGTCGCCGATCACCGCCATGCCGACGGGCGAATTGAGGCGTGTGAGAAAGGCCGATCTCGTCTCGGCCACGCCGTCCCCGTCGGCGTCGCGCAACAAGGTGACGCGATTGGCGCTCGGCACGCTGGCGCCGGCCCAGCGCAGGACGATTTGCATGGCCCAGCCCACGAGGCCGCGCATCGCCTCGGGCTGTGGCGGCGCCGAAGTCTCGGCCACGAGCACGTCGCCATTCGGCAGGACGTAGAGCCAGCGCGGATGTTCGAGGCCCTTGGCGAAGGCATTCACCGCGAAGCCGGGCGCGGGCTTGGGGCTCTCGTCCGTAGGCCAGCCTTCGGCCGGAGCGATAACGACCGTGGGAAAGAAGGTTTGGACTGGCGGCGGCAACTCAGGATTCGGGCCCGTTCCGGCCGCGACCGGCAAGGTCGCCTCGTCTCCGCAGGCGGCCAGACCAAGCACCAGCAGGGACGGCAACAGTGAGAGTGCAAACCTTTCGTACACGACACTCCTTCCACGCCGGATGTGTCGATTCCGGCTGCGTCACCGAACACACTGCCCAGAATTTGACCAAGGGTATAGGAACAAAGCCCGCGCCCTCAGCAGCAAGGACAAATTGCCGTGATGTACTGGAAAACGGCGCTGCAATGGCCGTTTTCCTGGATTATTTCTGACACGACACATAGCCCCTGGGTTCGGCGATCCGTTTGGAGTAGCGTTCCTACCAAGAGCGGCGCGGCACCCCGGAAGCGGGCGTACGACGCTGAGATGCGACAATGATGCAGCAAAAGACTCGAACCGCGAAGCGCGACGAGGCGGAGGAAGCCCCCGGCGCCTCAGCTTCCGCCGGGGAGCAGAAGGCCAGGACCGAGGCCCCGGCTGCCAAACCGTCGCCGGGGCAGACGGCGCCGGCTCGACGCGGCGGCCGCATCCTCCTCATTGTTCTCGCCGTAATTGCCGCCGCTGCGCTCGCCTATCGCTACATGGCGCCGCCACAAAGCGAGCCGGCTCAGGCTGCCGCGCCGCCCCCGCCCGCGGTCACTGTGGCGAAGCCTTTGGTCGAGAACCTCAAGGAGTGGCGCGATTTCACCGGCCAGTTCGAGGCCCAGGAATCGGTCGAGATCCGCGCCCGCGTGAGCGGCTACCTCGAATCGGTGAATTTCACCGACGGCCAGCTCGTCAAGAAGGGCGACCTGCTCTTCATCATCGAGCCGCGGCCTTACGAGATTGCGCTGGATTCGGCCAAAGCACAGCTCACGCAGGCCGAGGCGCAGCTCCAGCTCGCCGAGGTCCAGCTGGAACGCACGGCGCAGCTCCGTAAGAACGACTTTGCCTCGCAACAGACCTACGACGAGCGCGCGGCCGAGGTCAAAAGCGCCACCGCATCGCGCGACAACGCCATCGCGTCGGTCAATCAGGCTGAGCTCAATCTCGACTATACGCGGGTCCTCGCGCCGGTATCGGGCCGTGTCGGACGCCACGAGGTCAGCATCGGCAATCTGGTCATGGGGGGTACCGGAGGGTCCACCACCTTACTGACCACCATCGTCTCGCTCGATCCGATCTGGCTCATGTTCAACGTGAGCGAGGGCGACGGCATGACCTACAAGCGCCTGGTGCAGAAGGGGGAGATCAGATCTGCCCGTGACGCCGACATCGAGGTCGAGGGGCAGTTGATGGACGAGAAGGACTGGCCGCTCAAGGGCACCATCGATTTCGTCGACAACCAGTATGACCGCTCGTCGGGGACCATCCGGGTCCGCGCCGCCTTCCCCAACCCGAACCTGTTTATCACGCCCGGTCAGTTCGGCCGGGTCCGCGTGCCCATGTCGCAGGAGAAGCCGACCATACTCGTGCCCGACGCGGCCGTGGTCACCGATCAGTCGATGAAGCTGCTCTTCGCCGTGTCGGCGGACGGCACCGTGGTGCCGAAACCGGTCGAGCTCGGCTCGGTCACCGACGACGGCTTGCGCATAATCAGGAGCGGCATAACCGCCGACGACGAGGTAATCATCAACGGGATCCTTCGCGCACGTCCTGGGCAGAAGGTTACGCCCGAACAGGGCACGATCCAGGCGAAGGGACTGCCGGTCGGCGCCAGCGTCCAATGAACCTCTCGCATTTCTTCATCGACCGGCCGATCTTCGCGGCGGTCGTCTCCATACTCATCACCCTGATTGGGGCTGTAGCCTATTTCAGCCTGCCTGTCGCGCAATATCCCGACATCGCACCGCCGTCGATCCAGGTCACGGCGAGCTATCCGGGAGCCTCCGCCGAAATCGTCGCCAAGACCGTCGCCACGCCGATCGAGCAGGAAGTCAACGGTGTCGACGACATGATCTACATGACGTCCCAGTCGACGAGCGACGGTTCCATGTCGCTCGCCGTAACGTTCAAGCTCGGCACCGACCTCGATACGGCGCAGGTGCTGGTGCAGAACCGCGTGTCGACCGCATTGCCCCGTGTGCCCGAGGAAGTTCGTGCCATTGGCGTCACGGTCAATAAACAGTCGCCGGACCTCATGATGGTGATTCATCTGAGCTCGCCCGACGACTCCCGCGATCTGCTCTATATCTCCAACTACGCCACGCTGCATGTGAGGGACGTGCTTTCCCGTATCGATGGCGTAGGCAATGTGACCATTTTTGGCGCGCGCGACTACTCAATGCGTGTCTGGCTCAACCCCGAGAAGCTGGCGGTTCGGGATCTGACGGCGGGCGATGTGCTCAGCGCCCTGCGCGGCCAGAACGTTCAAGTCGCCGCGGGCGTCATCAATCAGCCGCCAGTGCCGCAGCCGGGAGCGTTCCAGCTTAACGTTGAGACGCAAGGCCGCCTGACCACGCCGGAGGCCTTCGGCAACATCATCGTCAAGGCGGAGGGTGACGGTCGCGTGGTTCGCGTGAACGATGTCGCCCGGGTCGAGCTTGGCGCCGCCGACTACAACCGTAACGGCTATCTCGACGAGCGCGTGGCGATCCCATTGGGTATTTTCCAGCGTCCCGGGTCCAACGCGCTCCAGACGGCCGACCAGGTCATCGCGGCCATGGAGGAGATGTCGAAATCCTTCCCCGCCGGTCTCCGCTACGACATCGTCTATAATCCCACGGTCTTTATCTCTGAATCCGTCGATGCCGTGATCGAAACGATCTTCGAGGCCGTGATCCTCGTCGTGATCGTGATCGTCCTTTTCCTGCAGACTTGGCGTGCGTCGATCGTACCGATCGTGGCGATCCCCGTGTCGTTGGTTGGCACCTTCGCCATGCTGGCCGCGCTCGGCTATTCGCTCAACAACCTGTCACTGTTCGGATTGGTGCTCGCCATCGGCATCGTCGTCGACGACGCCATCGTCGTGGTCGAGAATGTCGAGCGCAATATCCGCGAGGGCCTGTCGCCGCGCGAGGCCGCCTACCGCACCATGGAGGAGGTGGGCGGGGCGCTCATCGCCATCGCGCTCGTGCTGACGGCGGTGTTCATTCCGTCGGTGTTCCTGAGCGGCATTCTCGGTCAGTTTTTCCGGCAGTTCGCCGTGACCATCGCCACGGCGACGGCGATCTCCCTTGTCGTCTCGCTCACCTTGAGTCCTGCGCTCTGTGCACTTCTGTTCAAGCCGCACGAACCCTACCACGAGCGCAAAAGCGTGATTTCGCGCCTGATCGGCCGGTTCTTTCACGGCTTCAACCGGGGGTTCGAGTGGGTCGCCTCGCGCTATGGCGCTCTGACCGGCCGGCTGGTGCGCATTTCCGGCATCATGCTGCTCGTCTATGCGGGCCTCATCGGACTGACCTTCGTCCAGTTCAGGGCCGCGCCGACCGGCTTCATTCCGAACCAAGATCTCGGCTATCTCATCAACATCATTCAGCTGCCGCCGGGCGCGTCGTTGGCGCGGACCGATGAGGTGGCGCGCAAGGTCACTGCGATCGTTCTCGATACGCCAGGCATCGCTCACGCCGTTCCCATTGTCGGGCTCGACGGCGCGACCTTCACCACTGCGCCCAACGCGGCCGTGGTGTTCACCCCCCTCGATCCCTTCAAGGAACGCGCTGAGAAGGGTCAGAGCGCGCAGGCTCTTATGACCACCCTCAATCAGAAGTTCGCTTCGCTCCAGGAAGGCTTCGTGATCAGCGTGTCGCCACCACCGGTTCGGGGCATCGGCACCACGGGCGGCTTCAAGATGCAGGTGCAGGACACCAGGGGAGCAGAGCTCTCGCAGCTCGAGGCTGTGGCGCAAACGTTGGTCGGTGCCGCCAACCAGGAGCCGGGTCTCGCCGGCGTGTTCACCACCTTCAACACGCGGACGCCGAAGATTTACGCCGATATCGACCGGGTGCGAGCAGAGATGCTCGGCGTCAACGCCGACGACATCTTCCAAACCCTCGAAGTCTATCTCGGCTCACAATACGTGAACGATTTCAACTTTTTGGGCCGGACTTACCGGGTGACGGCCCAGGCCGACGGCCAATTCCGTCAAGACCTGCATGCCATCTCCGAACTCAAGACCCGCAACGCCAACGGCGAGATGGTTCCGCTCGGCTCGGTCGCCTCCTTCTACGACATCACCGGACCTTACCGCGTGGAGCACTTCAACCTGTTCCCGTCCGCCGCGGTGCAGGGCGGCACCAAGCCGGGATACTCCTCGGGCTACGGCCTCGAGGTCATGGAGAAACTCGCCCAACAGGCTCTTCCCGAGGGCTATGCCTATCAGTGGACCGAGCTCGCCTTTCAGGAGAAGCAGGCCGGCAGTACCGCGATATTCGTGTTCTTGGCGTCCGTGGTCTTTGTCTTCCTCCTGCTTGCCGCCCAATATGAAAGTTGGGCGCTGCCGCTCGCCGTCATTCTCATCGTGCCCATGTGTCTGCTCGCGGCCGTGAGCGGTCTCCTCCTGCGCGGCATGGACGTGAACATTCTGAGCCAGATCGGCTTCGTCGTGCTGATAGGCCTTGCCGCCAAGAACGCCATTCTGATCGTGGAGTTCGCGCGGCAGAACGAGGAGCATGGCGAGGACCGCTTCCAGGCGGCGATGGAAGCCGCCCGGGTACGCCTGCGGCCCATCCTGATGACGTCCTTCGCCTTCATCCTCGGCGTGCTGCCGCTGGTGATCGCCACGGGCGCCGGCGCCGAGATGCGCCAGTCGCTCGGCACCGCCGTGTTCTTCGGCATGATCGGCGTCACCCTGTTCGGCTTGATCTTCACGCCGATCTTCTACGTGGTGGTGCGTAGATTCGCCCGCGCTCCCAAGGAACACCCAAGCCCGCGGCCGACGCCCGCCGAGTAGCCTGCGTCAGCCGAAAATGCGCGTGTCGGCGATCCCGTCGAAGATCAACTGCACCGCAAGCGCCGCGAGCAGCACGCCAAACACCCGCACGATTACTTTTCGCGCCGTCACGCCGATCACTTGGTGGACCTCCTGCGCCACGAGCAGCAGCGCGAGGGTCACCAGCATGACGGCGAGGATGCCGGCGACGACGGCGGCAAGCAGCGTGGCATCGCCTTTGGTGCCGGCGGCGAGCACGATGGCGCCGGTCATGGCGCCAGGCCCGGCGAGGAGCGGCGTGGCGAGGGGAAACACCGCGATCTCCGCATGCGCCTCGGCCTTGCTCTCGGCTTCCGCGCTTTCCCTCAGGGTCAGCGTCGCCTGGGGACCGGGGCGCCTCGACAGCGTCATGTCGAGCGCGATCATGAACAGGATGATGCCGCCGGCCGTCTGTAGTGCGGCGAGCGAAACGCCGAGCTGCCGGAGGACCGGCTCGCCCACCAGCGCGAACAGCAGGATAATGGTGGTCGCGATAAACACCGCCTTGAAGGCGATCGCCCGCCGCTCCGCCCGTGTGATGCTGGGCGTCAGCGAGGCGACGAGCACAGCGGAATCGACCGGCCCGACGACCGCGAAGAAGGTGGTGAAAGCGGTAAGGGCCGTTTCGAGCATGGGAGTTGACCGGGGCTGGGGTTCCGCTTCTAGCACTTCGACGGAAAGTCTGGAAACCGGCCATTACGAGCGAGAGTTGCCCAAGGCAGCAGCATCGGACTATGATGCCTGAAAACATACCATTGGGGCGGGAAACGCGGGCGAAGAGGGCGGAGATAAGCGCTAAGACCAGGACGGGCTTGTTTGCCGCAAACTAACACAGTGGCCGCTGAGGTGGAGGAAGACGCCGCCTCCGACCTTTACGCCAAATTTTTCAATGAGATGCGAGGCCCCGACGGCGAGGTTCGCCCCGCCTACACCGCGCTTGCCGACCTCCTCGACAATCTCTCCATCGAGGCCCTCGTCACCAAGCAGAACGCGGCGGACGAGCTGTTCCGGCGCCTTGGCATTACGTTTGCCGTCTATGCCGAGGGCGGCTCCACCGAGCGGCTGATCCCCTTCGATCTCATCCCGCGCATTCTCGACCGCTCCGAGTGGGATCTCGTCGAGCGCGGCTGCCTCCAGCGCGTCAGGGCCATCAACGTCTTCCTCTACGACATCTACCACGACCAGGAGATCTTGAAGGCCGGGCTCATCCCGCCCGAGCTTGTGCTGCTCAATCCCGCCTACCGGCCGGAGATGCACGGGGTCAACCTCCCCAACGATGTCTATGCGCATATTGCCGGCATCGACCTCATCCGCACCGGCGAGCGCGACTTCTTCGTGCTCGAGGACAATGTGCGCACGCCGTCGGGCGTGTCTTACGTGCTGGAGAACCGCGAGATCATGATGCGGCTGTTTCCCGATGCCTTCGACGGTCAGAGCATCTCGCCGGTCGGCAACTACCCGGAGCGCCTGCTTGAGAACCTGCGCGCGGTGGCGCCGAGCGGCGCCGACGATCCCGTGGTCGTGCTTCTCACCCCCGGCCGCTACAACAGCGCCTATTTCGAGCACGTGTTCCTCGCCGAGCAGATGGGCATCGAGCTCGTCGAGGGCGGCGATCTGTTCGTGCGCGACGGCCATGTGTGGATGCGTACCACCGAAGGTCCGGTCAGAGTTGACGTCATTTATCGCCGCATCGACGACGAGTTCATGGATCCGCTCGCCTTCCGGCCGGACTCCGTGCTTGCAGTCCCCGGCCTGTTGTCGCTGGTTCGCTCGGGCCGCGTGGCGCTTGCCAATGCGCTCGGCACCGGCGTCGCCGACGACAAGGCGATGTATGTCTACGTACCGCGCATGATTGAGTTCTATCTCGGCGAGCACGCGATCCTGAACAATGTGCACACCTACATGCTGCGCGACCCCAAGCAGCGCCAGCACGTGCTCAACAATCTCCAGAACCTCGTGGTCAAGGAAGTGCAAGGCTCTGGCGGCTACGGCATGCTGATCGGGCCCGCGTCGACCGCCGAGGAGCGGGAGGCATACAAGGCCCGCGTCCTGCAAAATCCGGACAACTATATCGCCCAACCGACGCTCTCGTTGTCCACGGCGCCCACCTTGCGCAACGGCAAGATCGTGCCGCGGCACGTCGATTTGCGCCCCTTCGTGCTGTCCGGCAAGGAAACGAGCGTGATCCCGGGAGGCTTGACGCGTGTCGCCCTCCGCGAGGGTTCGCTCGTGGTCAACTCGAGCCAGGGCGGAGGCACGAAAGACACCTGGGTGCTGGAGCACTGATCATGCTGAGTCGAACCGCGGAAAACCTATTCTGGATGGCGCGGAACATGGAGCGCGCGGAGAACACGGCGCGTATGCTCGACGTCAGCTTCCGCATGTCCCTACTGCCGTCCTCGCGCGACAAGCAGGCGCAGTTCGAGCCGATCCTCTCCATTGCGCCCGGCGACGGCCGCTTCGACGAGCTCTACGGCATGCTCAGCCATGAGAACATTATCCGCTACGTGGCGCTCGACCCTGAGAACGCGGGTTCCATTTGCTCGCTCATCAAGAACGCGCGGGAGAATGCCCGCGCCCAGCGCTCGGCCATTTCGAGCGAGGCGTGGGAGAGGCTTAACAGCACGTGGCTTCAGGTGCAGAATCTCGACTACGAGGGCCTCATGCGTTGGGGCTATCGCGACTTCTTCGATTGGGTGAAGGAGCGCTCGCACCTCTTCCGCGGCGTCGTGTTCGGCACCATGCTGCACGACGACGGCTTCCGCTTCATCAGGCTCGGCACTTTCATCGAGCGCGCCGACAACACCGCGCGCATCCTCGACGTCAAGTATCATGTCCTGCTACCCGATACGGAGCAGGTCGGCGGCGTCGTCGACTACTATCAATGGGGCGCGCTGCTGCGCTCCGTCGGCGCCTTCCGCGCTTATCGCCGGGTCTATCACGACACGGTGTATCCGTGGCGCATCGCCGAGTTGCTGATCTTGCGCGAGGACATGCCACGCTCGCTGCATCATTGTTACGAGGTGGTGATCCACACCCTGGACGAGCTCGCCGGCAAGAAGCAGCTCGAATGCCGGCGGATCGCCGGCCAGACCTATGCGCAGCTCCGCTACGGCCGGATCGACAGCGTCTTCAAGGAGGGGCTGCACGAATTTCTGACCGATTTCATCGCTCGCAACAATGCGCTCGGCGTCCAGCTCCAAGAGGACTTCTTGATGCGGCCGTTGGCCATGGCGGGAGCGGCGTAGCGTGATGCTGATCAGGGTCGAGCACGCCACGTCCTACGAGTATTCCGAGCCTTTGCTGGCGACGACCCAGTATCTGCGCATGACGCCCTTGTCGGGGCGCACTCAGGCGGTCGAAAGTTGGGCGCTCAGCTGCCCGGGCGCGGTGATGACCCCCTGGCACGACCAGTATGGCAATGTCTGCCACACGCTGACCGTGCCGAATCCGGTCGAGCATCTCGACATCAAGGTTTGCGGGCTGGTTCGTACCAGGGACACGAACGGCGTGGTGGGAACAGCGTCCTCCGAGCTGCCCTCCGGGCTCTATCTGCGCGAGACACCTTACACGGTGGTGACCGAATCGATCCGTGCCTTTGCCGAGCGCTTCGAGACTGGACCCAAAGAGGACCTCATTACCTCGCTCCACGAAATCATGCTGGCGATCGCTGACGCGGTCGACTACCGCCCGGGCGACACCCATGTGCATACCACGGGCGCCGAGGCGCTCGAGCAGGGGAGCGGCGTCTGTCAGGATCAAGCGCATATCTTCTGCGCCGTGTGCCGCGCGCTCGGCATTCCCGCGCGCTATGTCAGCGGCTACCTGACGCACGGTCTTGGCCATGACGCGCACGCGGCGAGCCACGCCTGGGCCGAAGCCCTCGTTGACTCTCTCGGCTGGGTGGGCTTCGATCCCACCAATCGCGCCTGCCCCGACGAATCGTATATTCGCACCGCCGTTGGCCTCGACTATGGTGAGGCCGGCCCGGTGCGGGGGGTTCGTGCCGGCGGCGGCGTCGAGACCATGACTGTCCGAGTTAGCTTCCCAAGCCAGCAGGCCCAGTGAGGGTGAAAAGCGTGACGTACTGCATCGGCGTTCTGCTCGATGAGGGGGTGGTTCTTGCGTCGGATTCGCGCACCAATGCCGGCATCGACCGCGTGTCGACCTTTCGTAAGATGTTCACCTTTGAGAAACCCGGCGAACGATTTTTCGCGCTGCTGACCGCTGGTAATCTCTCGCTGACCCAGGGCGTCGTCAGCCTGCTCACCGAATGGCTCAACAACGAGGACCCAGAACGCGATCTCTTCGCCGTGGGCTCGATGTTCGGGGCGGCCCGGGTCGTCGGCGCCGCGGTTCGTGAGATCCACAAGAGCGACGCCGGCTACCTCCAGCAGCATGACGTGGATTTCTCGGCGTCATTCATTCTCGCCGGCCAGCTCAAGGGTGGTCAGTTACGCCTGTTCATGATCTACGACGCCGGCAATTTCATTGAGGCCATGGGAGACACGACGTATTTCCAGATCGGCGAGGTCAAATATGGCAAACCTATCCTCGACCGCATCATTCAATCCGACACGAGTCTGAGCGACGCCGCCAAATGCGCGCTGATCTCGTTCGACTCCACGATGCGCTCCAACGTCTCTGTGGGGCCCCCGATCGACCTCATGATCTATCGCCGGAATTCGCTGAAGCCGGGCTTTCACATCAGGCTCGAGGACGACGATCCCTATTTGCAGGCAATCCGCGAGGGATGGGGAGGCGCCATCCACAAGGCGTTCCACGACATCATCCACGACCCCGGCTGGACGTTCTAACCGTCGGCCAAGTGGCGATCCGCTAACCTTTTATACAACCGGCTTGAGGTAAGACGCTCCACGGGTCATGAACCGGAGGGGGTTTCGCGCACGCATGAGCATACATATTCATCACCTGGTTCGGCGTGGGCCGGTCGACGACGAAGGCGCGCTCGAGCAATTTCAGAAGCAATGGGCGACCTACCAGAAAATGGTCGACCACGACTCGCTCTCGCACAAGCGGGTAGGCGATCTTCTGCATGAAGCGCTCCTCCCGCTCGCCAAGCCGTTCGCCTTCGTTGATATCGCCTGTGGCGACGCAGGGCAGATGAAGCGCGCGCTCCAAACGACCAAGGTTCGCCACTACCACGGCATCGATCTGTCGCAGCCCGCGCTCGAGTTGGCCGCGAAAAACCTGGAAGGCGTGCCCTTCGAGGTTGACCTCGATCATCGTGATTTCGTCGAGGCGCTGACGGAGCGCCCGGAGCCCGCCGACGTGGCGTGGTGCGGCCTTTCCATCCACCACCTCACCACGGACGGAAAACGCAAGCTGCTGTCGGCAATCCATGGCTCGACCAGCGATTTCCTCATGATCTATGAGCCGACCTTGGCCGACGGCGAAAACCGTGCGGGCTATCTCGACAGGTTTCGGCGGGTGAACAAGCCTCTCTGGACCTACTACACGCCGGAAGAGTGGGAGCAGATCGACCAACACGTCACCACGAGCGATCTGCCGGAGAGCGCGGCCACTTGGTGCGCGCTCGGCCACGAGGCGGGCTTCTCTGACGCACGCCAGGTCTTTCTCGATCCCACCGGATTTTACGGTCTCTACCGCTACGATTGGTAGGATCCACTCGAAGAGGAAATCACCCATGCCCCACGCTGGACCCTTGCTGGAAGAGCCCGCGCCGCTCTCGGATCTGCTAAACGCCGGGCTCAAGGGCCGGCCCAATGACGCGGCGCTCGTGTCGATGGAAGGGGTGTGGTCGTGGGCGGAGCTCGAACGCGCGACGAGCCGGATTGCTGCCAACTATCTCGCGCTCGGGCTGAAGCCCGGCGACCGGGTCGCCTCGCTCATGCCGAACCGGACGGCGCTGTTCGTCCACTATATCGGTTGCTTCAAGGCCGGCCTCGTCGTCACGCCGCTCAACTACCGCTACATGCCGCCCGAGATCAATCATGCGCTCGATGTCAGCGAGGCGCGCATCATCCTCGCACATAACGAGCGCGCCGCCGACATCGCCGGGAGCAAGGCTGCAAGCTTGCCGCTCGGTGTCATGTGGTATGGCGGCGACGGCAGCCAGAAGCCAAGTTTCGAGGACCTGATGGCCGCGGAGCCGAAAGACGCTTCGCTTCCCCCGATAGAGGCCAAGGCGCCGGCGGCAATTTTCTTCACCTCAGGCTCGACCGGCCCGGCCAAGGGCGTGACCCATACGCGCGAGTCACTCGCTTGCATCTTCGCGAGCGCCGCCCAGGGCTTCGAGCTGACTCCCAACGACATCCTGCTCCCTGGCTCGTCTTGCTCGCACATCGGTGGATTTGGCTTCTCCATGTCGGCGCTTTTGGCCGGCGCACGGGTCGTCGTCGCAAGATCCTTCGACCATGACGAGATCGGGCCCCTGTTGCGCACCACGCGGCCGACCCTGCTATCCATGCTACCGACGGCGCTGCTCCATCTCATTCGCGAGCATGACATGACATCGGCAGACTTCAGCTCGCTGCGGCTCGCCCGCTCCGGCGGCGATAAGGTGTCCGCCGAGCTGGAGAAGGAGTACAGAGCGCTCACCGGACATACCGTAAGCGAAGGTTACGGCATGACCGAGTTCGGCCTCGCCGCGCTCAACCCGCCGATCGGCGTCGACAAACTCGGCTCGATCGGCTTGCCGAGCCCAGGCTTTATCTTCTCCATTCGTAACGACAAAGGTCATGAACTGCCCAAGGAGAAGGAGGGTCGCCTCTGGGTGAGGACCCCGAGTCAATGTGCCGGCTACTGGAGCGATGCGGAGGCAAGCGCCGAGGTTGTACGCGAAGGCTGGTTCGACACAGGCGACGTGATGAAGGTCGATAAGGACGGCTATCTGTGGTTTTGCGGCCGCCAGAAGCAGATCATCGTGCATGACGGCTCCAACATCTCGCCTCAGGAGGTGGAGGATGCGTTGCTTGAGCATCCCGCCGTGGAACTCGCGGGGGTTGTCGGCGTGATCGATGAGGCCCATGGCGAGAGTGTGCGGGCCTATGTCGAGTTGAAATCTGGAGCGGCGCAGCCGAAGGCCGGCGAGTTGATCCAGTTCGCCAAAGCGCGGGTCGGCTACAAGGCGCCAGAGGAGATCGTGTTCCTCGACGAGATGCCGCTCAATCCCACCGGCAAGGTCGACCGCGCCGCCCTCAAGAAGCTTGCCGCCGGCGATCACGCCCACCACGTCTGAGGAGAGACCCTTTCCTCCGTTCAGAAAGTATCGACCGCCTCGAGCAAATCGTCGAGGATGGCCGCGAGCACTTTGCGCCCCTTTTCGACCGACGCTAGAGTCGGATCGCCGAAGCTGCCGCCCGGCGAGTAGTTCGGCGAGGACGGATCGTCCTGTGACAGTGGTCCGGGCGCTGGGCCTGCGGGCGAGAAAGGTGACGGCTTTGCCCGCGTCATGTCGACGAGTTCAGGAGCAATCACCAGCATCAGCGACGTCTCGATCTCATCGGCGTGACTGCCATACGGCTGCTTGGCGATCGCGCGCACCGTCGCGAGATATCGCGACCCGGCGAACACCTTCAAATGACGGATCGATGAAGGCCTGCGCGAAGCGGCAATGGCGGCGGAAACTGGCTCGATGGTTGATCGGCCGGTATCGAGAATAAGCACGCGGCGGGCCCGGAAGCTGATAAGCGCGTCGGCGATCTCGGTGACCGCAGCCTGGAACGTCGCCGGGCGGAGGCTCACGCTCCCCGCATACGCGACGAATGCCGTGTAGTGGCCATAGGTCAGGGTCGGCCAGATCAGCGCGTCGATTCGTTGGGCGAGTTGGTGCGCGAAGTAGCCTGCGATCACCTGGTCGGCGCCCATGGGCATGTGCAAGCCATGCTCTTTGGCGCCGGCGCCGATCGGCAGGATTGCGGCGCCGCCGGCCGCTAGCCGCGCCGCGACTGTGTCCCAGGCGAGGCGCGCGACTTCATTCTCGGAGGGATTATTCTTCATGCCTAGTCCACGATCATGGCGGTCAACGTCTCCAGTCGGTCGGCTTCCGCAGCGGGTTTATCCCAGCGGATGCGATGGATGCGGGGAAAGCGCATGGCCACCCCGGACTTGTGGCGCGTTGAGCGGTGTACCGAATCGAATGCCACCTCGAACACGAGTCTCGGCTCGACTTGGCGCACGGGGCCAAAGCTGTCCACCGTGTGGTTGCGCACGAACGCGTCGAGCTGCCGGAGCTCGTCGTCGGTGAACCCGAAATAGGACTTGCCCACGGGCACGAGCTCCGGCTCGCCATTCTCTCCGTCGCGCCAGGCGCCGAACGTGTAGTCCGAGTAGTAGGACGAGCGCTTGCCGCTGCCGCGTTGAGCGTACATGAGCACCGCGTCGATGACGAGTGGCGCCCGCTTCCATTTGTACCAATGGCCCTTCGGACGCCCGGCGATGTAGGGGCTGTCGCGGCGCTTCAGCATCAAGCCCTCGATGCCGGTCGCGCGCGCGCCGGCCCACAGCGCCTCGAGCTCGGCAATCGAAGCGAACTCGATGACGTCCGAGACGTCGGTGCGGTTCGGCGCGTGGGTCATGTGCCACGCCTCGAGTCGCGCGCGCCGCTCCGCGAAGGGGAGGGGGCGGAGGTCCTCGTCCCCCTCGAACAGCAGGTCGTAGAGCCGGATATGGGCGGGATGCGACTTCAGCATCGCCGCATTCACGGTCTTGCGATTGAGCCGTTGCTGAAGGTCGTTGAACGGAGCGACCTCGCCGCCGCGCACGACGAGAAGCTCGCCATCGAGCACGACGCCCTCGGGCAGTGCCGCGACCACATCGGGGAACGCTCCGGAGATGTCATCGCCGGTCCGCGAGAAGAGCCGCTTCTCGCCACCTTGGTGGCTTGCCTGCACGCGGATGCCGTCCCACTTCCATTCGGCGGCAAACTCGGCCGGGTCGATGCCGGCAAGTTCCCGGTCATCGATGGCGTGGGACAGCATCAGCGGCCTGAACACCGGCGTGACCCCAGTCTCGGGCCGCGCGCCCGACCCTTCCAGCCATACGAACAGCGCGACATAGGGTGGGGTGAGCCCGTGCCAAACCTCCTCGATGTCGGCAAGCGGCGTGCCGGACCACTCGGCGAGCGCGGTCTTGGCGAGTCGCGCCGATACGCCGACGCGGAGCGCACCGGTCAGCAGCTTGAGCAGCGCCCAGCGGCCCGTTGCGTCGAGCCGGTCGAGCCAGCCCGCAAGCAGGTTCGGCACCTCGGCTGGCGCCGCGCCCTGCACCGCCTCGACGATGTCTGAAAGGCGAGGCGACGCTTTGCCTTCGTGCGTCGTGGGCCACAGCAAGGCGATGGTCTCGGCCGTGTCGCCCACATAGTCGCGCGAGAGATTGAACAGTACGGGATCAACACGGGTGCCCAGCATCTCCGTCAGGATGCGGCGGAGCGGCAGTCTGAAGAACAACCCGTCCGTGAGCGCCGCGAGCGCATAGCCACGGTCGGGATCGGGTGTCGCGGCGAAGTAATCCGCCATCAAGCGCAGCTTGTCGTTGCGCGACGGCGTATAGGCGAGCCGGTCGAGGAGTTCGGCAAAGGCCTTCGGTTAGCTCGCGCCAATCGGCATGGTCGGAGATCACCAACGGCAGCTCGACGCCTTGCTGGCGGGCTCGCGCACGTACGCGCATCCAGCCCGAGGCGAACGAGGTCACGGGATCCGGCATCCGCCGCGACCAACGATCGGCGATGGCGCTCGGCGGCGCGAGCACGATCGCGCCCTTGAGGTCGTCGCGCTTGGCACCCGTTGCCGGCCGCAATGCCCCGAGCGGCACGCCGAACGACTCGTAGAGGTCACAGCAGGCTTGCAGCGCCCCATGCAGATAGATCGGGCGCTCGTACCCTGCCTCGCGCAGGAGGGCGATCACCCTTTGGCATTTGCCGAGCCCATATACGCCCACCACATGCGCGCGCTCGGGAAACTGTGCGGTCGATTTCAGCAGCTTCGCCACCTCGGCGCTCGCCTCGCCATGTTGGAACACCGGCAGTGCGAAAGTCGCCTCGGTGACAAAGAGATCGCAAGGGACAAGCTCGAACGCGGCGCATGTCGGGTCGGCGCTCCGCTTGTAGTCGCCGGATACGACAGCCCGGGCGCCCTTGTACTCGATCAGGATTTGGGCGCTGCCGAGCACATGGCCGGCCGGGAAGAGGGTGACCGCGACCTCGCCAATTGTGACCTTCTCACCGTAGGCGGCTTCGTGGACTCGGCGCGGCGCCAGGTCGCCGAGCCGCGTGCGCATGATGGCGAGCGTCTCTTTAGTCGCAAGTACATGGTCGTGCCCTGGCCGGGCATGATCGGAATGGCCATGGGTAATGACGGCGCGCCGGACCGGCCTGGACGGGTCGATATAGAAGCCGCCGGGGCGGCAATAGAGGCCTTTGGCGTCGGCCTTGAGCCAAGTGTGAAAGCGATCTGCTTGCATTTCTTCAGGTCTGTGTCGAGAAAGTCACGATTCTACCAACTTAAGATTGAGTTATAGCCGGTTGCTCGCAACATAGTTGCGGGCGTTGCTACGGGTAGTGGGCCACTCAATTGTGGCAGCCAGTAAGTAGCCTTTTGACGAAACCTTAAGCGGATCAGTTCGTTGTGAAACACATGGCCCCAGAGAACGCCATTATTAGGTTTCCGGCAGAGCGGACAGGCCATCCGGCGCGCGGCCCGGCGACGCCCCTGGACGTAGCAGGTGGTCGTCTCCGCGAACGGCTCGGCCGATTTGTCAGCTATCTAGGTATTCCGGGGGCAATCGTGCCAACCGAAATTCACGACCAGACTACAGGCCAACACATCGCCATTTCCGTCGGCACACTCTCGGTATGCTTGACGGTCAATGGGCGAGATTTCTATTTCGACCGCTTCACCGGCCGCTTCACCGGCACGGGTTCAAGCGTCGCTTAACCGACGCGCTTATTGGCGACTGGCTTCAATTCCAGTTGAAGCTGCTTTTCCCGCGCATCTTCGTTTGCGGTTACTTCGGTGACATAGTGTGTGGGTTGATGCTTCAAGATGTCAGGGTTGTCGCCGTTGAAGTGGGTGAGCAAGTTGTTCCGAAGATCACCTTTGCCGACATAGATCCAAAGGCCTTGGCGGAAGATGCCATACACACCGCGTTGACCTGGATTTAGCCATTCGATGCCAGCCCGCGTGAAGGGCTGTGGAGTTTGAGCAGGGAAAGCCATTCTAACTTCTCCTTTGTGACGACGCGCGGAATCGCGCCCTGCTTTCTACCTATCATCCTGATAGGTCACTGTCTATCATTTTGTTAGGTCGGAACGTGCTCACTTTATGCCCAGGGATTGGCGAACTACGGCCGCCTCCCACGCCTCCAGCATGTCTACAACGTCGCCCATCTCCCAAAGCCGCCTCGTAACGCCAGCAGCCATCGCGGGCGTCATTTTGAGCGTCTGATGTACGCGGACAAAATTGTAATAGAGGAAGTGCAGCGCCATCGCGTGAGCGTGGTTCTCGACCTTTTTTGAGAAGGCATTGGTCAGCCGCGTCATGCGGCGTTGGTGCATCCTGATATTGAGGTTGTTCCGCTCGGCGTAGCTTGTCGAAATGTGCTTCTCATCCGGGTTGCCGATCACCTTCTTAGTCCGGCAGCCAATGCAAGTCGGCGGACTGTAGCGGCCTTGGTTGCCGCTATCCGTGCCAAAGACCTTGATGACTTGCGCGTAGTCAACGCGCTTGCCAAGGAACCCTTCAACGGCCCCGCCATAAATGTGGAAGGCATCCGAGGTCAGTTGGAAATGACCTTCGACGCGCTCGGCAAGGCCGGCGATGAACCAAGCGCAGCTCTTTAGATCGCGCGGGCCGACGCGCCATTGGGGAACTAGCTTAGTGTCGGCATCGGTGGCAACCCAAACCCAAATGTCGCCAGCCTCACCCTTCTTTTCCTTTGGCACGTTCTTTTGCTTCGCGCCGACGAAGCCCCAAATCTCGTCAATTTGAACCCGCTGACATTCGAGGCTGCGGAACACCCGATCCTGATACCAAGCGGCGGCCTGACCGGCATCGACCAAGAGCTTGGTGACGGTCGTCTTGCTCGCGCCGGTTATGCGGCCCGTGGCGCGGATAGAATTGCCCTCGCAGAGTAGGTGGAGGATTTGCGAGCGTAGCGAACGGTCCAGCCTTTTCATGCTGACCACTATGCTTGACCGCTCAGGGAATGTCAATAGCTCCTATCAAAATGATATGTAATATTGATAGGCGAAAATGATAGAGGCGACCGTGGGGTGGCGGTCGCCTCTTAGTCTCTTTTCCCGGACGTTTAGGCCGCTTGCGAAGTCCAGCGGCCCTTTGATTCATCTAGGGTTAGCCTGGTGTGGCGGGCAGATTTACAGCGGTCAATTTCGTCCTCCAGGTCGGCTATACGCTCCAAAAGGTCCTTTACGCGACCCTTCTTTTCGCCAACGCTCTCGGCGAACAACATGCGAACGATAGCTTCAGCCGAAACAGGAATCTCGGTCTGACCTTTTTCCCAGCGTCCTATCGTTAGCTCTCTCACGCCCAAGATTTTGGCCAGCATGGCTTGTGAGAGCAGTAGTTCGGTACGGAGGTATCGAAGCTCCTTTCCGGATAGCCGCTCTCGCTGAGACACAAGCGCTAGACCGATGACGCGGTGAAGGCCATCAACATCGTGGATCGTGACTGTCTTTCCTCCCGAGGTCTTATTGTAACTATAGCCGTTTACGAGGAAGACGGTATCGAGTCCGCACTCGGTATAATGGTAGATTCCGTTCTTCATCGTTGTCACTCCTCTCATGTCACCGTGACGGCCACGAAGTGATCGGCCTTCACGGCAACGACCACCTGTACTCGCCTCCCGGCGACTTTCCTTCGTAGCTTGATCCTCCAATCTCCCCATTGGTCTATGGCGGGGTTTCCTACTGGACATCCTTTCCTCACTGTTTCCAAAACATGACGCATCGTCAGCCTTCTTGCGCCTAAGCGCTGCTGAAAATGCGGATGGTCAAACCGCATTCGACCTGACTGTTTTGCCATTGCACGAATGCGGGCGACCAACTGGTCGGCCGTTGGTGTGGCCAGTCGTACTGGCAGTGCCACCACGTTCGCCGTCATGAATCATATCATAATGATATGACCATGTACCTGTCAAATTGATAGGTAGTTAATTTGGTTCCCGTTGCCAACGAGCCGCCGCGGCTTTGCGCGCAATTGCCGCGCGTTCCTCGGGAGTTAGTTTGGCTGCTCGACCTTTGCCGCCCTTCAGGCCGCCCTTACGCCCGAGAGCTACGGCGGCGGGGTCCTTACCACTTTCCTCTGACGTTGGCTCACGATCCTCGGCGCCGCCGGAAGCTATATCGACCATACGCTTCGCCCATTGGTTCAGATCGCTAGGGCGCTTGGGGTGCTTCGGGTCCATGCTTTCAGTATGGGGCTTGGAACGTGCCGTTTCTAGGACCACTTTTGGGCTGCCACAATTGAGTGGCCCACTACCTTGCTACGGCCTTCGCGCCTAAGCTGTAGTCCGGCAAACCGGGTGGCGGTCGAGTATTCTTCCGTGCAGGGGGGCAACAAGCAACGCGTTCGATCGCGGCTCCGTCTTTGCGGAGCGGGCTGTGCTGCCGTGCTTGCTGTCTGCGCTGCCGCTCCGGAAGCGTCCGCCGAATCAGACGTCCCGCATACGGAATTGTTCACTGGCTTCGAGGCCAGTGACAACTACGCAAGCGGCTATGTGGGCGCCGGTTACGCCTTCGGCAAGGGACTGTACGACCCGGGTTTCCGGCTCCGGGTCGTGGGCGCCTATGGCCGCTATCATTACGACGGCACGCTGTTTACTGGCGGGGTCTTCGTACCGACGCGCTTCGACGGCCAGGTCGGCTATGGAGCAGCGTTGATCGGTTATCAGTTCCACCCAGGCGCCGTCATCGTCAAGCTGTTCGCCGGCATCGAGGGCGAGGACCAACACATCGTGCCACGCGATCCGAACAACTCCGTGCAAGGCAGCGCGCTCGGCGCGAGGCTATTGGCCGAGACGTGGTACGACATTTCGCCGAATTGGTTCGCGTCCGCCGACACCTCGTACGGCACCGCCTTCCAGGAATATTTCGGACTCGCGAGGCTCGGCTTTCGCGTCCGACCGAAACTCTCCCTTGGGCTCGAGGGCGGCGTGCTGGGCAATGAGGAGTACGATGCCGGCCGTGGCGGCGGTTTCGTCCGTGTCAATGTCCGCAATTTCGAAGCCACGCTCTCCGGCGGGTTCACCGGCAACTATCTGGAAGACGAGCCCAGCGGCTACGTGGCGATTGGTCTCTATCAGACCTTCTAGAGCTGAAAACGAAAGTGCACTGCCGGCCCCGCCCCGGCAGTGCTTAACGTCGTGGGCGTGATCTGAGATCCTCTCAGGCGACGCCGCGCTCTCTGGTCGTGCATTCTGCGCAAGAGGACATCCTCAGGTCTTGCCCCAGAGGACTCGCTCCAAGTGTAAGCATGACACGAAGACGACAGCTAAGGCAAACGGGAGTTGTCGCTTATCCGCAATTTCTTCCAATAGAGTTGGGAGTCGCCGATTGGTCGCAAGACTCTGCGCGCAACGAATTCGCGCCGTGCGGAGACACCATCGTGGAACAATCCTAGGGGGCGGCCTTACTCACAGGTTCAGCTGACTGAGCCTCTTTCGCCTTGCGCTCAGCCTCCTTAGCCGCTGCTGCTGCCTCGACCTGGGTCTGCCAATCGGCAAAACGCTTGGTGAGCGCCGCGCCATTAGCGTTCCACCAGGCATCGTCGAACTTGAGCGCCTTCTTGAAGTTGTCTGGAGCCGTCGGCAGGAAACCCTGCATCTCCACGTTGATAATTGGATGCTTGCCCACCAGCTCGACGGCCGATTTGCGCATCGGCCCGTAGGCGATGAGCTGCGCTTGCTCCGCGAGCCGCGCCGGCGAGGTAGCGAAGCTGATGAAGCGTATGGCCTCTTCCTTGTTTTTTGCCGCCTTGGGAATGGCCCAAGCGTCGATGTCGTAGATCTGGCCGTCCCACAGGACCCCGATGCGACGCTGATCGCCCACGGCGGCGCGGAAGATGCGTCCGCTATAGCCGGCGGCCATCGCCGCCTTTTCTTCCAACAGCCAAGTGATCGGCTCTTCAGCGTTGTCCCAAAACAGAATGTTGTCCCTGATCTTGTCGAGTGCGGCGAAGGCACGGTCGGCACCCGCTTCCGTCCCCAGCTCGCTATAGATGCTCTCGGGTGGTACCCCGTCCGCGAGCAGCACCAGTTCCAGAGTGTAGCGCGGCGCCTTCGGCAACGCCCGCTTGCCTGGAAAACGCGTCGTGTCCAGAAGCGCGCTGATCTCGGTCGGCTCGCCTTTGCTAAACGCTTTGCGGTCAAACGCGATGGCTGTCGACCAGGCGACGCTCGCCACCCCACAAGTGGAGAGGCCTCCGGCCAAGAAGTCGTCCTCGATGCTTTGGCCGCCGGGCGGTGCGCCAAGGGTCGTGATCGAGATTTTCTCAAGGAGGCCGTCGTTGCACAACGTACCGAGGGCGCTGCTCGAAACATCGACCACGTCCATCGTCGTGCTGGTGCCGTCGATCATGCCTTTGAGCTTGGCGAGGCTGCCGTCATAGATCTCCATGGCGATCTTTGTCCCGGTTTCCTTCGCGAAGGGCTCGAAGAAGGCGATCTCTTGCGACTGGCCGTAGGCGCCGCCCCACGTCGCGACGTTGAGTGTTGCGCCGGTCGCCCCTGTGGACTGCTGCGCACTCGCGCCGGAGATAACGAGCCCCAGGCCGGCGGCGAGCAGCAACCCGACCTTCATGCGGCCGACCGCGGCGCGGGTCTCTAAGGTTGGGTTATCGATTTGCCCAAACACGGTTGATCTCAATGTCCGTTCCAGCGCCTTTAGCGCGGCGAAACCCGGGCACTCCCTGGGCTTATCTGCTTTGATCGGTCGCCAAGTGTCGGGCGGTTCGCTCTCTGGATCAGGGGTTGTGCCAATGAACCGCGTATCGTCAGCCGCGGTGGGATCTCCATGACGAGTTGCGATGCGTCCAACGGGGCTACAGGATTGGCGATCAAGAAGTCCCAATCAAGTGTTTGCCTTCCTAGATCCACACCGCCGGACCCAGAAATAGGTCCCTGGAGTGTCTGCATGTTGAATGATTGACACCAAATATGGCCAGCAGAGAGGCGGCAGTCGGCATCGAGCGATTCGAATGAAGTGACCCGCTCTTGGCTCCAGCCCGCCGAGCCAGCATCGTCGCCTTCCGTCGTCAGCTGAGGAAAATCGACCGGAACGGCCCCATTCCGAGCCTTCAGCTTGAACTCACCGGCGAGCCCGCGGATGAGGTCCTCCCATGTGCGGCCCCCGGTCGATACGTCGATCTTCAGGTGACTTAAGCCCTTGATCGGAAGTCCCAGGCCAAGGGGCTGAAGGCAAGTCTCGACCGCCACGTGAGAGAGGTCGCCCGTCAAGGTAGCTTTGATTCTGGCGCCCGAAAGATCGAACCCGGCCCGGCCGGCGGCCTGACCGCCGCATAACTCGAGCTCGCCGACCTCGCTCGATATCGATCCGTCCTTAGCGGTAATCGTGAGCCCGCCTCGCCCGAGTTTCATGGTCGAGGCCCGGACCTCAGCGGCCGAAATTCGCAGGTCCGCGTCGAAATATTTGAGCAGCGCCCATTCGAAGAGTGCCCCGTTGGCCGGCATGGTCTGCTCGTCGTCTGGGCTGACATAAGGATCGAGAACGAGTTGCTCGAAGGCGAGTGTTCCCTCGACCCTCGGCCGCTCGCCGGTGGTGATGGCGAGAAGCCCATCGGCCGCATTCCCGTCCAAGGTGAAAGACCCGTTTTCGATGGTGAGCGTAGACCCACTCCAATGCATCGTTCCCGCCGCCGATAGGCCCTGCAGACTTTGGCCCTTCGGTACGGTCACCCCAGTCCAATTCAGGAAGCCGCGAACGCTAGGCATCTCCGCCTGCATTTTGCCATCGAGCTCCAGCCGCTCCCCGAGGCGCACTGTCCCGGAAAGCTTGGCAGTAACGGGATCGGATGTGATCCTGAGAGTAGTCGGGGCGACTGCATGCCCGTCGATCTTCGAGATTGCGCCGCTGTCAATGGCGAAGCGGACTAACTCGCCACGCAAATCAACGGAGCCGAGCACTGATAGCGTGCCGTCCCCTTCGCTCGCGTCCAGCCGCGCATTCAGCGTGCTGGCCAAGCGTTTACCCGAAGCCGTCCCAATCGTGCCGTTGCCAATGCGAACAAAACCGACCGGCGCGCCAACAAGCGCGTTGGTAATGAGAGCTTCCAGTGTTTGCTCCGGCAAAGTAACGGTGTCGACAGTGTCCTTCAGCGTGATCTTCGGCCGGCTGAGCCGCAGCGCGTCGATCTTCATGCGGCCCATCAGCAAGTCCGGAAGACTCAGGGTGATCTTGACCTCACGAGCCGTGATCGACTTCACCAATGGAAACTTGGTGGCGTTGGTGAGCACGAAGCCGCCGCGTAGCGATAGTGGCGGGAAATACTGCATGCTTAACGGCTCGGTGAGGGTGATGGTGGCGCCTGTCCAGGCGGACAGCGCAGCCGCGACCCGGTCGCGAAGTTCGGGTGTCGTGCCGATTTGCGGCTGAAGCACCGCTAGCGCCGCAACAGGGAGCGCAACCAGGCCGAGCAGAAGCCATTTCCAGGAAAATTGGCGAGGCTTCATACCGACCTTTCCACCCGTTCGGCGCGAAGCCCTTGGAAGGAGCTTCGGCACCTTGTCATGATCGCCGCGAGAGCAGTTCCTTTTAGCCCGATTGTCAGGGAAGTGCGAGCCCAACGCCCCACATCTCCTCTTGAGTTATCGAGATATCCGCAACGCCCAGTCCGTACTTGGCTGAGCGCCAACCGGCCGGCTCGAAGACGCTCCCGGGCGGCTCCTGGCAATAATCCCGTGCAGGAGGAGAACCGGGGCCAAGCTGACCGCGACGATAGTAAGCGCCGGAACTCCTGCCTCCTCGTAGCGATAGAGGGAGGCGAGGGTGAACACCTGAGTCGCGAGAGTATCGAAGTTGAAGGGCCGCAGCAGCAAAGTCGCCGGCAGCTCCTTCATGGAGTCCACGAAGACGAGCAGAGCCGCCGCGCCGAGCGCGGGCCGCAAGAGGGGAAGATGTACGCTCCACAGCATCTCGCCTACGGTGGCGCCTAGTGTCCGCCCTGCCGCGTCGATATTGCGCGAGATCTTGCTGAGGCCCGCCTCAACGGCTCCGAGCGAGGCGGCCAGAAAACGGATCGTGTAGGCAAGTACGATGGCGAAGGCGGTGCCGGAGAACAGTAACCCGGTGGAAATGCCGAACAGCGACCGCATGGCCGCGTCGATGCTGTTGTCGAGCCCCGCGAGCGGAATGAGGAGGCCGATTGCCAGCACGGTACCTGGAACGGCATAGCTGATCGCAGGGACGAGGCTTGCGGTTTGGACGAGCTTGGAGCGCGTCTGCCGCCTCGCATAGGCGAGAACCACAGCGAAAGTGACTGCGAGCAGCGCGGCGGCAGACGCGAGCAGCAGACTGTTGGTTGCGGCGCGCCAGAACGAAGGCGCAAGGCCTGCGGACATGTGTGCAATGGCATCGCTGACCAGTACCCCGGCCGGTAGTACGAAGCCCACAAGCACCGGCAACGCGCAGGCAAGCACGGCAAGCGCGCCCTTCAAACCGCGAAGTTCGTCCTCCGGCAAGTCGCGATATTTGCCGGTCGTATGGTGGAATCGCCGTCCGGCACGAAGCGTCCGCTCAATCAGAAGCAGCGCGAAAACAAAGAACAACATGACGCAGGCAATCTGGGTGGCCCCGGCGAGACTGCCGCGATCGAGCCAAGTGTCGTAGATCGCGACGGTGAGCGTCCGCACGCCGAAGAACTCCACGGCGCCGATATCGTTTAAAGTCTCCATCAGCGCAAGCGCGACGCCGGCGGCGAGCGCCGGCCGAGCGAGCGGCAGCGCGATCTCCCAGAAGGTCTCGGATGCGGTCCGCCCGAGCGCGCGGCTTGCCTCGATCACGCATACCGACTGGGCGAGGAAGCTCGCTCGTGCGGTGATGTAGACGTAAGGGTAGAGCACGGCGCTCATCACGAAGACGGCGCCGCCCAAGCTTCTGATGTCGGGAAACCAGTAATCCTGCGCGTTGTGCCAGCCGAACAGGGAGCGCAAAACGGCCTGCACCGTGCCGGAATAGTCGAACAGTTCGAGATAGCAATAGGCGATGATGTAGGTCGGCATCGCCAGCGGCAAGAGCAGGAGCCATTGCAGATAACGGCGTCCAGGGAATCGGTACATGGTGACGAGCCATGCCGTTCCAGTTCCGATCAGGAGTGTTAGAATCCCCACCCCCAGCAACAGGCCAACCGTACGGCGCACGGCTCCCGGAAGCACGTTGGCGATGAGGTGAGGCCAGGTGTCGCCGCTCGGCTGAAAAGCGATCACCGCGATGGCGATCAGCGGTGCCAGAGCGACGAGCGAGAGAACGAGCGCCGCCACGGACCAGCCGAGATTGCCGCTTTCTGAAAGACGCGCGAGCCTACGGCGCAGGCGGACCCGCTCCTTGGTCCTGCCGCGCTGCGCGGCGTCTTGCTCAAGGCCGGTCAGCGAAACTTTCTCCGCCTGCTTTGCGACCGCCCGCCACGAGCGCAGCGACCGCCTCCTGCGACAAGCGCTGATCGGCCTCTTGCAGAGCGTCGGCAAAGGCGTTGGCTGCGTCGATCACAGGTTCCACGAGATCGGAGCCGGTCAGCGCCAGCGCGCAAGCTCGCATGGCCGGACAGCGATGATGCTGCGATGCGGCGATCAACGAGATCGCCATGCACTCGTCGGCACAAAATCCGGCGCAGCCGAACGGATAATATTCGATCTTGCGCGAGGCCGTGGATCGCACCGCCCTGACCCAGCAGGCAAGCTCCGTTACCGCGCGCTTCGCCCGCGACGGCCCGAGCAGGCGGTTATATTCGTTCCAGCCATTCTCCCAGCAGGCGATGTCGCCGGTATCGTAGCCGGCCAGCCAGCATCGGAACCCGACGCCCACCAGCCATTCCGCGCCGCTCCGTGGAGGGATGTAGGTCTGTTGCGTTGCCCTGCTACCGACTTGTCTGTCGATTCTCTTATGAAAGCTCATCTTCGTCCCCTTATGAGCTTGGCCCATCGTCAAAGCCGACCTCGTCGACCAGTTCGCTTGCCTTCTTGCGCGAGGCCGCAATCTCATTGAGCGAGATCGGATCCGGCTTGAAAGCGCCCCAGGACTGAACCAGCGCCGACCACGGCACGCCGTCCTTCACGGGGTATTCGTTGTTCACCTCGGCATAGATTTGCTGTCCTCTGTCCGAGGCTAGAAACTCGATGAGCTTGACCGCATTCTCCTTGTGCGGCGCGTGCTTTGCCAGCACCGCGCCCGACACGTTCACATGGGTGCCGCGATCTTCGGTATTGGGGAACAGGATCCTGACCGAGTTCGCCCACTCCTTCTGCTCAGGATTCTTTTCGTCCGTCAGCATGGCGCCCATGTAATAGGTGTTGCCGAGGGCGATGTCGCATTCGCCCGCATAGACGCCCTTGACCTGAAGGCGGTCGTTGCCGGCGGGCTTGCGCGCGAGGTTGGCCTTCACGCCGCGTAGCCACTGCTCCGTCCACTCCTCACCGTGATGGGCGATCATCGAAGCGATCAGCGCGACGTTATAGACGTGCTGCCCGGAGCGGACACAAATCTTGTTGCGCCATTTGGGATCGGCCAGTTCCTCATAGGTGATCGCGTCTTGGCTGACCCGATCCTTCGAGGCATAGACGACGCGGGCGCGGCGCGTGAGCCCGATCCATTCGTTGCTCTCGCCGCGATAAGAAGGCGGGATCGCTGCCTCGATCGCTTCCGAGTCGATCGGCTGAGCGATGCCCGCCGCGGCGGCTTGACTAAGATTGCCGATATCGACGGTAAGCAGCACGTCGGCAGGGCTGTTGCGGCCTTCCGCCTCGATGCGTTCAATCAGCCCCTTCTCGGCGTAGATCACATTGGCCTTGATGCCGGTCTCGGCGGCGAACTCCGCGAGCAAGGGGTCGATCAGATAAGGCTGCCGGTAGGAGTAGATATTGACCTCGCCCGCCTGCTCGGCATGGGCGGTGAGAAGTGCGGTGGCGGGGAAAAGGAGCGCAAGCGCAAGTGCGCGCGCGAGGCCGGAGCGCATCGACATCCTCCAATGTCCGGGGTTCAAGGCCCCGGTATCGGACCGAAAAAACTTGCCCAAGGCCAAGGCCGAAGGCTGCATTTCCTCGCTTAAAGCCTCGACTTGCGCGATGTCAACAAGAATATCGAAATTGAACCAAACTTAGAAGCCTTCTAACTGATGACGTTACATTAGAAGAATTCAAGGAAATAAGTAGTTATTGCCCTATGTAAAGTAGTGTTGACAGAAATCACTGCAACAGTGCTGTCATAACGCAGTGATCTTCGCGATTGCGAAAGCAATTTGCGAAAAGCACGCCGTGCGCGTGCCGGCGCTGAGTCATCCTCAGGACGAGAACAGCCGCTCCGCGGGGAAAATGACATCGGCAGAGGTGCCGACCCCTGGCTCGCTCGACAGTTCGAGCCGCGCGCGGTTGGCATCCACCAGCGCTTTGGTGAGCGGCAGCCCGAGTCCCGTCCCCGACTGCCGGCGCGGCGCCGTGCCGAGTTGGTGGAATGGCTGCATGGCGTAGGCGATTTCATCTTTGCTCATGCCGACGCCGCTGTCCCGCACCCGCAGCCGGAGTTCTCCGTCGACGATCGTGCCCGACACGATGACCTGGCCGCCCTCGTTTGTGAACTTGATGGCGTTGGTGAGCAGGTTGAGCAGAATCTGCTTGAGCCGCCTCGGATCGGCGACGACAAGCGGCAGGTCTGGCGCGAGCGAGGTCCGCAGCACGATGCGCGTCCGTTTGGCGAGCGGCTGCAGACTCGCGACGCACATCTCGACGATCTCGCCGACGTCGACCGCGGTGAAGTCGAGCTCGAACTTGCCCGCCTGGATTTTCGAAATGTCGAGCAGGTCGTTGAGCAGGCTAAGGGCATAGAGGCCGCTTTGATGGATGTCTTCGGCATAGCCCTTGTAACGCGCATTGCCGATCGGCCCGAAGCGTTCCTGGAGCATCAACTCGGTAAAGCCGATGATCGAGTTGAGCGGCGTGCGCACCTCGTGACTGACCTTGGCCAAGAAATCGAGACGGCGTGTCGCAGCGTCCGCATCGAATGTGGTCCTCGCGTCCGCCGCCGGCAAGCTGGCGCTTGCCGGCGCCTGTGGAGCAGGCGCAGCCGTCTCGGGCTCAGGCGCAGGCTCGGCATCGAGACTCGTCTGATCGATGAGCCTGACAAGTGTCACGTCGGAGTCGAGTCGCCTCAGCGCGAAGGCCACTTTGAGGCGCCGGCGCGAGCGGGTGAGCGCATCGATCTCGCCCGTGCGCTCGGCACTAGCATCGCCCTGAAGCACATCGGCGCCGCCGGGAAGAATGGCGGCGAGCCCGCCGGCCTCCATCATCTCGACTGGAGACCGATAGCCGAACGCGTAGGCGAAGGCGCTGTTGATATAGACGAGGTCGCTCCCGCGCAGGAGACCGATGGCCGCCGGCATGGCTTCAAGCAGGAGCTTCAGGCTCTCGGACGAAATGGTAATGGGGCGCTTCGCCTCGCCGGAGTCAGGGCTTACGGGGAGGGCGCCGGGGCCAAGCAACACGCGGCCCTCCAGAGCCCGCGCAATATGCTCGAGCGCCTCGCGATCCCCGTCCTCGATGCGCCGTTGCGGTCTAAGTTCGGCCATACTCGGCCCCAATCAACCAACAAAAAGAGCTCGTTCTGGCGCCCTGGCGCAAAGTCCGGCTCGGCCTCGGGAACCCCCCTATTGGGGCGATTACTCGACTCAACCACTAAATTTAGGCGAATTCGCTCCATTGCATAGCCTGAAACCGGGAAATTCGCCACAGGTCGAAAAAGACGCCGGATTAGGCAAACTGCCTCTTGCATTATCGCAGTGCACCATTTATATTGCGGTGCAACAAAAAGAGGCGGCTGCATTCGTGCAGATCCGCGCTGTTCCCCCGCCAGAGCGATCGAGGAGATCGACAAAGAGGTGCCATCATGAGTGAGACCTTTTCCCCGCAAGAAGCTGCCGAACAGGTGCGCGATACCTTCAAGAAAGCCACCAAGGAGTTCGAGGCGCTCAAAATCGATACCACCGTACCCGAGAGCGTACGCGCACTCGCCGAGAAGACCGTGAACCAGACCCGCGAGGCGTATGAGCGCGGCAAGGAAGCGCTGGAAGAGTCGATCGATGCGCTGGAGCGTTCCTTTGACGCCGCTGGCCAGGGCGCGACCGCCTTCAACCGCAAGCTTATCGACATTGCCCAGCGCAATCTCAATTCCGCTTTCGACCTGGCGAAGAGCTTGGCCGGCGCCAAGAACCTCGCCGAGATCGTCGAGCTTCAGTCGGCCTTCATTCGCGGCCAGTTCGACGTGTTCGCGAGCCAGGCCCAGGAGGTTCGGGCGCTGACCACCAAGATCGCCCAGGACACCACCGAGCCCCTCAAGGATCAGGTTTCGCGTTCCTTCGAGGCGGTGCGTAAGGCGTCGTAAGTCTCTCCTTCGGGACGCGCATGGCGCCGTCGCGCCAAACAAGTGTAAACGAGTACTGCGTCAAGTAATGCGTAGGGCCCGAGGCCAGCCTCGGGCCTTTTTGTTTGTGTGCGATCCCCGAGCGGACAGCCCGCGCGAGGATGTCTCCGCCCGCTTGCAACCTTTCCTGCCTGCCCTTAGGTTCCGGCCTAGGCAATTGCCCGTGTGCCGCTGTAGCTCAGTTGGTTAGAGCGCCTGACTGTGGATCAGGAGGTCGGTGGTTCGAATCCCCCCAGCGGTACCATTAAAGCCGGCCATCTTCCCCGCCGTCGCCTCCCCCTAATATTGCCAGCCGAGCCCGAAGATCACCTTCTCCACGTCGGTGAAGAACTCGTCTGCCCTGTAGTTCGCATATTTGAGCTGCGCGTAGACGCCGTTGCGCAAGGGGAGGTAGGCGTAGAAGTCGAACTCCGATCCGTAGTCGAGATCCCGCACGGCGGACCGGAACTCGTGATACTGGGCAAGGAGCAGGAGCCCGTCGAAATAGCCGAACGGGCCGCCTGACTTGGCCGACACCTTGTACTTGGTCTCCACGTAGAAATCCTGAAGGCCGGTCGGCGGTGTCACCAGGAACACGTCGGCAAAGCCGTTGAAGATGTGGCCCGTGGCGAGCGGCGTCTGGAACGCGGCCACGCCGTTGTCGCTGCCGAGAAACTCATAAATAAGCGTTGTGGTGAACCCGCTCCACGACAAGCCCTGCTCGATGCGCGCATAGTTCACCGCGTAGTCGATGGGGTTGTCGCCATAGTCGATCTGCCGGGCGTACTCCAGGCGGTAGTGATAGTCGAAGCCGTCGCCCAGGGGCTGCTTGCCCTTGAGAAAGCCACCGAAGCTCGCATTCGATAGTGGGTCGAGATCGAACAGGTCGATCAGGTAGGTGTAACCCGTCAGCGTGCCGATCGTCATCTTCTTGCTCTCGAGATGGAATAGGTGCGTGTTGGCGGGAATGTTGCCGACCGGCGAGTCGTCGCTGAAGATGCGGTTCACGTTGCCGATATAGGCGTAGAGCCCGGTCATGCCGGGGAGGGCGGTGATCGTCGCCTTGCCGCCGTCGAATGTCTGGTCGTTCTGGCGCCAGGCGACCGAGCCGACATAGCGCTCGTTGTCGAGATTCTCCAAGAACCGCCCACCAAGGAGTGCGACGCCCGGAATGTTGTGCGATTCGAGATACGCCTGATCGACCTCGGCCGATTCGACATCGGCGACGATGGGGAACTCGGTCTTGCCGTTGATCGTGTTGTTGAAGTCGTCGGGCCCCAGCTCGACGATAAATTCGCCCTCAACGCCGGCGCGGAAGCCATGAAAGAAGCCGGACTCGACGCCGGTCTTGTTCTTCAGGGTCGAGGCGCGCGCGTCCTTCGGCAGATTGCCCTGGTCGACGAACTCATAGCGGTAGCGCGTATCGGTCCAAAATTTGCCGTTGAAGAAGCCCGTATAGGGCGGCTGGTAGCCGGTCTCGGAGCCTTGTTGAGGGTCGTAATAGGCGCTCTGCGCCATGGCTGAAGCAACTCCGGCCCCCAGTGAAACGATCAAAGATAGCCCGACCCAGAGAGGCCGTGCCGGTATGTGGAGTCCCCGCGAATTCGCACCGAACATTCTCGCCACCCAATCTTATGCTTGTTGTTGATGTAAAAGCCATGCGGTGAACTCAAATATCCGGCCGCGCGGCGCTAGGCATCGGCGCTCGCAAGGACGCGTCCTCCATTGATTGTCGTTACAAGTCTTTTGATTTCCGGCTGGCAGGAGCCGCAATTGGTGCCTGCCTTGAGATGCAGTCCGACCGCCTCGACCGAGCCGGCCGCGCCGCTGGCAATCAAATCTTGGATCGCTGCCAGCCCGACGCCGAAACACGCGCACACGAGCGGCCCCGGATCGGCCATGCCGTCGGGAGCGCGGCCGGCGAGCAGCGCCTTCCGCGCGCCGTTCTCGATCATGGGCGCGCTGAGCTGATGCTTGAGCCAGTCGAGCCCGGGCAAGGGGCGGGTCCCGGCGGCGAGATAGAGGCACGCCTTGAGCTGTTCGTCCTTCAGGCTCGCAGCGCGGTAGGTTTGCTCCGTTGCGTCATGAAGCTCGATGATGGCGCCGTCGTCGCCGAGCAGGCGATGCACCACTCCTATCCAGGCATCCGCCGGCGCGTTCATGGCGAACCGCACCAAGGTGCCCCCCCTGACGGTGGTCCGCGCCCACCAGAAGTCGTCGGGAAGGACGATCGGCTCGCGCGACAGAAGAAAGCCGTGCGCGGCGAAATTCACCGGCTCGATTGCCACCGGCGTCGCTTTTGAGTCCGGCTGTCCGGAGTGAGGATCGCACGCCGCATGTACGACCGCGCCGACCCTCCCATGCGATGCCGTCTCGGCGTTCCAATGGATTGGCGCGAAGAGCTCGCCCGCCCGCTGCCCTTCGCTCAGCCTGACCCGCAGCACGGCCATGCCGTGCTTGGAGAATACCCGGGCGAACCCGCTGTCCGCGAGGCCTAGGGCGGCGGCGTCCTCACGGGAGACTGCGACGAATGGCTCGTCGGTGTGAGCGCTGAGGCGAGGGGACTTCCCTGAGCGCGTCATGGTGTGCCAGTGATCGCGCACCCGGCCGGTATTCAGGAGAAACGGGTAGGGTGCCTCCGGCGTCTCGTGAAGCCCCGGGGGATCGATCGCCACGAATCGGGCGCGCCCGTTGCGCGTGAAGAACCGGCCGTTGGCGAAGAGCCGCGCGTGGCCGTCGCGCCCCTCCTCTGTGACCGGCCACTGAGTCGGTGCGAGCTCGGCATAGGCGTGGGGCGAGAGGTCGCTCAAGCCGCCGAGATCGAAATCGCGCGTGCCGCCGTTCTCAAACGCGGAAAGTTGCGCGTGCTCACGGAAGATCTCGCTCGCATACTGATAGGCAAAGGCCTTGGCAAACCCCAAGCGTTTCGCCACCTCGCATACGATCCACCAGTCAGGCTTCGCCTCGCCCGGCGGTACGAGGAACGTGCGCTGCCGAGAGATGCGCCGCTCCGAGTTTGTGACCGTGCCGTCCTTCTCGCCCCACGCTGCGGCGGGAAGGAGAACGTGCGGCCCTGCGGCGACCGTGTCGTTGGAGGCCACGACCTCCGATACGACGAGGAGATCGAGCCTGCCGAGCGCATCGCGCATGGCGTCGGCGCGCGGCAGGCTTACAGCCGGGTTGGTCGCCATCACCCACAGCGCCTTGATGCGCCCCGCTTCGATCGCCTCGAACAGATCGACGGCCTTCAGCCCTGGCGCCTTGGCCATCGCCGGCGCATTCCAGAAGCGCCGGACCCTGTCGACGTTCTCCGGTTCGAAATCCATGTGGGCGGCGAGTTGATTGGCGAGACCGCCGACCTCCCGTCCGCCCATGGCGTTCGGCTGGCCTGTCAACGAGAACGGGCCCATACCGGGGCGTCCGATGCGTCCCGTAGCGAGATGACAATTGATGATGGCATTGACCTTGTCCGTGCCCTGCGCCGATTGGTTGACGCCTTGCGAGTAGAGGGTGACCACCTTCTCCGTGACGCGAAACCAGTCGAAGAAGGTGGTCACGTCCTCGCGCGCGACCCCGCATGACTCGGCGATCGTGGCGGGGTCGGGCGCAATCTTCCGGGCGCGAGCCAGCGCCGCAGCGAAGCCGCTGGTGCAATCACCGATGAAGGTTTGGTCGAGGGCCTCGCGCTCGGCGAGATGCGCCAGCAGCCCCGAGAACAGCACGCCGTCGGTGCCCGGCGCGATTTGCAGCACAAGGTCCGCGTCTTCCGTCGTTGCCGTACGGCGGGGGTCGATGACGACGATGCGCGCGCCCCGCTCGCGCCGGTTCTTGACCATGCGCTGGTGCAGGATCGGGTGACACCAGGCGGCATTGGAGCCGACCAGCACCAAGAGGTCGGCCTGATCGAGGTCTTCGTAGCAACCGGGCACGGTGTCGGCGCCGAACGCGCGCCGGTGGCCCGCGACGGACGACGCCATGCATAGCCGTGAGTTGGTGTCGATATTGGCAGAGCCGAGGAACCCCTTCATCAGCTTGTTGGCGACGTAGTAGTCTTCGGTGAGCAACTGGCCTGAGACGTAGAAGGCGATGGATTGAGGGCCGTGGCGCTGAAGCGTGTCGCGGAAGCCGCGCGCCACGCGGCTCAGCGCCGCATCCCACGAGACCTGCGCCATCACGCCGTCCGGGCCGCGCATCATGGGATGCAGTAACCGTCCCTCGAAGCTCAAGGTCTCGGCGAGCGCCGAGCCCTTGGAGCAGAGCCGGCCGAAATTCGCTGCATGGTCGGGATCGCCTGTGATTTGCGTACCGCCGCTTCCATCCGGGCTGGCCAGCACGCCGCAGCCGACCCCGCAATAGGGGCAGGTGGTGCGCACCGGAGGGACCTTCAGCGATAGCTCCATGCCGGCCCTCAATAGACATCTGTCTGGTAGCGACCGGACGACTTCAGGTCTTCGACGTAGGCCTTTGCGTCGTCAGGCGAGGTGTTGCCACAAGCGGCGACGATGTCGGTGAGCGCCGTGTCGACATCCTTCGCCATGCGCTGCGCATCGCCGCATACATAGAAACGCGCGCCGCGCTCGAGCCACGCAAAGATCTCGGGTCCCTCCTCGCGCATTCTGTCCTGCACGTAGACCTTCTTGTCGCCGTCGCGCGACCAGGCAAGGGAGAGCCGGGTCAGGACGCCGGCGGCTTGCAGGCCATCCAGATCCTCCTCATAGAAGAAGTCGCAAGCGCTGCGCTGGTGACCGAAGAACAGCCACGCCGGGCCGGTCGCACTAGTCGCCAGCCGCTCCTGAAGGAAACCCCTGAACGGTGCGATGCCCGTGCCGGGACCGACCATGATGATGGGTGTCGCACCGTCTGAGGGGAGGGCGAAGCCATGCGCCTTCTGCACATAGACCTTGAGCTTGGCACCCGGCGCGATGCGGCCGTCGAAGAAGGTGGAGGCGACGCCCTCGCGTAAGCGCCCTGCGATCGTGTAGCGCACCGCGTCGACCGTGAGCGACACACGGCCCGGGTCGGCCTTTGGCGAGGAGGAGATGGAATAGAGGCGCGGCTGAAGCGGCTCGAGGGCCTCGACGAAAGCCTCGGGATCGGGATGGATGCCCGGAAACTTCTCGAGCGCGGCGAGCACGTCGAGCGTTTCGGCGTCGCCGTCCGGGTCGCCACCTTTGGCGAGTTCCTTCGCCTTCTTCCGCCGCTCGCCGCCCGTCAGGTACGAGATCAGCTCGAACAGCGCATCGGGCGCTGGCGCAAGCGCCGTGTCGTCGATCAGGACCTCGCGCAGCGTCTTGTCCATGACGGGGAAGTCTGGTGGCGCGCCGATCTGAGCGATGATCTTGTCCGCGAGCGCCGGATCGCTCGCCGCGAACACCCCGAGACTGTCGCCAACCTCGTAATCAAGGCCGCTCTCGGAAAGGTCGATGACGATGTGGTTTGTGGTCTTCTCCGAGCTTTCCTTGTTGAGACGTCGGCGCGACTTGAACGTGGCGACGACGGGATTTTCGCGGCAGCGGCCGGGCCGCAGATCCTCGGACTTTGGCGGGCGCGCGGCCTCCTTAGCCGCCTGCTCGTCGGGATCGAGCACGCCGCCGCCCATCTCCTCGACGAGGCTCTTCAACATGCGCGCCGTCGCCTTGCCGCCGGGGACGCACAGATTGAGACGCGGCTCTGCCTGCTCGGCGATCGCCGCGGAGTAGTCCTGGCAGTTGTAGCCGCACTGGCCGCAGTCCTGCTGGGCCATGGCCGCCATCATGCGCCGGCGTAAGGGCCGCCCATCGGCGAGCTTCATGCGCTCGTCGAGCGGCATGGACGGGTCGTGCCACGGCGCCTCGCCGTCGTCGCCGTCTGCGGCCGCACCGGGGAGGACAACCGAACCAGCCGACGCCGGCGTCACCCCAGGGTCGAGCGACAACAGCCCGGCGAAGAAGCCGTTGAGCCAAGCGCGCTGATCCGCGTTGAACGGCGCGGAGTCCGGAATGAGCGGCGTCGCGGGAGGCGGGCTCTGCATGGTCATGCGGCTTGCTCCTCCGCGAGCCGGCTCAACGCCTCGATATCGTGGCGATTGGCGAAGGCAAAGAACGGCTCGTCCTCGCTCATGCGATGCGCGAGATACGCGCGGAGCAACTGCTCGATCTTCCGCGGGCAGTCTTCCTTTTTGATGTCGCGCGTCAGCTCGCGGCCAATGCGCGCGTTCGCGCCGGTGCCGCCGCCGACCACGATGTGGAAGCCCTCGACCGTGTCGCCCTCGTCGTTGACGGGGATTTTCGCGGCGATCAGGCCGATGTCGCCGATATAATGCTGCGCGCAGGAATGATGGCAGCCGGTGAGGTGGATGTTGACCGGTTGATCGAGCTCGAGCCGGCCCTCGATGTGTGCGGCGATCGCCTCGGCGGTGCCCTTGGTGTCGGCGGCGGCGAACTTGCAGCCGGTATTGCCGGTGCAGGCGACGAGACCGGCGCGGATCGCCGTGGCCTTGGCCGACAGGCCCATCGCCTCGATGCGCGCGACCGCCTCCGGCACGTTCGCATCGGAAATGCCCGAGATGAGCAGGTTCTGCCACACCGTGAGCCGGATATCCCCGTCGCCGAGATCGCCGGCGAGCGCCGCAATCCCGCGCATTTGCGCAACTGTGAGTCTACCCACCGGCAGTACAAGCCCGATCCAATTGCGCCCGCCCTGCTTCTGCTTGTGCACGCCGAGATGCGCCATGCGGTCGGCTTGCGGCCGCGGGCGGATGTGCGCCGGCTCGATTCGTGCGAGCTTGCCCCCAAGCCTGTCTTCGACCGCGGCCAGGAACTTGTCGAAGCCCCAGGCGTCGAGCACGTATTTTAGGCGCGCCTTGGCGCGGTTGGTGCGGTCGCCGTGCTCGATGAACACGCGCACGATGGCGTCGGCGACGCGCGTTGCCTCGGAAGGCGCCAACACCACGCCGGTGTCACGCGCGATGTCCTTGTGTCCGGTGATGCCGCCGAGCACGAGGCGGAAATAGATGCCCGGAGGCACCGGCGCGCCCTCGGCCACTTCCACCGCCTGGAAACCGATGTCGTTGGTCTCTTCAAGCACCGCGACCTTTCCGGCGCCGTCGAAGGCCACGTTGAACTTGCGCGGCAGGCCGGTGAGCGACCGGTCGTTCAGAACATGGAAGTGCCAGGCGCGGGCGAAAGGCCGCGTGTCGAGCAGCTCTTGAGGGTCGATGCCGGCGGTCGGCGTGCCGGTGACGTTACGAATGTTGTCGGCGCCGGAGCCGCGGGTGGTAAGGCCCAAACCCTGAATCGCCTCGACCACATGCACCGCGTTCGCCGCGCCGATTTCGCGGATTTGCAGATTGGCGCGGGTGGTGACATGGGCGTAGCCGCCGCCGAACTCCTCCGCCACCTTGGCCACGCCTTCGAACTGCGCCGCGCTGAGGATGCCGTTCGGGATGCGCAGCCGGCACATATAACTGTCCTGGTTCGGCGCCACGTAGAACAGCCCGTAATAGCGCCAGCGGAAATTGTCTGCCGGCTTGGGAAACTCGGACTTGGCCGCCTGGTCGTTGAGGCGCGCATAGGCGTCGAAGGGATGCTCCTCGCGCTTCCACTTCTCCTGGTCGCAGAGTTTCTTGCCCGCCGCTTCGACCGTGCGTTGCGCCTTGAGATGCGCGGCGTCAGGCCCGACGGGCTCCGCCGCGCCGCTGCCTTCGCCGAGCGGCTTCAAGCCCTGGGAAGCGCGCTTGGCTTGGAGACCCGAGACCAAGCCTTCGAGATAGCTCTTCTGCTCGCCGGTGAAGGTTTCGGTCTTGGTCTCGATGACGCTCATGCCGCCTCCGCCTGCGGCCCGCAGGCCACCTTGTCGGGCAGGGCACAGAAGGCCCGCCCAAACACGAGACTTTGGCGCATTGG
This sequence comes from Methyloceanibacter sp., assembly GCF_050726195.1. Classification (GTDB taxonomy): domain Bacteria; phylum Pseudomonadota; class Alphaproteobacteria; order Rhizobiales; family Methyloligellaceae; genus Methyloceanibacter. The sequence goes on along the minus strand of NZ_JBOHJC010000003.1, from coordinate 63,166 downwards.
CCCGATCGGCGCCCCGGAGCGGATGAGATCGAGATACCAGAGCGCGTCTGCCGTATCGCCAAGCAGAACCGCGCCTGAAAGCCGCCCATCCTTCACCACGAGCTTGCGGTAGATGCCGTGCTCGGGGTCGGTCAGCACGATTGGCTCGCTCCCCGGCGCGACGAGAAAGTCGCCCGCCGAGAACACGTTGACGCCCGAGACCTTGAGGTTGGTCGCGAGCAGCGAGCCCTCGTAGCGCGTCGGCGTGCCGGCGAGATGGTGTGCGAGCACCTTCGCCTGCTCGTAGGCCGGCTCGACCAGGCCGTAGCAGATCCCCCGATGCTCAGCGCACTCGCCGAGAGCGAAGACGCCGGGCGCGCTTGTCTGCATGTGGTCGTCGACGACGATGCCGCGCTTGACCTCGAGCCCGGCAGCTCGGGCAAGCTCGGCCCGAGGTCGGATCCCGGCGGCCATGACGATGAGATCGGCGGGAACGACGCGGGCATCGGCCAGGCGAAGGCCCTCGACCCGACCCCGCCCCTCGACGCCGACGCTGTCGGCATTGAGCAGCACTTCGATGCCGCGCGCCTCGAGGGCGGATTTGAGCATCATCGCCGACCGCGCATCGAGCTGGCGCTCCATGAGTCGGTCCATGAGGTGCACGACCGCCACCTCCGCGCCGGCTTTGCGGAGTCCGTAGGCCGCCTCGAGCCCTAGGAGGCCGCCGCCGATGACTACGGCGCGCCGCTTTGGTCCGGCGCCCGCAAGGAGGGCGCCGACGTCGCGCACGTCGCGGAACGTATGGACGCCCGGAAGCGCGGTGCCGGGAAGCGGCAGCCGGATCGGCTCCGATCCCGTCGCCAGCACAAGCTTTGCGAAGGAAAGCTCTGCGCTCCCGTCGAGACGCACATGTCGCGCGGTGGTGTCGATCCCCACCGCCCGGCGCCCGTAGATGAGGGTCACACCTTTCGCGAGCCACCACGAGCGGGGCTTGAGCTCGATGTCGTTTTCCGCCACATCGCCCGCAAGCAGCGAGGACAGGAGCACGCGGTTATAGGCAAGCGCCGGCTCCTCGCCGATCACGGCGATCGCGTAGCGGCCCGGCGCGCGCGCGGTGAGCTCCTCGACCAGGCGGGCTGCCGCCATGCCATTGCCGACAATGACGAGCGGCTCGCTCATGCCGCGGCCTCCAGAGGCTTCTCGGCATCGGACTTGCTGACGGCGCCGTGCTCGAACTCGTCGAGGAAGCCGAGGATCGCCTCGCGATATTCGTAATAGCGGGGATGCGCGAGCAGCGCTTGGCGCGTGCGCGGCCGCGGGATGTCGATATCGACGATGCGCCCCACCCGCGCCTGCGGGCCGTTGGTCATCATCACCACGCGGTCGGCGAGGAGAATCGCTTCATCCACGTCGTGGGTCACGCACACCGCGGTGACCGAAGTGCGCGTCCACACCTCCATGAGCACCTCTTGCAGCGCCCAGCGCGTGAGACTGTCGAGCATGCCGAACGGCTCGTCGAGCAGCAGCAGCTTCGGCGACAGCGCGAAGGCTCGCGCAAGCCCGACCCGCTGTTTCATGCCGTTCGACAGCTCGACGGCGTATTTGGTCATGGCGTCGCCGAGCCCGACACGGGCGAGATAGTAATGGACCACGTCCTGGCGCTCGGCGCGGGTAGCGTCGGGATAGACCCGGTCGACACCGAGCGCCACGTTCTGCTCCGCTGTGAGCCATGGCACCAGCGACGGCGACTGGAATACGACGGCGCGGTCGGGCCCTGCTTCGTGCACCTCGCGGTTGTCGAGGAAGATGCCGCCAAGACTCACGTTCTGCAGCCCGGCCGCCATCGACAGCACGGTGGACTTGCCGCAGCCCGAATGGCCGATCAGCGAGACGAACTCGCCTTTGTCCATCTTCAGGTCGAAGCCGTCGACGATGGTGAGCGGACCGTTCGGCGTCGGGTAAGTCTTGGAGATTTGGCTGAAGTCGAGATAGCGGTCCTCGCGCCGCGCTTCCGATGCCGCCTTCACATAGGCTCTCGGCAGCTCCTCCTTGGCGAAGAACGGCACAACGTTGGGCAAGGCGATGCCGCCGTCGCCCTCCGTCTTGCGCAGCGCGCCCACCTTCATCAGGTAGGTGGTAATATCGCCGCGCAGCCGGTGATAGGTCTGGTCGTGGTTGAGGGCGACGCGGTTGCGCGGACGCGGCAGCTCCACCTTGTAGTCCGGTCCGAGCGAACCGTCCGGATTGAGCGGCACGATGCGGTCGGCGAGAAAGATCGCCTCGTCCACGTCGTTGGTGATGAGCACCATGGTGGCATTGGTCTCGGCGCGGATCTCGGCGAACTCGTCCTGGAGCTTGGCGCGCGTCAGCGCGTCGAGCGCCGACAGCGGCTCGTCGAGGAGCAGCACTTCCGGCTGCATGGCGAGGGCCCGGGCGACGGAGACCCGCTGACGCATGCCCCCCGACAGCTCAGCGGGTCTCCGGTCCCGCGCATGCGTCAGGCCGACCATGGACATGTACTTTTTGGTCAATGCCTGACGCTCCGCGCGGGGTGCCTTCGCGTGTACCGCATTGACGGCGAGCGCGATGTTGTCCTCGACGGTGAGCCACGGCATCAACGCGTAGCTCTGGAACACGACGCCGCGCTCCGGCCCCGGGCCCGCCACGCTTTTGCCCTTGAACAGCACCTCGCCCCTGTCCGGCGCTTTCAGGCCGGCGAGCAGCGAGATCAGCGTGGTCTTGCCGGTACCGGAGAAGCCGAGCACGGCGAGCATCTCCCCGTCCTCGACCGCAAGGTCGATGCCTTTGAGCACCTCGGTGCGGGCCTGCGCCGAGCCATAGCCCGCGCACACGGCCTTGAGCTCGAGAATTGCCATCCTCGATCCTCCTAGCGTGCCGGGCTGTGGGTGACGGCGGTCTGCAGCGCCACCATCAGGCGGTCGAGCAGGAAACCGATGATCCCGATGGTCAGCACCGCGACCATGATGCGAGCAAGCGAGTCGGACGAGCCGTTCTGGAACTCGTCCCACACGAACTTTCCGAGACCCGGATTCTGCGCCAGCATCTCCGCGGCGATCAGCACCATCCAGCCGACGCCGAGCGAAAGCCGCAAGCCCGTGAAGATGTACGGGAGCGCCGACGGCAGCACGACCTTGAACACCTTGGTCGTCCACGACAGCTTCAGCACCCGACCGACATTGACGAGGTCGCGGTCGATCGAGGCGACGCCGACGGCGGTATTGATCAGGGTCGGCCACAGCGAGCACAGCATCACCGTGACCGCGGAGGTCACGAAGCTCTTCGGAAAGCCCGCGTACTCCTCGATGTAGACCGCCGACACCACCATGGTGACGATGGGCAGCCACGCGAGCGGCGACACCGGCTTGAAGATCTGGATGATCGGGTTGAGTGCCGCGTTGAACGTGCCTGACAGCCCGCACAACACGCCGAGCGGAATGGCGATGAGGCTCGCCAGCAGGAATCCGGTGAACACCGTCTTGAGCGAGGTCAGGATCTGGTCGACGAAGGTCGGCCTGCCGATATAGCTCCGCCACTTCACCTCCGCGTTGGGGTCCTTCGCCAGCGCCTCTGCGTTCCGCTGCTCCTGCCGCTCGTAATACGCCGCCTCTTTCGCGCGCTCCGACAAATGGTCCTGCCACAGCACATCGGCCTGCTTGGCGACCTCCACCGGTCCGGGGATTGCGCCGAGCGAGGTGACCACCCGCGGCGCGAGGGTCGCCCACAGCAGGAGAAAGCAGCCAATGGCGATGAGCGGCACGAGGAGGCTGTGCCAGATCTCCTTGACCTGAGCTTGTGGCCGGTCGCCGACGGACAAGCGCCCCAACGGCACGAGCCAGCCAAGGCCAAGCGGCTTCAAGGCCCGGTCGAGCCGTTCGAAGGCCGGCGCAAGCCGCTCTTTTAGCGACGGGCGCGGCGGCGCGACGGCGTGGTCCATGATCGTCATTCGCGGATGTCCTTCTTGGGTGAATGGCAGGGTCCGCGACATCAGCCGCCGACCACCTCGTTGCCGGCCACGGTCTGCTTGTCCTTGAGGCCGATGGGGAATTTCGACAGGTATTCGTTCGGCGTCTTGCCGTCGTATTCGACGCCGTCGATGAACTCGGCCGTTGGCGCCTTGAAGCCGTCGGTGCCGAAGGGAAAGTCTTCCTTCTTGGCGTGGCCGTCGGCGATCAGCGCCTCGGCGGCCTGCATATAGATGTCGGGCCGATACACTCTCTTGGCGGTCTCGAAATACCAGTCGTCGGACTTTGCCTCGCCGACCTGCCCCCAGCGCCGCATTTGGGTCAGGTACCAGATGGCGTCGGAGTAATAGGGGTAGGTCGCGAAGTGCTTGAAGAAGACGTTGAATTCTGGCGCTGGGCGCTTGTCGCCCTTCTCGTACTCGAACGAGCCGGTCATCGAGTTGGCAATCACCTTTTCGTCGGCGCCGACATAGGCGGAATGCGACAAGATCTTCACCGCTTCGGCACGGTTCGCCGGATCGTCGAGCCACTGGCCCGCGCGGATCAGCGCCTTGACCACCGCGAGATGGGTGTTTGGATTCTCCTCGGCCCATTTGGCCGTCACCCCGAACACCTTCTCCGGGTTGAACTTCCAGATGCCGTGATCGGTGATGACGGGAACGCCGATGCCTTTGAACACCGCGGCCTGGTTCCACGGCTCGCCGACGCAATAGCCGAGAATGGTGCCGGCTTCGAGCGTCGCCGGCATTTGCGGCGGCGGCGTCACCGAGAGCAGCACGTCGGCCTGGATCTGCCCTGCCGTGTTGTCAGCGGAGTAGTAGCCCGGATGCAAGCCGCCGGCCGCGAGCCAGTAGCGCAGCTCGTAATTGTGGGTCGATACGGGGAACACCATGCCCATGCTGAACGGCTCGCCCTCGGCGCGATAGCGCTCGACCACCGGCTTGAGCGCCGCTGCCGAGATCGGATGCTTCGGCTTGCCGTCGGCGTCCATTTCGAGGTGCTTCTTCATCTCCTCGAACACGGCGTTCGACACGGTGATGGCGTTGCCGTTGAGATCCATGGAGAACGCGGTGATCACGTCGGCCTTGGTCCCGTAGCCGATGGTCGCACCCAACGGTTGGCCAGCGAGCATATGCGCGCCGTCGAGCTCGCCGGTGATCACGCGGTCGAGCAGCACCTTCCAGTTGGCCTGCGCCTCGAGCTCGACCTGCAGTCCCTCCTCCTCGAAGAAGAACTTTTCCTTGGCGATGGCGAGCGGCGCCATGTCGGTAAGTTTGATGAAACCGAACTTGAGCTGATCCTTCTCCAGCTCGCCGCTATGCGCCGGTAACGCGTGCGCGCCGATAAGTCCGAACGCCGCTGCGAACGCGAACCCCTTCGCCGCAAGGTCCCAGTTCTTCGCTACCCTAAATCCCAACCTCGTCATCTAGTTCTCCTTGTTCGCGCCGTCCGGCGCGCGAAAACAAAAACGCTGCGTCGAGAAACCGATCGTGTGCGATCGATCTTCGAGGCAGCGTTGCCTGCGCGGTCCGCCCTTGGACCGCATTAGAGTGTCGGAAGAGCCATTCCTCCGTTCAGGATTAGAGAGTCAAGAAGCGTGCCAAAGTGGGCCTAGAGAAATAACTAAGTGAGTTCAATGAGTTAGTTCAAACTTCGCGCGGCTCGCCGGCCCGCTTCATGCGCAATCGTTGTGCACTGCACAGTGCTGCTGCTGCTTTGTGCGGCAAACCCCAGGGCGGGTGGGCGTCATGGATTGTGCGCGGCGAAAGCCTTGAGATCGGTCCCTGCGGCGCGGATGGGGAGGGTCTCAAGATAGCCGACCGCGGCCCGCGGATCAAACGTCGCGCCGCCAAAGAACAACGCGCCGGCAGCGGCGCCTTCACTCTTGTAGTCGTGCTCGGGAGTCTCGATCTCAAGTCCTGCCGCGGCTGCGCGATAAAGGTCGGGACGGTACACGCGCTCTGCCAGCGCCAGAATATCGAACGGCTCGCGCACTTGTCCCCAGCGGATCATCTGCGTGATGATCCACACCGCGTGCGACCGCCACGGGAAATTCGCGGCGTGCCGGTGAAAGACGACGGCGTCAGGATCGACAAGGTCGGCTTCGTCTCCGCCGCGCGGCAAATTTCCGGTGAGGGGCCTGAGCAAGGTCTCCGCCGGCACCCCGACATAGTGCGGCTGCGCCAGAATAGAGGCGGCCTCCTGCCGGTTTGCAGGCTCGTCGAGCCACTGCCCGGCAAAGGTCAGCGCGCGAATGAGGTCGCTCAACAGCTCGGGCTCCCGCCCCGCCCACGTCTCGCGCACGCCGAGCACCTTCTCGGGGCTCATCGGCCACAGCTCGTTCTTGGTGGCGACGATCACCCCGTGACCCTCGGCGACTGACACGCTGTTCCACGGCTGACCGACGCAGAAGCCGTCGACGCGTCCTGCTTTGAGCGACTCTGCCAAGAGCGGCGGCGGCACGACGATGAGGTTGACGTCGTTGTCGGGATCGACTCCGGCCGAGGCGAGCCAGGCCCTGAGGTCGTAGTTGTGGCAGGAGAACGGATAGACCATGCCGAGCGTGAGCGGCTCGCGGCCTGCCGCAGCCCGGCGGCGCACCACTTCGGCAATGGCCCGCGCCGCCGCCATGCCGCCTTCGCGCACCGCCGGCGCGTCGGCGTTGCGCATTTCCGCATAGAGCGGCTGCGATACCGTAATGGCGTTGCCGTTGAGGCTGAGCGACATCGGCGCGATCACAGGCTCGGTCGCGCGGCCAAGACCAAGGGTTGCCGCGATCGGCATCGGCGCCAGCATATGGGCGCAGTCGAACACGCCGATATCGAGTTTGTCGCGGATGTTGGCCCACGACGCTTCGCGATGCAGGCTGAGCGACACGCCGAACCGCCGGTCGAAGCCACGCTCGCGCGCGATGACGAGCGGCGCGCAATCGAGCAGCGGGATGAAGCCTGCGCGCACCTCCCGCTCGCTCTTTCGATTTGGCTTCAGCTCGTGCATGACGCTTGCTCTACTCCTTCAGCAGCTCGAACGTGCTGACCAAGCCTTCGGCGACGTCGACCAGCCGCTTGCCTTGATCCATGGCGGTCTTGCGCAGGAGCGTGTACGCCTCCTCCTCGCTTAAGCCTCGGCTCTTCATCAGGATGCCTTTGGCCTTCTCGATCACCTTGCGCTCCTTTAGCGCGCTCTTGGTTTCTTCAAGCTCGGTGCGCAAACGATCGAAGGCGCGAAACCGCAACACCGTCATCTCCAGGATCGGCTTGACGCGCTCCTTCTTGAGGCCGTCGACGATATAGGCGCTGACGCCCGCGTCGATCGCCGCCTCGATGGTCGCCTTGTCGCTTTGCTCGACGAACATGGCGATCGGCCGGCGCACGGCGCGCGACACTTGGAACATCTGCTCCAGCACGTCGCGGCTTGGATTGTCGAGATCGATGAGGATGACGTCCGGGTCGAGCGTATAGATTCGCTCGATCAGTCCGTTGGCGGTGTCGAGCGTCGTAACATTGGCAAAACCGGCCTCCTTGAGGCCGGTTTCGAGAATCGCGCGCCGGATTGGCGTCTCGTCGATAACGAGAATCCTCAGCGCGTTGTCGTGGCTATCGATGGCGGAAATGGACAAGGGCTCGAGGGTTCTTTGTGCGGCGCACAATTGTGACGCGGGTTCCGGGCGACGGCAAGCACTTCTCATGCGGAAAACCCTTACCATTCCAAGCCTGACGGCTTGAACCGTCACCGAAGCCTCCGATAATCGGCGAATCGCCGCCAATCCAGCGCCGCGAGTCTCTTCGATTTGAGATTCGACAGGCGACTGGTGCCGAAGGAGTTCCCCATCATGAGGCCGTTCATAATAAATCCGTGTGCCGTCGCCGTTTTGGGCCTGGTCCTTACCGGACCCGCTTTGGCGCAAGAGAATATTCGCGGGGCCGCGACGGGCCCCACCACCGCGCCCGGGTTCAGCCATCCCGAGCAATACATTCACCTGCAAGACGTGAAGCCAGCCGACAATATGTACCCCGTAGTGCCGCACCCCGATCAGGACAAGGACGCGGCTGAGAAGCTTGCCACGCTCGCCGAGAAGACCGGCAAAAAGCCGAACATCATGATTTTCCTGCTGGACGACGTCGGCTGGATGGATCCGGGCTTCAACGGCGGCGGCGTCGCCGTCGGCAACGCCACACCGGTGATGGACCGGCTCGCCAACGAGGGCCTGATCCTCACGAGCGCTTATTCGACCCCGTCCTGCTCGCCGACGCGCGCCACCATCCACACCGGGCAGAATCCGCTCCATCACGGCATTCTCCGCCCGCCGATGTATGGCGAGGCTGGCGGGCTCGACGGCGCCATCACCATGCCGAAGCTGCTCAAGGACGCCGGCTACATCACGCAAGGCGTCGGCAAGTGGCACATGGGCGAGAACAAGGGCTCGCTGCCGCAGAATGTCGGCTATGACGCCTATGTCGGCTTCCTCGGAGTGTCCGACATGTACACCGAGTGGCGCGACATCTACTTCAATCCCGAGGTCGCGCTCTCGCCTGAGCGCTTCAAGATGCTGGAGGCGGAGGACTTCAATCACTACGAGGTTCACTGCACGCCGGCCGACACGGAGAAATGCGAGAACGGCAAGCTGATCGAGCTCGACTACATCAAGCATCTCGACAAGCATTGGCTCGATGTGAGCCTTGCCTTCCTCGACAAGATGAAGGGCAGCGACAAGCCGTTCTATCTCTATCACGCGACGCGCGGCTGCCATTTCGACAACTACCCGTCGGACGACTGGGCCGGCAAGTCGATGGCGCGCACTGTGTTCAGCGACTGCATGGTTGAAATGGACTACATCCTCGGCAAGCTGATCGACAAACTCGCCGAAGTCGGCGAGCTCGAGAACACGCTGATCTTCTTTACCTCTGACAACGGGCCGGAGTGCGAGATCCCGCCGGCTGGGCGCACGCCGTTCCGCGGCTGCAAAGGCTCTGCCTGGGAGGGCGGCGTCCGCGTGCCGACCTTCGTCTACTGGAAAGACATGATCAGCCCGCGCAAGTCCGACCAGCTGTTCGACCTCGCTGATCTGTTGCCGACGGCGTTGTCGCTGGCCAGCGTCCCAGGTGCCAAGCTTGCCGATCTCTTTCCGAAGACCACCTATATCGACGGCGTGGATCAGGCGTCGTTCCTGGTTGCCGACAACGGACTGTCGGCGCGGCGCAGCCGCATCTACACCCTGAACCAATACTTCGCCGCCACGCGCATCGATGAGTTCAAGGGAGTCATGACCATGGAAATCGAGAACTCCGTGGTCCAGCGGGGCGACTTCGGTGGATTTAGCGGCGGCATCTTTACCGACACGGGCGGCGGCATTACCTTCAACCTTTACACAAACCCGCAAGAGGACGTCAGCATCGGCATTCGCCACATTCCGATGGGTGTGCCGATCATGGCGGCATCTGGCGCGTATATGAAGGACCTCCTCAAGTACCCGCCGCAGTTCAAGATCGGCTTCATGTCCAATAACCCGCCGGTTTACGACCTCCTGCCGCAGATGCAGAAGCTGCATCAAAAGAACATGGAGGAGCAGGGGCCGGGCAGACCGACGCCTTAGCGGTCCTTGAAGGGGGCGTGCGTGCGCGCACGCCCCCTGGCTTTTCGGACTGTGGCAGCGCCGCAACAAGCGCGCGGAATTTCGCTCGCCGGCGGCCCGAAATGACAAGCGCGGCACCCGGCTTGCCCCTATTCTTGCAGTCGGGAGGCCTTTCGGGGGCGGCGGATGTTGCGTGAGACTTGGTTTGGCGTGCTCGGCGCTTGCGCGTTGACGGTCGCGTTTCCATGTGCCGCGGCAGCGGGGAGCGACAAACTCGAGCCGCCTGCGCCCGTCTCGGCCTGGGAGTTCGACGGCGGTCTCTACGGCTGGGCGCTTTGGGTGCAGGGCGACGCCACCACGCGCGGACTCACCTTCGACGTCTATGCCGACCCCATCGATCTGATCGAGCATTTGGACGGCCCGATCATCATGGCCAATTTCGAAGCCAGGCGCGGCCCCTTCGCGCTCTACACCGACATTATCTACTCCAAGTTCGCCATGGATTCCGACTTCCTCGGCGAAGCCACTCCCCTCGGCGGGCTCACGCTCAAGGGTAGCGGGCGCCTCGGCGCAGACTACGAATTCGGCGTCTACCAGGCCGACGGTTTCTATGAGGTCGCCAACTTCAGCGGCGCGACAGGGAGCAACACCACGCTCGAGCTTGGCGGCGGCGCGCGCTGGGTGCGGCAAGAGCTCGACGTGACTCTCGCCGTCGATCTCTCCGTCACCCGCGACATCGGCCAGCGCCTCGACCGCCTGAAGGAGCGTCTCCAGCGCATCGATAACCGGGAAGACCGGGTCGCGGCCTTGGCACGCTTCAACGAGCTGCGGCAGGCGTTCATCGAGAGGCGGATCGTCCATGACGAGAACTCGCCGGTCTTGAAGCGCCGCGTCGCCCGGCTCGAGAATCGCCTCAAGAGAGTTGACCGACGCGGCGAGGTAATCGGCGCGCTCGAGGAGCTGGAGAAGTTGCGCGTCGCCTTCCTCAAGGCGCGCATCGCCCTTGCCGACAAAGACTTCTCCGGCAATTTCGCCTTCGCCAATAGCGGCCTCATCGAGTGGGTCGACCCGGTCGTTGCCATGCGCATGACGCACGAGATCGGCAACGGGCGGTCGTTCACGGCGATGGGCGACGTCGGCGGTTTCCAGGCCGACGATTTCAGCTGGCAGGTGGTCCTGACTTTCGACTGCGACGGCAAGCTGTTCGGGTACGATACGACGACCTCCATCGGCTACAAGGCGCTCGGGCTGCACTACGAGGAGTCGTCCAGTAAGGGCCGGCGCGGCCAAGATGTGATCCTGCACGGGCCGCTCGCCGAGCTGACCTTCCGCTGGTAGGCGCGCCTCATCGTCGCCGCGGCGCGGTCAGCGTCCGGCTTATGTCAAAGAGCAAGCCCCCATCGTGAGCGAAGGGGGATGGCGCGCCGAACGGCGCAGTCCGTAATGGTGTCCGCGTTCCTTTTGGGAGACGCGGCGGGCGCCTTCCGGCGCGCCACACGCGCTTCCGCCAATGGGCGAAAGCGCATGTCATTTGCGGCGTTGGTCGGCAGCAGCGGACCCCTCTTTCGAATGGCCTTGCATCGCGCTCAAACGCGCGACAGGCCAAGTCGTATGGCTCTTGCCGGGGGCTCGTAGTAGCCCCGGGGGGTAGCCCGGTGCCGCCCGGAGGACGTCGTTGCGTAACGTGTCCCGCAGGCGCCGCACCCCGTCCCGCCACTCAAGACGCCTCTAGAGCAACGCCCCTTAAGCGGACGAGGTGGGCGTATTGTAGCAAGAGCTCTGGCGGAGGTCTAGGAATATTTTCATATGCCCGCATGAAGCGAAGCGGAATGCAAGGCGCCTTCGCTTGGACTCCCGGATTGCGCTGCGCTTCATCCGGGCTACAAATGATTTCGCTTCGCTTATCCGGGCTACAGGCTGGACTTATCGGTCCCTTCGCGCTTCCCTGAGGCCGTCTAGATTCGACCCGGGACGTTCAGTGGCTCGCCGCCGGCGCAAATCATCTCTCAAGCCTAAGCCTGGACGGCCGCAAACTGCTCCAACTCGGGAGAGCGAGGCCGAGTCCAAGCCGCGGGCGAAGCGACGGCGATGGTTGCTTGCCGGCTTAGCCTTTATTGCCGCCGTTATCGTGCTTGCCGCTGGCCTGATCTGGAAGTTCCTGCTTTGCGACCCGTGCGGCCCCACCGACCGCGCGGAGGAAAAGCTCAGCTTCGTCGGCAGCGCGACGTGCATCTCCTGCCACGCCGAGCAGGGCAGACTGTGGCACGGCTCGCAGCACGCCCACGCCATGGCGCACGCGACCGTCGACACGGTGCTCGGCGACTTCGACGATGCGACGTTCTACTATCACGGCGTCAGCTCGCGCTTGTTCAAGAAGGACGGCAAGTTCTACGTCGAGACTGATGGCACCGACGGCGCCCTCGACACCTTCGAGGTGAAGTACACGTTCGGGCTCGAGCCGTTGCAGCAATATCTCGTGGACTTCCCGGACGGCCGCGTCCAGGCGCTCACCATCGCTTGGGACAGCCGGCCGAAGGAGGAGGGTGGTCAGCGCTGGTTCCACCTCTATCCGGACGAGGACATCCGTCACGACGACCCGCTGCATTGGACCAGGCTGAACCAGAACTGGAACTTCATGTGTGCCGAGTGCCACTCGACCGGCGTTGCCAAGAATTACGATGCTGCCGCGGATCGCTTCGCCACCACCTGGGAGGAGATCAGCATCGGCTGCGAGGCTTGCCACGGCGAGGGCTCCGCCCATGTCGCCTGGGCGAAGGGCGGCGCCGAGCCCGGCGCGAAGGATGCATTGATGGGACTCCTCGCGCGCTTCGACGAGCGGTCCGGCGTCACCTGGCCGCGCGATGCGAAGACCGGTTTACCCACGCGGAGTGCGCAACCGGCGGCCTTACGTAAAGAAGTCGAGATGTGCGGGCGCTGCCATGCGCGGCGTGGGCAGATCGCCGAGGCTTGGGTGCCGGGCCGTCCGCTGTCCGATACGCACGTGGTGTCGATGTTGGCGCGCGGGCTTTACCAGCCCGACGGCCAGATGCTGGACGAGGTCTACAATTATGGCTCGTTCAAAGAGAGCAAGATGTTCGCCGCCGGCGTCACCTGTAGCGATTGTCACGACCCGCACAGCGCGAAGCTCCGCCACTCGGGCAATCAGGTCTGCCTGCAATGCCACGCGTCGAGCTACGAGACGGCAGTCCATACGCATCACGAAGGCGAAGCCGCGCCGAGCTGCGTCGCCTGCCATATGCCGGTGAAGACTTATATGGTCGTCGATCCGCGCCACGATCATTCCTTCCGTGTGCCGCGCCCCGATCTCTCCGCAAGTCTCGGCGCCAACAATGCTTGCACGGACTGCCACACGGACAAGTCGGCGGCGTGGGCGGCGACGGCGGTCGCGGAGTGGTTCGGCCCCGACCGCAAGGGCTTCCCGACCCATGGCCCGGCGTTCCACGCCGCCTGGCATGGCGGTCAGGACGCCGAACGCCTGCTGGCCGAGGTCGCGTCCGATCCCGCGGCGCCTGCCTTCGTTCGCGCCAGCGCGCTTCAGGAGCTGATCGCCCACGCCTCGCCCGAGACCGCGGCGCTCATCAAGAAAGGACTGACCGACCCCGATCCTTTGGTGCGGATCGCGGCGCTGGACCATCTCGACGCGGTGCCGCCGGCGGAACTTTGGCAAATCGTCTCGCCGCTCTTGTCCGATTCCGTTCGTGGCGTGCGCATCAAGGCCGGGTTCCTGCTTGGCGGCTACCCGCTCGGCAACCTCTCGGCCGACGAGCGTGCGCGCCTGGAGCAAGCCGAACAGGAGTTCGTCGCCGCGCAAAATCTCAATGCCGACCGGCCGGAGGCGCGGTCGCTGCTCGCTCGCTATCATGCGCGGGCCGGCCGCATGGTTGAGGCGGAGGCCGAGTATCAGGCGGCGCTCCGCTTGAGTCCCCACTTCACGCCGGCCGCCGTCAACCTCGCCGATCTCTACCGCGCGCTCGGCCGCGACAAGGACGCGGAGGTGGTGTTGCGCCAGGCGCTTCAATCCTCCCCCGACGATGGCGGCCTGCATCATGCGCTGGGGCTCGCCCTCGTGCGCCTCAAGCAACCGGACGAAGCGCTCGAAGAGCTGCGCCTCGCCGCCGAGCTCGAGCCGGATCGCGCGCGCTACGCCTATGTCTACGCCGTCGCGCTGGACTCGGCCGGACGGCGCGACGACGCCATCGCAGTGCTCAAGGCCAATGTCATGCGCCACCCGAACGACCGCGACAGCCTGCTGGCGCTCGTCAACTTCGCCAGGGCCGGCGGCGATCCCGCCACGGCACTGCATTACGCCGAGCGGCTCGCCGTGCTCGAACCGGAAAACGAAAGCGTGGCCGCACTCGTCGAGGCGCTGCGCCGCGAGGTCTCTCAGCAATGAGGCAAATAGGACTCATACCCCTTGCGCGCGAAGCAGCGTCAAGAGACCGAACAACAGGACCAGCACCGCGCCGCCCACCTCGAAGACGCGACCGACCATGCCGCGAAATCCTTCCGTCCGGGCGAGCAGCGACAGCAGCCGCTGTCGCGACAAGACCGCAATCACCGCCACTGCCGCGATGGTGACCACCATCCCCGCCGCCATCGCCGTCGTCACCGCCAGCCCCGCCGCCAACAGGCCGCGCGCCAACGCATAGCTCAGGATGAATGTGGTCAGAGGGCAGGGGACGAGCCCGGTGACGAACGCGAGCGTCCGCCCGTCGGCGGCGTCGGCGTGTGCGTGGTTCACCGCCGCGCGCCATAGCAGAAATGCGCCGATCAGCACGATCAGCACCCCGCTCGCCGTCTCGAATTGCGGCGTGCGGCCGCCGACGGCGAACACCTTGCTGATGACGGCAAAGCCGGCCAGCACGAGCAGCACGGCGAGGCCGACATGGGTGAGGGCGAGGATCGCGCCGTTGGCGATCCCGGCCATCACGCTCCCGGGCTGGCCCAAATGGTAGGAGAACAGCACGGTCTTGCCGTGCCCCGGCATCAGGGCATGGAGCGCGCCGAACAGCACCGCGGCGGCCATGGCCGCGGCGACGGCCGCTATGTTGCCTTGCGCGACGTCGCCGAGCCCGCTCGCCATGCCGCCATAGAGCCAGCGCTGGAGGGCGATGATCTCCTGCATGCCGGCGGTGTTGCACGGGGCCGCGCCCAAATCAATCGCGGGGCAAGCGCCCCGCGAGATCAGGTAGTGCGATGGACGAAACTAGGGCCTAGCGGAACGGGCCGCGCATGTAAGCGGGCGCTGGCTGGCTGATCCCAGGCGCCGGGATCGGAATCGAATTCCCGTAGTCGGAGACGTGGCTGCTGTCGGTGCTGGTGCTGCTGCTGTAGGGCATAGCCAGCGAGTAGCCGTCGAACTTGGGCAGCGTGTAGGTCCCGTTCAAACCATAGAATTCGGCCGCACTTCCGGGGACCTTCTCGCCTTCGCCTTGAATTTCGAACGCGCTCGCGCTGGCCGGCAGCAAAGCCAGCCCGGCGGCGCCGCAAAGCACCAGGACGAGACCGCGATATTTCATCTTTCCCTCTAAGTCCGCTTTTCCCGTAGGCCAATCCTAGCGTGATTTGGCGGGGGAGGCCAGAGCGTGATCGCAGATCATCCCCGTCGACGATCGACCGTGGCCCGTCCGCAACAGTCGGCAAGATATGACGTTTAGCCGGGCAAAAGGCCTGTCTGTTCCGCTGAAACCCCGGCGCTGCTACAAGCGGTGCCGCCATGGCCCCCCGCCTCCTCTACGTCGTCACCGAAGACTGGTATTTCCTGTCGCACCGGCTGCCAATGGCCCGGGCGGCCAAGGCGGCTGGCTATGAGATCCATGTCGCCACCAGGATCAAGGACGCCGGCGCGGCGATCGCGAAGGAGGGCTTCACCCCCCATGCGCTCTCCTGGAGCCGCGGCAGCCTCTCGTTGGGCGACAGCCTGTCTGCCATCCGTGAGCTGAGAGGTCTCTTCCGCAGCCTCGGCCCGGCCCTCGTCCACAATGTCTCGCTGAAGCCTGTCGTGCTGGGATCGGCGGCGAGCCTTGGCCTCCCGCCCGTCGTGGTCAACAGCCTCACCGGCGTCGGCTCGCTGTTCATCGGCGAGGCGCGGGTGAGCGGGCTCGCGCGGCGCGCCGTCCGCTTCGCCCTCGGCAGCCTCCTTCGCCGCGACAAGAGTTGGACCGTGGTGCAGAACCCCGACGACCGCGCCTTCGTGCTGGAGCTAGGGGTCCCGCCCGAGCATGTGGTGACCATCAGAGGGTCCGGCGTCGACACCGAGCGCCTCGTGCCGCTGCCCGAGCCGCCGCCGCCAATCACCGCGGCCTATGTCGGGCGCATGCTTGCCGACAAGGGCGTGATGACCCTGATCGACGCCTTCGCGCTCCTCGCCAAACGCGGCGTCGCCATGCGGCTGCTGCTCGCCGGCGACACCGACAAGGAGAACCCTGGCTCGCTCGCGCCGGAGCAGCTGCGCGAGTTCGCCAGCGCCTTCGGCATCCAATGGCTGGGCCATGTCGCCGATATCCGAGAGGTGTGGCGGCAAGCGCATTTCGCCGTGCTCGCCTCGCGCCGCGAGGGGCTGCCCAAGAGCCTGCTCGAAGCGGCGGCCTGCGGGCGTGCCATGGTGGCGACCGACGCGCCCGGCTGCCGCGAGATCGCCATCGCCGGCGAGACGGCGCTCACCGTGCCGGTCGACGACATCGAGGCTTTGGCCGACGCCATGGGACGCATGGCGGAGGATGCGAGACTGCGCGAGCGGTTCGGCAAGGCGGCGCGCCGCCTGGTCGAGGCGGAATTCTCCGCCGAAGCGATCGGGCGGCAGACGGTGGCGCTCTACGACCGGCTGACCGGCCGCTAGGCCGCGGCGCCGTTCTCGGCGCGCATCATGCGGATGATGCCGGCATGGGTCTCGACGTGGGGACGCCAGCCGGTCGCCATCAGCTTCGAGACATCGACGACAAACTCACCCGAGACGCGCTCCCAGTCCGCCTCGCGGCCGACCGACTTCAAAATACGCCGCACCGCGCCGGCGGGAACCTTCACGAGATGCGGCGGCCGGCCGAGTCCTTCGCGCATGGCGGCGACGAGATCGGCGACGGTGATCGGCTCGGCGTCGGCCACGAGATAGGTCTCGCCAAGCGCCTCCTCCGTGTCGAGCACGTGGGTGACCGCCGTGACGAAATTATCGAGGGCGAGCAGCGAGCGGCGATTGTCGAGCGCGCCGAAGGGAAGCGGCATCGGCGTCTTGGCGAGCGTGGCAAGCGCGGCGATGTTGCCCTTGACGCCCTTGCCGTAAAGGACGGCAGGACGGAGCACGGTGTAGCGGGCGCCACTTGCCGCAAGCAGCCGCTCGGCGTCAAGCTTGGAGCGACCATAGGCGTCGGTCGGTTCGGGTTCATCCGACTCGGTGATGGCGCGGTCCGCCGAAAGGCCGGCCTGCGCGCGCACCGACGAGACGAACACGAGGCGCTCCACTTTACTGCGCGCCTGCTCGGCGAGTTCGCCCACCGCCTCGGCGTTGATGCGGGTGTACGCGTCGTCGGGCAGAGTGCCCGGCGCATGCGCGATGCCGGCGAGATGCACGACCTCAGTCACGCCGTCGAGGAGGGGCGACCAGTCCACAGGACGCGCCAGGTCGGGCAGGGCCACGCGCTCCACCTCGCCCACGGCGATGATGGCGGAGGGATCGCGCGCCGCGGCGCGCACGGCGAAGCCTTGCTTGGAGAGCGCGGTGGTCAGCTTCTTGCCGATGAAGCCGGTGGCGCCGGTGATGAGCACGCGGCGCGCCATTCACCGCCCCCGCGAGAAGTTGAACAGCACAAAAACCGTGGCCCCGGCGCCGAGCGCGAGCAGCAGACAATCTGCGGCCAGCGACTTGGCGAGCGCCGCGGCAATGGCAAGAACCATGAGCAGAAGCCCGAGCGCGAACACCCGCGCCGTGACCTGCGGCGCGGCCAGCCCGAGCGCCGCCGCCCGCTGATAGAAATGCCGCCGGTGCCCCGACAGGATGGGTTCCCCGTCGAGCATGCGGCGGCAGAGCGTGATCATGGAGTCGGCGAGGCTGTAGAGCGCGAGCAAGAGGCCGGACACGAGATGGGCCTCGGCCACGTAGATGAGCAGATAGGCGAGGCAGAGCCCGATCGGCAGGCTGCCTGCGTCGCCGAGAAACACCTGCGCGGGATGTTTGTTGAAGACGGCAAAGCCGAGCATGGCGCCGAGCAAAGCGAGCGCCAGAAGCCCAATGCTCGGTGGCACCACGCCGAGGCTTTGCAGGATCGCGACCCCAAGGGCCATCGGCACGACCTGCGCCACCGTCATCCAGTCGAGGCCGTCGAGGAAATTAATGGCGTTCACGAACCACACCACGCCGAGCACCATCAGCACCCGCTCCAAGCCAAGCGGCAGAAACTCGATGAGGCGAAAGCCGGAAGGAAGGGTGAGGACGACGAGAAGCGCTGCGAGCGTTTGGCCGATGAACCGCCACGACACCGGCAGCGCACGCGCATCGTCGAGCCCACCGAGCACGGTGAGGAAGGCAATGCCGGCCAGCACGGGCAAGAGGCTCGGCGGGGGAGGCGCCACACCCAGCAATAGTGCCCCGCCGCACATGACGAGCAGTGCCGCCATGACGGCAAGGCCCGCGCCTTGCGGCGTGGCGGTAGAGTGCGACGAGAGGGAATTGGGACGGGCGAGCAGATAGCGGACCAGAAGCGGCTTCAGGAGCAAGATCAGCCCGGCGCTGAGCCCGGCGCTGCCCGCCACCACGGCGACCCAAGAGACGACGGCTTCCGGCATTTAGTGAAGCGTGCGCGAGACCGGCTGCCACTCGTCCTTGGCGGTGACCGCGATGACGGCGCTTGCCGGCACATAGCCTTCCACCGTGGCGCGCAGCATTTCTTGAAGCTCGCCCACGTCGACCCGCTGGATCGCGTCCTCGAGGCGTTCGAGCGCGGCGATGAGATCGTCATAGGGCAGGATCGGCTCGGAGTTCTTGAAGATGCGCGGATGGTTGGTGCCGGTCGTGTTCTCGCCGATCAAAAGCTCCTCGTAGAGCTTCTCGCCGCGCCGCAAGCCGACATAATCGACGGCGATGTCGCCGTCGGGATGCTCCTCATCGCGGACTTCGAGGCCGGACAGGCGGATCATGGTGCGGGCGAGGTCGTCGATCTTGACCGGCGTGCCCATCTCCAGCACGAACACCTCGCCGCCCGTCGCCATGGCGCCCGCCTGGATCACGAGCTGGGCCGCCTCCGGCATCGACATGAAGTAGCGGACCACCTCGGGATGGGTGACGGTGACCGGGCCGCCCGATTTGATCTGGCTGCGGAACAACCTGACCACGGAGCCGGAGGAATCGAGCACGTTGCCGAACCGAACCATGGTGAAGATCGTGGCCGCGCCTTCCTGCGCCAGAGCCTGGAGGATCAGCTCGGCGAGGCGCTTGCTGGCGCCCATGATGTTGGTCGGACGCACCGCCTTGTCGCTCGATACGAGCACGAAGCGCTCGACGCCAAGCTCCTTGGCCGCCTCGGCCACGACGAGCGTGCCGAACGTGTTGTTCTGGAGTCCGGCGAACGGGTTCACCTCGACGATGGGCACATGCTTGTAGGCGGCGGCGTGATAAATCACCTCGACGCCCTGCTCCTCGATGGTGCGGGCGACAAGTTTACGGTCGAGCACGGAGCCGAGCACTTGAACCACAGTGGTCTCGGCCGGCCGGTCTCCGGCTTCCTTTTGCCGCCGCCGCTGCATTTCCTCGATTTCCATGGAAATATCATAGAGGGCGACTTCCGAGAGATCGAATAGGACGAGGGTCTTCGGCCCGAGCCGCAACAATTGGCGGGTCAGCTCCGAGCCGATCGAGCCGCCGGCCCCGGTGATCATCACGACTTTGCCGCTTACCTGAGCGGTCAGAAGCTCGAGGTCCGGCGTGACCGGGTCGCGACCCAGCAAGTCCTCCACGTCGATGGGGCGAAGGTCGCTGACCTCGACCTTGCCCGAGGCGATCTCCTCGAGCGCCGGCAAGGTCTTCACCACCACGGGATAAGCTTCGAGCGCCCGGATCGCCACGCGCCGCTCGCCGCGGAGCGCCGAAGGCGTGGCGAGCAGCACCTCTTTCACGTTCTCCTCGGCGATGAGCTTGCCGATCTTCTCGGGCCGGACCACCTTCACGCCGTGCACGACCTGGCCGGCCAGCGACGGATTGGCGTCGATGAAGGCGACCGTGCGGTAGGAGTCGGTCTCGTTCAGCGCGCGCAACAGCTGGATGCCGATCGTGCTCGCACCATAGATAATGACGTTCTTCCGCTCGTCGAAGCTCAGCGGCTTATGTTGAGGCGCAGCCTTCAGCAGGAGGGAGCCCGCCCATTGCCGGCTGAGGCGGATGAGACCAGCGGCGATCAGGGCATAGATCACCACCACCGAGCGCGGTTGCCCTTGGATGCCGCTCATCAACACCACGAGCGCCCACAGCACGGCGGCGATGGCCACGGCGGTATAGATGCGCGTGGTGCCTTCCGGGCCGATAAACCGGGTGACGAGCTTGTAGAGCCCGCGCCAATGGAACACCAGGACGCCGACCACGGGCGCCGCCAGCATGAGAAGGAAGACCCCGAACGTCTCCGGCACGTAGAGTTGGCTGAGGCGCAACGAATAAGCGGCCCACAACGAGATGCCGAGCATCGTGAAGTCGTTCACGATCAAGAGCGTCCGCTTGAACCAGCGTGGGCGCTCGATCAGCCAAACGGCTAGCGACATGGTGGCCGACCCTGCACCGGACCTAAGTCCGCCCCAAATAGATCATGCACATAGGAAGTGTGCGTTGAACCATAGCGGAAGCCTTTGGCAAACGGAAGCAATGGGATAGGGCCCCCGGGGCCGGCAGCGAGGCTTGAGGTCGCGTGGTCCGGGATGTAGCACTCCAGGCGTGACGAGGGAAATGGCCAATCGGGTCGCAGTTGGGGTGGGCGCCGTGGCGCTCGCCGCCTGTCTGCTGCTCCAGCCCACCGACGCGAGGGCGGAGGAGGCGCCGGTCGCGCTCGTCACGCCGCTTGTCTATGGCACCCATTTACCCGGACTCGGCAAGCCTGCCGCCGCGCTCGCCAAGGCGATCAAGGAGCGCTCGGGAGGCGACGTCGTCCTCGACTTGAAGGAACCCGGCGACGGCACCAAGCCGCACGAGATCCTCGACAAAGTGGCGGACGGAACGGTCGACGCCGGAATCGCCACGGCGAGCTTCTGGGCGGCGAAAGTGCCGGCGGCGAGCCTGTTCGCAGGCTACCCCTTCGGGCCCGACGCCAAGGTCTATCTCGCCTGGTTCGACAAGGGCAACGGCCGCAAGCTCTATCAGGAAATGTACGACCATGCCGGCATCAAGGTGCATGTCATTCCATGTGCCTTCGGCGGCGCCGAGGCAGGCGGCTGGTTCGTCAAGGAGATCAACGCCAAGAAGGATCTCGAAGGCCTGCGCATGCGCATCTTCGGGCTCGGCGCGCGGGTCGCCGCGCGGCTCGGCGTGGTCCCCGTGCTCGTGGCCGGCGGCGCTCTGGCTGAGGCCTTCAAGAAAGGCAAGATCGACGCCGCCGAGCTTTACACGCCCGCGGTCGATCGCGAGCAAGGCCTGCAGGATACGGTGAAGATCATTTACATGCCCGGCTGGCACCAGCCCGAGACGGTGCTCGAGCTGCTGATCAACAAGGATCGCTGGAACGCGCTCGGCACCGCGCGGCAGGAGGCGATCGAGGCGGCATGCAGGGACATGCTGCGCACCACGCTTGGCGAGAGCGCCGGCCTGCAAGCCGAAGCGCTCGCCAGCCTTTCGACCAAGGATGGCGTCCGCATTCTCGATTGGCCGGACCAGGTCATCGAGGCGTTGCGTGAGGCCTGGGCCGGGATCGCCAAGGAGGAGGGCGCACGCGACTATTTCTTCAAGGAAGTTCTCGACGATATCGAGAAGTTCCAGTCCACTTCCTCAGGCGCGGCGGAACCGCCGGCTTCGCCGGAACCGGACGCCGCGCCGTGAGGTGGCGCTGCTACTGCTGCGTCTTCAGATAGGCGATGACGTTCGCGCGCTCGTCCGCGTCAGGCACGCCCTGAAAGGCGAGCGACATGGGCGAGTCCGGCAACAGCGCCTTCGGATCGGCGATGAACTTGTCGATGTTGTCCTCGGTCCACGTATAGCCGTCATCGCCGAGCTTTTTCATGCCTGCCGAATAGGTGAAGTCGGGAAAGGCTCCAGCCTTCCGCCCGATCACGCCGTTCAGCGGGGGGCCGACGACGATTTGGGCGTCCGGTCCGACCTGGTGGCAGATGGCGCATTTGGCGAACGCCTCTTTGCCCTTCTCGGCATCGCCGGCGGCAGGAGCAGGACCCACCAACGCAACCAGCGTGCCGGCACCGACCAGCCCTAAAAGCGCAAGTTTCCTCATCTCAGTCCTCCTCAAACAATGCCCAAGAAGCGCTGCGGCGCTTGCCTTGGACAGCCCAGTGTTCGTAGGACGCCCCGGCCGATTTTATCAGAGGCCGATGACGCCCTCAAAAGCAGCTCCCTCGTGTCCTTGGTAACGCGTAAAGGGCAGCGGGCGTTGCAAAAGAGCCATTTTGGGACCGCCCAAGCGGCGGATATTGCCCACTCCCTTCGCCCATGCGAAAGACTAGCGGAAGCTCGTCCTGCCAACGCCACTCGGACGGTCTTGGAGCCTTTGATGTCGACACTGACCCTTCCCGACCCGGACCGCGCCGTCCTTGCGCGCCGGAACGACATCGTGCGGCAGCTCAAGCGGCTGGTCCCCGAGGCGATCCTGATCACCGATCTTGAGGGGCGCCGCACCTTCGAGACCGACGCGTTGACGGCTTATCGTCGCGTGCCGCTCGCCGTCGTGCTGCCCGGAACCACGGAAGAGGTGAGCGCTGTCCTGCGCTTCTGCCACGACAATCACGTCAAGGTGGTGCCGCGCGGCGCCGGCACGTCGCTGTCGGGCGGCGCGCTGCCGCTCGAAGATTCGGTCGTGCTTTGCTTGTCGCGCATGAACAAGGTGCTGGAAATTGACACGGCGAATCGCGTGGCGCGGGTCGAGGCCGGCATCACCAACGTCGCGGTGACCGAGGCGGCCTCCGGCAACGGCTTCTTTTATGCGCCCGACCCATCGAGCCAGATTGCCTGCACCGTGGGCGGCAACGTCGCCACCAATTCAGGCGGTGCGCATTGCCTCAAATACGGCGTGACCGTGAACAACGTGCTCGGCGTCCGCATGGTGATGATGGACGGCGAGGTCGTCGACTTCGGCGGCACCCATCTCGAAGCGCCGGGCTACGACGTCCTGCCCCTGATCGTCGGCTCCGAGGGCCAGCTTGGCGTCGTCACCGAGGTGACCGTTCGCCTGCTCAAGGCACCCGAAGGATCGCGCCCCATTCTGCTCGGCTTCGACTCAACCGATGCCGCCGCCTCTTGCGTCGCCGCCATCATCGCCGCAGGCATCGTCCCCGTAGCCATCGAGTTCATGGACCGCCCGGCGATCCATGTCTGCGAGCATTTCGTGGCGGCCGGCTATCCTCTCGACGCGGAGGCGCTGCTCATCGTCGAGGTCGAGGGGTCGGAGGATGAGATCGAGTATCTACTCGAAAAGGTCGAGGACATCGCCAGGGACTTTTTCCCCAGCAGCGTGCGCCGCAGCCAGAGCGCGGCGGAGAGCGCAGCCATCTGGAAGGGTCGCAAGGCGGCGTTCGGCGCCATCGGCCAACTGTCCGACTATTACTGCATGGACGGCGTCATCCCGCTGTCCAAGCTGTCGAAGGCGCTCGACGAAATCGGCTGGATCTGCCGGAAATACCGCTTCGACGTCGCCAATATCTTCCATGCCGGCGACGGCAATCTCCATCCGCTCATTCTCTATAACGCCAACGACTCGATCCAGCTCGAGCGCGTGGAATTGTGTGGCGCGGAAATCTTGAAGCTCTGCGTCGAGCTCGGCGGTTGCCTCACCGGCGAGCATGGCGTCGGCATCGAGAAGCGCGAGCTGATGTACCTGCAGTATTCCGACGAGGACATTGATCAGCAGGTGCGCATCAAGGAAGCGTTCGACCCTTCTTGGCTGCTCAATCCCGGCAAGGTGTTCCCCATCGAGGGGCGCGACGCCCGCAAGATGCGCGGGCTTGACATGCACGGGATCGAGCCCGAACCGGCGGAAGGACACCACGCGCCGTGACCGTTCACATGCGCCTCGGGTTCCACGCTCCGGAGACTGGAGCCGAGCTTGCCGGCCTCGTCGCCGAGGCGGCCGATACCCGCACGCCGCTCGAAGTGATGGGTCGCGGCACCAAGCGCGAGGTGGGGCTGCCGGTGGGCTCAGGCGCCGTGGTCAGCACCGAGAACATGGTCGGCGTGGCCCTCTACGAGCCGACCGAGCTTGCCCTCGTGGTGCAAGCTGGAACGACCATCGGCCAAATCGAAGCCCTGCTTGCGGAGAATGACCAGGAGCTGCCCTTCGAGCCGGTCGATCTCGGGCCGGTCCTCGGCTATGGGCCAGGCGAGGCAACGATCGGCGGCGTCAT
Organism: Methyloceanibacter sp.; assembly: GCF_050726195.1. Taxonomy (GTDB): domain Bacteria; phylum Pseudomonadota; class Alphaproteobacteria; order Rhizobiales; family Methyloligellaceae; genus Methyloceanibacter. Next base: position 39,082 of record NZ_JBOHJC010000003.1, on the reverse strand, counting down.
CGCCACCAATCTATCGGGCAGCCGGCGCATTCTCAAAGGCTCGGCTCGCGACCATGTGCTCGGCGTGCACGCCGTCAACGGCCGCGGCGAACAGATCAAGGCCGGCGGCCGGGTGATGAAGAATGTCACCGGCTACGATCTAGGCCGCGCCCTCGCCGGTTCGTGGGGCACGCTGGCGATCATGACCGAAATTTCGCTGAAAGTGCTGCCCGCCCAGCGTGAGGCCCGCACCGTCGTCTTCTTCGGCCTGACCGATCAAACCGCCGTCGAGGCGCTGTGCATCGCCATGGGCACGCCGTTCGAGGTATCCGGCACCGTGCACATGCACGCGGAGCTTGCCGCGCACCTTTCCGATGAGGACATCGCCACCGCCGAGGCCTCGGTTACGGCGATCAGGGTCGAGAATTTTCCCGCTTCGGCCCGCTACCGGGCGAGCCGTCTCACCCAGACCCTGCTAGCCTATAGCCCCGCGCTCGAACTCGATCAGGAGCGGAGCAAGATGTTCTGGAACGAGGTCCGCACCCTCAAGATGTTCCAAGGCAAGCCGAATCCGTTGTGGCGCGTGTCCACCATCCCATCCTGCGCGGCGAAGCTGATCGGCAATCTCTCGCGCAAGATGGAGGTCCGTGCCGTCTATGACTGGTCCGGCGGCCTGATCTGGATCGAGACGCCGCCGCTCACCGACGGCGGCGCGGTCGACATCCGCCGCACCCTTGCCGAATTCGGCGGTCATGCCACCCTGATCCGCGCCGAGGACGCGACCAGGGCGGGCATCGACGTGTTCCAGCCGCTCGACCCGCCGATCGCGGCGCTGTCGGCCAAGCTTAAGCACGCGTTCGATCCGCTCGGCATTCTCAATCCGGGCCGGATGTACCGGGATATGTAGGGCAGGCGATGCAGACCAACTTCAATGCGCTCCAGCTTGGCGACCCGACCATCGCCCGCGCCGATGAGATCATTCGCCGCTGCGTCCATTGCGGCCTGTGCACCGCGACCTGCCCGACCTATGTGCTGACCGGGGACGAGCGCGACAGCCCGCGCGGCCGCATCTACCTGATGAAGCAGATGTTCGAGAGTCGCGAGGTGACCGCCTCGACGGTTCACCACATCGACCGCTGTCTCTCGTGCCTTGGCTGCATGACGGCCTGCCCGAGCGGCGTCGACTACATGCACCTCGTCGATCTCGCCCGCGTCCGCATCGAGCAGCGCGCGCACCGCGGGACCAAGCAGCGCGCCACGCGCTGGCTGTTGAGCCGCGTGCTGCCCAACCCGCGGCGCTTCCGCTTCATGCTGGTGCTCGGCTGGTTCATGAAGCCGTTTCGCAACCTGTTCGCCAAGATGGGTTTCCGCCGGATCGCCGCGGCGCTCAATCTGGTGCCGCGCGGCGCGCTGAAGATGAAGGTCTTGAAGCCGAAGTCGGCACTCAATCCCGACGCCCCACAAGCCAAGCGCGTGGCGTTGATGTTGGGCTGCGTGCAGGAGGTGCTGGCGCCGCAAATCAACATTGCCGCCATCCGCCTCCTCAAGCGTCATGGCGTCGACGTCGTCATCGTCAAGGACGAGGCCTGCTGCGGCGCGCTCGTCCATCATCTCGGCCGGGAGGAGGAAGCACGGGACTTCGCCCGCCGCAATATCGACGCCTGGACCGCCGTGATGCGCGAGCGCCTGCTCGACGCCGTGATCGTCACCGCCGGCGGCTGCGGCACCATGCTCAAGGACTACGGCAATTTGCTCGCCCGCGACCGCGGCTACGCGGAACGTGCGGCGTATGTTTCGGGGCTGGCCCGCGACATCACTGAGTTCCTCGACGACATCGGCCTCAATCCTCCAGTGATGTGGACCGGCCTGAAACTGGCCTACCACTCCGCCTGCTCGCTCCAGCACGGCCAGCGCCTCGACGAGCTGCCGCGGGCTCTGCTCGAACAGGCGGGGTACACCCTGGTCGACATTCCGGAAGGGCATCTCTGCTGCGGCTCGGCGGGCAGCTACAACATTCTCGAGCCGGAGCTGTCCGGGGAGCTGCGCGAACGGAAGCTGCGGAACATTGACCGCATCAAGCCCGATGTCATCGTCACCGGCAATATCGGCTGCATGGCCCAGCTCCAGGGCGGCACGGAGGTGCCCTTCGTGCATACCGTCGAGCTGCTCGATTGGGCGACCGGCGGCCCCTGTCCTCCTTCCCTCATCAAGATGAAGGATAGCGCCCATCCCATCGAGGCCCTGGTGGAGATGGCCAGGATGAGCGCCAAGGAACGCGAGTTCGCCGACTAAGCCTTTATCCCACTCTCCTTCGTCATGCCCGGCCTTGTGCCGGGCATCCAATAGGGCGTTGCCAACCTTCAGGGCGCCGGGATTCGCGGCAGGACATCATTGGATGGCCGGCCTTCGCCCGCCGAAGCAATTGGCTAGCGACCTCGGCGAAAAGGCTTCGGCCCGCGTAGGCGGGACAAGCCCGGCCATGACGAAGGAGAAGGCGAGGCGCGGCCTTGTTTCAAGCCACCGTTGCTTGCTGGGCTGGGATCGATGGGTTAGAACGCGGCGGCTGGAGCCCCTGTCGAATCAGCCGAAATTCCCATGAGCAAGAAAGACGCAAGCCCTCGCCCAGAGGCCCGCCTGCCGAAGGGTTTGCAGGACATTTCGGCGCAGGAGATCCGCGCCACCGAAGCGATGCTCGGCACGATCAGAGGCGTGTTCGAGAGGTACGGCTTCGAGCCGCTGGATACGCCCGCCATCGAATATACCGACGCGCTCGGCAAGTTCCTGCCCGACCAGGACCGGCCCAATGAGGGGGTGTTCTCCTTCAAGGACGACGACGAGCAGTGGCTGTCGCTGCGCTACGATTTGACCGCGCCGCTCGCCCGCTACGTGGCCGAGAACTACCAGACCCTGCCAAAGCCCTTCCGCCGCTATCAGTCGGGGTTCGTGTGGCGTAACGAGAAGCCGGGCCCCGGCCGCTTCCGCCAGTTCATGCAGTTCGACGCCGACACCGTGGGCGCCGCGTCGGTCGCCGCCGACGCCGAGCTGTGCATGCTCGCCGCCGACACCTTGGAGGCGCTCGGCGTCCCGCGCGGCGAATATGTGGTCAAGGTCAGCAACCGGAAGCTGCTCGATGGCGTCATGGAAGTGATCGGCCTCGCCGGCGATCACGCGCGCAAGCTCAAGGTCCTGCGCGCCATCGACAAGCTCGATCGTCTCGGGATCGAAGGCGTCCGCCAATTGCTCGGCAAGGGACGCAAGGACGAGAGCGGCGACTTCACGCCTGGCGCCGAGTTGAACGGAGAGGACATTGAAGCCGTGCTGCTTTTCACCGAGGGAACAGGCGACGGCAACAGCACGGACTTCTTCGAGCGCCTCGGTAAGCTCTTCGCCGAGAAAAATGCCGCGACTGGCACCGAAGGGCTGAACGAACTGGTCGCCCTGTTCGATCTCGTCAAGAAGGCCAACAGCGAGGCGCGGATCCTTCCTGACCCTTCCGTTGTGCGCGGGCTCGAGTATTACACCGGCCCCGTGTTCGAGGCGGAACTCCTCGCGCCGATAAAAGACGAGCGTGGCCAACCCATCAGGCTCGGCTCGGTGATGAGCGGCGGCCGCTACGATGGCCTGGTCGAGCGCTTCACCGGCGAGAGGGTGCCTGCGACCGGCATCTCCGTCGGCGTGTCGCGGCTTCTGTTCGGCCTCCAACGCCTCGGCAAGTTCCAGGAGAACGCAGCGCAAGGCCCCGTGGTCGTGCTCGTGTTCGACAAGGACCGCATGGCCGACTACCAGAACATGGCGCAGAGCTTACGCGCGGCGAACATCCGCGCCGAGCTTTATCTCGGGTCGTCCGGCATGAAGGCGCAGATGAAATATGCCGACCGCCGCGGCGCCCCGTGCGTGGTCATTCAGGGCGGCGACGAGAAAGCGCGCGGCGAGGTGCAGATCAAGGATTTGATCCTGGGCGCCACGCTCACCGGCATCGAAGACCGCGACGAATACCTAAAGAGGCAGACCGAAGCACAGTTTGCCGTGCCTGAGGAAGACCTCGTCAAGGCCGTCCGCAAAGTCCTCTCCCGCCACAAAGCGTAGGCGTCATGGCCGCTGAGTCCGCACAGAATTTCGAGGCTCTCGAAGCACAAGCCCGTGCGCTGCTCGATTTGTTCGCGCGCGCAGGCTACGAGCCGGTGGCGCCGTCGATCATCCAGCCCGCCGGCGTGTTCCTCGACCAGATCGGCGAGCAGGTGCGGGGTCGCACCTACGTGTTCACCGACCTCGCCGGCGAGGAGCTGTGTCTGCGCCCCGACCTGACCGTGCCGGTGTCGCGGCTCTATCTGGAGCGGCACCCGAAAGCCGATAGACCTGCGCGCTATTGCTATAACGGCCCGGCCTTCCGCTTCCAGCCGCTGGGCCCCAGCCGCACCCACCCGCGCGAGTTCCGCCAGGCGGGCATCGAGTGCTTCGGCGCTGCCGACAAGGAGAGCGCCGATATCGAGATTGTGCTGCTCGCGGTGGGGGCGGTGCGGAGCGCCGGCTTGCGCGACTATGGGCTCCGCTTCGGCGACATCGCGCTGTTCTATGCGCTGATCGATGCGCTTTCGCTGCCCGAGCGCTGGCGCTTCAAGCTCCGCCACTATTTTTGGCGTCCGCCGGTGTTCCATGCGCTCTTGAACCGGCTCGCCAAGGGCGATCGCCCCGAAGGCGACGGCCTGCCTCAAGTGCTCACCGCCGCGCTCGCCGGCACGACGCCCGAGCGCGCCGAGGAACTGGTGGCGGCCTACCTGGAGAAGCAGGATATTCCGCTCGCCGGTAACCGCACCTTGAGCGAGATCGCCGAGCGGCTGCTCGATCATGCCGCCGATCTCCGCGCCGACAAGCTGCCGAAAGAGGTGGCGACTATCATCGACTACTATCTCGCCGTCGCGGCGCCGCCGCGCGAGGCGGTGGACAAGGTCGCCATGATCGCCCGCGGCGCGGGCCTCGACATCGACGCGGGCCTCGATGCCGCCTTGCGCCGGTTCGACCGGCTGGCGCGGGACGGCATCGACCTCGGCCGCGCCATTTTCGCCACCGAGTTCGGCCGCAAGCTCGAATATTACTCGGGCCTCGTGTTCCAGATCGAAGGCGCCGGGCTCGACGAGACGGAGCCGGTCGCCGGCGGCGGCCGTTACGATGGGCTGCTAAGCGCGCTCGGCGCGCGGCGCGACGTGCCTGCCGTGGGTTCGGCCATTCACACCGAGCGCCTGCTCGCCGCCGTGGAAAGGGCCGCGCCATGACCGCGCCGGCACTCGTCATCGCCGTCCCTTCCAAGGGACGCCTCAAGGACCAGGCCGCCCGCATGTTCGAGCAGGCCGGCATGCCTTTGCGCGTCAAGGGCCACGAACGCGGCTATCGCGGTCAGCTTGAGGGTCTCGATCGCGTCGAGGTGGAATACACCTCGGCCGCGGAAATCGTGCACCAGCTGAAGGCGGGCCGCGTCCATCTCGGCATCACCGGCGAGGATCTGATCCGCGAGACCTTGGCCGACGTGGACGGGACGGTCGAATTTCTGGCGCCGCTCGGCTTTGGCCACGCCGACGTCGTGGTGGCGGTTCCCGATTGCTGGCTCGACGTATCGCGCATGGCCGACCTCGAGGACGTCGCCGCGCAGTTCGCGCGGGCGCACGGCCGCCGGCTGCGCGTCGCCACCAAATACATGAACCTGACCCGCCGGTTCTTCGCTCGAATGGGCGTCACCGGCTACCGCATCGTCGAGAGCGTCGGCGCCACCGAGGCGACACCGGCCACCGGCACGTCGGAGCTGATCGTCGATATCACCACCACCGGCACGACGCTGCGAGCCAACCGCCTCAAAGTGCTGGAGGATGGCCTGATTTTGAAGAGCCAGGCGCATCTCCTGGCCTCCCGCGTCGCCACCTGGACTCCAGCCGCCGCCAAGCTGCGCGACAAGATCCTGGTGCGGCTTTCCAGCAATTGAAGGCTCGTCATGGCCGGGCTTGTCCCGGCCATCCACGATTTATCAGTGGCACGGCGCAAAAATCGTGGATGCCCGGCCCAAGGCCGGGCATGACAGGTTCATGGTGAAAGGGAGCCTGATAGCGAGCGCCGACGAGAGTGGTTACTCTCCGTGCCCATGCTGATTCGCTTGGGCGTGGCGGCCGTCATTACCCTCGGACTTGTCGGCGGCGCAGTCGCGGCGCCGTCCCGCATCATCATCCTGCGCCACGGCGAGAAGGCCGACGACTGGAGATTGTGCGAGGTGGGGCAGCAGCGGGCCCAAGCCCTCAAGCTGAACTATCTCGGCAAGGACGCGGCGAAATCGCTATTTGAAGACGGCGAGCCGCCGGCCTATTTCTTCGCCATCACTCTGCACACTGCCGAGCTGGCCGCGCCCGCGGTGCAAAGCTGGAACAAGCCGCTCATCTTCTATTCGGCGTTGCCGCAGGACAGCGAGAAGGTCTTTGTGGACCTGGTCGCCGCGCGCACTCGAGAGGCCGCCGCCAATATCCTCACCAACCCGGCGCTCAAGGGCAAGACCGTGGTGATGGTGTGGGAGCATCACCACATCGCCGACGCCGAGCTCGACGCCAAGCATGAGGGCGATGCTGCGGTCACGCTCCGCCAGCTGTTCAATCTCGATATTCTGCCCGGCGTGCCGAAGACCTGGCCCGAGGAGACCTTCGACTATTTCTGGATCGTCGACTTCCCCGACAACTCGAACGTGCCGTCGAAATTCACCATGATGAAGCAGGAGTTCGGCACGTCGTTTCCCAACGTCCCGGCGAACGATTGGGGTGAGCCGGACGGGCTCGATGCAGCGAGCGGCTGCGTGGCGAAGAGCAAAGACTAGGCGGGCGGAAGCGCAGCCTCGCGCTCGGCCTCTTCCCGCGCGATCTCGGCGCTCTCCGTCGCTTTGTCGGTTTCGGTCAGACGATGCAGGCCCGGCGTCACCGGCGCGAGGTGGAAGAACCGCCCGTGGAACTGGACGAGGCTCGAGCGGTGGCCGATGGAGACGATCGCCGAGTCAGGCAGCCGCGCGATCAAGAGGCGATAGAGGTCGGCTTCGGAACTCTCGTCGAGCGCGCTCGTCGCCTCGTCGAGAAACAGCCATTGCGGCCTTTGCAGAAGGGCGCGGGCGATGGAGAGGCGCTGCTGCTCGCCGCCTGAGAGCTTGTCCGCCCAATAGGCCGTGCTGTCGAGCTGGTCTCGTAGCGCCTCGAGTCCCACCGCCTCGAGCACTTCGTCGATTTCTTCGGAACTGAACGCATCCTGCGGACCGGGATAGGCAAGCGCGCCGCGGAGCGTGCCGAGCGGGAGATAAGGCCGCTGCGGCAGCACGAGCACGCTCGCCCCTTCGGGGATGCGCACCACGCCCGTCCCGAACGGCCACACGCCGCCGAGCGCGCGGAACAGGCTCGTCTTGCCCGCCCCCGACGGGCCGGTCACCAGGATGCGCTCGCCCGGCGCGATGACGAGGTCGGAGAGATGCACGATCTCTCGACCGCTGGGCAGGCCGACGCTGAGCTGCTCGACGTGGAGCGTGCCCGCGCCATCGCTGATGAACTCGACCCGTGGCGCGGTTGCATCGAGACCTTGCGCCCAATCGATCGACGCCTCGAAGCCGGAAAGCCGGTCGAGCACCGCCTTCCAGTCGGCGATGCTCGAATAGGCGGTGACGAAGAAGGAGAGCGCGCTCTGCACCTGGCTGAACGCCTGCGCGATCTGCATCAGCCCGCCGAGCGTCAAGGTCCCGAAGAAATAGACCGGGCTTACCACCAGGAACGGGAAGATAATGGCCACTTGGTTGTAGCCGGCGGTGAGAAAGGTGAGCTTCTTGGTCCGGCTCATGATGCCGTACCAGTTCTTGACCACGTGGCCGAAGCGGTCGCGCAGCCGCTCCTCCTCGGCCGGCTCGCCGGCGAGCAAGGTCACCTCCTCGGCGTTCTCGCGCAACCGCACGAGGCTGAAGCGGAAGTCGGCCTCGTAGCGCTGCTGGTCGAAGTTGAGCTTGATGAGCGGACGCCCGACGAGATGCGTCACCCACGTGCCGACGATGGCGTAGACGAGCGCGGCCCACACCAGATAGCCAGGGATTTGGTAGGAGGCATCGCCGATCATCAGCGGCGTCGCCGCCGATAGGTTCCACAGGATCACGATGAAGGAAATCAGCGTGACGATGGAGCCGAGCAGCGCGATGCCGATGTCGAGCGTCCAGTTGATGAATAGGCGAATATCGTCGGCAATACGCTGGTCGGGGTTGTCGGCCTCGTCGCCCTTGAGCCGCATGCGGTAATGCGTGCCCTGCGCCAGCCAGCGCCCAAGATAGGCTTGCGTGAGCCAGCCGCGCCAGCGGATCTGCAGCCATTGCTGGAGGTAGAGCTGGTAGACCGCGGTGATGATGAAGAACACGGCGAGCACGGTGAACACGCCGAACTGGTAGATGAACGTGTTCCAGTCCTTGTCCTGAAGCGCCGTGTAGAACGTGTTGTACCAGGCGTTGAAGCGGACGTTCAGCCAGACCTGGAACAGCTGAAGCGCGATGACGACGAGCAGCAGCCCGCGCCCCCACCACCGGTCCTCGGAGCGGAAATAGGGAAAGGCGATGCGGGCGAACTCGTTGGCCGTGTTGCGGAATTTCGCCATGTGGCGGGGCGACCCCAAAGCTCGGCTCCCTTTGGCGGGAGCGGTTTGAAATGTGCGCGACGATAGGGCCAAAATCGGGCGCGCGGAAAATTACGTTTGCGTAAGGCTTGAAGGAATTGGCCGGTTCCTGGCCCTCTGGCAGGGGCGGCCAACGGCCGCAGCAGCCAAGAAATGGCCCCCGGCGCCCCGCGGCTTCGCCTCCTTTCACCAACAGCGCGCCGGTCGGGACTACCCAAACAGGTAGTGCGGTTAGCCTTGTCTCCTTGTAATTTGTCGCGCGCAGGCATCTCGCGCAAGAGTTGCCGACAACAAGAATAAAGTTCGACAGGCCGGCGCCGAACTTGCCCGGTCCTCGCTTCCCAAGGAGGAGGCCGCCCCATGACCACCGTCGTCTCGACCGTGCCGTTCGTGATGACGACCTCCTCGTTGAGCTTCTTGGCCGACCTTGTCGCCATCAGTGAGGCGGGTGACCTAAGCGTCGATGAGGCCACGCCGACCTCCTATGTCGTCAGCAGCGCCACCTTGGGCATCACCTGGCAAGCGACCGGCACGGACTTCGGATATACTGAGTTTCAGCCTCCCGGGTCGAATCCCCCGCACGATCTTCTCATCAGCGGAACCGTGACCGGCATTGAGGTGACCAAGCCTGGCGGCGGCTATGAGCTGTCCGACATGTCGGTCACCTGGCCCGTCGACATCATTGTTGACCCCTTCGCGGTCGACACGGGCGGCCCAATATTTGGCGGCGACGACACGATCACCGGGTCTGAGTCCGGCGAAATTGCGCCTGGTTTCAACGATTTTCTTAGGGGTTTTGACGGCAACGACACCATCGATGGCGGCGGCGGCAACGACATCATCTTTGGCGGCAACGGCAACGACATCCTCAATGGCGGCGGCGGAAATGACCTGATCGTTGGCGACAATGAGGCTGGCGGGACCGGCAACGACACCATCGATGGCGGCGCCGGGGATGACAACATTATTGGCGGGGATGGCGCCAACGTTCTGACGGGCGGGCTCGGCGCAGATACTTTCTTGGGCCGCCTTGCCGACCTTGCCGGCGACCGCATCACCGACCTCAGCAGCATCGACACGATCAACATCGCGGACTTCGCGCTTGGTTCGGAGCTGTTCCAACTGATGTCCGCAGGCCCTGATACCGAGCTTCAAATCGACAGCGACAACAACGGCAGCTTTGAAACGATCATCACGCTGACGGGGATCATTACCGGCGCGATCACCGCCCTGGGAAACGGCACCGGCGGCACCTTGGTAACCATCGATGTGCCCAACATCGCGCCCGTCGCCAATGCCGACGCGCGCGCGGTCAACGAATACGCCACCGTCAACGGCAACCTAATCCTTGGCGACGCTTTCGGGGGGATTGCCGATACCGACGCGGAGGGCGACGCGCTCGCCGTTTCCGCCATCGACGGCGGCATTGTCGGCCAGGCCTTGGCCGGCGACCATGGCACGCTGACCCTCAATGCCAACGGCTCCTACACCTATGTGGCCAACCTCGCCGAGCCGCTCGCCGTCGGCGCCGTCGTGCAAGACGTGTTCACCTATACCGTCTCCGACGGCAACGGCGGGACCGACACCGCGACCCTCGCCATCGACGTCACCGGCGTCGCCACCGGCACGGCCGCGGCCAATCATCTCCTCGGCAATGCCGACGCCAACACGCTCTTTGGACTTGGCGGCAACGACAGGCTCGAAGGCGCGGAAGGCAACGACACGCTTATCGGCGGCGCCGGCAAGGACCTTCTGTTCGGCGGCGACGGCCGCGACCTGTTCGACTTCAACGCGATCAGTGAGAGCAAGAAGGGCGCCCAGCGCGACCAGATCCTCGACTTCACGCGCGGCAACAACATTGTCGGCGACGACATCGACCTCAGAACCATCGATGCCCAGACCGGTGGGGGCAATCAGGCCTTCAAGTGGATCGGCAAGCAGGGCTTCCACAATAAGAAGGGCGAGCTGCGCTACATCGACAAGGGCGCGAGCGTGATCGTCCAGGGCGACGTCAACGGCGACGGCAAGGCCGACTTCGAGATCTTCGTCAATGTCGGCGCCCTCGGCAAGGGCGACTTTGTCTTGTAGCGCCCAAGCAGGACCGCAGAAAGCAAATAGCGCACCAAGTGGAACGCTTACGCGATCCTGTTGCCATCAAGTGAAATTGCAGCAAAATCTTTAACGTCTCTGACAGGACCAACAACTATTCTGTTGTCGGTTTCGGAGAGAGACTACGCCTTCGCGTCCGAAGGAGTAGCGAAATCCAATTCCAATAATAAACGATTCAATTCGAGCTGACGTACACGCGCCCCGAAGCGTAACGGGGATGGCCTTGCGGCGCGCTGGTGGAACGAGCGTAGCTGGAGGCCGTCATGGCGGTGACCAACGACTGGGTTGGCAGTATCAGCGGTGACTACAATCTAAACGTCAACTGGGACCCGCCCGATGGCCCTCCGTTGGCCACCGCGAATTTCGACGCCGACTCCCTGGCAACCACCGTCACCGTCACAGCGATCTCTTCGGTTGCCGATTGGAACATCTCTGCCCAGAACTTCACCTTCAACATCAATGCAGACTTCACCTTCCACGGCGCCGGCATCAATGTCACGAGCGGCAGCGCCAATATCGCCAACAATAGCCAGCTCATTTTCATCAACAACACCACGGCCGGCAGCGCCACCATCACCACCACGGCCGGCGCGATCACCACTTTCGCCGGCATTTCGAACGGCGGCGATGCGGCCCTCGTCGCCAATGCCGGCGGCACGGTCGACTTCTCGCAGAGCATTTTCAGCGGCGGCCAGCTCACCGCAGGCTCGATCGCCGGCGCGGGCGACTACAATCTCGGCGACAACACGCTGACGGTCGGCAGCAACGACGCTTCGACCATCGTCAGCGGCACGATCAATGACGGCGGCATCGCCGGCGGCACCGGCGCCTCTCTCGTCAAGACCGGCACCGGCACGCTGACCCTCTCGGGCACCAACACCTATACCGGCGGCACCACAATCAGCGCCGGCACGCTGATCGGCGACACCGGCAGCCTGCAAGGTGACATCACCAACAACGCGGCGGTCGTGTTTACGCAGGCGTTTAGCGGCACTTATGCAGACGATATTGGGGGCACCGGCAGCCTGACCAAGGGCGGCGCCGGCACCGTCACGTTAACCGGGATCAACAGCTACACCGGCGCCACCATCATCAGTGACGGCACCTTGCAGATCGGCAATGGCGGAACGACCGGCGCGATCGACATCAACACCGACGTCACGATCGACTCGGGCACGCTTGCCTTCAACCGCTCGGGCTTTGCGACCCTTAATGGCGACATCACCGGCGACGGAAGCCTGACCATAGACGGTGGCATCAGTCTGACGCTCGGGGGCAACAATAGTTATAGCGGCGGCACCACTGTATCCGCGGGGAGCACGCTGCGCGGCAACGCCCTCGCCGTGCAAGGCGATATCGACAATGACGGAAGCGTGGAGTTCTTCCTGAATTTTGTCTCCAGCTATGACGACGTCATTTCCGGCACCGGCAGCGTCACCATGCTAAGTACCCAATTGCTGACCTTGACCGGCAACAATACCTATACGGGCGGCACGATTCTCGACGCCGGCACCTTGCAAATCGGCAATGGCGGCACAACGGGTGCGATCTCCGATAGCAGCGACATCGCCAATGGCGGCACACTCATCTTCAACCGGTCGAACGACTACACCTATGGCGGCGACATCTCCGGCACCGGTGCTGTCGAGCAGAACGGCACCGGCACGACCATTCTGACCGGCGCCAACACCTACACCGGCGGCACGACGGTCAGCGCCGGCATTCTGACCGGCGACAGCGACAGTCTCCAGGGCGGCATCGTCAATGGCTCGGTCGTCGTGTTCGATCAGGACTTCGCAGGGACGTACGCCGGCAACATGTCGGGCACGGGCACGCTGACCAAAGACGGCACCGGCAATCTCACCCTGCTGGGCAGCAACGACTACACCGGTGCCACTACGGTAATTGCCGGCACCTTGACCGGCACCACCGAAAGCCTGCAAGGCAACATCCTCAATAACGCGTCGGTGGTGTTCGATCAGGATTTCGGCAGCTTCTACGCCGGCGACATGGACGGCACCGGCAGCCTGACCAAGACGGGCGACGGCAGTGTCGACCTCCAGGGCAACAACACCTATACGGGGGTCACCAATCTCAGCGGCGGCACCCTCCGCGTTGCGGACGATTCCAACCTCGGCACGGGCGCCATCGTCTTCACCAACAACGCGAGATTGTCCGTTCTCGTCAATGGTACGATCGACAACGCCATCACCCTCGGCGCCGGCGGCGGCAATATCGATACGAGCGCGTTCGGCGCCACGTTTTCAGGCATTATCGGCGGCAGCGGCCAGCTGACCAAGACTGCCAACTCAGCGCTCACGCTGACCAATACGAACACCTACACCGGCACCACGAACATCGACGAAGGCGCGCTGATGCTGTCCGGGATCGGCAGCATCGCCAATTCGAGCGTTAACGTCGCCGGAGGCGCCGCCTTCGACATTTCTGGCCTCACTGGCATTGGAGCCTCCATCCAGGGCCTGGGGGGAAGCGGCGACGTCGACCTTGGGGACAAGATTCTGAACGTCACTGCCGGGAGTGGCGACTTCTCCGGCGCCATCGACGGCGCCGGCGGTGGCCTCACCTTGAGCGGCGGCACGCAGACGCTGTCGGGTAACAACACTTATACCGGCAACACCACCATCAACGGCGGCACGCTGCTGGTCGAGGGCTCGATCGACGACAGCGCTCTGACCACGGTCGGCAATGGCGGCACGCTTGGCGGCAACGGCGCAACAGGCAACGTGACCGTCAACAATGGCGGCACGCTTGCGCCCGGCGCCAGCGCCGGCATTCTCAGCACGCTCAACGTCGTCATGACGGCCGGAGCGAGCTTCTCCATCGAGCTCGACGGCACGACGGCAGGCACGGGATACGATCAGCTCGACGTGGAGGGAACGGTCAGTCTCGGCGGCGCGACCCTCGACGCCAGTCTCGGCTTTGCCCCAGGCGCCGGCGACCAATTCATTATCATCGACAATGACGGCAGCACGGCAGATGGCACGGCAGACCCTGTCCAAGGCACCTTCGACGGCCTGGCCCAGGGCGCCGAGTTCCTGATCGGCAACCGCTTCTTCATCATCGACTACGCCGGCGGCGACGGCAACGATGTCGAGCTGACTGCGGCCGGCGCCATCATCAACGGCACCAACGCGGCCAACACGATCAACGGCGCGCAGACGGTAGCCGGCCAGCCCTTCGCCACCCAGTTCCGCGACGTCATCAATGGCAAGAACGGTAACGACAAGATTTCCGGCCTTGGCGGCGACGACATCTTGATTGGCGGCAACGGCAACGACAAGCTGTTCGGCGATGCCGGCAAGGATGTGCTCAACGGCGGCAGGGGCAAGGACGTCCTCAGCGGCGGCGCCGACAAGGACTTCTTCGACTTCGACTCCATCAAGGACAGCGTGGTCGGCAACCAGCGCGACAAGATCATGGATTTCAAGCACAGCCAGCACGACAAGATCGACCTGAGCGGTATCGATGCCAAGACGGGCTCCGGCAATCAGGCCTTCAAGTGGATCGGCAAGAGCGACTTCCACGACAAGAAGGGCGAGCTGCGCTACGAGGACAAGGGCTCCAAAGTCATCGTCCAGGGCGACGTCAACGGCGACGGCAAGGCCGACTTCGAGATCTTCGTCAATGTCGGCAGTCTCGCCAAAGGCGACTTCGTCTTGTAGGGACTATCCTTCGGACCGGGCCTTGCGCTGCGCCCTAAGGCGCGCCTCTCACCTGCGGTCGTCCCGGTGGTCGGCGAGGTCGCGCAAGGCCGCGGTGACGAGCCGCAAGAGCTCCGCCTGGCGCCGCGTGCCGGTCCGCGCGTAGGCCGTCTTCAGGTGAAAGCGCACCGTGTTCATGGAGATGCCGGTCTGCTCGGCATAGAGCGCGAGGCTCTCGCCGTTGGCGAGTGCCGCGACCATGTTGGCCGCGGCAACCGGCATGCTGAACAGCGCGGCGATCAGCTGAGGCGCCGACGGTTCCCGGGAGAGCGGGTCGTGGATCACGTAAAGCACGCCGCGCCTGGCCTGACTACCATTGTCGAGCCCGTCATCGAGCACGAACGGCGCGACGAAGGCGAGATAAGACGGCTTGCCGCCCGCGCGGGGGATGCGGGCAACGCCGCCCGCGCCGCCAGCCTTAACGTCGGCCGCGAGCTGCGTCAGGCGATGATTGGCGGCGCGGTCGAGCACGTAGGGCCGCCCCTGCCGGTCGATCGCCAGCCCGTCGTTGGCCCGCCCCATGGAAGCCGCGGCGGCGTTGACGAACAGCGAACGGTTCTCGTCATCTAACCCAATCACGCCGGCCGCCAGCCGCTCGCAAGCCTCCGAAAGAGCCACCGCCTTGCGATCCAGCGAAAGGAAGGCGCGGCGGAGCTGCAGCGCCCGCGACAGATGCGGCATGAGCGCTTGAAGCTTGGCGATGTCGTCATCGTCGAAGGCCTTGCGCTCCGGCGCGCGGTGCAGCCCGACCAAGGCGAAGCGGCCGTTGGTCGAGGCGAGCGTCCCGCCCAGACACTCCTCGAGACCGAGCGGGCGGAAGAATTCGCCGAGGAACGCGCTGGGCCGGCGGTACTCCTCCGGCAGCAGGCGACGAGTGGGAATTGCGGTGCCCGCCGGACGTGCAATGAAGGCCGGCGGCGCCGGATCGATCAGAGCGAAATCGCGGTGATAGCGCTCAAGGGCCTCACCCGAATAGACGCCGATAGCAGCCTGCACCGAAACCTCTGGGCGCGCCGCGTCGAAATCGAGCAAGACGGCGGAGGGCACCTCGAACAAGGTGCAGAGCACGTTCAAAGCCTGATCGAACTCCGCCCGGTCGCGCACGCCGAGATAGAGAGCGTCGAGAAACTGCGCCTCGCGGTCTTGCATGGGGTTAACCGCCTGAAATCCCGGCTGTTAGCTTACCAGATCGTCCTCATAAAAAGCCTAGACCCACCTGAATGGGTAGTCTGTGAGCCCCCTCACTGTGTACCGTCCCACTGCCCGCAACTTTTACAACATCTGCCGGTACCAAAAGGAAGCTTTTGGAAAAGTAGCTCAATCCCGTGAAGGGGCCGCTGGCTGGCGCCCCAGCGGCTTTGCCGGAGAGAGTAGAGGTAATGGCCACTCTGGCGGTTACCACCCACCTCGACAGCGTCGATGCGGGCGACGGGGCTCTGTCCGCGCGTGAAGCGCTGGCCAGGCGAACGCCGGCGACACGATCACCGTCGCCACCATCGAAATTTGGGTTGATGTCAGCGCCCTCGGCAAAGGCGATTTCGTGTTAAGGCCGCTTGCCTTCCCATCTGTCTCGGTAAGCGAAATATTCCGCAGAATCCCCAACTTTCTATCATTGGTTAACGGCGCATTTCTGTGTTGTCAGGGTTGCGCCGAGCCACTAGGCTACGCGCCAGACGGGTGGCGAACAGCCCGAAAAGCATAGCGATTCATAGGCGTCTTCTAGCGATTCAAGGGCGTCTTTTAGCGATTCATAAGCGCTTTAAGGCGGCGGGGGAGCCTTTGCGGCGCGTGGCGGGAAGTAACGTGGGAGGTGCGTGATGGCTGCGACGAACACTTGGGTTGGCGCAACTAGCGACTACAACCTTCTAACAAATTGGAGCCCGCCCGACGGGCCGCCGACCGTCACGGCCATCTTCGTTGATATCGACGAACTCCTCTTTGCGACCAGCCTCACCTTCTCGTCCGCGAGCACCAGTGTCGGCGCTTGGACCTTCAACGCCGACGCCGACGAATACGACTTCACCATTGCCTCGAGCCAAGCCTTCACCTTCCAGGGCACGGGCATCACCAATGCCAGCGCCAACGACCAGGACATCTTCGTTGACGGCAACGGCACGCTGACCTTCAACGGCGCGAGCACCGCCGCCAACAATACCGGCACCGGCGGCACCATCATCTAGAACGCCGGCTTCGTGATTTTCAACAGCACGAGCACCGCCGGCCAGGCCGACATTCTCAACGACGGCCTCGTGCAGTTCAACAATTCCAGCACCGCCGGCAGCGCCCTCATCCAAACCGGGGACGGCGCGCTGGTGCAGTTCCTCGGCACCAGCAATGGCGGCAACGCCACATTCGTCAACACCGGCACCGGCACGGTCGATTTCTCCGGCACCACCGGAACCAACAACGACAACCAGATCACCGCCGGCTCGATCGACGGCGGCGGCAGCTTCGTGCTCGGCGCCAACACGCTGACCGTGGCCGACGGCGACGGTTTCACCGTGAGCGGCGTCATCTCCGGCGTCGGCGGCTCGCTCGCGCTCACGAGCGGCACGCTCACGCTCTCCGCCGCCAACACCTATAGCGGCACGACCACCGTCGACGGCGGCACGCTCGAGCTTGGCGACGGCGGCTCGATCATGACCGACGTCACGGTCAATACCGGCGCAGTTTTCGCATTCAACAAGACAGCGCTTGGCGACTCACCGTTCGGCTTCGACGGCATCATCACCGGTGCGGGCGGGGTCACCAAGCTCGGCGACGGCGTCGTCAATCTCACCGCCGTCAATACCTATGAGGGCAGCACCACCATAAGCGATGGCACCTTGGCGCTCGGCGCCACCGGCAGCATCGAAGATTCGAGCGTCGTAAACGTCGCTGGCGGCGCCACCTTCGACATTTCCGCCACGACCGGCGCCTCCATCGTGGACCTTGAGGGCAACGGCACGGTCGAGCTTGGCGACGAGACCCTGACCCTGACCGACGCCCTCGCCGCGACCATCTTTTCCGGCGTGATCCAGGGCACCGGCGGCCTCACGCTCATCGGCGACAGCAGCGAGACACTCACCGGCGCCAACACCTATACCGGCGCCACTACCCTCAATGCCGGCACGCAATTGTTCCTCAATGCCGGCGGCAGCATCGCGGCCTCCGAGGTCGTCACCGTAGACGGGACCCTCAACATCCTCGCGCACACTGGCGGCGCCTCCATCACGAGCCTGGCTGGAGCGGCTACCGGCAGCGTGGTCCTCGGCGTCAACACGCTGACCTTGACCGCTGCCGACGACACCTTTGCCGGCGTCATCTCCAGCATCGGCGGTGGGCTCACCGTCGAAGGCGGAACCCAGACCCTGTCCGGCGTCAACACCTATTCCGGCGCCACGGCCATCGACGCCTTGGGATCGCTATTCCTCTCGGGCAGCGGCAGCATCTCGCAATCGAGCGTGGTCACCGTCGACGGCCTCTTCGATATTGACGGCACCACATCCGGCGCGTCCATCACGTCCCTCGCCGGCGCCGGCGAGGTCAATCTCGGCAACGAGACCCTCGACATCACCGCCGCCGCCGACACCTTCAGCGGCGCCATCATGGGCACCGGCGGCAGCGTTGCGATCACCGGCGGCACGCAGACTTTCTCGGGCATCAACACCTATACCGGCACGACCACGATCAGCGGCGATGCCACCTTGTCGATCGGCGCCGACACCAACGTGGGCGTCGGTGCCGTCATCTTCAATGACGGCACGCTCGACCTCACCGCCGCGTTCACTCTCGACAACGCCGTCACCCTCGGCGCCGGCGGCGGCACCATCGATACCAGCGTCGCGGGCGACGACACGTTCTCGGGTGTCATCAGCGGTGCCGGCCCCCTGACCAAGACCGGTCCCGCCACGCTCACCCTGACCGGCATCAACAGCTATACCGGCGCCACCAACATCGACGAAACCACCTTGGCGCTGATGGGGACCGGCAGCATCGCCCAGTCGAGCGTCGTTGATATCGCCTTGGATGCCACCTTCGACATCTCCGGGCTCGCGCCTGGCGACGGCACGTCCATCAGGGACCTGCAAGGCAGCGGAAACGTCGATCTCGGCGATAAGACTCTCGCCCTCACGGCTGCAACCGCGGCCGCGTTCTCCGGTGTGATCGACGGCACCGGCGGGATCGACCTCCTTGGTGGAACGGAGACATTCACGGGCATCAACACCTATGATGGCGCCACCTTCATCGATGAAGGCGCGACATTGGGGCTGACCAGCACTGGCAGTATCGCCCAGTCCAGCACCGTCACCGCTGACGGCACCTTCAATATCTCCGGCGTCGACGATCCCGGCACCGACATCGTCAGCCTTGACGGTGGCGGCTCGGTTGTTCTCGGCATAAAGACTCTGACTCTGACCAACGCCAACGGCGCTTTTGGCGGCGTCATCGGCGGCACAGGCGGCCTCACCCTTGACGGCGGCACCGAAATCCTGACCGGCGCCAACACCTATACCGGCCTCACCACCATCAATGACGGCATCCTGCAAATCGGCAATGGCGGCGCCATCGGCTCGATCACCGACGACGGCGGCGTGCTCATCGGCGTCAATGGCGAGCTCGAATTCAACCGCTCCAACAATCTCACGTATGGCGGCGTGATCGACGGCGGCGGCACGTTGACCAAGGAGGGCGCCGGCAATCTGACCTTGACCGGCGCGAATACCTATACCGGCGGCACCAACGTGGCCGCCGGCACCTTGACCGGCACCACCAACAGCCTGCAAGGCGACATCCTCAACAATGCCGCCCTGGTGTTTTCGCAGGCCTTCGCCGGTGACTATGACGGCGTCATCGACGGCACCGGCACCGTGACCAAGAACGGCGTCGGCATTCTGACCCTGACCGGCGTCAACGACTATACCGGCAACACCACCATCAATAACGGGACGCTGCTGGTCGAAGGCTCGATCGCGGACAGCGCTGTGACGTTCGTCACCAACAACGCCACGCTTGGCGGCAGCGGCACGGTCGGCGATGTCCTGGTGCAGAACGGCGGCACTTTGGCGCCCGGCGCGAGCACCGCTATCCTCTCCACCGATTCCGTCACCTTCCAATCGTCAGCGGCGATGTTCTCTGTCGAGCTAAACGGCACCACGGCGGGTACGGACTACGACCAGCTCCACGTGTCTGCAACCGGCGAGGTCAATCTCTCCAACGCCACGCTAGAGGGAACGCTCGGCTTCGCTCTGACCGGAGCCGCCTCATTCGTCATCATCGACAATGACGGTGTCGACCCGATCGTCGGCACGTTTGCCCAGGGCGGCGCGATCCTGATCGGCAACCGGTTCTTCACCATCGACTACACCGGCGGCGACGGCAACGACGTCGAACTGTTCACCGCCGGCGCCATCATCGCCGGCAATTCTGCCGCCAACATCATCAATGGCTCAAGCTCGGTAGGCTCACAGCCCTTCGCCACTAACTTCCGCGACATCATCAGCGGCAATGGCGGCAACGACACCATCTTCGGTCTCGGCGGCAACGACACCTTGAACGGCAACAACGGCGACGACACCCTGCGCGGCGGCGACGGCAACGATGTGCTGACCGGCGGCAGGGGCAAGGATATCCAGTTCGGCGATGCCGGCCGCGACTTCTTCGACTTCAACTCGATCAAGGACAGCGTGGTCGGCGGCAAGCGCGACAAGCTCATGGATTTCAGCCGTGGCCAAGACGACATGATCGACCTGCGCGGCATTCCCGGCAAGTTCAAGTTCATCGGCAAGGACGACTTCAGCGACACGAAGGGCGAGCTGCGCTACGAGGACAAGGGCTCGAAGGTCATCGTCCAGGGCGACACCAATGGCGACGGCAAGGCCGATTTCGAGATCTTCGTCAACATCGGCAGCCTGGTGAAGAGCGACTTCTTCTTGTAGGCCGCCGTAGCCCGGGTGAAGCGAAGCGTAACCCGGGAATAATCGATGGAATGCCCCCCGGATTTCGCTGCGCTCCATCCGGGCTACAAAGCGAAGGGCCGCTCCGATGGAGCGGCCCTCGTCACGTCTTGAGCCTGGATCGGCCGCGATTGCAGCCGGTGTGCAGCCTACATCCTACATCATGTCCATGCCGCCCATGCCGCCGCCCGGCATGCCATGGGAATGACCGTCGGCAGTCCTCTTCGGCGCCTCGGCCACGCCCGCCTCGGTGGTGACCAGGAGGCCGGCCACCGACGCCGCGTCCTGGATGGCGGTGCGCACCACCTTGGCGGGATCGATGATGCCCTTCTGGATCAGGTCGACGTAAGCGTCGTTCTGGGCGTCGTAGCCATAGGACGGCGACTTCTGCTCCAGCACCTTGCCGACCACGATCGAGCCCTCGACGCCGGCGTTCTCGGCGATCTGCCGGATCGGCGATTGCAGCGCCTTGCGCACGATGTTGATGCCGGCGTCCTGGTCCTCGTTGTCGCCCTTGGTCTTGAGCGCCTTCGAGGCCCATAGCAGCGCCACGCCGCCGCCCGGCACGATGCCTTCCTCGACGGCCGCGCGGGTCGCGTTCAGCGCGTCGTCGACCCGGTCCTTCTTCTCCTTCACCTCGATCTCGGTGGCGCCGCCGACCTTGATCACCGCCACGCCGCCGGCAAGCTTGGCCAACCGCTCCTGCAGCTTCTCGCGGTCGTAGTCGGAGGTGGTGTCCTCGATCTGCTGCTTGATCTGACCGATGCGCGCCTCGATGTCGGGCTTCTTGCCGGCGCCATGGACGATGGTGGTGTCGTCCTTGGTGATCGACACGCGCTTCGCCTTGCCGAGCATCTGCACCGTGACGTTCTCGAGCTTGATGCCGAGGTCCTCGGAGATCAGCTCGCCGCCGGTCAAGACGGCGATGTCCTGAAGCATGGCCTTGCGGCGGTCGCCGAAGCCCGGCGCCTTGACCGCGGCCACTTTCAGGCCGCCGCGCAGCTTGTTGACCACGAGCGTGGCCAGCGCCTCGCCCTCGACGTCCTCGGCGATGACGAGCAGCGGCCGGCCCGACTGCACCACCGACTCCAAGAGCGGCAGCATGGCCTGCAAGCCCGACAGCTTCTTCTCGTAGATGAGGATGTACGGGTTCTCTAGCTCCGCCACCATCTTCTCGGCGTTGGTGATGAAATAGGGCGAGATATAGCCGCGGTCGAACTGCATGCCCTCGACCACTTCGAGCTCGCTGTCGAGGCTCTTGGCCTCCTCGACCGTGATCACGCCCTCGTTGCCGACCTTCTTCATCGCCTGGGCGATCATGTCGCCGATCGACTTCTCGCCGTTGGCGGAGATGGTGCCGACCTGGGCGATCTCGGCCGAGCCGCTCACCACCTTGGACTGCTTCCTGATGGTCTCGACCACGTCGACCACCGCCTTGTCGATGCCGCGCTTCAGATCCATCGGGTTCATGCCAGCGGCCACCGCCTTCAGGCCCTCGCGCACGATGGCTTGCGCCAGCACGGTGGCGGTCGTGGTGCCGTCGCCGGCGGTGTCGTTGGTCTTCTGGGCGACTTCCTTCAGCATCTGCGCGCCCATGTTCTCGAACTTATCCTCGAGCTCGATCTCCTTGGCGACGGTGACGCCGTCCTTGGTCGAGCGCGGCGCGCCGAACGACTTCTCGAGGATCACGTTGCGGCCCTTGGGGCCGAGCGTGATCTTCACGGCGTTGGCGAGGACGTCGACGCCGCGCAGCATGCGCTCGCGGGCGTCGGCGGCGAATTTCACGTCTTTAGCTGCCATTGGAATTTTCTCCGGTTCTTGTCCGCACCCCCAAGAGGCCGGCTGAGCCGGCGTCTCGAAGAACGCGCGGTGTGTGTTGGGGAAGGGGTGTTAGCCGAGGATGCCCATGATGTCGGACTCCTTCATGATGAGGAGTTCCTCGCCGTCGATCTTTACTTCGGTGCCGGACCACTTGCCGAACAGCACCTTGTCGCCGGCCTTGACGCCCATGGGGGCAAGCTTGCCGTCCTCGCCGCGGGCGCCTGGCCCGGCGGAGACCACCTTGCCGGTCTGCGGCTTCTCGGCCGCCGTGTCGGGGATGATGATGCCGCCTTTGGTCTTCTGCTCCTCCTCGAGCCGCTTGACCACCACGCGGTCATGCAAGGGCTTGAATTTCATGGATTTTCGCTCCTATTTGCTGGAACTGTCGCCGTTAGCACTCGCTAGATTCGAGTGCCAATCAGCCGCGCTTGTACCGGCGCGCGCCGCGCCCTGTCAAGACACGGACGCAGGCCGGAAGCTTTTACGGGGAGGGACGACGCGTCGCGGACTTCGAGTCGCCTGTCTAGACGTGGAACACCCGGACATAGCCCAACCCGAGATAGATGAGGATGAAGGTGCCGATGACCGCAAGGGCGAGGCAATGAATCCAAAGTCCCGACCGGTGATAAGTGATGTCGGCGAACGGGTTCGGCAAATGGGTGAAATGGGCTGAGGTGAACGCGCTGGCGATCTCGGCATGCCGCCGCATCGCCAACCATCCATGAACCGTGATCAGGAGCCACGCGATACTGATGAGAAGGCCTGCCCCAATCAGCGCGATCGTCGCCCATCGGCTGCTCGCCAACGCCGTCGGGCTCAGCGCGAGCGCGCCGACGATCAGCGAATTGGCGACCAGCAGGGCATTGTGGCGTGCCCAGATCGTCTCGCGCTCCGAGTTGATCAAATCGACATAGGCCTGGAACAGCGTCGCTTTATCGGAGAGATCGGCCGGTTCCCGCTTGGGCATGGGATATCTCTGCCACGGCTCTGGTGTCCGCGCCAGGGCGCACCGGCTACGGCGCCTCCGCTCGCTCGGCAGACCCGCTTGGCCTTGGGCGGCTTGGCTGCTATCAAATTGAGTTGTATGCCAATTTGCTGTTGCGTTGCCGCAGACTGTCGCCCATGATTCCGTGCGAGGGGTGGCGTGAGGAATGCAGGACACCGTCGCGATGTCTGCCAGGCGAGGCGCCGCCTCAGGAGGGCTCGCCATGCTTGACCTGATCGTGCTGATCGCCATGGCCGTCACCGCGGCCGCATTCGCGGCCGGGTTGACGCTTCAGGCGGGCCTGCCGCTGCTCCCCGTCCTCATCGCCACGGCGGCGCTGTTTCTCGTCATGTCGGCGTCGTTCATCATGCTCGGGCGCCCGTCGCGCGCCCGCGGCGGTGGCGGCGACCGTCTGGACGAGATCGAGGAAGCGCTCGAGATTATCGACGGCGACCTTCAGCGCATCGACCGGGTCGAGGACGACGTCGCCCGTCTCGACCTCCTCGCCGACCGGGTCGAGCGGCTCGATCGGGCGCTTGGCGAGCTTGCACCTGGCGCGCTTACCGGCGGGCAGTCTCGCGCCGAGGAGCTCGCCGGCGAGTTCGACAACGTCTATGCGCGCATCGAGGCGGTACGCGCCGATCTCGAAGCCGGCATGACGAGGCGCCACTCCGCCGACTTGGCGACGACCGATTTTGTCGCGGCAACAACGGCGAGTCGTCCTGAGCCTGAGCCAGAACCAGAGCCAGAGCCAGAGCCGATCCGGCCCGCCGTCGTCGCGGTGGAAGAGATCGACGTCGAGATCGAGGAGGCGGAAGAACTTGAGGAGCCGGTGGAAGAGCCCGTCGCCGCGACGATCCTCGCCGCCGAGCCGGAAACCGAGACGGTCGAAACCGAGGCTCCTGCCCCGGTGCAGGAGGAAACCCCGGAGCCCGCGGTTGAAGAGATCGACGTGGCCGCGTTCGTCGACGACGATGACAACGACGACGTCATGCGGGGCACGATTCGCACGGCTGTCGAGCGTGGACGGATCGAGCTCTATCTCCAGCCCACCATGACCCTGCCTGACCGCAAGGTCCGCTACTTCGAGGCGCTGACGCGCATCACCTCAGCAGACGACGACCTCATCCTGCCCCGCGACTATGTGCCCGTGGCCAAGCGCGCCGGCATGATGCCGCTCATCGACAATGTCCTGCTGGTGCGAAGCGTCCAGGCCCTGCGGCGGCTCGGTTCAGACACCAAAGTGCAAGGGCTGTTCTGCAACGTCTCCATGCACTCGCTGCTCGATCCGGACTATTTCCCCGAGCTCGTCGAGTTCATGGAGGAGAACAGCGGCCTGAGCGACAGCCTCATCTTCGAGATCAGCCAGCCGGAGCTGTTGGGCCTGACCGAGTCCGAGCTCGGCTGCCTCGATACGTTGGGCGCACTCGGCTATCACTTTTGCCTCGACAATGTCGCCGATCTCGAAGCCGACTTCGCCGGCTTGAGCGACCGCTATTTCCGCTACGTCAAGGTCAGCGCCGCGAGCTTTCTGGGAGGGCCCGGGCGCACCGCCGCCGACCTGAAGCGCGACCTCGATGGTCTCGGCATTCAGCTCATCATCGAGAAGGTCGAGGACGAAGGCGACGTGGCCGAGCTCCTCGACCACGGCATCGAATTGGCGCAAGGCCATCTGTTCGCGGAGCCGAAGCCGATGAATACGGTGCTTGCCCGCGAGCTCGAGGATGCCGGCGCGAGCTGAGCCGCCCTTCTCCCGTTACTCTTTACGGTCGCTGGGCGGCCAATTGGTCTCGGGGAAGGCCTCCTCTAGCGCCGGGATTTCGCCGGCACTGCCGTCGCCGCCACCGCCGGACTCGGCCGGCGGATGACCTCCACCCGCGCCCTCTTGTGAGCCGGGGAGCATCACGTCGGGTTCGAGTGCTTCCTCGACGGCGGTTTCCTCGTCGATGATGGGGATCACGGCGCTGGTGCCGTCAAGCGGGACCAGGGGAACCGCGAACACCGGAACGACCAAACCAAACGCACCGAACGCAAAGGCTGCGACAGTCGCTTTAATGAGGGAGTGGGCCATGGCTCTAATCTCCGAATCGGAAGAGGCGCTATTTGCGCATGCTGGCGGCCCAATTGGTAGAGGGGAGCGCTTCCCGCGGCCGGAGCGCCGAGCCGTGGGCCGGCTCGGGTCTCCAGGCCACGCGGGAGTCTTTTGCCCGGAATCTCTCTAAGAACCGTCAGAGCGCTTCGTGCAAAATGCTGCGAATTGTCGACGAACTCGAAGGGTCTCGATTAAGGCGTGTTAGGGAAATAGCGCATGCTCTGCGGCCAGTTGGTCTGCGGGAAGCGCCGCTGCAGCTCCAGAATCTCATCGCTGCCGCCAAAGGGCATGTAAGGCTCCTTGGCGTAGTCCGGATTGCTCGGATAACTCGGCTGATTGTTCTGGCCGATATAGATCCGGCGCTTCTTATAGGTTCTTGAGGCCACCGTCTGCGCCTCGATGCCCGGGCTCTTGAGCCCGTCCAGCCCAGAGACCGCCGGCCCGGCATGGGCCGAGGCGGCGAACAGGCCAAAACTGAGGGCAATGGCACCGGCAAACAAGGCAGTCTTACGCGGGAACGCAGTCTTTAGGGGGTCAGACATCTCTCCGTCTCCTATTGCTGACCGTCCCCCGGCGCCGGGTATGTGGGGCTGGGGTTATCCCGGCGCAAGCCCGCCCCCGATCACGATTTTGGCCGAGCCCGATCGCCCCGCGCGGCTATTTCTTGGTGAGGTCGAGCTTGAAGCCGTGCTGCTTGGCGGCCGCCACGTGCAGCGCCTGGCGCTGCTCCGGGTCGAGGTTCAGCGTGTCGGCGATGAGGTCGACCCACTCCGGCGACGGCTTCTTGTGGCCGGTGATCAGCTGATTGACATAGGCCGTGGACCGGCCGGTCTTGGCGGCAAGTTCGGTCTGGGTCATGCGCGCCTCGGCGAGCGCCACGCTCACCGAGGCCCCGAATGGACTTGCGTATCTCGACCTGCGGGCCACTACAATTTGATATCGTCGACGATCGCCTTCTTCAACACGCGCTTCGCTTTCTGCACCACGCCGCCGAAACGGTCGCCGGCCGCGGCTTTTTCCGCCGGTGCATAGGCGGTGGTCGGGGCGGCGCCTGTCGCGTAGCGTCTCGCGCTGTCTGCGCTGCCGACGAACGCGGCCCTGGTCGCGGCGGGATCTTGGTGGTCGTAGGCCACGGTCGCCTGCGGGGCGATGCCCATGCGCGCGCCCTGCTCGTACGCGTCGATGCCGACGCCCATGAAGTTGAACTGCCAGCCGAGCTTGGCCTTCTCCTTGATCAGCGCGTTGAGCTCGTCCCAGCGATACTCAGTCGAGGAATTCTCCTGGCCGTCGGTGTGGAAACAGATCACCGCCTTGGTCTCTGATGAGTCTTTCAGCGACTCCTCCACCGCCTTTATCGTTTTGTACGCGGCGTCGATCAGCGGCGTCGAGGCGCGCGGCTCGTAGGTCTCGCGCGTCAGCCGCTTCACCTCACGGACCGGAACCTGGACGCAGATCTTGTCGATGCTCATCGAGTCGAACTGGAGGAAGGTGAAGTCGATTGCCGCGCCGTCCTTCTGCAAGCCGTCGAGATAGGCGTTGAACGCGCCGATGGTGTCGTCGCGGATCGGCTCCATGGAGCCGGTGCGGTCGAGCAGGAAGGTGACGAGGGTGCGGGGGCTGTGTTTGGGCATGATGGGGTCCTTTGCGTGTTTAACCTATTAGGCATAAATATTATGCCTATCCGTGGATTGAGCCAAGTGCTTCTGCTCTCTAGCTGGGGGGCGGGCGGGGCCGCGTTTGTGAGGCCCCTCACAGCGGGAGCGGAGGGCAGGGGACAAAGCACCGCAATCCGCCGCGCTTGACCCTCTTGGCCCGAGCCTCTAACCGGGCGCCATGACCGTGAGCGCCCCCGCCATCCCCGTCGTCGAGTCGCTGAAGGAGATCGGTTCGCGCTATCGCGCCTGGCTCGTCGATATCTGGGGCGTCATGCATAACGGGCACAGCGCCTTTCCCCGCGCCACGGCCGCTACCCGCGCCTTTCGCGAGGCGGGCGGCATCGTCGTGCTGCTGTCGAACTCGCCGCGGCCGAGCCCCGCCGTGCAGCAGCAGCTCCGCCATTTCGGCGTGCCCGACGACGCCTACGACATCACCGTCACCTCGGGCGACCTCACGCGCCACGAGCTTGGCAAGCACAAGGGCGCGCGCGTGTTCCATCTCGGGCCCGAGCGCGACCGGCCGATCTTCACCGGCCTCGATGTGACCCTTGCCGACTGGCCGGACGCCGAGCTCATCGTCTGCTCCGGGCCGTTCGACGACGACAACGAGACGCCCGACGACTATGTCGAGCTATTGCAGGAACTCGCGGCGCGCCGGCTGCCGATGATCTGCGCCAATCCCGACCATTTGGTCGAGCGCGGCCACCGGCTCGTCTATTGCGCCGGCGCGCTGGCGGCGGTTTACGAGAGGATGGGCGGCAGCGTCCTCTATGCGGGCAAGCCGCACCCGCCGGTCTACGAACTTGCGCTCGAGACGATCTCCCGCCTCGCCGGGCGCGAGATTGGCAAGCATGAGGTCCTAGCCATCGGCGACGGGGTCAACACCGATATCGCCGGCGCGGAAGGTTTTGGCATCGATGCGGTGTTCGTGGCGAGCGCGCTGCATGCGCCGGGCGAGGGGGGCACGGCCCTCGATGCGCTCCACATCGCCGAACTGTTCGCTGGGGCGAGCAAGCGACCGCTTGCCGCCACCCATGCGCTCGTCTGGTAAGGCCTAGTTCTTGTCGCGGAACAGCGCGTCGATCTGCGCCTGGCTTGCGCCGGGGTGACCCGGGCCTTCGAGCACGATCTCCACGAGTGGCGCGGCCGGCGCCTGCCATCCGGGCTGCTCACCGTTGAGCCGCGTGGCGATCACGTGGTCGAGGGTTTCGGCGATCTTGGTGACCCGCTGGCCGACGAGGTCGTGGAACCCGCAAGCCGTGACAATCGACAGGATGGCGTCCTCGGCCTTCTTGGCTTCTTCCTTGTCGGCGAGCGCCAACAGTCCCTCGGCGGAATCGAGGATGCGGGCCGCGGCGTCCTCTGCCGTGGCCCTGATTGCCGCAAGCTCACGCAGCGTGTTCAGGAGGAGCGTGATCTCCGCCGCAACCGAATAACTGCTTTCATCGCGCTTTGCCGCGGCGCGGCGCGGACGCCTCGCTTTGGTTGCCCCACCCCGCACCATTTGGAAGTCCCCGCTTGAAAAATGCCCCGAAAAATCCCGCCTCAAGCCGTTTCGCCGAACACGGCGTCGATCTTCGCCTTGAGCGTCGCCGCGTTGAACGGCTTGACGATGTAATTGTTCACGCCGGCCTTCTTCGCCGCGATCACGTTGTCAGTCTTGGATTCGGCCGTAACCATGATGAACGGCGTGCGCGACAGCCGGTCGTCAGCGCGCACCTCGCGCAGCAGCTCGTAGCCCGTCATCGGCTCCATGTTCCAATCGGAGATGACGAGCCCGTACTGCTTCTCGCGCATCATGTTGAGCGCCGCGGTTCCATCGCTTGCCTCATCGACATTGGCGAAGCCGAGCTGCTTCAAGAGATTGCGAATGATACGGATCATCGTCTTGTAGTCGTCGACGACGAGCACCGGCATGCTATGGTCTAAAGCCATTTTTTTCCTCCGCTCCTCACGAGCCTTTGGCGCCCTGGCGGCTTATGCACCCGCGGACGTACGCCTGCCCTGCCTGTCCGAAAACCGGCGGAAAAGACGACCTGAGATTAAGGATTGGCCGTGAATGGAGGGTTAAGCCCAGTACCCGCGGTGGGCTGCGGCGCCCGCCAAGCACTTATTGCAGTGCAGCAATGCCTTCGCTATTTTGCGCCACTCGCATAATCGTCAGCAGGGAAAGCAGAATCATGAACATCGCGAACGGCAAAATGGGCCTCGGTCACGGCTACTACTTGGAAGATCTTGCCCCGGGCATGGAGGCGAGCGTCGCCAAGACCATCACCGACGAGGACGTGAGCGCCTTTGCCGCGCTCTCCGGCGACGTCAACCCGGTCCATCTCGACGACGACTTCGCGGCCGGCACCATCTTCAAGAAGCGCATCGCCCACGGCTTCCTGACCGGTGCCCTGTTCTCCACCGTGCTCGGCACCAAGCTGCCAGGTCCCGGCTGTATCTACCTCTCCCAGGGCCTCAAGTTCCGCGCCCCTGTGTATATCGGCGACGAAGTGGTGGCGACCTGCAAGGTCACGGCCGTAGATCCCGAGAAGTCCCGAGTCACGCTCGCCTGCGACTGCTCCGTCAACGGCAAGACCGTGCTCGAGGGCGAGGCGACGATGATGGTCGACCGCCGGGCGCCGCGCCAATAGGTGGCGGGCAAGGATCAGCGATGGACATTGTCCGCTCCTGGCGGGATGTGCCGCCGGCTCTCAAAGGCGCGGTTCTGGCCATCGGCAATTTCGACGGTGTCCACCGCGGCCACCAAGCGGTGCTCAGCGCGGCGAAGCGCATCGCTGATTCCGAAGGCCGCCGCTCCGGCGCCGTCATCTTCGAGCCGCACCCGCGTGAGTTCTTCGCCCCTGACCAGCCGTTCTTCCGCCTGACGCCGCTGCCGGTGAAACTCGAGCTGCTCGAGGCACTCGGCCTCGACCAGACCTTCGTCCTCACCTTCGACTCGGTCCTGTCGTCGCTCCCCGCCGATACCTTCGCCACCGATGTGGTTGGGGGAAGCTTCGGCGCGAGCCATGTCGTGGTCGGCTACGACTTTACTTACGGCAAGGGGCGCGGGGGCAATGTCGAGCAATTGGCGAGGATCGGCAGAACAGTGGGCTTTGGCCTCGACGTCGTGGCTCCCGTCACCCTGGAGGGAGGCGTCACCTTCTCGTCGAGCACGATCCGCGACCATCTCCGCAAAGGAGAGGTGAGGGCGGCGGCCGAGCAGCTCGGCTATTGGTGGCGGGCGCGCGGTGAGGTCGGCAAGGGGGCGGGTCGCGGCAAGGGGCTCGGCTTTCCCACCCTCAATTTCAAGCTCGCGCCGGGCCAGGATGTCTGTCACGGCATCTATGCCATGCGCGTCCATCATCGGGGGCAACGCCACCACGCCGCGGGCTATGTCGGTCCGCGCCCCACCTTCGGCGAAAGTGAGCCGGTGCTCGAGGCCTTCCTCCTCGATTTCACCGGCGACCTCTACGGCGAGGAGGTCGAGGTCGAGTTCATCGACTTCTTGCGGCCCGATCATGCCTTCGACAGCGCGGACGCGCTCGCCGCCCAGATGGCCGCAGACTGCGAGAGCGCCCGTAGGGTGCTAACCGCAATCGATGCCGACGATCCCATGCGGCGGTTCACTCTGGGCGAAGCGCTGGCCGAGCGGACACTGGATTGTGGCAGGGCCGGTTGCTAGAACGCCTCGCGGGCGATTCTAGGCTTCTGGGCGAAAGCAAGGACCATGGTGAGGAAAAGAAAGAGCGGCAAACCGGCCGCCAAGGCCGTGCGGTCTGGCGTGTCCGCGCGCAAGGGATCCGCGCGCAAGGGCAAGCCGGCCAAGAAGCCGGCCGTCAAGCCCAAGACCGCCAGGTCGGTTGCGAAGTCCAACGCGCCAAAGCCCCGGTCGAAGGCGACGAAGCCAAAGATGGCCCGCAAGGCAAAGGCGCCGGCAAAGCCCAAGGCGCCGGGAAGGTCCAAGACGACGGCTAGGCCACGGAAACTCCCAAAGCCCAAGCGAGCCGCCAAAGCCGCGGCCAAGAAGCCGCAAGCCGTGAAGCCGAAGACCAGGCCGTCGCCGCTCAAGGTGCAGACCGGCCGCGACTGGAGCGAGACGCTGTTCCTGCCCAAGACCGACTTCCCCATGAAAGCCGGCCTGCCGCAGAAGGAGCCGGAGCTGCTCGCGCGCTGGGCCAAGATGCGCCTCTACGACCGGTTGCGCGAGGAGGCCATGGGGCGGCCGAAATTCATCCTCCATGACGGGCCGCCTTACGCCAACGGCCGCCTCCATATCGGCCACGCCCTCAACAAGATCCTCAAGGATGTCATCACCCGCAGCCAGGCGATGATGGGCAAGGACGCCAACTACGTGCCCGGCTGGGACTGTCACGGCCTGCCCATCGAGTGGAAAGTCGAGGAGGAAAACTACCGCGCCAAGGGCAAGGCCAAGCCCGACCTAACGGACACGAGCGCGCTGATCGCCTTCCGCCGCGAATGCCGCGACGAGGCGGCGAAGTGGCTCGACGTGCAGCGCGAGGAGTTCAAGCGCCTCGGCGTCGAGGGCGACTGGGATCATCCCTACACCACCATGAGCTTCGACGCGGAGGCGACCATCGCCCGCGAGCTCATGAAGTTCGCCATGAACGGGCTGCTCTATCGCGGCTCCAAGCCCGTAATGTGGTCCGTGGTGGAACGTACCGCGCTCGCCGAGGCCGAGGTCGAGTATGCGGAGATCGAGAGTCCGGCGATCTACGTCAAGTTCCCGATCATGTTCGCGAGCGCCGACAATCCGGACCCGCAAGCCTTGCAGCACGCCTCCGTTGTCACCTGGACGACGACGCCGTGGACCATCCCCGGCAACCGCGCCATCTCCTACTCGCCCTCGATCGCCTACGGCCTCTATGAGATCACCCAGGCGCCCGAGGGCAATTGGGCCAAGGTCGGCGAACGGCTCATCCTCGCCGACACCTTGGCGGACACGATCAAGACCGCCGCGCGGATCGAAGGGTGGCGGCGGCTCGGCGACGCGACGAGCGAAATGCTGCGTCATTCCATGGCGGCCCATCCGCTGCGCAGCGCCACGGACTACCGCTTCATGGTGCCGCTGCTTGCCGGCGAGCACGTGACCGAGGACGCCGGCACCGGCTTCGTGCACACGGCCCCCGGGCACGGCGTCGACGACTTCGAGGTGTGGACCGCCAACGAGCGGCTCCTACATGAGCGCCAGATTGACAAGACGATCCCCTTCACCGTCGACGAGGCCGGCTTCTTCACCAAGGATGCGCCGGGCTTCGAAGGCAAGCGCGTGGTCGACGACAAGGGCAAATTCGGCGACGCCAACGAGGCGGTGGTTCAGGCCCTGATCTCGGCCAACGCGCTCATCGCCAGGTCACGCTGCAAGCACGACTATCCCCATTCGTGGCGCTCCAAGAAGCCGGTCATCTTCCGCGCCACGCCGCAATGGTTCATCGCCATGGACCGGGCCGTCGATGGCGGCGACACCTTGCGCGCCCGGGCGTTGAAGGCGATCGGCGAGACGCAATTTGTGCCCCCACAGGGCGAGAAGCGCATCACGGGCATGGTGGAGACGCGGCCCGACTGGGTGGTATCGCGGCAACGCGCCTGGGGCGTGCCGATCACCGTGTTCGTGCACAAGACGACCGGCGAGGTCATCCCGCGCCGCGAGTTCAATCCCTCGGCCGAGCTGATCGACCGGATCGTGCAGGCCTTCGGACGCGAGGGCGCCGACGCCTGGTTCGTGGACGGCGCCAAGCAGCGCTTCCTGTCGGGCCTCGTGGACAACCCCGACGATTGGGAGAAGGTCGACGACATTCTCGATGTCTGGTTCGATTCAGGCTCGACCCACGCCTTCGTGCTGGAAAAGCGCCCCGACCTTGCCTGGCCGGCGTCGCTCTATCTCGAAGGCTCAGACCAGCATCGCGGCTGGTTCCAGTCATCGCTTCTTGAGTCGTGCGGCACGCGCGGCCGCGCGCCCTTCGAACAGGTGCTGACCCACGGCTTCGTCAACGACGAGGACGGCCGCAAGATGTCGAAGTCGCTCGGCAACGTCGTCGCGCCGCAGGACGTCATACGCCAATCCGGTGCCGAGATCTTGCGGCTATGGGCCATGAGCTCCGACTACGCCGAGGACCTGCGCATCGGCCCCGACATCATCAAGGCCAACGTCGATTCCTATCGCCGTTTGCGCAATACGCTCCGCTTCCTGCTCGGCAATCTCGCCCATTACCAGGAGCGGCTCACCGTGGCTTACGCGGACATGCCGGAGCTCGAACGCTACATGCTGGCGCGCCTTGCCGAGCTCGATGCGCTCGTGCGCGAGAGTTACGCCGAATACGACTTCAAGCGCATCTTCCACGCGCTGCTCAATTTCTGCGTCAACGATTTGTCGGCGTTCTATCTCGATATCCGCAAGGACGCGCTTTATTGCGAGCCGTATGACAGCGTGACACGCCGCGCCGCGCTGACCGTCATGGACCGCCTGTTCTCCGCGCTCACCGCCTGGCTAGCGCCCATGCTGTGCTTCACCATGGAGGAGGCGTGGCTCACCCGCTACCCCAAGGAGACCGGCTCGCTGCATCTGCGCCGGTTCCCCGACATGCCGTCCGAGTGGCGCGACCAGGCGCTCGCCGAGAAATGGAGGAAGGTCCGCGCCGTGCGTCGCGTGGTGACCGGCGCACTGGAGATCGAGCGCAAGGAGGGCCGCATCGGCTCGAGCCTCGAGGCGGC
The DNA here is from genome assembly GCF_050726195.1 of Methyloceanibacter sp. Classification (GTDB taxonomy): domain Bacteria; phylum Pseudomonadota; class Alphaproteobacteria; order Rhizobiales; family Methyloligellaceae; genus Methyloceanibacter. The sequence continues at coordinate 5,411 of NZ_JBOHJC010000003.1, read as the reverse complement.
GCCCAAGGTCTATGTCGCCGACGCGAGCCTGCGCGAGGCGCTGCGAGGGATCGATCTCGCCGAGATCGCCATCACCAGCGGCGCCACTCTGATTGCGGAGAAGGGACCTGACGACGCCTTCCGGCTCGAGGATGTGCCGTCCGTGGCCGTGGTGTTCGCGCGCGCCCGCGGCAAGAAGTGTGCGCGGTCGTGGAAGATCCTGCCCGATATTGGGGCCGACCCCGAGTTCCCCGAGCTTTCGCCGCGCGATGCGGCGGCGGTGCGTCAGTTCGATGCCCGCACCCGCGGGGCCCGGTAGCGCCATGCTCCGCCGCTGGCTTTGGGGACCGCTGTCGCCGCTCGGGCTTGCCATCGCCGCCCTCGTGATCCTGGCCGACCAGGCCCACAAGGCCTGGATGCTCCACGTCTACGATATCGGCGCCAAGGGCGTAGTCACCGTCGCGCCGTTCCTCGACCTCGTGCTGTTGTGGAACAAGGGCATCAGCTATGGGCTGCTCCCTCAGGACAGCGCACTTGGACGCTGGGGGCTGATCGTCTTTGCCTTTGCCGCGAGCCTCGCCCTCATCGTGTGGCTCGCGAGGGTGACCTCGCCCCTCATGGCGGCCGCCATCGGCCTCATTATCGGCGGCGCCATCGGCAACGCCATCGACCGCATCGTCTACGGCGCGGTGGCGGATTTCTTCGCTTTTCACGCCTTCGGCTTCGAATGGTACGTGTTCAATATCGCCGACGTGGCCATAGTTGCCGGGGTACTCGGACTCCTATATGACTCGTTGTTCGGGGGTCATAAAAAGGTCGGAAACCCCACCAAAATGTAAGCGAATCCGGCAGTTGGCCGGATCCTGAGGGAGCGTTGGGGCACTTGACAGCCACAGCTTGCGCTGACCGGATCTTGAAGCTCGCGGGTGTGCTCGCCTGCGTGGCTTTGCTGGGCGGTTGCGGCGGCGGCGTCGAGCTGCAAGGCAAAGTATTCGACTATATGGGCGTCTCCGGCGATCGTCAGGAACCGGACGTGCAAATGACCGAGCGCCCGCCGCTCCTGGTTCCCCCCAGTGTGCAGAGCCTACCCTCGCCAGGCCAAGGCAGCGCCGTCACCGCGCGCCAGGACTGGCCGGATGATCCGGAGAAGGTGCGCAAGCGCGTTGCCAAGGAGCAGGAGGCCAAAAAGGCCGAGATCCAGGCTGCCGCCAACCCGACCAATCCTTATGCCGGCAAGCCGACCCTCCTCGACAAGCTGTTCAAGGGGTCGGAGAGCGAAACGGAGCCGGTCCCCGACGTGCCCGAGCCGGATGCCTCCGATCGCCTGCCCGAGAGCAACGCGGTCGCCGAATCGCGGCCGAAGCCCCTCACGCCCCATGTCCCGCAAGAGCCGCTGCCCGAGCGGCCTCCCGAGGGACCGCAGACAACGTCTGACGCCTACGAGGGGATGTCGAATCCGTCGGGCAATCAGGCCGGCTGGTAGCGAACCGCACAATTCCGCGACTGGCCGCGGAATTGCATTGATTCGGCTTGACGATGATTTGGCTTGAAAACCCGGCTGCAAGGGGTGACATGTGGAACAAAGGTCGGCGGACGGTTAACCTCAGCGCTCCCCCGACCTTATTTTGTTGCTTGTTAACCCCGGGCCCCGATCAATGGTGGAATGGATGATAGATCAGCTCATGGCCGCACTAGACCCGCGCACTGGCCTGGTCTTCCTCGGAATGAGCCTCGCCCCAATGGCCGTCGCCGCTGTCGCCGCCGCTGAGACCGCGCCCGAGCAGGTGCACGAGTTCAAGCTCGCCAACGGCCTCCACGTCGTGGTCATCCCCGACCATCGCGCGCCGGTCGTGACGCAGATGGTCTGGTACAAGGCGGGCGCGGCGGACGAGCCACCGGGCGCCTCCGGCATCGCTCATTTTCTCGAGCATCTCATGTTCAAGGGCACCGAGCGCATTCCGACCGGCGCCTTCTCGAAGATCATCGCCAGGATCGGCGGCGACGATAACGCCTTCACCAATCACGACGTCACCGCCTATTTCCAGCGCGTGGCCAAGGATCGCCTGGAGGAGGTGATGGAGATGGAGGCCGACCGCATGGTCAACCTCCGCCTCTCCGAGGAGGATGTGGAAACCGAGCGTTATGTCATCCTCGAAGAGCGCCGCTCGCGCGTCGACAACGATCCAGGCAGCATCCTGCAAGAGCAGATGATGGCGGCGCTCTACCGCAATCACCCCTACGGCATTCCCATTATCGGCTGGCAGCATGAGATCGAGGGGTTGAACCGCGAGGACGCCTTCGCCTTCTATAGCCGCTTCTATGCGCCGCAGAACGCGATCCTTATCGTCGCCGGCGACGTCGAGCCTGACGGCGTGAAAGAACTCGCCGAGAAGACGTTCGGCAAGATCCCTGTGGGCGGCGAAATGAATCCGCGCCAGCGTCCCAAGGAGCCGGAGCACGCAGCACCGGTCAAGGTGACCTTGGAGGATCCGCGCGCCGGCCGCATCACGGTGCAGCGCTATTACATCGTGCCGAGCTACGCCTCCGCCGACCCGGGCGAAGCCGAAGCGCTCGACCTGTTGGCGCGCATCGCCACCAACGGCTCGACCGGACGCATCTACAAGCGACTCGTGGTGCAGCAGAAGGCGGCGGCGAGCGCGGGCGGCTGGTACACCGACTCCGGTCTCGATTCCGGCCGCCTCGGCTTCTACGCCATCGCCGGCGATGCGCACACGGTGGAGGAGATCGAGACGGCGATGGCCGGCGTGATCGACGAGCTCCGCGAGAAGGGCGTGACGCAAGCCGAACTAGACCGGGCCCGCGCCGCCCACATCGCCGAGTTCGTCTACAACGCCGATTCGATTTCGCGCATGGCGAGGCAATATGGCTGGCGGCTGTCGGCCGGCATGACCGTGGCGGACGTCCAGCAATGGCCCGAGCGGCTGAAGCAGGTCACCGTCGACGATATTCGCGCCGTGGCTCGCAAGTATCTTGTTGATAACAACTCGGTCACGGGGGTTCTCATGCCGGCACCTGAATATACGAGCAGCATTGGTGCGAAGCCCGCCGCGGCGGCCGGGAATGGCAAGTCGTAGCCGCGATGATGGGTCGTCCTTGGTTCTCTTCCCTGGCAGTGCGGCTTGGCGCCTCGCTGGCTGCGGCCGTGCTGCTGGTTTCCACCGCGGCTCAAGGTAGCGGCATGAAAATTCAACAGGTTACGAGCCCCGGCGGCATCAAGGCCTGGCTCGTCGAGAGCCACGCCAATCCGCTGATCGCCGTCCGCTTTGCCTTTCGCGGCGGCGCGTCACAGGACGTGCCTGGCAAGGAGGGCGTCGCTTATTTCGTGACGGCGATGATGGACGAGGGCGCCGGCGATCTCGACGCCACGGCCTTCCAGGAGCGCGAGCAGGCGCTCGCCATGCGCATGGACTTCGACGCCGGGCGCGACGTCATGCTCGGCAACGTGCAGACCCTGACCGCGAACAAGGACGAGGTGTTCGAGCTCGCGCGGCTCGCCATGTCGCAGCCCCGCTTCGATGCGGATGCGCTGGAGCGCGTGCGTGCGCAGATCCTGGCGGGGCTCAAGTTCGACGAGAACGATCCGGAGACCGTGGCGTCGCTCGCCTGGGATCGGCTTGCGTTTCGCGATCATCCCTATGGCCGCCCGGTCAAGGGCACGCGGGAGTCGATCGCCGCGATCACCGCCCACGATCTCAGGGATTACGTCCGCCGCGTGTTCGCGCGCGACAAGCTCCTGATTACGGTGGTCGGCGACATCGACGCGGAGACGCTCGGCAAGGCGCTCGACACGCTGTTCGGCGATCTGCCGGAGCATTCGGAGCTGGAGGCGGTGGCAGATGCAACCCCGCCGGTGGGACCGGAGCGCGAAATCATCGTCATGGACGTGCCCCAGTCGGTGGCGCAGTTCGGCCAGCGCGGCATCTCGCGCAAGGACGGCGATTTCATCCCGGCCTACGTGCTCAACTACATCATCGGCGGCGGCGGGTTCTCCTCCCGGTTGATGGAGGAAGTGCGCGAGAAGCGCGGCCTCGCCTATTCGGTCTATTCCAACCTCTATCCTTATCAGCACGGCGCCGTATTCATCGGCAATGTGGCCACCAAGAACGAGGCGGTGGGTCAGTCGCTCGCCGTGATCGAGGAAGAGCTCAAGCGGCTTGCCAAACACGGGCCAAGCGCCGAGGAGCTTGCAAGCGCCAAGAGCTATCTGACCGGCGCCTATGCGCTCAGGTTCGAATCGTCCACGAGCATCGCCAGCCAGCTCTTGTGGATCCAGATCGAGGATCTCGGCGCCGACTATGTCGAACGGCGCAACGCCCTGATCGAAACGGTCACCCTCGACGACATCAAACGGGTTGCCAAGCGCATGATCGACGCCGACCGGCTCATCACCATCATCGTCGGCAAGCCGGTCGAACCGGCGGGGACGGCGCGGGAAGGCGCCCCCGGCTAGGCGCTTCTCACGTCCTAGAATCGGGTAGACTGCGGGCGCGCCGGTCCGGCGCCAGCGGAGGCATGCGATGGCCATTCGTCAGCTGCCGCCGAACCTCGTCAATCGCATCGCCGCAGGCGAGGTCGTCGAGCGGCCGGCAAGCGTCGTCAAGGAGTTGATCGAGAACGCCATCGACGCCGGTGCCTCCCGCATCGACGTGGCGGCCACCGGTGGCGGCTTGAGCCTCATCAGGGTCATCGACGACGGCGCCGGCATGACGCCGACCGACCTTGCCCTCGCCGTCGAGCGCCACGCCACCTCAAAGCTCGCGGATGACGATCTCTCTCGCATCCAGACTCTCGGCTTCCGCGGCGAGGCGCTGCCCTCCATCGGCGCGGTGGCGAGACTCGCAATCAGGAGCCGCGCCCGAGGGCCCGGCGAAGCCTATGAGATCGCCGTCGACGCAGGCCGCAAGTCGGGGCTGAGACCAACGGCGTTGGCGGCCGGCACCGAGGTCGAGGTCCGCGATCTGTTCTACGCCACGCCGGCCCGGCTCAAATTCATGAAGTCCGAGCGCGCGGAAACCGCGTCGATCGCCGACACCGTGAAGCGTCTTGCGCTCGCCCATCCGGAGATCGCCTTCTCGCTCGCCACGGAGGGCCGCACCACGCTTCGCCTCGAATCCTGCCAGCCAGGATTGCTCGATCATGCCCTAGCGCGGCTTGGCCGCATCCTCGGGTCCGACTTCGTCGCCGACGCGCTCCCCGTGAGGGCCGCGCGCGCGACCCTCGCCGTCGAAGGCTTTGCCGGACTGCCGACCTTGCACCGGCCGAACGGCTTGCAGCTCTACCTCGAGGTCAACGGCCGCCCGGTGCGCGACAAGCTTCTCGCCGGCACGTTGCGCGCCGCCTATGGCGATCTCGTGCCGCGCGGCCGCTATCCCATGCTGGCGCTGTTCCTGACCGTACCGCCGGAGGAGGTG
>NZ_JBOHJC010000002.1:0-238467 GCF_050726195.1 Methyloceanibacter sp. | reverse complement strand
CCCGACGCCTCTCTTGATCAGTTCCACAGGGCTGGCAGAAGCGCCCACCGCGCTCTTCAGGTTGACTGAGGGCGCGGCGTAAGCGGTCGCCGCGGCCGCCAAGATCAGGCCGCTCGCGAGCGCCGTCACCGCTGTCATGTGTCTCATCGTCTGCTCCTTCCGCAATCGCGTTGTCGGGAGGCGCCGTTGGCCACAGGGGGTCCCATGCGCCTCATGCTCCTTAAGAAAATGCCCGAGGCGGGCTCTCGTTCCCGAGCCTAACAGCCGATTAGCCAAAGGCGGCATCACATGTCGGCGATTTGCCGCGCTTGCCTTCCCAAACACCCCACAAGCTGCTAAAGGAAGCCGCCAACCGGGCCCCGGCGTTTTGCACTGCGCAAAGCCGCGTGCGGCCCCGATGCGAGAGGTTGGCCGATGCCCGAAGGGCAGTCCCCCGAGACCCGCTTTCCCGACAGCGCCATGGCGCTGACCTTCGACGACGTCTTGATCCGCCCGGGTCCGTCCGAAGTCCTGCCCAACGAGGTCGACGTCGCCTCCCGCGTCACCCGCTCGATCAGCGTGAACATTCCCGTGCTGTCCTCGGCCATGGACACAGTGACCGAGGCGAGGCTCGCCATCGCCATGGCGCAGGCCGGCGGCATCGGCGTCGTTCACCGCAATCTCGATCCCGAAAAGCAAGCCGCCGAGGTGGCGCAGGTCAAGAAGTTCGAATCCGGCATGGTGGTGAATCCCGTCACCGTCCACCCCGGCGCAACGCTCGCCGACGCGCTGCAGCTGATGGCCGACCACCGCATCTCGGGCATCCCCGTGGTCGAGCCGGGCGCCAATGGCGCGCGCGATGGCAAGCTCGTCGGCATCCTCACCAACCGCGACGTGCGCTTCGCCACCAATATGCGCCAGCGCGTGGCCGAGCTGATGACCAAGGAGAACCTTGTCACGGTCAAAGAGAGCGTCGACATGGAGGAGGCCAAGCGCCTGCTTCATCACTACCGCATCGAGAAGCTGCTCGTGGTCGACGACGACTATCGCTGCATCGGCCTCATCACCGTGAAGGACATCGAGAAGGCGCGGGCCCATCCCAACGCCTGCAAGGACGAGCAGGGGCGGTTGCGCGTGGCGGCGGCGACATCCGTCGGCGATTCAGGCTTCGCCAGGGCCGAGCAGCTGATCGACGCCGGCGCCGACCTGATCGTGGTCGACACGGCGCACGGCCATTCGCAGCTGGTGCTCGATCAGGTGCGCCGCATCAAGCGGCACTCGAACGCCGTGCAGGTGATCGCCGGCAACGTGGCGACCGGGGAGGGCACGCGGGCGCTGATCGACGCCGGCGCCGACGCCGTCAAGGTCGGCATCGGCCCCGGCTCCATCTGCACCACGCGCATCGTCGCCGGCGTCGGCGTGCCGCAATTCACCGCGCTGCTCGAATCGGTGGCGGTGGCGCGGAAGGCCGACGTGCCGGTGATCTCCGACGGCGGCATCCGCTATTCGGGCGATCTCGCCAAGGCGCTCGCGGCCGGCGCCGATTGCGTGATGCTCGGCTCGCTGCTCGCCGGCTGCGACGAGAGCCCCGGCGAGGTGTTCCTGTACCAAGGCCGCTCCTACAAATCGTATCGCGGCATGGGCTCGATCAGCGCCATGGCGCGCGGCTCCGCCGACCGCTACTTCCAGCAGGAGATCAAGGATGCGCTGAAGCTTGTGCCGGAGGGCATCGAGGGCCAGGTGCCCTATAAGGGGCCGGTCGGAAGCGTGCTGCACCAGCTGATCGGCGGCTTGCGCGCCTCGATGGGCTATACCGGCTCGCGCACCATTGCCGACTTCCAGGCGCGCGCCGAGTTCATCCGCATCTCGACGGCGAGCTTCCGCGAGAGCCACGTGCACGACGTGACCATCACCCGCGAATCGCCCAACTACCCGCGCGAGGGGTAGAGCGGCCTAATAGACTCCGAACCGGCAACAATAGACCTTCATGCCGCTCACGCATTTGCTGCCGAAGCCGGGCGGCATGCCCTTGCCGTCTTTGCTCGGATATTGGCCGTCGCGAAGATCGGGCGGACACTTGCCGTCACAGAACGGCGCCGTTCCGTCCCACATGCAGGTGCGGTTCGGATGATGCTTGTTGAGCATTTCCTCCAGGCTGTCTTCCTTGGGCGGCGGGGGCGGCGCAGGCGGGACGCAGCACAGGTCATAGCCCCTGTCGTCGGGGAGGCCCGCGCCGGTCCAGCCCGAAGGACAGGTTTTCTGCCGGAAGCATTTCACCACCACCTCGTTCGTCCCCGGCTTGATGCATCCGTAGCTGTCGCCATAGCCGAACAGCAAGGTTCCCGGCGGGCAGGCCTTGTTCGGAACCTGCGCGGCAGCGGGCAGCGCGGCGGCGATCAGCAGGATGCCAGTTGCGGTGAGCGTCGCGCGCATGAATGTCTGCACCTCGATTGCCTTGCGCGGACGAGCTAGGCGTCGCTTGCCGCGGTGGACTCTCAATTTAGCAGACTATTTCACCCCGAGCTTCCGGATTTGGTCGAAGATGCCGGGCTCGAGCCTCTCGGCTAGGCGGAGGTCGGCGCTGCCGTCGGTGGGGTCGCCTTTGCGGCTCTTGACCAAGCCGCGGCCGACCAGCGCCGACGGATTATTCTGGTTCAACTTCAGCGCGATGTCGAAATCGGCGCCGGCCTTGTCGAGATCGTCGTTGAGCACGTAGACCCAGCCGCGGTCGATGTACCCCTTGGCGCCGTCGGGCTCGACTTTGATCACCTCGCTATAGTCGGCGATCGACTTGTCGTACTCCTTCCGCTTGCGGTGGAGCTCGCCCCGGCTCGCATAGCCGTTGGTCGCCTTGGGATCGAGCTCGACCTTCTTGTTGAGGTCGGCAAGTGCGGCGTCGTAGTCGTTCTTGTGGGCGTGGACCAGGCCGCGCAGCAGAAAGTAGTCGGCGTCCTTGTCGTTGAGGGTAATGGCCTGATCGAGATCGGCCAGGGCTTTGTCGTACTCCTTGCTGGCGTCGTAGCCGGCGGCGCGCATGAAGTAGGAGTTGGCGCGCTTGGGATCGAGCGCGACGGCGGCGTTCATCTCCTCGAGGGCCGCGTCCAGATTGCCGGTGGCGGAGAAGCCCATGGCACGGACGCTGTGCGCCCTGATCAGGAGCTTCGTGTCGTCGTTGCCCTTGGCGATGAAGTCGGCGCAGGCGTCGAGCACCTCCTTGACGCTGCCCTTGCCGTCGAAGCAGGGCTCCACCGGCGCCTCGGCCTTGCCGTGTTCAATGGTCTCTCCGACCTTGCCCTGATCGCCGGCCAGTTCCTCGGCCGAGGCGGGAGACGCGGCGATCATCGCGCCGACGGCCGCGAAGACCATAAAAAACGCGCGAAAACGCGTGGGAAACGCGCGAAAACGCATGGAAAACCTCCTTGAGAAGCTTGGACTTTTGCTTTGGGCCTAGGTTTAGAAGGGGCCGCGGGGTCGCGTCAATTGAACTTCCATCCATGTTTACCGCGCAGTTTTGGCAATTACTCGGCGCTGCTACCACAGGCACCTCGAGGCGTATAAGGTCGCGCTCTAGCCCGCGCCTTCGGGTGCGGCGAGAGGGGCAAGGCAAGGCTCGAGGGGGGCGCCATGTCGATTCAAGCGATCTTGTTGCCGATGTTTGCGATGGTCGCGCTGGCCTTCGCGCTCCTGTTCTGGACCCTCTATTTGCGATTCCGGGCGCTCAGGCGCGGTGAGGTGAGCCCACATCAGGTGCGGCTCCGGGAGAAGGCCTGGCCGCCTTACGTCATCCAGATCGGCAACGCCTTCCACAACCAGCTCGAGCTGCCGATGCTGTTCTACGTGGTCGTGCTGCTCGCGCTCATCACAAAGTCGCTCGACGCCGTCGTCTACGTGCTGATGTGGATGTTCGTGATTTCGCGCTACATGCACACGTTCATTCACGCCACCTACAATCGCCTGGATCACCGCACGGCGATGTTCCTCGTCGGGGCCGTGGCGCTGCTGTTGATGTGGGTGATCGTCGTCGCGCGGATCTATCTGTTTCCACCTGAGCTATGACGCCGGCGGCGCGGGCGAGTGCGGCCATCGAGGTGCTCGCCGACATCGACACGCGCAAGCGGCCGGCCTCGGAGGCGCTGAAGGATTGGGGGCTGGGGCACCGCTTCGCCGGCTCGGGCGACCGCGCGGCGATTGGCAATCTCGTGTTCGACGTTTTGCGCAAGCGCGCGTCCGCCGCCTACGCCATGGGCGAGGACCGCCCCCGCGCGCTCGTGCTGCGCACCTTGGTGACGGACTGGGGCATGACCCCGGAGGAAGTCGAGGCGCTTTGCGACGGCAGCCGGTTCGCGCCTGAGCCGCTCACCGAGGCGGAGCGCGCCGGGCTCGCCCGCGAGATCCCCGCGGACGCGCCCGCGCATATTCGCGGCGACTATCCGGAGTGGCTCGCGCCGCAGTTCGCGCAAGCCTTCGGTGCACGGGCGGCGGCGGAGGGGGCGGCGCTCGCGATGCGCGCCCCGGTCGATCTCAGGGTGAACACGCTGAAAGCGACGCGCGAGAAGGTGCTGAAGGCGCTTCACCGCTTCGCAGCCAAGGCCACGCCCTATTCACCGGTAGGCGTCCGCATCGCGCAAGGAAGCGGCCCGGCGCGGAGCCCGCATGTCGAGGCCGAGCCGGGGCACGGCAAAGGCTGGTTCGAGGTGCAGGACGAAGGCTCGCAAGTGGCGAGCCTGCTTAGTAGCGCGGCCCCGCGCCAACAGGCGATCGACCTTTGCGCCGGCGCGGGTGGCAAGACCTTGGCGCTCGCCGCGCTCATGGAGAACACCGGCCAACTCTACGCCTACGACACCGACCGCTTTCGCCTGAGGCCCATCTTCGAGCGGCTGAAGCGAGCGGGCGCGCGCAACGTCCAGGTGCTCCCCGCGGGCGAATCGGAGGCGCTCCGCCCGCTCGCAGGCAAGATGGACTTGGTGACGATCGACGCGCCGTGCACCGGGTCGGGGGTCTGGCGCCGGCGTCCCGACGCCAAATGGCGGCTCTCGCCAGAGATGCTGGAGGCGCGGCGAGGCGAGCAGCGCACGGTGCTCGATCAGGGCGCGGCGCTGGTCAAGCCGGGCGGTCGACTCGCCTACATCACCTGCTCGGTGCTGCCCCAGGAGAACCGTGACCAGGTCGATGCCTTCCTCGCGCGCCACGACGGCTTCAAGCTGATCCCATGGCCTGCGCTGTGGGAGGCAGCCATTCCAGCCGCGCCGCCGCCCTCAGCCGAAGGCTCGCCTGAGACCCTGCTCATGACGCCGCTCAGTCACGGTACCGACGGGTTCTTCGTCGCGGTGTTGGAGCGTCGAGGCTAATGCCAACTTGGAGAAACGCGAATCATTCGAGTCGCTTGGCGAACTCGGCTTGCATGGCGTTGCAGGTCGCCTCCGGTACCTTCGGCAGCTTGAACACCTTGTCGTCCTCTCCGGCCTCAAGGGTCACCCCCTCCTCGTCGCCGCAGCCGGGCGTCAAGCGGATGAAGCCCTCACCGCCGTCGCGCTCCAGCCGGGCCAAAAGATCGCCGTCGGCACGCGGCTCGAGCTCGATGCCGCCGCCATCACACTCGACGCCGCAGCCGATGACGCCGCTCGAGGAGCCGCACGCGCCGTTTGCGTAATGCATCTCGGGGTTGCCGCGTAGCTTGGCCGCGAGGGTGAACCAGTACTGGTAGTTCGCCTCCTCCGGTGTGCCGTCCTCGTTCTCCTCGAAGGTCAGGTAGCGGAGCGAGAAGATCATCTCGGTGACCCTCTGCTTAGGGTGTCTCTTCAGGTGGTCTGCGTCATAGACCCTGGCGTAGCAGACCTCGGCGCCGGGGTTTGGCGGCAGCAGCGCTTCGATCTTGGCGCCCGCGGCATCCTCGGCCAAGGCCGTCCCTACGACACCGGTCATGCAGAACAGCAAAAGGCTTAGAACGACGCCCATAGTCCACTCCGGCGAAAGGGTCCGGCGGCCGGGGGAGGCAGGCCGGCGACGGGATGCGAAAAAAGATTCGAGCGGTCACCTTTACCACTTGAAAAAGCCATAGACCTCGATGAAATGACTGGCGCTTTTTGGCGGACATAAGAGCGGCGGTTGGCGCCGTCATGATCCCTCGAAAGCATGGAGGGGACGCATTTCCCATGAAGCTGCTCGTCGGCGAGGCTGAAGAGCCACCCAGTCGCCCCAAGGCGACATCTCGAATTCTCACCAAATCACATCTACCCATCAAAGCTCTGACCCCCGCGCCGGGGCCCGCGGCGCCGCATCTCGACGCGGTCGTGGTGCGCATGGAGCGCTTTCCCGTTGGGCCGCGCACGCGCTCCTTCCGCAAGCGCTACTTCCCGGAGGTCGATCCGGCCCAGTGGAACGACTGGCGCTGGCAGGCGCGGGCCCGCATCCGCAGCCTCGATGAGCTGTCCCGCATCTTCGTGCTGTCGGAGGACGAGCGCGACGCGGTTGCCCGCCATCAGGGGTCGCTGCCGCTCGGCATCACCCCCTACTACGCGAGCCTCATGGCGCGCGACGATGCCATGGAGCCGCTCCGCCGGACCCATATCCCCGTCGGCAGCGAGTACCTCAAGACGCCGGGCGAGGCCGATGATCCTCTCGGCGAGGACGGCCACAGCGCCGTGCCGGGCTTGGTGCATCGCTACCCCGACCGGGTGCTGTTCCTCGCCACCGGCTTCTGCTCCACCTATTGCCGCTATTGCACGCGCTCGCGCATGGTGGGCGAGCCGGGGGGCGAATACTCGTTCAGCCGCCCGCAATGGGAGGACGCACTCAACTACATCGCCGACCACCCCGAGATTCGCGACGTGCTGATCTCCGGCGGCGACCCGCTGACCCTGTCGGACGAGCGCCTCGACTATCTGCTCGGGCGCCTGCGGGGCATCAAGCATGTCGAGTTCGTGCGGCTCGGCACCAAGGTGCCCGTCGTGCTGCCCATGCGGGTCACGCGCTCGCTGATCAAGGTGCTGCGCAAGCATCATCCGCTGTGGATGAGCCTCCATTTCACGCATCCCGCGGAGCTGTCGCCGGAGGTGTCGGAGGCCGTGACGCGGCTTGCCGACGCCGGCATCCCGCTCGGCAGCCAGACGGTTTTGCTGAAAGATATCAACGACTCGGTTGAGACCCTGAAGGACCTGTTCCACGGGCTCCTGATGCGCCGCGTGCGACCATATTACCTCTACCAGTGCGACCCGATCACCGGCTCCGCGCACTTCCGCACGAGCGTCGACAAGGGGCTTCAGATCATGCAGGGCTTGCGCGGCCATACCACCGGCTATGCGGTGCCGACCTACGTGATTGACGCACCTGGCGGCGGCGGCAAGATCCCGCTGCTCCCTGACTACGTGGTCGGGCGCGACGGCGAGGACCTCGTGCTCAGGAACTTCGAGGGAAACACTTACCGCTACCACGATCCTGAAGGGACCGTTGGTGGGGACCGTCCGCTCGATAGGGATACGCTCTGATGCGCATCGCTCTCGTCTACGACCTGCGCGACGACTATCGTGCCCTCGGTTTTTCCGAGGAGGCGGTGGCCGAGTTCGATAGCGTCGAGACCATTGACCAGCTCGCCGGTGCGCTTCAGGCGCTCGGCTGCGAGCCGGTCCGCGTCGGTCGCGGCCAGGCGCTCGCGGCGCGGCTCGTCGAGGGCGAGCGCTACGACCTCGTGTTCTCCATCGCCGAAGGCGTGAAGGGGCGCTCGCGGGAGGCGCAAGTGCCCGCGCTGTGCGAGCTGTTCGACCAGCCCTACCTGTTGTCCGACCCACTGACCCTTGCCGCCTGTCTCGACAAGGCGGTGGCGAAGCGTTTGGTGCGGGACGCGGGCGTGCCGACGCCGGCCTTCGCCGTGGCCGAGCGGAGCGCGGCGGAGCTTCAGGGCTGGGACCAGTTCCCGGCCTTCGTCAAGCCACTCGCCGAAGGCACGGGCAAAGGCTGCGAGGCCGCGTCGCTGGTACGTACGCCTGAACAGTTGCAGGCCGCAGTGACGGGTGTGCTCACACGCTTCAGCCAACCGGCACTGGTCGAGCGATTCTTGAGTGGCCGCGAGTTCACCGTCGGCCTCGTCGGCAACGGCGCCGAGGCCCGGGTGCTCGGCGTCTGCGAGATCGTGCTCAAGGCGGGGGCCGAGGCCAATGTCTATTCGCTGCACAACAAGGAGCTGTGCGAGGACCTGGTGACCTATGTCCGTGCCGACGACGGCGAGGCGCGGCTCGCCGGATTACGTGCGCTCGAAGCGTATAAGGCGCTGCAGTGCCGCGACACGGCGCGCATCGACTTTCGCTCCGACGAAAACGGCGAACCGCATTTCCTCGAGGCGAACCCGCTGGCCGGGCTCAACCCGTGGCATTCGGACCTGCCGATCCTCGCCGCACAGAACGGCGTGGAGTTCGTCGCGCTGATCGGCATGATCCTCGATGCGGGGCTTGCGCGGTACGGGCTGGCGCGCCCCGGCAGGGAGCGCTTGCGGCGCACTGCCTGATGGCGCCCGGGACCAAAGGGTTCATCCCCGTCCTGCACGCGGCGACCACGGAGCGCCCCGACGAGATCGACACCATTCTGGCCGCTGAAGCCGTAGCCGGCGCGCTCGAAGCGCTCGGCTATGCGGTCGAGATGGTCGCGCTCTCGCCGGACCTTGGCGGCATCGAGGCGTTGCCGGGCCGTCGGCCGCTCGTCGTGTTCAATCTGGTGGATGCCGTGAACGGGGACGGGCGGCTCGCGCCGATGGTGCCGGCGCGGCTCGATGCTCTGGGCCTCCCCTATACCGGCTGCGGCACAAGCGCGTGGCTCGACACGCTGTCCAAGATTTCGACCAAGCTGAAGCTCGCCCATGCAGGCCTGCCGACGCCGGCCTGGTCCGAAGACGGGACCGGCCTCGATCCGGACATGCAGGTCATCGTCAAGCCGGTGTGGGAGCACGGGTCGCTCGGCATCGACGCGACGTCGGTGATGCGCGCTGCCCATGCCAAGCAGGCCATCGCCGCGCGCACCGCGCGCTGGAACACCGAGCACTTCGCGGAAGGCTATATCGACGGCCGTGAGTTCAACGTCTCGCTGCTGGAAGGGCAGGGCGGCGTGCGCGTGCTGCCCATGGCCGAGATCGTGTTCGAGGGGTTTGGCGCGCGCGAGGTCAGAATCGTCGGCTACGACGCCAAATGGTCGCCGGAGAGCGCGGCCTTTACCGGCACGCCGCGCCGCTTCGGCGTAGAACAGGCGGAGCCCGCACTTGCCGCGGCGCTCGCGGACTACGCGCGCGCCTGCTGGAGCCTGTTCGGCCTGCGCGGCTATGCGCGCGTCGATTTCAGAGTCGTTTCAGACGGCAAGCCGTATATCCTCGAAGTCAACATGAACCCCTGCCTGACCCCCGACGCCGGCTTCGCCGCGGCGGCGCATGAGGCGGGGCTCTCGTACCGCGATATGATCTCTGCCATCGTCGAGGCGCCGTTCGCCAAGCTGCGAGCGACGGCCTGATAGGCTTCATCCGAGATGCTCCGCATCCGCAAAGTCGCCGACGCCACCACCGCGGCGAATCGCGCGGCCATCGAGGCCGCGCAGAAGATCATGCGCGAGCAGTTCTCAGGGATGCCGGAAGCGGACATCGCCAAGCTCCCCGACCAGCTGTCGAACCCGCTCAAGCACCGCTTCGTGTCCCGCCTGTTCGTGGCGGAGAACGCCCGCGACCAGACGCTCGGCGTGGCGCTGCTGCTCTATTTCCCCGATATTGGCTTCTCCTATCTGGAGATCATCTCCACGGCGAAGGGCCGCATGGGCGGCGGCATTGGCGCTGCCCTCTACGAGCGGGTGCGGGAGGAGGCTCGCGCGCTCGGCACCCAGCTCTATTTCGAGTGCCTGCCCGACGATCCGGCGCTCAGCCCGAACCCCGAGGTCCGGGCCGCAAACGCCGCTCGGCTCAAATTCTACGAGCGCTACGGCGCGCGGCCGATCGCCAACACCGCCTACGAGACCTCCGTCGCAGCGGGCGATACCGATCCGCCCTACCTCGTGCTCGACCCGCTCGGGTCGAACGATCTGCCCGGCCGCGATACGGTACGGAAGGTGGCCCGCGCCATCCTCGAGCGGAAGTATCACGGGCTTCCCCCCGCCTACGTGCAGACGGTGGTCGACTCCATCAAGGACGATCCCGTCGCCTTGCGCCCGCCGCTTTACGTCAGATCGCGGCGCGCGCCGAAAGGCGAGGTGCGGCCTGCCGGTGAGGCGCGCATCGCGCTCGTGCTGAACGACGAGCACACGCTGCATCACGTGCAGGACCGGGGCTATGTGGAGGCGCCGGTGCGCATCCGCTCGATCATGGCCGAGCTTCAGCCTTCCGGGCTGTTCGAGCGCCTGCCGGCCAAGCGCTTCACCGACCGCCATATCCGCGCCGTCCATGACGGGCGGCTCGTGGATTACATCCGCAAAGCTTGCCTCCTCGCCGGCGGCCGAAAGTCGATCTACCCCTACGTGTTCCCGGTGCGGAACCCGGCGCGCGCGCCGAAGGACGAGACGGTGCTCGCCGGCTATTACTGCATCGACACCTTCACGCCGCTCAATGAGAGCGCCTATCTCGCCGCGCGGTCTGCGGTGGATTGCGCGCTGACGGCGGCGGAGAAAGTGCTGGAAGGGGCGGGGCTCGCCTACGCGCTGGTGCGGCCGCCAGGCCATCACGCCGAGACGCGCACTTTCGGCGGCTTCTGCTATTTCAACAACGCGGCCATCGCGGCGAATTTGCTGTCGCGCTACGGCAAGGTCGCCATAATCGATATCGACTATCACCACGGCAACGGCCAGCAGGAAGTCTTCTATTCCCGCTCCGACGTGCTGACCGTGTCGGTGCACGGCCATCCGAGCTTCGCCTATCCCTATTTCACCGGGTTCCGCGACGAAACGGGCATCGGGCCGGGCGCCGGCTACAACCTCAACCTTCCGCTGCCGGAGCACATCACGCCGGAGCAGCACCGCAACGCCGTGGCGGAAGCTTTGCGGCGCGTGAAGCGGTTTGGGCCCGCTTATCTCGTCGTGTCGCTCGGCTTCGACACCGCGCGTGGCGACCCGACCGGGACCTGGTCCAACCGGGGCCGTGACTTCGAGGAGCTCGGCCGCATGGTCGGCGCGCAGAATTACCCAACCCTCGTGGTGCAGGAAGGGGGCTATCGCGTCCGGACGCTTGGCAGCAACGCGCGAAACTTCTTCGCCGGCCTTGCCGCTGGGCATGCGGCGGCGCGGCAGGCCGTGCCCATCGCACAGGTCGGCGCACCGAAGACCACGCGGGAGGTTCTAGAGTGGCGGAGCGCGGTGATGGCCGACGACGTGGGGCGGGTGCGCGCGCTGGTCGCGAATACCGGCATGTTCGGCGCTGCCGAGGTGGACATCGCCGCGGAGCTCGTCACCGAGCGGCTCACCAAGGGCATCCGCTCAGGCTATCATTTCGTGCTCGCCGAGCGCGGTTCGGGCCTCGTGGCTTATGCCTGCTACGGGCCGATCGACGGCACCCAGGGCTCGTTCGATCTCTATTGGATCGCCGTGGCGCCGGAGGAGCAGGGCAGGGGGCTCGGCACGCAGGTCTATGCCCGCGCCGAGGCCGCCATGCGCCGGGCGGGCGCCAAGCGAATCTATGCGGACACCTCTTCGTCCGACCGCTACGCGGGTACCCGCGGCTTCTATCAGCGCATGGGCTTCAAAGAAGACGCGCGGCTCTCCGACTTTTACGGTCCCGGCGACGGCAAGGTCATCTATGTGAAAGAACTTGCGCCGCTCACTTAGCCACGGCCTGGATGAACGAGAGGCCGTCATAGGTGCGGGTCAGCTGTTCGACTGCGAGCCGCGCGCCTGCCAGCAGCGATTCCATCTCGGCCTTGGTGCGGGCGCGGCCGCCATAGATCGTCATCAGATGCAGGTCGAGCATGATCGCCGCGGGATCGTCGGCCGCGCGCTCCGGCATCAGCCGTTCATAAACGATGAGCTTGGCGCCAGGCTTCAATGCATCGCGGCAATTCTCCAGTATCTGCCGCGCAGCCGAATCGTCATGCTGCTGCAGCACGCCCTTCAAGACGGAGATGTCCGCTGCGACCGGGATCTCCTTGAGTACGTCGCCGGCGATGAATTCGACCCGGTGCTGGAGACCATAGGCTTGGAACATCGGCTCGGCGCCTTCGACCACCGCGGGAGAGTCGAACACGATGGCCTTGAGGTCCGGAAACGCGTTGAGGAAGGGCACGAGAAACCCGCCATAGCCGCTACCGATGCTGGCCATGGTGCCTGCGTCGAACTCGTCGAAGGATTGCATGAGGTCGTCCGCGCCTGCCATCTCCTCCTTGGCCAGGTAGCGGTAGAAGGGATCGCCTTCTTCCTTGTCGGCCGCTCGCCATTCCGAGACCGTCGATCCGAAGAGGAGTGGAAAGGACGGCTCGCCCGTCTCCAGGCAATGCGTGAGCGAGAGCCAAGGCAGCCAATATTGGCCGACAACGACTTGAGCCTTCTGACGCAAGCTCGAGCTGCTGCCGACGGCAAGGGATTGTCCGGCCGGGGTCAGCACGAAGCGGCCGTCGTTCAGTTCTTCGCAAAGCTGCATGGTGACGAGCCCGCGCAGGAAGCGGCGCAAGGGCTCGAGGCGCAAGCCGAGCTCCGCGGCGAGCATCTCCGGCGTCCGGCCGCCCAGGTTCAAGAGGTCCGGGATGCGTGCCGCGACCGCCGTGAACAGCATGGCCGCCTCGTGATAGGCGTCGATCTGCCCCTTCAGCCGGTTTTCGATCTCCAGCTGCTCGCCGTAGTCCATGCTGACCCCTCCCGGCACCGGCTTCGCATGAGGGGATTTGCGGCACAAGCAGCCATTGCCGACTCGAACGCGCTGCTATAACCACCGGCCATGACGGACGCCCCCGAGATCACGGCCGAAGACCCGGCCGACCCGGCGCATGACGGCGCGCTCGACCGGGTGCTGATCGTCGATTTCGGCAGCCAGGTGACGCAGCTCATCGCTCGGCGGGTGCGCGAGGCCGGCGTCTATTCCGAGATCGTGCCGTTCGATCGCGCCGAAGCGGCGCTTGGCCCCGTGCTGCCGCGCGCCATCATCCTCTCCGGCGGGCCGGCTAGCGTGCACGAGAGCGGCACGCCGCAAGTGCCGCAAGCGATGTTCACCGCGGGCGTTCCAGTGCTCGGTATCTGCTATGGCGAGCAGGCCATGGTGGCGGCGCTTGGCGGCCAGGTCGAGGCGGGCCGGACCCGCGAGTTCGGCCGCGCCGAGCTCCAGATCATCGACGAGACGCCGCTGTTCGACGGCGTGTTCGCCGAAGGCGAGCGCGCGCAAGTGTGGATGAGCCACGGCGACCGCGTCACCAGGCTGCCGCCAGGCTTCCGCGCCGTCGGCATCTCGACCGGCGCGCCGTTCGCGGCCATCGCCGACGATTCGCGGCGGCTCTACGGCGTCCAGTTCCACCCCGAGGTGGTGCACACGCCGAAAGGGGCGGCGCTGATCGCCAACTTCGTCCGGGCGATCGCCGGCTGCGACGGAACCTGGACCATGGCCCAGTTCCGCGAGGCGGAAGTGGCGCGCATCCGCGAACAAGTGGGCGACGGCCGCGTGGTGTGCGGGCTCTCCGGCGGCGTCGACTCCGCGGTCGCGGCGCTCCTCATCCACGAGGCGATCGGCGACCAGCTCACCTGCATCTTCGTTGACCACGGTCTGCTGCGCCAAGGCGAGGCCAAGGAGGTCGTCGATCTGTTCCGTGGGCACTACAACATCCCGCTGGTGCATGTTGATGCGAGCGAACGGTTCCTGCGCGCGCTCGACGGCATCTCGGACCCCGAAGCCAAGCGCAAGATCATCGGCCGCCTGTTCGTCGAGGTGTTCGAGGAGGAATCCGAGAAGCTCGACGACGCCGAGTTCCTGGCGCAAGGCACGCTCTACCCCGACGTGATCGAGAGCGTGTCGGCGACCGGCGGACCGTCGGTCACCATCAAGTCGCACCACAATGTCGGCGGCCTGCCGGAGACCATGAAGCTCAAGCTGGTCGAGCCCTTACGCGCGCTGTTCAAGGACGAGGTGCGCGCGCTCGGCCGCGAGCTCGGCCTCCCCGACGCCTTCGTCAAGCGCCACCCCTTTCCCGGGCCGGGCCTCGCCATCCGCATCCCCGGCGAAGTCACCCCCGAGAAGCTCGCCATCCTGCGCAAGGCCGACGCCATCTATCTCGAGGAGATCAGGCGCGCCGGGCTCTACGACACGATCTGGCAGGCCTTTGCCGTGCTGTTGCCGGTGCGCACCGTCGGCGTGATGGGCGACGCGCGCACCTACGACTATGTCTGCGCGCTGCGCGCCGTCACCTCGACCGACGGCATGACCGCGGACTATTACGACTTCTCCCACGACTTTCTCGGCAAGGCGGCGCGGCGCATCATCAACGAGGTGCGCGGCATCAACCGCGTGGTCTACGACATCACCTCCAAGCCGCCGGGGACCATTGAGTGGGAGTGAGGGGTCCGCTGCGCTCAAGCCGCCCCCCATACTCCGACGGGGCGGGCTCCTCCGTTTAGGCCTGCTTAAACACTCGGGCGGCATAACGTCTAAGATTGGCCAATAAGATTTCCGATGATCCAGGCCGGACGGGGGCGTCCGCGTTGGGATGGGCCGGGCCGCCCGTGTTTCGGGCCGATTGCAACAAGTTGGACAGGAGATCGATCCTGTGAGGGGAACACCGCTCCATCTGCATTTCGCCGGTCTCGTCGCCGGCGTCGTGCTCGCCGCCGCGGTCTTAAGCTCGAGCCGGTCTTTTGCCGAGGAGCTGCCGTGGCTCGTCTCACCCGTTCCGGCCGCGCCGATCGCTCCGGGCGTTCCCGCCGTTCCGGGTGTTCCGGCGTGGCTGCAAGCCCATATCGGCGACGGCGACGGTCAAATTTCAGCCGTGGTGTTGCAGCGGGCGCGCGCGTTCTACCGGCAAAAGGCCGGCGCAGGCGCGATCGCCAATCCCTGCTACTTTGCCATGGACGCGACGCGTCCCGGCGGCAACGGGCGCCGGTTCTACGTGATCTGCGAAGCCAACAGAACATTTCGCGCTGTCCCTTCGGGCCACGGCAGCGGCCGCCATCTGCCGGACATGCCGGATTTCTCGAACGGCGCGCGCTGCGCCAAGAACTTCTCTAACGCGGAAGATTCCAAGCTGACGACAGGCGGCGGCTATGTGACCGCCGAAATTAGAACGTCCTTCAAGGGCTATTATCGCGCGGGCGGGAGATTTGAGCCTCTGCTGCGCTCGTTCTTGCAGTTCGAGGGTGAGGGCGCCACCGCGAACGCGCGGAAGCGCGCCATCGGCGGCCATCCGGCCGCGATCGTGTCATGGATCTGCCGGATAAAATCTCCATCGAGCCCCTACGCGGACGAGGACGGCTACGTGCCGTACGGCAAGCTGATCGACTACAGTGCCGGGCGCAGCAATGGCTGCACCAGCTGGCCGCCGTCGGACGCCGGAAACATTTTGGCGTTGGCGCAGAACAAGCCGACGACGGTCTACATCTATCCCGAAGCTAGCGACATCGTCGCCGTGGGCCGCGCCGTGAGGGCCGGGAAGTCACCGTCGGGTGCCGGATTGTATTGGAACGCGTCCTGTTTGCGCGAGATCGGGGCGCCGAACTTTTGGCCGCGGGAGACCCTTGAGCCGGCCCTCGTTCAATATAAAGAGGATAACCCGCCGGCGCGGCCGGAACCGTTGCCGATCTGCAAGAGCCCGTGAGTTATCCTCGCACTCGCCGGCTGAAATTGCGGGCTAGGAAAAAAATCCTTTACCTCCGCGCGAGCCTGCGCTACACTGCATGCACCTCGTCCGCTGAAGGGGCGTTGCTCTAGAGGCGTCTTGAGTGGCGGGACGGGGTGCGGCGCCCGCGGGCCTGGTTACGCGACCAAGGCCTCCGGGCGGTGCGGGCTACCCCCCGGGTGCTACTACGAGCCCCCGCCGGATGTCGGGGAGATGTGGTTGTCTCTTATGTGCGCGCTACCGGCCTCTGGCCCTGATGCGCGATGCAAGCGAGACGGCCACTGCAAGTGGGGTCCGCCGCCGACCAACGCCGCAAATGACATGCGCGGCCCGTGCCGTTTGTGCGGATTGCGCATGTGGCGCGCCGGAAGGCGCCCGCGTGTCCTCGCCAAGGACACGACACCATTACGGACTGCGCCGTTCGGCGCGCCACCCCCTCCTCCTGAGGAGGGCCGAAGGCCCGTCTCGAAGGACGGGGGAGAAAGGAGCAAACCCCGGATGCAGACCGCATCGCGGGAGTGTCGGTGCACGGCTTGAGGGTCTATCGTCCAAATTATGGACAAGAAGACTCGGATTATCTGAGGGATTGGGGCCGCCCGCATCGGCTGAGTTGGTTCGTCGCAATATCGGGCCAATTACAAAGCACTCGACGAGGGATTGATCCAGTGCCGTCAAGACCGCTCCTTCCAGCAATCGCCGCCATCGCCGGCCTCATCGTTGCCGCCGATGCCGTGACGGGGTCGACCCGATCCTTTGCCACGGAGCAGCAGTCAGATATTCCGGCTTGGCTTCAGGCCCATGTCGGCGACGGCGAGGGGCAAATCTCACAAGTGGTGTTGCAGAGGGCGCGCGCGCTTTACCTGCAAAAGGTGAGCGAAGGTGCGGTCAGGAATGTCTGCTATCTCGCCATGGACGCGACGCGCCCCGCCGGATTGGGCAAGCGATTCTACGTGATCTGCGAAATCGATCAGACGTTTCGCGCGGTCTCGTCCGGGCATGGCAACGGCCGCAACTTGCGCGGCATTGCCAATTTCTCGAACGGCATACGGTGCGCGAAGAACTTCAGCAATGCGCAGGATTCCAAGCTGACGACCGGCGGTTCCTATGTGACGGCCGAGATCAGAACGTCGTTCAAAGGATATTATCGTGCCTCGGGAAATACCGCGCCTTTGGTCCGCTCGTTCGTGCAGTTCGAGGGCTGGGGCGACACCGCAAACGCCAGACCGCGCGCGATAGGCGGGCATCCGGCCGTGCTGTTGCGGGGCGTGTGTCTGCGAAAGAACCCCGACAGCCCCTACGCCGACGACAAGGGTTACGTCCCGTTTGGTAACCTGGTGAATTATAGCGCCGGCCGCAGCAACGGCTGCACCAGTTGGACGCCGTCGGACTCCGAGGAGATCGTCGGCCTGGTGCAGGGCGTGCCGACGACGCTTTATATCTATCCTGAATCGGCAGACATCGACGCCGTCGCGCAAGCGGTGAAGGCAGGCAAGTCGCCGGCGGGCGTGGGGCTATATTGGAACGCCTCCTGCTTGCGGGAAATCCGCTCGCCGAAATTCTGGCCGAGAGAGGAGCTCGAGCCGCTCCTCATGAAGTACAAGCAGGATCATCCGGCGCCCCCGCCCCAACCGCCGCCGATTTGCAAGGGGCAGTGACGCGCGCTCCGAGCTTTAACCAACTATTAAACAATGTGTTCACGGAGCGCCGAGACCTATGGGACACTCCAAACCATGTTCGGTTCCAAGCAACAACGCGAATGCACGCCTCTGCATGGCAAGGGCCGCGGCACTGTGCCCGGGCTGGCGCACCCCGAAGGTCTCGAGCCCCGCGTCCTTCTCGACGAACGCTCGAGCGGCCCGGAGGACGACGGGTGCGGGACCTCGGACCTCTTGATCAGGGGGCTGGTGAACCGGCTGCCCAAGCCCGACAGCACCTGGTCCTTGGACAATCGTGCGAAGTGGCTTCGCACCGCGGCGAGCATCTTTGGCCTCGTCTACAAGGCGAGCGATAACGAGCACGGGGAGATCAGCATCGATCTCGCCAGGGAACAGCTCGCCGTCGAGCCGAGCCGGGCCGCGCCTCCGTCCAACGACGGGCAAGCCAAGACTCGGCCGTTCTAGCCGGACGAGCCGCTGCGGCTCATCCGCCTCGGGAAAAGCGGCGTGCGTGCCGTTCTCGCTTAACCCCGCCTTCAAATCGCCGTCACCCCGAGCATCTACACAAGGGACCAGTTGACGGCGTGCCGCCCTTAAGATTTGCTCCTACCGGGAAACAAAGGGGGCAATCACATGGACTTCCAAAAATTCTATCTGTCGGCGCAAGGCCGGGTAAACCGCAAGCAGTTCTGGCTGTGGCTCATCCTGCCGGTGTTCGTGGGCAGCCTGATTCTGTCGATCATCGACGGGGCGCTCGGCACGTTCGATCCGGAGTCGGGGCTTGGCCTGTTGAGCGGCATCTGGACCTTGATCATCCTGATCCCGTCGATCCTGGTCTACATCAAGCGCTTCCACGACCGCGACAAGTCGGGCTGGTGGGTGCTGATCGGCCTCATTCCCATCATCGGCGCGATCTGGCTGTTGATCGAGCTCGGCTTCCTCTCCGGAACGCCGGGGCCCAACAAATACGGACCGCCGGTCACCGATTGAGCTAAGGGGGTGGCTCGCTGGGCGCCATGACCCTCCTTGTCCTCGGCATCGTCGTCTTTCTCGGCATCCATCTGCTGCCGACCTTCCCGCACGTCCGCGAGGGCCTGGTCCGCCGCTTGGGCATTGCGGGCTATAGAGCTGTCTTCTCGGTCCTGTCGCTCGCCGGCTTCGCGCTGCTCGTATGGGGGTTCGCATCCGCGCCGGTCATTCAGGTCTGGTCGCCGCCCGCCTGGACGCGGTGGGTGGCGATCGTGCTCATGCTGCCCGCCTTCATCTTGCTGGTTGCGGCCTATGTGCCTGGGCGGATCAAGGCGGCCGTCAAGCATCCGTTCCTCGTCAGCATCAAGACCTGGGCGCTTGCCCATCTCATCGCCAATGGCGACCTCGCCTCCATTATCCTGTTCGGCTCGTTCCTGGCCTATGCCGTCTACGACCGCATCGCCATCAAGGGGCGGCAGCCGACGGCCCTGGTGGAGACGCCGGGGTCGGGGCCTTCGCGCAACGACGTCATCGCCGTGGTCTTGGGCGTCGTGCTCTACGTCGTGTTCCTCGTATGGCTCCATCCTCTCCTCATCGGCCGGGCGGTCCTGCCGCATTGATAAGAATCAACCCCCGCGGCACTTTTTTGCACTGCACAAATGCCCATATTTCTGTCATAAGATCAGCGAGTTCAGACTTGCGAGGCTTGAGCCGTGTCGCAAAACTTTGATGCCAAGCGGGTGACCGCGCCGGAGATCGCCAAACGCAAGGGCGGCGCGCCGATCGTGGCGCTCACCGCCTATCACGCGCATACGGCGCGGATCATCGACCCTTATGTCGACATGCTGCTCGTGGGCGATTCCCTCGGCATGGTGATGCACGGCTACGAGACCACGGTGCCAGTGCCGCTCGATCTCATGATCATGCACGCTCAGGCCGTGGTGCGGGGCTCGACCCGCGCTCTTGTCGTCGTCGACATGCCGTTCGGTTCCTACGAGGAGAGCCCTTCGGTTGCCTTCCGCAACGCCGCGCGCGTGCTCAAAGAGACGGGCTGCGGCGCCATCAAGCTCGAAGGCGGCGTGCACATGGCCGAGACCATCCGCTATCTGTCGAGCCGCGGCATTCCCGTGATGAGCCATATCGGGCTCACGCCGCAGGCGGTGAACACGATCGGCAGCTTCCAGCCGCGCGGCCGGTTTCGCTCGGAGTGGGCCGCGTTCGAGGAGGATGCCAAGGCTGTTGCCGAAGCGGGCGCCTTCGCCGTCGTGCTCGAGGCGCTTGCCGAACTGCTCGCCGCGCGCATCACCAAGCAGATCTCCATACCAACCATCGGCATCGGCGCCTCCGCCGAATGCGACGGGCAGATCCTCGTGCTCGAGGACATGCTCGGGCTGTCGCCGCGCGTGCCCAAATTCGTGAAGGAATACGCTCAGCTCGGCGCGGCCATCGAGGGCGCTGTGAAGGCCTATTCCACCGAGGTCCGCAGTCGCGTCTTCCCGTCGGACGCATACACCTATCCGATGTGCGAGGACGCCGAGGAGGCCACGAAAAAGACCAAAATGACAGGCAGTTAGCTCAACCGAGCTGACGCATTAACCGAAGCTTGTCAGAGGGGGGTGGGGCTTCAGCCTTGCGCGAGCAAGTGGCCTTCACTATACGGCGGAGAGGAGGAGCTTTCAGCACGGCTCCTGCCGCATGCGCCCCTTTAATCATGTCACAAGAGCCGCAACCCGATGAGCGACCATAGTTTTTTTCGCGAGGTGGACGAAGCTGTCCGCCAGGACCGGTACAAGGCGCTGTGGGACAAATACGGGGTCTACATCCTCGTCCTCGCCGGTCTCATCGTAGTGGGCGTCGCAGCCCATCGTGGCTGGGCCTATTGGCAGGAGCACCGGGCGCAACAGGCCGGGGCCGAATTCACGCAAGCCCTCGCGCTTGAGGCGGGCGCCGATCAGGCCAAGGCGCAGGAGGCGTTCGCAGCGCTTGCCGAGAACGGCCCTGCGGGCTACCGAGTGCTCGCGCGCTTCCAACTCGCCGCCCTCGAGGCGAAGGCGGGCGAGACCGAGAAGGCGGTGGCGGCCTATGACGCGCTCGCCGCGGACGCGAGCGTCGATAAAATTCTAAAGGGCCTTGCCACGCTCCAGGCCGCGGCGCTCCGCCTCGACAGCGCCGACTACGCCGAAATGGAGCGCCGGCTCAAGGGTCTCGCCGGGGACGATAGTGCCTGGCGGTTCTCGGCGCGGGAGCTGCTCGGTCTTTCGGCCTACCGGCACAACGACATGCGCGGGGCCGAGCAGCAGTTCAGCGCTCTCTTGAGCGATCAGGCCACGCCGCCGAATTTGCGGGAACGTGCCAATGTGATGCTCGCGCTCATCGTGGGAGGTCAGCCGGCGCAGGGCCCGACAACGAACTAGCGCCAGAACCGAAGGGTGATTCGGAAAGTGGGCCGGGGTAGAGGACGGAGTAGGGGCAGTCGCCTTCTCGGCGCGGGGCTCACCGCGGCGGTAGCTTTGGCCCTGGGTGGTTGCGGAGGTGGGGCTCTGTCCAACATCAAGAATCCGTTCGCCGACAAGGAGACGATATTGCCCGGCGAGCGCATCGCCGTCATCACCGACCCCGGCGAATTCAGGGCCGACCAGATCGCGGCAAAACCCGTCTCGCTTCCACCCGCTCAAACCAACGCCGCCTGGTCGCAGCCGGGGGGCGTTCCAGCGAACAATCTCGGCCACCTTGCGCTCGGGGGCTCGTTGCGGAAGGTGTGGGCCGTGGATGCCGGCAGCGGCTCATCCTCGAGTGGCCGCTTGAGCGCCGTGCCGCTCGTCGCCGAAGGCAAAGTCTTCACCCTCGACGCGGCTGGAAACGTGTCGGCCTTTTCGTCGGCAAGCGGCGCGACGGTTTGGCGGGCGAGCGTGACGCCCGAGAACGAGAGGAGCAGCGAAGGTTTCGGCGGGGGACTCGCCCTCGACGGCGGTCGCCTCTACGTCACGACGGGCTACGGCACGGTAGTGGCTCTCGATGCGGGCAACGGCTCGGTCCAGTGGACCAAGTCGGTCGGCGAGCCCATCCGCAATTCGCCGACCGCGGCCGGCGGCAAGGTCTATTTCGTTTCGACCGCGAATACGCTGCACGCGCTGAACGGCACCGACGGCCAAGAGCTGTGGAAGGCTCGCGGACTGCCGCAAACCGCAACCCTGCTCAGCAACGCGAGCCCCGCGGTCTCGGGCGGGATCGTCGTGGCGCCCTTTCCGGCGGGCGACGTCGCCGCCTTCGAGGCGGGCAGCGGCAAGACCGCGTGGAGCGACTCGCTTACGCGGACGAGCGAGACCACGGCGTCCGGCATTCTCGGCGATCCGGCCCGGCCGGTGATCGACCGAGATATCGTGTTCGCGGTAAGTCACGGCGGCAGGATGATCGCGACATCGGCTTCGTCGGGCGCGCGGGTGTGGACTCGCAATCTCGCCAGCACGCAGATGCCGTGGGTGGCAGGAGATGCAGTTTTCGTCGTCGACGTGGCAGGGCGGCTGATGGCGCTAGGCCGAAGCGACGGCCAGGTGCGCTGGGTGAGCGAGCTTCCCACGAGCACGCGGTGGAGTGGGCCGGTGCTCGCCGGCGACAAGCTATGGGTGGTCTCGGGCGAGGGGCTGCTGGTGGGCGCAGATGCGCGGACCGGGCAGGTGGCCAACCAGGTCGACCTCAACACCGACGTCTTCGTCGCCCCGGTTGTGGCGGGCGGCCGGATGTATATCCTGTCCGACGATGCCGACTTGATTGCCCTTAACTGATCACGAGCGCGGCAGAGACTGACGCCCACCCGAACTCCGCCCAAACGGTTCCCATGCCCTTCACAGTCGCCATCGTCGGACGGCCGAATGTCGGCAAGTCCACTCTGTTCAACCGGCTTGCCGGCAAGCGGCTGGCGCTCGTCGATGACCAGCCGGGGCTGACGCGCGACCGCCGTGAGGCGCACGCCGAGCTTGGAACCTGCGCGGTCACCCTGGTCGATACGGCGGGCCTGGAACCGGGCGATACGGGACTCACCGCGCGCATGCGCCAGCAGACCGAAGCCGCGATCGCGCAAGCCGATCTCGTTCTCTTTCTCATCGATGCGCGCGCCGGCGTGACCGGCACCGACGAAATCTTTGCCGATCTCGTCCGCACGTCAGGCAAGCCGGTGATCCTGCTTGCGAACAAGTCGGAGGGCCGGGCAGGCGAGGCTGGCTTCTACGAGGCCTTTGCGCTCGGGCTTGGCGAGCCGCTGCCGATTTCGGCGGAGCACGATCTCGGAACCGGCGATCTCAGCGAAGCGATCGAGCGCGTGTGCAAGGAGAATGAGGGCGGCGTGACCGCCGAGACGGAGGCAGTCGAGTCGGCGCCGCACCCCCTTCGCATCGCCGTGGTTGGCAGGCCGAATGTCGGCAAGTCGACCCTCGTCAACGCGCTGCTCGGCGAGGAGCGCATGATCACAGGTCCTGAAGCCGGGATTACGCGCGACGCAATCGCCTCGGAAGCGGAATGGGACGGCAGACCCTTGCGCCTGTTCGACACGGCGGGGCTCAGGCGCAAGATGCGGGTCGAGGGGAAGGCCGAGGAGCTTTCCGTCGGCGATACATTGAAGGCGATCCGCTTCGCCGAGGTGGTGGTGCTGTTGCTTGATGCGGCACAGCCGTTCGAGAAGCAGGATCTTCAGATTGCGGACCTGATTGCGCAGGAAGGCCGCGCGCTCGTGATCGCAATCAATAAATGGGACCTGGTTCGCGAGCCGGAGAAGCGACTCCGCGAGCTGCGCGAGACCTGCCGGCGCCTCTTGCCGCAGATAAAGGGCGTGGCGCTCGTGCCCATCTCGGCCTTGAGCGGGAAGGGTCTCGGCAAGCTCATGGACGCGGTGCTCGCCGCCGACGAGGTGTGGAACCGGAGGCTGCCGACCCACGCGCTCAATCAATGGCTCGGTGCTGCCGTCGACGCCCATCCGCCGCCCGCCGTTTCGGGGCGCCGCGTCAAGCTCCGCTACATCACACAAGCCAACGCCAGGCCACCGACTTTCGTCGTGTTCTGCTCGCAGCCGAAGGCGTTGCCGGATTCCTACACACGCTATCTGGTGAACGGTCTACGCGAGGCCTTCGACTTGCCCGGCGTGCCAATCAGGCTCAACATGCGCAAAGGCGCGAACCCGTTCGCCAAGGGGAGTCGATGACGGAGGTCTATTTCTACCATCTGGAGCAGCGGACGCTCGAGCAGGTGCTGCCGACTTTGCTCGAGCGTTCGCTCGAGCGGGGCTGGCGCGCGGCCGTGCAGGCGGCGAGCAAGGAGCGGGTCGAAGCGCTGAACTCGCTGCTGTGGGCCTATCGCGAGGACAGCTTCCTGCCGCACGGCGCGGCAAGCGATGGTTCTGCGGCCGAGCATCCGATCTACCTAACGGACGACGAGGACAATCCGAACGGCGCGGCGGTGCGGTTCCTGGTCGACGGGGCGAAGCTGGAAGACGCCTCGTCCTACACCCGCGTCGTCTACGTGTTCGACGGCCGCGACGGTGGCGCCGTGGCTGAGGCGCGCGCGGCTTGGACCGCGGCCAAGGCCAACGGCTATGAGGTGAGCTATTGGCAGCAGGACGGCGACGGAAGGTGGCAGCAGAAGGCCTGAGCCTCTCGCCTAAATCTCGATGCCGGCGAGCCGCAACGTGTAAAGCATGGCGAAGTAGGCCGCGACCGTGAGCGCGATGGAGGCGGCGAGGCTCGTATAGAAGTCGACGCCCTGGCGGAGCAGAATGGGCAGGCTCACGAACAGGACGAGGGAGGGGAGTACGAGCCAGAAGATGCCGGTGGCAAGGCGCGCCACCTTCTCCGTATCGCCGGTGTCGATATAGAGCCAGATCATGGCGAGCACCGAGGTCAGCGGGATCGAGGCGATGATGGCGCCGAACAGCGCGCTCCGCTTTGCGGCTTCCGAGACCGCGACGACGAGGACACTCGTCAGGAGGACCTTGAGGGTGACATAGAGCATCGGCTTTACCTCCATCGGCCGAAGCGGGTAGGCTTCGGCATCCCTGATACCGGCAGCTGTTTACCCTGACCGCCTTGTGGCTGTCATTCCCGGCAGTTATAAGCCCGGCAAAGATTCCCGGGGGCTAGAGGGACTTAGCCATGGCTAGCGAACGCACGCTCTCAATCATCAAACCAGACGCCACCGAGCGGAACATCACTGGATTGATCATCGCCCGGCTCGAGGCGGCAGGCTTGCGCGTGATCGCGCAAAAGCGCGTCAAGTGGAAGAAGAAGGACGCCCAGAAATTCTATGAGATGCATAAGGGCCAGGATTTCTACAAAGGCCTCATCGCCTTCATAACGTCGGGGCCGATCGTGCTGCAAGTGCTCGAAGGCGACGACGCCATCGCCAGGAACCGCGCTGTGATGGGGAAGACCAATCCCGTCGACGCTGAGCCCGGCACCATCCGCAAGGATTTCGCCATCAACATGCAGCGGAATTCCGTGCACGGCTCGGATAGCCTCGAAAGCGCGAAGCGGGAGATCGCGCTGTGCTTCAAGAAAAGCGAGATCGTGGGCTAGGCCACGTATTGGCGTGGCGCTTCAGTCATGCCGTGCTTGCCGTGGCGGTCTGCGTCGCGAGCGGCGCGGGGATGGCGCGCGCAACGGAGGGCGAGCGTTCGCCCTGCACCGAGGACGCCATGTTGGTTTTCGACGCCTCGGGGTCGATGTCGGGCAACGGCTGGGGTTATGGCAGCGAAAACCCGACCGCCGTCAGCCGCATCGACAAGGTGCGCCAGGCGCTTGCCAAGATCTTACCGAGGGTGACGCGCATGCGCCGCGTTGGCCTGATTACCTACGGTCCGGGGCCCTATCAGCAATGCAATGTGCAGCTTGACCTCCGGCCCGTGGCGGGGGCCGCCGAGCGCATCCTCGAAGCCGTCAATGCTTTGACGCCGGCCGGCAAAACACCGCTCTCGGCGGCCGTGGCCCAGGCTGCGAATGTTCTCGATTACCGCGCCAGGCCCGGCGTGATCGTGGTGCTCACCGACGGCGAGGAAACTTGCGGCGGTGCCCCTTGCAACCTCGGCAAAGAGCTTCGCCAAAACGCGCTCCGGCTTACCGTTCACGTCATTGGCCTGCGTGTGCGCGGCATCACCTGGATGGGTGAGCAAGCGGTGGTCGAAACGAGATGCCTTGCAGAGGAAACCGGCGGGCTCTACTCGACGGTCGAGACCGAAGACGAACTGATCGACGCACTCGAGAAGACGCTCGGCTGCCCGATGGTCACTGAGCGCGCCGAGCCGTGAGCCAAATCCCTAGCCGAACGCGGCACTCTTCGCTGACGCCCTTAGTGGATCGGTATCCGCCCATTGCTCGACAATGCGGCCGTCGGCAATGCGCACGATGCCGATCCCGGTCAGGTTCGTCTTGTCGCTCTTGATCGTCACCCGCGTCGCTACTTCGCTGCCTTCGCCAAGCTGATCCTCGACGGAAAAATGAAGCCCGCGATTGGCGGCGCGAAAATCGGAGATGAACCGCTTGAACGCGTCGCGCCCTTTGGTCACGCCGCCGTCGGCGTCATGCGTAATGAGGTTGGGATGGAGCAACTCGTCGGCGACCTCAAGGCGCCCTTGGTTCCAGACTTCCTCGATGAAGCGCTTCGCGAGAGCTTTGTTCTGTTCGATGGCGGGCATGGTAACTCCTCCTCTTCGTACGCCTGACCTGAGCGAGAAGGGCGCAACCTAACAGGCGAGGAGATCACTCGACGTAACAAGGCCGCTCTTGGGCGTAACAAAGACGTTACCGTCTAGCTCAGCGCGCGGATACGGAAGGGGAGGCCGCCTTTGGGGCAGAGCGTCACCGTGGCGTGGATCTTGGCCGGCACCGGCCCCGCATATTCGGGGGTGAAGCGGCGGAGCAACTGCACCAGCGCCAGTGTGTTCTCGATCTGCGACAGCGCGCCGCCGATGCAGGCACGTTTGCCTGCCGCGAACGGCAAGTATGAGTACTTCACCCGCTTCTTTGCGCGCTCGGGTGCGAAACGCTCGGGATCGAACTTCTCGGGCTCCTCCCAATATTTCGGGCTGTGATGCATCACATAGGTGCCGATCACCACCTTGTCGCCGGCCTTGATCTTCTGGCCCTCGATGTCATCGTCGCCGGCGGCAATACGGATTAGGCCCCAGATCGGCGGGAAGAGACGCATGGTTTCCTGGATCACCATGCGAGTGAAGCCAAGCTGTTGGACTTCGTTCCATTGCGGGTCGCGCTCGCCACACACGGCGCGGGCTTCAGCCCGGATGCGCTCCATCGCCTCGGGGTGCTGCGACAGGAGGTAGAGCGACCAGGCGAGGGTAAGTGCCGTGGTCTCGGTGCCGGCCCACAGATATTGCTTCATCTCGTCGATCACCTGTTGGCGATCAAACTCGGGGAACTCGGGATCGGCCTCTGCTGCCTCGAGCATCGTGAGCAGTGTCTTCTCGCGATGCTCGAGCACGCCGGCACCTGTGACCATCTCTGGGATCGAGCCCCAGACCTCCATGGCCTTGGCCGTCTCTTCGTCGGTGATCTCCGTGAGTTCGCCGTGCATTTTCTTGAGGCGGATCGATTTGTGGTTCATCACGTCAGTGTAGGTCTTGACCTGGCCGAAGATGAAGTGCGGATTGAACGGCATCTCGCGGTCGAACAGCGCTTTGCACACCATCTCGGCGGCAAGCGTCCAAGTCTCCTCCACCATCTCGATGGTCTCGCCGGTTGAGGCGAACTTGACCCAGCGGGCCATCTTGGAATCGATGGCCGACATGAGGTAGGGGAAGTACTCCTCGAACATATGCGGGTGGAAGGCAGGCTGCTGCGGCGCACGGATCTTCTGCCAGAGCGCGCCGTCGACGGTGATCATGCTCTTGCCGAAGATGGGGCGCAGGCCGTCGAAATATTTGACGTAATTGTCGGCGTTCGTGACCAGCACGCGCTCAGCATGCGCCGGCTCGGACAGAATCACGATGCGGTGGTTCTTGAGGTTGATGGGAACCGCGCCGCCATATTTCTCGCTGAGCCACATGAGAACCTGCATGGGGTTCTCCTGGTTCAAGAGCGAGGACAGCTTGAACCAGATGCTCTGCTCTTCGCCGAGCCCGTGCGATGGAGAATAGGCGACTGTCATATCCGCCATTTATGCCTTTCCCCCTAACTCCTGCTCGTTGGCCTTGGTGCCGGGCGCGATCGGACGATCGAGTGGCCCGGGCCAGGACCGGTATTCCGCGCTGCTCGGACGGCATCGCTCCCGTCGCAAAAAGCGAGCGCGAATTGTGTCGAATATGGCCAGTTCCTAACATCCGGCCGTCAATATTGTCCATCGTCGGCAGCGCGGCATCTTGCGCTCCGTCGAGATCACCGTCCAAACCCCAATCTTACGGCCGTTAATACTTTCAATCAAAGGTGCCGTGGAGAGGGGGCGAAAAGAGGGCAGATTGGCCACTTTGCCGTGTCATTCCGACCACATGGTCACCCTCGACCCGCACCACCCCCGAGGCAACCAGCCTGAGCGCGTGAGGGTAGAGAAGATGCTCGGCCTGCAGCACCCGCGCCGCGAGGCTCTCCTCGGTGTCGCCCGGGTGAACCGCGACCGCGGCCTGGGCGATAATGGGGCCATCGTCCATGGCCGTCCGAACGAAATGAACCGTGCAGCCGGTGATCTTGGCCCCTTCGTCCAGAACGCGAGCATGGGTATGTAAGCCCTTGAACGCAGGGAGAAGCGAGGGGTGAATATTGAGATGGCGGTCTTGCCAGCGGGTGACGAAGCCCTCGGTGAGGAGGCGCATGAAGCCGGCGTTGCAGAGAAGCTCGATGCCGGCCGCGGTTAGCTTCGCGTCGAGCGCTTGGTCGAAGTCTTCGCGCGAGGCAAAGTCCTTGTGGTTGATGACGCAAGTCGGAATTCCGGCGGCCTCTGCGCGGGCCAAACCTTGGGCACCCGGCACGTTCGAGATCACAAGCACGATCTCGGCGGGATAGTCCGGCGCCTTCGCCGCGTCGATCAGCGCCTGAAGGTTGCTGCCGCGGCCTGAGATGAGCACGCCGACGCGCTTCTTCGCAGTCATGACGGCGACCAAGCCTTGCCCTTCAAGCGGAGAGGCGCGCCGCCCTCGCGGGCGATAAGGGTGCCGATCGTGGCCGCTTCACCTCCAAGCGAACCGAGGGCTGCGCGGACTCGCTCCGTGTCGTCCGCACCGACGATGACGACCATGCCGATGCCGCAATTGAAGGTCCTGAGCATCTCGTGGTCGCTCAGTCTCGCCTCGACCTGGAGCCATTCAAACACCGGGGGGAGATGGATCGAGTCCTGATCGATGGCGGCGGCAAGGGTGTCGGGTAGTACGCGCGGCAGATTGTCGATCAGGCCACCGCCGGTGATGTGGGCGAGGGCCTTCACGGCGGAGGTTGCACGAATCGCTTCAAGTATCGGGCGCACGTAGATGCGCGTCGGTGTGAGGAGCGCCGCACCGAGCTTTGTGCCTGGTGCGAACGGCGACGGATCGTTCCAGCCGAGCCCGCTTTCGGAGACGATGCGCCTCACGAGAGAGAAGCCGTTGGCGTGGACGCCGGAGGAGGGCAGGGCGAGGAGAACATCGCCGATGGCAAGATCGTCGCGCGGCAAAAGGCGCCCGCGTTCCACGGCGCCCACGGCGAAACCCGCAAGGTCGTAGTCGCCCGGCGCATAGAGGCCCGGCATCTCGGCCGTCTCGCCGCCGATCAGGGCGCAGTCCGCCTCGCGGCAGCCTTCGGCGATGCCGGCAACAACACGCGCGGCCACGCCCACATCGAGCTTGCCGGTGGCGAAGTAGTCGAGGAAGAACAGGGGCTGGGCGCCTTGCACCACGAGGTCGTTGACGTTCATGGCGACGAGATCGATGCCGATGCCGTCGTGGAGCCCTGTCTCGATGGCGAGTTTGAGCTTGGTGCCGACCCCGTCCGTGGCGGCCACGAGAATGGGGTCTTCATAGCCGCACGCCTTGAGATCGAAGAGGCCGCCGAAGCCGCCAATGCCGCCCAATACTCCCGACCGCCTTGTGCTCGCCGCCAGCGGGCCGATCGCCTTCACCAGCGCGTTGCCGGCATCGATGTCGACGCCCGCATCGCGGTAGGTCAGAGGATCTTTGTCCGATGATTGGGATTTCGGGGGCACCTGGCCACTCGGGGTGCAAGTTCAGAAGAATTGGCATAACAATCGTGCCGGACGAGGCCCGTCAAGGCGGAAAGGCCGTGGGCACGCCACATTCCAACGGTTAATCGGGGCGCCGGAGGGCGAGCGCCGAGGGTCAATGTCAACGGTCGAGTTCAGCATGCGGTTCAGGGGATTAGAGCGTCTTGCTCGCAGATTGAGTCTCCTCGTTCTGCTCGGGGGGCCGGCGCTCTGGGGCGCCACGGGCCCAGCCCACGCGGCCGACAGCCTTTACGACGTCGCCAAGATCACCGTCGACACAACGGCCAAGGACGCGGTCGCGGCGAGGGCTATGGGCATGACCGAGGCGCAAATGCGGGCCATGCAGATCATGCTTGGCCGAGTCGTGCCGCTCACCGTGCTGGAGCAGCTCCCGGAATTCACCAAGGAAGAGGTCGAGGGGCTGGTGAGCGGCGTCGCGATCCGCAGCGAACAGGCCTCGACGACGCGCTACATCGCCACTCTCGACGTGAACTTCAATCCTTACGCGGTGCAGCAGTTTCTGGCGAACTATGGCATTCCCTACAGCGAGGAACGCGGGCCGCCGATCTCTATTCTGCCGCTGATGCTATCGGCCGAGGGCGTATCGAGCGAAGGCTCGGTGGCGTGGCGAACGGCTTGGGAGGAACTCGATCTCGCCCACAGCATCTCGCCGGCGACGGTTTTGCAGCCGCGGCCCGACCTCGACGCGGCAACGGTCAAGGCGGCGCTTGCAGGGGATGCCGAGGCGTTTGCCACGATGCAGAGCGCGTATGGCTATGGTGGCCTCGTCATCGCCGTGGGCGAGATCAAGGGCAAAAAGTTCACCACCCGGCTCGCAGGGGAAGACGGCGTTGGCGCAATCGATTTCAGCCGCGACGATGCTATGACCGGCGATGGCAAGACGGTGGCGCGTCAAGCCGCCGCTGCCGCGCTCGCCGCCATCGAGAACCGCTGGAAGACGACCCAAGGGGGCGGACAGCTCCCGGACGAGGCGGCTTACGAGGAGGGCCAGCCGCCGCCTGGCATGGAGACCGAGGGCGCCCCGGCGGAGGTCCCCCGCAATGTTGTCGCGTTGGTTGAGTTCTCGGGCCTAAAGGATTGGCAAGAGATTCGAACGAGGCTGACGCAGATCGCCGGGCTTCAGGCGCTGGAGGTCAACGCGCTCTCGGCCAGGACGGCCTCGATCACCTTCGATTTCGCCGGGTCGCTGGACCGGCTTCAGGCCGCGCTCGGCCAGAACGGATTTGCGCTCCATGAGAGAGATGGCACCTTCGTGCTCCGCTCCCAGTAATCCGGGACGAGATCCGATTGGGCGCTACGGGCCGCGGAATCTGCTAGAATCTGCAGGCAATGCCCCCGCCACGCCGGCAGGGGCTGGAGGCTGCTGGGAGAAGCGCCGGTGAATATTCCCAATACGCTCACGCTTGGGCGGATCGTGCTCGTGCCGCTCCTCGTGTGGCTGATCATCGACAACGAGATGCTGGCGGCGTTCTTCGTGTTCATGCTGGCGGGCTTCTCGGATGCGGCGGACGGCTACCTCGCCAAGCGTTACGGCTGGAACACGGAGCTCGGCGCCTATCTCGATCCCATCGCCGACAAGGCGCTTCTGGTCAGCATTTTCGTCACCCTGGGCCTTGCCGGCCATATTCCCGTATGGCTCGTCATCGCCGTGGTGAGCCGAGATATCCTCATCGTCGGGGCCGTCGTGCTCTCCTGGATGATGTCGCGGCCGGTCAGCATGCAGCCGCTGCTCATCAGCAAGGTGAACACGTGCGCGCAGATTGCGCTGGCCGGGGTCGTCCTCGCCGAGCTCGGGCTCGGTCTTGGGCTCGATCAACTCGTGTGGATTCTCATTTGGGTCACGGGCACCTTCACCATTCTGTCCGCGGCAGCCTATTTCTGGGCGTGGCTCAAGCACATGGCGAGCTACGAGCCGGCGCCTGCGCCTCTGCCTCGCCGCCGGAAGCCGGTCGGCGTCGGCGGACAGGGTTCGCGGGTTCGCGCATCGTGACGCTCGCGCAGCTCGCCTTCGATTTGCCTCATCGTGCAGCCCTCGGCGCGGAGGATTTTCTCGTCAGCGATTGCAACCTCGCCGCCGTCAGGCTCATCGACTCTTGGCCGGATTGGCAGGACCAAGTGCAACTCCTGACTGGCCCGGCGGCGAGCGGGAAGACCCACCTCGTGCGTGTGTGGCAGGCGCTGTCAGGGGCACAGTCGCTTTCGCCGGCCGGCCTCGATATCGCCTTCATCGATTCCCGGTCTGCGGGGACGCCGCTTGTCGTGGAGGACGCCGATCGCGCCGGCTACGACGAAAAAGCCCTGTTCCATCTGCTCAACCTCGCACGCGAGAAGCGCTTGTTCGTGCTTCTAACCGCGCGCGGGAGCCCAAGCCGGTGGGGCACCGCGTTGCCCGACCTCCGGTCGCGGCTGAGTGCCGTGCCCGTCGTCGAGATCGGCGCGCCCGATGAGGCTCTGCTGCGGACGGTGATGCTCAAGCATTTCGCCGACCGCCAGCTGGATGTCGACCCCAAGGTGCTTGAGTTCATCGCGCTCAGGATCGACCGCTCGCTCGAAGCCGCCGCCGCCGCGGTCGAGGCGGTCGATCGCGCGGCGCTGGCCTCCGGCCGCAAGATCAGCCGTCAACTCGTGTTGGAGGTGCTCCAAGCTTCGGCCGAGTAAGCGGCCCTCGAATTGGCGTTTTCCGTAACGCTAGTGATACATTTTCAGGCGTAACATACCGGACCGGCCAGATGTGGAGGGGCGGAAGCCGCCGGATTACCAAGGGGTTATCGATGAGTTTGCCGGAAAAGGTCGAGCTGGAAGGGGCGGAGAACCGCGTCGCCGGCTTCGGCCCTGGGCGCTATTTCAATCGTGAGCTGTCGTGGCTCAACTTCAACAAGAGAGTGTTGGAGGAGGCCGAGAACGAGCGCCATCCGCTGTTGGAGCGCCTGCGCTTTCTGTCGATCTCGGCTAACAACCTCGACGAGTTCTACATGGTGCGCGTGGCCGGCTTGCGCGGGCAGGTCGTCGCCGGCATCGAAACGCCGAGCCAGGATGGGCTGACGCCCGCGGAACAACTCGACCGCATCAACCAGTTCGTCAACGATCTTACGGCTGAGCAACAGGAGGACTGGGTCACGCTCGAGGCGTTACTCGGCGAGGCGGGTATCCACGTGCTCCATGCCGACCAACTCTCGGAGGCGGAGCGTACTTGGCTCGAGCAGCACTTCTTGAATCATATTTTCCCCGTGCTTACGCCTATTGCTGTCGATCCCGCCCATCCCTTCCCGTTCATTCCGAATTTTGGCTTCACCCTGGGGCTCGAGCTGGTGCGCGAGGGCTCGTTCCGCACCATGCACGCACTCCTGCCGATCCCGCCGCAGCTCAACCGGTTCATCCGCCTGCCGAGCGAGGAGGGCGGCAAAGACATTCGCTTCATCAGACTGGAGACGGTCGTCGGTATCTTCGTGTCGCGACTGTTCCACGGCTACCGCGTCAGGAGCCAGGGCGCATTCCGCGTCGTGCGCGACAGCGACATCGAGGTCCAGGAAGAGGCGGAAGATTTGGTGCGTCTGTTCGAGTCGGCACTGAAGCGAAGAAAGCGGGGTTCGGTCATCCGGCTGGAGATGGAAGCCACCATGCCGTCCCGGCTCCAGCGCTTCGTCATGCAGGAGCTCAAGGTCACAGAACGCGAGAGCTTCGTTCAGAAGGGCCTGATCGGCCTCGCCGACACCAACCAGCTCATCGTCGCCGACCGGCCCGACCTCAAGTTCCAGCCCTTCGTCAGCCGGTTTCCGGAGCGCATCCGCGAGCATCAGGGCGATTGTTTCGCGGCCATCGCCAAGAAAGACATCGTCGTTCACCACCCTTACGAGTCTTTCGACGTCGTACTGCAGTTTCTGAAGCAAGCGACGGCTGATCCGGACGTGGTGGCGATCAAATGGACGCTGTACCGCACGAGCAAGACCTCACCCATCATCGAGGCGCTGAAGGACGCGGCGGAAGCCGGAAAGTCGGTCACCGCCGTGGTCGAGCTCAAGGCGCGGTTCGACGAGGAGGCCAACATCAAATGGGCCCGCGATCTCGAAAGCGCGGGCGTGCAAGTGGTTTACGGCTTCATCGAGCTGAAGACGCACGCGAAGCTCAGCCTCATCGTGCGGCGCGAGCGCGGCGAGCTTGCCACCTATTGCCACGTGGGCACTGGCAACTACCATCCGGTGACGGCCAAGATCTATACCGACCTGTCGTTCTTTACCGCCGACAGGACCATCGGCAACGATCTGTCGCGCATTTTCAACTACGTCACCGGCTATGCCGAGCCGGCGGAGCTCGAGGTCATGGCGGTATCACCCCATGGCATCAGGGCGCGCATCCTCGATCACATTCGCGAGGAGATGTATCACGCCAAGGCCGGCCGGCCGGCGGCCATCTGGATGAAGATGAACGCGCTGGTCGACTCCGAGATCATCGACGCGCTGTACGAGGCGAGCCAGGCCGGGGTCGAAATCGACCTCGTGGTGCGCGGCATCTGCTGCCTGCGCCCCGGCGTGCATGGCCTATCGGAGAATATCCACGTCAAGAGCATCGTCGGCCGCTTCCTCGAGCACTCGCGCATCTATTGCTTCGGGGCCGGGCATGGGCTTCCGCATCGCAAGGCGGTGGTCTATATCAGCTCCGCGGACATGATGCCGCGCAACCTCGACCGCCGCGTCGAGGCCATGACCCCGATCAGGAATCCGACGGTGCACGAGCAGATCCTGGACCAGATCATGGTTGCGAACCTCAAGGACAACCTTCAGAGCTGGCGGGTGATGCCCGATGGCAGCTCGCAGCGCATGAGGCCCGGCGAGGGGCACGAACCCTTCAGCGCTCAGGACTATTTCATGACCAATCCGAGCCTGTCCGGCCGCGGCACGTCGCTCACCGAGAGCATGCCGCCGCGCTTCACGCGGCTGGTCGAGACCGGCTAGAGCGGGCGGCATGGCTCTAGGCAACGATCGGGCCCCCATTGCCGTCGTCGACATCGGCTCGAACTCGGTGCGGCTCATCGTCTATGAGGACGAGAGCCGGGCGCCGGCGCCACTTTTCAACGAGAAGGTGCTGTGCGGCCTCGGACGCACCATTGCCTCGTCCGGCAGGCTTGCCGCCGACGGCGTGTCGCGCGCATTGCGGGCCTTGCGGCGCTTTCGTGCCCTGATCGATCAGCTCGAAGTTGCGAACGTCGAGGTCATCGCCACTGCGGCGGCGCGCGACGCCGAAAACGGCCCTGAATTCATTGCGCAGGCCGAGCGAGTGCTCGGCCGGAACATCAACGTGCTGTCCGGGACAATGGAGGCGGAGCTCGCGGCGCTCGGCGTCGTCTCCGGCATTTATGCCGCCGACGGCTTCGCCGGCGATCTCGGTGGCGGCAGCCTCGAGCTCATCGACGTGCGCGGCGGGAGGCTGTCCGACGCCGTCACCATGCCGCTCGGCGGGTTGCGACTGATCGATGCGTCCGGTGGAAATCTCAAGAAGGCGCGCGAGATCGTCGATGCCGAGTTCGCCAAGGTCGATTGGCTGGAGAAGGGCAGGGGCCGCGACTTCTATGCCATTGGCGGCACGTGGCGCGCACTCGCCCGGCTGCACATGACGCAGACCAACTATCCCTTGAGCGTGATGCACAATTATCGCATCAGCGCCGAAGACGCGCTGAGGTTTGCGGCCTTGCTCGACCACCAGTCGCAAAGCTCTCTCGCCGGCATCCGCGACATTTCCAGCGCGCGGCGCGAGACCGTTCCTTATGGGGCGCTGGTGTTGGAGCGGCTCATCAAGCAGATGAAGCCGCGCTCGGTCGTGATCTCGGTCCTCGGCATCCGCGAGGGCCTGCTGTACAGCCTGTTGAGCGAGGAGGAGCGGCAGAAGGACCCACTGCTCGAGGCTTGCGCCAACCTCGCCCGGCAACGGTCCCGGTCGGTCGCCAACGCCTATGAGCTCTGCAACTGGACCGACGCTCTGTTCCGCGCGCCTGGACCGGTCGAGACGCCGGAGCAGAAGCGCTTACGCCATGCGGCCTGCCTCCTTTCCGATATCGGCTGGCGCGCGCACCCCGATTATCGCGGCGTGCAAAGCTTGAACCTCGTGGCCCACGGTGACTTCGTCGGCGTCGACCATCCCGGCCGCGCCTTCCTCGCTCTCACCGTCTATTACCGCAACGAGGGGCTGGTCAAAGACGAGCTGAGCCAGAAGCTGGTGGAGCTCGTCGACAAAGATACGCTGAAGCGGGCGCGCATCCTGGGTGCGGCGTTCCGCGCCGCGCACATGGTCTCCGCCGCCATGCCGGGCGTTCTGCCCAACACGCCAGTCAGCTACGAGGGCAACCGTCTGATATGGGCGCTGCCCGAGCCTTACTCCAATCTCGACGGCGAGCGGGTCGAGCGCCGCTTCAAGGCGCTGGCCAATCTCGTGGACCGCGAGCCCGAGATTCGCGTCGGCACCCCGTTTCAGCTTGCGGCGAGCTAGTCGTTTCCTTGAGGGATGAAGCCTCCCTTCTCAAGTGATTGCGTCATACCGGCGGAAGCCGGTATCCAACAAATTGACTCTTTGCGAGCTTCCCTGGATTCCGGCTTTCGCCGGAATGACGAAGTATGGCAAACCGGACGGGACAACGAAGGCCAGAGCACTGGCCGTTAGCCCAGTTAGATTGATCGATGGCAGAGGACCTCTATTCAGTTCTTGGCGTGGCGAAAACCGCGACCGCCGCCGAGATTACCAAGGCGTACCGAAAGCTCGCCAAAAAGCTGCACCCCGACCTCAACCCGGGCGACAAGGCGGCCGAGGAGAAGTTCAAGAAGATTACCGCCGCCTACGGCATCATTGGCGACGAGGAGAAGCGCAAGCGCTACGACGCCGGCGAGATCGACGCCTCCGGGCAGGAACGGCCGCAGCAGCGCTACTACCGCGAATATGCCGGCGGACCCGAGGGGACGCGCTATCACTCGACCGCGGGCTTCGAGGACATCGGCGCGTTCAGCGACCTGTTCGGCGACATGTTCGGCGGCGCGGCCGGCAGGCGCGGCGGCCGGGGCGACACTCGCTTCTCCATGCCGGGCCAGGACGCACAATACCGGCTCGAGGTCAACTTCCTGGATGCAGTGAACGGCACCAAGCAACGCATCACTTTGCCGGACGGCGGTACGCTCGACGTCACCATTCCACCCGGGGTCAGCGAGGGGCAGGTGCTGCGCCTCAAGGGCAAGGGCATGCCCGGCTTCGGCGATGGACCACCGGGCGATGCGCTGGTCGAGATCAGCGTGAAGCCCCACCCGGTGTTCAAGCGTGAGGGCAGTGACATCGTCGTCGAGGTGCCGATCACGCTCGACGAAGCGGTGCTGGGCGGCAAGATCGAGGTGCCGACCATCGGCGGGCGGGTATCGGTGACGGTGCCACCTGGTTCCAATTCCGGGCAGACGCTCAGGCTGAAGGGCCGCGGCGTGAAGTCGAAGGGTGGCGCCGGTGACCAATTGGTGAAACTGAGCGTGGTGCTGCCGGACACGATCGACGAGGACCTCAAGAGCTTCGCGGAGAAATGGCGCGCGAGCCACGGCTACGATCCGCGGCGCAAGCTTAAGGAGCAGGCGTGATGCTGACCGAGCAAGACGTCATCGCACGGGTCGAGCACCTGACCGTCACCAGGCTCAGAGTATGGGTGCGTCAGGGGTTCATCAAGCCCGCCAGTGAGGCGGCGCAAGGCTATTCAGAGGCTGACCTCGCGCGGGCGGCCCTGATCTGCAATCTGGAGGACGAGCTTGGCTTCGCGGAGGAGGACGTACCGGTGCTGCTCAATCTGATCGACCAAATTCACGGGCTTCGCTCGGAGCTGCGCGGCCTGCTCGAAGCCCTTGACGATCTTCCCGCCGACGTCCGCACCACGGTCAAGATGCGGATCGAGCAGCGGCGGCGGAGATAGACCATGCGCTCTCCGGGCGTCGTCGTCTTCTATGTCTTGCTGGTCATTCTACTGACGATGGCCAGCGTGCAATACGGCCTCGGCAGGCTGCCGGGGGACATCGTGATCGACACCGGCGGGTTCTATTTCTATCTGCCGATCACCACCATGATCGTCGTCAGCGTGCTGCTAGGCTTCGTCTTTTGGCTCTTGCGCCGGTGAGCCGTCCGGCGCGAGCACCGTCACCTCGCCCTCGCGAATGGCAAGCGCGAGCTCCCCGCGCTTCAGCGCCAGAGCATCGTCGCCGAACAACTTCTTGCGCCAGCCCCGCAAGGGCGCCGCGTCGGCGTCGTCGGACCGGGCAATCTCCTCCAACTCATCGCTCGTGGCGATGAGCTTCGGCGCGACGCCATGCTTCCCGGCGGTCGCCTTCAACAGCACGCGCAACAGATCGACCACGGCTTGCGCCTCAGGCGGCATCGGCTCGCCGCGCTCGACTGGCGGGATCGTCTTGGGGTCACGCTCCAGGCCGCGGGCCACCGCCTCGAGCACGGCGCGGCCGCGCATCGACCGGGCGAAGCCATTATGCAAAGAGCGGAGTGAGCCGAGATCCTCGACTGTGCGCGGGGCTTGGCCGGCGATGTCGTAAAGCGCCTCGTCTTTCAGGATGCGGGCGCGCGGCACGTCCTGGGCCTGTGCCTCGCGCTCGCGCCAGGCGGCAAGCTCCATGAGCACGGCGAGCGCCTTTGGCGTCTTGATGCGCATCTTGAGCCGCCGCCAGGCCTGTTCGGGGTGAAGCTCATAGGTGGCGGGGTCGGTGAGCACCCCCATCTCCTCGTTGAGCCAGGTCGCGCGTTCGGAGGCGTCGAGCTGTGCCCTAAGCTTCGGATAGAGGTCGCGGAGGTAGGTCACGTCGCCGATCGCGTAGGTGAGCTGGCGGTCGGACAGGGGGCGCCGGCTCCAATCGGTGAAGCGCGAGGTCTTGTCCAGGTTGCGGCCGAGCAGGCGCTTGACCAGCATCGAATAGCTCACCGCCTCGCCGAAGCCGCAGACCATGGCGGCGACTTGCGTGTCGAAGATTGGGTGGGGAATGACGCCGGCCAAATGATGCACGATTTCAATATCCTGTCTGGCCGAATGAAAGACCTTCAAGACCTTCTCATCGACCATGAGGTCGAAGAACGGCGCTAGGTCGAGGTCCGGCGCCTGACTGTCGATGAGCACCTCCTCGCCGTCGGCGGCGATCTGGATCAGGCAGAGGCGCGGCCAGAACGTCTGTTCGCGCATGAACTCGGTATCGACGGCAATGAAGGGCGCCGCCGAGAGCTTGGCGCAAGCGGCGGCGAGATCCTCGGTCCGGGTGATCAGATCCATGGTGGGCCGGATATAGCCCAAGCCTGAGCGCAAGGCCAAGAGCGGCGACGTCGCAAACACGGAGTAAACGGGGATATTTGCAGCTTGAACGCCCGGCTGTGTGCCGGGGGTTGCGTTGGCGCGGAAACTAGCCGCGGTCCTTCCCCAGCGACAAAGCGCGCCGCGAATAGGCAGTCAGATCGCTGATGCCGCTAGAGAGTAATGCGAAGGAAGAAGTTAACGTGTCGGCGGCGGTAGCGAACTGAACCTTCGTCTCGGTCTTCGGCTGTTGCACGATGGAGGACGTGAGCGAAAATAACGTCACGAGCACGGCGAAGACCCACGCCTCGACAGGCAAGCGAGTTTTGACGGGAACTCTCATCGTCGTGATCTCCCTCAACGTTAGTGCCTGCCCAACAAACGTTGAGTGACGAGTAGAGTTCCCGGCAGCATCGGGAAAAATCGCAACGGCAGACCTTGCGATCCTTTAAGTCGCTTACCTCCGATGCTCTGCGGCGGGGAAAGTTGCCACGCGCAGGGCCTCCTCCTACTTGGGCTCTACGCTGGGATCGCCGCCCGGCGTGCCGGGCGGAGGAATGACCTCTTCGTCATGTCCCGCGTCAGGGTTGGGGACATCGGCATGGATGCCCTCGTCGCCAATGGGAGGCGGATCGATTACACCTTTGCTCTCATCGAGCTGCTCGCTCAAGGTCTTGTCCTCATCGACACCGGGGACCGGCTCGC
The DNA here is from genome assembly GCF_050726195.1 of Methyloceanibacter sp. Taxonomy (GTDB): domain Bacteria; phylum Pseudomonadota; class Alphaproteobacteria; order Rhizobiales; family Methyloligellaceae; genus Methyloceanibacter. The sequence goes on along the minus strand of NZ_JBOHJC010000002.1, from coordinate 198,907 downwards.
TCTTGCCCTCGGTTGCAAGGGCGGGGCTTGCGAGGCCAATGGCGGCAAGAAGCACGATTGCCGCACTAACCGTCTTTGTCTCGGCCTTACTCAAAGGTTTTCTCCCTTTCGGTAGGAAAACCCTCGGACGGCAACCATCGTTCCGCCCCCTGCCTTGACAAGGGCGCGCTTCCCGTGCGGTGTTCCGCGGCACTGCAAAGCCCACCTTCCTGCGCCGAGCCCCCCAGCCAATGCACGCGTATCGCACCCATAATTGCGGCCAGCTCCGCACCGGGGACGTCGGCAAGACCGTCCGCCTCTCCGGCTGGGTGCATCGGGTACGCGACCATGGCGGGCTCCTATTCGTCGACCTGCGCGACCATTACGGCATTACCCAGATCGTGGCCGACCCACAGTCGCCGGTGTTCGCCGTTGCCGAGAAGCTGAAACCCGAATGGGTGGTCAAGATCGACGGCGCGGTGGTGGCGCGCACCGACGATACCATCAACCCCAGCCTGCCCACGGGCGAGGTGGAGGTCAGAGCCAAGGACCTCGAAGTCTTGTCTGAGGCGGCCGAGTTGCCGCTGCCGGTGTTCGGCGAGCCCGACTATCCCGAAGAGACGCGGCTCACATACCGCTTCCTCGATCTTCGCCGCGAGAGCCTGCACGACAACATCATGAAGCGGCAGGCGATCATCTGGTCGTTGCGCAACCGCATGCGCGAGGCCGGCTTCTTCGAGTTCCAGACGCCGATTCTGACCGCGTCCAGCCCAGAGGGCGCACGCGACTATCTGGTGCCCTCCAGAGTGCATCCCGGCAAGTTCTACGCGCTGCCCCAGGCGCCGCAGCAGTTCAAGCAGCTGATCATGGTCGCGGGTTTCGACCGCTACTTCCAGATTGCGCCGTGTTTCCGCGACGAGGACGCCCGCGCCGACCGCTCGCCCGGCGAGTTCTATCAGCTCGACCTGGAGATGAGCTTCGTCACCCAGGAGGACGTGTTCGACACCGTCGAACCGATCCTGCGCGGCCTGTTCGAGGAGTTCGGCGACGGGAAGCCAGTCACACAGAAGTTTCCGCGTATTCCGTATGCCGAGGCGATGCGCAAATACGGCACCGACAAGCCGGACCTGCGCAATCCGATCGAGATGCAGGACGTGACCGAGCACTTCCGCGGCTCGGGCTTCAAACTGTTCGCCGGCATGATCGAGATGGACGTCAACACGCGGGTCTGGGCAATCCCGGCCAAGAGCGGCGGCTCACGGGCCTTCTGCGATCGTATGAACGCCTGGGCGCAAGGAGAGGGGCAGCCGGGCCTGGGCTACATCTTCTTCCGCGACGGCGAGGGGGCAGGGCCCATTGCCAAGAATATCGGGCCTGAGCGTACCGAAACGATCCGCACGCAGCTCGGGCTCGGCGACGGCGACGCCGTGTTCTTCGTGGTCGGCCTGCCGGGCGAGTTTGCAGACTTCGCCGCGCGCGCCCGCGTCAAGATCGGCACCGAACTCGGCCTCTCCGCCACCGACCGCTTCGAGTTCTGCTGGGTGGTCGACTTCCCCATGTATGAGTGGAACGAGGACGAGGAGAAGATCGACTTCTCCCACAACCCGTTCTCCATGCCGCAGGGCGGGCTCGAGGCGCTCAATAGCATTAGACCCGAGGAGATTCTCGCCTACCAGTACGACGTGGTGTGCAACGGGGTGGAGCTGTCGTCGGGCGCCATCCGCAACCACAAGCCTGAGATCATGGAGAAGGCCTTCGCCATCGCCGGTTATCCGAAAGAGGAGCTGGAGAAGCGCTTCGGCGGCATGTTGCGCGCGTTGCAATACGGCGCGCCGCCCCATGGCGGCATCGCGCCGGGCATCGATCGCATGGTCATGCTCTTATGCGGCGAGGAGAATCTGCGCCAGGTGGTGATGTTCCCCATGAACCAGCAGGCCGAAGATCTGCTCATGGGCGCGCCGTCGGAGGTCAGCCCCAAGCAGCTGCAAGAGCTGCATATTCGGCTCGCGCTGCCCAAGCCGAAGGGCTGAACCAACTGGTAGATCGAGGCGTTCACTTGCCGGCCCCTTGGCGGCGGTCGCGGCGAATTCGCATGAGATTCATGACAATGCTGCCTTTGTGCGCGTTTCGCGTTTAACATGGGCCGCGCTCATGGACGGTGGGACATTCAAAAACAAAAGACTGGACGTTTCCGGTAGGCGGCAGGCCGGAGAGGGAGGGCCTCTTTCCTGTTTCACGGGTCGAAAGGACAAGGGACCATGACTTTTGGCGAGCACGTCTTCCTCTATTGCGAACGCGGGACCAACGCCGCGCTCTGGGCCGAGCCGATAAATGCCATTTCGAACGCAGGCTTCTTCCTTGCCGCACTCATCGCCTGGCAGGTCCTGCTATGGCGGCCGCGCGAAACGCGAAACGCGGACCATTTTCTCCTGATCGGACTCGTGTTCCTGATCGGGTTCGGCAGTCTCGCCTTTCATGTCTACGCCGATGAGGGGACGGCGCTGGCCGACGTCGTGCCGATCAGCGTTTTCATGCTCGTCTATCTCGGCTTTGCGCTGAACCGGTTCCTCGGCGTGCCGCCGGGCTGGACGGTGCTGCTCGTGATCGGCTTTGCCGCGCTCATCGCCCTCGCGGGTCAGGTCCAGTGCTGGGAGGGCGGGGTCGGCGTGGCGGGGGCCGACGTCACCGGCGCGAAGCCGTGCCTCAACGGCAGTGTAGGGTATCTACCCGCGCTCGCCGCACTGATCGTCGTCGGCATGCTGCTCGCCGAACGCCATCATCGGGCAGCGCCTTACGTCCTGTGGGCCGCGGTGGTCTTCACCGTATCGATCCTGCTCAGGTCGCTCGACATGGCGTTCTGCGATCAAGTGGTGATTGACGGGCGCAAGGTCGGGACCCATTTCATCTGGCACCTGCTCAACGCGCTGGTGCTTTTCCTGCTGCTGCGGGCGAGCTTTGAAGCCGGGGCCGCCGAATTGGTCCATGCCGAGCCGGAGCCCGAGGAGGAGGCTACTGCACCGGCCGTAGCACCAGTGGAAATGGTGCCGGCCAAGTCCGAACCGAAGGAGACACCCGAGGTCTCGTCTGCCGGCCAAGAGGCGGTGGTGAAGGCGGAAGCACCTGCGGAGCTGGCGCCGGGCGAAGAGCCGGAGGACGATGTGTCTGAGGAAGAACCGAAGGACGTGATACATGAGGCGGCGAAGGGTGAGGCCGAGCCTAAGCCCGCCGAAACCGAGACGACCGCCGGGTCAAAGAGCAAATCGAAGAAAAAGCCCTTCTTTCCGGCTTAGTGGCGTCGCCGGGGCGCTTACGGAAGTTCTCGCCTGAACAAAATGCTAGGGCGCTATCGTTAGACTTATGGTCGCGATAGCGCTCTAGTGGCTTGGCCCAAGTTCGCGGACGTGGTGGAACTGGTAGACACACAGGACTTAAAATCCTGAGGCCGAAAGGCCGTGCGGGTTCAACTCCCGCCGTCCGCACCAAGCAACACAACGGATTTACGGGGGCGCCGAAAAGTGATCGCCGAGCGTGAACCGAACCGCCCGATCGGCGGACAGAGGACATTGGAGGCTGCAATGGGCTCCGTGACCACAAGCCGGAAGTTCGACCCCTTAGATTTGGAAATGCTCGACCGCGTTTATGCGCTCGCCTGTCTTTACCTAGAGGCGGACAATTTGTGCTGTACCAGAGTAAGGGACACGGCCAAGGAGCAGGACGCGCTGCGTAAGGAGATATTCAGCTTAGCGGGCACAGGTCCGATCGATTTTGACACACTCAGCGACAAGGTGCTGGCGGGAATGGATTTGTACAAGGCTCCTGTTCCGACGAGCGAAAGCCTTGCAGCCTAAAGCCGTCTCGCAAGGCTAGTGACCACCGGCCGCCGACGTCATCTGGAGATCGCGCCCGGTCAACGAATTGTGGGCAACGCGAGGCAGCGGAATTTATTATTGCCGAGCGCCTGGAGGCTCGTTCCTTTCGGGCAGACGCAGCGGCCCTGGGCGATCTTGCCGCCCTCGCAGGTGAGCTTAGGAGGCGGCACTACGCACTCATACGCGTTCGTCCCGGTCTGCTTACGCTCGGTGCCCTTGGGACAGTAGCAGACGCCGCCGTCGACCCTGCCGCCTTTGCAGGTGATGGGCGGCGGAAGCTTCACGCATTCATAGGCGTTGGGCCCGGTCGGTTTGCGCTCGGTACCCTTCGGGCAGTAGCACACGCCCTTGTCCACCTTGCCGCCCTTGCAGATGATAGGCGGCGGAAGCTTCACGCATTCATAGGCGTTAGGCCCGGTCTGTTTGCGCTCCGTGCCTTTCGGGCAGTAGCAGACGCCGCCGTCTACCCTGCCGCCTTTGCAGGTGATAGGCGGCGGCGGCTTCACGCATTCATAGGCGTTGGGTCCGGTCTGTTTGCGCTCGGTGCCTTTCGGGCAGTAGCAGACGCCGCCGTCAACCCTGCCGCCTTTGCAGGTGATGGGCGGCGGAAGCTTCACGCATTCATAGGCATTAGGCCCGGTCTGCTTGCGCTCGGTGCCCTTCGGGCAGTAGCAGGCACCGCCGTCGACCCTGCCGCCTTTGCAGGTGATGGGCGGCGGGAGCTTCACGCAGCGGTAGGCGTAGTCGCCAACCTTCTTGCGCTCATAGCCGTTGGGGCACAGGCACTCGCCGTTCTTAACCGTGCCGCCTTCGCAGGTGGTCGGCGGCGGGAGTTTGACGCAGCGATAGGCGTGGTCGCCGACTTCCTTGCGTTCATAGCCGTTGGGGCACACGCACTCGCCGTTCTTGATCGTGCCGCCCGTGCAGGTAATCGGCGGCGGGAGGTCCACGCAGCGATAGGCATTTGGGCCGATCTTCTCGCGCTCCGTGCCCTTCGGACAGACGCAGTCGCGGCCGACGATGCTGCCGCCCACACATTCCGGTGGTGGCGGGGCCTTGGCGCAGAGGATGGTCTTGCCGCCTCTTGTGACCTCCTTGATCTCCCAGCCCTCTGCGCGCAGCCCCTCGGCCTTGCCGGGATCGACCTCAAGCCAGCCTTCGTCGCACTGCGGCGGGGGCGCCTCCGGCTCCTCCGGCTGCTCGATCATGATGGTGCTGGTGTGACGGTCGTTTTCAGGCTTGGCGTCCTTCACATGGCTATCGGGCCACAGCATTTCCTTGCGGTGGACGATGCGTTCGTGCGGGAAGTCCCCGGGGATCGCGACGGAGAGTTCGAGCTTGGCGGCGTCGCCAGGTTTCAAGGAGAGCTCGTCGGCACGGCATTCATACGCGCCATTGCCGGTGACGTTGCAAGTCATACCGGAGGTCAGCGACTTGATGCTCTCGATGGACACGGCCGGATCGAGCGTGCCCTTCAAGCCGGCGCTGCCCTTGAATAGCTTTCCGCCCCGGTTCTCGATGCTGACGTCGAGGCTGCACGTCTCGCCGAGCTTGCAGGTCGTGCCGCCAAACGGCGCAAGGTCGGCTGCCAGAACCGGTGTGTCGACACAAGCAGGGCCGTCGGTCGCGGGATCGTCGTCGCCCGTGTAGAACATAGGTCCGAAGGAGGACTCGCTCCACTCCATCGTGGCGCAGTTCGTCACGGTATCGCCGGCGACCGGGTCTGGCAGACGGACCTGCAAGGTCACCGTCTTGATCGTGCCGGCGGGAAGTTCCGGAATCAACACTAGGTCGCATCTGACCGAATCGGCCGCCGGCCCAGGCTGACAGAGCCAGCCACCCAGCGCCGCTTCGAGCGTGGCGCCGGCCGGCAGCGCGTCGATGAACGACAGGACGCCCGCGGTCCATTGCGGGCCATGATTGGTCAGGCTGACCGAGTACTCGCAAATGCCGCCCTCGTAGCACTCCGACGGTCCGGTTTTCGCGATCTCGACGTCGAAGCCGGCATCGAGGGCAGTGGGGATGCACTCGCCGTCGACCGCGTCAAGGGCGCCGGGAGGAAGATTATCATCGGGCGGCATCCCCGGTGCGCCCCATTGCAAGGTGATGCAGTTCCCCACGACATCCGGTGGCGGCATGGGCAACTGTATTGTCAGGGTAAGGCTGTGAGAGTCTCCGGGCTGCAAGACATGGGGTCCGCCGAGAAGGCTGCAATCGATTGGCACCACGGCGCCGCAGACCCACCCGGCGCTGACGCCCACGTAAGCCGAACCGGCAGGCGGGGTGTCGCGTATGACGACCTCGCCGGCGTAGTCGTCGGGGCCGTTATTGGTGACGGTGATGGCATAGTCGCAATTGCCGCCGCCATCGCAGTGCGCGGGTCCAGCCTTGGTGACCGTGAGGTCGAAGAATCCGGCTCCGTCGATGACGTCGACGCTGTGGCAGTCCTCATCCACATGGGCATCGGCGGCGCCGTCATCGGCGCCCATCGCCGCCCAGTCGATCAGCGCGCAATTCTCGACCGGAGCCCCGGCGATGCCATCGGGCAGGTGGATCAGAAGGCCGAACGCCTCGACCGCTGCTGCGGGGAGCGTGAGGACTTCGCTGGTGCAGTGAACGTCCCCATCGGTCTGCACGCAGCTCCAGCCGAGTTGATTCGCCAAAAGGGACGCACCCGCGGGCAAGGTGTCGTGTACGGCCAAGACGCCGTTGAACTCCCCTGGCCCGTGATTGGTGATCGTGACCCCGAATAGGCAATTGGCGGCCTCGCTGCATTGCGGGGGCCCGTCTTTCTGCAGGCCGAGATCGAAGCCGTCGATTACCGGCGTCTCGACGCAGTCGTAATCATCGCCGTCCCCGGGGCCGTCATCCGTGCCCATCTCGAACCAGTCGATGCCGGCGCAGTTCTTGACGTGATCTTCCGCCACATCGGCCGGTAGCAGGATCGTCAAGGTCAGGGTCGCCGACGTCGCGACATTGAGAAGTGCGGGCCCAGCGGTGACGCAGCTCACGACCGGTGCGGCGACCGCGCAGTTCCAACCTGCCGAGGCGGCGACGAGGGCGGCGTCGTCGGGCATGGTGTCATTGACTGCCAGTGGACCCACATAAGGAACCGCGCCGAGATTGGTGATCTTGACCGCGTAAACACACGTGACGCCTTCTTGGCAGAGGGCCGGTCCCGTTTTCTCGATGGCGAGATTGGTCTCCAGCAATGGCGGTGGCGGCTCCGGCCAGCCATCAGGCGGCAAGGGTGCCGGGTCCCAGCCCTCCGGTGGCGCTCCCGGGTAAGGTTCGACAGGCGCCTCTGCGACCGGCCACTCGACCGGCGGGATGGCTTCGCCGGGCAAACCTTCGGCTGGGATCGTCTGATAGACGACGACATCGCCGATCCGCGTGGAGTCGCTCTGGTCCGGCGCACCCGCGCCGAGTTCGATGATGAAAGACTGATCCGGGCCGGTCGGAGGCGTAATTGGGCCGGGGGCAGGGTAGGGCTGGAATGCAGTGACGGGTTCGAGCGCCTCATAGGGCCGCGCGGCGCGTCCCTCGAGCCCGTCGACCGGCGCGGCATTGGTGTGATCGTTCGCCTCGGGATCGAAGCAGGCCCCCTGCGGCGAGCACAGTCCATCGCCGGTCATCCAGACAAAGGCGTCGGGTTTGGCCGGATTGATGTTCCAGCCATCGTCGTAGCCCATGCCGAAGCTGACACCGCCGGCAGCGCTGCCGCGGAGGTAAGGCGGGCCCGCTTCGCTGCGGTCGTAATAGCCGACGTCGTAGCGCCCGGCGCCGCGCCAGAAGCCTTGGTCGGTGAGCTCGTAGCGAAGGACGCGCGCCTCGTGGGGATAGGCGAAGGCGTCTTCCGCCGCGAGGCCGAGATTACGCACGCCGCCCCGCTCGGCGAGCAGCATCGCATCCTGGTCGCCGGACGCTGGAAAGGCGATATCTGCGACAGGATGGCTGCGCCCAGCGCGGGCGATGGCCTCTGGCGAGCGGAAGAAGTCGGGCAGGAAGAACTCCCGGCGCGCACTCGTTGTGTCGAACGTGCCGTCCTCTTTGATGCGAACCGACCAGATCGAGTTGCGCTGGTCGTCCTCGCCGGCAGCATAGTCGGGGTTGCCAAACCCTTGGCTGCCCCAGACCGCGTAATGGAGCCTCACCTGCTCGGTTGCGGGATCGCGGCGCACGCCCACGCCCCAGACGCGGCGGCGGAAGTCGGCGAAGTTCCAGCAAGACGGCGTGCGTGAAAAGTCGCCGCTCGGGCAGTCGGCGACCTTCGCGGCCGAAGCCGGATCGAAGGGAACAGTCGGCAGCGATCGAAACTCTCCCTGGGAGAGCCCAGACCCCGCAAGATCGAAGAAGACGGCACGTCCGTCGACGCCATGGTCGTAGTGGCCGAGATCGGCGCCATCCGAGGCGCGCAGCCGGTAGATCATGCCGGTCTCGAGATCCGACACGTAGAACTGTTTGTTCCATCGATCGAAGGCGATGTTGCCGAGCGCGGCCCCCGTATTGGTGCGCCCGTCCAGTTTTATGTCTGCGAAGGTCTCAGGCTGATAGTTGTTGGCCGCGTCGAGCTTCCAGACAGTGCCGGGACCGCCGTCGGGTGCTCCCCACATGCCGGCCATCCAATCGGTATTGTCCGGGTTGCGATGGAGCCCGAACGCCGATGTTGCGGTCATATAGATATTGGGCGGATCGGCGTCGTCGAGGGTGACGCCGAACACCTGACCGACTTGCCCGGCCGTGACCGCGGTATGTTGCGGGACGTCTTTCCAGTTGGCGCCGAGAGGAGCAGCGCTTGGACGGCGAAGATCGACGATGCTGCCGACGGCGCCGTCAATGTCGATGACCTTGCGGCCGTCCTGTTGGCTGGTGCCGGAGAAGCCCGTAACGACCGCTTCGCCGGGCTCGATCGCGCCTTGGGCGAGGACTTTTTGGGGCGGCAAGGCGAGCGCCGCGACGAGCAGCGAGAGCCCAAACCAGAAGTGTGGCGACAATCGGCCCATGACGCTCGATGGACCCCGTGAGGCTGCTCCGCCTTGACTGAAAATCAGTATACCCCTCTGCGGCTGGTTCAGCCATGCTGGAGCGACGGCCGGCGGAGAAATTTCCGCGGCGTGCTTTCTTGCCGTTTAACTCAACGGGTTCCGTACGCGAGGCAATGGATTAAGCGATTTGCCGTTTTTGGCTCATGACCGGCTCGAAGAACATGAGCGAGTTTTGCCGCTCTTTTGCGCGGTACATGGCAATGTCGGCATGGTGTAGGACTCCCTCGGCGGTTACGCCGTCGTCGGGGATGAGCGCGACGCCGATGGACATGCCGACTTTGTGAGCATGGCCGCCCGCCTGGATCTTGCTGTTCAAGGTTTCGAGCAGGCGCATGCCGATCTCGTGAGCGGTCTCCCGGTCGACGTCGTAGGACAGGACGGCGAACTCGTCGCCGCCGAGCCGCGATACGATATCGCTCGGGCGCGATGCGGCCTGGAAGCGGCTGGCAATGACCTCCAGAACTTCATCGCCGACCGAATGACCGTAATGGTCGTTGACTCGCTTGAAACCGTCGAGGTCGATCAGAAACAGGGCGTGTTGGGCGCCTTTGGATTTGGTCGCAGCGCCCAGCGCCGACAGCAAAGCGCGGCGATTGAGCAGCCCGGTCAGGGGATCCTGCATGGCCAATGCGGTGAGCTCGCGCACCTCCGTTTCGGCGGATGCCTTGAGCGCGATATCGCGTTTTAGGTCGTGCAACCGGCGAACGATGAACATGAAGATGCTGGCCCCCAGCAACGTCGTGAGGAAAATTGCCTCAGCCAGCGAAAGCTGGCGCTCTTCCGCGCTGAGCTCCTGAATGAAATAGAAGAGGTCGTATTGGAGGGCGAGCAGAAGCGCGACGATCATTAGGCAGAACAGAAGCAAGGCGTCCTGCAGGCTCGCCCGCGGATTGGCGGCAATCGCTCTGATAAGCATACTGGCAGTCATGAGATCCACAATTTTCTCGTCGGCGACGGGCGGCAGCCTAATTCGAAGGCCTCTAGGAAATGTAAATCGGAGTTTGAATGTCCTGGCAGTAACTTGCGCAAATTTCTGAATGGGGTTTCCTGCCAGCGCACCGGCGCTGCCAAGCGAAATTCACCCGAATCGACAACAGGCCCGGACCCACGTACCTTGATCTGGATCAGCGGCCGCCAAAGAGCCGCGGAAGAGATCGGGAGGAGCCGGGTATGAACGAACTACCAGCACGCACGACGTTTTTCGGGGCATGTCCCCATGACTGCCCTGATACGTGCGCCATGATCTACGAGGTCAAGGACGGCAAGCTCGTCGAGGTGCGAGGCAACAAAGAGCACCCCATGACGCGCGGCGGGCTGTGCGTGAAGCTCAAAGACTTTCACGACCATCACGCCAATCCCGACAGGCTGATTTACCCGCTGCGCCGCACAGGGCCGAAAGGCTCAAAGCAGTTCGAGCGCATCTCCTGGGACGAGGCGATCGCCGAAATCGGCCGGCGCTGGCGCGAGATCATCGCTGCCTATGGCAGCCAGGCGATCATGCCCTATTCCTATCTCGGCAATATGGGCCTCGTGCAGGGCATCAATTCGGGCGATCCGTTCTTCAACCGTCTCGGTACGACGGTGAACGAGAAAACTTTTTGTGCGTCGGGTTCGTCGACCGCCTGGCTCTTGACCGTCGGCCCGACCGGCGGCGTGGACCCGGAAAGCTTCGTGCATTCCCGATTCATCGTCCTCTGGGCTTGCAACTCGATCTCGACCAATCTGCATCATTGGCCGTTCGTGCTCGAAGCGCAGAAGCGCGGCGCCAAGATCGTGGTGATCGACAGCTATCGCTCGCGCACCGCCAAAGCGGCGGACTGGCATATCTGCCCGCGGCCGGGAACCGACGGCGCCTTAGCGATGGGCTTCATCAACTCCATCATCGAGAAGGGACTCGTCGATCGAGACTATGTCGAGCAGCACACGCACGGCTTCGAGGAACTGAAGGCGCGTGCGGCCGAATTCACACCCGAGTATGTGGAGAACATTACCGGCGTTAAGGCGGCGGACGTCGCCCAATTCGCGCGCGAGTTCGCCACCATTCAGCCGTCGGTGATCCGCCTTGGCGTCGCGCTCGAACGGCACGCGGGAGGCGGACAGACCATTCGTGCAGTGTGCGCACTGCCGGCGCTGGTCGGGTCATGGCGGCATGTCGGCGGCGGCCTGTTGCAAATGCCGCTTTGGGACTTCCCCGTAGACTGGATGAAGGTGTCGCGCGGCGATTGGGTCAAGCCTGGCACGCGGGCGATCAACAATCTCAAACTCGGCGCGGCGCTGACCGGCGAAATGAAGCTCGATCCGCCGCTCAAGAGCCTGTTCGTGTTTTGCACCAACCCAGTGAGCCAGGCGCCCGAGACCAACAAGATCGTCAAGGGATTGCAACGCGAGGACCTGTTCACCGTGGTGGCCGAGCACTTCCTCACCGATACGGCAAAATATGCCGACATCGTGCTTCCCGCCGCCATGGCGGGAGAGGCAGAGGACATGATGTGGTCGTGGGGGCATTTCTACTTCACGTACAATCAGAAGGCTGTCGACCCGCCCGGGGAGTGCAAGCCGACCAGCGACATGTGGCGGCTGCTCGCCGAGGAGATGGGCTTCGATGATCCGGTCTTCAAAATGACCGACAGCGAGCTCGCCGCTCATTACATCAACTGGGACGACCCCAAGATGGGCGGCGTTGACATGGAGCATTTCAAGACGCACGGCTACTACAAGATCGATGTCGGTGCCGCCGACACGCGTGCGCCGCACAAGGATGGCAAGTTTCCGACACCTTCAGGCAAGGTCGAGTTCCTGCTGCACGACGCCAAGAATTTCGTCGCCGGACCGTTCCGCGCCATGCATGAGGGTGACCAGGACGGGTCGCCCGTCGATCCACTGCCGGGCTATGTTCCAAACCGCGAAGCGCCGGAGACGAACCCCGAGCGCGCCAAGCTCTATCCGCTCAGCATCATCTCGCCGAAGAGCCACGGTTTCCTCAACTCCTGCTATGCCAACGAGAAGCACAAAATCAAAGGCCAGGGCGAGCAGTTCGTGCTGATCAGCCCGAAGGATGCCACGGCGCGTGCGATCCGCGATGGCGATCCCGTGCGCGTCTATAACGACCGCGGCGACTTCGAAGGCGTGGCCAAGGTAACAGACGACGTCAATGCGGGTATCGTCGTGGCAACTCTCGGCTATTGGCGGAGCCTCAACCGCTCGGACGGGTCGGTAAACTCGATCTCCTCGGACGCGCATTGCGGGCTCGGCCGTGCGCCGACGTTCTCCGACAATCTCGTCCAGGTGGTTCGGGTGAACTAAGCCGCGCTCTGCCGGCATCGTAGGGAGCTTATTGGGCTGCAAGGCCCGGAGTTTGCATGAGCCAGTCAGAGACTCCGCGCCCGGCGTTTCCGAGCGAGCCGATCGATCGGCTGGTAACGCCGTTTCAGCGGTTCATCCATACCGAGGCAGCGGGTGGCGCCGTACTTCTTCTTGCGGCAATTGCCGCGCTCGTCATTGCCAATTCTCCGTTCGGACCGGCTTTCGAAGCGTTCTGGTCCACGAACGTGGGGCTGCGTATCGGCGGTTTCTCCTGGGACTACTCGTTGCGTCATTGGGTCAACGACGGATTGGTGACGCTGTTCTTCTTCGTCGTCGGCCTCGAGATCAAACGCGAGCTGGTGAGCGGCGAGTTGAGCAAGCGGGGCGCTGCCACGCTGCCGTTCGCCGCAGCAATCGGCGGCATGCTCGTGCCCGCGGCGGTCTATCTTGCCTTGGTCTCCGATGCGCCCCAGGGGTGGGGGGTGGTGATGGCCACCGACATTGCCTTCGTCGTCGGTTGCATGGCGCTTCTTGGGAAACGCGTTCCCGACAGCCTCCGGATTTTTGTGCTGGCTCTCGCTATCATCGACGATATCGGTGCGATATTGGTGATCGGCATAGGCTATAGCCACGGCTTCCATCTTCTTCCGTTTGTCGCGGCGCTCCTCGGTCTTGGGGTGACGGCGCTGATGCAGTGGCTCGGCGTGCGGCCGGTGGTGGCCTACTGGGTCGTCGGAATTTTCATTTGGGCGGCCCTTCACGAGTCGGGAATCCATCCCACCATCGCAGGTGTTGCGCTGGGGCTGCTCACGCCAACCAGGTCTTGGGTGGACGAAACCCGGCTTGAACAGTTCCTGGCGTGGGCGCGACAGGCCGCTGGACCCTCCGAGGTCCCTTCCGCGCACAAATCGGAGTCCTTGCGCCGGGCGATTGCCAGGGCGGCGCGTGAAAGCATCTCGCCGCAACGCCGGCTCGAGAACAGTGTGCATCCCTGGTCGCCTTCGTGGTGCTTCCACTTTTTGCCCTGGCGAACGCCGGCGTGGCGATTACTGCCGTCGACATCTTCGATGCCATTACCCTTGGCGTCATCGCCGGCCTGGTCATCGGCAAGCCGGTCGGCATACTCGCGTTCTCATGGCTGGCGGTGGTGGTCGGAGTAGCCCGGAAGCTTCGGGATGTTGGCTGGTTTCAGGTGCTCGGCGCCGGAATGCTCGCCGGCATCGGTTTCACCATGGCGATCTTCATTGCGAATCTTGCGTTCGAGGGAAATGCGCTGGAATCGGCGAAGTTCGGCATTTTGCTTGCGTCGCTTTTCGCCGGTGTGGTCGGTACGGCCCTCCTCTTCATGTTGCGGAAAAGGACATGACCTGCGGCCCAACCGCGGCGGCCTAAACCACCGAGACACCCTTTGCCGTCACCTCTTGTAAGACAGTGAAGCCCTCGAATTCGGGATGCCCGAGATAGAGCGGCTTGTTGCCCCCGGCGCTGGCATGCGCCTTGCGGAAGGCTTCCGACCGCGTCCACGCCTCGAAGGCGGCCTGCGAGCGCCACAGGCTATGGGAGGCGTAGAGCACATGGTCGTCGCGCTCCGGCCCTTTCAACAGATGAAACTCGATAAAGCCCGGCACGTCCTCGAGATGCGTCTCGCGTGTAAGCCAGACCTGCTCGAAATCGCGCTCTGCCCCGTTTTTGACTTTGAACCGGTTCATGGCGATGAACATGAGGTACTCCGCTTTTAAGGGGTTCGCCGGGACCATAGCGAACGCCGCCGTCCTCGCGTAGCTCTTTCGAAACAACGCTTAAGGGCCTGCCAATTCTGACTTGGCTCAAGGCGTGACAAGGCGTCTCAGGCATCTAAGGCTGCTGGCCGTTGCGATGTCCGCTCCCCATTTCTAGCCACGAGGTACGACGCTTCCGCTGCAGAAGTCCAAGGAGGTCCCATACATGAACAAGCAAATGACCGCCAAAGAGCGCCAAAAGGTCAAACTCGATACGCCCACCGATCTCGGCTCCAATGCCACCCGCGATATCTCCGGCGCGCTCAACGCGCTCCTTGCCGATGTGTTCGCGCTCTACATGAAGACCAAGAATTTTCATTGGCATGTGAGTGGGCCGCATTTCCGCGGCTACCACCTGCTGTTCGACGAGCAGGGCGATCAGCTGTTCGCCATGACCGACGAGATTGCGGAGCGGGTGCGCAAGATTGGCGGCACGACGCTGCATTCCATCGGCAATATTGTCCGGCTTCAGCGCATTAGCGACAATGATGCGGACTATGTGGATCCGCTCGATATGTTGGCGGAGCTTCGCGAGGACAACCAGACGCTGATCGCAAGCATGCGCCAGGTGCATGAGCTGTGTGACGAGGAAAACGACGTGGCCACCGCGAGCCTCATCGAGAACTGGATCGACGAGGCCGAGAAGCGCGTCTGGTTTCTGTTCGAGACGAGTCGCCGCGGCGATCCAAGCGGCCACTAGGGGTCGTCGTCGGCGCCAGAACGGGTTGAAAAAGCCGCCGCTCGGGCCTGAGCGGCGGCTTTTTTGTGTCTCCGGGTATGCGATGAAACAGCGCGGACGCATTTGCCTTTGGGCACGCGGCCTGTATAGGAACGGGGTCCGCAAAGCCCTCCCAGTTCCCCATGCCCTTCCGCAGAGCGCGATCAATCTTCCAACGTTTCGCCCAGTCCGAAGCTTCCGGCGGACTCGTGCTCATGGTCAGTGCGGCGCTCGGGATGATCGTTGCCAACTCGGTCTTTGCCGCCGACTACGATCATATCCTGCATACCAAAGTTGGCGGACTTTCGATCCTGCATTGGATCAATGAC
Organism: Methyloceanibacter sp.; assembly: GCF_050726195.1. Classification (GTDB taxonomy): domain Bacteria; phylum Pseudomonadota; class Alphaproteobacteria; order Rhizobiales; family Methyloligellaceae; genus Methyloceanibacter. The sequence goes on along the minus strand of NZ_JBOHJC010000002.1, from coordinate 183,886 downwards.
GGGCTGATGGCGGTGTTCTTCCTCTTGGTCGGGCTCGAGATCAAGCGCGAGATGCTCGTGGGGGAGTTGAATAGCTGGCCGCGCCGCGCGCTGCCCCTCATTGCCGCGATTGGCGGCATGATTGCGCCCGCCTTAATCTTCTTCGCCATCAACTATGAGACACCCGAGACGTGGCGGGGATGGGCGGTGCCGACGGCCACGGACATTGCGTTCGCCCTCGGGGTCCTATCGCTGTTCGGCTCACGTATTCCAAATTCACTCAAGGTCTTCCTTACTTCTCTTGCAATCATGGATGACCTTGGCGCCATCCTCATCATTGCCGTGTTCTATGCCTCGGACCTCTCGATGCAGGCGCTCGGGGTCGCGGCACTCGCGACGGCCGTGCTCACCGTGTTCAACTGGTTCGGCGTCAACCGGCTGTTCCCTTACATAGCCGTTGGTGCCGCGCTGTGGGCGGCCATGCTGTTTTCTGGCATTCACGCCACCTTGGCCGGCGTGGTTCTGGCGATGACCATCCCCCTTGGCGTCGCCGGGATGGGGCGCGGCGGAGGCGGCGGGCATCTCGGCGACATTGGTGGATCGCCGCTCTACCGTCTCGAGCACGCGCTTGCTTTATGGGTCGCGTTCCTCATCGTGCCGGTGTTCGGGTTCGCCAACGCGGGCGTCTCCCTCGCTGGCGTGACCGTAGACATGCTGCTTGCGCCGCTGTCGCTCGGCATTGTGCTCGGCCTCTTCGTGGGCAAGCAGCTGGGCATCATGGCCTTTGTGGTGGCCTCCCATCGGCTGGGCTTGGTGCAGCTGCCGGCGCAGGCCTCCTGGCGCGAGATTTATGGGGTCGCCATCCTATGCGGTATCGGCTTCACCATGAGCCTGTTCATCGGCTTGCTCGCGTTCAGTGACGCGGAGCATATCGCCATGACCAAGCTCGCTGTGCTCACCGGCTCGCTGCTGTCGACCTTCGTCGGCGCCGCCGTGCTGTTGTGGCCGCAGCGCCGCCGCGAAGTGCCGGTCAACTGAGCGTCCTTTCGCCGTAGAGCCAGTCGAGCCGATCGAGCGCCGTCGTGGCGTCCCGGCGTGCGAGCGCGAAGTTGCGCGCGAGACGCGCGGGGCCGCGCAAATGATAGAGCCAACCAAAGCGGCGAGAGACGCGCTGCACCCGCGTCGTGCGACGGCGGCGCAGGGTTTCGTATCCGAGGAAGGCTTCGGCCGCGTTATCCCGGTTGGCGGCGAGGCTTGCGGCAAGCGCTACCGCATCCTCGATGGCAAGGGCCGCGCCTTGCGCCAGGAAAGGCAGCACGGGATGGGCGGCATCGCCGAGGAGCGTCGTCGGCCCGCGGCTCCAATGGCCGAGCGGGCGAAGGCGATAGAGCGACCAGAGCCGCCAGCCCTCGGCCTGTTCGAGCAATGATTTCGAGTCCTTGCACCAGTGTGTGAATCCGGCACGCAAAGCGTCCGGATCGGCGGCTTGGTTCCAGCCTTGAGTCTCGCTGCCGCTATCGATCACGGCCACGACGTTCAGCGCCTTGCCGCCACGGACGGGGTAGTGGACGAGATGTGATCCGGGTCCGAGCCATAGCCCGACAATTGGTTCGCCGAAGACGCCCTGGAGGCCGTTCACCGAAAGCAGGGCGCGACATGCGGTTCCGCCGGTAAAACGCAACCGCGCGTCGGGAGCGATCCATTTGCGCGCTGCTGACCACAGGCCGTCGGCGCCGACGAGGCTCGATCCTTCGATGCTGCTGCCGCCCGCGGTCCCCACTGCCACGGTCTCCTCATCCGCCTCGAACCGCGCGATCTCGAAGTTCGGCCGGATCTCGACCAGTGCGAGCTGCCGCGCAACCGCGAGCAGAGCCGCATGAAGGTCGGCGCGGTGGAGAGTGAGATAGGGGGCGCCATAGTGTTCTTCAGCTTCAGGCCCGAGTGGGACTATGGCGAGACGGCGCCCGGAGAGGCCATCGAACACCCAGACGGCTTCAGGCTCGAACGCGGCCTGCTCGATCGCGTCCAAGACGCCGAGCGCGCGGAGCAGTCGCGTGGCGTTCGGCCCAAGTTGAATGCCGGCCCCGGTTTCCTCGGCGAAGGACGAGCGCTCGAGGACGGTCGTTTCGATCCCGTAGCGCGCGAGGGCGATCGATGCCGACAGTCCGCCGATGCCGCCGCCGGCGATAAGAACGCGCCGCTGGGGCTTCGCCATCGACGCGCGTCAGGCTGCGGGCGGGCCTGGCGGGGCGGTCGCGACGTAGACGCACCCTTCGGGCTCGCTCTCAGTGGCCTTGAGTCCACCATCGAATTCGAACAGCGTTGAGCAATAGGGGCAGACGATTTCCTGGTCGTGCCCCATATCGAGATAGACGTGCGGGTGATCGTAAGGCGGCGCGGCTCCCATGCATTGGAATTCCTTGACGCCGATCTTGATCCGGTCGACGCCTATGTCATTCACCAAGTGTGGCACGAGGGTTTGAGTCATGATGTCGGTTCGCGGTCGCTTGGACGGGATTTCGTGGGCAGCATAGTGACCCTTGAGCCAAAGCGGTAGGCGAGAATGCAGAGCTTCGATTCAGATGGCGTGCGGATCGCCTATATGGACGAGGGGGAGGGCGAGCCGATCCTTCTCATCCACGGCTTCGCCTCCAACGTCCTCACCAACTGGATCGACCCGCGTTGGGTGCGCGCGCTCAAGGAATCCGGCCGGCGGGTCATTGCCTACGACAATCGCGGGCACGGGCAAAGCGAGAAGCTTTACGATCCGAGCCTCTATGGAGCGCCGACAATGGCGGAGGACGCGCGCCGGCTGCTCGACCATCTCGGCATCGACCGGGTCGACGTGCTCGGCTATTCCATGGGCGCCCGCATTGCCGCGTTCCTCGTGTTCGCGCATCCGGAGCGGGTGAGGAGCGTCGTGTTCGGCGGCCTCGGCATCAACATGGTGCGCGGGATGGTGGGCACCGGGCCGCTTGCCCGCGCTCTTGAAGCGCCTCGCATCGAGGACGTGACCAACGAGACGGCGCGTAGCTTCAGGGCGTTTGCTGAACAGACCAAGAGCGACTTGAAGGCGCTCGCTGCCTGCATGCGCGGGCCGCGCGAGAAGGTCGACGCGGACCAACTCAGCCGAATCTCCGTGCCAATTCTGGTGGCGGTCGGTAGCGAGGATGTCATCGGCGGGTCGGGCGCGGAGCTTGCAGCCCTGATTCCCGGCGCCAAATTTCTGGACATCGCCGGCCGCGATCATATGAAAGCCGTGGGAGATGCGCGTTTCAAGCAGGGCGTGCTCGACTTTTTAACTTCGCGTGCTTAGGTCTTTGACTGGTAGACTAGTGCCCCCCGACCCTGCTAGGGGGGCGAAGTGAGGTAGCTATGAACAAGCCCGGGGTGGCGGCAGAGCCGCGGATCAAAGCTTACGACCCCGTCTGGAGTCAGGTGCGGCGCGAGGCCGAGGAGATCAGCGCGGCGGAGCCTGCGCTCGGCGGCTTCATCTACGCAACGGTATTGAGTCACGACCGTCTCGAAGACGCCGTGTGCCATCGCCTTGCGCGCCGCTTGCAGCATGCGGCCCTCGATGCCGGCCTGATGCACAAGACGTTTCACGAGGTGCTGGAGGCGGAGCCGTCGCTCGGCGATGCGTTCCGCGCCGATCTCATGGCCGTGGCCAAGCGCGATCCGGCCACCGCCCGGCTGATCGAGCCGCTGCTCTACTTCAAAGGTTTCCACGCGCTTGAGACGTATCGCATCGCGCATTGGCTGTGGAAGGCGGGCCGTGAGGACTTCGCGCTCTATTTACAAAGCCTGACCTCGCGGTTCCTGCAAGTGGACATCCACCCGGCGGCGAGGATCGGCAGAGGCATCATGCTGGACCACGCCACGGGTATCGTCATCGGTGAGACCGCGGTGATCGGCGACAATTGCTCGCTCCTGCACGGCGTCACGCTCGGCGGCTCCGGCAACGAGCAGGGCGACCGCCATCCCAAGATTGGCCGTGGCGTCATGATTGGCGCCGGCGCCAAGATCCTCGGCAATATCTCTGTCGGTGATTGCGCCCGCATTGCCGCGGGCAGCGTCGTGCTCAAGGATGTGGCGTCGAAGCGGACCGTGGCTGGCGTGCCTGCCCGCGAAATCGGGGTCGCCGGCTGCGAGGAGCCCGCATTGACAATGGACCAGTTCTTCTCAGGCGATGACCAAGCCGCCACTGGGGATAAGACGTGAGCCGGCTCGCGGCTCCGAGGGGGTAGCATTGACACGCGACGAGATACTCAAGCTGGAGCACTATCTCAAGAAGACGTTCCGTCTGCCGGCCATCCAGGTCCGGCAGCGGCCGCAGAAGGAGGACTCCGCCGAGGTCTATATCGGCGAGGAATTCATCGGCGTCCTGTTCCGCGACGATGAGGATGAGGGCGAGACGGCCTACCAATTCCAGATGGCGATTCTCGACTACGACCTCCAGAACTGACGGTCTCCGTGCCGCAGCGGCACGGGCGTTAACCAGTCCTTAAGAATTCACGCAAAGGGCAAGGCGCCTCTCGCTAGAGTGCTCGGGAAAGCACGGCGAGGGGCCCAATGCTGTCCGTAGCACTCTATCTCTACGTTATGGCCGTCGGCTTCGTTATGGCCGGCGTGCTGGCGAGCTTCGTCCAGCTCGTCTCCGGCGAGCCGATGCGGTTCAACCTCGAACCGAAGTCGATCCTTGCTTCGCTCGGCGGTGTCCTTTTACGCGTGCTGGCGGGACCTGCCATCCTCATGCGCAATGCCTGGCGGGGGATGCGGGTCGAGGCGCGGCCGAGGGTCTGGTTCGGCGTGTCTCTCGCCATCGCCGCCGTATGGAGCCTGTTCTCCGGCGCCTTGTTGATCGATCTCATTCTGAAGCTCTAGGACCAAGCCCCGAAAAAAAGGAGCCGGTCTCTTGCGAGACCGGCTCTAGGAAAGGCCCGGTTGGGTCGGGGATGGGTGGGGGATGTCACCGGGCCTTTAAACTTGGGTCCCGCGGGCGGGATCGAATTCTCCTTAATTCCGGTTCGAGGCTGAGAGCGCTGGTTGCGGCTCCAGATTCGGCGGCAGGAGCGAGATCCAAACCAAGGGATTGTGCGCCGATTGCTGCTTGACGAAGGTGTAGGGCGTGTCGGCCCACGCCATGACGTCGGGCTGCTTGTTGTCGAGGACGAAGTCGCCGCGATCGGTGCGGACGGTCAGCACGGCATGACCTTCGTTGTTTTCGTCGCGTACGACGGTGATGAGAAGCGTGCTCTCGGGCCAGCCGCGCTCGATCAGCATGCGGCGCTTGAGCAGGACATAATCCTCGCAGTCGCCCTTGCCCTCGGCGGGATAGGCCCACTGCTCCACCTTGCCGTAGAGCTCAAGGTCCGTGATCGGCGCAACTGCGTCATTGACCCGTTTGTTGACTTCCGCGAGCTGGTCGAACCTTGTGGCCTTCAATTGAACCAGGTCGGCGAAGCGCGGAGACGGGCGGCATTCGGCCCCATTTTCCCGGCAAAAGTTCACGTAGCCGATAGGCGGCAAGGTATCGCCGAACGATTGCAGGAACGCGATCTTCTGCGGCTCAAGCTGCGGCTTGAGGCTGATCGCATGATTATTGGTGGCGTCCGCCGGTAACGACGAAATAAACATCAGAAACGCGGACCCTAGAACAAACTGTTTCATTACACCCCCCTGTTGTTGGGAGGCACTATCGCAAAGAGAATTTGCGATCCTGATAAAACAAGCCCGCGTTTTGAAGGATTATTGGTAGTTGTTTTTTAGTGAGACCTACTCAAACCTGAATGTTCCGCCATTAGCTAAAATTTTAGACAATATAGAACAAAGCGCGCACCTGCGCGAAACGGCGCTCTAATCTCCCATTGCGGCGGGTTTGGCGGCGGTTACGGCGCGTTTGCCGGCGGTTGCGGCGGGTTTGGCGGCCGTTATGGCGCGTTGGCGGGCGCTGTGGCGCGCAACGCTTCGTCAATCATGTCGGGATGGAAACCGAGGCGACTTTCATGCGGCCGCCGGTGACAAATCGGCGGAGCCCAACTCCTGCATCGAGACGGATGACTCATGGACGTCATCGGCAGATGACTCATGGACGTCATCGGCAGTCGGCTTGATCCGGAACCACGCGGCATAGAGCGCGGGAAGGAAGAGCAGGATCAGCACCGTGCCGACCGCCGTGCCGCCGATCAGCGTATAGGCCATCGATCCCCAGAAGACGGAGGAGGTGAGGGGAACGAAGGCCAGCACGGCGGCAAGCGCGGTCAGGATCACGGGCCTCGTGCGTTGCACCGTGGCTTCGATGACGGCGTGATAGTCGTCGAGGCCGGCAGCACGGTTCTCCTTGATTTGCTCGGTCAGGATCAGCGTATTGCGCATTAGGATTCCCGCCAGTCCGATCAAGCCCAGAATGGCGTTGAATCCGAAGGGTTGGTTGAATGCCAGCAGCATTGGCACGACGCCAACGAGACCAAGCGGTGCCGTCAGCATGACCATGGCCATGGTCGAGAAGGACCGCACCTGCAGCATGATGACGATCAGCATGGCGGCGATCATGGCCGGGAAGATTTTACCCAGCGCGGTGTTGGCCTTGGTAGCCTCCTCGATCGATCCGCCCATCTCGATGCGGTACCCCGCCGGCAGCGATGCGATCAGCGGCTGAAGGGCCGTCTGGATCTGTTTGGAAACCTCCGGAGGCTGGGTCGCCTCATTGATGTCCGCGCGGATCGTGATGACAGGTGTGCGATCGCGCCGCTTCAGGATCGGCTCTTCCAGCCGGACTTCCGAATGGCCGATCTGGTCGAGCGGAATCTGGCGGCCGTCCCGGCTCATCAGCGAGAAATCCGCCAGACGCGTCGGGTCCAGCCGCTCGCCGCCGGCGCTGCGCGCGACGATGGGGACATTGCGGATGTCCTCGCGGACCTGCGTAACGGCGACGCCGGTGAGGAGGAACTGGAGCTGCTGGCCCACCTCCGCCGGCGAGAGGCCGATGAGGTTCAGCCGATCCTGATCGGGGATGAAGCGGAGTACCGGCGTGCGATTGCCCCAATCGCGGTTGGCCTGCCGCACGTCCGGAACGCCCCGCATGATGTCGAGGGCCTTCTCGGAGATGCTGTACAATTGTGCGGGATCAGGTCCCATGACCCGAAACTCGACCGGGAACGGCGTGTAGGGTCCGAACACGAGCTGCGTGACGCGCACATAGGCCTCGGGGGCAAGCCCCTGTGACACCGCCTCTCGGAGCCGCTGCTTCAAAGCCTCGCGCGCCTCGGCGTCCGGGGTCAGCACGACGATCTTGGCAAAGGCAGGATCAGGCAGTTCCGGCGCCATCGCGAAGAAGAAGCGGGGCGCGCCCTGACCGACATAGCTCGTGACGATCTCAGCCTCGGGCTGGTCGTCCAGCCAGTGCTCGAGCTTCTCGACCGCCGCGGTCGTCGTCTCAATGCTGGTGCCTTCCGGCAGGCGAACCTCCACCAGCACTTCAGGGCGGTCGGATGTCGGGAAGAATTGCTGTTTGAGGGCGCCCATGCCGACGACGGACAGCGCGAAGGCGATGCCAACGATACCGACGGTCACGAACTTGTGGCGCACGGCAAAGGCGATGAGCCGGCGCAGGCGCCGGTAGTTGGGTGTGCCGTATATGGCGTGGGTGCCGCCTTCGATGGGTTTGATTTCGGGCAGCATCTTTACGCCTAGATACGGCGTGAAGACCACAGCGACGATCCACGAGACGATGAGGGCGAACCCCACGATCCAGAAGATGTTGCCGGCGTATTCGCCGGCCGACGAGCTCGCGAAGCCCACCGGCAGGAACCCGGCGACCGTCACGAGTGTTCCGGACAGCATCGGCGCCGCAGTGTGGCTCCACGCATAGGCGGCCGCCTTGATGCGGTCCATGCCTTCTTCCATTTTCACCACCATCACTTCGATGGCGATGATGGCGTCGTCCACGAGAAGACCAAGCGCCAGGATGAGGGCGCCGAGCGTGATGCGGTCGAAGAACCGGTCGGTTTCCAGCATGATGAGGAACACGACGGCAAGCGTCAGAGGGACGGCAGCCGCGACGACAATGCCGACCCGCCAGCCGAGGCTGAGCAGGCTCACCAGCAGCACCACGCCGAGCGCCATTGCGAACTTCATCATGAATTCGTCAACCGCGTGCGTGATGTTGACGGCCTGATCGGTCACCTTGTCGAGCGTCATCCCGAGCGGCAGCGTCTGTGCGATAGCCGCGGACCTCTCCTCCAGCGCCTCGCCGAGTTCAAGACCGTTCCAGCCCTCCTGCATCACGGCGGCCAGCATGACGGTCGGCTCGCCCTGGTGTCGGATGACAAAGGTGGGAGGATCCTCGTAGCCGCGGCGAACCTCTGCGATGTCGGACAGCTTGAGCGTCCGCCCATTGGCGACGATCGGCGTGGCGGCGATCGCCTGGACGCTGTCATAAGCGCCGTCGAGCCGTATAAAAATCTGCGGGCCCTGGGTGTCGATCGAACCCGCCGGTGTGACGGTGTTCTGCCGCTGCAAGGCGGCGGAAATATCCTGTGCCGACACGCCGAGGGTCGCCAGCTTGGCAAAGGAAAACTCGACGAATATCTGCTCGGGACGTTCACCGAGGATGTTGATCTTCTTGACGCCAGGCACATGCAGAAGGTCCTGGCGGATAATCTCGGCTTGCCGCACCAGCTCGCGCATCGGCATGCCCTTGGCCTTGAGTGCATAAAGGGCGAAGCTCACGTCCGAATACTCGTCGTTGACGAAGGGGCCGAACACGCCGGGGGGCAGGTTCCGCGCTTCATCCCCGAGCTTCTTGCGGGCCTGGTAGAATTCCTCCTGCACGAGAGATGGCGGTGTGCTGTCCTTCAGCGTAACCGTCATATACGCATAACCTGGCCGTGCGGTCGTCTCCACCCGGTCGTACCAAGTCAGCTCCTGAATCCGCTTCTCCAACGGTTCGGCGACGAGGTCCTGCATCTCGCGCGCCGTCGCGCCAGGCCATACCGTCGTGACCGTCAAGGTCTTGATGGTGAAGGAGGGGTCCTCCGCCCGTCCGAGCATAAGGAAGGCGTAGGCGCCAGCGGCCACCAGCAGGAGGAGGAAGAACAGGGTGACGGCCCGTTCGCGAACGGCAATTGCGGAAAGATTGAACCTGTTCATCGCGATGCCATTTCCTTTCCTGCCGTTCGCACGCTCTCGCCCTCGTGGAGCAGATGGGCGCCGAGCGCCACCACTTGGTCGCCAACAGCGAGACCCTGCACAATCAGCGCCGTCTCATCTCCGAGCCCTGCAAGCGTCACGGGACGGAACGTGACGGTCGACGTGCTCTGGTCGATAAGCCAGACCCCCGAAGTGGCGCCCTTGTCGGCGATCGCGCCAAGGGGAACTGCGACAATCTTTGCCAAGCCGTCGTCAAGAATCCGGATCGTAACGGTTGCGCCTAAGGGCGCGTCCGCGGCTGCGCCTTCCAGGACATAGCGGGCTTCGTATGTGCGGCTCACGGGATCCGCAGCATCGGACAACTGCCGCAGCCGCGCTGGGAAACGCGACCTGTGATCGCCATAGACAGTCGCGCTCGCCTCCGAGCCGATCGCGGGCCGGATTGCCTCCGGCAGATTTACAGTCGCCTCGCGCGGACCCGTGTGCGCAAGCCGGATAACGATTTGCCCTGCGGCGACCACCTGCCCGGGCTCGCCGAGTGTCTCAACGATCACGCCGTCGGCATCGGCCAAGAGGACAGAATAGTCTCCCTCGTTCTTTGCAACCTGAGCATTTGCCTCGGCTGCCGCCAGCTGCGCCTCGGCGTTGTCGAGCGCCGACTTGGCCTGCTCATAGCGTTGACGCGATACCCATCCATCAGCCAACAGTTTGCGGTAGCGCGCTTCGTCGGCACGGGTCTGAACCGCCGTCGCCAGGGCAGCTTCGACATCCTTGTCGCGCGCGGCAATCGCCAGATCGAGATCGGCACGGTCGATCTTCATAAGGGGCTGGCCAAGCTTCACCGACTGTCCGGTGTCGATGAGGCGCTCGATGATCTTACCTCCGACGCGAAAGCCGAGATTGCTCTGAATGCGTGCGGAGACGACGCCTGTGAAGGCCCGCTCACTCGGGGCGGCCAGCTCCACCGTGGCAATGCGGACGAGCGGCGGCTCTTGTCGTGGGTCTGCTGCCTCGGTGGGATTGCACGCGCTCAGCCCCACACCAAGGAGCGCAACGGCAATGCCGCCGCTTAGGATTCTGGTGACCACCTTCTGTCCGGGTTTCCTTGACATCGAATAAGCTCCTATCAATCGAGACAGTCCCCTACCTAACGTTCGGTAGACCAAATATCAAGGGGAAAATTATCGAACAAATGTCTTGACGGTAAAGCGTGTCTACCTTACGTTAGGTAGCCATGACTAAGGAAAGAATCCTAGATGCGGCGCAGGATCTGATCCAGAGGCGCAGCTTTCACGGCTTCAGTTTTCAGGACCTCGCCGACAGGGTCGGCATCCGAAAGCCAAGCCTCTATCACCATTTCGACTCCAAGGAGGCCCTCGCTTTGGCCGTGCTTGAGCGCGCGGCGGACTGGGTACGGACGCAGGTTGCGAAGGCCGATGACGAGGATCCGGCCGCGCGGCTGGAGTGCTATTTCGAAATGTTTCGAGACATTCACGGCAAGGGCGAGCGTGTGTGCCCTGGTGGATCCTTCGCGGCGGTGTTCGATGGGGTCTCTTCGTCCGTGCAAAGTGGATTGCACCGTTTCACCAGGCTGCATCTCGATTTGCTGGAGAGCATCGTCCGCGAAGGCGCGGAGCGCGGCCAGTTCCACATCAAAGACCAGCGCCCGCGCGACGTCGCCATGCAGATTTTCGCCGGCGCTCAGGGTGCACTGATGATCGGCCGCCTAACTGGAGATGCCCACGCCATCGATGCAGTCATCGCCGAATTCAGGAACTACTTGGGTTACGTTCCCCACCAAGTAACAACTACGAACAGCATCGGAGACGTACGTTCCTCTAGCATGTGCGCGCAACGAGCTTAGCAACGCAACTGCGGACCCGATGTCGACTACCGCCAACTATATCCATTTCTTCATTAGCTACGGCGTGGCATTGCTTGTCTTCGGCCTCATTGGCAGATGGTACATATGGCCTAACATCAAGGATCGAGCGATCAAGAGCGCGCTCACTCCGCTCCTGCTCTACGCGTGCCTGCGCATCAATGGTTTGATGTTCCTAATGCCGGGACTTGTCTCGCCGGAGTTACCGAGCGCTTTTGCGGTACCGACTGCCTACGGTGATTTGGCGGCTGTTCTTCTTGCGCTTCTTTCGCTTGCCTGCGTTCGATTTGAGAGCGGTTTCGCAGTGCCGGTGATTTGGCTGTTCAATGTGGTCGGCCTTCTCGACCTGGTCTATGCGAACATCTCTTCATTGGTGGCGGAGTCGATCCCGCGCAATGGGGCGCTTCCTATTACCTTGTAGTTCTCAATGTGCCGGCCATGGTGGTCGTTCACGTCCTCATCTTTGCCTATTTGCTGCGGGGGCGCGCGACAAAATGGAGCACGAACACCGTCGGCGTTTAGCCCTTGAGGAGGGGCTTCACGAACTGTCCTGGTACACGGGATAGCTTCTGGCGCAGCACGATCGCTCCATGCTCATCGTGGCCGATCAGATGGAACGTGTTCTTGCCGATGTCGATAACCGCTACGGGCCCCTGACTGCGCTTCTGTTAGCTTACAATTGGTTCGGCGACAGCTTCTTCGAGGCCAGCCGCTGCTTGGGCGGCAAGACCACGGGCCGTTGCTTGTGAGTCGTAAAATTCCTCAAGTGCATGGAGCCTCCCCCACCGCAGGGTGAACACGTGGAGACCACGATTGACGTATGGGTCGCCGTTGAGCAGCGTCGCGGTGCCGTCCCACTGCGCAAACACGGTGGTATACCACGGCCAGCCCTTCACCCAGACGTTGTTGACCTTGATACGGAGATCGGGCAGGACGCGGCCGAGGCGCTCAAACCAGCGACGCAGGGCTTCTTTGCTGTGGCGCTCACCAGCAAGCGCGTGGATGCCGGAAACGCGGTGATGAACATGTGGCGAGGCTGCCTTCACCGCCTCGTCCCAGCGATGGTTGTTGACGTGGTCGAAGGTCTCTCGGATTCGTTTCTTGACGATGTAACTGTATAGCATTGGAAGGTCCTCCAACTATGCGAAGGGATGGCCGACACGACGCGGGTACTATTGGTAGGCGACGCCGACAAACGGGGTGCCGCCCGGGATGCACGCCCACTGTCCGATCACCGGCGTTCTGACCAGGGTCTTGTTCTGCTCGAGATACTGCATGGCGGCGAGGTAGCCCGCATGGCCCATGCACTGCTGGTATGACAATTCTTGCATCATGTATTCCGGCGGAATGGGAACGTCGATGCAGCCGGACGCGCGGAAGAAGGCAACGCGCTCAGCCCGCGTCAACGACCGTTCGTCGTCGTACACCTTTCCCTGGTTGATCGGCTCAAGCGGAGCCTCGATCACCGGACAGGCGGTGACAATGACTTCCACATAGGGTGGATCCATGTTGAGGGGAGCCGTTTCCTGCGCGAGGGCGAAGCTCGACAACGCGCCGCTGGACAGAAGAACGAGGAAGAGCAGGATCGTATGGAGGACGAACGAGCCACGCTTCGGCCGGACGGCGATGCTGTCGGGCGCGTGTTTCTCATGCCATCTTGGCCCCGGCCCTCGCATATAGTGGCGCTCGGGATGATAGGTGTCGAACAGCTCCCGCGTGACCTGCCGCAGAGCCCCGGCCACGATCACCGGATGCCATATACTCGGCTCCCTGATGAAAGGCAGTATCGTTGCGCTCGGTTGTAGGTCTGCTTGCGTTGACATGGCGGTTACTCCAATCAATCGCTCAAGCTCTTTGGAAGGGGGAGCCCTGGGCGCGAGAGTCTCGTTCGTGCGCTCGGCGCCTAGAACGAGGTGGCCTAGGGCTCCCCATCACCTTAATTGCCTAGCCGATAGGGGCCCGGGATACCGCTCGCCGCTCCAGGTGAACGGAAGAGGGAGAGGCTTGGCTCGTCGGCATGATTGCCGACCCGCCAGGGGGCCGGGATACCGCTCCCCTCGTTAGATGACGGAACGGAGACGCTTGGCCCGTCGACATGATTGCCGAGCCGATAGGGGGCCGGGATACCGCTCCCAGATGCCAGAGCCATCCCACTGATGGCGCCGGTGCCGACCGTCAGGGTCGCAGCGACTGTGAGGATTTTTGCAATGTTGGTCATTGGTTCTCTCCTTGCTTGCCTACCGACCATTCGGTAGTCTACGCTATCTAACGATTGGTAGGTAGAAAGTCAAGTGGCTAATTTTCGGGAAAATGGGCTTGACGTTGACGTTGAGCTACCTTACGTTAGGTAGCTATGACCACCAAGGAAAAAATCCTAGATGCGGCGCAGGATCTGATCCAGACGCGCAGCTTTCACGGCTTCAGCTTTCAGGACCTCGCCGACCGGGTCGGTATCCGAAAGCCAAGCCTCTATCACCATTTCGACTCCAAGGACGCTATCGCCGTGGCCGTGCTCGAGCGCGCGGCGGACTGGGTACGGACGCAGTCTGCGAAAGTCGAGGGCAAAGATCCTGCCGCGCGGCTGGAGCGCTATTTCGACATGTTCCGACATATTCACGGCAAGGCCGAACGCATGTGCCCTGGTGGATCGTTCGCGTCGGTGTTTGATGGGATCTCTTCGTCCGTGCAAAGCACATTGCACCGTTTCACCAAGCTGCATCTCGATTTGCTGGAGAGCATCGTCCGCGAAGGCGCAGAGCGCGGCCAATTCCACATCAAAGATCAGCGCCCGCGCGATGTCGCCATGCAGGTCTTCGCCGGCGTTCAGGGCGCGCTGCTGATCGGCCGCCTAACTGGAGATACCCACGCCATCGATGCAGTCAGCGACGAATTCAGGAGCTATTTGGGTTACGTTCCCACCAAGTAGCAATTACGAGCAGTCGCCAAAGCTCGGGTCTGCCGATGGCAGAACGGGCGCCTTTAGCCGAAGGAGCGGGCGAGGCTGTCGGGATCTTGCAGGTCGGCGAACTGAATGGCGACGCCCTGGTTGTGGTGGCGGACGACGCGGCCGCGCAAGCGGCCGAGCACCACCACCGTATCGATCGCCGGCTTCTGCCGGATGGCGACCGAGGCGCCGCTCATCGACACGTCGAGCACCCGGCAGTCGTGGACCTCGCCGTTGGGCAGGATGAGCTTCGAGGCGCTGACCCGCGGCGGGAAGCGCTCGTGCTGGCGCTCCTCGCCGAGGCCGAGATATTCGCGATTGACGTACCACGTGAGCAGGTTGGCGATGCGCTCGCGCTTTTGCTGGCTGGCGTTGATCTTGACGGCGAAGCCGCCCTCGAAGGTGCGCGACACCACCCCTTCGATGCGGCCGAGATTGTCGAGATAGGCGACGATGCGCTCGCCGCGGTGGCACGAGACGGGCGCCGAGAGGTACATGCCGCCGGCCGACATGTCCCGCACCTCGCAGGGATATTCCTGTTTGTCCTCGCGCATGAAGCGGCCCTGGAGATCGACGGGCACGCGGCGATAGCGGCGCCGGTCCTGCACGATCGCCGGGTAGGGGCGACCGCTGCGGCGCTCGGCGCGGCGCTCACGAAGCCTCGCGGATTGCGGCGGGGCGGACTGTTCCATCTTCAACACGCTCATGGCTGGCGGCCTTGGCGCCGGCTCCGAGTGGGAATCGAAAGCAGGCGGCTGCCCGTCACGCTAAGTGGGCATGCATTAAGGAACGGCTAAGCGTGTTGGCAAAAAGCGGCCCTAATCCAGGCAATTCGGCGTCAGTCGTTGCTCAGGCCGCCGTGGACGACGCGGAAGCGCCGCCGCGCTAGGCGCACGATATCCGCGCCGCCACCCGCCATGAAGGCCGGGACGCCGTCGGGCCAGTGGAGATGCAACTCGGCGACCTCGAGCGCCGTGAGCGGCTCGGCGCCGAGCCAGAACGGCGGCTCGATGGCGGTGATGGCGCCGAGCAGGCGGTTGACCGTCTGGCCGGTGTGGATCAAGGGCATGAGTGTCAATTCGAAACTCGCCTCGCGGCGGGTCTGCGAATAGGCGCGGAAGGTGCCATGGCCCACGGCGCCGTCGGTCAGCACGGTGCGCACCAGCGAGGCCAGCGCATCCCGGTCGTTCCCCGCCCATAGGCTCAAGAAGTCGATCCCGCGCAATTCGCGGCCGAAATGCTGGCAGATCTTAGTGCCCGCCAGGCGGAAGCGGAAGCCGAGCAGGCCCCTACATTCGGCGATGAAGGTCTCGGGCAGGAGGGGCGCGATCTTGGCCGGCTCGATCTCGAAACGGCGCGGCGCGATGCGGCCGTTGCGTATGCCGTCCCAATACGCGTAAAGCTGCCTACTCGTTGGCTGCTGCATGACCCACCCGACGCAAAACGCTACATGCTCCTCTTAAGCCCGCACATGTTTGGGCCAATCCAGGGTAAATCCCGCTTTGGCACACGCCGGCGGGCGTACTCAGGATTTGTTAAGCAGGGAGCATGCCAGCGCCGCGGGCGTGGGGGCCGGGGGCAGAGGCGGCGGCCGTTAAGGTTGCCGGGGGTGAAGCCGTAGGGTGGGTTAGCGCTGAAGGCGCGTAACCCACCGGCTGAGTCTGCCGCGGGTTCCGATGGTGGGTTACGGCGCTTTCGCGCCTAACCCCATCCTACGGGCTACGTTTTCCTTGTCCCCGGGTTTCGCTGCGCTCTACCCGGGCTACTTGCTACTTGCTGCTTGTGTTCAGCGCCATTGCGGCGCGGATGAGCGCCTTGAACGCCTTCTCGTCGATCTTGTCGCCTTCATGGAGATCGATGGCGCGCCTCGTGCCGCCGTCGAGGCTCGCGTTAAAGAGGCCCGACGGGTCCTCGAGCGCCGCGCCCTTGGCGAAGGTGAGCTTCACCTTGTCTTTGTAGGTCTCGCCGGTGCAGACGATGCCGGCGTGCTCCCACACCGGCACGCCGAGCGGGCTCGACGGCTTTCGCCATTTCACGTCTTCGACGATGTCGGGGTCGGCCTCCTTGATGAGCGCGCGCACCCGCGCAAGCGTCTCGCCTCGCCAATCGCCGAGCGCCTTGATGCGCGCATCGATGAGCCGGGAGGGGGAGGCTTCTCGTTGTCCCTCCTTCGCGCCGCTCTTCTTCATGGGTGTTGTTGCTTTCTTGTTGTCGTAGCCCGGGTGAAGCGAAGCGCAACCCGGGTTACGCCCATTACGGTTCTCTTCCGGGAGTGGCGGGGCGAGCGGTAGCGCTCGCCCCATTCAGCGCCACCACGGCATCGCTCAGGTTAGCAGCGTCCGCAGATTGGCCGAGATCACAGCCTTCATATTGTTGATGAACTCAACGTGATCTTCATCGCGCTCCCGAAGCTCTGCACACGCCATTGAGTAGACCAGAAAATCAACAGCCGTGACGAGGCGACCGTCATCCTGATTGTCTACGATAAACCGCTTGTAGAAAGGATGTTCAACGTTCCACCGAATGACTACGGTACGGCCTTCAAGATCACACTCGAAGATTTGCCCGTTGGGGCCGAGCCCCTGCTTCACAAATCGACAGCGCTCTGCAACGCCACTACGCTGTGTGTTGCTTAAATTCTTACGCTCGCTGCCGTTATGCTCGTCGCTGGGACGAACTCGGCCGTGCGTCTCGGTCCGTTGTGCTCTGCGCTCGACGATTGCCTTGGGCGTCATCAGCAGGTGACTCTTTTCGGTGATCGCCTTGGACGCCTGCTCGTGAAACTTGTCCTGCTCGGCGGAAGTCGCTTCGACTCCGCGACCAGACTCGCGCCTCTTTATTGCAGTGCACTGAGCGCGAAGGTGCTGACCCAGTTTGTCTTGGATTGACTGGTCGAACACCACGGTACGTTTGGTAAACTCAATGCCAACGTACCTGTCTAAATTTCCGGAAAGAAAGATCTCTCCGCGCATGCGGTTGAAATCGTTGTGCTTAGAAAAGTAGTCCAATGTCGCCGCGCGTTGAATTTGCCGGTTATTGCGCATCAGGTAAAAGCCCTGATGCTGAAGTGCCTTCGCTAGCCTATTCTCGCCCGCGGCAAAATCCGGCGGGATGAGTGCAATGCGAACCCGAATCTGTTCGGTAGTTTTGTCGGCACCGTCACCAAGTTCAATAGGATACAATTCGTCGGAATAGATATCCGTATCCGAATGGTCCAGCATGAGCGGGTCAATGGTGCGGACAGGTTCACCATTGACGCTGATCTGCTTTCCGGCCAGCAGGAAATGCCGATGAACCTCACCAAGGTGCTTCCGCAGCACATTGGCGAACTGCGTTGTGTTTCGGTTGGTGAGCGCATCCGTCTTCGTCAAGATGACGAGTGTGCCCGATTCCACTTGACCAATCTTGCTATCGAACAGACGCTTCTCGTCATCAGTGCTTTTCTCCAAATGCTTGCAAAAGCGGTTTGTGCGCTGAATTTCTTCGACGTCGACGATGCTGGTGCAGTAGTTAGCATTCTCCTTTGTAATGACCTGCGTCCGGCGTGAAAGCGACAGCCCTGCGGTCACGAGGCCCATGCCAAACTTGCCAAGGTCGGTCGCAGGGTTGCGCTCGGTGAGGGAGCCAAGCCGCAGCGCTTCGTCCAGCGTATCCTGATCCATGCCAGTGCCATCATCCGCGATCGTGATCTCGAAGTCTTCGCGGATCTTTGAGATCTCGATCGAGACCTTGTTGGCCTCTGCATCAAAAGAGTTGTCGAGAAGGTCTGCGATTGCCTCGTAGTTGCTGTAGCCAATGTGGCGGAGCGACTCGATAAGTCGTGAGGGGTTGGGGTTGTTCGATTTGTTGAAGGTAATCATGCTTGAGTCTCCTAATGCTCGATGTGCGAGACACACACCAAGCGGGTGCGGGACGAAAGCATGGCGCAAAAAAATACGCCATGCCTCAAATGAGACCTGGCGCGGACAATCGCGTATCAGCAACGTAAGAGGGGCAACCAAAGCTGCCGCTCAATCGTCTTTCTCCATGTCCATAGACACGAAGTAAGGCCTAGCAGTCGCTGATCCGATGCTCTGCACCAGATCACCAAAAAGCGTATGGCTGCTGCGCCCCTCCGTCAAGCGCTTGTCGGCACCTCTCGACTTCTTCCTCACAGCTTTTCCCCCGGCAGTGCCGCGGCTTGCTTCACCCAGGCGGTGAACTGGGCTTCGTCGAGCGCGCCTTCGTAGATGTCGAGGTAGCAAGTAGCCCGGTTGAAGCGAAGCGAAACCGGGAAAGGGTTGGTAGGGCCCCGGATTTCGCTGCGCTCCATCCGGGCTACAAACTCACATGGGTTCCCCCGGCAATGCCGCGGCTTGCTTCACCCAGGCGGTGAACTGCGCTTCGTCGAGCGCGCCCTCGTAAATGTCGAGATAGCGCGTGTCCTTGTGCTTGGACGGGCCGGGCGGGACGGGACGCAAGTCCGCGCCGCGGAAGAACGTCACCTTGATGTACTTCGTGAAGCAATGGAGGGCGAGGAACCAGACCCCTTCCTCGACGCCATAGAAGGGCGAGTTCCATTTGACCGCCTTCTTCACGCCGGGGACGGCGCGGGCGATGAGCGCATCCAGGCGCCGCCCGACCTCACGCTTCCAGCCCGGCATGGCGGTGATATAGGCCTCAACCGGCGTGTCGCCATAGCCCTTGGCGATTTGCGGATTGCCGCCAGAGAGGAGGACGACCTTGCCCGCCCTCGGCTTCGGCGGGGCTTTGCGCGGCTTGGCGGCTTTCGCGGCCTTGCGCGGCTTGGCCTTCGTAGCCGCCCGTTTGCGGGGCGCCTTCTTTGATGCCTTCGCCGGCTTCCTGGTCGTCTTGTTGGCCATTGCGTTCGCTCCAACTGATATTGTCCCCGGGTTACGCTTCGCTCCACCCGGGCTACAGGCTGGTCGTCTTGTTGGCCATTGCGTTCGCTCCAACTGATAGACTCATATCGAAGATAATCGATTTGGGGGGGCCGTCCGCGCATGGCAGAACACCAGCCGATCCTGAACGTGCCGCGCGCCGTCGTGGTTGCCTCGGCGCTGATCGTCGGGGTCCAGGCCGTCAGGGGGTTTCTGCCGGACGAGATCGACGTCACGGTGCTGCTCGCGCTCGCCTTCATTCCGGCGCGCTATAGCGGCGCCGCGCTCGACCTTCCAGGGGGTTACGTCACCGCGGTCACCTCGTTTGTGACCTACATGATCGTGCATGGCGGCTGGCTGCACGTCGTGGTCAACGTGCTGTGGATGCTCGCCTTCGGCAGCGCCGTGGCGCGGCGCATCGGCACGCGGGGGTTCTTCGAATTCTCGATTCTGTGCGGCATCGCCGGGGCGCTGACGCATCTTGCGTTTCATTGGGGCGGCGTGGCGCCGGTCGTGGGCGCCTCGGCCGCGATCTCGGGGCAGATGGCCGGCGCGCTCCGCTTCATCTTCTTCGCGGGGCGGGGGCCGGGGGAGCGCGCGCCTGACTTCGTCAACGCGCCGCTGGCGAGCCTCGGGACTACGCTCAAGGATCGCCGAATTGTCGCGTTCCTGGTGTTCTGGGTGGTGCTCAATGCCTATTTCGGCCTGAGCGCGGTCTCGCTCGGCGGGACGGAGGGCGGCATCGCTTGGGAGGCCCATATCGGCGGCTTCCTCACCGGGCTCCTCACCTTCGGGTATTTCGACAGAAGGAGTAGACCGGGTGAAGCGGAGCGGAACCCGGGATTGATGGGATGACGCCGGATTTCGCTGCGCTCCATCCGGGCTATTTGTCCCGTAAACGCCGGAGACTCAGCGCCTAATCGCGGGACACTTGCCTCTCGTTTCTTGACAGGACAGAATGTCGCAGCTCCGGGACGCAAGTTCCCGGGCGGGAGGAAACCAATGAACGTCGCTGCAATCCTGAAGTTGAAGGGCAGGGAGGTCTTCACGACCGCCCCGGACACGCCCTTGCTTGACATCGCCAGGCTGCTCAGCGAGCACCGGATCGGCTGCATCGTCATTGTTGGGCCCGACGGCAAGGTTATCGGCATTGTCTCGGAGCGCGACATCGTCCGCGAGCTGTCGAGAGCGGGAGCCTCCGTGCTCAAGGAGCCGGTCGAGGCCTGCATGACCAAGGCCGTGGTCAGCTGCCGGGAGTCGGACACGATCGACCGGTTGATGGGCGAGATGACGGCGCACCGCTTCCGGCACATGCCGGTGGTGGATCGTGGGCGCCTGGTCGGCCTCGTGTCGATCGGTGACGTGGTGAGAATGCGGATCGCCGAAGCCGAGATGGAAGCGGCGGCGATGCGCGACTACATCGCCACGGGCTGATCCGGCGGGCTTGGCGCCTGGCGGTCTGCCATGCCGGGCGTCGACAGCGCCCGCACGGCAAGCCTGATCTCCTCGAGCTGGGCTTCGGCGGCCCTGGCGCCGAGCGCCATCGCCTCGTTGGCGCGGTGAAAGTCGAACAGGCCGATATGGCCGGTCTTCGGGCCGATGGTGATGTCCGGCGGGTCGCCGGCGAGGCGCGAACGGGCGATGCGGTCCTGGGTGATGTTGATGGCGTCCATCATCACCGCCGACATGCCGGGGGCGCCGCTCCTGCCGAAAATCTGCCGGTGCAGGAGATGCACGGCGGCGCGGCCGTTGGTGCCGGGAAGCTCCGCGTCGTCCTCGCCCCTAGGATCGGCGAGCGCCTCCTGATCGTGGATCACGCCGCCCTTGCTGAACCCGTCGCAGCTCAGGTTGGCGGCGATGACGATGCGGGCGCCGAACGCGCGGCAGACCGACACCGGTATGGGATTCACAAGCGCGCCGTCGATCAGCCAGCGCCCGTTGATCAGTACGGGCCGGAAGATGCCGGGCAGGGCGAACGAGGCCTGCAAGGCCGTCACCAGGTCGCCTTTGTTGAGCCACACCTCGTGCCCGGTGCCGAGCTCGGTGGCGACCGCCACGAACTTTCGCGGCAGCTTGTCGATGGAGAAGCCCTTTAGGTGATTCTCCAGCCGCGCGTTGAGACGCTGACCGGTGATCAGGCCGGAGCCCGCGAAGTTGATGTCGAGAAAGCCGAAAATGCGGCGCCGCGTCAGGGTGGCGGCGAACTCCTCGAGCGCGGCGAGCTTGCCGGTGACGTAGCAGGCGCCGGCGACGGCGCCGATCGAGGTGCCGGCGACGATGTCGGGCTCGAGCCCTGCCGCGACCAGACTGCGAAGGACGCCGATATGGGCCCAGCCCCGTGCCGCTCCGCCGCCAAGCGCCAAACCGATCGTTGGTCTTGCCATGCCACGCGCCTCATGCCGGACTTTCGTCCCGCACTGCAAAATAGCAAGCGGCCCTGCTTGGAGGTTCCACCGGCGTGGCCGAATGCAGCTCTAAGCCGTCTAGAACAATACTATGAACTCTTTAAGGTTCCCTTTGCGGCGTCAGCGTGGCCGTAGACGGCCTCCGGGTCGAACTGCCGCTCCGCCTCGACGAAGACGAGGGAGCCGGAGAGGCCCTGCTTCAAGGGAATGGCGCGGTAGAAGCAGGATTTGCGGCCGGTGTGGCAGGACGCTTCCGCGCCGGTCATCTCAACCTTGAGCCAGAGCACGTCCTGGTCGCAGTCGGTGCGCATCTCGACGATGCGCTGGGCGTTGCCGCTGGTCTCGCCCTTGCGCCACAGGGCCTCGCGCGACCGCGACCAATAGTGCGCTTCACCTGTCTCGATGGAGCGGGCCAACGCCTCGGCGTTCATATAGGCGAACATCAGCACGTCGCCGGTCTTGGCCGAGGTGACGATGACGGGCAGGAGGCCGTGCGAATCGAACTGCGGCGCGAAGAGGGTGCCCTCTTCGCGCTCGGTTTTGTCGTCGGTGGTGGGGAAGTCGTCGGCCTTGGTCACCGCGATAATGTCCTTCGCGGCCGGGGCGGCCTTACGGACGGCCGCGCTCGGTCGCCAACATCATGAAGCGCTGCTGCTGCGCCGGATCTTCCTTGAAGATGCCGGTGAACTGGGTGGTGATGGTGGCGACGTCCGGCTTGCGCACGCCGCGGATCGACATGCACTGATGCACCGCCTCGATCATCACCGCCACGCCCTTGGGCTTCAGCACCTTGTCGATGGTCTCGGCGATCTGCGCCGTCATGGTCTCTTGCGTCTGCAGGCGGCGGGCGAACACCTCGACCACGCGGGCGAGCTTGGAGATGCCGACCACGCGATCGGTCGGGAAGTAGGCGACATGCGCCTTGCCGACGAACGGGATCATGTGATGCTCGCAATGGGAGTGGAGCTCGATGTCGCGCAGCATGACGATGTCGTCGTAGCCGGCGACCTCGTCGAAGGTGCGTGACAGCACGTCGAACGGGCACTCGCGATAGCCGGCGAAGAACTCGTCATAGGCGGCGGTGACGCGGCGCGGCGTCTCGCGCAGGCCCTCGCGGTCCGGATCGTCGCCGGCATAGGCGATGAGCGTGCGGACGGCCTGCTCGGCCTCCTCCCGCGACGGACGGGCAATATCGGGGCCACGGCCGATCTCGATTTGCGGCGCGCTCGGCCGGTTCTTCACTTTGACGTCCATCGACTGAACTTTCCCTTGTCTGGCCTAACGCGCGAAACCGCCTGGCCGTTCGGCCGATGGCAGAAGCCTAGTATAAGAGGCCTGTCAACCGGGCCTCTCAATCGCCCGCCTGGCAGCATATATAATGCGTGAAATCCCCCTGCAAGGCGAGCCCAACGGACTTTAGGATAGCAGAATGACAGTGCCGGACGACATTTACAGCCAAAAGCTGCTCGAGATTGCGGCCGCCATGCCCCGCACGGCGCGGCTGGCGCAGCCGCACGCCACCGCCATGGCCCATTCCAAGCTGTGCGGCAGCCGGGTGAGCATCGACCTCGTCATGGAGGGCGACAAGGTGACCGACTACGGCCAGACCGTGCGGGCCTGCCTGCTTGGACAGACCTCCGCCGCGGTGATGGGCCGGGAGATCGTGGGCTCCACGGCAGCAGAGCTCCGCGAAGTTGGCGCCGCCATGCGCAAGATGCTGAAAGAGAGCGGGTCGCCGCCCTCGGGGCGGTGGGCCGACCTCGCGCTGCTCGAGCCGGTGCGCGACTACAAAGCGCGGCAGCCCTCGACCTTGCTCGTGTTCGACGCGGTGGAGGACGCGCTGGCCCAAATCGAGGCCAAGCTGGCGGGCGATGGTGCTCGCGGCTATGCCGGTGCCGGCCATGACTGAAGCTCTCTCCCGCGTGGGCAAGGACGTGGCCAAGGCCGTGCTGCTGGCCCCGATCATGGCCTATCGCTACACGCTGTCGGCGCTGGTCGGCGCGAATTGCCGGCACATGCCGACCTGCTCGGACTATGCGCGCGAAGCAATCGAGGCGAACGGGGCGTGGCGCGGCTTCTGGCTCACTCTGGCGCGGCTCTGCCGCTGCCATCCCTGGGGAAGCCACGGGCTCGACCCCGTGCCTGATGTGCGGGCCGAGCATCATCCGTTCGCGCCGTGGCGCTATGGAAGGTGGCGGATGAATGCAGGTGACGCGGTGGGCAAAGTTCGCTAAAAGCCCCGCCACAAACACTATCCCTTACCTGCGCTGGTACGCAGGAGTGAGAGGAGCGAGACGATGTCCGACGTTTCCCTGACATTTCCCGATGGTGCGAAGCGCGCGGTGCCCAAGGGCACCACGGGCCTCGACATTGCCAAGTCGATCTCCCCGTCGCTGGCCAAGCGCACGGTGGCGATGAGCCTCGACGGCGAGCTCGCCGATCTTTACGCCCCGATCAATACGGACGCCTCGATCAAGTTCATCGCGCGCACCGACAAGGAGGCACTGGAGCTTATCCGACACGACGCGGCGCATGTCATGGCCGAGGCGGTGCAGGAACTCTATCCCGGCACGCAGGTCACCATCGGCCCGGTGATCGACAACGGCTTCTATTACGATTTCGCGCGCGACGAGCCGTTCACGCCGGAGGACCTGCCCAAGATCGAGGCGAAGATGCGCGAGATCATCGCGCGCGATTCCCCGTTCTCCTGCGACGTGATGGAGCGCGCGGCGGCGAAGAAGCTGTTCCGCGACAAGGGTGAGATCTACAAGCTGGAATTGATCGACGCGATCCCGCAAGGCGAGGAGATCAGGATCTACTCGCAACGGGAATGGCTCGACCTCTGCCGCGGGCCGCATATGACGTCGACCGGCAAAGTGGGCAAGGCGTTCAAGCTGCTCAAGATCGCCGGCGCGTATTGGCGGGGCGATTCCACGCGGCCCATGCTCCAGCGCATCTACGGCACGGCGTGGGCGAGCGAGGAGGACCTTGCCGCCTATCTCCACCAGATCGAGGAGGCGGAGAAGCGCGACCACCGCCGGCTCGGCCGCGAGATGGACCTCTACCACTTCCAGGAGGAGGCGCCAGGCGCCGTGTTCTGGCATCCCAAGGGCTGGGCGCTGTTCACGGCGCTGATCGGCTATATGCGCCGGCGCCAGAACGCCTGGGGCTATGTCGAGGTGAACTCGCCCGACATGATGGAGCGCACCCTGTGGGAGCAGTCGGGCCATTGGGAGAAGTTCGCCGAGAACATGTACATCGCCGAGACGCCAGACGAGCGCGTCTATTGCTGCAAGCCGATGAACTGCCCGGGGCACGTGCAGATCTTCAAGCACGGTCTCAAGAGCTACCGCGACCTCCCCTTGAGCATCGCCGAGTTCGGCAAGGTGCACCGCTACGAGCCGTCGGGCGCGCTGCACGGGCTGCTCCGCGTGCGCCACTTCACCCAGGACGACGCTCATATCTTCTGCACCGAGGACCAGATCACCGAGGAGTGCGTGAAGCTCAACGAGCAGATGCTGTCGATCTATCGCGACTTCGGCTTCGACGACGTGCGCATCAAGTTCTCGGACCGGCCGGCGAAGCGGGTCGGCGCCGATCACGTATGGGACAAGGCGGAGGCGGCGCTGAAGCGTGCGGTCGAGGCGGCGGGCTTAGATTACGAGCTGAACCCGGGGGAGGGCGCATTCTACGGGCCGAAGCTCGAATATGTATTGCGCGACGCCATCGGCCGCGACTGGCAATGCGGCACCATCCAGGTCGACCTCAATATGCCGGAGCGGCTCGGCGCGTTCTATATCGGGCCCGACGGCGAGAAGAAGACGCCGGTGATGATCCACCGTGCCATGTTCGGCTCGCTGGAGCGCTTCACCGGCATCCTCGTCGAGCACTACGCGGGGCATTTGCCGCTGTGGCTCGCGCCGGTGCAGGCGGTGGTCGCGACCATCGTGTCCGACGCCGACGGCTATGCGGAGCGCGTGCTCGATCGCCTGAAGGCGGTTGGCCTGCGTGCCGAGGCCGATCTCCGCAACGAGAAGATTAACTACAAGGTGCGCGAGCACTCCGTGGCCAAGGTGCCGGTGCTGCTCGTGGTCGGCAAGCGCGAGGCGGAGGACGGCACCGTGTCGGTCCGCCGGCTTGGCTCGCAAGCCCAGGAGGTTATGAGCCTCGACGCGGCGGTCGCCATGCTCGCCGACGAGGCCGTGCCGCCGGATTTGCGGCGGGCGGCGAAAGCGGCTTAGTCAAAAATCAGTGCCTGGAAATCGGTCGCACGGTCCGGGCAGGTTCCCTAGTATTGGGGTATGAGCACGAAGCAGTTTACCCAACGAAGCAACGAATTCTTCTGCGCGCTCAAACGCCGGGATGCGTCCTACGAAGGGATCTTCGTGGTCGGCGTGAGGACCACCGGTATTTTCTGCCGGCCGACCTGCCCGGCGCGGAAGCCGTTGCGCGCGAACGTCGAGTTCTTTCCGGGTAAGAGCGAGGCGCTGTATGCGGGCTTCCGCCCGTGCCTCCGCTGCAAGCCGATGAACGTCGGCGGCACGGTGCCGCCGTTGGTGGAAACCCTGCGGCTTGAGGTCGAGCAGCGCCTGGCGGAACCTCTGCGCGATCGGGACCTGATTGACATGGGGATCGAGCCGTCGACCGCGCGGCGGCAGTTTCAGCGCTATTTCGGCATGTCGTTTCATGCCTATCAACGGGCGCGGCGCATGGGCTCGGCGCTCGCCGCCGTCAGAAATGGGAGCAATGTCTTGGACACACAATTGGCTCATGGCTTTGAATCGCCGAGTGGGTTCCGCGAAGCCTTCGCGAAATTGTTCGGTGCGGCGCCGTCGAAAGCAAACGGCGTACACTGCCTCTATGCGCGGTGGATCGAGACGCCGCTTGGCGCGATCCTCGCGCTGGCGCACGACAGCGGGCTCTGTGTGCTCGACTGGGTGGACCGGCGCGGCCTGGAGCGCGAGATCGTGCGGCTGCGGCAGAAGACCAAGTTCGCCATCGTGCCCGGCGACCATCCCGTGCTCGAACAGGCGGAGCGCGAGCTCGGCGAGTATTTCGCCGGGACGCGAACGAGGTTCACCTTGCCGCTCGCGCCGCGCGGCACCGACTTCCAGAGGCTTGTGTGGGAGGCGCTCCTGCAAATTCCGCCGGGCGAGACCCGTTCCTATGCGGAGATCGCCAAGCGCATCGGTGCGCCGAAGGCGGTGCGCGCCGTGGCGCGGGCGAATGGCGACAATTTCCGCGGCATTGTCATTCCTTGCCACCGCGTGATCGGCAGCGATGGCTCGCTCACGGGGTACGGCGGGGGCCTCGCGCGGAAACAGTGGCTGCTGGACCACGAACGGTCTATGGCGCAAGGGGTTAGCGCGGCGAGCGCTAATGCTGCTTGAATTGTCCCGGGTTACGCTTCGCTTCACCCGGGCTACGGGCTACGGGCATCAAGGCGATGACGGGCGGAACAGTGCGCCGGGGTTGAGCAGCGGCGCGTTGGGGTCGGCGGGCGCCGAGAATCCGTCGAAGCCGACCGCGCCGCCAGGACCGTCGCCGGCCAAGGTCCCCGCGCCGGGCGGCGGCGGCTCGGGCGGATCGAGCAACGCCTTCAGCGCCTCGGGCGAAGTGGGACCGTCCTCGATGGCGACCTCAATCTGCTTGGCGGCACCCGGCTCGATGGAGAACTTGCGCGTATAGCTTTGGCCGCCATGGTCGGCGACCACGGCGTAGCTGCCGGCGGCGAGGATGTGGGTCGGCAGTGCGCCCGCGGCGGTTTTTACCGGGTCGCCGGCGGAGGTAAGGATGGTCCACTTGGTGTCGGCCAGGGCCTCGCCGCCCAGGATCTGGACCAGGCGGAACGTGATCTTGGCGCCGGTGTGCTTGATGGTGGCCTCGGTGATCCGGCCCGGCTCGACGGTGACGTCCACCCCGACATTGGCGTTGGCGTCACCATAAAGGCTGACGACGTGATAGGCGCCGGCGTTGAGCCTGATCACGGTCTTCTGCGCGGCGTCGGCAAGGATGGTGCGCCGCTTGCCGAACTGATCTTCCTCGTCGGTGAGAATATCAAAGCGGACGCTGTCTTCGGGGCAGGGTGAGCCGTCGGCAAGAACGCCCCGGAGCGCGAGCCCGCCGGTGTTGAGGACGAACGTCTCCTCCACGGACTTGCCGCTCTCGACCTTGATCTTCTTGGTGAGATTGGAAAGGCCGTAGGCGGCGTTGACGAGATATTCGCCAGGCAGCAGCGCGGCCGTCGGCGTCGCATCGCGGTGGGTGCTGACCAGCTCATAAGTTCCGTTGGCCGACGCCTTGGCGTTGTAGACACGCCAGGTGAGTCCGGATTGCAAACTGGGGCCGACCTCGGTGATGAGGGCCTTGAAGCTGACCGGCACGGGACGAAGCGGCTGGGGCGGCGCGGGCGGCAGGATACGCTGCACAAGGGTCTGCGGGGCGGCTTGCGGCGCCGGCGCGGCAGCATCCTCTTGGGGCGATGCCGGGGGCGGGTTCTGCGCGGCTGGTCCCGACTTGAATACCGCGGTCTCGCCCGGGGATTTCTGGATCGCGGTCTGGCCCGGTTCGCCTTCGCCGGCAGGCGGCGGCTCGCTTGCGACCGGCGCTGCCGGTGGCGCTGCGGCTTGGGGCGCAGGCGCCTCAGGGGATGCACCGTTCAGCGCGGCCACGGGCGCGCTTGCCGCGGCAGGATTGGCGATGTCCGCGAAGATCGCGCCCAAGCCTTCGCCGAGTTCGCTCTCGCTGGCGGCGGCGACAAATTTGCCGCCGGTCGCCGCGGCGATGCAACTCAGCGGCTGAAGCTCTTCAGGCTTGGCGCCGAGACCGACGACATGAATGCGCAGACCCTTCGACTCTTGCTTGAGAGCGTCGGCGGTGACGCAGAGATCGGCGTCGCAGGTGTCGCCACCGTCGGCGACGAGGACAACATCGAGGAGCGTATCGGTCTCGCCGGCGATGCTCGCGGCATCGCTGATGGCGGCGGCGATGGGGGCCTGACCCGTGGGCTTAATCGCGCCGAGCACCTTGTCCTGGGTTGCCGCGGTCAGCTCGCCCGGCTTCGCCAGGATCTCGCTGTCGGCGCAGTTCGACGCCTTGCGGTGGCCGAAGGCGACGGCGCCGAACGAGAGCCGGTCCGCATACTGGGTGACGGCCTGGCCAAGCCCGGCGCGGGCGGCGTCCAGCTTGACGGTGCTGCCGATCTTCTCACCCATGCTGGTGGAGGCATCGAGCACGAGCATTGCGGGAGGGAGGTTGGCGCCTGAGGCGGGCAGGGGAGGCGTATCCTCGGCGATGGCCAGGCCAACGCCAAGGACGCTTGCGGGCAAAAGCAAAAGCTTGAGCGCCGCGAAGTGTTTCCCCCGCATAGCTTTCTCTTCCGGTCAGTCGGCCGCCGAACCCTTATACCCGTTTCCGGCGGGCATAACGGCTCGAAATTCGGCTGTGAATGAGGCCGATTTTTGGACCCAAAGCGGCTCTGGGGCCGCAGGATTCCGCCATTGTTCGAGGGCCTTATTCGCGATAGGGAGCATGGCTCTCGCCAAATAGCATAAGCCAATGTCCAACCCAACTCTGGACCACCTCCTCTCCCGCCGCTCGGTCTCGGCCAACGCGCTCTCGGAGCCCGGGCCGAGCGAGGCGGAGCTCACGCAAATTCTCACCGCCGCCGCGCGCGTGCCGGATCACAAGAAGCTCGTGCCGTGGCGCTTCATGCTGTTTCAGGGCAAAGCGCGGGAGGCGTTCGGCAAGGTGCTGGCGGAGGTGTGCCGGGCGGAGGAAACCGATCCTGGCGCCTTTCGGCTCGAGAACGAGGCGAAGCGCTTCTTGCGGGCGCCGCTCGTCGTCGCCGTCGTCTCGCGGATCACCAAGACCGCGGGGGCGCCGGAATGGGAGCAGATCCTGTCGGCCGGCGCCGCGTGCCAGAACCTTATCGTCGCCGCGTCGGCGCTTGGGTTCGGGGCGCAGTGGATCACCGAGTGGTGCGCCTATAGCGACGGGGTGCGCCAGGCGCTCAAGCTCGCCGACAACGAGCGGGTCGCCGGTTTCGTCTATATTGGCACGCCCAAGGAGAAGCCCGACGAACGCGAGCGGCCGGCGCTGGCCGACATCGTCACGTCATGGCGTCCTTAAGCCCCGGGGATCACATGTTCTACGATGCGGTTGCCAATACGCACGGGCTTCGCCTCGATCCGTTCATGGCGCTCGTCACGCCGGCGCCGTCGCAGCTCGTGGCGCCGCCGCGCGTGAAGGAATCGCCGGTCGCCTTCGAGTGCCGCTATTGGCGCACCATCGAATTGCCCGGACCCGATGGAGGACCGGGCACGCACGCCATCGTGCTCGGCCAGGTGGTCGGCGTACATATCGCCGACGAGGTGATCGTCGGGGGCAAAGTGGACGTGACGCGGCTCAAGCCGATCGCGCGGCTCGGCTATGGCGACTATGCGGTGATCGACGAGGTGTTCACTCTGCCCAGGGCGTGAACTCATAAACAAGCTAGAATGGTCCGCCAGTATGGAACGGTAAGCGGCCTTCAAATGGGTCAGAGCGCACTTCCGGGAAGTGCCAAACCAGATATCAGCCTTGTCCTGTCTCGGGAGACGATAAAGGCGAATGACCTATGGCAGGTAGTGGCATGGCCAAGGTCTTCCTGTATGCTTTCGATCCTTTGAATTGGCTGCCGCTTTTTTCGTTTGCCATCTAAGGAGGGACCTCTGAATTAGCCTCAAACTGGAGCGTAGCGGGCCCCTCGTACGGGAATACCGATTTGTAAGGGAACCGATCGATGGAAACACCTCTCGATCTATCAACGCCTGAACAGCAAGGTGAAGGAAGCTATCTGCAAAGCCTCCTTGGGTCGCTGCAGTTGATCCGGGGTGGCGATTTTTCCGTCCGGATGCCTGGAGACAGCGTCGGCATTGAGGGCAAGATTGCGGATACGCTTAATGAGATCGTCGCCGCCAATCAGCAAATGGCCCAGCAGCTAGAGCTCGTCGGTCAGGTTGTTGGACGCGAGGGAAAAACAAGAAAACGAGTCGCTATGGCGCTTCGCCAAGGTGCATGGCGAGAAATGGAAGAATCGATCAATGCGCTGATCGATGACTTACTTTGGCCCACCGCCCAGGTAACAGGCGCGATTGCCGCCGTCGCGAAGGGTGACCTCTTGAATAGAGTTCCCCTGGAAGTCGATGGGCGCCCCCTTAAGGGAGAGTTTCTCAGCTCGGCTACGCTTGTGAACACCATGATCAGGCAGCTCGAAATTTTTACTTCGGAGGTGACACGCGTTGCCCGCGAAGTAGGCACTGAAGGCATGCTTGGCGGCCAAGCCGCGGTTCCAGGCGTCACCGGCGTGTGGAAGGATTTGACTGAAAGCGTCAACTCCATGGCCAACAATCTTACCGACCAGGTGCGCAATCTCGCCGATGTGACGATCGCCGTGGCAAGCGGCGACCTGTCGAAGAAGATCACGGTGGACGTGCGCGGCGAAATCCTCCAGCTCAAAGAAGCCATCAACACCATGGTGGATCAGCTGCGATCGTTTGCCTCGGAGGTGACGCGCGTGGCGCGCGAGGTGGGCACCGACGGCAAGCTCGGCGGACAGGCTATCGTTCCCGGTGTCGCCGGCACATGGAAGGACTTGACCGACTCGGTCAACGCCATGTGCGGCAATTTGACAGCGCAAGTGCGCAACATCGCCCAGGTGACAACCGCCGTCGCGCGCGGCGATCTCTCACACAAGATCACGGTGGACGTGCGCGGCGAGATTCTCGAGCTGAAGGACACCATTAATACGATGGTCGACCAGCTCAATTCCTTTGCCTTCGAGGTCACGCGCGTCGCGCGTGAGGTGGGCACCGAAGGCAAGCTCGGTGGCCAGGCCGAGGTGCCGGGCGTCGCGGGCACCTGGAAGGATCTGACCGACAACGTGAATTCCATGGCGTCGAACTTGACGGCGCAGGTGCGCAACATCGCCGAGGTGGCGACTGCCATCGCCGGCGGCGACTTGTCCAAGAAGATTACCGTGGACGTGCGCGGTGAGCTCCTCCTGCTCAAGGAGACCTTGAATACGATGGTCGAGCAGTTGCGCTCTTTCGCCGCCGAGGTGACGCGCGTGGCGCGCGAGGTGGGCACCGAAGGCAAGCTCGGCGGCCAAGCCCATGTGCCTGGCGTAGCCGGAACCTGGAAGGATCTCACCGACAACGTGAACTCGATGGCGGGTGATCTTACGGCGCAGGTCCGCAACATCGCCCAGGTGACGACCGCCGTGGCGCGCGGCGATCTGTCGACCAAAATCACCGTGGACGTGAAGGGAGAAATGCTCGAGCTGAAGAATACGATCAATACCATGGTGGATCAGCTGAATGCCTTCGCTTCCGAAGTGACGCGCGTTGCGCGCGAGGTGGGCACCGAAGGCAAGCTCGGTGGTCAGGCCGAGGTTCCAGGCGTCGCTGGCACTTGGAAGGACCTGACCGACAACGTGAATTCCATGGCGTCGAACTTGACGGCGCAGGTGCGCAACATCGCCGAAGTGGCGACGGCCATCGCCGGCGGCGACCTGTCGAAGAAGATTACTGTGAATGTGAGCGGCGAAATCCTTCAGCTGAAGGAGACCATCAACACCATGGTCGACCAGCTGAACGCGTTCGCCGGCGAGGTGACGCGCGTGGCGCGCGAGGTGGGCACCGAAGGCAAACTCGGCGGCCAAGCCGTGGTGCCGGGCGTGGGAGGCACCTGGAAGGACCTGACCGAAAACGTGAATCTGCTGGCGGCCAACCTGACGACGCAGGTGCGCAATATCGCCGAAGTGACCACGGCGGTGGCGCGCGGCGATCTTTCGCGCAAGATCACCGTCGACGTGGAAGGCGAGATCCGCGAGCTGAAAGATACCATCAACACCATGGTGGATCAGCTCAACGCCTTTGCTTCCGAGGTGACGCGCGTGGCGCGCGAGGTGGGCACCGAAGGCAAGCTCGGCGGTCAGGCCCAGGTGCCGGGCGTCGCCGGCACGTGGAAGGATTTGACCGACACGGTGAACGTCATGGGCGCCAACCTCACCGAGCAGGTGCGTGGCATCGTCAAAGTCGTGACTGCAGTCGCCGACGGCGATCTCAAACAGAATCTCACCGTGAAGTCCAAGGGCGAAGTGGCGGCTCTCGCAGATACCATCAACAACATGATTGCCACCCTCGCCATCTTCGCCGACCAGGTGACGTCGGTCGCGCGCGAGGTTGGCGTGGAAGGCCGCCTTGGCGGCCAGGCGAACGTGCCTGGCGCTGCCGGCACCTGGAAAGACTTGACCGGCAACGTGAACCTACTTGCGGCCAACCTAACCAATCAGGTCCGGGCGATTGCCGAGGTCGCGACAGCCGTCACAAAAGGGGATCTCACGCGATCAATTCAAGTGGAAGCCAAGGGCGAGGTCGCCGAGCTCAAGGACAACATCAACACGATGATCGACAACCTTCGGCTCACCACTGACCAGAACACGGAACAGGACTGGCTGAAGACCAATCTCGCCAACTTAACCAATATGCTGCAGGGACAGCGGGACCTTGCCACGGTTGGGCGGACGCTGCTCAGCGAGCTTACGCCTCTTGTTAGCGCACAGGTCGGTGTAATTTATCAGGTCGATCAGGGTGAGAGTGAAGCAGAACTTCGCCTCTTGGCCTCCTACGCGACTGATGGCGCAAACGGCCATCTCCAGCGCTTACGAATTGGGGAAGGTCTCGCCGGTCAGTGTGCCGCCGACGGGCGAACAATCCTGGTCAAAGATTTGCCTCGCGATACGACCTTGATCGGATCGGCGCTTGTGAAGATGGCTCCACGAAACATCATTGTGCTGCCTGTGTTGTTCGAGAGCCAGACAAAGGCGGTCATCGAACTTGGGTCGGTCGAATCATTCACTAACCTGCAGATCATGTTTTTGGAGCAGCTCACCAACAGCATCGGCATTGTGCTCAATAGTATCGCGGCCACAATGCAAACCGAGGAACTCAACCGCGAACTCGAAAATCGTGTCGCCGAGAGGACGGCGGAGTTGGAGTTCCTGGCTCGCGAGGTCGACCACCGCGCCAAAAACATCCTTTCCGTGGTGCAATCAATCTGTCGCTTGAGTAAAGCCGAAAATCCTGAAGCCTACATGGTGGCTGTCGAAGGTCGAATCAGGTCGCTTTCAATCGCGCATACACTGCTTTCCGAGTCCAGGTGGGAGGGAGCCGATTTGCGCAAACTTGTCGGCCAAGTCCTTGCGCCATATCGACCCGGCGCAACCAGCACGCAAGGGCCTGACATTCTCCTCGAGCCCCGAACGGCGCAGACGATTGGTCTAACGCTGCATGAGCTTGCCACCAACGCGGCCAAGTATGGCGCCCTGACCGCGCCGTCGGGAACGGTGACGCTCCAATGGGATATTGGAAATGGTGCTCTCAACATGACCTGGGAAGAGGCTGGAGGCCCGAGCGTACGAGGTCCAATCGCAAGTGGTTATGGCATGCGAGTCATTGGAGGGAGTGCAGAGCAGCTCGGCGGAGCAGCATCGTTCGAATGGCAGCCCTCAGGACTGCGATGCTGTGTCGTTATACCGCTTGGGGCTAATACCAAGTCCATGCACAAGGGCTTCCACGCGGAACGAACTGGCGAGGCTACGAGGTCGACTTCGCTGGCGATGGTCGGGAATAGGATCCTGGTCGTGGAGGACGAGCCTCTCGTCGCCATGAACTTGACCACGAGTCTCGCGGAGTTAGGGTTTAATGTCGTCGGTCCATATTCGACGTTAGCCAAGGCGGCCGCAGCAGCGGTTGAAATGGAAGTCGATGCTGCCTTGCTCGACGTGAATCTCAGCGGCAAAGCCGTCTATCCTATCGCGGATATTCTTGCTTCCAAGAACGTTCCCTTCGCGTTCATCACGGGATACGGCACGGAAGCCTTGCCGCGCAAATACGCGAATGCCCCCGTTTTGCAAAAGCCGGTAGACCACGAGACATTGCAACTTCTCTTAGCGCAAAAGCACCCTAGCTTGGCCAAATTGGCCTGAGCGCAATTTTATTGAGGACCGGGTCGCCATTCTCATTATGGGATGAACGAAACCCGGGGCGCGGCTCAATACCCGAATTGCTCGGCGAGGATGCGCTCGGCGAGGGTATGGCCAGGATCGAACATCATAAAGATGTCGACCTTGCTCTCTTCCTTGACTTCGACGGTGACGACGTCGCGAAACTCGGTGTGGTCGGCAACCGCGCTCACCGGCCGCTTGGCGGGCTCAAGCACCTCGATGGTCACCTTGGCCTCGTTGGGCAGCAGCGCGCCGCGCCAGCGCCGCGGCCGGAACGGACTGATGGGGGTGAGCGTGAGCAGGGGCGCGGTGATCGGCAGGATCGGCCCATGGGCCGAAAGGTTGTAAGCGGTGCTGCCGGCGGGCGTCGATACGAGCACGCCGTCGCAGATCAGCTCGGCCATGCGGGTGGTGCCGTCGACCGAGATCTTGAGCTTGGCGGCCTGATAGATCTGCCGGAACAGCGACACCTCGTTGATGGCGAGGGCTTCGTGCTTGGCGCCCGCCTTGTCATGGGCGGTCATGCGCAGCGGGTGGATGACGGTGACCTCGGCGCGCGCCAGGCGCTCTTTCAGGCCGTTCTCCTCATAGTCGTTGAGGAGAAAGCCGACCGAGCCGCGGTTCATGCCGTAAATGGGGATGCGGCTGTTCAGGTGGCGGTGCATGGTTTGCAGCATCAGGCCATCGCCACCGAGCGCGACGATGGCGTCGGCGTCCTCGGGCGCCACGTTGCCGTAGCGCCTGGCGAGCGTCTTGAGCGCGTCCTCCGCCTCCTTGGTGTCGCTGGCGACGAAGGCGATCTTGTCGAAACTACCCATGGTCAAGTCGATGCGCTTTCACCGGGCTTAAGATCGGGGCACTATAAGGCCGTGGCGACCGAGTAATGCAAGTCTCTCAACTAACGGTGAAAAGGGAGTGTCATGGGGAGTGAGGAGCGCCCGGTCCTGATCTACACGACCTTTCCCACGCTCGACGACGCCAAGCGGGTGGGCGAGGCGCTGGTCGCGGGGCGCCTTGCGGCGTGCGTCAACATGTTCCCGGGCATGATCTCGATCTATGAGTGGAAAGGCGCGCGGGAGGAGGCGAGCGAGGTCGCCATGATCATCAAGACGCGGGAGGGTCTCACCGAGGAGGTGCTCGCCGAGACGAAGCGGCTGCACCCTTACGAGGTCCCGGCTCTGCTCGTGCTCCCCACCGAAGGCGGCAGCGCCGAGTATTGCGACTGGATCGTTCGCGAGACGGGCGGCGCGGCCGCGCCATGAGCAAGGGGTCTTACGTCCTTGCCATCGACCAGGGCACTACGAGCACGCGCGCCATTTTGTTTGACGAGGGCGGCAAAGCG
Source organism: Methyloceanibacter sp. (assembly GCF_050726195.1). GTDB lineage: Bacteria > Pseudomonadota > Alphaproteobacteria > Rhizobiales > Methyloligellaceae > Methyloceanibacter. Next base: position 148,256 of record NZ_JBOHJC010000002.1, on the reverse strand, counting down.
ACAGCCACGGCGCAGGTGCCGCTGACGCAGATCTACCCGGCGCCGGGGCAGGTGGAGCATGATGCGGACGAGATCTGGCGCGCGGTGCTCCAGGTCTGCCGTGAAGTCTTGGCTGAGGCCGGCGCGGGGAACATCGCCGCGGTCGGCATCACCAATCAGCGCGAGACGACGGTTGTGTGGGAGCGGGCGACAGGCAAGCCGCTCGCCAACGCCATCGTGTGGCAGGACAGGCGCACCGCGCCGCTCTGCGCCGCGCTCGAGCGCGAGGGCTGGGGGGCGCACGTGGCCGAGACCACGGGTCTCGTCATCGATCCTTATTTCTCGGCGACCAAGCTCGCCTGGCTGCTCGCCAACGTACCGAGCTTGGCCGAGCGCGCCGCAAGCGGCGAGGTGTGCTTCGGCACCATCGACTCGTTCCTGTTGTTCAAGCTCACCGCCGGCAGGCTGCACGCCACCGACGCCACCAACGCCGCCCGCACCAAGCTGTTCGACATCAGGTCGGGCACATGGGACGCGCGGCTCATGGACCGGCTCGGCGTGCCGCTCGTAATGCTGCCGGAGGTGCGCGACAGCCAGGGCGATTTCGGGCTCGTGGCGGAGGAGCATTTCGGCGCGGCCCTGCCGATCAGAGGCGTGGCCGGCGATCAGCAGGCGGCGGCCTATGGGCAGGCGTGCTTCGCGCCAGGCATGCTCAAGGCGACCTATGGCACCGGCTGCTTCGTGGTGGCCAATACCGGCGCGGAGAAGGTCGCCTCGGCCACGCGCATGCTGTCGACCATCCTGCATCAGCGCGAAGGCAGGCGGACCTATGCGCTCGAAGGGGCGATCTTCATGGCCGGCGCGACGATCCAATGGCTTCGCGACAGTCTCGGCGTCATCGCCACCGCGGCCGAGAGCGAGGCGCTGGCGGAGCGCGCCGACCCCAAGTCGGGGGTGTATCTGGTGCCGGCGTTCCAGGGGCTCGGCGCGCCGTTCTGGGATGCGGGCGCCAAGGCCGCCATCGTCGGCTTGAGCCGCGCCGCGTCCAAAGCCGACATCGTGGCGGCAGGGCTCGAGGCGGTCGCCTTCCAAACCCGCGATCTCCTGACCGCCATGCGCCAGGACATGGCGGTGAGCGGCATCGCCGCGGCGCATGCTTTGCGGGTCGACGGCGGCATGACGGCCAACGCCTGGGCGATGCAGCGGCTCGCCGATATTCTCGGCGAGACGGTCGAGGTGGCGGCGACCCCCGAAACCACGGCGCTCGGCGCCGCCTACCATGCCGGCCAGGCCGTGGGCTTCTATGGCCACGATGCGGCCTTGGCCAGAGCGTGGGCGCCGTCCCGCGTGTACGCGCCGAAAATGACCGAGGCCGAGCGCGAGGCACGCTATGACGGCTGGCTCGAAGCGGTCAGCCGCGTGCGGTCCGAGGCCGCGCCATAGGGCTTCGTTAACCCGTTGCGAATTCTTTTCCAGGCACCCTGCACGCGTCAGTTCCGCGTTGGAGTAGAAGGTGCCGTTGCTCAGTCCTTTCCCGGATGACGCGCTCATTGGGCCGGAGCTCGCGCCGCAGGATTTGCAGGCGCGACGCGACGCTCTATTCCGCGAGACTGTAGCCGAGACACTGCAACGCATCGCCCTCGGGGCGGTCTGGTCGCTACAGCCGAAACGCCTCGACAGACTCCCGGCGCTCGCCCGGCTGTCGATCGCCCACCTTCTCGATCCGGACGACGCGCTGCCCGATCTCATCAAGATGCCGGGCGCGGGCGAGCTTGTTGGCATCGCCGACGATCTCTCGGTGGCCACCTTGGCCGAGGCCTATGCCAAGGGCCTCTTTCCTCACGCCCATTTCGGACCGACCAAATGGCTGTCGCCGCCGGAGCGCTGCGTCCTGTTCTTCGACGATTATCACATATCGAAGCGGGTCAGACGGCTCATGCGCCAAGGCGCCTACACCGTCACCTTCGACCGCGACTTCGAGGGCGTGATCAAGGCCTGCGCGGGAAAACGCGAAGGCCATTGGCATCTCACCTGGATCACGCCGCGCATCATGCGCGCTTATGCGGCGCTTTACGACGCGGGCCTCGTGCATTCGTTCGAAGTGTGGAACGCGGACGGCGCGCTCGCCGGCGGCGGCTATGGGGTCGCCATCGGCCGCGTGTTCTTCACCGAGTCGCAGTTCTCGCGCACGGACAACACCTCGAAGCTCGGCTTCTCGGTGCTCAATTGGCATCTCGCCAGATGGGGTTACGCGCTGAACGATGGCAAGTGGGCGACGCCGACCATTCTCGACATGGGGTTCCGCATGGTCCCGCGCGAGAGGTTCCTACGTCTGCTCGCCGAGAATGTGGGCGAGGGAGGACGGCCGGGGCGCTGGACGGTCGAGGCTGGGTCTGAGGCGATCGCGGACTGGCACCCGGGAAGCCCGGGTACCGACAAGGCGGCGTGAGCCCAAGCGCATGAGGGGGGGTGGCTCGTTGCGTGAAGTGTTGTTGCACCGCATGACCGCGGAGCTGCTGCATGCGCCCGCGACGCTGGCGATGATGGCCAAGCGCTATGCCCGGTTCGGCGGAGAGGATTTGCCGGATCCCGAACGGGCGTTGCGCCGTCCTGACGGACTTGCCGGCGTCTGCGGCGCATTGAACGTGCCGGCCTTGCTCGAAGCGTACGCGCGCGGCCTCTATGCGGACCAAGGGAAATGGTGGGCGCCGGCGGAGCGCATGGTGTCGTTTCCCGACAATGTCTACGTCGCAAAGACCGTGCGGCGACTGCTGCAGACGCGCGCCTACGACGTGACGTTCGATCAAGACTTTGCCCGAGTCGTTCGTGCGTGCGCGCCGGGGACCGAGATAGAGCGAAGCTTTTTGGCACTGCACGAGGCGGGACACGCCCACTCGGTCGAAGTTTGGGACCGTGCGGGACGGCTCGACGGCGGACTGTACGGTGTCGCGGTCGGCCGTGCCTTCTTCACCGAGAGGATGGTTTCCCGCGCACGAACAGCCGCGAAAGTCGGGCTCATCACCTTAAGCTGCCATTTGCAGCATTGGGGGTTCGTGGTGAACGACGGCAAGCGCATGAGCGGCGCTTTGAGCCAGCTCGGTTTCATGCCGATCCCGAGGCCTGCGTTCAATCGCCTGTTGGCGAAAGCCTGTCGAGACCCCAGCCGCAGCGGCAAATGGGCAATCGACGAGACGCTGGACGTGTCGCGGTGGAACCCGAAAATGCCCGGGTCCGCCAGGGCGCGGAGCGGCACGCGGGCGTCGATCCTGCCCTTCACGCTACCGTCGTGATACCGTCATACGCTATGTTGCCGCATAAGCCGTGAAAGCTGGCAGAAGGGCCTGAAATCCGTGGCGATTCCCGGAATCGATCTGAACATGCTGGCTAATGCCGGGTTTCCCGCTGTCAGCTTCGAGCCTGGCGCCCGGATCTTCGCCGAAGGGGACAAAGGCGACCACATGTACGTGGTCCGCTCGGGCGAGGTCGAAATCACGCGGGACGGGAAGGTGGTCGAAACCCTGTCGCCTGGTGGAATCTTCGGGGAGATGGCGCTGATCGACGGGTCGCCCCGTAGCGCCACGGCGCGGGCCAAGACTCCTTGCGAGCTCGCGCCCATCAACGAAAAGAGCTTTTTGTTCTTCGTGCACGAAACCCCGTATTTCGCCATCGCCGTCATGCGCACCCTGGCCGAACGGCTGAGGCGTTCGGTGCCGCGCGGCTGACGTGTCGCGGGCCTAAGCACCCGCAATCCGCCATTTTTGCCTTGCATTGTCCCGGCCCCCGGCCATGATTGGCCACGGCCCATCCCCTAGCCCGCCGGCGTAACCGCCTTGCTGTCGCTTGAAAATTTGGCGCTCCGGCGCCCGCGCAACGTCGATGTGCCGAAGCTCGGGCGCGATGCCGTCGCCGGCGTCATCTCGGCGGTCGTGCAGATCGCCTATTGCATCTCCTTCGCCGCACTCATCTTTACGGGCGACCTCGCCAGCGGCTTCTCGCTCGGTCTCGCCGGACTCATCATGGGCACGGTGGTGACCTGCATTGTCATCGCGCTGACGTCGACCTTCTCGCCAACCATCGGCGGGCCCGACTCTCCCGCGGTGGCGGTGATGAGCGTGCTCGCGGCGTCGATCGCCACGGCCCTTGCCTCCAAGGGCGCTCCAACCGAGCAAATTGTCATCAATATTCTCGTGGCGCTTTCGGTCAGCACGCTACTCACAGGTGTCCTGCTTTACGGCGTTGGTGCGCTGAAGCTCGGACAATGGCTACGCTTCATTCCGTATCCCGTCATCGGCGGGTTCCTCGTCGCCTCGGGCATTCTGCTCATCCTCGGCGGCATGGAGGTGGTCACCCAGACCGATCTCTCGCTTGCTCCGGAAAGCTGGGAGCCGCTCTATTCCATGCGCTACGGGCCGCAGATCGCAATCGGCGCGTTGTTCGCCGTCGCAATACCGCTTCTTGCGCGCGTGATTCCCGTCTATCTGGCCTTGCCGGTCGCCTTCTTCGGCTTCGTCGTGGCTATGGATGTCGCGCTGTTGTTCGTCGTCAGCGATGAAGCCGTGCGCGACGCGTGGTTCCTGCCGAGCCTCGGCGAGCTCACCCTGTGGTGGCCGGTGACGGCCATCATGGGTACGCAGGTCGACTGGGGCGTGATCGCCACAAGCTCGGCCGAGATCGGTTCGTTCTGCGGCGTGATGGCGATTGCCCTTCTGCTCGACGTGTCGAGCCTGGAGGTAGCGCGGCAGAAGGGCGGCGATCTCGATCAGGAATTCCGCTCGAACGGCCTCGCCAACCTGCTCGCGTCGGTTCTCGGCGGGTTCGGCGGGTCGCTGTCGATGAACGCGTCCGTGCTCCTCGACGAGTCGGGCGCGACGACGCGGTGGGCCGGGGCCATTGTCGGCATCGTGTGCGCCATCGTCCTGTTCTCCGGCGCCGATATCGGCAGCGTGGTGCCGAAGGCCATCCTCGGCGGCATGCTGGCTTATCTCGGCGCCGTCATCATCATCGAGCTACTCGATACGCCGGCCGAAAGCTCGTGGACCGAGTGGGCGCTGACCGGGGTGATGACCTTGGTGATCATCAATTTCGGGTATTTCATGGGCGTCGTGGTCGGCGTCATCGGCGCCTGTCTCATGTTTGCGATGAACTACAGCCGCATCGGCGTGGTCAGGCGCCATCTCACACGCTACGAGTTTTCGAGCAATGTCGAGCGCTCGCCGGAGCAGTCGCGGCTCTTGCACGAGGAGGGCCGGCGCGTCCACGTATTCTGGCTGTCGGGCTTCATCTTCTTCGGCTCGTCGAACGGTTTGTTCGAGCGTATCAAGGGGGTGATCGAGGTGCAGGCCGAGAAGCCGGTCGGCTATGTGGTGCTCGATTTCGGCGGCGTGCCGGGGTTCGACTCTTCGGCGGTGCTGAGCCTCGTCAAGCTGCGCAACTATTGCGAGGAGCATGACGTGACGCTCGCCTTCTCGGGCTTGAACGAGGGCATGCGGGCGAGCTTCGAGCGGGCAGGGTTCTTCGGCAGCGCTAAGGCGCACCAAGTGTTCGGCAGCCGCAACGAAGCGGTCGAGTGGTGCGAGGACATGCTCTTGATGCACCACGAGGTGGGCGACGCGTCGACCCACAGTTTCGAGAGCTGGCTGCAGAAGGAGTTCGGCGGCCAGATCGATTTCGCGCACATTGCGCCCTATATGCAGCACCAAGAACTCGACAATGGCGCGCTGCTGTTCAGGCAGGGCGAGCCGTCGGATTCGGTGGTGTTCCAGGCGTCGGGCTGCGTCGCCATCACCATCATCGACGAGCACGGCCGGCCGATCAGGCTCCGGCGCATGGTCGGCCATACGGTGGTGGGCGAGATGGGCTTCTACCGACACATGCCGCGCACGGCAAACGTGGTGGCCGAGGAGCCGACGGTGGTCTACCGGCTGACGCGCGAGGCGTTCGACAAGATGCAGGAGGAGGACCCCGCCGCCGCGGCGGCCCTGCACAAGCTGATCATTCGGCTCTTGTCGGACCGCCTCGATTTCGCCAATCGCGAGATCTCGGCGCTGCTGTAGCGTCACCCCACACTCTTCCTCGTCATGGCCGGGCTTGTCCCGGCCATCCAATGATGACGCTCGACGCGCTCTGCTCTGAGGCTCTTGTGCCGCCCTATTGGATGCCCGGCACAAGGCCGGGCATGACGAGATTGGGTTAAGTCGCGGCCCAAACCAGCGCGGCGACTATGGCGAGGTAGGTCAGGCCGTGCAGGAGCTGGTCGAGGCCCAGCGCATGCCAGAAGCCAGGCCGTTGCGGCGTCCAATTGTTGGCGCGGGTGAGCTGCTCTTTGACCCAGTCGACGTGGTAGTGCACGGCGAATTCGCCGAGCGCGATCCAAACCGCAAGCAGCAACGAGGCCGGGGCGATGATGAGATAGACGAGCGGCGTCAGTGCGATGTGTATGGCGGCGTGCAGCAGGCCGCCGGGATGGCCGTAAGTTCCCTTGTTGCAATACTGGTACGGTGTCTGAAGAAAGAAATCGGCGGCCGTGTGCTTCATCATGAGCACGGCCACGGCGGCGAGGACGAGGGTCGCGGTCTCGGGCATCGGCGCTACTTCGATAAAGCCTCTGCCGTGCCGTCCCAATCGGGCGGGGGAGGGGACACGCGAAATGCCGCGATGCGCTCGCGGTAGAGCGCGTAGAGCCGGTCGAGATGGGCGGAGTTCAGCTTCTCGCATTCGCGGCTCAGCGCTTCCGCCGCATCCCAGTCCTTGGCCCGGTAGCGGGCGAGGAACTCGCTGTGCCTGGCGGTCAAGTCGATGAACGGCTGGCTCTGCTTCAGCGCATTGTCGCCGAGCAGCGCAAAGATGCGCGTCGCCGCGGTCTTGCCCTTCACTTTGAGGAGATCGAGCTCGAGGAAGGCGAAGCCGGGGGCGCGCGCGCTGGTCTCCTGGCCGACGATGGTGACGAGATCGTAGGTCTTGGACTGGCCTTCGAGGCGCGAGGCGACGTTCACGTTGTCGCCGATGACCGAATAGTCGAAGCGGGTCTCTGAGCCGAGATTACCGACGCAACACACGCCGGTGTTGAGGCCGATGCCGAGCTTGACCTCCTTGAACGGCCGCTCCTTGGCCTCGGCCTCCTGCCGCCAGCGCGCATTCAGGACCTCCATCTCGCGCATCATGCGGAGCGCCGCGTTGCAGGCATGGCTCGGGTGCTTGGCGTCCTCGAGCGGCGCGTTCCAGAACGCCATCAGCGCGTCGCCCATGAATTTGTCGATGGTGCCCTGCTCTTCGAGGATGATGTTGCTCAAGGGCGTGAATAGGCCGTTGAGGAAGCGCGTGAGCTCCTCCGCGTCAAGTCCCTCGGAGATGGTGGTGAAGCCGCGCACGTCGCTGAACAGCAAGGTCATGTCGCGCGTCTCGCCGCCGAGCTTGAGCCGCGAGGGATCGTCGGCGAGGCGCTTGACCAGCTCCGGCGCCATGTAGTGTGAAAAGGCGTTGCGCACGCGGTTACGCTCCCGCTCGGTGCGCAAGAACATGAACAGCGAGCCGGCGAGGTAGATGGCGGTGAGCGCGATCGCGGGATAGATGGGATCGACGAGCCAGCCAAGCGCGGTGAAGGCGTACCACGAGATGCCGATGACGGCGGCGACGGCAAGGGCGCCGATCACGGCGCTGCCGAGCGCGCCGGAACGATAGACGAGAACGGCGATGAGGATGCCGAGCACGAGAATGTAGAGCAGCTCGGCGGGGGTGGCGAAGTCTGGCCTGAGCAGGAAATCGCCTTTGAGGATCTGCTCGACGGCCTGGGCATGAAGCTCGACGCCGGGCACCGAGGCTTCGAGCGGCGTGGCGCGAAGATCGAGCAGCCCGGCCGCGCTCGTGCCGATGAGGAGGATGCGGCCGGCGATGTCCTCCTCGCCGATGTCGCCGTTCAGCACTTTCCAGGCGGGCAGATAGCGGCCTTGCGACTGTGGGGTGAAGCGGAGCCACATCTGGCCGTTGGCCTCGGTCGGCACTTCGTAGTCGCCGATGCGGACCTTGACGATGCCGGTCTTCTCGCCGAACGCTTTCTCGCCGCTCGCGCCCGAGGACTTGACCATGTAGGTGGTGGCGCCTTGGGCGAGCCGCAGCACGTCGGCGGCGAGCGAGGGAAAGAGCGTGTCGCCGATGCGCACCACCATAGGCATGCGGCGGATGATCTGATCGAGGTCCGGGATCCAGTTGAGGGCACCGGTGCCTTGCGCCGGGTCTTGCAGCACCTCGAGGCTCTCCGCGGCACCCGGGTAGTACGGCGCGAACAGCCGCGGATCGTCGCCGCCATGGGCGAAACCGGCTTTGGTTTCCGGCAAGGAACTCGCGTGCGGCGAAGCGATGAAGCCGAGCACGACGGGCGCTCGCGCGATGGCCTCGGCGAAGACGTCGTCGTTGGATGGGAGCTTCTCGACTTCGGACTTCAGGGTGTCGAGCGCGGGGGACGGCGGCCAGAATTTGACCGCGTTGGCGGGCGACATGCGGTCGGGCTCGGGGAACACCATGTCGAAGGCAATGGCCGCGGCCCCGTTGGCGGCGAGGGTGTCGACCAACTCGGCGAGCAGGGTGCGCGGCCAGGGCCATTGCCCGAGCCGCTTGAGCGATTCCTCGTCGATATCGACGATGCGCACCGGCTGCGATGGGTCGAAGCTGCGCGGGTCGACCTGCTGATAGGCGTCGAAGACGAGGGCCCGCAGCCGCGCCACCGGGCTCGGGTCCCAGACCCTGAGCGCAAGCGAGGCGGCGATGACCGTCCCAATCAGGAGGACATAAAAAAGGAGGCGCTTACCCATCCCGTTGCTTGAGCCTAACCCTTCCCGATCGCGCCGGATGGGCGCTAGCCGGCAAACCCTAACCGCTGGCGCTGGCCTGCTCCAGTGGCAACTTGCCCTAAGCCTGGGGCCGGCCCGGCATTGAACGGAAAGGCCGAATGGCCTAGGAACCAGGCGGCGGGGGACCTCTCGAATCCAAAGGGACGTTTCGTGAACATCTGCATGATCGGGGCAGGCTATGTGGGCCTCGTGTCCGCCGCCTGCTTTTCGGAGTTCGGCTGGAAGGTCACCTGCGTCGACAAGGATGCGGATAAGATCGAGCAACTGCGCCGCGGGCGCGTGCCGATCTACGAGCCCCGCCTCGAGGAGCTGCTCGAGCGCAATCTGCGCAACGGGCGCATCGATTTTAGAACCGAGCTCGGAGCCGCGGTGGGCGCGGCCGACCTCGTGTTCCTTGCCGTCGGCACGCCGATGCGGCGCGGCGACGGGCACGCCGATCTGACCTTCGTGTTCCAGGCGGTCGAGGAGCTGGCGCCGCATCTCAACGGCTTCACGGTGATCGCCACCAAGTCGACGGTGGCGGTCGGCACGAGCCGCGAGATCGAGCGGCGGCTCAAGGCGATCCGCCCCGATGCCGATTTCGCCGTCTGCTCCAATCCGGAGTTCCTGCGCGAAGGTTCGGCCATCTACGACTTTACCCACCCGGACCGGGTGCTGGTGGGCTGCGACGAGCCGCGCGCGCGGGCGCTGATGGAGCGCCTTTACAAGCCGCTCACCTTGCGCAACGCGCCGGTCATCGTCGTGAGCCGGGAGTCGGCCGAGCTCGCCAAGTATTCCGCCAACGCCTTCCTCGCCATGAAGATCAGCTTCATCAACGAGATCGCCGATCTGTGCGAGGCGGTCGGCGCCGACGTGCAGGAAGTGGCCACGGCGATCGGCGCCGACGGCCGCATCGGCAACAAGTTCCTGCATCCGGGGCCAGGCTACGGCGGCTCATGTTTCCCCAAGGACGTGGCGGCGCTGATCCGCACGGCGCGCGAGGCGCGCCAGCCGCTGTCGCTGATCGAGCAGGTGCAGACGGTGAACTCGGAGCGCAAGATCGCCATGGCGGGGCGCATCGAGCGCGCCGCCGGCGGGTCGCTCGCCGGCAAGACGGTCGCCGTGCTCGGTCTCGCCTTCAAGCCCGATACCGACGACGTGCGCGACGCGCCGAGCCTGATCCTCATTCCCATGCTGCAAGAGCGCGGCGCCGTGGTGAGAGCATACGACCCACACGCACGCGAGAACGCGGAGCCGATTCTCGCCGGCACGGTGTGGTGCGGCAGCGCGCTCGAGGCCGCAGAGGGCGCGGACGTGACCGTGGTGGTCACGGAGTGGAACGAGTTCCGCGCGCTCGATCTCAAGCGGCTCAAGGCGCGCATGCGCGGCGACGTGCTCGTCGACCTGCGCAACGTCTATTTGCCGGAGCAGGCGCGCGCGGCGGGCTTTACCTACGCGAGCATCGGGCGCTAGCTCGTGACGTCGCGGCTAGTTGCCGCCCGGCCAGTTGGTGGAGGGGAAGGCGCGCTGCAATTCGCGCTGCGCGTCGCTGATGCCGTCGTCTGCGGGCTTCTTTCGCTGCGCGGCCTTCGGCGTAGCGGCCGGCTGCTTCACCGTCTTCTTGGTCTTGGGCTGGGGCGTCGGCGCCGCCTGTTTCTTAGGGGCGGCCTTTGGCGCGACATCGGGCTTCGGGGTGGGTGCCACGACTTTCGTGGCGGGGCAGGGACCGCCCTTCCACGCCTTCAGCGCATCGAGAGTCGAGGCTTGCGGCGCTTCGAGCGGCAGGTCCAACTTGGAGAGAGTGTTGAAACGCTGCAGCGCGTCTTGGGAGAGCGTGTCCCAATCTGCGCTCGGCGTGCCGTCATAGCAGCCGAGCGTCTTAAGCTCGGCCGAGATATCCGCGGCAAGCTCCTGTTCGGTCCGCTCCGGGGGTAGAGGCGGGGGCGTGGATTGCGATGGCGCCTCGGGCTGCGGCTCGGCGTTGCCGTCGATCGCGGCGACCTTGGTGTCAGCGCCGGCGCCGGCGGCTTCGACGGCGATCTGGCGGTCCTTGGTCTCGCCCAGCGCCTGACCGGCCTTGAGGCGCTCGATCTCCTCGCGCAGCGCGGCGATCTCCGCCGCGGTCTTGTCGCCGCCGGCAACGGCCTGCGCCGGGCCAGGCTTGAAGAAGAACTGGCCCGTGAGCGATGAGTTCTCCCACGGCACCTGTTTGCCGCCGGTCTGCTCCAGCACGTCCTTGCGCACCTCGATCATCACGTCGTTGATGCTCGAGCCTTGGGTCGAGATGTGCCGCAGCAGCGCGGCGGTATAGGGGCTGTTGCGGCCCTCGCCGTCGAGCGCGACGTTGCCGGGCTGGGTGGCGAAGGCGATCATCATGCCGACCGCCTTCTCGATCTGGGCGAGGCCGCGGCCGACACTGAGCGAGCGGCTGGCGAGCGCCAGATTCGAAGCCAGCGGGTTGTCGCGGCAGGCGTCGAGGAACACCAGCGACAGCCGGCTGCTGCGCTCGAGCTGCTTCAGCACGAGGTCGAGCTCGACCGCCTCGAAGTCGAGATCCACGTCGGAAGAGAGTCTGGCATCGACCGGCGCCAGGAAATTCCGTCCCTCGACCTGGAGGCCGTGGCCCGCGTAGTAGAAGAGACCCACGTCGGCGCCGCGAACCTTGTCGGCGAACGTTCTGATGCGCGCGACCATGTCGCGCTTGGAAAGATCCGTGCCGTCGATGACCTCGAAGCCGAGCCGCCGCAAGAGCGCCGCCATGTCGGTGGCGTCGTTGCTGGGATTCTTCAGGGGCGCGGTGTGCTGATACGCCGAGTTGCCGATGACCAAGGCGACGCGCTGCTCGGCGCTGGCGGGGCCGAACGCCATCGCGAGACCTAGGCAGAAGATACAAGCGGCGAGAGGCCGGAGCATGAACGTCTCCATCCGCCGGGTCGGGCCGGTCTCCTGAAAGAGAGGCCGCGCGACACGACTAGCCGCAAACCGATGAACGGTAGCTGACCGCCGCGCCGCAGTTTGAATCTAGTCCCGTGACCGGCTCAGTCAACGGCGGGTTTCGAAGCCGGATTTGGCGGATTCGGGTGCGGTCCAGCCCTGAGGCGGCCCCATGAGACGCCCGAACTTCAGTCCGGCCGTGGCCATCGCCCCAAAGCGCCGCAAGTGCCGTCTCAGTGTCCGCCGGTAGGCATGATAATTGGTCTCGAGCCTGTGGCGTTCGCTCGGCACAAAGGTTCCCTCCGACATCGACGCGTGGCCGCGCGCTTTCGATTTGCGGAACCAGGCGGCGCGCTCATGACCCTCGGCTTGCGCCACGAGAAAGCTGGCGACGAGTTGCGACTGGAGGTCGGCAAGGCGCCAGATGCTGCCATTGGCCTGGATCAGGCCGACGGCGAACAGATCGTCGAACTCGGGGTGAAACACGTTTAGGTAGAGCAGGGGGCGTTTGTCGGGACCGAAGACGAGGCTGGTGTCGATGAACGGCATGGCGATGTCGTAGCCGGTGGCGAAGACGACGAGGTCGGCCTCGACCTCGGTACCGTCGCTGAAGCGCACCTTGTTGCCGGCGAATGCGGCGATCTCGGGCTTGATGCCGATGCGGCCGTGGGCGACGAGCTGCGGCAACACCGTGTTCATGGTCGGGTGCGCGTCCAAGATGCGATGCTCGGGCTCGGGCAAGCCGTAGCGCTCGTTCCTGCCGACCATGCGCCTGAGCCAACGCGTGTAGAGCCAGTTGCGGAAGCCGCGCGGCATCGGCACCTTCTCGAAGACATTGATGATGCCGTCCATGGGACGGCCGAACAGAAACTTGGGCACAAAGTACGTGCCGCGACGCATGCTGAGCCAGACCCGCTGCGCCACGCTCGCGCCGTCGACAGCGATGTCGCAGCCAGAGTTACCGGTGCCGACGACGACGATGCGTTTGTCGGCGAGCTGCTTGAGGGTGCGGTAGTCGCGGGAGTGCAGGATCTCGCCCGAGAACGCGCCGGGGATGTCCGGCATGCGCGGCGCGTAGTGGTGACCGTTGGCAATGACGAGCGCGCGGTAGAAGCGGGGCCGTTCTTCGCCGGCGATCTTCACGCTCCAGCCGCCGTCGGCGCGGTCGACGCGCTCGACGGCCGCATTGAACTCGATGTGGTCGAGAATGCCGAAGTTCAGCGCGTAGGCGCGCAAATAGACGAGCGTCTCTCGGTGCGAGGGGTAGATCGGATATTCCTCGGGGAAAGGATAATCCTCGAAGCCGGTATGGTCGCGGGACGACACGAGATAGGTGGTGTCGTAGACCACGCCAGTCCCGGTCGCTTGGTTCCACAAGCCGCCGATGTCGGGCTCCCGCTCCAGACAATCGAACGGGATGCCGCGCTCCTTGAAGGTCTTTGCGGCGGCGAGCCCCGAGGAGCCGGCGCCGATGATGCAGACCTTGTCGGGAGTGGCGTTGACGTCCATTGGTGAGCCGTCCCTGGCGTCTTTGTGACTCCGGTTACAGAACCCATATCCCTGATAACGCAGTGTTTATAACCGGCTCTCTTGGCCCGTGGCATACTATGGCGGCTATGGACAAGACCGACAAATCGCTTTGGCGCTACCTCGGCCTAGCGTTACGCTTTGCACGAAAAGGAGCTTTTCGCGGAGGGCTTGGGTTGCGTCTTCCAGCCGTGGCAATGGCTGCTACCGCAAGTCTCGGGCTGTTTTGGGGCAGCGCCGACGCCGGGCGCTGGTTGCCGACGGTCGAAAACCCCTACTGCGAGGTCACCACGTACACCTTGCGCGATGTACCGGAACAGGCGTCGTCGATGAGCGACTCCAGCGGCCGGCCGGTGATCGTGGTCAATCTCGCGACGCTGCGCGACGACCCATCCTACGGACGGTTCCTGATGGCGCATGAATGCTGCCACCACACGCTCGGCCATGTCGGCAAATATCGCGAGGGGCTCGGCCATATCGGACCGCAGCCGTTCTTCTACATCGCGCCGGCGTTGAAACAGATGGAACTCGACGCCGATTGCTGCGCCGTCAAGTTGCTGCGGCAGCGCCACGAGGCCGACAGCATCGAAGCGGCGCGGAGCACGATGGTGACGTTCGGCAAGCAGCCGACAGGGGCCTACTACCCGACCGGCGAGGAGCGCGCCGCGAACATCTCGGCCTGCGCGACGCAAGCCGAATAGGGCTGGCGGGGCGGCTCGCGCATCTCCATATCCTTAACGCCGCGCGCGGCCGGGGCTGCTCCCCGCGCCTTGCGTGCTATTGTGCCGGTTCCGAGATGACGAAGAGGCGGTGTTGAGCGGGAGAGCGTCGATAGGGCGTTGGGTACGGGCGGGCGCCCGTGCCATTGGCGTGGGCGCCGGCGCGCTCGGCCTCGTTGCGGTGCTGTGCGTGGCGGCGCTCGAGGAGGCCGGCGCGAACCGGCTGCTTCGCGTGTGCGCCGATCCCGACAACATGCCGTTCTCCAACAGCAAGGAAGAGGGCTTCGAGAACAAGCTCGCCGAGTTTATCGCCGATCGGTTGGGCGATGAGCTCGAATACACCTGGTTCGAGGAGTCGACGGGCTATGTGCCCAGCACGATGGGCCAGGGCGCCTGCGACCTCGTCATGGGATACGCGCAAGGGACAGGGCTGATCGACGACACCAATCCCTACTATTACACGTCGTATGTGCTGATCTACCGCGCGGACGACCCGGACCTCAAAGGCGTCGATCGGCTGTCGGACAAGCGGCTCAAGAACAAGCGGATCGGGCTGTTCGCGCGCACGCCGCCGGCGAGCCTGCTTGCCATGATTGGGCTGGAGGACAACGCCAAGCCGTTTGAAACCTATGCAGGCGAAAGCGCCGCGAAGACTGCGGAGCAAATGATCGCCGAGATTGCGTCAGGCAAGCTCGATGCCGCAATCCTGTGGGGGCCGGTCGGCGGCTACTTTGCGCAGAAGGCCGACGTGCCGCTTTCGGTCGTTCCCTTGGTCAAGGAAACCGCGGGGCCGAGCATCATTTACGGCATTACGCTTGGCGTGCGGCCGAACGAGCCAAGGTTCAAGCATGAGATCAACAAGGTGCTGGCCGAGAACCAGGCCGACATCAACGTGATCTTGCGGGACTATAACGTGCCGATCCTGACTCAAGAGGGCGAGCTGATCGCGGCCGGAACCGCCGACCGCTAACTTCACATCTTGCAGAGGCTCTCCGGCTCGTCGATGCCGAGCGTATCAACCTCGATCTCAGGGTGACTCGCGTGCGGGAAGCCGCGCTGCGGCGATACCGAGACCGGCACCTTGTCGGTGGCGATAAGGATCGGCTGCCGGAACTGCCCGTCCCAGGGGCGGAACTGCTGCTTGATGCCCTTGAACGTCGCGAGCTGAAGCTCGGGCCCGCGGATGAAGGCGGCGACGGTGGCGAAGTCGTTGTCCGGGTTGCGGGTTACCGCCTCGCCGATGGTGCGCGCCGCGACATAGGCCTGATAGTCGATGGGCAGCATCAGGCGGTCGAAGTCCTTCTCGAAATTGTTGTTGGCCTGGGTAGCACCCCATTTCTCGTGGCCGGGGCTCCAGGTGGTCGCGGTGAGGCCCGTGGTACCGGCGACGATCTTCGGCTCGCCGCCGCCGCGATAGGGCATCAGCGGACCGAATTGCTGTTGCTCGTCGGCGACGACGATGACGTCGTAGCTCTGGCTCGGCACCATGGCGCTATCGGCGCTCGCCTGCTTGCTCGGTGTCGGCTCCGGAATGACACCCACGTCGTCACGCCTGCCGCCCGAGACGTCCGCGTACTCGCGGATATCGACGATGATGGCACCGAAGCGCTTGGCGGCGCGCTTGATCGATTCGGTGTAGGCGAGGTCGGGCTCCGTCGACCCATGTACCAGGAGCCAGTCTTTCCAGTCCATGCTGATCAGGTACTGGGCCAGCGCATCTGCCAGCATGTGACGGTCAGGCACGATGTGCATGACGTTGATGCGGCAGTCGTCTTGCCGGAGCGCGACATCGGTGGCGCGCACGTTGAACAGCAGAACCTTCTTATCCTTCGCCCAATCGGCGAGCGCGAGCAGTGTGGGGGCAGAGGCATCGACGATGAAATAGTTGTGGCCGGAGCCGTGGAGCTTCTCCAGCGCGGCGAGCGCATCCTCCGGCGAGGCGACCGTCTCGGCATCGAGCGTATAGGCATGTCCGGTGAAGCGGCCGCCGGCATTGTTCTCCTCGATGCCCATCTCGGCGCCGGCGATGCCGGCGTTCTCCGGTTCGACATCGAGGCGGGATGCGGGCCGTGGACCGTCAGGTTCCTCGCGGATGTATCCGATGCGCAGCGGCAGCATCTCCGGCGACTGCGGGAGCTGGAATTCGACGCCGCCTTCCGGCCGCTGCTTCTTGGCGTCCTCGGCGAAGCCCGCACCCGGCGCGCTCAACAGGCCTACGGCCAGGAGACAGGCGAGCAAGGCGGGCGATCGGCGGGGGCGATGAGGCGACAAAAGCGCAAGCTTCATGACGATCGGACCGATGACACGGCTTTGTCGGAGCGTTGCTCGAACCCGGGAAGGGCCGTTGCCGGCCCAAAAAAGGCCGATCGAGCGGGCAGGCGCATGGTACCGATAAAGAAAGAGGCATTGCAAGGTGGAAACTTAGACAGGAATGACTGGCACCGTATTTTGCCGGGCAACGTTGAGCCGCAGTCGGGCCGAGTGTTGCAAAGGTGCATCCCGACCGGACAAAAGTTGTGCGGTGCGAAATTGGCAGGGATTGCATGCCGTCGGGGGGAGTAGACTATTGAGCATGGATTTCACGGTCGGATCGGCAATCAGATTCGGGTGGGAGACGTTCAAGACGCGCCCATGGTTCTTCGTGGGCGCGACCGTCATCATGGGCATCGCCTATCTCGTCCTCGGCACCCTTACGACGGCGATCGACACGACCACGGGCGGCTCCGCGGAGGAGCCGACTTTGCTCGGTACCATCGTCAATATCGGTCTCAGCACGCTTATCAATATGGGTGTGACGGCATTCTTCCTTGCCGCCCATCACAACCCGCAGGGGGTGGAATTCTCGGCGCTGTGGCATCCGCGGCCGTTCTGGAAGTTTCTCGGCGCCTCGATCCTCGTGGGGCTGACAATCGGCATCGGCTTCCTGCTGCTCATCGTGCCGGGCGTCATCGCCTTGCTGTTCTTCATCTTCACGACGTTCATCGTTATCGACCGCGAACTTGGGCCGATCGAGGCGATGAAAGAGAGCATGCGCATCACCAAGGGTTACCGCTGGCCGCTGCTCGGCTTCATCCTGGTGGTCGCGCTGCTGATGCTGGCGGGCGCGCTTGCGCTTCTGGTTGGGCTTCTGGTGGCGGTACCGGTCACGACGCTGGCGTTCGTGCACGTCTACCGGGTGCTGTCGGCCAAAGCAGGGCAGATCCCGCCACGGGTCCAGGACGCGACACTCGCTCCCTGACGCGCGGCTCGATCCTAAAGGAAGCAAGGTTGCCGCGCGCCGCCTACTCGGCGGGGACGGGCTGGCGCTCTTCTTTCTTTGCCGCGCTCGGGACGTTGCGCGGGTTGCGGTAGACGAACTCCGCCGGCGGCTTGGCCGCCTCTTCCTTGGCCAGCGCCACCATCTCGGCGTGGTAGGGCGAGAGTGCGCAAGCCGGATCGGTATTGCGCGGGTCGCGGGTGATGGCCATGGCCTGGCAGCGGCAACCGCCGAAGTCGATTTCCCTGAAGGCGCAAGAGCGGCACGGCTCCTTCATCCAGTCAGTGCCGCGGAAGGCGTTGAACGCGTCGGAGTTCAGCCAGATGTCGAGAAGCTTGCGGTCCTTCACATTATCGAAGTGAAGCTCGGGAATGGTCTCGGCGGCATGGCAAGGAAGCACCTTGCCCGCCGGCGTGATGTTCATGAAGCCCTTGCCCCAGCCGCCCATGCAGGGCTTCGGGCGCTTGGCGTAGTAGTCGGGCACCACCATGTCGATGGTGAGCACGCCCTTCAACCGCTCGCGCGCCGCCTCGACAAACTCGATCGAGGCCAAGGTTTCCTCATAGGTCGGGATGAGCGCGGCGCGGTTGAGGAACGCCCAGCCGTAATACTGCGCATGCGCGATCTCGAGACGCTGCGCGCCGAGATCGACGGCGAGGTCGACGTAGCGCGGCACGTTGTGGATGTTGTGGCGGTGGATGGGCGCGTTGATGGTGAGGGGTAGCCCCATGTCGCTCACCCAGCGGGCGACGTCGAGCTTCTTCTGCGTAGCGCCGGGATAGGCGCCGATCTTCTCGGCGTTCGCGGGATCGACGTCCTGGAACGAGATCTGAACGTGGTCGAGGCCGCGCGCCTTCAAGTCTTCGAGGCGATCGCGCTTCAAGGTGACGGCGGCCGTAATCAAGTTCGAGTAGAGGCTGGCTTCCGTGGCGGCGGAGACGATGGCCTCGAGGTCCTTGCGCGCGGTGGGCTCACCGCCCGAGAGGTGCACCTGCAAGATGCCCATCTCGCCGGCCTGGCGCATCACCGAGCACCACTGCTCGGTGGTGAGCTCGTTCTTGACGCCCTCCAGCTCGACCGGGTTGGAGCAATAGGGGCACTGGAGCGGACAGCGATGGGTCAGCTCGGCGAGCAGGCCGACGGGCGCACGGGCGCACAGAGCCGCGGTCGTGTCTTCGCTGCCGACCACGCCCTCGGTCGGCTCGTCATCGACGGCGAGCGACTCGATATGTCCGTTGCCTTTGAACTCCTCGGTCATCCCTTTATGTATCCCTTATCGGCCAAGTCTTGCAGCAGCTCGACGACATCGGCGGCGATGACATCGGCCGGCGCCGAATATTCCTCCGCAAGCTTGGCGGCGATCTCCTCCACAGTCCGGTTCCCGTCGCAGAGTTGCAGCACCGCGACGGCAGTCTGATCAGGCGTCAGAATTCGCTCTGGCGCCAGAAGCACCCACCGCCCGCGCCCCGCGTCATGGCGGAGCTTCAAATAGGGCGGCAATTTTGGCCGCGTCTCTCGGCCGACAATGAGCCGGCCGGGAGACTTGTGTTCGTTCGTCATGCCTCACCGGGCACGAACGCGCCCGGGGGGATGTTTCCCGGCTCGACATAGGCGTAGTGCAGCGCGTCGAGTTGCGCCCACAGCACGTTGCATTTGAACTTGAGCGCCTCGAGCACCGCGGTCTGCGCCTCGGGCGTGCGCGCGTTCTTCTTGGCATATTCGAGCGCGAACTCGGCGTCGCGCGGGGCCTGGGTCAGGCGGCGCTTGAAATACTGCATCACGTCGTCGCTGATGAAGTCGTAGTTCTCCAGCATGCCGGAGATGCGCTCTTTGTGGATCTTCGGCGCGAACAGCTCCGTCAGCGAGGAGGCCACGGCCTCCACCAGGGTCTTCTCGCGCACGAAGTTGACGTAGGCCTCGACGGCGAAGATGGTCTCGGGCAGGGCGCCTTTGCGCGAGATGACGTAGTCGCGGTCGAGACCGAGACCGTCGGTCAATACGAGCCAGCGCTCGATGCCGCCTTCCTCGTCGCCAAAGCCGTCATGGTCCATGATGCGATGGATCCACTCGCGGCGGAGCTCGCGGTCATGGCAACGGCTGAGCAGGGCCGCGTCCTTGCGCGGCACGGCGGACTGATAGCAGTAGCGGTTCAAGGCCCAGGCCTGGACCTGGCCCTTGTTTAGCTTGCCGCCATGCAAGAGCTTATGAAAGGGATGCCTGTCGTGATATTGGGCGGCGCCGATGGCGCGCAGCTCCTGCTCCAGTTCGTCGGGGCTCATAATCTTGGTCACGGTCTATACCTCGATCTCAACCATTGGCTTCAGAGGATAACGTAGCCCAGCGCTGCTGCCGCCTACTTGATGCGCGTCAATCCTCAAATATTTGCCACTAATCGCGCTTCTGAACCGGCGCCTTCTGAACACATTATACCATGTCGCAACATGGTGAGGCCGAATGAGAGTTTCATGACTCGTTCATGAACACTGCGTTGATGCCGGATTAAGAACGCCTGAAGCGGCTCCGGCCTTCCGCTGGCGCATCGTAATCCGAACAATCGTGGGGCGCCATTGCTGCGTCCCGAGCCAAAAGCAAAACGGCGACCTGGCAGGAGCCGGATCGCCGCTTCGCGATTTCCGAGATGAGAAAAGCCGAATTAAGCGCGATCCAGCTCGGCCGGCAGGTAACTCGTCACCTCCATGCCGGACTCCGTCTCCTCGATCGTCGGCTTGTGCCACTCACGCATATTGCTCTCCTTCCGCGAGTTTAAGACCAAGCGTCGGTCGGGGCGGCCCCCTTGCGGCTTTGCGAACCCGAACTCAGTGGGACAGCCCGACTCTGCCCCTTTATATTGGGTGCCGCGGGTGATAATTTCAAATCGTAAAACCTTATAGGAAGCATAAGCCGCCCTTATCGCCAATGGTGTCCCTTAGGCAGCTGCGCTACCTCGAATCGCTGTCGGAAACGCGCCATTTCGGCCGCGCCGCGGAGGCGTGCGCCGTGAGCCAACCGGCGCTCAGCATGCAGATCAAGGAGCTCGAGGACGATCTCAAGCTGAGCCTGGTGGAGCGGCGCAAGTCCGGAATCGAGCTCACCGAGAAAGGTGAGGAGGTGGCGCGGCGCGCGCGCACTATTCTCGCTTCGGTGCGCGATCTCATAGACTACGCCAAAGGGCAGGAGGGGGTGCTCTCGGGCGTGCTCAAGCTGGGCGCCATCCCCTCGATCGCGCCGTATCTTTTACCGGCCGCGCTGCCCGAGTTGCAGCGCCGCTTTCCTGCGCTCAACCTCCAGCTGCGCGAGACGCTCACCGAGAATCTCGTGCGCGAGCTTGTGACCGGCGATCTGGACGTTATTCTCATCGCGTTGCCGATCGACGATCCGGAGGTGGAGACGCATTATCTGTTCGACGACGTCTTCATCTTGGCGACTAAGGCGACCAAGGCGACGCCGGGCCGCGCGCGGCAACGCAGCGCGACGGCCGACATGCTGTCGGACGAGCGGCTGCTTTTGTTGGAGGAGGGGCACTGCTTGCGCGACCAGGCGCTATCGTACTGCCACATGATGACCCGCGAGGCGCGCGAAAGCTTCGGCGCATCGAGCCTCGCTACCATCGTGCAGATGGTCGCCAACGGCTATGGCATCACGCTGCTGCCGGAGATGGCAATTTCGAGCGAAATCCATCGGGGCGGCGATATTCACCTGCTGCGCTTTCCGGCGCCGGAGCCGAAGCGCGAGATCGGGCTCGCGTGGCGCAAGACGTCGCCGCGCAAGGCGGAGTTCGTTCAGTTCGCGCAGCTTTTGTGCGACGTCGTGCGGAAGCCGCGTAAGAAGGGAGGCCGGCGACGCTGACCACGCAAATCGCCATAGGGCTGGCGCTGCTCATCTTCGTGAGGGCGGGCTTCGTGCGGATCGTGCGGCCCGTGTCCGACTTCTACGTCGCGGCGCGGCTGATGCCGGCTCTGTTCAATGGCATGGCGATCGCCGTGTCGCTGATGCCGGTTCCGGTGTTCATCGGGCTCGCCGGCGGCATCGGCCCGTCCTGGGAAGGCAGCACTGCGCTCGCCGTCGGCGGCGCGTTGGGGCTAATCCTTGGTGGGCTTGTGCTCGCGCCTTACTTGCGCATGTATGGCGGCTACACCATTCCCGACTTTCTCGCCGAGCGGTTCGGCGGCGACAAGGTGCGGCCGCTCGCGGTCGTGGCGGTGCTGCTCTGTTCGTTCCCCGCGCTCGCCGCCGCTCTGCTCGCGCTCGGCCTCATCGCATCCTCGGTGTTCCCGGTCACGCTGCCGCTTGGGGTGGGGGCGGGCGTGGCGATGATCTTCCTGTGCACTCTGATCGGCGGCATGCGGTCGCTCAGTCTCGCGCAGATCGCGCAGTACACCGTCGCGCTGATCGTCGCGCTGACCGGACTAGGCGTGGTGCTGTGGCAGACCGGCTCCATATTCAGCGCCGAAGTGCTCCTCCTCGATGAGGTCATCCCGAAAATCGGGATTCAGGCGTTCGCGCACCACGGCGCCGCCAACCGTGTTGGCCTGATCTTCTGCGTCGCGGCAGGCACGGCGGCGCTGCCTTTTCTCCTGATGCGGAGCTTGACGGCGATTTCGCCTGCGGAGGCGAGGGGGTCATTCCTGGCGGCGCTGCCGTTCGCCGGCGTGCTGTGTCTCGCCGCCCCGGCCTTTGCGGCGCTGTTCGAGGCGGCATGGGTCGGTGCCGATGACGGCTTGTCCATGTCCGCCGAGGCGTTGCTCGCCGTTGGCGCGGTTGCCGCGCTGCTCGCCTCGGGAAGCGCGCTCGCGCTCGCGATCGCCAACGCGCTGTCCTACGACTTCTATTACAAGACCGTGCAGCCAAGGGCGTCCACCGGCCGACTGCTGCTCGTGGCGCGTTTGTCGGTCGTTCTCGTCGCCGGACTTGCGGCGCTCGCCGCAGTGGCCGAGCCGCAAGCGATGCTGACGGCGACGGCCGCGGCCCTGTCGCTTGCGGCCAGCGCGTTCCTGCCGGCGCTCGTGCTCGGGGTGTGGTGGAAGCGCGCCACGAGCGACGCCGCATTGGCGGGCATGACCGCCGGGCTCCTGGTGTGCCTTTACTACATGCTGGCGCCGGAGATCATCCCGTTCGCCTTCTACGAATCGTCGAGCTTCCTCTCCAACGCGACGGAGGCGCAAGCCTCCGCCTACGAGGCGATGCAGCAAGGCTACTACCTTGCCGAGGGCGCGACCAAAGAGGCGGTGCTTTCGGACTGGGAGGCGACGACGAGGCGGATTGCCAATTGGTGGGGCGTGCGGTGGCCGTTCGCCGGCCTGTTCGCGGTCCCGATCGGGTTCCTGGTGATGATCGGGGTCAGCCTGCTGACGCGGGCGCCGTCAGAGGACGTGCAGCGCTTCGTCGAGGAAATGCGCGCCGGCGCGGCTTAGGCGCTGTTATTCCGCGTCCCTATTCCGACGGTGAGTCGGCGGCGGCTTGTGGGGGCGGCGGGCCGCCGAGCAGGCGGAAACTGTCGCGGAAGCGCAACGCGTCCTCGCTCTTGGCGTGATTCTTGGGGCCGGCTGTCACCAGCATGTAGATGCGGTCGCCGTTGGCCACGATGTCGATCAGGTGGTTGAGCGTGCCTCGGCCGTCCTCCGCCTGCGCTTCGTAGCCGGGGCGTCCGTCGATGGTCCTGGCCTGCTTCGAGCGCACGCGGGTGCCGCTGCCCTTGGTGTAAGCGTCGATGACCTTGGTAAAATAGTCGGGCTTTGGCGGGTTGGGGGCGCGCCCTTCAGGATACTCGAACACCACCACGCTATAGACGGTGTCGTCGCCGACGCTCACCTGATAGTCATGTTGGAGCAGCGGATTCTGTCCCGACACCGGCGTGCTCGCCGCCTTGGGCTTGCTCGTCACGCCGGGAAAGGACGCGACGAAGCCGCGCTCGGAGAAGTGAAACTCCTGCCATTGCGGGGCCTCAGGCTCCGGCGTTTCGGTCTTGTCCTCGGCGATGCCTGGGGAAGCGGCGGCAACAAGCAGGGCGGCTGCCAGTGCGAGGCGACGAGCAAACATTCGCAATTCCTTCGTGCGGTTTGTCCAGAATCGCAATTCTAGCCGATCACTTGCGCGGGTTCATCCGGAAGGCGGCATGGGTCAGCCTTGCGAGGGCGTGCCCAGCGCACGGCGGTACATCGCTTCAACGTCCTGTTTCAGCGCGCGCCGGGAGTCGGGGCGCAGATACAGCATATGGCCACCGGCGTAGTCCTGGACGGTGATCGGGGCCGCGCCTTCGAGCGTCGGCAGCTGCTTCACGAGATAGGTCGGCACGAGGTAGGGCGTGATCAGGTCGGTGTAGCCGGTGGCAATCAGCACTTCGAGCCCGCGGTTCGCGGCACGGGCCTGCTGGATGTCGTCGAGCACCCCGGCATAGCCCTGGCGCGTCGGGCTCGTGCCGAAGTCCCACTTGCCGCGGATCTCGCGATTGAGCAGGCGGTAAGCCTCGTCGGTTTCATAAGCGAGATCGTCCTGCGCGTATTGGACGAACGCCGAGGTCCACAGTGGCACCGTCGCGTCGAGCACGGGGTCGGGCCCGCGTGGCCAGGAGCTCGACGGGTGCGGGTCGGGACCGCTCACGCTGCCGTCGTAGCGGCTCAGGAGCTTGCCATTGGCGCGGTCGAACTCCTTGATAAAGAGAGAGGGCGAGATGCGCGCAAGGTGACGCTCCACGATGTCAAGCGGCAGGCCGGTCAGTTCGGCCACGCGCGCGCTTGCCGCCTTGCCGCCTTCCTCGCCGCCGGAGGCGAGCGCCACGAGGTAATCGGACAAGGCATAGGTCTCGGCGTCTTTCAACGCTTCAGCGAGTTCCTCGCGCGTGGTGATGCCTCCGGTCTCGAGCTTGACGGCGGCATAGGAGGGAAGGGCGAGCGCCCACGGCAGCGGGTCGTAGTCCTCACCATAGAGGAGGGAGAACTCGAGCGCAGGCGACACCAGCACAAGCCCGCTAGGCGAGATACCACTCGACTTTTGCAGCTTGCGCGTGATGGTCGCCGCGCGGAAGCCGCCATAGCTCTCGCCGGCCAGGAATACCGGGGAGGACATACGCCCGTTCTCGATCAGGTAAAGCCGGATGAACTCGGCGAGAGCTTCGGTGTCCTGCTCCACACCCCAGAAGTCATGCTCATTCTTGTCGCCGACCGTGCGGCTGTAACCGGTGCCGACCGGATCGACGAACACGAGATCGGTAAACGACAGCCAGCTCGCGTCGTTGTCGATCAGCCGTGGCGGCGGACCGAGCAGTTCGCCATTGGAGTTGGCTTCGACAATCCTCGGCCCCAGGGCGCCGAGATGGAGATAGGCCGATGCGGCGCCAGGTCCACCGTTGAAGACAAAGGTGACAGGCCGCTTGGCGTCCTCCGGCTGGTGCGCGTAGGCGACGTAGAAGATTTCCGCCTTGGCGGTGCCTTGTTCGCGAAGCGCAACGGCGCCGGCCGTGGCGCTGTAACTCAAGCTCTCGGTTCCGAAGGTCTTGGTGTGGAAGGTGATCGCCGCCGGCGGGAGCCGTAGAACTGGCGTCTCGGTTGGGCTCACCTGCTCGGCCTTGGGGGCCTGGGACTCCTCGGCGCGCAGAGCGGGAGCTTGGGCGAACAGGGCGAGGACGGCGCCAAGGCAAAGGACACCGGCGATACGGCGGAGGGCGTCTGTCACGTCCGGTCGATGCTCCGAGGTTAGAAGGCGGGCTGCTCACGGACTTAAGCAGCCAAACGGGCAGTCTCAAGGCGCCCCTGGGTGTAGGCCGGCCAAAGTTCACGACCATCACGGCGCCATCATTGTGGAGCAGCAAGGCCGAGATCGAGTACCAGAAGAGGCGCGACTTCGACCGCGTCCTGGGCGGACTTGACGACCTTTGAGGCTCCGCGTTGCCGGTGCCACACTTCCGATAAATCGCCTGGAGGCGGGGTTTCGCCGTTGGCCCCAATCGGTTTGCCAGATAAGCTAAGGCAAGCGGAGAGCTGACAGCCAACAGTCCTGCCGCGCTTCCCGGTGACGATCCAGACCGTGCGGCCTTTGGGTGGGGGCGGTGCCGGGACGTTCGCCTTGCTCAAGGCGGGGCATGGGTGGCAGTCCATCGCGGCCGAGGCTCCGAGATCGGGGGCGGGGAGCCTTGGGCGGCGACAGTGTTGCGTTCCCCCGGGTGGTGGCAATGAGTCTTGATGATGCTGAGGCTCAACCCGGATCGGTTCGGTAGCGGAGCCTCTCGGCATGGCCAGTCCGATGCGTGAGAAACGTGCCTGGTCGACGCAGGAAAACGACGCCGAATCCAAAGAGACGGCGGCGTTCGAAGCGACCGTTGCCGCCGCCAAGGACACCGCCGCCAAGTCCGGCGCGTTCCTGTCCACCGCCAAAGAAGATCTTACCGATCATCGCCGCTGGCTGCAGGCGCAGACGGTCGCCGTGGAGCGCGACCGCGCGCGGCACGAGCGCTGGCTGCAACGCCAGCGCGACCATCGCGTGGCGATCGCGCGCAAGGAACGGACCCGCCGCCGCCGCCAGCTCATGCGGCAACGCGCGTTACGCGCGGTGCAGCAGGCGGTTTGGGCAGCCGGGCTGTTCGTGCGCTCGCTCGTCCTTCTCATCGTCGCGAAAATTGTCGGCGCCATTAGATTTGTCGGATCGCTCATCGCGCGGGGCGTTGCTGCTGTCTATGCCGGTGTGCGTGGCCTCGTGCTCGCCGACGCGCGCCAAGCCGCCGCCGCGGCGCGATGGACGGGCGCCAAGGTCATGGCCTTAGCGCGCTGGGTTGGTGGTGTCGTGTCGTCGGGTGCGGAGTGGAGCGGGACCAAGGCTGTGGCCTCGGCGCGCGCGGGCGGCGCGGCGCTGGCCGTGGGGTCGGCAGTCGTCGCGGCAACGGCGCAATCCTCTGCGCGCGCGGGCGCGCGCGGGCTCGCGGCGGGGTCGTCGCTCATGGCGTCGAGAGCCGGCGCCCTGGGGCACTCCGCGGGCCGGTCGCTTGGCAAAGGACTCTCACTTGCCGCTATCATGGGATCGGGGCTTGCTGATGCAACCGCCCAGACGTGCAGGCGCGGGCTCGCGATCGCCTCCCGCCAAGCCTCGGCGGGTGCGGCTGCGGGCAAGCGCGGTATTTCCGCGGCATACGCGTGGAGCAAGCCGAGGGTGCAGGCACTCGCGCCCGCGCTCTATGTGCGCATTGCCAAGGCCGGGCGGCAGGCGGAGCGCTATGCGAGGGCGGCCGCCGCCCGCGCCAAGGAGGCCGTGCCGGCGCGGGGCGCGCCATCGGCCGGTTCGCAAGGTGCCGCCGTTGAAATCTACGGGCCGTTCCCCGACGGGTATCGCATTAACGGCGTCTCGCTCAACGAGCCGCTCTCCGTCGCTGCGGAGGCGCCCGTTGCGCCTCCGGTCGAAAGCGAAAACGCGCTATCCTCATGGGCTGGACCTTCACGGGCTTGGCCTTCATGGGCTTGGCCTTCATGGGCTCGGTCTTCATGGGCTCGAACGAGGGACGTCGACCTAAGTCAGATGATGATCATCGCGGGCGCCGTATTGCTAGTCTGTGGCGGGCTGTTGCTCGGCGGCGGTCTCATCTTGCGGGCCGGCGCGGGAACGCAACAGGCCGCCGAGGAGGAGATGGAGGCCGGCATCTCCTGGACGTTCGAGGAACCCGACCGGCCGCTGCCGGAGCGGGCGGTGTTCACGCTCTCGGGGACGCCGGCGTCGTTCCGCATCAACGGGCTGAAGATCAGCGGCATCAACGAATCGGACCAGCCTTTGACCTCGGTTCAGGCCGTGCTCAAGCCGGACGTGCAGAGACCTGCCCTCAAGCTCACCCTCCAAGTCGACAAGGCGGGGGTGGCGATCGATGACGGCGACGATCAGGCGCAATCGCTCGAAGTCGTGCCGGAGCACACGGTGCCGCCGCACGCGCCGTTCCGGCTCGTGTTCTCATTCCCGCCGGAAGCGATGGACGGCGAGGACGGGATCACGGTGGAGGAGTTCTTCGAGTCCTATGGCGGCCTCGTGCTCAATCTCACCTACGAGATCGACGGCAACCGCAAATCGCTGATCCAATATCTGCCGCCGCAGATGCTCAGATCGCAGTTGGACGAGGTGGCGGCCGGTTCATAGGCGCCGGGAACTGAGGCGCGACGCGCGGCGTTGATCCTTCCGAATGGAGACGCCAATGACGAAGCGCAACCCGAAACGCAGCGGGAAACGTGAAGGACTTGCCGAGGCCAACGAAGCCGTCAGCCGACCTGAAGATCCCGACACCCACCGCCAGCGCCGGGCGGCGCGCCTGCTTAGGGCCGACATGCTGCCCATGGGCGCGGCCATGATCACGCAAGACGACGAACTCGCGGAAGACTCCGAGACGAAGGCGGCGCTGAAGCGGGCGACCGATTCGCGCGATCGCAGATCCTAGCCTAGTCGCAGTCGATGATGCGCGCGCCGCAACCGCGCAGCCTGAGGCAGGTGTTGAACTGGACGCAGCAGCGGGTGCCGCAGCCGGCGATGTCGGCGGAGGCGTCCAAGGCCCGGGCGTTGCACACGCTGTTGCAGGAGACGATGTCGTTCTGGCAGACGCGCAGGCTTTGACTGCCTGGGGCGCACGCCGATTGGGTCGGTCGCAAGGATTGCAGGGGCTCTTGGGCGAGGAGCGCGGCGGGCGCCAACAAGAGCCCAAGAGCCAGCAACACGATCCTGGTCATTATCACGCTACCCCGACGCCGTCCCCGAGCGCTCGACTGTACAAAGGAGCCTGCCTTCGCGGGCTCCCCCGCCCCCGGATCATAAACCAAGTCAGCGCCCTGGCAACGAGGCTAGCATAGCTGTACCGCGGGTTAGGGGATTGTTCATCGGTTCGGGGAAATCTCGGAGCCGATGAAGAAGTCGGCCGCACAACTCATTGAGCAGATCATCCGCGCCAAGACGGCCTTGCATCTCAGGCTCGCCGCCGATCGAAGCGGCGGCAAGCGCGATGTCGGGGGGACGCGCATCGAGGACCTGATCGTCGAGGTGGATGACGGCCTCGCGCGCTACGAACGGATGCTCGTTCTGTTCAAGAACGAGGATGCGGCCGCGGCCATGATGGAATCGGCCGACATGGACGCCGACGCCGAGTAAGACGGCCTCGCCGGAGATCTCGTCCGCCCTCTACCGTCGCAGAAAACCCAATGTGCTTTGGAAATGGTGCCGGCTGGAGGATTCGAACCCCCGACCTACTGATTACAAATCAGCCGCTCTACCACCTGAGCTAAGCCGGCCCCGAGCCGAAGATGGGCCTGCACGTCTGTCAGTTTCAACCCCAGCGTCTTAGCCTGACTTACTCTACTTTTCTACTCACACGCTGTCATGGCCGGGCTTGTCCCGGCCATCCAATGATGACCCTGTGCCGGTTCGCCTCTTGAGCCAAGCTGCACGGCCCTATTGGATGCCCGGCACTAGGCCGGGCATGACGAGGGCGTTGGAGGAGCGCGGTCCCTCAGAAGGTCGAGAAGCGGTAGGTGGCGTTGCCGAACACGCCGAAGCGCTCGCTCTCGAAATCCTGGAGCTTGGTGGTCACGCCGAGATTGACGAAGTCCGACTTGCCGTTGGTCTCGGCGTACCAGTAGCGGACGCCGGCGCCGAGCGCCCAGCAGTCGGTGACGTCGAGCCGCACCTCGCCTTCGAGCTGATAGCCCCAGCCGGTGCCGTGGTCCTCGATGTTCGGCACCCGGCCGAGGTCGGTGCGGAGATAGTGGCTGTCCTCGTTCCACAGATAGGCGCCGGGCACTATGGCGAGGTCGCCGCGTAGGGTGAGCCGGTTCCAGAGCTTGGCCTTGATCTCGGCGCCGAGCCTGATCGACGCCCAGCTCGCCTCGTTGGTGATGACGCGTGTCGAGAACGGCACGGCGATGGAGCCGGCGGGACCGCAAAACGCGCCGCCGACATCGTCCGGGTTGCAGCGGGCGCCGTAGCCGTCGACCGTCTCTTCCCAATAGTTGATGCCGACAAAGGGGCTGACCACGAGGTTGGCCCGCGCGCGTTCGACCAGGGTGAAGTCCTGGCCAACGTCAATGGTGCCGTAGATCAAGTCGTCGCCATCGAGTCGGCTGAACGTGTCGGAGAACTTGATCTGGCCGACGAAGAAATCCTCGTCGTCGAGGCTGCCGCCGTCGAGCCAGCCGCCACCGACGAAGCCCTTGGCGAAGGTGCGGGTCTCGTTGCGCGCGCTCCACACGAACTCGAGCGCGTTGGCGTTGATGCCGTCATAAGTGAGCGTGGAGGTCGGGTTGCCGAGGAGCGGCGCCTTCTTGCTCGAATTGATGTCGAAGCGGGTCGAGCCCTCGCTCCACCAATAGCGCAGGCCGAGCTCCCATTGCGGCGGGGCGTTGGCGCCAGGCGGCAGCGGAATGGCGTAGGGCCGCGGCACCTCATAGACTTGCGCGTGAGCGCCGCCCGCGATGCAGGCCGTGGCCAGCAGCACCAGACACAAGCCTCTCAGCATCTCAAGTCCGCCTTGCCCTTGGTTGGGATGGGTCCCTTGCTTACGCGCAAGGGTGCAAGGCGGGTGGTTAAGACGGGATTAAAATGCGTGCTGGGATGAGACGAAACCAGGGATCAGAAGTCAGTTAGCGGCGGCGGCTGGCGAGGAGCCCGGCGGCGAAGGCGATGAGGAGGAGGGTGAGGGGCCCCACCTGCTGCATCGCCTTGCCGACGCTCTGGTCGACCATGCCGAGGCCTTCGGCCGGCGCCGCCACATAGTCTTCTCTCCGCCGCCGCGGCCGATCGAACAAGGGCAGGGTGGCGAGGATGAGGAGTCCGAGCACGGCGAGCGCGCCCGCCACAATCCCCGCCGCGCCAAGCGCCGTGAAGCCATACACTGCGATGAGCGCCTGATAGGCGGCGACCAAGCCGAAGCCTGCGGCGAACAAAAGGACGACGATGGCGACGGCGATGACGATCGCCTTGCGCATCGACCGCTCGACTGTGTCCTTGATCCGCGCCCCGATCTGGAGAGATGAGAGGAGCGAGAGCGCGAGGCGGAACATCGGCTCGTCCTAGCGGCGGGTGAGGATGCCGAGCAAGAAGCCGAGACCGGCGGCGATGGCGACGGACTGGAGCGGATTGCGCTTGATCGCTTCCTCGGCCTCTTGCGCCGTCTCCATGGCCTTGTCTTGGGCCCGGTTGATCTGCTTGCCGGCGATCCGGCTCACCGTCGAGGAGAGGTTCTGCATGTCGGCCCGGATCGCATCGAGCTGCGCGGCCAAGTCTTCCGTGTCGCGGCCCTGGCTCCGTTTGGAGCTGCCCGCGGTATCAGTTGAGGACATTGGGGGGTTTCCTTCCTGAAGAAGCTTCGTGTGAGTACATATGAGGAAGTAACTCTGCGGCTAAAGCTTCGTTCCGTTTGCGGGGTTATGGCTAAAGCCTTGGTTGGCTGAGTTGAGGGACACGGGTGCGCCGCTGTCAAGGGCTGTCGCATGCTGGCGCGCGAACCATGCATGGCCATTCGTTGCCGGAGCCTTGCGTTGCCTGCTCCTCTCTTTTTGTTTAGAGTCCGATTGCTTAAGAGGGGTGCCGCAGGGGGAAACCGGCATGGGATACAAGCTTGGGCTCGCCGCGCTTGCGGCCGCATGCCTGTTCGCCGCAGCGCCGCAGAATGCCGCGCAGGCGATGAGGGCGCCTCCACTAACCGTGACGGCGGCGGCGCTGGTCCTCGATGCAGCTCAGGAGGGGGGGCCGCGCTTCCACCATGGCCGGCGCGGCAAAACCGTCTATTGCCTGGACCGGACCTATTGGTGGTTCTATCGGCCCTACACCACGGCGCCGGCCGACTTTCCGCGCTGCGAGCCGTATTTCCATTATCTCGAGCCCGCCTACGGGCCGCCTCGCGCAAAGTCGGACAACTATTATCGCTAAGACCCGCGAAGTCTCGGCACAGTTTATCTTGCCATAATATTTGACGTCCAGCCGATTTGTCTCATTTTGGGCCGATCGTTAGTGTTTTACTTATGTCTTTGGTCCCCAAAACAGGCGTTCATTAACTTTACCGATACTTGGGACGCGTAGTCTCGGCTCAGCCTTCCGGCGGCCCGGACAAGCGCCAGGAGGGGGTATCTCGTCCGAGTGGAGTCCCAAAGATGAAAGTCGTGTTGAGTGTTGCCGCCGTGCTGGCGCTGGCGGTTGGCGTCGGTGTGACGGCGGTCGACGAAGCGGATGCCGGCTGGTGCCGCGCCGGCTGGCGCTGCAACGCCGCCGTTCTCGTTCCCGCTCCCAATCCCATCCCGCTCCGCCGGATGAGGCCTCGTGTCGTGGCGCCTGCCCCTTGTGTTGCGCCGTGCGCTGCGCCAGTCGCCGTGGCACCCGCGCCTTGCGTTGCGCCGTGCGGTCTGCCACCCGGCCCGACCGCGTATCGCTATCAGGCGCCGGCCTACTACGCCTATTACAAGCAGCCCGCCTATTGGGGCGAGTGCGGCTTAAGCACCTGCAACACCTATTGGCGCAGGAACTGCTGGTACGATTCGTTCGGCCGCCGCTTCTGCAACTAACTGTGCGCTGCCCGGCACAAGGCCGGGCATGACGGGACAGAGGTTTGCGACTAGCGGGTCTTGAGGCGCGCCCAATGCATGGCGATGGCCGCGGCGTTGGAGACGTTGAGGCTTGCGAGCGCGCTCGCCGTCGAGATGCGGCATAAGACGTCGCAACGCTCGCGCGTCAGCTGGCGTAAACCTTTACCTTCGGCGCCGAGGACGAGCGCGAGCGGCCGTGTGAGCACAGCTTCCTCGAGCGCCTCGTCCGCTTCCTCCGCCAGACCGACGCGCAAGACGCCGCGCTCGCCGAGTTCGGTCAGCGCCTGCGCCAGATTCTTGACGTGCACGATGGGCACGAGGTCGAGCGCGCCACTCGCCGCCTTGGCGAGCGCGCCTGAAAGCGGCGGGCTGTGCCGCTCGGTCAAGACAAGCCCCGAAGCGCCGAAGGCGGCAGCCGAACGCAGCGCCGCGCCGACATTCTGCGGGTCGGTCACCTGGTCGAGGACGAGAAGGATGCCGTGCGGATCGACGTCGTCGAGGCCGACCGGCGGTAGAGGCTCGGTCTCGAGGAGGATGCCCTGATGCACGGTGTCGGGACCCAAGAGCCGGTCGAGATCCCTCGGCGTGACTGGCTCGGGCGTCAGCTTGAGCCGGGCGAGGAGGGGGCCGAGCCGGTGCGCGGCGTTCTCCGTGGCGAGAAGACGGAGGACGGGCCGATTTGGGTTGGTTAAAGCCGCCTCGACGGCATGGAGTCCGAAGATCATCGTCCCGTCGCTCTCAGGACGGCTCCGCGGGGGCCTTGCCTTGCCGCGTTGCCCTTGAACGAAGGGTTTGGAAAACTTACGTTTTTGGCGGGGCATGGGTTCGTTTGTGGCTCGGCGGGAGGGGCGGCTAGGACGATAAAACCTAGGAAATCCAGTCCGCTCGCCTTGATTTACAGTTGACAGAGGGCAAATGGCTACCCATAAACGCACCAATTGCGGACCCTGCCGGCCGACGGCGGGGTGTTTTTGCTTGGTTACAATCACCAGTCAATCCATCTGAACTCCAAGGAGGGGTGCCCGAGTGGCTAAAGGGGACGGGCTGTAAACCCGTTGGCTATGCCTACGTTGGTTCGAATCCAACCCCCTCCACCATTCAGGGATCAGAGAGCAGAACTCGGACATCAGAAGGGATCGATGAGATTTAGAGGGAACGGACGAGATAGCACTCGCGGCGCTGATTCTGACTTCTGACTTCTGATTTCTGAATCCTGATGCGGGTGTAGCTCAATGGTAGAGCAGCAGCCTTCCAAGCTGAATACGAGGGTTCGATTCCCTTCACCCGCTCCAGGGATCAGAAGTCAGAGATCAGAAATCAGATCGAAGCACAGAGATAAGGGCAAGAAAGAGCAACGGAAAATGGGCGACAGAGTCAGCGCGAAGAGTTCTGAGTTCCGATTTCTGACTTCTGAACCTGAATAGGAGTGTAGCTCAACTGGCTAGAGCACCGGTCTCCAAAACCGGGGGTTGGGGGTTCGAGTCCCTCCACTCCTGCCACGGTCAGGGGCTCAAACAAGAAGGACAAGGGACCGGAACAGGTTCCCGCGGCAAGGACAGAGATGGCGAGAACGAATCCGTTTGAGTTTATCCAGCAGGTGCGGACCGAGGTGTCCAAGGTCACCTGGCCGACGCGCCGGGAGACGCTGATCACCGCTTTCATGGTGATCCTCATGTCATTCGCCGCGGCGCTGTTCTTCCTCGGTGTCGATTGGGTGTTGAGCATCCTCGTCAAGTTCGTTCTGGGTATGGGCCGGTAGTCCGATGGCAATGCGCTGGTACATCGTCCACGCCTATTCGAACTTCGAGCGGAAGGTCGCGGAGTCCATCAGGGAGCGCTCCGCCGCCGCCGGACTGGGCGACAAGTTCGAGGAGGTGCTGGTGCCAATGGAGGAGGTCGTGGAGATGCGCCGCGGCCGCAAGATCGCCTCCGAGCGCAAGTTCTTTCCGGGCTACGTGCTGGTGAAGATGGATCTCAACGACGAGACCTATCACCTGATCAAGTCGACGCCGAAGGTCACGGGCTTTCTCGGCACCGACAACAAGCCGATCCCGATCACCGAGGAGGAGGCCGGGCGGATCCTGCAGCAGGTGCAGGAGGGCGTCGAGCGGCCGAAGCCGTCGGTTACCTTCGAGATCGGCGAGCAGGTGCGCGTCGCCGACGGTCCGTTCGCCTCGTTCAACGGCCTCGTCGAAGAGGTCGACGAGGAGCGGGCGCGGCTCAAGGTGGCGGTATCGATCTTCGGCCGGGCAACGCCGGTCGAGCTGGAATATGCGCAAGTGGAGAAGCTCTGAGAGCTTCGCGTGAGATAAGCGGGAACGCGGGACGTGTAAGGGATGGCGAAGAAGATAGACGGTTACATCAAGCTGCAGGTACCGGCGGGGCAGGCGAATCCCTCGCCGCCTATCGGACCTGCGCTCGGTCAGCGCGGGGTCAACATCCCGGAGTTCTGCAAGCAGTTCAACGCGGCGACGCAAAAGCTCGAGCCGGGCTCGCCGATCCCGACGGTGATCACGGTCTATGCCGACCGCTCGTTCTCGTTCGAGATGAAGACGCCGCCGGCGTCCTTTCTGCTCAAGAAGGCGGCGAGTATCGGCAAGGGCTCCAAGGAGCCGGGCCGCACGGGCGCAGGCAGTGTGACGCAGGCGCAGCTCCGCGAGATCGCCGAGCTTAAAATGCAGGATTTGAACGCCAATTCCGTCGAGCAAGCGATGAAGATCATCGCCGGGTCCGCCCGCTCGATGGGTCTCGAGGTGCAGGAGTAGACAATGAGCAAACCCGGCAAAAGGTTTCGCGCGGCCGCCGAGCCGATCGATCACGAGAAGCTCTACGCGATCGAAGAGGCGGTGAAGCTGGTGAAGGAGGGGGCGAAAGCCAAGTTCGACGAGACGATCGAGATTTCCATGAATCTCGGCGTCGATCCGCGCCACGCCGACCAGATGGTGCGTGGTGTGTGCGCCTTGCCGCACGGCTCGGGGCGCAAGTTG
Organism: Methyloceanibacter sp.; assembly: GCF_050726195.1. Lineage (GTDB taxonomy): Bacteria > Pseudomonadota > Alphaproteobacteria > Rhizobiales > Methyloligellaceae > Methyloceanibacter. Next base: position 113,507 of record NZ_JBOHJC010000002.1, on the reverse strand, counting down.
CGCGTCGCCGTCTTTGCCAAGGGCGCCAAGGCGGAAGAGGCGAAGAAGGCTGGCGCCGACTTGGTGGGCGCGGAGGATCTCGTCGAGCAGGTGCAGAAGGGCGTGATCGAGTTCGACCGCTGCATCGCCACGCCGGACATGATGCCGCTCGTCGGACGCCTGGGTAAGGTCCTCGGGCCCCGCGGCCTGATGCCGAACCCGAAGGTCGGCACCGTCACCGCCGATATCGGCCCGGCCGTGAAGGCGGCAAAGGGCGGCGCGGTGGAGTTCCGCGTCGAGAAGGCCGGGCTCATCCATGCCGGTGTCGGCAAAGCGAGCTTCAGCGAGCAGGCGCTGGTGGAGAACATCCGCGCGTTCGCCGACGCGGTGATGAAGGCGAAACCCTCGGGCGCCAAGGGAACGTTTATGAAGAAGATCGCCGTGACCTCCACCATGGGGCCCGGCGTCAAGGTCGAGCCCGCGAGCCTCGGCAGCGGGTAGTGACAAGAATTTCGGGACCTCGGTCCCGAAGGATCGCTTGGCAGTCCAAGCGATCCAAACCTGTCCGAGATTGCAGGTGCGGGAAACCGCTTAAGCCTTTCGGGCCTGCATGAGACGGGAGACGAACGGTTCGATGGATGCGGGACTGCCGCAACCAGGAGATCGGTTTGAACCTCGTATGTGGCTCTAACGCAATTTCGCGTGCGAGCGGGACAGGCAACAGAGCGCCGCTTGCAAGAGCGGGGCGGCTTCGTGCCTTGCCCCGGACTTCGAGCGGCACGTTGTGGCCGAAGGCCGCGAACTTTGCTCGCGGCCTCTAAGAGACGGAGTGAGCATGGAAAGAGCTGAGAAGCGCGAAGTCGTGTCAGCGCTTCACGACGTCTTCGCCAAGACCGGCGTCGTCGTCGTCGCTCATTATGCGGGCCTGTCGGTCGCCGACATGACCAAGTTGCGCAGCGATATGCGAAGCGCTGGCGGCCGGGTCAAGGTTGCGAAGAATAGGCTCGTGAAGCTCGCGCTGGAAGGTACCGACGCCAAGGGTATCGCGGATCTTTTGAAGGGGCCGACATGCCTCGCGTTTTCCGACGATCCCATGGCGGCGCCGAAGGTGGCCGTCAAGTTCGCCAGGGGGAACGAGAAGTTCGTGATCCTCGGCGGCGCGATGGGCGCCACGGTGCTCGATGCCAAGGCGGTGAGCTCGCTTGCCGAACTGCCATCGCTCGACGAACTGCGCAGCAAGTTGATCGGCCTCATTCAGGCGCCGGCGAGCAAGATCGCCCGCACCTTGAACGAACCCGGCGCCCAACTTGCGCGGCTGTTTGCGGCCTATGGCAGCAAGGAAGCGGCGGCGTGACGCTGGAAACCCAATACGAGAGTTGAACATACGAGGACAAACCAATGGCAGACCTGCAGAAAATTGTGGACGAGCTTTCGACCCTCACGGTGCTTGAGGCCGCCGAGCTCGCCAAGTTGCTGGAAGAGAAATGGGGCGTTTCGGCCGCAGCGCCCGTGGCCATGATGGCCGCCGCCGGCGGCAGCGGCGAGGCCGCTGTGGCTGAGGAGAAGACGGAATTCGACGTCATCCTGACCGCAGCCGGAGCCCAGAAGATCAATGTGATCAAGGAGGTGAGGGCAGTCACCAGCCTTGGCCTGAAGGAGGCCAAGGACCTTGTCGAAGGCGCGCCGAAGCCCGTGAAGGAAGGCGTGTCCAAGGACGAGGCCGAGAAGGTCAAGAAGCAGCTCGAAGCGGCGGGAGCCACGGTCGAGCTGAAGTAAACTCGGGTTGAAAGGCGCCCGGGCCGGCCCCATATAGGGGGGTTCGACCCGGGCCCCCAAACCCACCTAAATCGAGTGATGTGACCGGTCTCCAGAGTCTCCGCGCCCACAGCGTGGAGTCTCCGGCGAGCCGTCGCGACGAGCCCAAGAGGACCACATGGCGCAGCAGACTAATGGTCACAAGCGATACCGGAAGATGTTCGGCCACATTGTTGAAGTGGCCGAGATGCCGAACCTCATCGAGGTTCAAAAGCAATCCTACGATCAGTTCCTGATGGTCGAGGAGCCCGAAGGCGGCCGCGGCGACGAGGGGCTCCAGTCGGTATTCCGCTCCGTGTTTCCCATTAGGGACTTCGGCGAGCGCGCCCAGCTCGAGTTCGTCCGCTACGCGTTCGAGCTGCCGAAATACGACGTCGAGGAGTGCCAGCAGCGCGGCATGACCTACGCCGCGCCGCTCAAGGTGACGCTCCGGCTCATCGTGTTCGATGTCAACGAGGAGACCGGCGCCCGCTCCGTCAAGGACATCAAGGAGCAGGACGTCTATATGGGCGACATGCCGCTGATGACCTCGAACGGCACGTTCGTCATCAATGGCACCGAGCGCGTGATCGTCTCGCAGATGCATCGCTCTCCGGGCGTGTTCTTCGACCATGACCGCGGCAAGACGCACTCCTCGGGCAAGCTCCTGTTCGCCGCTCGCATCATTCCCTATCGCGGCTCGTGGCTCGACTTCGAGTTCGACGCCAAGGACGTCGTCTATGTGCGCATCGACCGCCGGCGCAAGCTGCCGGTGACGACCTTGCTCTATGCGCTCGGGCTTGACGACGAGGAGATCCTGTCGACGTTCTACGACCGCATCGTCCTCAAGGCGACCAAGGAGGGATGGCGCATGCCGTTCCGCCCCGATCGCATGCGCGGCATCAAGCCGACCACCGACCTGATCGACGCCAAGACCGGCAAAGTGGCGATCGAGGCCGGCCGCAAAGTTACGGCGCGTCTAGCCAACAAGCTCGCCGACGAAGGCCTCAAGGAGTTGCTCATCAGCGACCAGGACCTCTTCGGCCGCTATCTCGCCCAGGATATCGTCAACCTGGAGACGGGCGAGATCTATGGCGAGGCGGGCGAGGAGATCGACGAGAAGCTGCTCGCCACGTTGAAGGATCTTGGGCTCAAAGAGATCCCGATCCTCGACATCGATCACGTCAATATCGGCGCATTCATCCGCAACACGCTCGCCATCGACAAAAATTCGAACACCGACGAGGCGCTGCTCGACATTTACCGGGTGATGCGTCCGGGCGAGCCGCCGACGCCGGAGGCGGCGCAGACGCTGTTCAACGGCATCTTCTTCGATTCCGAGCGCTACGACCTGTCGGCCGTGGGCCGGGTCAAGATGAACATGCGCCTCGACCTCGATGCGCCCGACACCGTGCGCACCTTGCGCAAAGAGGATATCCTCGCCGTCATCAAGACCTTGGTCGGCCTGCGCGACGGCAAGGGAGAGATCGACGACATCGACCATCTCGGCAACCGCCGGGTGCGCTCGGTCGGCGAGCTGATGGAGAACCAGTATCGCGTCGGCCTGCTCCGCATGGAGCGCGCTATCAAGGAGCGCATGAGCTCGGTCGATATCGACACGGTGATGCCGCAGGATCTGATCAACGCCAAACCCGCGGCCGCCGCGGTGCGCGAGTTCTTCGGTTCCTCGCAACTGTCGCAGTTCATGGACCAGACCAATCCGCTGTCGGAGATCACCCACAAGCGGCGCCTGTCGGCGCTTGGGCCCGGTGGCCTCACGCGCGAGCGCGCCGGCTTCGAGGTGCGCGACGTGCACCCGACCCATTACGGGCGCATCTGCCCGATCGAGACGCCGGAAGGTCCGAATATCGGCCTCATCAATTCGCTCGCCACCTACGCGCGGGTTAACAAGTACGGTTTCATCGAGAGCCCGTACCGCCGCGTGGTGAAGGGCAAAGTGACCGACGAGGTGGTCTATCTCTCGGCCATGGAGGAGGCGCGCTACGTCATCGCACAGGCGAATGCCCAGCTTTCGCCGAACGGCAGCTTCGTCGAGGATCTCATCGTCTGCCGGCACGCCGGCGACGTGGAGCTCTATCCCCGCGAGAAGGTCGATCTCATCGACGTGTCGCCGAAGCAGCTCGTGTCGGTGGCGGCCGCGCTCATTCCGTTCCTCGAGAACGACGACGCGAACCGCGCGCTGATGGGCTCCAACATGCAGCGCCAGGCCGTGCCGTTGATCACGGCGGAGGCGCCGCTGGTCGGCACCGGCATGGAAGAGGTGGTGGCGCGCGATTCAGGCGCCGCCATTGGCGCCCGCCGCACCGGCATTGTCGATCAGGTGGATGCCACGCGTATCGTTGTCCGGGCGACGGAGGAGACCGATCCTTCGAAGTCCGGCGTCGACATTTACAACCTGCGCAAGTTCCAGCGCTCGAACCAGAACACCTGCATCAACCAGCGGCCTCTGGTGCGCGTGGGCGACTACGTGCAGTCCGGCGAGATCATCGCCGACGGGCCGTCGACCGATCTCGGCGAGCTCGCGCTGGGCCGCAACGTGCTCGTCGCGTTCATGCCGTGGATGGGCTACAACTTCGAGGACTCCATCCTCATCTCCGAGCGCGTGGTGCGTGACGACGTGTTCACCTCGATCCATATTGAGGAGTTCGAGGTGATGGCGCGCGACACCAAGCTCGGGCCGGAGGAAATCACCCGCGACATTCCCAATGTCTCGGAAGAGGCGCTCAAGAATCTCGACGAGGCGGGCATCGTCTATATCGGCGCCGAAGTGAACCCCGGCGACATCCTGGTGGGCAAGATCACGCCCAAGGGCGAAAGCCCGATGACGCCGGAGGAGAAGCTGCTTCGCGCCATCTTCGGCGAGAAGGCTTCCGACGTGCGCGACACCTCGCTCAAGCTGCCGCCCGGTGTGTCTGGCACGGTGGTCGAAGTGCGGGTGTTCAACCGCCACGGCGTCGAGAAGGACGAGCGCGCCATGGCGATCGAGCGCGAGGAGATCGAGCGGCTCGCCAAGGATCGCGACGACGAGCTTGCCATCCTCGACCGCAACGTCTACGGCCGTCTGAAGGACGTGTTGATGCACAAGGTCGTGGCCAAGGGCCCGAAGGGCATCAAGAAGGACGCCAAGATCACCGAAGCTTTGCTCGACGAAGTCGCGCGCAGCCATTGGTGGGAGATCGCGCTCAAGAACGACAAGGCCATGGCCGAGGTCGAGGCGATCGGCCGTCAATACGAAGAGGCAAAGAAGCGGCTCGAGCAGCGCTTCGTCGACAAGGTCGACAAGCTCCAGCGCGGCGACGAGCTGCCGCCCGGCGTAATGAAAATGGTCAAGGTCTTCGTCGCCGTTAAGCGCAAGGTCCAGCCCGGCGACAAGATGGCCGGCCGGCACGGCAACAAGGGCGTGATCAGCCAGATCGTGCCGATCGAGGACATGCCGTATCTCGAGGATGGGACCCCGGTCGACATCGTGCTGAACCCGCTCGGCGTGCCGAGCCGCATGAACGTCGGCCAGATTCTCGAGACGCATCTCGGCTGGGCGTGCCGCGGTCTGGGCAACAAGATCGGCGAGGCGCTGCACGCCTACCAGGAGTCGCACAGGCCGAAGCCGCTCAAGGATCTGCTCAAGACGATCTACGGCGACGACAAGGCGATTGCCGCCCTGAAGGACGAGCACCTCATCGAGGTGAGCCAGAGCCTCGCCGCCGGCGTGCCGGTGGCGACGCCGGTGTTCGACGGCGCCCATGAGCGGGACGTCACGGCGATGCTGGAGGCGGCCGGGCTCGATTCGTCGGGTCAGGTGACGCTCTACGACGGCCGCTCGGGCGAAGAGTTCGAGCGTAAGGTGACAGTGGGCTACATCTATATGCTGAAGCTCCACCACCTCGTCGACGACAAGATCCACGCGCGCTCGATCGGACCTTACAGCCTCGTGACCCAGCAGCCGCTGGGTGGCAAGGCACAGTTCGGCGGCCAGCGGTTCGGCGAGATGGAGGTGTGGGCGCTCGAAGCGTACGGCGCCGCCTACACGCTGCAAGAGATGCTGACCGTGAAGTCCGACGACGTGGCCGGCCGGACCAAGGTGTACGAGGCGATCGTCCGCGGCGATGACACGTTCGAGGCGGGCATCCCCGAGTCGTTCAACGTGCTCGTCAAGGAAATGCGTGCGTTGGGATTGAATGTCGAGTTGGTGCAGCCGAAGCCTGAGGAGCAGCAGCCGCAACGGGCGCGGTTGCCGCGGCCCGCGGCCGAGTGAGCCCCGCCCCTAGGCTCGAACCTGTATCCGATTACGACCAACCGAAGGGCGGCGGAGCCGCCCGTTGGGAGAGAAGAAAATGAACCAAGAAATCGTCAACCTCTTTAGTCCTCAGACCCAGCAGCAGAACTTCGATCAGATTCGCATCGGTATCGCGAGCCCTGAGAAGATCCGCTCGTGGTCGTACGGGGAGATCAAGAAGCCGGAGACGATCAACTACCGCACCTTCAAGCCGGAGCGCGACGGTCTGTTCTGCGCGCGCATCTTCGGCCCGGTAAAGGACTACGAGTGCTTGTGCGGCAAGTACAAGCGCATGAAGTACAAGGGCGTCATTTGCGAGAAGTGCGGCGTCGAGGTGACGCTCGCCAAGGTCCGGCGCGAGCGCATGGGCCATATCGAGCTTGCCGCGCCGGTCGCGCATATCTGGTTCCTGAAGTCGCTGCCGTCCCGCATCGGCCTTCTGCTCGACATGACGCTGAAGGACCTCGAGCGTGTGCTCTATTTCGAGAACTACATCGTGCTCGAGCCCGGCTTGACGTCGCTCAAGCCGCTCCAGCTTCTGTCTGAGGATGAATATCTGAAGGCGCAGGAGGAGTTCGGCGAGGACTCGTTCACCGCATCGATCGGCGCCGAGGCCATCCGCGAGCTCTTGAAGGGTCTCGATCTTGAGAAGATCGCCGCCGATCTCCGCGTGGAGATCGCCGAGTCGACCTCCGAGCTCAAGCCGAAGAAGCTCGCCAAGCGCCTGAAGGTGGTTGAGGCGTTCATCCAATCGGGCAACCGGCCGGAATGGATGATCCTGACCGAGGTTCCGGTCATTCCGCCGGAGCTTCGTCCGTTGGTGCCGCTCGACGGCGGCCGCTTCGCGACGTCCGATCTCAATGATCTCTATCGCCGCGTCATCAACCGGAACAACCGGCTGAAGCGGCTGATGGAGCTCCGCGCGCCCGACATCATAATCCGCAACGAGAAGCGCATGCTGCAAGAGGCAGTGGATGCGCTGTTCGACAACGGACGGCGTGGCCGCGTCATCACCGGCGCAAACAAGCGCCCGCTGAAGTCGCTCGCCGACATGCTGAAGGGCAAGCAGGGCCGGTTCCGCCAGAACCTGCTCGGCAAGCGCGTCGACTACTCCGGCCGCTCGGTGATCGTGGTCGGCCCCGAGCTCAAACTGCACCAGTGCGGCCTGCCGAAGAAGATGGCGTTGGAGCTGTTCAAGCCATTCATCTACGCGCGGCTCGACGCCAAGGGCCACGCCGCCACCGTGAAGCAGGCGAAGAAGCTGGTGGAGAAGGAGAAGCCCGAGGTGTGGGATATCCTCGATGAGGTGATCCGCGAGCACCCGGTCCTGCTCAACCGCGCGCCGACCTTGCACCGCCTCGGCATTCAGGCGTTCGAGCCGGTGCTGATCGAGGGCAAGGCGATCCAGCTGCACCCGCTCGTCTGCGCGGCGTTCAACGCCGATTTCGACGGCGACCAGATGGCCGTGCACGTGCCGCTGTCGCTCGAGGCGCAGCTCGAGGCGCGCGTCCTGATGATGTCGACCAACAACATCCTGCATCCGGCCAACGGTTCGCCGATCATCGTGCCGTCGCAGGATATCGTGCTCGGCCTTTACTATCTGTCGCTGGTCATGGACGGCGAGCCGGGCGAGGGCATGATGTTCGGCAACGTGGCCGAGATTCATCACGCGCTCGACGCCAAGGTCGTGACCCTGCACACCAAGATCAAGGGCCGCTTTATCACGGTCGACGAGAAGGGCAACCAGGTGTCGCAGGTTCATGACACGACGCCCGGCCGCATGCTGCTCGGCGAGCTGCTGCCGCGTCGGCCCGAAGTGAGCTTCGATCTGGTCAACCGCCTCCTCACCAAGAAGGAAATCTCCAACTTGATCGACGTGGTGTACCGCCACTGCGGTCAGAAGGAGACGGTCATCTTCTGCGACAAGATCATGGGACTCGGCTTCTCCTATGCCTGCCGCGCCGGCATCTCGTTCGGCAAGGATGACATGGTGATCCCGGAGACCAAGGACGATATCGTCCACAAGACCTCGGAACTCGTGCGCGAGTACGAGCAGCAGTACAATGACGGCCTAATCACCCGGGGCGAGAAGTACAACAAGGTTGTCGACACCTGGACCGAGTGCACCGAGCTGGTTGCCAAGGAGATGATGAAGCGCATCTCGGCGGTCGAGCGCGATCCGAAGACCGGCCGCGAGAAGCCGATCAACTCCATCTATATGATGTCGCACTCCGGAGCGCGCGGGTCACCTGCGCAGATGAAGCAGCTGGCCGGCATGCGCGGCCTGATGACCAAGCCGTCGGGCGAGATCATTGAGACGCCGATCATCTCCAACTTCAAGGAAGGGCTGTCGGTGCTCGAGTACTTCAACTCGACCCACGGCGCCCGTAAGGGTCTGGCCGACACGGCGTTGAAAACGGCGAACTCGGGCTACCTCACGCGGCGTCTGGTCGACGTGGCGCAGGATTGCATCGTCACCGAGGAGGATTGCGGCACCGACGGCGGCATCACCGCCCGCGCCATCCTGGAGGCGGGCGAAGTGACCGTGTCGCTCGGCCAGCGCGTGCTCGGCCGCACCGCGGCCGACAACGTCAAGAATCCGGCGACCGGCAAGGTCATTGTCAAGGCCGGCGAGCTGATCGAGGAGGAGCAGGTCGAGGCCATCGAGCAGGCCCGGGTCCAGGAGATCCGTATTCGCTCGGCGCTGACCTGCGAGACCCGTAACGGCATCTGCGCCAAGTGCTACGGGCGCGATCTCGCCCGCGGCACGCCCGTCAACATGGGCGAGGCCGTCGGCGTCATCGCCGCGCAGTCGATCGGCGAGCCGGGCACCCAGCTCACCATGCGCACGTTCCACCTGGGCGGCGTGGCGAGCTCCAAGGTTGTCGATCAGTCGTCTCTCGAGTCGAACTTCGAGGGCACGGTGAAGATCAAGCAGAAGAACATCGTGCACGACTCGCAAGGCCGTGCCATGGTCATGGGCCGCAACACAGCGATCGTGATCGTTGACGAGGAGGGCACCGAGCGCGCCGTGCACCGCTTGCCGTATGGCACGCATCTGCGCGTCGACGATGGCGCCCATGTCAAGCGCGGCGATCGCCTCGCCGAGTGGGATCCGTACACGCGTCCCGTGCTGACGGAGATCGAAGGCACCGTCGACTTCGAGGATCTGGTCGAGGGCGTGTCGGTCAGCGAGCGGCGCGACGAGTCCACCGGCATTACCAACAGCGTGATCATCGATTGGCGCGCCTCGCCGCGCGGCGTCGATCTTAGGCCGGCCATGGTGATCAAGGACAAGAAGGGCAAGATCGGCAAGCTCGCACGCGGCGGCGAAGCGCGCTACCTGCTTCCCGTCGATGCGGTGTTGTCGGTCGAGCCCGGTCATGAGGTGAGCGCCGGCGACGTGCTGGCGCGTATCCCCATGGAGAGCGCCAAGACCCGCGACATCACGGGCGGTCTGCCGCGCGTCGCCGAGCTGTTCGAGGCGCGGCGTCCGAAGGATCACGCCATCATCGCCGAGGTCTCGGGCATTGTGCAGCTAGGCCGCGACTACAAGAACAAGCGGCGCATTACCATCGTCCCGGACGACGAGAGCCAGGAGCCGGTCGAGTTCCTGATCCCCAAGGGCCGGCACCTGACCGTCCAGGAGGGCGACCGCATCGAGAAGGGCGAGTACCTGCTCGACGGGCACCCGGCGCCGCACGATATCCTCGCCATCAAGGGCGTGGAGGAGCTCGCCAACTATCTCGTCAACGAGATCCAGGAGGTCTACCGCCTCCAGGGCGTCACCATCAATGACAAGCACATCGAGGTGATCGTCCGTCAGATGCTCCAGAAGATCGAGGTGGACGAGGCGGGTGATACCGAGTTCCTCAAGGGCGAGCAGGTGGACCGCATCGACTTCGAGGACGCCAACATCGCGGTCGAGGCCAATGGCGGCAAGCCCGCCACGGGTCAGCCGGTGCTACTCGGCATCACCAAAGCGAGCCTCCAGACGCGGTCGTTCATCTCGGCGGCCTCGTTCCAGGAGACCACGCGGGTGCTCACCGACGCCGCCGTAAACGGCAAGTCGGACGCCCTCGAGGGCCTGAAGGAGAACGTCATCGTCGGCCGGCTCATTCCGGCCGGGACCGGCGGGATGCTCTCCAGGCTGAACCGCATTGCCGCCCACCGCGACGACTTGATCCTCGAGGAGCGGCAGCGGACCGATCATGAGGAGATTGAGGCCGAAGAATCGGCGGAGGAGGGCGCCTCGGCATAGTCAGGCGTTAGAGGTCAGAAATCAGGGGTCAGAGGGGCTTCGAAGCACCCTCTGATTTCTGATCACTGATTTCTGTCACCTGAAACCCTTGACGATTGAAGAATCAGCCTGATAAAACGCGCGCACTTTCGCGGCAGGCGGTAGCCCAACTAAATTGGTTGCCTTCGGGCGCGGGTTAGACGCTGCCGGACTAACCGGGATCAGATCAGGGTCAAGATCTTGGGGGCATTGCCCTCCGAGGTCCTCTGTATTGAGGGGCTGAAGGACGCGGGGGTTGCCCCGCACTTCGGCTCTAGTGATGTGGGCTTTCGCCCTTGAGATAGTTGGGCATTCGCCCTTTGGAATGATTGGACGTTAAAGGCTGCCATGCCGACGATTCAGCAGTTGATCCGCAAGCCGCGCCGCCAGCCGGTGAAGCGGAATAAGGTGCCAGCCATGCAGTCCTGTCCGCAGAAGCGGGGGGTCTGCACGCGCGTCTACACCACGACGCCGAAGAAACCCAACTCCGCCTTGCGGAAGGTGGCTCGCGTCCGGCTCACCAACCAGCTCGAGGTGACGAGCTACATCCCGGGCGAGGGACATAACCTCCAGGAGCACTCCGTGGTGCTGATCAGGGGCGGACGCGTGAAAGACCTTCCCGGCGTGCGCTATCACATCATCCGCGGCGTGCTCGACACCCAAGGCGTCAGCGCCCGCCGGCAGAGGCGTTCGAAATACGGAGCCAAACGACCCAAGTAGCGGGTCGTTTTCGCGTTTTTAGGAAACGGATTAGACCAAATGTCGAGGCGGCATAGAGCGGATAAGCGCGAGATCATCCCCGATCCCAAGTTCGGGGACATCGTGCTCACCAAGTTCATGAACAGCATCATGAAGGAAGGCAAGAAGTCCGCCGCCGAGCGGATCGTCTATGGCGCGCTCGACCAGATGGAGCGCAAGGCCAAGCAGAACCCGATCGAGCTGTTCCATGAGGCGCTGAAGAACGTCATGCCGGCGCTCGAGGTCCGCTCCCGGCGCGTCGGCGGCGCCACCTATCAGGTTCCGGTCGAGGTCAGGCTCGACCGCCGTCAGGCACTCGCCATCCGCTGGATCATCGCCGCGGCGCGCGGGCGCAACGAGAACACCATGGTCGAGCGGCTCTCCGGCGAGCTGCTCGATGCCGTCAACAACCGCGGCACCGCGGTGAAGAAGCGCGAGGATACGCACCGCATGGCGGAAGCCAACCGCGCGTTCTCGCACTACCGCTGGTAACCACCAAGGATTCTACTATGCCTCGCACCACCCCCCTCGCGGACTACCGCAATATCGGGATCATGGCGCATATCGACGCCGGCAAGACCACGACCACCGAGCGTGTGCTCTACTACACCGGCAAGAGCCACAAGATCGGCGAAGTGCATGACGGCGCCGCCACCATGGACTGGATGGAGCAGGAGCAGGAGCGCGGCATCACCATTACGTCCGCCGCGACCACGGCGTTCTGGAAGGACAAGCGCATCAACATCATCGATACGCCCGGCCACGTGGACTTCACCATCGAGGTCGAGCGGTCCTTGCGCGTGCTCGACGGCGCGGTGGCGCTGCTCGACGCCAACCAGGGCGTAGAGCCGCAGACCGAGACGGTATGGCGTCAGGCCGACAAGTATCACGTGCCGCGCATGATTTTCGTCAACAAGATGGACAAGATCGGCGCCGACTTCTTCCTCTGCGTCAAAATGGTCAAAGACCGCCTCGGCGCGAATCCGATCGTGATCCAGTTGCCTTGGGGCGTGGAGTCGAGCTTCGTCGGCGTCATCGACATCGTCCGCATGAAGGCGATCAAGTGGGACGAGGAGTCCTTGGGCGCCAAGTTCCATGAGGAAGACATTCCGGCCGAGTACGCCGCTCAGGCCAAGGAGTATCACGACAAGCTGGTGGAGCAGGCCGTCGAGCTCGACGAGGCCGCGATGGAGGCCTATCTCGAAGGCAGGGAAATTCCCGTCGACAAGCTGAAAGAGCTGATCCGCAAGGGCACGTGCACGCTGCAGTTCTACCCCGTGCTGTGCGGCTCGGCGTTCAAGAACAAGGGCGTGCAGCCGATGCTCGATGCTGTGGTCGATTACCTGCCATCGCCGCTCGACGTGCCGGCGATCAAGGCTATCGACGCCAAGACCGACGAGGAAGTGAGCCGGCTACCGTCCGACGACGCGCCGCTGTCCATGCTTGCCTTCAAGATCATGAACGACCCGTTCGTGGGCTCGCTCACCTTCTGTCGCATCTATTCGGGCAAGGTCGAGTCCGGCCAGACGCTCGCCAACACGGTGAAGGACAAGAAGGAGCGCATCGGCCGCATGCTGCTCATGCACGCCAATCACCGCGAGGACATCAAGGAGGCCTATACGGGCGACATTGTGGCTATTGCCGGCCTCAAGGACGTCACGACCGGCGATACGCTGTGCGATCCGACGAAGCCGGTGATTCTCGAGCGCATGGAGTTCCCCGATCCCGTGATCGAGGTCGCCGTCGAACCCAAGACCAAGGGCGACCAGGAGAAGCTCGGCGTGGCGTTGCACCGTCTCGCCCAGGAAGATCCCTCGTTCCGCGTTTCGGTCGACCACGAGTCGGGCCAGACCATTATCAAAGGCATGGGCGAGCTGCATCTCGATATCATCGTCGATCGCATGCGCCGCGAGTTCAAGGTCGAGGCCAATGTCGGCGCGCCGCAGGTAGCGTATCGCGAGACCGTGTCGAAGAAGGCCGACGTCGACTACACCCACAAGAAGCAAACCGGCGGCTCCGGCCAATTCGCCCGTGTCAAGCTCACCATTGAGCCGAACGAACGAGGCAAGGGCTACGAGTTCGAGAACAAGGTGGTCGGCGGCAACGTCCCCAAGGAGTACGTCCCCGGCGTTGCCAAGGGCGTGCAGAGCGTCGTCGATGCCGGCGTGCTCGCCGGTTTCCCGATCCTCGACGTGAAGGTCACCTTGACTGACGGCGCCTACCACGACGTGGATTCGAGCGTCATGGCGTTCGAGATTGCGTCCCGCGCAGCATTCCGCGAGGGCGCCATGAAGGCCGGGCCCAAACTGCTCGAGCCGATGATGAAGGTCGAGGTGGTGACGCCGGAGGACTATGTCGGCGGCATCATCGGCGATCTCACGAGCCGCCGCGGGCAGGTGCGGGGCCAGGAGAGCCGCGGGAACGCCGCGGTGATCAGCGCCATGGTGCCGCTCGCCAACATGTTCGGCTACGTGAATACGCTGCGTTCGATGAGCCAGGGCCGCGCCCAGTTCACGATGCAGTTCGATCATTACGCGCAAGTGCCACAGGCGGTTGCGGAAGAAGTGCAGGCCAAGTTCGCCTGAGGCAACAGTTGAGAAGTTGGATTTTGGTGAGAAGGATGGAGAGCCAACATGGCTAAGGCAAAATTCGAGCGGACCAAGCCGCATTGCAACATCGGGACCATCGGTCATGTCGATCACGGCAAGACGACGCTGACGGCCGCGATCACCAAAGTGTTGGCCGAGAAGGGCGGTGCAACCTTTACCGCCTACGATCAGATCGACAAGGCGCCGGAGGAGAAGGCGCGCGGCATCACCATCTCGACGGCGCATGTCGAGTACCAGACCGATAAGCGGCACTACGCGCACGTCGATTGTCCCGGTCACGCCGACTATGTGAAGAACATGATCACCGGCGCCGCGCAGATGGACGGCGCCATCCTCGTGGTGTCCGCCGCCGACGGCCCCATGCCGCAGACGCGTGAGCACATCCTCCTCGCCCGTCAGGTCGGCGTTCCGGCGCTCGTGGTCTATCTCAACAAGGTGGACATGGTCGACGATCCCGAGCTGCTCGACCTCGTCGAGCTCGAAGTCCGCGAGCTGCTGTCCAAATACGAGTTCCCCGGCGACGAGATTCCGATCGTCAAGGGCTCGGCGCTCGCCGCGCTCGAGGGCAAGAACGACGAGATCGGCACGGAGTCGATCAACGAGCTGATGGGGGCCGTCGATTCCTATATTCCGCAGCCCGACCGCCCGAAGGACAAGCCGTTCCTGATGCCGATCGAGGACGTGTTCTCGATTTCCGGCCGCGGTACCGTGGTGACCGGCCGTATCGAGCGTGGCATCATCAAGGTCGGCGAGGAGGTGGAGATCGTCGGGATCAAGCCCACGACCAAGACGGTGGTCACCGGCGTCGAGATGTTCCGCAAGCTGCTCGATCAGGGCGAGGCGGGCGACAACGTCGGCTGCCTGCTTCGCGGCGTCGATCGCGAGGCGGTGGAGCGCGGCCAGGTGCTCGCCAAGCCGGGCTCGGTGACCCCGCACACCAAGTTCAAGGCGGAGGCCTACATCCTCACCAAGGAGGAGGGCGGTCGCCACACACCGTTCTTCGGCAACTACCGCCCGCAGTTCTACTTCCGCACGACCGACGTGACCGGCGTCGTGCAGCTGCCGGAGGGCACCGAAATGGTGATGCCTGGTGACAACATCGCCATGACCGTCGAGCTGATCGTGCCGATCGCCATGGAGGAGAAACTCCGCTTCGCCATTCGCGAAGGCGGCCGCACCGTCGGCGCCGGCGTGGTGTCGTCGATCATCGAGTAAAGGAAAATCAGGAGCGCGTCGCGCCAAGCGGCGCGCTCCAAACTTTGAGGCCATCGAGATGCAAAGTCAGAACATAAGAATCAGGCTGAAAGCCTTCGACCATCGCATTCTCGATGCGTCGACCAAGGAAATCGTCAACACGGCGAAGCGTACCGGTGCCGAAGTGCGCGGGCCCATCCCGCTACCGACCCGCATCGAGAAGTTCACCGTGAACCGCTCGCCGCATATCGACAAGAAGAGCCGCGAGCAGTTCGAGATGCGCACGCACAAGCGGCTGCTCGACATCGTCGATCCCACGCCACAGACGGTGGACGCGCTGATGAAACTCGACCTCGCGGCGGGTGTCGACGTCGAGATCAAGCTCTAACGCGGGCGCGGCACGAGGCAAGGAAGCAACTTCGATGCGATCAGGTGTCATCGCGCAAAAGGTCGGCATGACCAGGATCTTCACCGATGCCGGGGAGCATATTCCGGTCACGGTGTTGCGCCTCGACAATTGCCAGGTCGTGGCCCAGCGCACCGCCGAGAAGAACGGCTACACCGCGGTGCAGCTCGGCGCAGGCCGGCCGAAAGTGAAGCGTCTGACCCGCGCCGAGCGCGGCAGCTTCGCCGTGGCCAATGTGGAGCCGAAGCGCAAGCTCGCCGAGTTCCGCGTCAGCCCGGAGAACTTGATCGACGTGGGCGCTGAGATCACCGCCGACCACTTTGTCGAGGGGCAGTACGTGGACGTGTCCGGCACATCGATCGGCAAGGGCTTCGCCGGCGCCATGAAGCGGCACGGTTTCGGCGGCTTACGGGCGAGCCACGGCGTGTCGGTGAGCCATCGCAGTCACGGCTCGACCGGCCAACGCCAGGACCCCGGCAAGGTGTTCAAGGGCAAGAAGATGGCCGGCCATATGGGCGACGTGAACGTCACCACGCAGAATTTGCGGGTGGTGAAGACCGACCCGGAGCGCGGGCTGATCATGATCCGCGGCGCCGTGCCAGGGGCCAAGGGCGGCTGGGTGCTGCTCAGGGATGCGGTGAAGCGCTCGCTGCCGAGCGAGGCGCCGAAGCCAGGCGCGTTCCGCAAGAGCGGCGAAGATCAAAAGGCCAAGTCCGAGGCGGCCGAGGCGTCGGCGCCGGAAGCGCCCGCGGAGCAGGCAGAGGGCGGGGATAAAGAGTGATGAAGGCGGACGTCACAACGCTCGACGCCAAGAAGGCGGGCACCGTGGAGCTCTCGGACGACGTGTTCGGGCTTACGCCCCGCGCCGACATCCTGCAACGCATGGTGCGCTACCAGCTCGCCAAGCGGCGGAGCGGCACGGCGCACGTCAAGGACCGCTCCGAGGTGAACGCCACCACGGCCAAGATGTACCGGCAGAAGGGCACGGGACGGGCGCGTCACGGCAGCAAGAAGGCGCCAATCTTCCGTGGCGGCGGCAAGGCGTTCGGGCCGAAGCCGCGCAGCCACGCCATCGACTTGCCGAAGAAGGTGCGTGCGCTGGCGCTGAAGCACGCGCTGTCGTCCAAGGCCAAGACCGATACTTTGGTCGTGCTCGACTCGTGCGACCTGAAAGAGGCCAAGACCAAGGAGCTGAAAACGCGCTTCGCCAAGCTCGGCTTCGGTTCGGCGCTGATCGTGGACGGCGCGTCGGTGCATGACGGCTTCGCCCGCGCGGTGCGCAACATCCCGCAAATCGATGTGCTGCCGGTGCAGGGCATCAATGTGTACGACATTCTGCGGCACGAGAAGCTCGTGCTGACCAAGGCGGCGCTCGAGGCGCTGGAGGCACGGTTCAAATGAGCGCGCTGTCCCATTACGACGTGATCCTCGCGCCGGTCATCACCGAGAAATCGAGTGCGGCATCGGAGGCGAACCAGGTGATCTTCAAGGTGCGCCGCGACGCGACCAAGCCCGAGATCAAGGCCGCGATCGAGAAGCTGTTCGGCGTCAAGGTGCTTGCCGTGAACACGCTGACCCGCAAGGGCAAGACCAAGCGTTTCCGCGGACTCAAGGGGCGCCAGCAGGACGTGAAGAAAGCGATCGTCAAGCTCGCCGAAGGCGACAAGATCGACGTGACGACGAGGATCTGACGACATGGCGCTCAAGACCTTCAAACCCACCACGCCGAGCCAGCGGCAGCTCGTGCTCGTCGACCGCAGCCACCTGTGGAAAGGCAAACCGGTCAAGGCGCTCACCGAGGGACTGACCAAGTCCGGCGGGCGCAACAATCACGGCCGCGTGTCGGTGTGGCATCGCGGCGGCGGCCACAAGCGCAGCTATCGCCTGGTCGATTTCAAGCGCAGCAAGCTCGGCGTGGCGGCGACGGTGGAGCGGCTGGAGTACGATCCAAACCGCACGGCCTTCATCGCCCTCATCAAGTATGAGGATGGCGAGCTGGCCTACATCCTGGCGCCACAGCGTCTGGCCCCGGGCGACACGGTGATCGCCGACGAGCGGGTCGACGTGAAGCCAGGCAACGCCATGCCGCTCGCCAACATGCCGATCGGCACCATCGTCCACAATGTGGAGATGAAGAAGGGCAAAGGCGGCCAGATCGCCCGCGCGGCGGGCGCCTATGTCCAGCTCGTGGGCCGCGATGCGGGCTACGCGATCCTGCGGCTCAACTCCGGCGAGACGCGCATGGTCCCGGCGGAGTGCATGGCCACGGTCGGAGCCGTGTCCAATCCGGACAATTCCAACGTGTCGATCGGCAAGGCCGGGCGCATGCGTTGGAAGGGGCGGAAGCCCGTGGTGCGCGGCGTGGCCATGAACCCGGTCGACCACCCGCATGGCGGTGGCGAGGGCCGCACCTCCGGCGGCCGCCACCCGGTGACGCCGTGGGGCAAGTCGACCAAGGGCAAGAAGACCCGCCACAACCGGGCGACCGACAAATTCATCCTGCGCAGCCGCCATCAGAAGAAGAAGGGGTAACGAAACGTGGCACGTTCGATTTGGAAAGGTCCGTTCGTCGACGGCTATCTCTTGAAGAAGGCGGAGAAGGCGCGCGGCAGCGGGTCCAATGCCATCATCAAGATGTGGTCGCGCCGCTCGACCATCCTGCCGCAGTTCGTGGGGCTCACCTTCGGCGTCCATAACGGCCAGAAGCACATTCCGGTGCTGGTGACCGAGGACATGGTCGGCCACAAGTTTGGAGAGTTTGCGCCGACGCGGACGTTCCACGGCCATGCCGCCGACCGCAAGGCGAAGAGGGCGAAAGTGTAATGGGCAAGCCGCAACGCGAGCGCACGCTCAAGGACAACGAGGCGAGGGCCGTGACCCGGCTCATTCGCGTGAGCCCGCAGAAGCTCAACCTGCTTGCCCAGCTGATCCGCGGCAAGAAGGTCGACCGCGCGCTCGCCGATCTCACCTTCTCGCGCAAGCGCGTCGCCAAGGACGTGAAGAAGACGCTCGAGTCGGCCATTGCCAACGCCGAGAACAATCACGATCTCGACGTCGATGCGCTGGTCGTGTCCGAGGCCTATGTGGGCAAGAACATCGTGATGAAGCGGCTCCGCGCGCGGGCGCGCGGCCGGGCCGCTCGCATCTTGAAGCCGTTTTCGCAGATGACCGTGGTGGTGCGGCAAGTCGAGGAGTCCGCTTAATGGGACAGAAGGTCAATCCGATCGGGCTTAGGCTCGGCGTCAACCGCACCTGGGATTCGCGCTGGTTCGCCAGCCGCGGCGAGTACGCGCGGCTCCTGCACGAGGACTTGAAGATGCGCGAGCACATTCTCAGCTCGCGCAAGCAGGCCGGCATCTCCAAGGTGGTCATCGAGCGCCCGCACAAGAAGTGCCGGGTCACGGTGTACACCGCGCGTCCGGGCATCCTCATCGGCAAAAAGGGCGCCGACATCGAGAAGCTCCGCCGCGAGCTCGCCGGCATGACGGACTCCGAAGTGCACCTCAACATCGTCGAGGTGCGGAAGCCGGAGATCGACGCCACGTTGGTGGCGGAGGGCATCGCCCAGCAGCTGGAGCGCCGGGTGGCGTTCCGCCGCGCCATGAAGCGGGCGGTGCAGTCGGCGATCCGCATGGGCGCGCTCGGCATCCGCATCAATTGCTCGGGCCGGCTCGGCGGCGCGGAGATCGCACGCATGGAGTGGTACCGCGAGGGTCGCGTGCCGCTGCACACGTTGCGCGCCAATATCGACTACGGCACGGCGCTGGGGCGCACGGCCTACGGCATCATCGGCATCAAGGTGTGGATCTTCAAGGGCGAGATCATGGAGCACGATCCCATGGCCCAGGAGAACAAGGCGCTCGAGGCACAAGAAGGCGGCCGTTCGACCGGGCGCCGCGAACCCGCCCCGGCGCAAGGGTAGGGCGAGGCAAGGCTAAGTCATGCTGCAACCGAAACGCACAAAGTTCCGCAAGGCGCACAAGGGGCGCATCAAGGGCGCCGCCTCGAGCGCGACTGCGCTCAATTTCGGCACGTTCGGGCTGAAGGCGCAGGAGCCTGCGCGCATCACGGCGCGGCAGATCGAGGCCGCGCGGCGGGCCATGACAAGGCAGATGAAGCGCGCGGGGCGCGTGTGGATCAGACTGTTCCCCGACGTGCCGGTGTCGAAGAAGCCGACCGAAGTGCGCATGGGCAAGGGCAAGGGCACGCCGGAGTTCTGGGTGGCCAAGGTGAAGCCGGGCCGCATCATGTTCGAGATCGACGGTGTGACCGAGGCGGTGGCGCGGGAGTCGCTGCGGCTTGGCGCCGCCAAGCTGCCGATCAAGACGCGCGTCGTGGCGCGCATCGAGGGCTAGGCGATGAAAGCGGGCCAGGTGCACGAGATGACGATCGATCAGCTCAACGACGAGTTGGTCAAGTTGAAGAAGGAGCAGTTCAACCTGCGCTTCCAGGCGGCCTCCGGGCAGCTCGAGAACACGGCGCGGGTGAGACAGATCAGGCGCGATATCGCGCGCATCCAGACGGTGGCGCGGGCGAAGAGCGCCGCGGCGAAGGCTTAAAGGTAACAACGATGCCGAAACGAGTTCTGCTTGGGGTGGTGGTGAGCGACAAGAACGACAAGACCGTGGTGGTCAAGGTCGAGCGCCGCTTCACGCATCCCCTGTTCAAGAAGACGGTGCGCCGGTCCAAGAACTATCACGCTCACGACGAGAAGAACGAGTTCAAGGTGGGCGAGAAGGTGTGGATCGAGGAGTGCGCGCCGATCTCGAAACAAAAACGATGGGTGGTGCTGCCGCGCGAGCAGGCAGCGGGCTAGGATTGAAGTGCGGGCCTCGCAAGGGCCCGAGCAAGGGCGGATGCCATGATTCAGATGCAGACCAATCTCGACGTCGCCGATAATTCGGGCGCGAAGCGCGTCCAGTGCATCAAGGTACTCGGCGGCTCGAAGCGGAAATACGCCTCGATCGGCGATACCGTCGTGGTCAGCGTCAAGGAGGCGATCCCGCGCGGCCGCGTCAAGAAGGGGCAGGTGATGAAGGCCGTGATCGTGCGCACCGCCACCGGCGTGCGGCGCCCGGACGGCTCGCTCATCCGCTTCGACCGCAACGCTGCGGTCCTAGTCAACGCGCAAGGCGAGCCGGTTGGCACGCGTATTTTCGGCCCGGTCACGCGCGAGCTTAGGGCGAAGAGGCACATGAAGATCGTGTCGCTCGCGCCGGAGGTTCTGTAGATGCCCAAAGTGAAGCTCAAGAAGGGCGATCACGTCGTGGTGCTCACCGGCAAGGACAAGGGCAAGCGCGGCGAGGTGCTGAAAGTGCTGCCGGCCGAGAACCGCGCCATCGTGCATGGCGTGGCCATGGTACGCCGCCATCAGCGCCAGACGGCGGCGCAGGAGGGCGGCATCATCACCAAGGAAGCGCCGATCCACATTTCCAATCTCGCGATCGAGGATCCTAAGGACGGGAAACCGACTCGCATCGGCTACAAATTTCTAAAGGACGGGCGCAAGGTTCGCTTTGCCAGGCGCTCGGGCGAGGTCATCGATGGCTGAGCAGGCATACATTCCGCGGCTCAAGAAGCACTATCAGGACGTGCTCAAGGGCGAGCTCACCAAGGAGTTCGGCTACGAAAATGTCATGCAGGTGCCGCGCCTCGACAAGGTGGTGCTCAACATGGGCGTCGGCGAAGCCGTGGGCGACTCCAAGAAGGTGCAGGCGGCTGCCGCCGATCTCGGGCTGATCGCCGGCCAGCGTCCGGTCATCACCAAGGCGCGGAAGTCGATCGCGACCTTCAAGCTGCGCGAGGGCATGGCCATCGGCGCCAAAGTCACCTTGCGGAAGGACCGCATGTACGAGTTCGTCGACCGGCTGGTGAATATCGCGCTGCCGCGGGTGCGCGACTTCCGCGGACTGAACCCGAAAAGCTTCGATGGCAGAGGCAATTATGCCATCGGGCTGAAGGAACACATCATCTTCCCCGAGATCGACTACGACAAGGTCGAGGATGTGCTCGGCATGGACATCATCGTGTGCACGACGGCGCGGACCGACGACGAGGCGCGCGCGTTGCTCAAGGGTTTGAATTTTCCGTTCCGCGGCTAGGCGACAGCTTGGGCTGCGACAGGAGGACTGAATGGCTAAGACGAGCATGATCGAGCGGGACAAGAAGCGCCGCCGCCTCGCCAAGAAATTCAAGGTGCGGCGCACGCGGCTGAGGGCGATCGCCTCCGACCGCTCGCTGCCGGCCGAGGAGCGCTTTGCCGCGCGGCTCAAGCTTGCCGAGCTGCCACGCAATTCCTCGCCGACGCGCATCCGCAACCGTTGCGATCTCACCGGGCGCCCGCGCGGCTACTACCGCAAGCTTCGCATGTCGCGCATTGCCTTGCGCGATCTCGGAAGCAGCGGGTTGATCCCCGGTTTGGTCAAGTCGAGCTGGTAAGGACGATCGATGAGCATCAACGATCCTCTAGGCGATATGCTGGCCCGCATCCGCAACGCGCAGATGCGGCACAAGGCCAAGGTGACGACGCCGGCCTCGAAGCTGCGCGAGCACGTTCTCGACGTGCTGGCGGAGGAGGGCTATATCCGCGGTTACGCTAGAGTCGATTACACCGGCGGCAAGTCCGAGTTCGAGATCGAACTCAAATATTTCGACGGCGAGCCCGTCATCAAGGACATCAAACGCGTGTCGACTCCCGGCCGGCGCGTGTATTCCTCGGTGAAGGACCTGCCGACGGTCGCCAACGGCCTCGGCGTCGCCATACTCTCGACGCCGAAGGGCGTCATGTCGGATTCCCGCGCACGCAACGAGAATGTCGGCGGCGAGATTCTCTGCAACGTGTTCTAGCGGCGCTATTGAAGCGAAGGTTTGACCCATGTCGCGCATCGGCAAGAAACCAGTGGCAATTCCCGGCGGCGTCACCGCCGCGGTGGACGGCCAGGAGGTCAAGGTGAAGGGGCCTAAGGGCGAGCTCAAGCATGTGCTCGCCGATCAGGTCATGGCCAAGGCCGACAAGGACGGCATCGAGGTCGCCATGCGCGAGGACACCAAGGATGCGCGCGCCATGTGGGGTATGTCCCGCACGCTCGTCGCCAATCTCGTCACCGGCGTGACCGAGGGCTTCACCAAGAAGCTCGAGATCACCGGCGTCGGCTATCGCGCCGCCGTGCAGGGGCCCAATCTGCAGCTCCAGCTCGGCCACAGCCACGACATCCAATACCCCATTCCGCAAGGCATCCAGGTGCAGTGCCCGAAGCCCACGGAAATCATCGTGACCGGCATCGACAAGCAGAAGGTGGGGCAGGTGGCGGCGGAGATCAGGCGGTTCAGGCCGCCGGAGCCCTACAAGGGCAAAGGCGTGCGCTATGCGGGTGAGTATATCCTCCGCAAGGAAGGCAAGAAGAAGTAGCGGTGAGAGACCATGAGCGCATTGAATGAAAGCTTTGTGCGGCGCTCGCGCCGGGTTCGCCATACGCTGAAGCGGGCGGCGAAGGACCGCGCGCGCCTGTCGGTGTTCCGCTCCTCCAAGCACATCTATGCCCAGGTCATCGACGACCGGGGGGGCAAGACCGTGGCGGCGGCGTCGAGCCTCGACAAGGACCTCAAGGGCTCGTTGCCGAAGGGCAGCGATCTCGCCGCGGCGCAAGCCGTGGGCAAGCTTGTCGCCGAGCGGGCGCTCAAGGCCGGGGTCAAGGACGTCGTGTTCGACCGCGGCGGCTACATTTATCACGGACGCGTCAAGGCGCTCGCAGATGCGGCTCGCGAGGCGGGCCTGAACTTCTAGAGGATCGAGAACATGGATCGCAAAGGGGGCCGAGGCCCGCAAGGACGAGACCGCGACGACCGCGACAGCGAGTTTGTCGACAAGCTCGTGCACATCAATCGCGTGGCCAAGGTGGTCAAGGGCGGACGTCGCTTCGGCTTTGCCGCGCTGGTCGTGGTCGGCGATCAGAAGGGCCGGGTCGGCTTCGGCCACGGCAAGGCGCGCGAGGTGCCGGAGGCCATTCGCAAGGCGACCGAGGCGGCCAAACGCAACTTGGTGAAGGTGCCGCTGCGCGAGGGCCGCACCCTGCACCACGACGTACGGGGCCAGCACGGCGCCGGCCGGGTCATTCTGCGCGCCGCGCCTCCGGGCACCGGCATCATCGCCGGCGGTCCGATGCGCGCCGTGTTCGAGACGCTCGGCATCCAGGACGTGGTGGCGAAGTCGCTCGGCAGCTCCAATCCCTACAACATGGTGCGGGCGACTTTCGATGCGCTGAAGCATGAGGACAGCCCGCGTGGCGTTGCGGCGCGCCGCGGCAAGAAGGTGAGCGAGATCGTATCGCGCCGGAGAGACGGCGCAGGCGACGCCGCCGCCGCCGAGGCGTAAGCCTGCAACGAGCAAGGGTCGAGAGAGATGGCCGACAAGCAGAAGACGATCGTCGTGGAGCAGATTGGCAGCCCAATCCGCCGCCCCGGTATTCAACGCGCGACCCTGATCGGGCTCGGCCTGAACAAGATGCACAAGCGGCGGACCTTGGTCGACAGTCCCCAGGTGCGCGGCATGGTCGCCAAGATCCAGCACCTGGTGCGCATCGTCGAGGACAAGGCTTAAGGCCTAAGGAACGAGTATCATGCGACTGAATGAGATCAGCGACCGGCCGGGCGCGACCAAGGCTAAGAAGCGGCTCGGCCGCGGCCTCGGCTCGGGTCTCGGCAAGACGTCGGGCCGCGGCCAGAAGGGCCAGAAGGCACGCTCCGGCGTCGCCATCAAGGGCTTCGAGGGCGGCCAGATGCCGCTGCACCGCCGCCTGCCGAAGCGCGGCTTCAAAAACATCTTCGCCAAGGACTTCAACGAGGTGAATCTCGGCCGGGTGCAGAGCGCGATCGACGCTGGCAAGCTCGACGCCAAGAGCCCGATCACGGTCGAGGCGCTGCTGGCCGCGGGGGTTATACGGCGCGTGCGCGACGGCGTGCGATTGCTCGGCAAGGGCGAGGTCAAGACGAAGCTCGCCTTCGAGGTCGCCGGCGCCTCGGCAAGCGCGGTCAAGGCGGTCGAGAATGCGGGCGGCACCGTGAAGATCCTTCGCGTCGTGCGCGCTTACGAAAATCACCCGAAGAAACAGCGGCCGCCCAAGGGAAGCAAATGGAAGCTCGGCAAGCGCGAGGGCGACGAGGCGTCCGCCAAGCCGGCCAAGCGCGACGCCGGCGAGGGGGGTGCGGAAAAGCCGGAGAAAAAGGGGAAGGCGACGCACGCCGAATCTGCCGCGGAAAAGCCCGAGAAAAAAGCGAAGACTGAGGGGGGCGAGGCCGGACCCACCAAGGCAAAGCCCGCCAAGAAGGACACGTCCGAGTGAGGCAAGGCGGCCCAAGCTGAGGCCGCCACACCGTCTCGGAGAAGGGAAGAGCGCCGATGGTTTCCGCCGCCGAACAGCTCGTTGCCAATCTCAACTTCGCGGCCTTCGCCAAGGCCGACGAGCTCAAGAAGCGCATCTGGTTCACGCTCGGCGCGCTCATCATCTATCGGCTCGGCACCTATATCCCGATTCCGGGCATCAATCCGGAGGCGCTCGCCGATGTGTTCCGGCAGCAGCAGTCCGGCATCCTCGGCATGTTCAACATGTTCTCGGGCGGAGCGGTCGGGCGCATGGCGATCTTCGCGCTCAACATCATGCCGTACATCTCGGCGTCGATCATCATCCAGCTGCTGACCACCGTCTCCCCTCATCTCGAGCAGCTCAAGAAGGAAGGCGAGCAGGGGCGTCGGCAGATCAACCAATACACGCGCTACGGCACGGTGCTGCTGGCGGCACTGCAAGGCTACGGCATCGCCGTCGGGCTTGAAGGCGCGGGCAACATCGTCACCGAGCCGGGCTGGTTCTTCCGTATTACCACCGTCATCACCCTGGTCGGGGGCACCGTGTTCCTCATGTGGCTCGGCGAGCAGATCACGGCGCGCGGCGTCGGCAACGGCATCTCACTCATCATCTTCGCCGGCATCATCGCCGAGCTGCCCTCGGCGCTGGTCGGCACGCTGGAGCTCGGCCGCCAAGGGGCGCTGTCGACGGCGCTGATCATCGCCCTCATCGTCATGGCGGTCGCCGTGATCGCGTTCATCGTGTTCATGGAGCGGGCGCAGCGGCGGCTTCTGGTGCAATACCCCAAGCGACAAGTGGGCAACCGCATGTTCCAGGGCGATGCCTCGCATCTGCCGCTCAAGCTGAACACCGCCGGTGTCATCCCGCCGATCTTCGCCTCGTCGCTGCTGCTCCTGCCGATCACCGTGGCGAATTTCTCCGCCGGGCAGGGACCCGAATGGCTCCAGACGATTACCGCCATGCTCGGGCGCGGTCAGCCTTTGCACATCTTCATCTATGTAGCGCTGATCGTCTTCTTCGCCTTCTTCTACACGGCGGTGGTGTTCAATCCGAAGGACACGGCCGAGAACCTGAAGAAGTATGGCGGCTTTCTGCCGGGCATCAGGCCGGGCGAGCGCACGGCGGAATATATCGACTATGTGCTCACCCGCATCACCGCGGTCGGCGCGCTCTACCTTGCCGCCGTCTGCGTGCTGCCCGAACTCTTGATTTCCTATTGGGGCGTGCCGTTCTATTTCGGCGGCACCTCGCTCCTCATCGTGGTCAGCGTTACCATGGATACGGTGGCGCAGATCCAGAGCCATCTGCTTGCGCACCAATATGAGGGCCTGATCAAGAGAGCCAAGCTCAGAGGGGCGCGGCGGCGATGAACCTGGTGCTGCTCGGCCCGCCGGGCGCCGGCAAGGGAACCCAGGCGAAGCGGCTCGAGGAACGCCATGCGCTCGTGCAACTTTCCACCGGGGACATGCTGCGGGCGGCGGTCGCCGCCGGCAGCGAGCTCGGGCGCAAGGCGGGCGACATCATGAAGCGGGGCGAGCTCGTCCCCGACGAGGTCGTGACCGGCCTGATAGCCGAGCGCATGGACGCGGACGAGGATGGCAAGGGCTTCATTCTCGACGGCTTTCCCCGCACCATCGGCCAGGCCGAGGCGCTCGACAGGCTGATGCAAGAGCGCGGCAAGCAGGTCGACCGGGTGATCGTCCTCGAGGTCGATGACGATGCGCTCGTCGAGCGCATTACCGGCCGCTCCACCTGCGCTACCTGCGGGGAGGGCTATCACGATCTCTTCAAGCAGCCGAAGGTGCCCGGCGTGTGCGACCGCTGCGGCGGCACGAAGTTCACGCGCCGGCCCGACGACAATGAGGAGGTGGTGCGGGCCCGGCTCAAGGCCTATCACGCTCAAACCACGCCCCTGATCGGCTATTATCAGGGGCAGCGTAAAGTCAGTGCGGTCGACGGCATGGCCGATATAGAAACGGTACAAAAGGAGATAGACGAGGCGCTGGCCGGGGCTTCCGCTTGACGCAAATCGCCCGGAAATTGGGCCGGTTGACCTTGTCAAGCGGAATCGCTACATAACGGCGTCACATTGCTTGATGGACTGACCGGTCCCGGGGGTAGAGCCTGTCCGCGGTCGGTCTCGTTGTGTTCCACTTGGGAATTTCGGCTTAAATTTCAGCACGTTAGCACGTGAGCGCGAGGAGGCGACGACGTGGCCCGAATTGCAGGCGTTAATATCCCGACCAATAAGCGGGTCGAGGTCGCGCTGACCTATATCCACGGTATCGGCGATACCTTCGCCAAGGAAATCTGCACCAAGGTCGCCATCCCGCCGGAGCGGCGGGTGAGCCAACTGACAGAATCGGAGGTCATCCAGATCCGCGAAGTGATCGACCGCGACTATGTCGTGGAGGGCGATCTCAGGCGCGATGTCGCGATGAACATCAAGAGGTTGATGGACCTCGGCTGCTATCGCGGATTACGTCATCGCCGCGGGCTTCCGGTCCATGGTCAGCGCACGCATACCAACGCGCGCACGCGTAAAGGTCCGGCGAAGCCAATCGCCGGCAAGAAGAAGTAGATAACGCAACGCGCGGCCAGGGCTCGAGAAGCTGTCGCCGCCGCCAGTTCGAATAGCGGGAAATAGAGCATGGCCAAGGACAAGACGCGGGTTCGTCGCCGCGAGAAGAAGAACATCACTTCGGGCGTCGCCCACGTGCATGCGAGCTTCAACAACACGATGATCACCATCACCGACGCGCAAGGCAACGCCATCTCGTGGTCGTCGGCGGGCACCATGGGCTTCAAGGGTTCGCGCAAGTCGACGCCCTACGCGGCGCAGGTCGCGGCGGAGGACGCCGGCAAGAAGGCGATGGAGCACGGAATGAAGAACCTCGAAATCGAGGTACGGGGACCTGGCTCGGGCAGGGAGTCGGCGCTGCGCGCGCTGCAAGCCGCGGGCTTCAACATCATCTCGATCCGCGATGTGACGCCGATCCCTCATAACGGCTGCCGGCCACGCAAGCGCCGGCGCGTCTAAAGAAAGGCAAGGCTACTCTTGTTGCACGAAGACATTCGGAAGCTGGGGCAGGCAGCCCCGCTCAATGATCAGGAAAGGGCTAACCCGGTGCTGCAGAAGAACTGGCAAGATCTGATCAAGCCCACCAAGCTCAACGTCGCTTCAGGCCGCGATCCGGCGCGCTTCGCCATGGTCGTCGCCGAGCCGCTCGAGCGCGGCTTCGGGCTGACGCTCGGCAATGCGCTTCGCCGCGTGCTGCTTTCCTCGCTACAGGGCGCCGCCATCACCTCGGTGCATATCGACGGCGTGTTGCACGAGTTCTCGTCGATCCCCGGTGTGCGCGAGGACGTGACCGACATCGTGCTCAACATCAAGGAGATCGCGCTGCGCCAGCATGCCGAAGGCATCAAGCGCATGGTGCTTCAGAAGGAAGGCCCGGGCGTCGCCACCGCCGGCGACATCCAGACCGGGGCCGACATCGAGATCCTGAACCCCGGGCATGTGATCTGCACTCTCGACGAGGGCGCCTCGATCCACATGGAATTCACCACCTCGACGGGCAAGGGCTATGTGCCGGCCGAGCGCAATCGTCCGGACGATGCGCCGATCGGCTATATTCCCGTGGACTCGCTCTACAGCCCGGTGCGCAAGGTGTCCTATGGCGTGGAGAACACCCGCGAGGGCCAGATCCTCGATTATGACAAGCTCACCATGGAGATCGAGACGGACGGCTCGGTGCGGCCGGAGGACACGGTCGCGCTCGCCGCCCGCATCGTCCAGGATCAGCTGTCAGTGTTCGTCAATTTTGAGGAGCCGAAGAAGGAGACCACCTACGAGCGGCAGCCGGAACTCGTGTTCAACGCCGCTCTGCTCAAGAAGGTGGACGAGCTCGAACTGTCGGTGCGCTCGGCCAACTGCCTGAAGAACGACAACATCGTCTATATCGGCGACCTCATTCAGAAGACGGAAGCCGAGATGCTGCGGACACCGAATTTCGGCCGCAAGTCGCTGAACGAGATCAAGGAGGTGCTCGCCTCCATGGGCCTCCATCTCGGCATGGAAGTGCCGGATTGGCCGCCGGAGAATATTGAAGAGCTGGCGAAGCGCTTCGAGGATCATTATTAGCAGGGATCAGTAATCAGAAATCAGTGATCAGATCGGCAATTCTGACAACTGATCACTGATCTCTGTCCCCTGTCGACCGGAGGGAGACCATGCGTCACCGCAAAGCAGGCCGGAAGCTCAACCGGACGCCGTCCCATCGCAGCGCCCTCCTGGCGAGCCTTGCCACGGCGCTGATCAAGCACGAGCAGATCGCCACGACCTTGCCCAAGGCGAAGGAGCTGCGCCGGGTCACCGACCGGCTCATCACGCTTGCCAAGAAGGGAGACCTGCATGCGCGGCGCCTGGCGTTCGCCCGTATCCGCGATGAGGCGATGGTGGCCAAGCTGTTCGAGACGCTGGGGCCGCGCTATGCGGAGCGTCCCGGCGGCTATACGCGGGTGCTGAAAGCGGGCTTCCGCTACGGCGACTCCGCTCCGATGGCCGTGATCGAGCTGGTCGATCGCGACGAAGATGCCAAGGGTCTCGACTCCGGCCCGACGCAGGAGCGGGGCGACGAAGCCGAGGCCGCCGCGGCCTAACCCCTCGATTGTCGCCTGGTTAGCCGGGCGATGACAAGGAATAGGCAAATGAAAAGGCGCGCCGCCAGGGCGCGCCTTTCGTGTTTTCCAACGTTGGCTACTGCTAATCGTCGTCGTCGCGGTCTCTGCCCTTCGACACGGGATTGCCGGCGGCCGCCTCACGCTTGTCGTAAGCCTCGATGACGGCCTTCTTGATACCGCTTACGCCGTCGTTGAAGATGCCGGTGATGATTTTCTTGGCCTCGTCGTCAGGAACGCCGTTGGCGTCGAACTCGGCTTCCCACTCGATCTCGACCCGGTCCGGCTCGTCGTCCTCGCCGACCTCGAGCTCGCCTTGTAGTTCTTCACCGGCAGCGGGCTCTCGACGATCTCGTAGCTGTAGCCCGTATCGCCCTTGTCGGTGAGCTTCTCCTTGATCTTGCCGCCATCCCCGAGGGTCAGCATACGGTAGGTGTCGCCGCCTTCCTCGAACTGCTCGCACTCGGCGACAGCAGGATGCCAATTCTTGATGGCGCAAAATTCGCCAACCACGGCCCAGACCTCGGCGGGCGTGCCGGGCGCTTCTCGTCTCTTCTTGACTTCGATGGCCTCGGCCGCGGTGCTAAAAGCGAAGGTCGCCGCCAGAGCAGTCAGGCTCAGCTTCAAAACACGCATGCGCTTCTCTCCCACGTTTCACCGTTACGAATAGTTGCCGTCGGGTGCGGCATCTTAGTTGAAAGCACTAGAGCGGCAAAACAAGTTCCCTTGGGAATCCGCCGCAAGAAGGCCAGTTTTCTTTGGGAAACCGGCCCGGACTCTTGGTATGACGTGGGGTCCTTCCGGCCCCTCCTGACAGGGCAAATGATGAAGCTTTTGAAGCATCTCCCCGGGAAGATCGGCCTGGCCTGGCTGCTCGCCGCCGCGCTGCTCGTTCTGTCCCTCGCCACGGCGCCGGCGCAGGAGAAGGTCGTCCCCAAGTCCCAAGCCGCGATCAAGCAGTCCTTCGCGCCGGTGGTGCAGCAGGCGGCACCGGCGGTGGTCAACGTCTATGTGCGCCACCGGGTCAAGCAGATGGTGTCGCCGTTCTTCGACGACCCGTTCTTCCGCCGGTTCTTCGGCGAGCAGTTCGGCGTGCCGCAGGAACGCATTCAGAACTCGCTAGGCTCCGGCGTGCTGATCAGCGCCGAGGGCGTGGTGGTCACGAACTATCATGTCATCAGGAGCAGCGGCGACTCGGAGATCACGATAGCGCTCAACGACGGGCGCGAATTTCCGGCCAGGCTCATCCTCAAGGATGAGCAGACCGATCTCGCCGTGCTCCGGCTCGACGGCGCCGGCGCCACGTTTCCTTCTATCGCATTTGCCGATTCCGACGATCTCGAGGTGGGCGATCTCGTGCTCGCCATCGGCGATCCCTTCGGCGTGGGGCAGACGGTGACGAGCGGCATCGTCTCGGCGCTGGCACGTACCAAAGTCGGCATCAGCGACTATCAGTTCTTCATCCAGACCGATGCCGCCATCAATCCGGGCAATTCCGGCGGTGCGCTCGTCGACATGGACGGGCGGCTGGTCGGCATCAACACGGCGATCTTCTCGCGAAGCGGCGGCTCGCACGGCATTGGATTTGCGATTCCTTCCAACATGGTGCGGCTCGTGGTTCAGTCGGCGCTCACAGGCGGCACGGTGCAGCGCCCGTGGTTCGGCGCGTCGTTGCAGCCGCTGACTACCGACATCGCCGAGTCGATCGGGCTCGAGCGGCCATCGGGCGCGCTGGTCAAGAGCCTGCATGAGAAGGGACCGGCGTTCCGGGCGGGGCTCAAAGTCGGCGACGTCATCGTGAGTGTCGACGACAAGGCGGTGCAGGATCCGGAGGCGTTTCAGTACCGCTTCGTCACCAAGGGCGTGGGCGGCACCGTGGAGCTCGACGTGTTCCGCAAGGGCAAGACCTTGACGGCGACCGTGTCGCTGCTCGCGCCGATCGAGGACCCGCCGCGCGATACGCGCGACCTATCGGGACGCCACCCGTTCTCCGGCGCCAAGGTCGCCAATCTGTCACCCGCCGTGGCGCTGGAGCTCGGCCTGGAGGACGACGGCAAGCAAGGCGTCGTGGTCCTCGACGTCGACCGGCAGTCGAACGCCGGCAGGTTGGGCTTGCGGCGCGGCGACGTCATTGCCGGCCTCAACGACGAGAAGATCACCGCAGTCAAGCAACTCGCTGTCATGCTTGAGGTAAGCGGCGACGCCTGGCGCATTGCCATCGAGCGCGGGGAAAAAGTGTTCAACCTGGCAATTCAGGGCTGATGCCATGAAAAAGGGCGCGGCCACGTTGTTCGAGGCTGCCGGGCTCTCCGATAGTGCGCCGCGCCCGCTCGCCGACCGCCTGCGGCCCAAGTCTCTCGACGAGGTGATCGGCCAGGACCACCTCCTGGGCGATGGCATGCTCGGCCGCATGGTGCGGGCGAGACGGCTCGGCTCGGTGATCTTCTGGGGCCCGCCGGGGACCGGCAAGACCACCGTGGCGCGGCTTCTCGCCGAGGTCACCGATCACCACTTCGAGCAGATCTCGGCGATCCACTCCGGCGTCGCCGATTTGCGCAAGGTATTCGACGCGGCGCGTGCAAGACGGGAGGAGGGGCGTGGCACGCTGCTCTTCGTCGATGAAATCCATCGCTTCAACCGCTCGCAGCAGGACGCTTTCCTGCCGCATATGGAGGACGGCACCATCATTCTGGTGGGCGCCACGACGGAGAATCCGTCCTTTGAGCTCAATTCGGCGCTGCTGTCGCGGGCGAGCGTGCTCACCTTCAAGCGGCTGGACGATGCGGCACTCGAGGCGTTGATCGAGCGCGCGGAAGTGCACGAAGGACGCAAGCTGCCGCTGACGGACGACGCCCGGGTGGCGCTGATCAGCATGGCCGACGGCGACGGGCGCGGCGTCATCAACCTCGCTGAGGACGTGTTTCTCACCGAGGCCGCCGGCATCAAGACACCGCTCGACCGCGAAGCGTTGGTGGCGCTGGTGCAGCGCCGCGCGCCGATCTACGACAAGTCCCAGGACGGCCACTACAACCTCATCAGCGCTCTGCACAAATCGGTACGGGGATCAGACCCCGACGCCGCGCTCTATTGGCTGGCGCGCATGCTGGCGGGCGGTGAAGACCCGCTCTACATCGCGCGGCGGCTGGTGCGCATGGCGGTTGAGGATATCGGCCTCGCAGACCCCAATGCGCTCCTCCAAGCGAACGCCGCGAAGGAGGTCTACGACTTTCTCGGCTCGCCGGAAGGGGAACTGGCGCTGGCGCAAGCCACGGTCTACCTCGCCACCGCGCCGAAATCGAACGCCGCCTACAAGGCGTTCGGCGCGGCAACGCGCGCGGCGGAGGATAGCGGGTCGCTGCTGCCGCCCAAGCACATCCTCAACGCGCCGACCAGACTGATGAAGCAGGAAGGCTACGGCCGCGACTACGCCTACGACCACAACGAGGCGGAGGCGTTCTCAGGCCAGAACTATTTTCCGGACGGCATGGCGCGGCAGCATTTCTACGCGCCGACGGAGCGTGGCTTCGAGGCCGAGATCAAGGCGCGGCTCGACCGCTGGGCCGAGCTGCGGGCGAAGAAGGCGCGCTAGCCCGTTTCGCCAGTCTTGCCGTTGCCATAGCGGACCACCTGCACCTTTTCCAAGGTGACCAGGCCGCTTCCCATCATGCTCTCAATCGCGTCGACGAAGGCGCGGACCTTGTCCTCGGTGTCGACGATCTCGATGACGAGCGGCAGATCCTGCGACAGCCGCAGGATCTTGGTGGTGTGCAGCACGCTGGAGTGGCCGAAGCCCATGGGCCCGCGCAGCACGGTGGCGCCGGCCAGCCCCATCTCGCGCGCCTTCAGCACGATCGCCTCATAGAGCGGCTGGTGGCCGGCCTTGTCGTCCTCGCCGATGAAGATGCGCAGCAGAACGGCATCGCGGGAGAGCGGCATGGTCAGATCCACTTCATGGCGTTGATGGAGAGGGCGAGGACATGCCCGAGCCAAACGGCGAGAAGGCAGAGCAGCACCGAGGCGACGATATTGCCCCCGGCCTGCAACAGCTCACCGTCTTGTACCAGATTGAGGGTCTGGAGGCTGAACGACGAAAATGTGGTGAAACCGCCCAACAGGCCGAACATGACGAACTGGCGCATGGTGGAGCCGGCGAACATGCGGCCGTCAGGCCCGGTCAGGGTGGCGAAGAAGCCGATGAGGAAGGAGCCGGTGACGTTGACGAAGACCGTGCCCCAAGGGAAGGTCTCGCCGAATAGTCGCGCGGCGACGCCGGAGCACCAATAGCGGGCCACGCCGCCGAGCGCGCTGCCGACCGCGATCCATAGATAAATGGCAAGCGAATTGGCAAGGGGCATCAGGCACCGTCCATCGTGTTGTTTAGTGCGAGTCGATAAAGCGACAGCCGGAAAATGCCGAGGTCCGAATGGGACATGAGGCGCTCCTTCGCAAGTCCGCAAGGGCTGGCGGCGGTACAAAACAAAACCCGCCTGGCGGCGGGCTTGCGGACCGAAGCTCCCACCGCGCGCAGTCGAGTGCGGTAGGAGTCATTAGCCAAGGGCGGTTCAGGGGGACTCCATCCCCTTCGCATTTTCTGTGCTTATGCTACTTGAGTCTCGCCGCCGTTCAAGCCCGATTGGCGGATATCGTTCCCATTTGTTGAGCCTTCTGTGGTGCAATGACGCACAGATCTTCCGTCGAGACCAAGCAGGTGAGCGAGGCCGAGGACGGCATGCGGCTCGACCGCTGGTTCAAAGCCCATTACGCCGCGCTGCCCCATAGCCGGCTCGAAAAGCTCTTGCGGACCGGCCAGGTCAGGGTCGACGGCGGCAGGGCCAAAGCGAGCAAGCGGCTCGAGGCGGGCCAGAGCATCCGCGTGCCGCCGCTGCCCGACGTGCCGCCGCCGCCGGGCCCGAAACACGCGCTCAGCAAGGCCGACCGCGCGTTCCTTGCCGCCATGACCCTCTACGAGGACGACGACCTCCTGGTGCTCAACAAGCCGTCCGGCATCGCCGTGCAAGGCGGCACCAAGACCGCGCACCATATCGACCGGCTGCTCGAAGGCCTTGGCGGCGGGCCGGAGACACGGCCGCGCCTCGTGCACCGGCTGGACCGCGACACCTCCGGCGTGCTCGTCATCGCCAAGCGCCGCAGCATCGCGGCGAAGCTCGGCCGCGCGTTCCAGACGCGCTCGGTGCGCAAGATCTATTGGGCCCTGGTCCACGGCGTGCCGAAGCCCCCGCAAGGCAAGATCGAGGCGGCGCTGGTAAAGGCGGCGGGCCCGGAAGGGGACCGTGTGCGCAAGGCGCGCGCCGGCGAGCAGGACATCGCGCAGTCGGCCGTCACCCACTATGCCATGGTGGACCGGGCAGGGCAGCAGGCCGCCTTCGTGTCGCTGAAGCCTGTCACCGGGCGGCAGCACCAGCTCCGCGCCCACATGGCGATCCTCGGCCACCCGATCCTCGGCGACGAAAAGTATCGGGGGAACGCAGCCTTGCCGGTAGGCGTTTCGAACAGGCTTCATCTGCATGCGCGGCGGATCAGCTTTCCACACCCGGGCGGGGAGGGCGTGGTCGACGTGACGGCGCCGCTTCCGGATCATATGCGGCAGAGTTTTGCGCTGTTCGGCTTTGCCGAGCCGGCCGGCGCCGAGCAATGACTTTGTGCGTGGAGGCATGACATGATCAACCAGGGAAGTTGGTTCGGGCGTTTCGCCCAAGAGGCGTCGCGCCTCACGGGGCGGCCTTTAGCGTTCGTCGCCGCGCTGTCTATCGTCCTCGTCTGGGCGGCGATGGGTCCCGTCTTCGGCTATAGCGATACCTGGCAACTCGTCATCAACACCGGGACCACGATCATTACGTTCCTCATGGTGTTCGTCATCCAGAACACGCAGAACCGCGACACTGTGGCCATGCAGATCAAACTCGACGAGCTGATCCGCGTGTCGCGCAGCGCACGCAACGTGCTCCTCGATCTCGAGGAGCTCGACGACAAGGATTTGGAAGCGCTACGGCAAGATTATGAGCGCCTGGCCGAGGAATACCGCGCCGGGGGCGGAAGCCGATCGCCGCGGGAAGCGGCGCGGCCGGGCAGGTCGAAACGCTCAGGCAAAGGGAAGCGGGGCTAAGTGAGCGACGAGAGCAAGGCCAAGAACCCGGAGGCGGCCGCGACGGTTGACACGGCAGGGCCGGGGAAGGGCGCTAGCCTGCCGAAGCGCTTCTACAAGGACGTCACGGCCAAGGATGAGGGCGCAGGGGCCGCGCTCCTCCTCGACGGCAAGCCCGTGCGCACGCCCGGCAAGGCGCCGCTCGCGGTGCCGACGAGAGCGCTGGCCGAGGCCATCGCCGAGGAGTGGCGCGCGCAAGGCGAACGCATCGATCCACGCACCATGCCGCTCACCAGGCTCGCCAACTCGGCGATCGACGGAGTGAGGGGCAGGGAGCAGGCGGTTGTTGACGACATCATGGCGCATGCGCGCGCCGACCTTCTCTGCTACCGGGCGAGCGGTCCCGAGGGACTCGTGGCCGAACAGGCAAAGCATTGGGACAAGGTGATCGCTTGGGCCAAGGACGCGCTGAAGGCGCCGCTCGTGCTTGCTGAAGGAGTTGTCCATGTGACACAGCCCGAAACCTCGCTTGCCGAGATCAGGAAGCGGGTGGAGGGCCTCGATGCGTTCGGCCTCGCCGCGCTGCATGTGATGACGTCGCTCACCGGCTCGGCCGTGCTGGCGCTCGCCGTGGCGCTCGGCCGCCTCACGCCGGACGAGGCGTGGCAGGTCGCCCACGTCGACGAGGACTGGCAGATCAGCCAATGGGGCGAGGATGCGGAGGCCGCCGCGCGCCGCGCCGCCCGCCGCCGGGACTTCGACGCTGCGTGTAAGGCGCTGCAGTTGCTAGAGCGCGGAACAAATCCCTCCCCCTGAAGGGGGAGGGAGAGCTAGAGCGTGAAGTCGCCGGCATCGAGCGCCGAAACGCCATTTACCTTGATCTGAAAGTCGGCCTTGCCGTCGCCGTTGACGTCACCTTCGACCATCACGTAGCCGGCCTTCTTCACGTAGTGCAGCTCGCCCTTCTTCTCGTGGAAGTCCTGCTTGCCGATAAAGTTGAACTTATTGTTGCCGCTGACGCCCTTCTTGGCGTCGATGTCTTTGAGGTCGATCACGTCCCCGCCATTGCGCGAGAAGTCGTGGATGATGTCGCGGTTTCCGCCGACCTTCGTCTCCCCAATGAAATTGAAGTCGAAGTGGTCGGCATCAGCTCCGCCATAGAGTTTGTCGCGACCGGAGCCGCCGCGCAGTACATCGGCGAATTGCGAGCCCGTGATGACGTCGTTGCCGCCGCGGCCATCGACGAAGGGCAGGCCAATTTTCGAGGTCAGGGCTGAGAAGTCGAGGACATTGGCATTGGCGTTGCCGAGCACGCCCTGATTGTTGCCCTCCCATTCATCGATCGAGTGCAAGCCGCTGAGGGTGAGGGCGGAACCGCCAAGCACCTGCAAAGCGTCGGTGCCCGTTCCGCCTTCCCAGTTGGTGAAGGTCCAGGCGGCGGCCGAGAAGTTGGCCGCATTCTCGATGGCGAGCGTCTGATTGGTTCCGTGGCCCCCTGATACAGCAAAGTTTCCAGGAAGCTGACCAGCATTGAAAGTCACGGTGCTGGCGTTGGAGACGTTAAGTCCATCTATACCGCTGAAGACCATCGAGCGGAAGTCGAAGGAGAAGGCAACCGCGAGAACGTCGATGCCATCCACGCCTGTGTCGTTGATCGTCTCAAGACCGTCGACGATATATGTGTCGCCACCATTGCCACCATCGAGTGTGTCGGCGCCGCCCCTACCGCTGATAAGGTCAGCCTGATTTGACCCGACGATTGTGTCATCGCCGCTGGTGCCGTTGATCGAGATCGTATCGAAGTCGTCGTTCCAGTCGGTGAAGGTCCAGCCGCTGGCCGAGAAATTTGTGCCGGTTGCAACGCTGATTGTCTGTTGGATCGTGTCGACGCCGGTTATGGCGAGGTTCGAGGGAAGTTGAGACGCGTCGAAGTGGGCGATGCCGCTGCCTCCAAGGCCGGCCTCCGACATGAAAGCGATGGCCTCGATGCCGGCGACGCTGGCTTGCGCGAAGTTGGCGACTCCACCAACAAAACCGCGCAGCACGATGGTGTCGGTACCGCTCGCGCCGGTGTCATCGATCACCTCGCCGGCGTCGATGTCGCCGGGACCGAACTCATAAGTATCGCCGCCGTCCCCTCCGTCTAGAATGTCAGCTCCGTCCCCACCATCGATGGTATCGGCGCCGTCGCCGCCAATGATCGTGTCGTCGCCGGCATGACCCCTGAGAACGTCGGAGCCGGCCGAACCGGTCAGCGTATCCTGGCCGGCGAGTGCCGTGGCCGCGCCGCCCGAGAAATAAGTCGCGAAGTCGAACGGCGTGGCCGTTTCGTACTTGGCAACGAGCGTCGTGTGGGCGGCGTCCGTATAGACAAGGATTGAATCGTAGGTCCCTGCCAGCGGATCGTCGCCGTCATAGTCGAGGCCCGATCCGCTCACGACGACATAGTTGCCGGCAACGTTCTGGAACTCGTAGGTGGAGTCCGTGGCGACGATTGAAGCGCCCGAGCGCGGGGCCCAGAACACGTCGCTATTGAAGACGAGTGATAGCGTAACGTCGGCCATCGTTTCCTCCGATTGTTCGACCAACGGGCATCGCCCTAGGCCGAGTCTGACCGTTACGTGCCGAGGCATGGCTCGGCCCGATGTTTCATCTCCGGTTGTCCTGGAATCGGCTCCGGCCTCTATCCTGGCCCTCGCCGGTCCGTTCGAGAGGCTATGTGGGGTGCCCCTCCGCCAAGTGCCCGTCGCTGTCAGGCAAGGAAAATACTATATAGAACAATGAGTTGATAAAAGGCGCGTAGCGATACCTCGGGATCCCGCGCGCCTAACCTTCGCCCACGAGGCTCCCGCGCAAGATGCGCAGCGTGTGCTCGGTGCCGGCTTGGCCGCGCACGGCGGTGGGGGTCTCGCCGAAGCGGATGCGGAAGGCGTGATTGAAATGGGCGGCGGTCTTGAAGCCCGCGCGATAGGCGACCTCCACGACCTTGAGATGCGTAGTTTCCGAGTTCGACAACAGCTCATGCGCGTGCAGAAGCCTGCGCTCCAGCAGATGCTCGTAGAAGGTCTTGGTGGTGTCCTCGAGCATGCGGTGAACCTGGCGCCCCGACATGCCGAGCGAGCGCCCGATGGCTTCGGCCGACAAGCCAGGCCTGGCGAAGTGCTGGTCGATCGCTTGCAGCACCGCGCCTTGCCGTGCCGCCTTCAGCCCGCGGCCTTCGATCAGTGCGCGGCCGTCGCGCGATGGATTGAGCAGCAGCGCCACGAGGTCGATGATGTGGCGTCCATGGGTTTCGCGTTTCTGTTGCGTGACGGGTTCGGTCTTACTGGTAACCAGCCCGAGCAAGTCGGAGATCAGATTGAGCAGTTTGTTGCCTGGCGCGATCGCCTGCAGGCCGGCCTGGAAGTCGCGCGGCATCAATTCGAGCAACGCATTGCGATCCATGCGCAAGAGGCTGCTGTGGCACCCGGCCGAAGGCTGAACCGTGAACTGCCGGTCCAGGGAGAGAAAGAATCCAGCACCCGCCTCCACGCCAAGGTATTCCGATTGGTTCAGGCCGACGACCATGTTCCGCTGGCAGAGCGTGAAGCTGAAATCGTCGCTTCCATTGCGGGCGAGGGTGCCGGTTCGCCGATAAATGGTGTTCCAGCTATTGACGCGCGCAAGGGACAGCGGCCCAGCTTGCCACATGTCGACCATGGCATGGAAATCTGGTGGCGCCGACAAGATGTCGGCGTCGACTCCGAGCTGGCTCATCCATAGATCGCGCCAGATCTCGAACTTGTCTTCTTGCGGAACGTCGTGCGTCGAGAATGCGAAGTGAAAGGGAGGTGGCTCGGCGCAACCGGTACGGCCCGCCGTGCTCAAGGACTTGCCACTGTTTGCCTCAGTGGCGCTTGAGCCACCCGCGCTGTCCATCCGGCTTGGTCTCCGAACTGCCGGAGATTACACCAGCCATAATTGAGGCCGAAACGAATTCACTTGGGCGAGCGCCTATTGGGGAGGCGCTTTACCAAGTTTGTCGAGGCCAGCGGCCATGTCGGCGATCTTCTCGCAGCGCGCCCAGAGGGCCCTGATCTCGTCGCCCCGCAGCCTGCGGGCGATGGGGTCGGCGCGGAGATCGTAGACGCGGACGCAGTGAATGGGGGCCAGCTTGATGCCGGAGGCGGTCTCCGGCTCGTCCGGGTGCTCGAGCTGCGCCTCGGTGACGAGGCGAGCGCGAATGTCTTCAAGCTCCTGCCCGACCCGGTGATAGAACACTCCAAGCCCTATGGCCGCGACGAGCGCGCAAGCGAGAAGAATTCCAACCCATTTCATGGCTCGCCCCGTTGCCTGGCCGAGGCGGCGAGCATGCCGCCTTTCGGGCCGTCCGGCAACGGGGCATGAGCCTAGCCTAAAGCACGAAGTCGCCCGATGAGAGCGCGCCGACCTTGACCAGGATCTCGAAGTCGGCGTTGCCGTCGCCGTTGACGTCGCCTTGGACGATCACTTTCGAGCCCTTGTCCTCGAAGCGGAGCTCGCCCTTCTTCTCGTGGAAGTCCTGCTTGCCGATCCATTTAAACTTGTTGTTGCCGGACACGCCCGTCTTGGCGTCGATGTCCTCGAGGTCGATCTTGTCGCCCTGGCCGCGCTTGAAGTCGGTGATGGTGTCGCGCTTCGAGCCCTTCACGCTCTCCTTGATGGAATTGAAGTCGAACAGATCACCGTCCGCGCCGCCGGTGAGGCTGTCCTTGCCCTTGCCGCCGTGAAGGGTGTCCTTGCCCGCGCCGCCCGAAAGCTTGTCGTTGCCGGTGTACCCGAGCAGCATGTCGTCCGACAGCGAGCCCTTGATTGTGTCGTTGCCAGCGCGGCCGTCGAAACCGGCGACGCCGCTAGCGGTCATGCCGCTGAAATCGAAGATGTTGCCGCTCGACGTGCCGCTCAGGACCTTGCCGTTGCCGATCAATTGCTCGATAGACAGGTTTGGGCTGTTGAACGTGGCGAGCATCGCGTTGCCGACAAGCTCCAGACTATCCATCCCGCCCGTATCGGCGATGGTGTCGCCAAAGCCTTCGGTGCCGGCAATTTGATAGGTGTCGTCGTCGGCGCCGCCGTTCAGGTTATCGGCGCCCGGGCCGCCGCGCAGGATATCGTCTCCATCGCCACCGTTTAGCGTGTCGTTGCCGGCGCCGCCGTTGAGCACGTCTTGGAAGTCCCAGCCGGTGATGGTGTCGTCGCCTAAGCCGGACTTGAAGTTGAAGCGCTCGAAATTCCTGATTTCGGTGCCGTCGCCCAGGTCAAAGAAGACATTGGTGATCGCATCGGCGAAGCTGAAGTTGAACGCGACAGTCTCATTGCTGCGATCCAGAATCAGGTCGTCGAAGTCCTCGCCGCCGTCGAGCTGCTCACCATTGCCGCCTTCGCCGGCCTTGCTGATGATGGTGTCATCGCCGCCGCCGCCATCGACAAAATCCAGGCCAGCGCCGCCGTCGAGCGTGTCATCGCCATCCTCACCGAAAAGAGTGTCGCCTGACTGTCCTCCTGTGATTGTCTCGCCGTCGGGCGTGCCGAGAACAAACACGGGATTGGAGACTTTTTGCGTCAGGTCGAGGGTGGTGGGAGCGCCTGATTCGACCAGAGTGAGGGCGATCTGAAAAGTCGTCCCATTCGTATGCTCGATCGTGTCGAAGGCTTGGAACTGAGAGGCAAAGGCGATGCCGCCGTTGAACCCGACGCGCAGGGTTTCGACATTGGAGATTTGCAGGAAGCTGAGGTTTGTGCCGGCGGCGGTTGTCTCCAGCGTGTCGGTATCTGCCCCGCCGTCGATGGTGCCACCCGAAGTAAAGGTTGGGCCGATCTTGATGAAGTCGTCCCCGGCGCCGCCGTCGATCGTCGTCGTAAAGCCCAAG
This sequence comes from Methyloceanibacter sp., assembly GCF_050726195.1. Classification (GTDB taxonomy): domain Bacteria; phylum Pseudomonadota; class Alphaproteobacteria; order Rhizobiales; family Methyloligellaceae; genus Methyloceanibacter. The sequence continues at coordinate 72,184 of NZ_JBOHJC010000002.1, read as the reverse complement.
GAATCGTTGATATTGTCGTCGCCGGCGCCGCCATCGATCGTGTCGTTGCCGTCGCCACCGTTGATGGTGTCGGCGCCGTCATAGCCGAACAGCGAATCGCCTGTGGTGCCGCCGTTAACGGTGTCGTCGCCGCTCAGCAGAAACTCGAACAAGGTGCCGGCCAGCGCCTGCTGATAAAGGGTGACGTAATCGTGCGAGAAATTCTCGATCGTCTCTAGAGGGGTGAGGGTGACGCCGTCCCACTTCGCGCGCTGGATTATGGTGACGGTTCCGCCGCTCGGCTCGCCGTTGAATTCGAGATCCCCCGGATCGGAGTAGAAGGCGGTGACGGTGCCGTCCCCGTTGTTGGAATAAAAATGCTGCCCGCCGTCGTTGGGGATAGCGCCGAGCTGTGCGAGTTGCCAATTGGGAACCAGCGTATCGGCCCAGAGGCTGAAGAAGGTTACATCGCTGCGCGTAAAGGTGGCCACAGGTTCGTCTCCATGCTTTGGGCCGCAGAAAACCGTCGCGCGCCGGGGCCATGCCCGGGGCGCCGCTTCGTGCGGGTGTTTAGGAAAGGGCGGGGGGTGCAGAGGGCCCGCGCCGCTTCGTTTAGAGAGATATAGGCGGGGGTTGGCGTTAGTCCACGTCGCTGACAGCCAAGCCAAGTTCTCGCGAAATCAATAGGTTATCCTGGCGGAGCGCGAAAATGGGAAGCTTCAGCGCGGCGCAAGGCTACGCTGTAGAGCTGCAAGGCTTGGGACAGGGCGAGTTTCACGGCGTGTCGCGCTTTGCCTCCCCGTCCATGCTCTGCCGAAGATGGCGCAAGGCCAGCTCGGTCGCGGCGCCATTGCGCACGCCGGTCGGTGTGTCGCCGAATCTGCGGCGGAAGGCGTGATTGAAATGGCTGACGTCGGCGAACCCCGCTTGGAAGGCGATCTCGGCGATCTTGATGCCGTTGCGGCTGGGGTCGGCGAGCAGGCCGCGCGCGTGCAACAGCCGGCGCTCGGTGAGATGTTCGTAGAAGGTCTTGGTGGTCTCTTCGAGCAGGCGGTGCACTTGTCGCGCCGAAATGCCAAGAGCGCGTCCGACACGATCGGCCGATAGGGTCGGGTTGGCGAAGTGTCCATCGACGGCCTGGAGCACGGCGCCCATGCGCGCGGCCTTCAGTCCGCGCGCCTCGATCCGCGCGCGGCCGTCGCGCGACGGCTCGAGCAGCAGCGCAATCAGATCGATGACCTGTTGCCCGACCGTCTCGCGCCGGTCCTGTGTCATCGGCTCGGTCTTGCTGGTGATCAAGGGCAGAGTGCCCCTGATCAGGTCGAGCACGTTGCCCCCAGGAGCGAAAGTTCGCAGGGCGAGCTCGAAATCCCGCGGCATGAGCTCGAGAAGCGCATCTCGATTGATGTGCAGAAGGCAAAACGGGAAGTAGTCGTTCGCCGGGGCGACCCGGTAGCTCCGGTCGTTGGCCAGAAAAAACGCGCCGTTGCGTTGCACGCGAGCCGCGCCGGTCTTGGATGAACTGACGTGACCGTCAACGCCCGCGCTGAAAGCAAAGGTAAAGTCGTTGCTGCCATTGCGGGCAAAGCGCGCCGTCCGCTCGTAGAGCGCTCTCGATGCCTCGCCCTGGGCGATGGAGAGCGGGCCGCTGCTCCACAGCTCCATGTTGCCCTCGAAGTTGTCGGGCCTGTCGGTCGACACTTCGACCTCGAACAGCCGGCGCATCCACAGGTCGCGCCAGGTTTCGAACCGGCCCTCGGGGGGAATGTCTTTGGTGGTGAAGCGGCAATAATTGGCGGATGCGACCGCGGCGGAGGAGGTCGTATCAGGCTGTCCTTCCGTGGAAGACAGCGCACCGTTCTCGTTCTTCCGCCTCATGGGCGACCGCCGGCGAGACTCCGCCACAAGTGGTTGAGCGTGGCCGTTGCTGCCGCATTGCGGCGCACGCCAGTCGGCGTGTCGCCGAAACGAGCGCGAAACGTGTGATTGAAGTGGGTCACGTCGGTGAAGCCAGCGTCAGCCGCAATATCGACGATCTTGCCGTGGGGCGTCGAGGCGGTGGTGAGCAGGTCATGGGCGCGCAACAGCCGGCGCTCCAAAAGGTGCTCGTAGAACGTCTTGGTGGTCTCCTCCAACAGCCTGTGCACCTGGCGCGCCGAGATGCCGAGCGAGTGTCCCACCAACTCGGCTGACAGCTGCGGGCGTCCGTACTCGCTGTCGATCGTCCGCAGGACGGCGCCGATGCGCGCAGCTTTAAGCCCACGCCGCTCGATCTGCTCGCGTCCATCGCGCGATGGGTTCAGCATCAGCGCAACGAGATCGACGACATGTTGACCAATAGTGGCGCGCTTCTCGGCGCCGGTGGGTTCGGTCTTGCTGGTGAGCAGCGGCACCATGTTCTCGACAAGCCGTAGGATGCGATTGCCGGGTGTAAAGACCCGCATGGGAATTCGAAAGTCGCGTGGCATCAACGCAAGAAGCGCTCCGCGATCGATGCGCAAAACACGAGTCGGGCAATCGCCTGGGGGTGCAATGGTATAGCGGTGATCGTGCGAGAGAAAGAACGCACCGCCTGGCCGTAATGCTAGCGGGCCGGTCGTTGCCGTTTCGACAATGGTGTCCCGAGAGCAAAGCGTGAGGCTGAAATCATCGCACCCGTTGCGGGCGAAGTTTGCGGTTCGCTCATAAAGCGATTGCGTGACGTTGAGATCAACCGCCGTGAGCGGCCCAGCGCACCACAGCTCGATCCTGCCATCGAAAGAAGCGGGTGAGTCCGTCGACACTCTGGCCTCGCCGAAGACTTTCCACAAATCGCGCCAGGTCTCGAACTTGCCTTCGCGGGGAATGCCGTCGGTGGTGAAGCGGTAATGGTCCGGCGCCTGCGGGGGAGGGGGCGGCTGAATCTCCCGGACCTGGCCCTCGCCAGCGCCAGCCCGCGCGCCACCCGTTTCTTCTTCCATTCAGTTCCTCGCCAAGACTCAAAGACTACCGGGCGGTCACCGGCAAAACAATAAATCACCGTGCCATGATTACTGGCTCCGGCATGATGTCGCTGATGCGAATGCCCAGGGAATGGGCTTGCGCGCCGAGACCTCCATGCTATTCACCTTCAGGGGCGGGTAAGCCTGGGGAGCAGCCATGAAAGAAGTCCTTGAAGAGCTTGAGGTTCGGCGCGCCAAGGCCCGCGCCGGCGGGGGCCCGGCCCGCATCGAGGCGCAACATAAGCGCGGCAAGCTCACGGCGCGCGAGCGGCTTCAGCTCCTCCTCGACGACGGCTCGTTCGAAGAGTTCGACATGTATGTCGAGCACCGCTGCATCGATTTCGGCATGGAGCAGACCAAGGTGCCGGGCGACGGCGTGGTCACGGGGTGGGGCACCATCAACGGCCGCGTGGTCTATGTGTTCGCCAAGGACTTCACCGTGTTCGGCGGCTCCTTGTCGGAGGCGCACGCCAACAAGATGATCAAGATCCAGGACATGGCGCTCAGGAGCCGGGCGCCGGTCATCGGCCTGTTCGACGCGGGCGGCGCGCGCATCCAGGAGGGGGTGGCGGCGCTCGGCGGCTATGGCGAAGTTTTCCTGCGCAACGTGCTCGCCTCCGGCGTCATCCCGCAGATCAGCGTGATCATGGGCCCGTGCGCCGGGGGCGACGTCTATTCGCCGGCCATGACCGACTTCATCTTCATGGTCAAAGACACCTCCTACATGTTCGTCACCGGGCCCGACGTGGTGAAGACGGTGACCAAGGAGGAGGTGACCGCCGAGCAGCTCGGCGGCGCCATCGTGCATACTACCAAGTCGTCGATCGCCGACGGCGCCTATGAGAACGACGTCGAGGCGCTGCTGCAGATGCGCCGGCTGATGGACTTTCTGCCGTCCTCCAATCTCTCCGGCGTTCCGGAGCTGCCGACCCGCGATCCGTGGAACCGGCTCGAGCCATCGCTCGATACCTTGATCCCCGACAACCCCAACAAGCCCTACGACATCAAGGAGCTGATCCACAAAGTCGTGGACGAGGGCGACTTCTTCGAGATCCAGGAGACCTACGCCCGCAACATCGTCGTTGGCTTCGCGCGGCTGGAGGGGCGCACCATCGGCATCGTCGCCAATCAGCCCATGGTGCTCGCCGGCGTGCTCGATAGCGACGCCTCGCGCAAAGCCGCGCGCTTCGTGCGCTTCTGCGACTGCTTCAACATTCCGCTCGTCACCTTCGTCGACGTGCCGGGCTTCCTGCCGGGCACCGACCAAGAATATGGCGGGCTGATCAAGCACGGCGCCAAGCTCTTGTTCGCCTTCACCGAGGCGACGGTGCCCAAGGTGACGGTGATCACGCGCAAGGCCTATGGCGGCGCCTACGACGTCATGAGCTCAAAGCATATCAGGGGCGACATCAACTATGCCTGGCCTTCGGCCGAGATCGCGGTGATGGGCGCCAAGGGCGCGGTCGAGATCCTTTATCGCGCCGAGCTTGGCGATGCGGAGAAGATCAAGAAGCGCATCGACCAGTATCAGACGCGCTTCGCCAACCCGTTCGTGGCGGCCGAGCGGGGCTATATCGACGAGGTGATCGCGCCGCGCGGCACGCGCATGCGCGTCGCCCGCGCGCTCCAGATGCTGCGCAACAAGCACGTCGAGAATCCCTGGAAGAAGCACGACAATATTCCGTTGTGATATGCTTCGCGAGAATGCCAAAAAGTACCGCCGGAAACACCAAGGGGAGTGCAGTAGAATGAGACGCATGCCTGTAACGATTGGGTTTGCTTCGCTTCTCGCCGCGGCGCTCCTCGCCAGCCCGGCGTCGGCGGTGACCGCCTATTCGCCCACCGGACATCTCAATGTGCGGAGCGGGCCCGGCTTTCAATATCAGGTGGTCGGGCAGGTGCAGGCCAGCGTCCCGGCCCAGATCACCGGCTGCCTGTCGGACTATTCCTGGTGCGCCGTCGCCCTGCCGGGCGGCGTGACCGGCTGGGCCTCTGCTCCCTATCTCGTCACCAAGGCCACCGTCCCGCCCAAGAATCTCAAGGTCGCCGGAGCCCAGCTCGGCATCCCGGTGATCGTGCCGGCCAATACCGGCGCGCCCGTGGTCGCCACGCCGCCGGTCGGCGCCATGGTCGCCGTTCCGCAAACCGTGGTGGTACAGCCGATCATTCCGGCCCCCGCCGCTATCACCTATGTGACGCAGCAGAGGGTGGCGCCGGTGATCGTCAACGGCGAGGTGATGGTGGGCGCGGTGTTGCCAACGGCGGTCCCACTCTATGACGTGCCAACCTCGCGTTACGATTTTGCCTACGTCAACGGCCAACGGGTTCTGGTCGAACCGACGAGGAGGAGGATCATCTACGTCGTCAGGTAGGAAGCTACGGGGCTACTGCGCGGGCGGTTCGGCCGGCGTGAGGAAGCGATCGTAGATCCAGCCGGTCGTGGACGTCGCGGGATCGGTCACCTGGATCCATCTTTTGTCGCGCGCCGTCACACGGACCTTGAGGCCGCCTTGGGCGATCTTCACCGTCTCCGACGACTGCTCGGCCTTCGCGTGCATGTCGACGGCGGTCTTGGTCACCATCCACTCGCCGGTCCCTTGCGGCTCGTCAGCCGGGCTGCCCAAGGCCATCGCGCCGTCATGCGGCTTCGTCTCGCGCGGCGGCGCGATGCTCACGACCTTGACCTTGTTGACCGTCGGCGCGGAGCCGGTCTCGGCCGGCGATGACGGGTTGCGCTGCGGCGGGGGAGGTGGCGCCTCGGCGACAGGCACCGCCGCCTCGGCCTGTGCGATCTGTTTGGGCGCAACGCTCGCGATCGCCTCTGCCTGCGCGATCTGCTGAGGCGCGGTGCCGGTGGCGAAGGTCTTGGGATCAACCAGCGGATCGTCGACCGTCGCGACCTGGGGCGGGGCGATGCTCAGCGCCGTCGCGGAGTGCGCGAGAACGGTGCCATCCCCGGCAATGAGCTCGAGCCGCAAGTTCGCCGAGGCGGTCTGTGCCGGCAGTTGTAATCGCAAGTCGGCGAGCTCGTAGGGGCTCAAACTCCACCCGTTGTCGCCATAGGGCCGGCCCGCCGAGAACGAAGCGCCTTCGGGCAGGGCGGTGATGGCGACGACACTGCGTGCGGGAAGCGCCGCCGTCGCGTCGATGATGATCGGAAAGTCGATGGCGTTGCCGCCATTGGCGTCGATCCGGCCGGGCGCCGAGACGGCGACCTCCAAGGTAACTTGGTCTTGCGTCTTGCGCGCCACGACGGTCGTGGCCGGCGCCTCTCCGGCGCTCGTTTGCCCGGCCGGCGCAATCTCCTGGCCGGCGCGCGGGCGCATCATGTCTGGCCAAAGCTGAACGAAGAGGAGCGCCAAGGGAATCAGGGCAAGGACGGCGACGGCCGCGACCAGGGCATTTCTGGACAGGCCGGACCTCTTTTTGGCGACAGGAGCAGCCGCTGGAACCGGCGCTGGCAGTCGCGCCGCGCCAGCCCTTTTCCCTTGCGGCGGGGCGAAGCGCTGGCCCAAAGCCGCAACGGCGGCCCTCGCGGCGGTCGCTGCCGGTCTGTTCCCATCGCGGAGCGGCTCTTCGAAGCGCTCCAGTAACGTGGCAAGGTCCGGGGGCGAACCCGTTGATAAATCTGCTGGCGGCAATTCGCGAAGGGGCTTGCGGGGCGACTGCATTGACTTCTTCTGGCGTGCTAGGAAGGCCGTGCCATTTCGATCACTGTCAAGCAGATTAAACTCGAAAAAATGACAGGATTGTGTGCCTCCGGACCCGCCGGGCCGCGCTCGCAACCGGATGGCGCGTAGGCTAGAAATACGGCGGAAATTCCTGGTTCAAGGCACGCCCCCTCCAACATGCGGCCAATCCTCAGTCCTGCCGAGGCGCTTGGGCTTTCCGGCGCCACGCTCGAAGCCCGGATCAGGCGCGCGGCAAATCATGTGAGCGACGCCACTTTCGCGCGGATCGCCGAGCGTTTGCGCGCCGACGCGATCGCCAACGAGATGATCTACGAGCATGAGGGGGTGCAGGAGCCGGTCCGCCTCATGCTCCGCCCGCTGCTCGTCATGCAGGAGCAGCTGAGCTATGTCCACCACGTTTGCCTCCAGCTGATCGAGGCGCTGAAGCGCCTGCCGGACCTCTATCTGCAAGACGAGACGATCAGGAGGATCGTGGCCGTCACGCCGGACGAGGAGCGGTGGGTTCGCGAGACCTGGACCAAGGATCACTCGCGCGTCAATTCGATCTACGGCCGGCTCGATGCGGTGTGTGATTTTACCGGCGCCGGCTGGCAGGAATCGCTCCATTTCATGGAGCCCAACCTCACCGGCGTCGGCGGCATCCATTACGCTCCGGTCGCCGAGCAGATGGTCATGCGCGACATCGTGCCGACCCTGCTCGCGCACGATCCGGGCCTCGTCGTCGAGCTGCCGCGCGACCAGCGCGAGCTGTTCGTCCAAGTGCTGATCGATCACGCGCGCGCCATCGGCCGGGAGTCGTGCCAGCTCTGCTTCGTCGAACCGAAATACGTCCATGAGGGACCGGCCGAACAATCTGTATTGAGCGAGTTCCTGTCGCGGCAACACGGTCTCACCATCGCCCATGCCGATCCCCGCGAATTGCGCGTGGCGGGTGAGGAGGTATTCTACGAGGATGTGCGGATCGACGTCGCCTACCGCGATTATGAACTGCGCGAGCTGATCGCACTGGAAAAGGAGATCGGCCGGCCGCTCGATGCGATGCGGCTGTTGTTCCGGCAGAACCGGGTCGTGTCGTCGCTCGTGGGCGACTTCGACCACAAGAGCGCCTTCGAAATTCTGACCGACCCCGTGCTCGGCGAGCGCTATTTCGGCGCCGACGACCGCAGGCTGTTCCGGCGCCACGTGTTGTGGACGCGGCTCTTGGCTGATCGCCGCACGACCCTGCCGCATGACAAGGACGGCGACCTGCTCGACTATGCCCGCGGCAACCGCGAGCTGTTGGTGCTGAAGCCCAACCGCGCCTATGGCGGCACCGGGGTCATGCTTGGCGCCGCGACCGGGCAGGGGGAGTGGGAAAAGGCCTTGAACGATGCGGTTCTGAACGCGGATGACCCCGAGCAGTCATGGGTCGTGCAGACCGCGGCGCGTCTTCCCGTGCACGAGTTCCCCATTGTTGGTGCGAATGGGCGCGTCTTCGGCGAGCCGTTCTATGCGGTGATGGGCTTCGCCGCCACCGAGAATGGCCTCGGCACCGTCTGCCGCGTGTCTCAGAAGCAGGTCGTCAACGTCGCGCAACGCGGCGGTCTCGCGGCAGTGTTGGAGGCGGAGGTGCCGGCCGAACTGCGCATTCCGAAGCGTCCGGCAAGCCGCTCCAAGGATGCCGAGCAGGCGCTGCGCGCGCAAATCTCGGAATTGCTCCACCTCGACCAGACGATCGCGCTCCTCGGTTGGGACGAGGAAACGATGCTGCCGCCGGCGGGACGGGCGGAACGCGGGGGGCAGCTTGCCACCCTCGAAGGCATTCGCCACGCGCTGTTAGTGTCGGACCGGCTCGGCGATCTCGTCGAGGAGGTCGCCGCGCAGTCGGAAGGAAACGAGCGGCTTACGCGCGAGCTTTATTTGCTGCGGCGCTTGCGGCGTCAAGCGCTCGCGCTGCCTGAAGACCTCGTGCGCCACTTCGCCAATGCCAGATCGCTGGCGCTTGGCGCCTGGGAAGAGGCACGTGTGCGGGATTTCTATGCGGTCTTCGCCCCGTCCTTCGAGCGGCTTGTTGCGCTGGTGCGCGAGCGGGCGCAGGCGCTTGCGGGCGGGGGCGACGCCTACGACGCTTTGCTCGACGAGCACGAGCCAGGCATGAGCGGCTCGCGTCTCGATCTTGTGCTGGACGAAGTGCGCAACGCACTGGTGCCGCTGGTGCGCGGGGCCAATCCGCCTCCCGATGGAACTCTGCACGGACGCACATTCGCCACGGCTGCCCAGTGGGAGCTCAGCCGGCAATTTCTGACGGCAATGGGCTTTGCCTTCGAGCGCGGCCGGCTCGACCGCTCGACACACCCGTTTTCACTCCTTGCCGGTAACGACGACGTGCGCCTGACGATCCGCGTCGATGAGAGCGATATCTCGGAAGCGGTGCTTGCGGCTCTGCATGAGGGCGGACACGGGCTCTACGATCAGGGCTTCGATCCCGTCGATCGCGACACGCTGCTGGCCGAGGCGCCGAGCATGGGCATGCAGGAATGCCAGGCGCGGTTGTGGGAGAACCATGTCGGGCGCAGCCGTGCCTTCTGGGAGTATGCGCTGCCGAGCTTGCAGAAGCTGTTCCCGCAGGCTGTGGACGGGCTCGACGCGGAGCCGTTCTATCGGAGCGTCAACCTGGTGCGGCCCGGGGCGATCCGGGTGGCGGCCGACGAGGTCTCGTATCACCTGCATATCGTGCTGCGGTATGAGCTGGAGATTGCGCTGATCTCCGGCGCGCTCGGCGTTGGCGACCTTCCGCAGGCCTGGAACGAGCGCAGCACGTCATTGATCGGGGCTACGCCCGCATCGGATCGGGAAGGCGTGCTCCAGGATGTGCATTGGTCGCTCGGCATGTTCGGATATTTTCCGACCTATACCTTGGGCAGCCTGTATGCGGCGCAGCTCGCCGAGGCCTATGCCCGTGAGCATCCCTTGGCGGACGAGATTCGCCGTGGTGAATTCGGCGGCCTGCTCGGCTGGCTGCGCACCAATATTCATCGCGTGGGTCAGCGTCTTTCTGCCGAGCAAATCATGGAAAAGGCAACCGGCAAGCGGCTCGACACGGGCTCCTTCTTCCGGCACCTCGCGGCAAAGCACCTGTCATAACGAAGGCGGTTGCGCTCGTTCGCCTCTGCCCGGAGAAGGAAAGCCCGCGTGAGAAATAATCCGCCCGCTCCGTGACTTCGAGCATGCGCATTGCGCGCACTTCAGATGCTGCGCAACAAGCACATCGAGACCCCCCAGAAGAAGCATGACAATATTGCGATTTGAAGCAGCGGGCGGCCAGCGCGCTTGACACTCCCACGTTTGGTGCTGCCTACTCGGGCTCTGGGGACCCGCGATCTCCCCACGAGGCGCAAGGCCGAAGCATCGCGTTCCGCTCGACCGAGAGAAAGGGACGCCCATGCCAGCGCCAAACACGATTACCGTCGACAAGCTGGCCCGCCTCGTCGGCACACCGAAGTGCCCGGTGCTCATCGACGTGCGGACGGAAGACGCTTTCAACGTCGATCCGCATCTTATCCCGTCGGCGATGCGATGCGAGCCCGGCGAGGCGAGCGCCTGGGTCAGACTCCTGAACGGACGATCCGCCATCGCGCTCGGTCGAAGTGGCCTAGAGCTTAGCCAAGGGACGGCGGCACATCTGCGCCATGAGGGAATTCCCGCCGAAGTCTTGGAGGGCGGATTTCAGGCATGGCGCCAGGCGGGGTTGCCGGTGGTGCCGCAGGCGAAGATTCCGCCGCGCGATGCGCAAGGCCGTACTGTTTGGGTGACGCGGGTGCGCCCCAAGATCGACCGCATTGCCTGCCCGTGGCTGATTCGCCGTTTCATCGATCGCAGCGCTGTTTTCCTGTTTGTCGCTCCATCCGAGGTGATCGCCGTCGCAGAGCAATTCCGGGCCACGCCCTTCGATATCGAGAAAGTGTTCTGGAGCCATCGCGGAGAGACCTGCACGTTCGACACGATGATCGATGAGTTCGGGCTAAACACCGATCCGCTTCGTCGGCTCGCAGCCGTGGTGCGCGGAGCCGACACGGCGCGCTTGGATCTCGCGCCACAAGCGGCGGGGTTGCTTGCGGCATCGCTCGGCCTGTCCCGCATGTATGCCGACGATCTGGAGCAGCTCGAGGCGGGGATGCTCCTCTATGACGCGCTTTATCGCTGGTGCCGGGACGCGGCCGACGAGACGCATAACTGGCCGACCAACAAGCCAACGGCGCCAAAATGACGACGATGGCTTCGCCGAATGCTTCTGCCCAGGTGCAACCCCGCACGCTGGTTCGGCGTTAAAGCGGGCCCGCTCAACAACCGGAAAGATCCCACATGTGGGAAGATTTCATCTTGTTCGTCGCGGTGGGTTTCGCGGCGCAAATGGTCGATGGTGCCGTAGGCATGGCTTATGGCCTTTCGGGCACCAGCGTTCTCTTGAGCTTTGGCGTGCCGCCCGCCACGGCGAGCGCAAGTGTCCACGCTGCAGAGGTGTTCACAACGGGCATTTCCGGCGCGGCTCACTGGCGGCTCGGCAATGTCCAATGGGCGACGGTCAGGAAGCTGGCGGTTCCTGGCGTGATCGGGGGCGCGCTCGGTGCCTACGTGCTCACGGCCGTCCCGGTCGAGATCATCAAGCCCATCATCACGGGCTATCTCTTGCTCATGGGCGCCTGGATCGTTTTCAAGGCGTTTATCGGCGGTGCCAAGTCGAGCGAGCCACCCACCTGGGTTGGGCCTCTGGGCTTTGGCGGCGGTTTCCTTGACGCGGCCGGAGGCGGCGGCTGGGGCCCGATCGTCACGACGACGCTAATCGGCCAAGGCGCGAAGCCCCGCTATACAATCGGCTCGGTCAATGCCGCCGAGTTCTTCGTGACGCTCGTCATCTCACTGACGTTCCTAGGCACGATCGGACTTGAGCTTTGGCCGATCATTGCCGGTCTGATTGTTGGCGGCGCAATTGCTGCACCGATTGCCGCCTACATTGCAAAGACGATCCCGGATCGGCCGCTCATGATGCTTGTCGGCGTCGTCATCATCTTGCTCAGCCTGCGCGGGCTGCTCCAGGCGTTGAGCTAGGCGCTGGCCCGCGGATTCCTTCGCAAGTGTGTCCCCGCTGCAATTGATCCGCCGGCCCATCTCGTATAATAAGACGCGCTCAATCTCAGCCAGCGAGGGGGAACGGAAATGCGCTTTGGCGCCTGTGGGTGGCTTTTGGCCGGGTGTGTCGTGTTGATGTCGGGCGCGGCGTTCGGCGGCAATCTCTCGGCCTCGCTCAAGAACTATTACGCCGAATACGAGATCGTCCTGCAATGCCAGAGCCAAGCGCAGCTCAGCACCGCCGACGCCGACTTGGCCAAGGCGGCGATGGCCAAGATCGAGACGTACTACGTGAATAAGGACGCCTCGATCGACAAGGAGCACCTGTTGAAGCAGGCGGTGGCGGACAAGGATGAAGGCTTCCGCATCGTGACGCGGAGCGGCAAGTCCGACTTGCGGCCCTATTGCCGCATGTCGCTGAACGAGCTCCTGACGAAGGCCGAAGAGATCAACTGAGGCGGTCAACGGCAACAATGGTCTAACGGCAGGCGCTCGTGCCGCCGGGCGCCGCGATGGCGGCCGTGGCGGGATCGGCAAGCTGCGGAAAGTCCCGCGGCAGCGCGGCGATGATGGCGCGCATGTCGTCGTAGCGTGCAGCGTTGCGCTTGCTGCCGAGCACGACGGTGACGATGGTTTCCCCGTTCGGCGCCCTCCAGCCGGCAATGAGATGATACATGTTCTTGCCGACATGGGAGCCCGTCTTGGCGCCGAGAATACCGTCCTCGCCAAGGATCTCGATAGTGCTGTCGAGCGTCACGGTGCGTGCCTGGGGCCCGCCGATGGTGAGGCTCCGTCGGGGACAGGCCCAGTAGGGCAGAATCCTCCGATCGCGAAACACCGTCTGCCCGATCAACCCAAAGTCGCGCGCGGTCGAGACATTTGACGCCGACAGGCCATAAGGATCGGCGAACTGCGTGCGCTTGGCGCCGAGGCTGGCGGCGGCGGCGCGCATGTCCTGGACGAAGCGAGCGATGGGATCGCCTTTCTTGTTCTCCTGCGCGAGGAGAGCGCGGCCGACATGATCGGCGATGGCGACTGAGGCGTCGTTGCCGGACATGAGCAGGGTGCCGTAGAGCAAGTCCGCCAACGTCCAGACGTCGCCACGGCGCAAGCCCGCCGACGATCCCGGTCTGATATGCGCCTGGGTGACGGTGACGGTGTCCGTGAGCTGGCCGCTGGTGCGCTCGACCAGGACATAGGCGGTGATCAGCTTGGTGAGGCTGAGGATGTGGTAGGCCTTGTCCGCGTTCTTTTCGTAGAGGGATTGAGCTGTGTCGGCGTTGACGACATAGACCGAGGCGGCCGTCACATTGGGTGGGGCGAGGGGCTTCCCCAATGCTGGAGCGCCGGCCGGCAGGATTGCCGCCATCACGCCGCCAAGGATCGCGGCCCAGGGGAGGAGCTTGCGCTTCGGGGAGGTCATCTCAAAACCATAGCGGAAGGTCTACATGGAACGCCACCCGCCAAACTTGTCCCACCTCCCGCGGGGACGTTATTTCGTCCCTCCCCCGCAAGAAGGGGAGAGATGAGACGATGTGCCCGCTCCATGAAGCGGAGCGGGCAGCGATCCAAAGGCGTCGGGACCGTTACGCCGGAAACGATCGGCGCAGCGATTTCGCGGCAGTCCGGCGGCTAACCATCGTCGCCGTCATCGTCATCGTCATCATTATCATCATCGTCGTCGTCGTCATCGTCATCGTCCGCCTTTTCGGCGGCGGCGGCAGGCGCGGGCGCGGCAGCCGAGTCGTCCGCATCGGCCGACTCGACGATGATCTTGCCGACGACGCCGCGCTCCATCAATCCCTTGGAGCCAAACTCGTAAGTGCCGGGCCGGACGGCGACGAAGAACACCTCGGCCTCGCCGCCGTTCTCGAACTCGAGCTCGTCGAAGGTGACGGCTTTGATCTCGACTTCACCCACTTCGATCTTGCGGATCCAAACGTTGCGGACGAAGGCTGGCGCGACAAAGGCATACTCCGTCAGGTCTGAGGCCTTGATTTTCCAGCGGTAGCCTTGGCCGACTTTGAGCCGGTATTCCATCGGGGCCATCTTGGAGCCGTCGCCGTCGATGCCGAAAACGAGAGGCTCCAGGCGCTTCAGGCCGTGGACCGATGGATCCAAGATCTGGGCTTGGGCCGGATGCCCCAAGCCGAAGAGCGTGACGGCCAGCGCAGCGAGTGCTGCAAGGATAAGTCTTGGCATTTGTGTTTCTTCCCTGGTTTGAGGCTTACAATGGGCCGCGATGTTAGGCGTTCTCGTCGCGACAGACTAAGAGAGAATTGGCAGTCTTTTGTGCCAGAATGGCTAATTTGGTTGCCACGACGCGGCAGGGTCAAGACAGGAGAGCGGCATGGAAAGACGGTCGAACTTGGCCTTGTTTATCATCTTTTGGATCGGGCTTTCGACGGGGCTTGCGGCCGCCGAGACGCCGGTCGCCACGGCGGTCTTCAAGTGCAAGGAGGGCAAGTCCATCGAGGCGACCTTCTACGCCGACAAAGTCGACCTGAAGCTCAGCGATGGCCGCGCCATGACGGTGCCCCAGGCCATGTCCGCGTCGGGGGCGCGCTATGCCAACGCGGACGAGACCTTCGTGTTCTGGAACAAGGGCGATACGGCCTTCGTCACCGAAGGCAAGGACGGCAAGGAGACCTATTCGGGCTGCGTCACCGGCAGCTGACCGGCCTCAATTCTAGCAATGAAATGCAACATTATGCCCCTGTCGGAGCCGGTCGGCTCTTGCTAGTCTCCGGCCGAACTGCCGGGGACGGCCTGAGCTTTGGTGCCAGGCCGACTAATATGCGGAGAGAGTGCTTACCATGCCTATACGACTTCTTTCGTCTGTTTTCCTCGCGGTCGGGCTGACCGCGCTGTCATACCCGGCCGCCGCGGACTACAGCGCCGCGGTGAAGGGCGCTTGCAAGGGCGACTACAAGCGGTTCTGCGGCGTCTATGCGGTCAGCGATCCGGGCTTGCGCAAATGCATGGACCAGGCAGGCCAGAGCCTCTCCCTGAAATGCGTGAAGACGCTCGTGGATTCCGGAGAGGTCACCAAGGCGCGCGCGGTCCAGCGCTGGAAACAACCCATCAATTAGCTTCGGGCGGTATCGCTCTTCGCGCAACATGGCCGGCTCCTCGGCCATGTTGCACGCCCGGCCGTCACTCGGCGGGGGTCGGGTGGCCCTCCGCCTGCCGATGAGATGAACGGCATGCGGCCTCTGTGACCTGGGCGACCGCGGTCGCTGCGGCCACAGCCCGGGCCATGACAGCGCGAACGTTCTGGTGCCACGTCACCACGGCGATCAGCCGTTTCACGGCGTCGAGCTCTACTTGCAGATCCTTAAGCCTGCCGCCCTGTTCCTTTGTGATCTGCTCGAAGGACTCTTCGAACTGGACGTGAGCAGCCTTGATCTGCCGCCTCAGCTGATCGGCGCGGTCTTGGAGGTCGTCTCTGATGTCACGCATAACCTTCCCCCCGGTTCAACGGACCTTGCCACCACGAAGTGCCCCGCACGCGGGCTCTTCCGGTAGGAGGGAAACCATGTCCCCATATTCTTACGCCCATTATTATACCGTCGCTCCGTCCGTCAAAGGGTATTCGTGAGGCGGGGCGGGGCAGCGCAGTGACGCCCAAGGCGCCTCGTAACGAGCGAAGATTTGCATGTCCAAGCTCAGCGGACTTACGCCGCCGCGGCCAGATTCCCTGACAACGCCGCGTCGAACAGCTTTCGGCTCAGTTCTTTGGTGAGCGGAATGGGATTGCCGCCGGCGGTCGGATCGACGACGGCCATTTCGGCGATGACCTCGGCCTTGCCACCATCGATCTTGAGGCCGCTAAGGTCGTTGGGGGTCCCCGTAGCCATACGGAGGGCGAGCACTGCGTCGAGGAAACCGTCGAATCCGCCATCGATGCCAAGATAGCCCGCGAGCCGCTCGATCTTCGCCTCGATCGCCGGACGATTGAACACGAGCACATAGGGCATGAACACGCCGTTGGTCGTGCCGTGATGGGTGTGGTAGAGCGCGCCGACCGGGTGAGACAGGGCGTGGATGGCACCGAGGCCTTTCTGGAAGGCGGCCGCGCCCATCGCCGCGGCGCTCATCATGTGCGCGCGGGCCTCGAGGTCGTTTCCATTCTTCACCGCCTTGGGCAGGTTCTCGAACACCAGCCGCATGCCCTCGACCGCAATGCCATCGGCCATTGGGTGATAGCTCGGGGCGCAATAGGCCTCGAGGCAATGCGCAAGCGCGTCCATGCCGGTGCCGGCGGTGATGGCGGGCGGCATGCCTACGGTGAGCTCCGGGTCGCAAATCACGACGCGGGGCATCATCCTCGGGTGAAAGATCACCTTCTTGGTATGCGTAGCCTCCTGGGTGATCACGCCGGCGCGGCCGACTTCCGATCCGGTCCCCGCGGTGGTCGGCACGGCGACAACGGGCGCGATGGCGTCCGCATCGGCGCGCGTCCACCAATCGCCGATATCCTCGAAATCCCACAGCGGCCGGGTCTGCCCGGCCATGAAGGCGATGACCTTGCCGGTGTCGAGACCCGAGCCGCCGCCGAAGGCGACCACGCCGTCATGGTGGCCGGCGCGAAACGCGGCGATCCCCGCCTCGACGTTCGCATCCACCGGATTGGGCTGCACGTCTGCGAACATGGCGGCTGGAAGCCCGGCCTTCTCCAGGAGGCCGAGCGTCATTTCGGTGATCGGGAGCTTGGCAAGACCGGCATCGGTAACGAGCAGAGGGCGGCTTATTCCTGCCGCCCGGCAAGCCTCGGCGAGTTCTTTGATACGGCCGGGACCTAACCTGACAGCGGTCGGGTAGCTCCAATTGGCGGTGGGTGCATTGCTCATGGGCGTTTCCAGTGCGGCCGGTCAGACGTCACGCAGGTGATAGCTCTTAGGCTGGGTCAAAGTGTCGAAGCCGAATTTCGACAAGGTGACGCCGCGTCCGGTATCCTTGACGCCGGTCCAGACCAGATACGGGTCGAGATAATCGCAGCGATTCATAAAGACCGTGCCGGTCTCGATGCGGCTGCCAAGCTCTGCGGCGCGTTCCATGTCGCGCGTCCAAATAGACGCGGTGAGCCCATAGGGGCTGTCATTCATGAGCGTTATCGCCTCATCGTCGTCGCGCACCTTCATGATGCCGACGACCGGACCGAAACTTTCCTCCCGCATCACCTCCATCTGGTGATTGACGTCGACCAGTACTTCGGGCGCGAGATACGGCGAACCGGACTTGTCGCCGTCCACGTTCATGTTGATGAGTGCGGTCGCGCCCTTTCTCCGCGCCTCGGCGACTTGAGCACGCACCGTGTCAGCGAAGGTGCTGCGCGCCATGGGCCCGAGAGTCGTCGACTGGTCAAGCGGATTGCCGACCACATATTTCCGGGTGAGGTCGGCAAAGCCCTCGACGAAATCGTCGTAAACCGCCGCATCGACATAGATGCGCTCGATGCCGCAGCAGCATTGACCGGAATTGTAGAACGTCCCGTCGACCAGATTCTCGATGGCATGATCGAGCTTGGCGTCGGCGCGCACATAGGCCGGATCTTTCCCGCCGAGCTCGAGACCCAGGGAAGCGAAGGTGCCGGCCGCCGCGCGCTCGATGGCGCGGCCTCCGGCCACTGAGCCCGTGAAGTTTATGTGGTCGACACGACCCGATCCAATCAGCTTCTCGGTCTGCTCATGGGACATGACGAGATTGTGGAACAGACCCTTGGGCAGGCCGGCGCGCTTGAAGGCCTCGGCGAAGCGCTCGCCGACGAGCAAGGTCTGGGCGGCATGCTTGAGGATGACCGCGTTGCCCGCGAGCAGGGCCGGGACGATCGTGTTGATGGAGGTGAGATACGGGTAGTTCCATGGGGCTATGACCAGCACGATGCCGAGCGGCTCGCGGGCGATATACCGGCGAAAGCCTTCTTTCTCCGGCGGGAAGTAGGGCTTGAGCGCCTCCTCCGCCATCGCCACCACGGCGCGGATGCGCTCTTCGGCGCCGCCCTTCTCACCGCCATAGCGCACTGGCCTGCCCATCTGCCAGGCAAGTTCCGTGGTGATGTCGTCATTCATCGCCGACAGGGCGTCGAGGAAGGCGAGCATATAGCGGCCACGCTCGGCGACTGGCGTAGCCTTCCACTGGGGCATGGCGGCGCGGGCGGCAGAGATTGCGGCATCGATGGCGGCGTCGCCGGCAATTGGCCGCTCGGCATAGACCGAGCCGTCAATGGGGGAGATGATCTTCACGTTCGCTGACATCTTTGTGCCTCTCACCTCATGACCGTTCGAAACCGCGTTTCAACTCCCAGTCGGTGACGCGGCGATCATACTCGAATTGTTCCCACTCCGCGTTGTGAACGTAATGATCGATGACCTCGTCGCCAAAGGCGGCGCGCAACATCGCCGAACCGCGCATCAGCTTGGTCGCTTCACGAAGCGTCTTCGGCACCTCAGGCAGCGCCTCACCCCGATAGGCATCACCCACATAGGGGGCCTCGAGCGCCAATTTCTGTTCGATGCCGGCAAGACCGGCCGCGATCAGCGCGGCGAAGGCAAGATAGGGATTCAAATCGGCACCGCCGATGCGGCACTCGATGCGGATGCCCTTGGTGCCGGCGCCGCACAGGCGGAAACCGGACGTTCGATTGTCCAGCGACCAGATGGACTTGGTGGGCGCGAACGTGCCGGCCTGGAAGCGCTTGTAGGAATTGACATAGGGCGCAAGGAACCAGGTGATCTCGCGCGCGTAGGCAAGCTGTCCCGCCACGAAGTGGCGCATCAGCTCCGACATGCCGTGCTCGCCCTTGGGGTCGAGGAAGAGGGAGGATTTCCCGGCGGCGTCCCACAGCGAAGTGTGGATATGGCTCGATGAGCCGGCAAGGTCGTAGCGCCATTTGGCCATGAAGGTCACGGCCTTGCCGAGCCCATGGGCGATTTCCTTGCAGCCATTCTTCAGGACGACGTGCCAATCGGCCATGGTGAGCGGATCGGCGTAGCGGACATTGACCTCTTCTTGCCCCGGCCCCCATTCGCCTTTCGAGTTCTCGACCGGGATGCCGGCGCCTTGCAAACCGTTGCGGATGGCCCGCATCACTTCCTCTTCCTTGGTGGTCTGGAAGACGTGGTAGTCCTGAATGTAGCTGCCCGTGGTCTTGAGATTATTCCAGCCTTTGGCCTGCGCCGTCTCATAGGTCTCGTCGAACAGATAGAACTCGAGCTCCGACGCCATGCGGGCAGACATCTTCATGCCGGCGAGGCGTGCAATCTGCTTTCGCAGCATGGTACGTGGACTATGCGCGAGCGGCTCGTGATGGTGGTGGTCGAGCACATCGCACAGCACGAGCGCCGTAGCCGGAAGCCACGGGATGCGCCGGAGGGTCGAGAGATCCGGCTTCATGATGAAATCGCCGTATCCTCGCTCCCAGTTGGCGACCGCATAGCCCGGTACCGGTTCCATATCGATGTCGTTGGCAAGCAAATAGTCGCAGCCGTGCGTTTCCTCATAGGCGCCGTTGAGAAAAAACTCGGCGTGAAAGCGCTTGCCGACGAGCCTGCCTTGCATGTCGGGAAAGCAGGCCACTACCGTGTCGATATCGCCACGGTCGGCTTCCGCCCGCAGCTCCTGCAACGTCATTGTGCCGGTCATGGCAGACTTCGGTTTTTGGACGGTTCAGAGACGACGCGGCCGGTGGCAGGTGCGAGCGATGCCTGCAACGAGTCGAACGTGCGAGTGCGGCCACCCAAGGAGTGGAAGTAACGCATGTGTGGCCCGTCTCCCTCTGGTGTCGCCAGTTCGTGCCTCAAGCCCAACCCGCTTAGCCGATTGGGCGCGGTCGCTGCATTCTTTACCGCAATTCTCGATCAAGGCTAGAGGGCAGATCCAGCACACTGGGAAGGAGCGCGGTCCGCCAGGGGAACGGCCTTGCCATTAGCAGGACACAAACCGAGGCCATGAAAGAGTCGTGGACTGGCGGGGGCCGCCCCGGGTGGGAGGGGGCGGAGGGCAGGTCCCTAGGCTGCGGCGGGGGAATCCGTTGAATGACCTCTATCAAATACTGGGCGTGAAGCCTGCGGCACCCCGAAAGGACATCCATAAGGCCTACCGGCGCAAGGCCAAGTCCGCGCATCCCGATACCGGCGGCTCCGTCGAGGCCTTCAACGAGCTGGTCGTGGCCTATGCCGTCCTGTCCGACCCGAAGCGCCGTAGACGCTACGACGAGACGGGGGAGATCGACCCGCCACGCCCCGACAATTTCGACGGCGGCGCCATCGAGATTATCGCCGAGAAGCTCGGCCTCGTGATCCATGCGGAGCACGACCTATCGTCCATGGACGTCGGCGCCCTAATCGAGCAGGCGATCCGCGACGACATCGCCGATCGGAAGGGAAGCGTTGTGCATCAAAAGCGGGCGGCCGAGCGGCTCGGGCGGTTGCGCGGCCGGGCGAGACGAAAGGCTAACGGCGAGGACAACCTCGTCGCGCGCGTGCTCGATTGGCACGGCCTAGCCATTCAGAACCGCATCAAGAAGCACGAGGAGTCGGTGCTTTTTCTCGAGCGGGCGCTTGAGATCCTGCAAGACTATTCATTCACCGACGACCTCGCCGTGGCACAGGCGGATGAGGTGACGGGGGCGTTGAACGACATCCTGGTCGCGCTCGACGAGCTGGCGGCAATCCTCAACACGAGCCCGGCGCGCGCCGACGCGATGCCGCGCGGCGCGGCCCCGACTGCATTCGGCTGACCAAAGTGGCGCCGAACCCCCTGACGATCAGGGTGGCCGAACCGAGCCGTCTCGCGTAAATTCCCGGCAGTCTCTTGGGGGTAGGGGATGCGCGGGGGTTTCCTGATCGCCGTCCTGTGTTGCATGGCCCAGGCCGCGAGCTTGGCGGGCGTTCTACCTGCACGTGCCGAGGATGCTCCCGCGCCTGAGGCAACTTCCACCGCGTCGGATGCACCAGCCGAGGGGTTGGCTGCCGCGCCTGCATCCCTGGCACCGGCGCAGTCCGAGACGGCGCCCCTTCCACCGCCGCATCCCGTGGTGGCGACCATCCGCGAAAAGCTGACCGGCCCGGACGCCGGCAAGGGCGCCGAGACGGACGATGTCGCCGCGCTCCGGGCATTTTACGGCGCGCGAACCGAGCCGCCGCTTTGGATCACGGAGATGGGCTTCTCGGCGCGCGGGCAGGAGGCCGTGGACGAGATCGGGAGAGCCGACGATTGGGGCCTCGACGCCAAGGCGTTCACATTGCCGGACGCCGGCGCCTTGCCTGCAAACGAAGCGGCACAGGCGGAGGCCGAGATCGCGCTCGGTCTCGCCATTCTGAAATATGCCCGCCTCGCGCGCGGCGGACGCTTCAAGCCAATTGAGATCAGCGAATTGCTAGACCAAGCGCCGCCGGTGCGCGACCCCAAGCAAGTGATCGCCGAAATCGGCGCGGCGGAGGCGCCCGGCGCCTATCTGCAATCGCTGCATCCCAGGCACGAGCAGTTCGGCCGCTTGCGCGCGGCGCTGCTGGCAGCCCGCGCAGAAGAGACCGCAAAGGACAAGACCGCCGAGCGCCGCATTGTCATCAATATGGAGCGCTGGCGGTGGATGCCGGAAGACTTGGGTCGCTCTACGTCCAGCTCAACACGCCCGACTTCATGCTGTACCTGGTCAAGGACGGCAAGACGATCTTCACGGACAAGACTCTCGTGGGCACGATCGGCTATGCCACGCCGGTGTTTTCGGCCGACATGAAGACCATCGTATTCAATCCCGATTGGGTCGCGCCGCCATCGGTTCTAGAGGACAAGCTGCTGCCCGCGTTGCGCCGGAAGCATTACAACATTGTCAAGTCCAACAAGCTTCAGGTGAGCTATCAGGGGAAGGCTGTCGATCCGAGCAAGGTCGATTGGAACCGCGTGAACATTCATAACTTCACGTTCACCCAAAAGACAGGGCCGACCAACGTGCTCGGCAAGGCCAAGTTCCTCTATCCCAACAAGCACATTGTTTACATGCACGACACGCTTCCCTACCGGCGCAAGGTATTCAAGGAGAAGGTGCGCGCCATCGGCTACGGCTGCGTCCGCATGGAGGATCCGCAACGTTTCGCCGAGCTTCTCCTTGCCGAGGACAAGGAATGGCCGGCGAGCAAGGTCAAGGATTTGTGGGATAAGGGCGTCAACAGCGCCGTGACGTTGGACACGCCGCCGCCGGTGCACACCACTTATTTCACGGCCGTGGTGGACGAGGAGGGCGAGGTTGCGACCTTCGGCGATCTCTACGGGCTTGATCGCAAGATGGCGAGCGCCCTGTTCGGCGACACGGAAGGCTTTCCAGTTCCGCCGCCGGAGCCGAAGCAGTCGCAAGGATCGGTCGCCTCGGCGCCTTCCAGGCATTCGGGCGGGGGCAGCGGTATCGCGAGCTCGCTCGGCTTCATCGACGACTAGACAAGCCGCCACATCTTTCGTGCTCCCCGGGGCACGGCGGTACATGATAGATTGCCCCGCTTTGCGCGGTTCCCTTTAATGCTTGGAGGATTACATGGTGCTTGAGTCTTCGTCTTGCGGAGCTTGGGTGCGGAAAATTTGCGCGAGTGTCGCTGCCGGCGCGGCGATAGCGCTCGCGGTTGCCGCGACGCCGGCGCTGGCCAATTGCTACGAGTTGATCGGCTGCACCGACAAGGACTACTTCAAGCCTTATCATCTCAAACAGCTCGGCTGTCAGCCGCTGTGGGACGTGCGCAATACGATCTACAAGGAAAACGGGTACTGCTTCAAAACGGCGAAGGCCATCAAGTATTTCGGCAACGCCGGATGCCTGTACGACAATGCCGCGGATGTGCCGCTCAGCAATGTCGAGCGCCACAACATCTCTGCCATCACTAAGGTGGAACGGAGCAAAGGCTGCAACTAGCCGCGCTTCAGGTCAGGGCCGCCTAGCTCTTCAGGCCAGCGCTCGCGGAAAGCTGACTAGCCCTGCGACCCGCAGCGTGCATTAAGACTCTCATCCGTTTTCGCCCGAAGCCCGCTTGTCCCGCAATGGGCCTCGCCCTAACTCTCGGTCGCGGCTCAAAGTTGACATTTGGGTAGTTTCCAAGCCCTTCGGAGGCTGCTATCCGATTGAGCCCTGCGCCCAGAATTGGCGCAATTTCGCCGTCTCCCCCGGCTAAAGCGATTCCTGCAATCGTTCCGTCACGGGGGGATGGGGCACAAGCTTAACGGTCATGGTCAAGCGCCTATTCATCGCCGGCATAATCATCGCCCTGTTTCTGGGCGGGGTCGGCTACTTCAATCTCGTCTTCAAACCGCAGATGATCGCCGACTTCGTGTCGAAGATGGCGCCGCCCACGGCCACCGTGACGGCGGAACCCGCCAAACTCGAGACCTGGACCGACCGCGTTCGTTCGATCGGCACGCTCATCGCCATCGAGGGCGTGGAAGTAGCGCCCGAAGTCGGCGGCATTGTCAGCGAGTACTATTTCGACAGTGGCGAGGACGTGCAGAAGGGCGAGAAGCTCGTTCAGCTCGACATCTCCGTGGAGCTGGCCGATCTCAAGAACAACGAGGCCCTGCTGCAGGAGGCCGAGCTTCACTTGAAGCGGCAGGCCAGCCTCGTGAAGCGCGAGGTCACGTCCCAGGCGACGCTCGAATCGGCGATCGCCAAACGCGACTCCGCCGTCGCCGCCATGGAACGCATCGAGGCGTTGATCGCGCAGAAGACGATCCTGGCGCCGTTCTCCGGGCAGCTTGGCCTGCGGCGGGTGGAGAAGGGGCAATACGTGTCGCCGGGGCAGGCGCTGGTCTGGCTCCAGGCGCTCGATCCGATCTGGGTCGATTTCCCCGTGCCCGAGGGCGACGTCGGCAAGTTCAAGGTCGGCGCCAAGATCGAGCTGACCGTCGACACTTATGTCGGCCACGTGTTCGAGGGCATCGTCGAGGCGTTCGACGCGCGGCTCAGCAAGGACAGCCGCACCCTCATGGTGCGGGGCACGCTCAAGAACCCCGACCGTAAATTGCTGCCGGGCATGTTCGCGCAAGTGGCGGTGCTTGCCGGCTCGCCGAAGGAACTGGTCACGGTGCCGCGCACGGCGGTGACCTACAGCCTTTATGGCGACAGCGTTTGGGTGGTGAAGGAGACGGCGCCGGTGCCGGCCGAGAGCGAGGCGCCGGCGACCTCCGCCAAGCCGGTCGGAGCGGCGGTCGCCGCCGATGCGCCCGATCAGGAGACGAAACTCACTGTCGAACGCCGCTTCGTGCGCGTCGGCCCGACGCAACAGGGCCGGGTGGCCATCGTCGAGGGCGTCAAGGCCGGGGAACAGGTGGTGACCAGCGGCCAGCTCAAGCTACAGCCGGGAGCCACCGTCAAGATCGACAACGCCGATACCCTGAAGCCGCCGGCAGTGATGCCGAAGCAGTAAACGCGATGAGCTTCACCGATCTCTTCATCAAAAGGCCGGTGCTCGCCACCGTGGTCAGCCTGCTGATCCTTCTGGTCGGGGCGCAGGCCGGGTTCAAGCTGCCCATCAGGCAGTATCCCGAGCTGTCCAACACCACGATCACCATCGTCACGACCTATCCCGGCGCCAACGCCGACCTCATCCAGGGCTTCATCACCGTGCCCATCCAGCAGGCGGTGGCGAGCGCGGAGGGCATCGACACGCTGACCGCGACGTCGAACCAGAACGTGAGCACGGTGACGCTCAACCTGAAGCTCGACGCCGATCCTGACCGGGCGATGACCGACGTGCTGTCGAAGCTCGCCCAGGTGAAGGGCATCTTGCCCCGCGAGGCGAACGACTCGATCGTCACCAAGCAGACGGGGGAGGGGTACGCGCTGATGTACCTCTCCTTCAATTCGGAGGTGATGAGTTCGTCACAGATCAGCGACTATATCCAGCGCGTGGTGCAGCCCAAGCTGCAAACCATCAATGGGGTGGCCAATGCGGAGATGATGGGCGGCCAGGTGTTCTCCATGCGCATCTGGCTCGATCCGGACCGCATGGCGGCGCTGGGCGTGACGCCGCTCGATGTGCGCGAGGCGCTCACCGACAACAACTTCACCTCGGCGCCGGGTCAGGTGAAGGGCGACTTCACTCAGACCAATATCGACGCCAAGACTTCGCTCAGCAGTCCGGAGGCGTTCGGCCGGCTCGTGGTCCTCACGCGCGACGACTCGCTGGTGCGCTTGAGCGAAATCGCCGAGATCGAGCTTGGGCCGGAAAATGCCGATTCCTCGTCGGTGTTCGACGGACTGAAAGCCGTGTTCATCGGCGTCTATGCGACGCCGACGGCGAACCCGCTGACGGTCATCTCCGACGTACGGGAAGCGTTTCCCCAGATCCAAAAGGAGCTGCCGCCGGGGCTCGAGGCGGCCATCGCCTATGACGCCACCAATTTCATCCGCGCCTCCCTGTGGGAGGTGGTGAAGACGTTGGGCGAGGCGGCGATCATCGTCGTCGTCGTGATCTTCCTGTTTCTCGGCAATCTCCGGTCGACGGTGATCTCCATCGTCACTATTCCGCTGTCGCTGGTCGGCGTGCTCGCCATGCTGCTCGCGCTCGGCTACTCCATCAACCTGATGACTTTGCTTGCCCTCGTGCTGGCCATCGGGCTCGTGGTGGACGATGCCATCGTCGTGGTGGAGAACATCTACCGGCACATCGAGGAGGGTAAGCGGCCGTTCGAGGCGGCGCTGCTCGGCGCGCGCGAGATCGTCTATCCCGTGATCGCCATGACCATCACGCTCGCCGCGGTGTTCGCGCCGATCGCCTTCGTGTCGGGGCTGACCGGCGTCTTGTTCCGGGAATTCGCCTTCACGCTCGCCGGCGCGGTGATCGTGTCGGGCGTGATCGCGCTCACACTGTCGCCGATGATGTGCTCGAAGCTGCTGAAGTCGCAGGCGGAGGGCGGCGGCGCCGATCGGCTGACGGCATGGCTCGACCGCCGCTTCGAGGGGCTAAAGCAACGCTATCAGCGCCGCCTGCGCGGCACGCTGAACTATCGTCCCGTCACCGTGCTCGTGCTCATCGGCGTCATCGCGGCCTCAGGCCTCCTCTACATGACGACCCAACGGGAGCTGGCGCCGGAGGAAGACCAGGGCATCCTGTTCACCCTGGTCAAGACGCCGCAATACGGGAATCTCGACTACGTCGAGGACGCGACTCAACAGCTTTACCGCGTTTACAGCTCCGTGCCCGAGAGCGAGCACGTCTTCACCATCAACGGTGTCCCCGATATTCATCAGGCGTTTTCCGGCATGCTGCTCAAGCCGTGGGGCGAGCGGGAGCGTAATCAGAAACAAGTGCTCCAGGAGCTGTCGCCCCGGATCGAGGCGCTGGCGACGGCGCAGGCGATCTCGTTCTCGCCGCCGACTTTGCCTGGCTCTGTGGGCGGACCGCCGGTGCAATTCGTCATCACCACGACCCATGACTTCGAGCAGCTCGCCGAAGTGCTCGCCGACGTCGACAAGGCGGCCAAGGAGAGCGGGCTCTTCATCTTCTCCGACTCCGACCTCCGCTTCGAGACACCGCAGATCGAGTTCCAGATCGATCACGACAAGGCGAACCGGCTCGGCATCACCATGGCCGATGTTGGCAATTCGCTGGCGACCCTGCTCGGCGGCAACTACATCAATCTGTTCGATCTCTATGGCCGCAGCTATAGGGTGATCCCGCAAGTGCCGCGCGAGTTCAGGGACACGGCGGATTGGCTCACGCGCTACCAGATCCGCACGAGCTCCGGCGAGCTGGTGCAGCTGTCGAACGTCGCGACGGTGACGAAGACCGTGCAACCCAATTCGCTCACCAACTTTCAGCAGCTCAACTCCGCCATTTTGACGGCGGTGCCGTTCCCGGGTCGTACCGTCGGCGAGGCAATCGAGTTCCTCCAGAAAAAGGCGGCGGAGAGCTTCCCCGATGGGTTCTCCTACGACTGGCAGGGCGAGAGCCGGCAATTCGTGCAGGAGGGCAATACGCTCGTCTATACGTTCATCTTCGCGCTGGTGGTGATCTATCTCGTGCTCGCCGCGCAATATGAAAGCTTCCGCGATCCCATCATCATCCTGATCGCGCTGCCGACTGCGATCTTCGGCGCGCTGATCCCGCTCAACGCCGGGCTCGCCAGTATCAATATCTACACGCAGATCGGCCTCGTCACTCTGATCGGGCTGATCTCCAAGCACGGCATCCTCATGGTGGACTTTGCCAACAAGCTGCAGGAGGACGAAGGCTACACCCGCACCCAAGCGATCGAGCACGCGGCTGCTCTCAGGCTCAGGCCCATTCTCATGACCACGGCGGCAACGGTCGTCGCCATGGTGCCGCTTCTGATCGCCGGCGGTGCCGGCGCCGCGGCCCGGTTCAATATCGGCGTGGTCATCGCCGCCGGCATGACCATCGGCACCTTGTTCACCCTGTTCGTGACGCCGACGATCTACACCTATCTCGCCAGAGACCACGCCATGGCGAAGGCTAAGCTCGCGGCTCAAGCTGGAAGGCGGGCTCAGGAGGCTGTGCCTGCGCCCCCGGAGGGTCAGGCCGGCGAGGAGATCAAAGAGCTCGATGCCGAAGCCGAGACGGGGCTGCTGTTCCCGGCCGAGGCCGAGGACGCGCCCGCCAAGGGCCAGCTTTCGCCCGAGGCAAGGGCATTCGGCTCCGCCGCCGACGCCGCCTCCGCCGCCACCTCGCCGGGCAATAGCCGGCGGCGCGGCCAAGGGCGCGGCAAGGACCTGCCAGAGGCCGCCGAGTAGTCCCCCGCTCCACCGACCGCGTTCGCCGGTTTACTCGCCCCCGGCGAGCCTCTAGAAAGCCTCAGCCAAAAGCGGGCGGGGATTGATGTTCAAGAAGCTTCTCATCGCCAATCGTGGCGAGATTGCCTGCCGGATCATTCGGACCGCGAAGCGGCTCGGCATCAAGACCGTTGCGGTTTATTCCGAGGCGGATCGCGACGCGCTGCATGTGGACATGGCCGACGAGGCGGTGCCCATCGGGCCTGCGGCGGCAGCGCAGTCTTATCTCGACATGGGCAAGATCATCGACGCCGCCAAATCGACTGGCGCGGAGGCGATCCATCCGGGTTACGGGTTCCTGTCGGAGAACGCCGCCTTCGCCAAGGCGCTTCAAGAGGCCGGCATCGTCTTTGTCGGGCCGAACCCGCAAGCCATCGAGGCTATGGGCGACAAGATCGAATCGAAGAAGCTCGCGGCGAAGGCGAAGGTCTCGACCGTGCCCGGTCATCTCGGCGTGATCAAGGACGCCAAGGAGGCCGCCAAGATCGCCGACGACATCGGCTACCCGGTCATGATCAAGGCCTCGGCTGGCGGCGGCGGCAAGGGCATGCGCATCGCCTATAGCCAGAAGGAAGTGGCGGAGGGCTTTGCCTCGTCGCAGTCGGAGGCCAAGTCGAGCTTCGGCGACGACCGCGTATTTATCGAAAAGTACATCGAGGAACCGCGGCACATCGAGATCCAGGTGCTCGGCGACAAGCACGGCAACGTCATTCATCTCGGCGAACGCGAATGCTCGATCCAGCGGCGCAATCAAAAGGTCATCGAAGAGGCGCCGAGCCCATTTCTCGACGCCAATACGCGCGAGGCGATGGGCGCGGAAGCGGTCGCACTCGCCAAGGCCGTCGGCTACGACTCGGCAGGCACCGTCGAGTTCATCGTCGACAAGGACCGCAACTTCTACTTCCTCGAGATGAACACGCGCCTCCAGGTGGAGCACCCGGTGACGGAGCTTGTGACCGGGCTCGATCTCGTCGAGGAAATGCTGAAGGTCGCCGCCGGGGAGAAGCTCGCCATCAAGCAGAAGGACGTGAAGCTCGACGGTTCGGCGATCGAGGCGCGCATCTACGCCGAGGACCCGGTGCGAAACTTCCTGCCGTCTACAGGACGGCTCGTCCGCTTCCGGCCGCCCAAGCTCGGCACCGAAGGCGGCGTCACCACACGGCTCGACACCGGCGTCGAGGAGGGCGGCGAGATCTCGGTCTATTACGATCCGATGATCGCCAAAATCGTCACCCACGCGCCGAAGCGGCTCGAAGCCATCGACCAGATGGGCCGCGCGCTCGACGCCTTCGCCATCGACGGCTTCCGCCACAACATTCCGTTCCTTGCCGTGCTGATGCGCAACAAGAGGTGGCGGGAAGGGCGGCTCTCCACCAAGTTCATCGCCGAGGAGTTCCCGGAAGGATTCCAGCCGCCGGTGCCGCAAGGCAAGGTGCGCGACGTGCTGGCGGCGGTGGCGGCAAGCATCGATCATCTGTCCAACCAGCGGCGGCGGGCCATCACCCAACAGATGTACGGCGAGCCGGTGCGCTTCTCGGAAGTGCGCATGGTCGAGCTCGGCGCAGAGCTGATCCGGGTAAAGGTGGATGGGCGGGACTACCCCTTGACGGTGACGTTCGGCGGCGAGGGCACCGGCGAGCGTGTCCGCATGGTGACCTTGGCCTCGTCGTGGTGGTTCGGCGATCCGGTGTGGGAAGGAACGGCCGACGGCGAAGCCGCCGCGGTGCAGGTCCGCTCGATCTTGAACGGCGCCGTGCTCACCTATCAGGGCGTGGAAGTGCCGGCGCGCGTCTACACCGAGCGCGAGGCCGAGCTGATGGCGCTGATGCCGGTCAAGGAGAAGCCGGACACCTCGAAATTGCTGCTCTGCCCAATGCCTGGGCTCGTGGTGTCGCTCGCCGTGGCGGAAGGCCAGGAGGTGGCGGCCGGCGACACGCTCTGCGTGGTCGAGGCGATGAAGATGGAGAACGTGCTGAAGGCGGAGCGTGACGGCACCGTCTCCAAGATTCTCGCCAAGCCAGGCGACAGCCTCAATGTCGACGCCGTGATCCTCGAATTCGCGTGATTGACCTTGGAGCTGCGTGCTTTCACCTCCCCCCTTTGAGGGGGAGGTCGTCGCCAACTCGGCGATGCTTGACGGGAGGGGGGTAAGCGGCAGACTCGGATTCTGCGGCTCACCCCCCTCCCTATCCCTCCCCCGCAAGGGGGGAGGGGAGAGCAAGTCGCGAGTCTCGCGCGGGACTTGTTCGCGGTACAATTGGTTATGACGCAAAGTAACAATGAGCGGCGCACGGTGACGGTCAGGATCGAAGGCCGGGTGCAGGGCGTCTATTTCCGCGCCTGGACCTACGACACCGCCTGCTCGCTCGGTCTCGACGGCTGGGTGCGGAACGCCAGCGACGGCAGCGTCGAGGCGGTGTTCTCCGGGCCGCGCGCGGCGGTCGACGACATGCTGAAGCGCTGCGCCAAGGGCCCGCCCGACGCGCAGGTGACCGCCGTCACCATTACGGACGAAGGCGGGGCGCCACCGTCCGGCTTCAAGGTGCTCGCGACCGACCGGTGGCGCTGACTGCCCTTGCGGCGAAGACCTCCTCGAAGGCGGTGCAGAGCGCCGCGTCGACCGCGGCCATGCCCGTCTCGGCTCCGAGCGCGGCAAGGCTCGTGACCTTCGTGCCCGCGAGCCCGCACGGTACGATGCCTGAGAAGTGCTCGAGGTCGGGATCGACGTTGAGGCTCACCCCGTGCAGGCTCACCCAGCGGCGCACGCGGACGCCGATGGCGGCAATCTTCGCTCCGCCAACGAAGATGCCGACGGCGCCCGGGCGACGCTCCGCCGCGACGCCAAGCCGCGCGAGCGCCGCGATCAGCCAAGTTTCGAGCGAACGCACATAGGCCCTGACATCGCGGCCGCGAGCCGAAAGATCGAGCATGACATAGGCGATGCGCTGGCCGGGGCCATGATAGGTGTAGCGTCCGCCGCGGCCGGTGCGGAACACGGGGAAGCGCTTCGGATCGATCAGTTCGGCGGGATCGGCGCTCGTCCCGGCGGTGTAGAGCGCCGGGTGCTCCAGCAGCCACACGCATTCGGGAGCACGGGCCTCGGCAATCGCCGCGACGCGGGCGTCCATGGCCGCAAGAGCGGCTTCGTAGGGCACTGGGCCGGGCGTCATGACCCATTCGACGGGCGCCAGGTCCGCTTGGGGCGGCGACTTTGGAGCGGTGTTCAGCATCGGGCCGCTATCCTAGGCCAAACCTTGCACCCCTGGGACAGGTTTGCTAAGGCAGCGGGCCCCACAGTCGCTTGCCGATCGTGGGGCCTATAGCCATATCCGGGGCAGGACGCTCCGGGAATCCTTGCGGTCGTGGCGGAAATGGTAGACGCGCAGCGTTGAGGTCGCTGTGAGCTTGCTCGTGGAGGTTCGATTCCTCTCGACCGCACCACTTCTCCCAAATTGCGTCCCGGGCCCGGGTACCAGGCCCCTTGACCGGGCTCGATCGGGGACCGGAATTCTCGCCACAACAAGCGTCTATGACCCCGCCGCCGCGCCTGATATCACAGGCCGGACGCAGTAGGCCGCGAGGCGACACACGCGGGTTCCACCTCACGGAACTCGCGGTCTTTCCTAGTTCGAAGCGACAAGCCCAGCGATTGGACAGGCGATGCAGGACGCCGCAAGCGAGGTTGAACTGCGCGACGAGGACGGCGGAATCCGCTCCGATTTCCTCCACGCGGTCGCCGCCGCCCTCGACGAGGACGACGTGGCGAAGGCGCGCGCGCTCACGCTTCCCCTACATGAAGCCGACCTTGCCGACCTGATCGAGCTGCTGCGCCCCGAGGCGCGTGCGGCGCTGATCGCCGCCCTCGGCACGGACTTCAAGGCGACCGCGCTGCCGGAGCTCGACGAGTCGGTGCGCGACCAGGTGCTCGAGGACATGCCGGCGGAGCAGGTCGCCGAGGCCCTGCAGCAGCTCGATTCGGACGAGGCGGTCTACCTGCTCGAGGACCTCGACAAGAAAGAGCAGTCCGACATCCTCGCCAAGCTTCCCTATTTCGAGCGCATCGCGCTGCAGCGGAGCCTCGAATATCCGGAGGACTCCGCCGGCCGCATCATGCAGACCGATCTCATCGCCGTGCCGCCGTTCTGGTCGGTGGGGCAGACGATCGACTACATGCGCGAGGCAGCCGACCTTCCCGACCGCTTCTACGAAATCTTCGTGGTGGACCCGGCCTATCATCTGATCGGCTCGGTCGCGCTCAACCGCCTGCTGCGCTCCAAGCGGCCGATAACCATCGAATCCATCACCGACGCCGATATCCGTCCGATCCAGGTCGAGGCCGACCAGGAGGAGGTGGCGCGGCAGTTCGAGCGCTACAATCTCACGTCGGCACCGGTGATCGACCAGGACAAGCGACTTGTGGGCGTCATCACCGCCGACGACGTGGTCGAGGTCGTCCAGGAGGAGGCGTCGGAGGACATCCTGCGCATGGGCGGCGTCGGCGGCGAGTCCGTGAGCGATTCTGTGTGGGAGACGACGCGGCTTCGGTTCGGCTGGCTGCTCGCCAATCTCGCGACCGCCATCCTCGCGTCCGTCGTGATCAGCTTCTTCGAGGCGACGATCGAGCAGATGGTGGCGCTGGCCGTGCTCATGCCGATCGTGGCGTCGATGGGCGGCAACGCCGGAACCCAGACCATGACCGTCGCGGTGCGCGCGCTCGCCATGCAGGATCTTGGCCCGGTCAACGCCGTCAGAGTGATCCTGCGCGAATCCGCCGTGGGCCTGCTGAACGGCCTTCTGTTCGCCGTCATCATGGCGGCGATCGCCTATTTCTGGTTCGGCAGCGACGAGCTCGGCCTGATCATCGGCCTCGCTATGATCGTCAACCTGTTCGCCGCGGCGCTCGCCGGCATTCTCATTCCGCTCGCGCTCGACGCGCTCGATCTCGACCCCGCGGTCGCGTCGGGCGTGTTCGTCACCACCGTGACCGACGTCGTCGGCTTCTTCGCCTTTCTCGGGCTGGCCGCTTTGTGGTTAGTTTAGGGGCGGGGGGCTCTGATGTTCTTCTATCTCGCCAAGGTGCTGTGGTTCGTGCTGCAGCCGTCCACCCTGATCGCGCTGCTGATCGGCTACGGGGCCATTCTCATTTGGACCGGCTGGGCGCGCTGGGGGCGGCGCTTCGTCACCGTGGGCGCGATCCTGCTCCTGATCGCGGGCCTCTCGCCACTTGGCAATGCCTTGATCCTGCCGCTCGAAGACCGCTTCCCGCGGGCCGGCATCGCCGCGCCGCCGCCGCCCACTGGCATCATCATTCTCGGCGGTGCCGAGGACCGGCTGGTGGGGAGTGCGCGCCAAGCCCCGACCCTCAACGAGGCGGGCGAGCGCCTGTTGGAAGGGGCGATCCTCGCCCACAAATTTCCCGAGGCGAAGATCGCGTTCTCCGGCGGCGATGCCGGCGTTCTCTACAAGTCAGACAGCGAGGCCGAAGGCGCGGCGGCGCTCCTCACCCAGCTCGGCATCGACCGCGACCGCCTGATTCTGGAAGCGGACGCGCGCGACACCTACGAGAACGCGGTCTATCTCAAGAAGGAGCTCACGGCGCGGGGCGAGCTCGATCTCACCAAGCGCTGGCTCCTGATCACGTCGGCCTACCACATGCCGCGCGCGATCGGCGCCTTCCGGCAGGCCGGCTTCTGGGTCGAGCCGTGGCCGGTGGACTACCGCACGCGGGGGTCCGCCGATCTTACCCGACCATTCGACAAAGTGTCGGAGGGTTTGCGGCGGGTCGATGTGGCGAGCCGGGAGTGGGTGGGCCTCTTCGCCTATTGGATGACCGGACGAACCGACGCGCTGTTCCCTGGACCTGACGAAGGCGCGCCGGACTGTGCGCCCGCCGCGCCAGGCGCTACTCCACCCGACAGCCGGCCAGCATGCCCAGATCGACCCAGCCCCTGAGATAGGTGGCGGCGCGAAGCTCGGCCCCGTCCTCGCCGGCGAAGGTGGCCACCATCTCGCACAAGACGCTGAAGCGCACCCCCTTGGCGGCCTCGTCCCAAATCATGGCCTCCTCCGCTTCGAGCGGCCTGAACCGCGCCATGAGGTCCTGACGCCAGACAACGAGGGCTTGCGGCTCCGGCAGGCGCGCTGCCTTCACCGGGGCGGTTTCCGCCTTCAGCGCCAACCAGATGGCGGCGGCGTTGGTCGCGAAGGTGAGGCGGATCGCCGTGGGGTGCGGTTGGAACACAAGGCGCGGCCAATCCTCGGCCGAAATGGTCGCGAGCGCGGTGATCGAAAGCGGCGGCGCGTCGGGCCCGTCGAAGGCATCCGCGAGCGCCTTCTCCAGCGCGGCAATCTCACCAATCTCTGCATGATTGGCGAACGGTGCAGTCTCGCGCGCAAAGGCTGGGAGGTAGCGGCCGAACCAGCGGGCATTGCGCTGATCCGAAGGGTTGGCGGCGATATAGGCCCTCACCAGCTTGGCGAAGCGGGCGTCGCCGAGATAAGCGTGCAACAGCTCGTAGTCGTTGCCGAGAATCTCGGCGAGCCGCGCAACATAGGCGTTGCGGTAGACGCCGAACAGGATGGTGCGCCGTTCCTTGGCGCTGTCGTTGACCTCGCTCAAGATCGCGTCGTCACCGGCAAGGATGCCGCGCTGGAAGCTGTCCTGAAGCTCTTTGAGGCTGCTCATTCCGCCGCCGTGAGCCGGGCGCTCGCCTGCACCTCGCGGGCGATGGCGCGCGCGTGATCCAGCTCCTCGATCAGCTCGGCCAGGGGCGGGATGTTGTCGTCGCGCTCGATCATGGTCGACACCGGTCCGAAATGGGCAACCGCCTCGCGGTAGAAGTCCCACACCTCGGGGCAGACGGGATGGTCGTGGGTGTCGATGATGTGGCTTTCCTCGTGGCTATGTCCGGCCACATGGAACTGGACGATGCGGTCGCGCGGCACGCCGTGAAGGAACTCGTCGGTTGAGAAGCCGTGGTTGAACGCGCTCACATAGACGTTGTTGACATCGAACAGGAGCCAGCAATCGGCGCGCTTCGCCACCTCGCTGACGAATTCCCACTCGGTCATCTCCGACTGGCCGAAGGTCACGTAGGTCGAGACGTTCTCCAAGGTCAGGCGGCGGCCGAGGAAGTCTTGCACCTGGCTCACGCGATCGACGACGTGGTCGAGGGCCTCTTGAGTATAGGGAATCGGCAGGAGGTCGTGCAGGTTCACGCCGTGGACGCCGGTCCAACACAGATGATCGGAGATCCATTTGGGATTGAGGCGCTCGGCGAGCGACTTCAGAGCGCCGAGATAGTCCATGTCGAGCGGCGCCGTCGAGGCGATGGACAGCGACACGCCGTGCATCACGAGGGGATAGCGCTCGCGGATCCGGTCCAGCATGCGGAGCGGCTGGCCGCCGGGGACCATGTAATTCTCGGAAATGACCTCGAACCAATCGATGGCGGGCGAGCCGCCGAGGATCTCTTCGTAGTGCTGGGGCCTAAGACCCAAGCCGAAGCCGAGATAAGGCGGCTTTGCGGTGTTCATGTGCTCAGCTCCCGAGAGGTCTGGGAGCCGGCGAGGGGCCGGCTCCCATAATCTACGCCTAAGTGCCAGTTAGATCGATTCCCACTGGCCGCCGGCGCCCGAGCACTCGTCCTGGAGCATCGAGAGCCAGCCCTTACCCTTGCAGGCGTTATGGCCCTTGCAGTCGTTCTGGGCGGTCTTGCAGTTGCCCTGGCCCTTACAGCCATTGACGCCGAAGCAACGGCCCTTGACGGTCTCGGCCATGGCGGCGCTCGCCAGCGCGCCAGAGAATAGCAACGCCGCAGCGGTCATGGCAATCTTAGCACCAGACTTGTGGTTGAGCTTCATTTTCCTCTCCTTGAATCGAGTTCGGGTTCGTGGCGGAGGGCCACACTGGTCCTATAGCCCTTATTTCCAAAGGGCTTGCGTCACGCCTGATCAAAGCTCCGTGACCTTCCGTATGGCGGCCGGCCACGCTGCCCGTCAGGATCGTGACGGCCGAAGATACGTGGCGGCGGCAATTCCGGATGCACAACGCGCATCGGGAATTCCGGGGCCTGAGCTTGAGGGCTATGATCGCTCCTAGGGAGCTTGGCTTAATGAGCCTTAACGACATCATCGTTCACGTGGATGGGACGGAGGCCGCCAAGGCGCGGGTCGCGTTCGCGGTGGACTTGGCTAAGGCGCAAGGCGCCCATCTCATCGGCGTGGCGTTCGCGCCGACGGGGCTGCTGCCTCTCTATGGCGCCGATGTCGGCTTCGCCGACATGACCGGCGTGTTGCAGGGCGTGAAAGCGCAAGGCGAGGCGGCGCTCGAAAGCTTCAAGGCGCGCGCGGCCGAAGCTGCCGTCAGCGCCGAGGGACGGCTGATGCAGGGCATGAGCGAAGAGTTTCCCCACGACCTCGCCTATTTCGCCCGGCAAGTCGATCTCACGATTCTCGGCCAGCCGCGCGACGGCGATCCGCTGATCGGTCAGTACGCGCTCGTGGAGCGCTGCCTGTTCGCATCGGGTCGGCCGGTCATGATCGTGCCGGCGGCGCCGCCGGCTATCGCGCTTGACGGCACCATCATCGCCGCCTGGGACGGGAGCGCGGAGGCGGCGCGCGCCTTCAACGACGCGTTGATGTTCTTCAAACCCGCTAAGCGGGTCGTGCTTCTGGTCGGCGTCATGGACGGCGGCGAGAGGGGCGCGCCGCCGACCGACGACATGGTGGCACATTTGCAGCGGCACGGCGTCAAGGTCGATGTGATGCTTGTGCCGGCGGGCGAAGGGGACATCGGCCGCGTGCTCCTGACGCAGGCGAAGGCTCTCGGAGCCGATATGATCGTGATGGGTGCCTTTCATCACTCGCGCTGGCGCGAGTTCATTCTGGGAGGTGTTACCTTGACCATGCTCGAAGAGGCGACGATCCCCCTGTTCATGGCGCATTGATCCGTAATGACGGTTCATCTCCTGAAGCTCTGTGTCGGCTGCGACAGCGTCCAGGACTTGAAAGACTGGCAAACGGAGCGGCTGCAACAACTGGCGCGGGCCGGCAAGACGCCCGAACTCTGCCATCGCACCTTGCAGAGCCCGCGTCGGCGTGACGAGGTACTCGACGGCGGGTCGCTCTATTGGGTGATCAAAGGTTTCATCCTGGTTCGCCAGCGCATCATCGATCTCAGAGCCGACACCAAGGATGATGGCACGCCCTGTTGCGGCATTGTCTACGACCCCGAGCTCGTGGTGACGCGGCCGCATCCGCGCCGCGCCTTCCAGGGCTGGCGCTACCTCGAAGCCGCCGATACGCCGCCTGACGCACCGCTGCTCGATGGCGGAGGCGACGACATGCCTCCAGGCATGCGCAGGGCGTTGCGCGAGCTGCGGCTGATCGATTGGTGACCGTCAGCCGGCAAGCGGCACCGGCACGTTGTCGATGAGGCGGGTCTTGCCGAGATGGACGGCGGCGAGCACGCGCGCGCGCTTCACCGGACCGTACAGCGGTTTCAACGTCTCTGGATCGCGCACCGCCACGTAGTCGACTCGGAAACCGGCGGCTTCGAGCTTAAACCGCGCGGCCACCACGGCGTCGTCGGCGCCGCGGCCGCCCGCGAGATCCACGGCGACGTCGTGGATGGTTTGCGAGAGCAGCGGCGCGATCTTGCGTTCGTCCGGCGACAAATAGGCGTTGCGCGAGGAGAGCGCGAGGCCGTCATCCTCGCGCACGATCGGCGCGCCAATGATTTCCACCGGGATGTTCAGATCGCGGACCAGACGCCGGATGATGAGAAGCTGCTGATAGTCCTTCTCGCCGAAGATCGCCTTGTCAGGCGCGCATTGCAGCAGAAGCTTGGCGACCACCGTGGCGACCCCGTCGAAATGGTTGGGCCGCGCCGCGCCGCACAAATCCTCGGTGAGGTCGCCGACATTGACCTTCGTGGAGAAGCCGGGCGGGTACATCTCGCCGGCGTCCGGCGCATAGAGGAGGTCGCTGCCGGCGGCGGCGAGCGCAGCACTGTCGCGCGCCTCGTCGCGCGGATAGGCGTGGAAATCCTCCCGCGGGCCGAACTGGAGCGGATTGACGAAGAGCGAGGTGACCACGCGGTCCGCCTTGTCCTTGGCAAGCGTGACCAGCGACAGATGTCCGGCATGAATGGCGCCCATGGTGGGGACGAGGGCGACCGTCTCGCCCGCCTGCCGCCACGCGGCGATGCGCGGTCTCAAGTCTTGGACCGTTCTCACAATATGGATGGCGCGGGTCATGGCGGTCTCAGGCGGGCCGCGACCATAGCGCCTCGTATGAGGGGGCCGGAAGGACTAAATTGACGCCATGGGCGCGCCCAAAGTCGACATTGCCGCCACGAAATTGCCAAGCCGCGAAGCGATCGGCCGCGCGCTCCTCGCCGAAGAGGGGCCGCTCATCGATGCGCTCATCGACAAAGCGCGGTTCGGCGATGCGGAGCGCGCCCGCATCGAGGCGGTCGCCACGCGCCTCGTCGAGGCGGCGCGGGCCGGCCGGCACGACACCGGCGGGGTCGACTCCTTCCTGCATGAATATGGGCTGTCGAGCGAGGAGGGCGTGCTGTTGCTCTGCCTCGCCGAGGCGCTGCTGCGCATTCCCGATGCCGCCACGGCCGATCGGCTGATTGCCGGCACGATCGGCTCTGGAGACTGGGCGCGGCACCTCGGGCACTCGGAGTCGGTGCTGGTCAACGCCTCGACCTGGGGGCTGATGCTCACGGGACATATCGTCGACTGGGGCGAGGGCAAGGGCAGGGACCTCGGCAGCATGGTCCAGCGCCTGATCGCACGGAGCGGGGAGCCGGTGATCCGCCAAGCGCTCCGCCAAGCCATGCGCATTCTCGGCAATCAGTTCGTGCTGGGCGAGACCATCGCGGAAGCGCTGGAGAACGCCAGGGACGAGGCAGACCAGGGCTACCGATTTTCCTTCGACATGCTCGGCGAGGCGGCGCGCACCGCGGACGACGCGGCGCGTTATACCGCCCGCTACGAAGACGCTGTCGAAGCGATCGCCGCCTGGGCTGGCGCGCCACGGTCGCGGACCGACGAGGACTTGCGCCGCCGTCCCGGTCTGTCGGTGAAACTTTCGGCGCTGCATCCGCGCTATGAGCCGTCGCAGGAAGCGCGGCTGCATGAGGAGCTGGTGCCGCGCCTTGCCACGTTGGCGAAGGCCATGCGCGCGGCGTGGCTGCCCCTCACCATCGACGCCGAGGAGGCCGAGCGCCTCGATCTTTCGCTCGCGCTGATCGAGCCGCTGTTCACCGATCCTGCGCTTGGCGGTTGGAACGGCTTGGGACTCGCCGTGCAGGCCTACTCGAAGCGCGCTCTGCCGTTGATCGATTGGCTGGCCCAGGTGGCGGGGGCGACCGGGCGGCAAATCCCGGTCCGGCTGGTGAAGGGCGCCTATTGGGACAGCGAGATCAAATGGGCGCAGGAGCAGGGGCTCGCCGGATACCCTGTGTTCACGCGCAAAGTGAACACCGACGTCGCCTATCTGGCGGCGGCCCGCGCGCTGCTGGCGCGGCCCGACTGCTTCCATCCCCAGTTCGCCACGCACAACGCCCACACCATCGCCGCCATCGCCGAGCTTGCCGGCAATCGCCCTTACGAGTTCCAACGTCTCTACGGCATGGGGGAGGCGCTGCATCGCGAGGTGGTGCATCCTGAAGCCCTCGGGAAACCCTGCCGCATCTACGCGCCGGTCGGCGGGCACCGCGACCTCCTCGCTTATCTCGTGCGCCGGCTCCTGGAGAACGGCGCCAATACGTCCTTCGTCAATCGCCTGGCCGACGACGAGGCGCCGATCGCCGCCATCGTTGCCGACCCGGTCGAGAAGGCAGCGGCGCTGCCGGAGAAAGCCAACAAGCTGATCCCGATCCCGCCCATGCTGTTCGCGCCGGCGCGGAAGAACAGCCTCGGCCTGCCGCTGTGGGAGCCGTCGGTCCGGGAACCGCTGCTCACCGCCGTCCGGCAGGCGCTGAAGGCGCCCGCCGCCGCCAACCCCATCGTCTCGGGTGAAGAAGTCGAGACGGGAGGCGAAGTGCTCAGCATCACCTCGCCTCATGACCGGCGCGTGGTTGTTGGTACCTGCCGCACCGCCGATCGGGCCGCAATCGACGCCGCGCTCGATGCGGCGAAGGCGGCGAGCGATTGTTGGGACCGGCGCGGCGGGGTGGCGCGGGCGGAGCTTCTGGAATGCGCCGCCGATTTGTTCGAAGCGGACCGCGCGCAGCTCATGGCGCTCATCGTGCGCGAGGCCGGCAAGACGCTGGCCAACGCCCAGGCCGACCTCCGCGAGGCCGTCGATTTCTTGCGCTATTACGCGGCCGAGGCCCGCGCCAAGTTCGAGAGGCCGCAGGCGCTGACCGGCCCGACGGGCGAGCAGAACGAATTGTCGCTGCATGGCCGCGGCGTGTTCGCCGCCATCTCGCCGTGGAACTTCCCGCTTGCCATCTTCACCGGCCAGATCGCCGGCGCGCTCGCTGCCGGTAACGCCGTGGTGGCGAAGCCGGCCGAGCAGACGCCGCTCATCGCCGCCCGCGCCGTGCGGCTGCTGCACCAGGCCGGCATTCCCGGCGAGGTGCTGCATCTACTGCCAGGGCGCGGCGAGGTGGTCGGCGCCGCGCTGGTGAACGACGCCCGCGTGGACGGCGTGGTGTTTACCGGCGGCACGGACACGGCCCGCGCCATCAACCGGGTGCTCGCGGCGCGCAACGGCCCGATCCTGAAGCTCATCGCCGAGACCGGCGGTCTCAACGCCATGATCGTGGATTCATCGGCGCTGCCGGAGCAGGTGGTGGACGACGCGCTCGCCTCGGCCTTCGACAGCGCCGGCCAGCGCTGTTCGGCGCTCCGCGTGATGTTCCTCCAGGACGACATCGCCGATGCGACCATCGCCATGCTGCTGGGCGCGGCGCGGGAGCTTAATATCGGCGATCCCCTCGACTATGCGACAGATGTCGGCCCGGTGATCGACGCAGACGCCAAGGCCGCGCTCGAGGTGCACAAGGCGAGGATGCGCGCGCACGCGCGCGAGCTGCTTGATCTGCCGCTCGGACCGGAGCATGCGCACGGCACCTATGTCGCGCCGGCCATCTACGAGATTCCGGCGATCAGTATGCTCGAAAGCGAGGTGTTCGGGCCGATCCTGCATGTGGTGCGGTTCGACGGCGAGCGCCTCGGCGAGGTGTGCGAGGCGATCAACGCCACCGGCTTCGGCCTCACCCTCGGTCTGCACAGCCGCATCAAGGCGACGGCAGACTTCGTGGCGGCGCGGGTCAGGGTTGGCAATATGTATGTGAACCGGAACCAGATCGGCGCCGTGGTGAGCGTCCAGCCGTTCGGCGGCGAAGGCCTGTCCGGCACGGGGCCTAAGGCCGGCGGACCGCATTATCTCGAGGCCTTCGCCGTGGAGCGGGTGCGGACCACGGACCTCACGGCGTCCGGCGGCAATGCCAGTCTGCTCGCGGCGGGCGGCGACGAGACTTAAGCGGGGAGAAGCGCCATTGCCGCTAGGCGGTTAAGGGTCCATCTATAAGCCAGGCCATAGATTTGGCTCGGAGTTCTAAGGAGATGGCGGAGCCCAAGGCCCCAGCGAAGACCGGAAAAAGCGAGGTGGCGCCGAAACCCTCCTCGCGCGCCGAAATCGACGCGTTCCTCGATCGGGTGCGGACGCTACAGCCGGAGGCCTCGGGCCGGGGCCGGCTGATCTTCGCCATGGACGCGACCATGAGCCGGCAGCCCTCCTGGGACCTCGCGCTCCAGCTGCAAGGCGACATGTTCCGCGCCGTCAAAGAGGTGGGCGGTCTCGACGTGCAGCTCGTCTTTTTCCGCGGCTTCAACGAGTGCCAGGCGAGCCGCTGGGTCGGCGACACGGACGCGCTCGCCAAGCTGATGCGGCAGGTCCATTGCGAGGGCGGCCACACCCAGATCCGCAAGGTGCTGACCCATGCCCGGCAGGAGAGCGAGAAGACCAAAGTCAACGCCCTCGTCTATGTCGGCGATTGCATGGAGGAGGACATCGACGAGCTGAGCCAGCTCGCCGGCGAGCTTGGGCTGATCGGCGTGCCGGTGTTCGTGTTCCAGGAAGGGCGCGAGCCGCGCGCCG
Source organism: Methyloceanibacter sp. (assembly GCF_050726195.1). GTDB lineage: Bacteria > Pseudomonadota > Alphaproteobacteria > Rhizobiales > Methyloligellaceae > Methyloceanibacter. The sequence continues at coordinate 30,530 of NZ_JBOHJC010000002.1, read as the reverse complement.
AGCGCGCCTTCAAGGAGATCGCGCGGCTCTCCCGCGGCGCCTATTGCCCCTTCGACGCGGGCTCGGCACGCCAGCTGCGCGAGCTTTTGACCGCCGTGGCCGTTTATGCCACCGGGGGCCGGAAAGCATTGCAGAACTTCAGCGACGAGACGAGAAGCGGCGCGGCGGTACGCCTTCTTCAGCAGCTCGGCTGACGGACTCCTCGCATGGTTTACTTCCTGGCCGGTTGTGCGCTGCTCCTGCTTCTCATTTTTGGCGCGCGCCTGCTCACTAAGGCCGACCCGAAGACGCTCGCCCTCACCTTGCGCAAGGCCGGTGGTGTCGCGCTGCTGGCCGTGGCGGGGTTCCTGGCCATCCGCGGCGCGCTTCCCATCGCCATACCGCTCGCGGCATTCGGCCTCGCTCTGGTCGGCGGCGGCAGCAGACTCGGTCTCGGCGGCGTGTTCGGATCGTCGCAGAAGTCCCCAGGACAGACATCGCATGTGGGTACCGAGCGGCTCGACATGGAGCTTGATCACGACACCGGCTACATGGACGGAACCTGCCACACCGGGCGGTTCGCCGGCCGCAAGCTGTCATCGTTGAGCGATCGGGAGGCGATCGAGCTGTACCACGAGTTCGAGGCCGACGGCCTGAAGGAGGCCGCCCTCATGGAGGCCTATCTCGATTGGCGCATCGCCGAATGGCGCGATCCGACGGAGGATCGCTCCGCCAAGGCCGACCGCGGCCGGACGCGCGCCAAAGGCGGCATGACCGTCGAAGAGGCTCGCGCCGTGCTCGAAGTGGGGCCCAACGCGAGTGCAGAGGACATCAGACAGGCGCATCGCCGGCTGATGATGAAGCTCCACCCGGACCAGGGCGGGTCGACCTATCTCGCGGCGCGCATCAACGAAGCCAAGGAAGTCCTGCTCGGCCGCTAGGCACGTCCACCGCCTACTCGGCGGCCATGGCGATGCATTCGAGCGACAGGCGCTTCAGGGCTTGGCAGGTCGACTGGGCGTTGCTCTTGGAGAAGCCAGCGAACCGCGCCCGGTACCATTCAGTCTCGCCCTTCATGAAGGTGGCGGTGAACGGCAGGTGCCCGTCGAGGAGCTTGGGCGCGCGCTGCCGCACCATGCCGAGCCGGTTCATGGCTTCGGCTTGAGAGGTGAAGGCCCCGACCTGGACGTGGAACGTGCCGTCATAAAGCGCAGGCTTGGCTACGCTCTGTGGAGCGGGCCGGTTCGGCGAGAGGCTCGCCTTGACGACCGGCGGCTCGTCGGCGTCGCCCTCCTCGACGGGGGCGGGGAGTGCCGGGGCTGGCGCCGCGGCGGCAAGCGCATAGGCCGGCTTTTTCGCCGGCGGTGGTGGCGAGGGCGATCCGAGCAGCGAGGCGATCAAAGACCCAGCGCCGGATTTGCCGGTCGAGGCCTTGGCCCAATGCTTGTCGAACAGAGCGCGCATGGCGGCGTCGCGCTGGGCGCCGGTGCGGCCGCCGAGCACCACGCCGACGAGGTGCTTGTTGTCGCGCTTGACCGAAGCGGTCAGGTTGAAGCCGCTCGCCCGCGTGTAGCCGGTCTTGATGCCGTCGGTACCCTTGTACCCGAACAACAGCCGGTTGTGGTTGCGGTGCTGGCGGCCGGCATAGGTGAAGGTGCGCGTTTCGAAGACCCCGTAATATTCCGGGTAGTCGCGGATCACGTGCATGGCGAGGATGGCCATGTCGCGCGCGGTGGTCAGCTGCGCGTCATTGGGAAGTCCGGAGGCATTGCGGAAGGTCGTGTTTTTCATGCCGAGCTTCCGCGCCGTCTCGGTCATCATGCGGGCGAAATTCTCCTCGGTGCCGCCCAAATTTTCGGCGATAACGGCGGCGGCGTCGTTGGCCGATTTGGTCACGAGCGCCTTGATGGCGTCGCTGACCTTGATGGTCGAGCCCGGCTTCAGCCCGAGCTTGGTGGGCGCCTGGGCCGCCGCATGCGGCGTCACCGTGAGCTCCGATTCGTATGTGAGCCTGCCCGCCTTCAGGTAGGCGAACAGCATATAGAGCGTCATGATCTTGGTCAGGGAGGCCGGCGAGCGCAGGGTGTCAGCCGACTGCGCATAGAGGACGGTACCCGCGTTCATGTCGACGATGATGGCGGCCTTGACCGCGCTCGTTGCGCGTGCCTCGCCGAGAGGCACAAGGAACACCCCGAAGCTGAGCAAGAGCGCAAGGCCGAGGCAGGTGACGCGGCGCAGCGGCGCCCAAAGATTACGCTTGAAGAGTTTCACTCACTCTTGAAGGCGGTAGCCTTCCCCCCGTTTGACTTCCCTCGCGCGCTTCCCACGCGCACCCCGACCTTCTGGCCGCGCCGTCATGCCATCCCGCCGGGCTCCAGGGTGGGGAAAGGGCAAGGCTAAAATCGGGCTATTGCCAAAGCGTTAAGCTCGGCGGTGGGGACTGTTTGTGCACTGCAAAAATTTGCCGTTGACGTTTTTTGTGCATTGCATATATATGCCTTCGCGTTCGCAGCAAATCCACCCCATATCCCATTCGCGAGAGGGCCCACATGCTCAAAGGTTTTGAAGAGTTCCAGAAAGTCGGCAAAGACGGCTTCGATGCGGCTGTCCGTTCTTTCGGAGAGATGAACAAGGGCTTCCAGGCCATCGCTGCCGAGATGACCGACTATTCCAAGAAGGCGTTCGAGGACACCACCCGCGCTTTCGAGCAGCTCGTCGGCGCCAAGTCGATCGAGCAGGCAATCGAGATTCAGTCTCAGTACGCCAAGAAGGCCTACGACACCTACATGGCCGAGATGTCCAAGCTTGGCGAGATGTATGTCGGCCTGGCCAAGGACGCCTACAAGCCGGTCGAGGCTGTCATGACCAAGAAGGCCGCGTAACACCTGCGGAGCAAGCTCCACCTTTCCCAAGAAAAAGACCCGGGGGTTGCCCCGGGTCTTTTTTTTTGCCGTTTTCCTGTCGGCAACTCACACTATGGTATGGAGGAATCGCCGGGTCGATTTGCCCGTCCCGGCGCGGTGCAGATAGAATGGACCCGGATGGTCCTTTCTCAACGAGCGGAACGCTCTCCTTGGCAGATGAGAGACGAGACGCCACATAGAGGCTGACGATGGCGCGGAACGGCGACAATCGCCGGGGCGATGACACCGGCACCCATATCATCACCAAGACGCGGCCGAAGACCAAACGGCCTAGCCTCTACAAGGTGCTGCTGCTCAACGACGACTACACGCCGATGGACTTCGTCGTGTATGTGCTCGAGCGCTTCTTCAACAAGCCTCCCGAGGAGGCGACCCGCATCATGCTCCACGTGCACCAGAAGGGCGTGGGTATCTGCGGGGTCTACACTTACGAGGTGGCGGAGACTAAAGTAGCGCAGGTGACGAGCTTCGCCCGGCAGAACGAGCATCCGCTGCAGTGCACGATGGAGAAGGAGTAGGACTTAGGTGGCTTCGTTTTCGACCAGTCTTGAGCAGGCTTTGCGGCGGGCGCTGCAATATGCGAACGAGCGCAGCCATGAGTATGCGACGCTTGAGCATCTGCTGTTGTCGCTGATCGACGACCGCGACGCGGCGGCGGTGATGCGCGCCTGCGACGTGGACCTCGATCTGCTGCGCGACAAGCTGACCGGCTATATCGATAACGAGCTTTCGGGCCTCGTGCTCGACACCCACGGCGACGCCCAGCCGACGGCGGGCTTCCAGCGGGTGATCCACCGCGCCGTGGCGCATGTGCAGTCATCCGGCCGCGAGGAGGTGACCGGGGCCAACGTGCTGGTCGCCATCTTCGCCGAGCGGGAGAGCCATGCGGCGTTCTTCCTGCAAGAGCAGCACATGACCCGCTTCGACGCGGTCAATTACATCAGCCACGGCATCGCCAAACGCGGCGGCATGTCGGAGCCGCGCACGGTGCGCGGCGTCGACGACGACGCGGCGACGGTCGAGGGCGGCGACGAGAAGAAGCGCGGCGCCGACGCGCTCGAAGTGTACTGCATCAACCTGAACCAGAAGGCGCGCGCGGGCCGCATCGACCCTCTGATCGGGCGCGGGCCGGAGATTCAGCGCACCATCCAGGTGCTGTGCCGCCGGCAGAAGAACAACCCGCTGTTCGTAGGTGATCCCGGCGTGGGCAAGACGGCCATCGCCGAGGGCCTGGCGCGGCGCATCGTCATGGGCGACGTGCCGGAGGTCTTGATCGATTCCACCATTTTCCAGCTCGACATGGGCGCGCTGCTCGCCGGCACCCGCTACCGCGGCGATTTCGAGGAGCGGCTCAAGGCGGTGATGCGCGAGATCGAGGCGTTCCCCGGCGCCATCATGTTCATCGACGAGATCCACACGGTGATCGGCGCCGGCGCTACCTCGGGCGGCGCCATGGACGCGTCCAACCTGCTGAAGCCCGCGCTTCAGTCGGGCACGCTGCGCTGCATCGGCTCAACCACCTACAAGGAGTACCGCCAGCACTTCGAGAAGGATCGGGCGCTGGTGCGCCGCTTCCAGAAGATCGACGTGAACGAGCCGTCGGTGCCCGACGCCATCGAGATCCTCAAGGGCCTCAAACCGTATTTCGAGGACTTCCACCGCGTCCGCTACACGAGCCAGGCCATCAAGTCGGCGGTCGAGCTGTCGGCCAAGTACATCCACGACCGCAAGCTGCCGGACAAGGCCATCGACGTCATCGACGAGTCCGGCGCCTCGCAGATGCTGGTGCCCGAGCGCCAACGGCGTAAGACCATCGGCGTCAAGGAGGTGGAGTCGACCATCGCCACCATGGCGCGGATTCCGCCGAAGACGGTGTCGAAGTCCGACGCCGAGGTGCTGCGCGCCATCGACGAGGACCTGAAGCGGGTCGTGTTCGGCCAGGACAAGGCCATCGAGGCGCTGGCCGCGGCGATCAAGCTGTCGCGCGCCGGCTTGCGCGAGCCCGGCAAGCCGATCGGCTGCTACATGTTCTCCGGCCCGACCGGCGTCGGCAAGACGGAAGTGGCGCGTCAACTTGCGCTTCTGCTTGGCGTCGAGCTGCTCCGCTTCGACATGAGCGAGTACATGGAGCGGCACACGGTGTCGCGGCTGATCGGCGCGCCGCCCGGTTATGTGGGCTTCGATCAGGGCGGACTGCTCACCGACGGCGTCGACCAGCATCCGCATTGCGTGCTCCTGCTCGACGAGATCGAGAAGGCGCATCCGGACCTGTTCAACATCCTGTTGCAGGTCATGGATCACGGCAAGCTGACCGACCACAACGGCAAGCATGTCGACTTCCAGAACGTGATCCTGATCATGACCACCAACGCCGGCGCCAGCGACCTCGCCAAGGCGGCGATCGGCTTCAACCGGACAAAGCGCGAGGGCGACGACGAGGAGGCGATCAATCGCCTGTTCTCGCCGGAGTTCCGCAACCGGCTCGACGCGGTCATCGCCTTCGCCAGTCTGCCGCCCGAGGTCATCGCCAAGGTGGTGGAGAAGTTCGTGTTCCAGCTCGAGGCGCAGCTCGGCGACCGCAACATCACCATCGAGCTGACGCCCGAGGCGAACGCGTGGCTCGCCGAGCGCGGCTACGACGACAAGTTCGGCGCTCGCCCGCTGTCGCGCGTCATCCAGGAGCACATCAAGAAGCCGCTGGCCGAGGAGATTCTATTCGGCGCCCTGAAGGATGGCGGCACGGTGCGCGTGCTCGTCGAGGAGAAGGATAGCGAGAAGGTGCTCGGCTTCGAGTACATCAAGCCGGACGCGCCGATCAAGCCGCGCGATCCGGAGGATGCCGATGCTGACGGCGGCGGCTCAGGCGGTGGCGGAGAAGCGTCGGCCAAGACCGCGGCCAAGCCGCGCGCCAAGCGGCCCCGCAAGTCGCGGGCCCTGCGCGCCCGCACGCCAGGCTCGAGCCTCGTGCCCAAGGTGCCGCTCGGCGAGCGTTAAGCAATTGCCTTCCTGATCTTCTCGGCCGTGGCCGCGAGCTCGGCCTGGTCGGCCATCTCGCCGGCATGGGGCTTTGGCGCCACGCCCTGCTTGATCGGCACGATGTGGATGTGGAGGTGGAACACGGTCTGGCCCGCCGCCGCTCCATTGAATTGCTGAATCAGCACGCCGTCGGCGCCGACCGCCTGTTTGATCTTGGGCGCGAGTGTCTGCACCACGGCCATCAGCCTGCCGAGCGCGGCCGGATCGATGTCGAACAGGTCGCGGGCCTTCTCCTTGGTGATGACGAGCGCGTGGCCTTCGGTGCGCGGCATGATGTCGAGGAAGGCGAGGGTGTCCTCGTCCTCGTAGATCTTGTGGCAGGGAATCTCGCCCTTGAGGATCTTGGCGAAGATGTTGTCCGGATCGTAGGCCATCTCACTTCTATACCTGAGTTTCCTCACAACTAGAATCCGTCATGCCGGCCTTGTCCCGACCATGACGCTGTTTGAGTTTGGGGAGGCGCCTTGCGCACCTAATCTCTATCGCGGCGATAAGGCGATTCCTCGCCGAGAAGCGCCGCCTCGTGGGCGACGGCGAGACGCTCGCGACGGAGATAGTCGGCTACGGCGCGGCGCAAGCCCGGATCGGCAATGTAGTGGGCGCTGTAGGTCTCCACCGGCAGATAGCCGCGGGCGAGCTTGTGCGCGCCTTGCGCCCCGGCCTCGACAGTTGCCAGCCCATGCGCGATGGCGAATGCGATGGCCTGGTAGTAGCACACCTCGAAATGCAGGAAGTCGTGGCTCTCGGTCGCGCCCCAATAGCGGCCGTAGAGCGTATCGGCGCCGATCAGGTTGAGCGCGCCGGCGATATAGCGGCCGCCGCGCTTGGCGAGGATGAGCAGGAGTTGGTCCGCCATGCTCTGCCCGAGCAGGCTGAAGCATTCGCGCGTGAGATAGGGCGAGCCCCATTTGCGCGAGCCTGTGTCCATGTAGAAGGCGAAGAACGCGTCCCAATGGGCCTCGGTGAGGGCGCGGCCCGTGACCCACTCGATGTCGACGCCGCCGTCGAGCGCCTCGCGGCGCTCCTTGCGGATGGTTTTGCGCTTGCGCGACGTGAGCGCGCCGAGGAAGTCGTCAAAGCACGCATAGCCGTCGTTCCGCCAATGGAACTGCTGGTCGGTGCGCTTTAGGAAGCCGCGCCGCCCGGCAAGGTCCCATTCCGCGCGCGTCATGAACGTGATGTGCAGCGAGGAGACGCCGAGCTCGTTGGCGAGGGTAACGCCGGCGTCCAGCAGGATCGTCTGGCGCTCGCTCCGATCGGCACAGTCGCGCACCAGGAGGCGTGGGCCGGTGACCGGCGTGAACGGCACGGAGGCTTGCAGTTTCGGATAGTAGCGCCCGCCGGCGCGCATATAGGCCTCGGCCCATCCGTGATCGAACACATATTCGCCTTGGCTGTGAGACTTGAGGTAGCAGGGCATGCAGGCGAGCAGGCGGCCTGCGCCGTCTTCGTAGAGCAGATGCTGGGGCAGCCAACCGGTGGCCCGCGTGGCCGAGCCGCTCTCCTCCAATGCCTTCAAAAATGCGTGTGAAACGAAAGGATTGGCCGGGCTCGTTGCGGGCGCCTGGAGCGCGCCGCCGGTGGCGCAGGCGTCCCACTCCGCCGCCGGCACGTCGGCGATGCACGGCGCGATGCGCACCACGACTTTGGGCTCGGCCGCGCGCGCGCCGGTCTCCCAAGGATATCTCTCCACATCGCCCATGGCTTTAGGGCTCGATCCCTTCGAAGATCATGGCGTCGGCATAACGCAGCGCGCGCTCGCGCTCGGCCTTGGTGCGCACCGTCCAGGTCAGGAGCGGCAGCCCGAACAGCGCCTTGGCCACAAGCGGTGCGACCGCCGGCAGCGCGCCGATATCGTACGCGATGAAGTGTGGCCGTGCGAAGGCCGACGTCAGGAGATGCCGCATGAGAAATCGCTCCCGCGCGGTGAGGTTGGGGAAGTCTTGCGGATCGAAGCGGCAGGCGACGAGGCCGCGGGGCAGGTCGGGCGCGGCCTCGCGGAAGGCTTCCACGCAATAGGGATCGAACGACATGACCGCCACCGGGCCGGAGTAGGACTTGAGCAGGTTGGCGATGTTGGCTTCGAACGTGCCGTCGCGCTGCCATGCGCTCTTCACCTCGAGCACGAGGGGGACGTAGCCGCCGACCAGCGCGAACAGGTCCGGTAAGGATAAAATGCGGTCTGTGCTTCCCTTGAGGTTGATGGCACGCAGCTGATCCACGTCGCGCGCCGCCACCGGCCCAGTCTCATCGGTGAGCCGGTCCAGCGTCGAATCGTGGAACACCACCGGCATGTGACCGGCCGCGCATTGCACGTCGACCTCGATGGCGCAGTGCTTGCCCATGGCAGCGGTGACGGCGGAGGCGCTGTTCTCGATGACGCCCTTGGCGGCGTCGTGCAGGCCGCGATGGGCGATCGGCCGTTTCAGCCAGTAGAGCTCGGCCATGGGGGTCCCATCAGGGGCGCTAGTTTATGGCAAAAACGGCATCGATCTCGACGGCAACGTTCATGGGCAAGCTGGCGCAGCCCACCGCGATGCGGGTGTGGCGCCCCTTGTCGCCGAGGATTTCCACCATCAGGTCGGACGCGGCGTTCATAACCTTTGGGTGGTCGGTGAAGCCAGGCGCGGCATTGACGAAGCCGTTGAGGCGGAGGAGTTGCACAATGCGGTCGAGATCGCCCAAGGCCACCTTGGCCTGGGCCAGAATATTGAGCGCGCACAGCCGCGCCGCCTTTTGCCCGATCTCGATATCGACCCCATCCCCGAGCTTGCCGGCGAAGGCAACCGCCCCGTCTTTGATTGGCAGCTGGCCGGAGACGATGAGTTGGCCCCCGATATGGATAAAGGGGACATAAGTGCCGACCGCGGTCTTGGCCGCCGGTAGGACGAGGTCGAGCGCCTTCAGCCTTGCTTCTATCTCCCCTGCCATGGCGTCCTCCCGAGACTTTCGAAGAAGTTGTTCCAACCATTGAGCAAATTCCGCGCGTGGGCAAGTGTTGCGGGGTCCGGCCTCCCTCAGCCCCCCTTGTCGCGGTCGTAGGTTGGTGCCAAAAATCGGCGTACCGCCGGCGTCCGGCGGAGGTGCGGAGAGAGGTACGAGGCAGGGCATGGTTGGAATGAGGCGGAGACTGGCGCTGGTGGCGACGCTTGGATTCGCTTGCGCGCTTCCCGGCCACGCGCTGGCGCTCGCCGCCAAGGAACCAAGCAAGCTTATGCCGCATCGCGCCGTCTACGAGATGACGCTCCAGCAGGCACGGTCCGCCTCGGGGATCACCGGCATCGACGGACGCATGGTGTTCGAATTCACCGGCTCGCCATGCGACGGCTATTCGCTCAACATGCGCATGGTCACGCAGATGACCGACTCGCAAGGCCAGATCAACATGACGGATCTGCGGTCGTCGACCTGGGAGCAGGGGGACGGCACGAAGTTCAGGTTCCAGTCGGCGCAATATCTGAACGACAAGCTCGGCGACGTCACCATGGGACGGGCCGTACGCGCGGCTCCCAACGCCGCCGTGGAGGTCAAGCTCAGTCAGCCGTCGCGCGCCGAGCTCAATCTCTCCGGTCCGGTGTTCTTCCCGACGCAACACAGCATTGCCCTGATTGAGAAGGCGCTGTCCGGACAGTCCTTGTTTCAGGCCAGGATCTATGACGGCTCGGAGAAGGGGCGGAAGGTGTACGAGACGACCGCGTTCATCGGCTCTGAGGTCAAGCCGGGAGCCGACGACGGGAAACTCGAAGCGCCGGCCAAGGATAAGAAGCTCGGTGAGCTTCCGTCCTGGCCGGTGTCGATCGGCTACTTCGAGCCGAAAGAGGGTGACCTCACGCCAAGCTACCAGATCGATTTCCGGCTCTATGAGAACGGCGTCAGCCGCGAGCTCCTGATCGACTATGGCGACTTCTCGATCCACGGCACCCTCACCTCGCTCGAATATCTCCAAGTCAAAGCGTGCAAATAGCGCGGTGGACCAAATTGGTCCTGCGGCCCGCGTGAACTTGAGCGCTCAGCAGGCCGAAAAGGCACGGTTTCCCGCCGGTTTTGCCGTGGCTCTAAAGGGTTTGGTTACGGGTTTACGGTGACACTCGGCCCTCCAAGGGAAGGGTGAAGGCGATGTTTTGGCGGGTCAGGCAGGCTCCCACTGCCATGGCGCATTATGGTGAGATCGTCGATCATGGACGGACCGAATCGCCGGGGCCGATGCCAATGACCAAGACCGTCTTGATCGTCGAGGACAACGAGCTGAACATGAAGCTGTTCCACGATCTCCTCGACGCGCATGGCTACCGGACGCTCCAGACGCGCAACGGCATGGAGGCGCTCGAGCTTGCCCGCGAGCACCACCCCGATCTCATCCTGATGGACATCCAATTGCCCGAGGTGTCGGGCCTCGAAGTCACCAAATGGCTGAAGGAAGACGATCATCTCCGTGAGATTCCGGTCGTCGCCGTCACCGCGTTCGCCATGAAGGGAGATGAGGAGCGCATTCGTGAGGGCGGCTGCGAGGCCTACATCTCGAAGCCGATCTCTGTGTCGATGTTCCTCGATACCGTCAAGCAATTCATCGGCGAAGCACGATAGGCAGAAATGACCGCGCGCGTTCTCGTAGTCGACGACGTCGACGCCAACGTAAAATTGCTCGAAGCCCGGCTCACGGCCGAGTATTTCGAAGTGCGCACCGCGCGTAGCGGGGCGGAGGCACTGCAAATCTGCACGCGTGACGGGACCGACGTCGTCCTGCTTGACGTGATGATGCCGGGCATGGACGGATTCGAGGTATGCCGCCGCCTCAAGGCCGAGCCGCGCACCCAGCACATTCCCGTCATCATCGTCACGGCGCTCGACCAACCTGCCGACCGGGTGAAGGGTTTGGAGGCGGGGGCCGACGACTTCCTCACCAAGCCGGTGGACGATCTGGCGCTCGTCACCCGGGTCAAGAACCTGGCGCGGCTCAAGCTCCTCACCGACGAGATGTTGATGCGCGCCTCGACCGAGGAGCAGATGGGCTTCGCGGCCGCCATGAATGCAAGGATCGAGCAAGCCGGACGCGACGGACACATCATGCTGGTCGAGGACCGCGAGCGCTCCGCCGAGCGCATCGTGCAAGCGCTCGGTGAGGAACAGCATGTGGAACGGGAATCCGACCCGGCGCGGGCGCTGCTGCTGTTACCGGAGGGCAATTTCGATCTGATGATCGTCAGCCTCAACCTCGAGCATGCCGACGGCTTGCGGCTCTGCTCGCAGGTGCGCTCGCTCGATCGTACCAGGCACTTGCCCATCATGATCATCGTCGAGCCCGGCGAAGAGGCGCGCCTGCTTCGAGGGCTCGATATGGGAATCAACGATTACATCGTGCGCCCCGTCGACCCGAACGAGCTTCTGGCGCGCGTGCGCACGCAGATCAAGCGCAAGCGCTACACCGACCATTTGCGCACGCGGCTCGAAGAGACCGTGGAGATGGCGATCCTCGACCCGCTCACAGCACTGCACAATCGCCGCTACATGACGAGCCACCTCAAGACCCTGTTCGAGGAGTCGGCCCAGCGCGGCAAGCCGCTCTCGGTGCTCGTGCTCGACATCGACCACTTCAAGGCGATCAACGACGAGCACGGCCACGATGCGGGCGACACGGTGCTGCGCGAATTCGCGACCAGGCTGCGCCGCAATATCAGGGGTATCGACTTGGCCTGCCGGCTCGGCGGCGAGGAGTTCGTCGTCGTCATGCCGGATACGGACCTGGGCAAGGCGTACCTTGTCGGCGAGCGGCTGCGGCAATGCATCGCGGCGGCCCCGTTCCACGCCGGCGAGCGCATCGGTTCACTCAAGGTCACCGCGAGCGTCGGCGTCGCCGCACTCGAATTCCCCGACGACACCCCCGAGATGATCCTGAAGAGGGCGGATCAGGCGCTCTATTGCGCCAAGCGCGACGGGCGCAATCGGGTAGTCGCCGACGCGGCCTAGTTGCCGCAATCTCATTCACTCGGCGGGCCGCGGCGGGTCGGAGCCGAATCACTTGGCACTCGTGGTACCGATTCGCGGCGCCGGGGACCGGAAACGGCTCGAGACCTTCTTTACCTGGTAACTGAGGCCCTATGCTTAACACTTTACAATGCCTTGTATTTTGTCGTATTAAACAAGAGCTGACGTTTGAATTCATTCCACCATCTGTTGTATTTATGATTTGACTTAGTTCCGACGAATTGACGTGGGAGGCGAAAAAATGGGTGAGGGGGCTAGCGCCAAGCTTTCCAGCGCGCCTTCCTGATCTCTCCTCCCAACCCGATAACCCTACGGAATGCTCAGGTCCGCCGCATCTCCTGGGTCCGTGGGGTTCGGCCGGCCGGAGCGCGGTTGAGTGGCCTCCTCGTTAGCGCCGCGTTTCGGCCGGCCACCTATTTGGTGGCCGCCAGCCTTTCTCGATGATGCTTGATGTGCCGCTGACCTCGATGAGGCGCGGCGAAGTGCACCCCGCATTGGCAGGGTTCAGGACACCTTCTGGTGCCCACCGCTACGCCGCTACTTGATCTTGGATTCCTTGAACTCGACGTGCTTCCGCGCCACCGGGTCGTACTTCTTGAAGACCAGTTTCTCGGTCTGATTGCGCGGATTCTTCTTGGTCACGTAGTAGTAGCCCGTGCCGGCGGTGCTCACGAGTTTGATCTTCTGGGTAACGGGCTTGGCCATGTCGTCCTCGGCTGAACCTTACGAATTTGCGCGAAACCTAATCGGTCGGGGGCGGAAGTCAAGACGAGGGTGGGGCCAGCCGGTCGCCGATCTCTTCCTTCGCCTCGGGATCGAACCCGTGCATGAGGAGGGCCCATTGCAGGGCCACCAAGGTGCCTTTGAGCGGCGCCAGCACGACGAGCGCGAGGATCACCGTCAGCGGCAGCCACAGGGCGGCGTGGAGCCACAGCGACGGCCGGAATGCCATCTCCACGGCCAGCACTAGGCTGACCACGACATGGCCGACGATGACGATGGTGAAATATGGCGGGGCGTCGTCGGCGCGATGATGATGCAGCGCCTCACCGCAACGGGGGCAGTGGTCCGCGACCTTCAGGTAGCGATAGAACATCGCGCCGGCCCCACATGCCGGGCATTTGAGCCGGGCGCCGCGCAATAGCGACTGAAGCATCGGGCGGGGCCCTGCCGACCGGCCTTCATATTGGCGGGCCGTGGGCCCAACGCTCTTCTGCATCACTCCATCCTTTGTGGCGCTGCCGGCCCGTGGCCGGTTGCCAGGGCCCTTAGCGGCGCTTGCGCGGCCCACTCCTGCGGCCCTTGCCCTTGGCCGGCTTGCGCGTCCTCGGGGCTCCGCTGCGCGACTGTCCAGGCTTGATACCGATCCGGCGCCCCTCGCTCAACAGGTCAAAGCGTAGCGCCCCTGCGGTGGGGATGGCCTCGACCAGTCGGACCTCGACAGGGTCGCCGAGCTGGTAGGCGAGCCCGGTATCCTCGCCGACCAGGGCTTGGCGCACTTCGTCATGATAAAAGTACTCATGGCCGATGGCCGAGGCCGGCACGAAGCCGTCGGCGCCGGTCTCGGTCAGCCGCACGAACAGGCCTGTCCGCACCAGACCCGAAACCCGCGCCGCGAAGGTCGCGCCGATGCGGTCGGCGAGATAGGCGGCGATGAGGCGGTCCGCGGTGTCGCGCTCCGCCGCCATGGCACGGCGCTCGGTATCTGAGATGGCGGTGGCGATCTCTTCCAGCTCGCCCATCTCGACGTCGGTCAGGCCACCAGGTCCAAAATCGAGGGCGCGGATCAGCGCGCGGTGCACGATGAGGTCGGCATAGCGGCGGATGGGCGAGGTGAAGTGGGCGTAGCGGCGCAGGTTCAGTCCGAAATGCCCGAAATTGTGCGGGCTGTATTCGGCTTGCGCTTGGCTCCGAAGCACCACCTCGCCGACGAGCTCGGCGGTCGGCGTGGCGCGCGTCTCGGCGAGGATGCGATTGAACTGCGCGGGCTTCATGGTGCCCGCCTTGGGCAGCTTGAGGCCAATGGTCGATAAGAACTCGCCGAGCGCGGCGAGCTTCTCCTTCGAGGGCGCATCGTGGACGCGATAGATCAGCGGCGAGCGCTTGGCCTCCAAGGTCTCGGCGGCCGCGACATTGGCGGCGATCATGAACTCCTCGATGAGGCGGTGCGCGTCGAGGCGAGGCGGGGTGGCGACGCCGCGCACCCGGCCCTTGTCGTCGAGCAGGATCTTGCGCTCCGGCAGATCGAGGTCGAGGGGCGCACGCTCGGTGCGCGACAGGACGAGGCTGGCATAGGCGCCCCATAACGGCCTGAGCACCGTGTCGAGAAGGGGGCCGGTGGTCTCGTCGGTGCGGCCGTCGATGGCGGCTTGCGCCTGCTCGTAGCTCACGCTTGCGGCCGAGCGCATCAGGGCGCGGAAAAAGCGGTGGCCCGTCTTGCGCCCGTCCTTGTCGAAGATCATGCGCACCGCGAGGCAGGGCCGCGGCTCGTTCTCTTTCAGCGAACACAGATGGTTGGAGATGCGCTCCGGCAGCATCGGCACGACGCGGTCCGGGAAGTAGACAGAGTTGCCCCGCTTGCGCGCCTCCTTGTCGAGGGCGCTGCCGGGTTTCACGTAATGAGCGACGTCGGCGATGGCGACGATGACGACCCAGCCGCCCCGGTTGTTCGGGTTGGGGTCGGGTTCGGCCCACACCGCATCGTCGTGGTCGCGGGCGTCCGACGGGTCGATGGTGATCAGAGGCACGTGCCGCAGATCTTCGCGGCGGCCAAGCTCGGCCTCCTTGGCGGCATCGGCTTCGGCGAGCACCGCCGGCGGGAAGACGTCAGGGATGCCGTGGGCGTGGATGGCGATGAGGCTCGTCGCCTGTTGCGCTTCGGGGTTGCCAAGCCGCTCGGTGACGCGCGCCGTGGGTACGCCGAAGCGGGCCGAACGGGCGACCTCGAAGCGGACCAGCTCGCCGTTCTCCGCATCGCCGGTGGAGCCGCGCGGCACGGTCCATTCCTTCAGCTGCTTCTTGTCGACGGGGTCGATGACGCCCCTGCCGTCCTTGAGCGCACGGAAGATGCCGAGCAGGCTCCGCGCCGTGCGCGGCAGGCGCTTGATGGTGCGGGCCTGATAGGGAAAATCCCCGTCGGCGCCGAGCGCGGTGATGTGCGCCAGCACGCGGTCGCCGATGCCGGCGGCGGGACCCGCTTCGCGCTTGCTCTCGGCCATGAGAATGCGGGGCGGGGGGCCGTGCTCCTCGTCCCAGGTCGCGGGCCTTGCGACGAACTCGCCGTCCCTATCGCGGCTGACGATCTCGAGCACGGTCACGGGGGGCAGCGTGCCTGGCCGGGTCAGCTTGCGCCGCGAGCCGGCGATCAGGCCGTCCTCGGCCATGACGCGCAGCAGCTCTTTCAGCGCGATGCGATCGCCGCCTTTGACGCCGAACGCGCGCGCAATCTCGCGCTTGCCGGCCTGCGCGGTCGACTGCGCCAGAAAGTCGAGGATCTCTTGCTTGGAGGGGAGCCTGCCCACGGGCTTTTTCGAGGGGGCCTTTTTCGCTTTCGCCACTTGTGCCGCTTAGCCTGCCGCCCCTTCCGCGGCCTCTTTGCTCTTGCCGCTCTTGCGCGCAGGCTTCTTGGCGGCCTTCTTGGCCGCCTTCTTCGCAGCCTTTTTCACTGGGCCCTTGGCGGCCCGGGCAGCGATCAACTCCACGGCCTCTGCCAAGGTGACCTGCTCTGGTTCGCGATCCCTCGGCAACGTGGCGTTGATCTTGCCGTGCTTTACGTAGGGCCCGTAGCGGCCGTTGAGCACCTGAATCTTGCCGCCACCCTCGGGGTGGTCCCCCAACTCCTTGATGACGCTCGCGCCGCGCGGGCGCCGGTTCGCCGCCTTTTCGGCGAGCAGGCTCACGGCGCGGTTTGCGCCAACCTCGAACACCTCTTCGGGCGTGCTCAGGCTCGCATATTTGCCGTCATGCTGGATGTAAGGACCGTAGCGGCCATAGCCGGCGGTGATGGGCTTGCCGGTCTCCGGGTGCAGGCCGACTTCGCGCGGCAGCGACAGCAGCGCAAGCGCGCGCTCCAGGTCGATGCTGTCCGGGTCGGTGCCCTTGGGGATCGAGCCGCGCTTCGGCTTTTCGTCGCCATTGGCCTCGCCGAGTTGGACATACGGCCCGAAGCGGCCGGTGCGCACGCTGACGTCGAGGCCCGTCTCGGGGTCGGTGCCGAGCACCTTGCCCTCGGCCAGCGCCGCCTTGTCGCCGGTATCGGCGAGCTGCCGCGTGTAGCGGCAATCGGGATAGTTGGAGCAGCCGACGAACGCGCCGAACTTGCCGACCTTAAGGCTTAAGCGCCCTTCACCGCAGGACGGGCAGGCCCTCGGATCGCCGCCCGCACCCGTGTCGGGAAACACGTGCGGTCCGAGCAGATCGTTGAGGGCGTCGAGCACCTCGGTAATGCGCAGATCGCCGATATCGTTCACCGCGCCGATGAACTCGCGCCAGAAGTCGCGCAGGACGTCTTTCCACTCGAGCTCCCCCGCCGAGATCTGATCGAGCTTCTCCTCGAGATCGGCGGTGAAGTCGTACTCGACGTAGCGCTTGAAGAAGCTCTCGAGAAAGGCGGTGACCAGGCGTCCCTTGTCCTCGGGCACGAGCCGCTTCTTGTCGATGCGGACATATTCGCGGTCGCGGAGCACGTTGAGCGTGGTGGCATAGGTCGACGGCCGGCCGATGCCGAGTTCCTCCATCTTCTTGATAAGCGTCGCCTCGCTGTAGCGCGGCGGCGGCTCGGTGAAGTGCTGCTTCGCCGCGATGGTGCGCGGCTTGAGCGTGTCGCCTTGGTTCAGTGCGGGCAGCGCGCCGTCCTCGCCGACCGCGTCGTCGACGCCTTCCTCGTAGATCTTGAGGAAGCCGTCGAAGCGGATGACCGAGCCGGTGGCGCGAACACCGTAGGGCTTGCCGTCTTTGCCGGCTACGTCGATCTCAGCCGTGGTGCGCTCGATCTCGGCGCTCGAGGCTTGGCTTGCGAGGGAGCGTTGCCAGATCAGCTTGTAAAGCCTGAGCGCGTCGTCATCGAGATAACGGGCGACCTTCTCGGGCGGTTTGCCGAAATCGGTGGGCCGGATCGCCTCGTGTGCCTCTTGCGCGTTCTTCGCCTTGGCTTCGTATTCGCGCGGGGAGGGCGGCACGTAACGATTGCCGTAGAGACCGGTCACGAGCTTGCGGATTGCGGCGACCGCCTCGGGCACGATCTGAACGCCGTCGGTGCGCATATAGGTAATCAGGCCCTCGGCCTCGCCGCCGAGATCGACGCCTTCATAGAGCCGCTGGGCAAGCTGCATGGTCTGGCGCGGCGAGAAGCCGAGCTTGCGCGAGGCCTCCTGCTGGAGGGTGGACGTGGTGAAGGGCGCGGCAGGATGGCGGCGCTGCGCCTTGCTTTCGATTGAACCGACGGTGAAGCGCCCGCCTTCGAGCGCCGATTTGAGGCGCTCGGCGGTCGCTTCATCGGGGATGTCGAACTTGTCGAGCTTCTTGCCTTCGGCCGAGACGAGGCGCGCCTGGAAGGTCTCGGCCTTGGCCGTGGCAAGCTCGGCGATGATCGACCAATATTCCTGCGTCTTGAACCGCTCGATTTCGAGCTCGCGGTCGCAGACGAGCCTGAGCGCCACCGACTGGACGCGGCCGGCCGAGCGGGCGCCCGGCAGCTTGCGCCACAGGACCGGCGACAGGGTGAAACCGACGAGATAGTCGAGCGCCCGGCGGGCGAGATAGGCGTTGACCAAAGGCCCGTCGATCTCGCGCGGGTGGCGCATGGCGTCGAGCACCGCCTCCTTGGTCACGGCATTGAACACCACGCGCTCGACCGGAATGCCCGTCAGGACCTTCTTGCGGTCGAGCACCTGGAGCACATGCCAGGAGATGGCCTCGCCCTCCCGGTCGGGGTCGGTGGCGAGGATCAGCTTGTTGGCGCCTTTCAGGGCCTGAGCGATCTCGTTGAGGCGTTTCTGCGCCTTGGGATCGACGTCCCAATGCATCTCGAAGTCGTTGTCGGGGACAACCGAGCCGTTCTTGGAGGGCAGATCGCGCACGTGCCCGTAGGAGGCGAGCACGCGGTATCCGGGCCCCAGATACTTGTTGACGGTCTTTGCCTTGGCTGGCGATTCAACGATGACGATGTTCATTGAGACGTTCCTAGCCGCGCAAATTGCGTCCGGCTGAGGGCGGCAGGTCTGGAATCGACCCTGGTACGCCGGAAAATGGTGCTTCGACCGGCCGCTGTCAAATTTACCGATCGGGCGATTGACAACTTCTAGCTGTCTATATTAACTAATAGCAACCTCAAGGTGTTAATCCGAAGTGTGTTCTTGGTGCGGCAACCGCCGTCGAAGACTGCGATTCAGAGGCGGCGGTGGGGACCAATGGGCGCGACATAAGGCGGAGTAGAATGGCAGGGTCCCGCGCCCGGCCTCCAGTAAAGTCAGGCTCACAAGACGACGAAACCGAGCTGAAGCGCCTGGAGGCGGCAGAATACATCGCATCGCTGTTGGAAGGCCTGCGCGTCGTGGCGCAACAGGCCGAATTGCCCTTCCTGGCCTATCTCATCAGCGTCGCCCTGGAAGAGGCCAACAACGAGAAGTCGCAGCGCGGCTGAACGGCCTCACGGCTCGATCAGCGAGACGAGCTGCCGACCGTGGCGCTGCAGCCGGCCGGCAAGGTCGAGCTCGAGCAGCACGATGTGCACCTTGCGCGTCTCGATGCCCGTCGCGCGGATCAATTCATCGATGTCGACGGGGCTCGGCCCAAGCGCCTCCACGATGCGCGCCCGCTCGCTCTGGCCGATATCGGGAAGTGGCGCCGGCGTCGCGGCCTCGTCGGAGGAGGCAAGCTCGACCGGCGGCGCGGGTGGGCGGCCCAAAATCGGCGCGAGCGTCTCGACGATGTCGCTGACATTGGTGACGAGGGTCGCTCCCTGCCTCAGGAGATTGTTGGTGCCGGCGGCGCGCGGGTCGAGCGGGCTGCCGGGGACGGCGAACACCTCGCGGCCCTGCTCGCCGGCGAGCCGCGCGGTGATGAGCGAGCCGGAGCGCTCCGCCGCCTCGACCACGACGACCCCAAGCGAGATCCCCGAGATCAGCCGGTTGCGGCGGGGGAAGTCCTTGCCGCGCGGGGAAAAGCCCGGCGACCGCTCGCTGATGATAAGGCCGCGCGTGCCGATGTCCTCCTGCAACGCCTCGTTCTCCGGCGGATAGACGACGTCGATGCCGCCGGCGACGACGGCGATGGTGCCATGGGGCAGGGCGGCGGTATGGGCGGCGGTGTCGATGCCGCGGGCAAGCCCCGAGGCGACCACGAAGCCCTCCAGCCCGAGCCCACTGGCGATCTGGCGTGTGAATTTCTGCCCGACGGCGGAACCGTTGCGGGCGCCGACCATGGCGACGATGGGCATGTCGGCAAGCTCGATCCGGCCCTTCACGTAGATGACTGGCGGCGGTCCATCGACCTGGGCGAGAGCGGGCGGATAGCCCGGCTCGCCGACGGCGACAAGCTGCGCGCCGAAGCGCTCGGCCGCCTCGAGCTCGGCTTCAGCTTCCGCGGCGGTGCACAGCCTGATGGCGTGCGTACGGCCGCCGCGGCGCGACAGCGCGGGCAGCGCCTCGATGGCCGCGTCCGCGCCGCCGAATTCGTTGACCAGCGCGCGAAATGTGGCGGGGCCGACGTTCTCGCTGCGGATCAGCCGGAGCCAAGCGAGCCGCTGGGCGTTGTTGAGGCGCTTGCGCGCCTCAGGTGCTTTGCTTGCTTTGGCCAATCCGCGCCTCCTCGCCTTTCACGAGCCGGCCGATATTCTGAGCGTGGCGGGCATAGAGAAGGACGGTGAGCAAAAGGAACAGCGCCGCGATGCGCCACTCACTGGTGAGGGCGAGGGCGCCCAATGTGGCGGCGCTCGCCACCAGTGCGGCAAGCGACGAATAGCGCGTGGCCGCCGCGACCATCAGCCACACGAGGCAGAACGCTAAAGCCGCCGGCCAATAGAGGCCGAGCGCCACGCCGATATAGGTCGCGACACCCTTGCCGCCGCGAAAGCCGAGCCAGACCGGGAACAAATGGCCCAGAAAGGCGCCGAGCCCGGCGGCCGTTGCGGCATAGGGGCCGAACTGCGCGCCGATCATCACCGCGGCCGTGCCTTTCAACGCATCGAGCAGGAGCGTGAGGGCCGCGAGCCCCTTGCTGCCGGTGCGCAGCACATTGGTGGCGCCGATATTGCCGGAGCCGATCTTGCGCAGGTCTTCGTGGCCGGCGAGGCGCGTGAGGATGAGGCCGAACGGGATGGAGCCAAGCAGATAGCCGATCGCGAAGCTGACGAGGCAAAGACCGAGCATCAGCGGGAGGACGTTGCTCCAATCCCCGGAAGGCGGCATGGATCACCCTCTCGCTAGCCCCGCTCAAGCGTAGTGATAGACGGGCCGCCCGGCAACGAATGTCACGAGCGCCCGGCCCTCGAGGCGCGCCCCGTCGAAGGGGGTGTTCTTGGACTTGGAGCACAGACGCTCGGGCTCGACCGTCCACGGCATTTCGAGATCGATCAAGACGAGATCGGCGGGAGCGCCCTTGGCGAGGCGTCCGGTGCCAAGGCCGAGCAGCTTGGCCGGGTTGGCGGACATGGCCTTCAGCAGGCGGTGCAAGGTCACTTCGCCGTTGTGATAGAAGCGAAGCGCGGCCCCGAGCAGGGTCTCGAGGCCGACGGCGCCGTCGGCGGCCTCGGCGAAGGGACGGCGCTTGCCTTCCGCGCCGCGCGGGTCGTGTGCCGACACGACGACGTCGATGTCGCCGCTCGCCACGCCCTCGATCATGGCGCGCCGGTCGCCCTCGGCGCGCAGCGGCGGCTTCATCTTGAAGAACGTCCGGTAGGAGCCTATGTCGTGCTCGTTCAAGGTGAGGTGGTTGATGGAGACGCCGCAGGTGACAGGGAGGCCGCGCGCCTTGGCGTCGCGAATGACGTCGAGCGAAGCACGGCAGGAGATCTGGCCGGCGTGGTAACGCCCGCCGGTCAGCTCGACGAGGCGGATGTCGCGCTCCAGCACGATGGTCTCGGCCGCGGCTGGGACGCCGCGCAGGCCGAGCCGCGTCGCGATCTCGCCCTCATTCATCACGCCGCTTTGGGAGAGCGAGGCGTCTTCCAGGTGATGCACGATCAGTGCCCCGAAGTCCTTGGCGTAGGCGAGCACGTTGCGCATGACCCGCGCATTGGCGACGCTCGTCTTGCCGTTGGTGAAGGCGATGGCGCCGGCATCGTAGAGGAGGCCGATCTCGGCCATCTCTTCGCCGAGGAGACCTTTGGTCATCGCCGCCATGGGATGGACGTTGACGAGCGCGGTGTCGCGGGCGCGGCGCAAGATGAAATCGACCAGCGCCACGTCGTCGATGACGGGGTCGGTGTCGGGCATGCAGAGCATGGTCGTGACGCCGCCCGCAGCCGCCGCCCGGCTCGCCGTCGCCAGGGTTTCGCGGTGCTCGTGGCCTGGCTCGCCGGCAAACACCATCATGTCGATCAGGCCGGGCGCGACGGCGCGGCCGCCGCAATCGAGGGTCTCGGCGCCCTCGATCGTCCCCTCGGTGATGTGCATGCCGAGATCGGCGATGACGCCGCCGGCGATCAGCATGCCGCCGAACGCATCGAGACCCGTGGCGGGGTCGATCAGCCGCGCGTTGAGAAGCGCAAGCGGGCGCCGCGGCGGGCGATGATCTTGGTCTTGCGGCGGCATCTCGGTCATTGATTCGGCAGATGGCGGGCGAGCGCCAGAAGCACGGCCATGCGCACGGCAACGCCCATCTCCACTTGCTCGCGGATAAGGCTGCGCGCGTCGTCGGCGACGTTGGAGTCGATCTCCACCCCGCGGTTCATCGGGCCCGGGTGCATGACGAGCGCGTCGGGCTTCGCGCACGCGAGCTTGTCGTAGTCGAGACCGAAGAAGTGGAAGTATTCCCGCTGACTCGGGACCAGGCTCGACACCATGCGCTCGCGCTGGAGCCTGAGCATCATGACGATGTCGGCATCAGCGAGCCCCTCGCGCATGGAGGTATAGACCTCGACGCCGAGCCGCTCGATGCCGGCGCCAAGCAGGGTGGAGGGGGCGACCACCCGGACCCGGG
This sequence comes from Methyloceanibacter sp., assembly GCF_050726195.1. Classification (GTDB taxonomy): domain Bacteria; phylum Pseudomonadota; class Alphaproteobacteria; order Rhizobiales; family Methyloligellaceae; genus Methyloceanibacter. Next base: position 8,472 of record NZ_JBOHJC010000002.1, on the reverse strand, counting down.
CGCCGAGCGTATTGAGCAGGAGAATATTCGAGCGGGCGACCCGCGAATGGAGGATGTCGCCGCAGATCGCCACGATCAGGCCTTCGATGCGCTTCTTGTGGCGGCGGATGGTCAGCGCGTCGAGCAGGGCTTGGGTGGGATGCTCGTGGCTGCCGTCCCCGGCGTTGATCACCGAGCAGTCGACCTTCTGGGAGAGCAGCTCGACCGCGCCGGCCGCATGATGGCGGACCACGAGCAGATCGGGCCGCATCGAGTTCAAGGTCACGGCCGTATCGATCAAGGTCTCGCCCTTCTGCACCGACGAGGTCGGGATCGCCATATTCATGACGTCGGCGCCGAGCCGCTTGCCCGCAAGCTCGAAGGAGCTTTGGGTCCTGGTCGAGGACTCGAAGAACAGGTTGATCAGGGTGCGGCCGCGCAGATCGTCGCGTTTTTTGTTGATCTGGCGCCCGAGCTTGGCGGCCTCCTCGGAGAGGTCGAGCAGCGCCGTGATCTCGGCGCGCGAAAGGCCTTCTATTCCAATAAGATGGCGGTGAGAAAAGGTCGGGTGTGGAGCTTCTGCGGCGATGCTCATTAAAGCGCACTGTATAGGCTCGCGCGCCGCCGGCATCAAGCGCGGGCGCTCATTTAAGGTAAGCTCGCCGTAACGGACCTCTGGCAGCGTGAGGCGCGATGGCCGAGCCTTCCCGGGACGATGCGGCGTTCAATCAAAGCCCGCCTTTTGCCGATGTGAACCTGTTCGCGTCGGACAGCGCCTTGCGGGAGGCGGTTAGGCGGGAGGGCGCGGCGTGGGCGGCGGCGGACCTCCAATTGTTCGGCGGCGTTACGGGAAGCGCCACGGCCATCGAGCTCGGGCGGCGCGCCAACGCGCATCCGCCTGAGCTTCAGAATTTCGACGCGAAGGGGCGCCGCGTCGACCACGTGGCGTTCCACCCCGCCTATCACGAGGTCATGGCCATCAGCATGGCGCAGGGCCTCCACTGCTCGACATGGGAGCATCTGCTCACCGGCGAGAAGCCGAAACCGGGCGCGCACGTGGCGCGCGCGGCCGGCAGCTACATGGCGGCGCAGATGGAGCCCGGCCATTGCTGTCCCATCACCATGACCCATGCGGCGGTGGCGTCGCTTCGCCACGCGCCGTCGCTCGCGGCTGAGTGGCTGCCGAAGATACTGAGCCGCACCTATGACCCGGGCGCGGCGCCCGCCAAGGTCAAGTCGGCCGTCACGCTCGGCATGGGCATGACCGAGCGGCAAGGGGGCACTGACGTGCGCGCCAATACCACGCGGGCGGAGCCGCTCGACGGCGCTGATCCCGGCGCGCCCTACGCCATCACCGGACATAAATGGTTCCTCTCGGCGCCGATGTCGGACGCGTTCCTCGTGCTGGCGCAGGCGAAAGGCGGGCTCTCCTGCTTCCTGCTGTCGCGGCTCAACGAGGACGGCACGCTCAACGGGCTTCGTCTGGTACGGCTCAAGGACAAGCTCGGCAATCGCTCCAACGCTTCGTCCGAGGTCGAGTTTGAAGGCGCGCGCGCCTTCCTCGTCGGCGAGGAGGGGCGGGGTGTGGCCACCATCATCGACATGGTGACTTTGACCCGGCTCGACTGCGCGGTGTCGTCGGCGGGCCTCATGCGTCAGGCGCTGGCCCGCGCCATTCATCACGCGCGCCACCGCAGCGTGTTCCAGAGGCTGCTCATCGACCAGCCGCTGATGACGCAGGTGCTCGCCGACATGGCGCTCGACGTGGAGGCGGCGACCGCGCTCAGCTTCAGGCTGGCGCGCGCCTTCGATGGCGGCGCGGAGGAGAGCGAGGCCGCGTATCGACGGATGATGACGCCGGTGACGAAATATTGGGTGTGCAAAACTGCACCGGGGCTCGCCTACGAGGCCATGGAGTGCCTCGGGGGCAACGGCTACGTGGAGGAGGGCGGTTTCCCGCTCCTCTATCGCGAGGTGCCGGTCAACGCCATCTGGGAAGGGTCGGGCAATGTGATGTGCCTTGACGTGTTGCGCGTGCTGGAGCGCGCGCCCGAGACCGTGATGCTCGTGCTCGAAGCCATCGGCGAGATTGCCGCCGGTGAGCCAAGATTGAAGACTGCGCTTGAGAGGATCGAAACGCTGCTGGCGCAAGCCAAGCGAGATCAAAGTGCGGCGCGGGCGCTTGTCGAGGAGCTCGCGCTCGCCCAAGCCGGGGCGCTCCTTCTGGCCCATTCACCCCCGGCGGTGAGCGACGCCTATCTCGCCACGCGCCTCGAAGGGCGGAGCCGCAACACCTATGGCGCCGATGCATCCAAGATCGACGCGCGCGCCATCCTCGACCGCGCCGGGCTGCAATTGGCGTGAAGTGCTTAAGCGTTTGGGAACGCTGCTTAGGGCGCACCATGACATCATCCCGCAATGTGGATTACTCTAAACTCGCTCTCCCGTTCATGGGGCAGGGCGTTCTAACCAGGAGACGATGACGATGCGTAAGCTTGCGGTTGCCTTTGGGCTTGCGGCGGCGGTCATGCTCGCCGGAGGCATTGCGTGGAAGGCTGAAGCGACGAACTGGAAGTCCGCCACGGTGAACCTCCCGACGGTTGCCAAGACCTACTCGCCGGTCGAGAAGGCCGGTTGCTTCCGCCGGGGACGGTGCGGCTGGGGCCGGTACCGGGTTTGCGGTCCGCTGCGGTGTTGGTGCGCCCCCTGCTAAAAGGCTTGGCGCCGGGTATGATCGGCAGATGAGGCCGCCGGTCTCGCGGCGGTCTCGTTGCCCTGCCTAAGGGGGTTGTCAACAAGGCCGAATTTTCAATACCTTGGCCTAAACGAATCACAAGACGAGTTGAGCAGGCAGGGGCTCTGAGAGCGTCCGGGGGACATACGGGAGGGCTGCGCGATGATGAGCTTACCCTTTGTTTTGTTCGCCTGCGCGATCGGTGCGGCGTGGTTGCGGCACCGCGGCGTGGCCATGGGCTTCTGGGTCGTGGGGCTTCTGGTGATGCTGGTGCTGTTCCGCTTCCATGTGACCGAAGTCCTGAACATTCAGCTCTGACCTAAGGAGACGTGCGTGTCCGCCGATCTGTCGAGGCTCCTCAACGCCATCGGCCTTCTGGGCATCGGCACGGTGTTGACTCTGGCCTTTATCGATCAGCTCTGGTTCCGCGATCTGCCGTGTCCTTTGTGCATTCTGCAACGCGCGGGCTTCTTGGCTGCGGGCTTCGGTATCGCGCTCAACCTCGTCTTCGGTCCAAGGCCGAGCCACTACGGCGTCGCCATCATCGGCGCGGTCGCCGGCGCCGCCATAGCGATGCGCCAGATCCTGTTGCACATTGTTCCGGGCACGGGGTCCTACGGCCCTCCTGTCTTTGACCTTCACCTCTACACCTGGGCGTTCATCGCGTTCGTCGTCATCGTTGTCGGCTGCGCCATCATGTTGCTGGACGACCGGCAATTCGCCAGAGCGGAGCCCATGTCGTCCCGCCTGAAACCGCTGCCGCTCTCGGCGCTTCTGCTGTTTCTCGTGCTCGCCATCGGCAATGTATTCTCGACCATCGCGCTGTGCGGCACGGGGTTCTGCCCCGAGGCGCCGACCGACTACATGCTGTTCGAGGCGACTCCGACCTAGCCTGCGCCTTCGCCGAGGCGCTTAAGCCGGTCGAGCGCGCCTTGCAGGATATAGGCCGCCGCCATGCGGTCGATGACCTCGGCCCGGCGCTTGCGGGACGCATCCGCCTCGATCAGGAGGCGCTCGACGGCGGCGGTGGAGAGCCGCTCGTCCCAGAACGCCATGGGCACCGAAACATGCCCGGCGAGATTGCGGGCGAAGGCGCGGGTGGATTGTGCCCGGGGCCCCTCGGTGCCGTCGAGATTGATGGGCAGGCCGACGACCAGCCCGCCGACGCCCATTTGGCCGACGATCCCGGCGATGTGCTTGGCGTCCGCCGTGAACTTGGTGCGGCGCAAGGTGTCATACGGCGTAGCGATAGAGCGGGTGACGTCGGAGAGCGCCAGGCCGATGGTCTTGGTGCCGACATCGAGGCCGAGCAGCCGCGCGTCCGGCGGTAGAATCGCGGCCAAGTCTTCGATAGGAAGGGGCGGTGTTGACGTCACTTCGGCAGTCTAAGGGTGAGACAATGAAGATTACGTGGTTCGGACATTCCTGCTTCCGCATCGAGACGGGCGCAAGCGTCATCCTGATCGATCCGTTCCTCACCGGCAACGCCACGTTCGAAAAGTCCGGCATTGCCAAGAGCAAGGTGATGGAAGGGGTCACCCACGTGGCGCTCACCCATGGCCATGAGGACCATCTCGGCGATACGCTCGCCATCTGCGAGAAGACCGGCGCGACCCTCATCGCGGTGCATGAGCTTGCCACCTATCTGCAGCTGCGCGGCGCCAGGAAGACCGACCACGGCAACACCGGCGGCACGCAGCCGCATGAGGACTTCGACCTGACCTTCGTTCCGGCCTTTCACTCGTCGTCCAACATGGTGGACGGGAAGCCGCTCTATCTCGGCAATCCTTGCGGGATCGTGATCGCCGCACACGAAGGCAAGACCGTGTATCATATGGGCGACACGGCGATCTTCTCCGACATGGCGCTGATCAACGAGCTCTACCGGCCGCAGATCGGCTTCGTCCCCGTCGGCGACCGCTACACGATGGGCGCCAAGACCGCGGCGCTCGCCTGCAAGCGGTTCTTCGACTTCGAGACGATCGTGCCGTGCCACTACGGGACCTTCCCGGTCATCGATCAGACGGCCGACAAGTTTGTCGCCGAAATGGGCGGAAGCCGGGTCCTGGTGCCCGAGGTCGGCGTACCGTTCACCGTGTAGCGTCATGCCGGCGAAAGCCGGAATCCAGGGCAGCCAGCACTGAATCCGTGATTCTGGATACCGGCTTTCGCCGGTATGACGGCCCTCGAAGACCCCAAGTTGATGCTGCTCCAGGTTCAGTGTTACAGGAACGCCGCCATGTCCGTCGACCGCGCCACAGTCCGCCGCATCGCCCGCCTTGCCCGCATCGCCATCACCGACGAGGAGGCGGAGCGGCTCGAGACGGAGCTGTCGGGCATCCTCGACTGGGTGGCGCAGCTCGACGAGATCGACACGAGCGCCGTGCCGCCGATGACGCGGGTCGCCGCCATGACCATGAAGCAGCGCAAGGACGAAGTGACGGACGGCTTCTGCGCCGACGACATCGTCAAGAATGCGCCCAAGGTCGACGACCATTATTTCGTCGTGCCGAAGATCGTCGAGTAGGAGGCAGGAATGCGGAAACTCCTTCTGGTCGTGTTTGGCGCTTGGCTCGGCGGCATGGCCGCGGCCTTCGGCGAAGACTTACCTGACGGAACATTCGCCTCCAGCGCGGAAGGCTGCACCATGCTCAAGACGGAGACCGCCGAGGAGCTGGGCGAGGACTTCGACTTTTACACCTTGGACCGGAGCGGGATCGCCACCTACGCGCAGCGCTGCGACTTCGTGCAGGTCACGCCGCGGGAGAACGCGCAGTGGGTGGCGACGGCGATGTGCGACGAGGGGGGCTTCATCTATCCCGACATGTTCGCCATCGCGCGCAAGGCCGACGGCGGCCTTGCCGTGACGCGGCTCACCGACGTCACGCAGCAGCAAAGCTCGGACGCGCAAGACCTGCCCTCCTTCGCCGACGACATGGACCCGGTCGAGCTCGGCAAGGAGCCCGTCGAGGTTGAAGACGAGGGGGTCGAGGCCGAAGGCGACCAGCCGCCGGCGAAGCCGGATGCGTTCAATCACTATGTCCCTTGCCCTGACGTGAAGCGTTAAGCCCCGTGACCAAACTGACAGACCTCACCATCGCCGAAGCGCGCGAAGGCTTGGCGGCAAAGTCGTTCTCGGCGCGCGAGCTCACGCAAGCGCATCTTGCGGCGATCGAGACCGCAAACGAAGCGCTCAACGCCTACGTCCTGCCGACGCCGGAGCGCGCGATGCAAATGGCGAGGGCGAGCGACGCGCGCCTCGCCAAGGGGGAGGGCGGCGCGATCGAAGGCATCCCCCTCGGCATCAAGGACTTATTCTGCACCAAGGGCGTGCGCACCACGGCGTGCTCGCACATTCTCCACGGCTTCACCCCGACCTACGAGTCGACGGTCACCGCCAATCTGTGGGCGGAAGGCGCGGTGATGCTCGGCAAGCTCAACAACGACGAGTTCGCCATGGGCTCGTCGAACGAAACGAGCCATTACGGCCCGGTGGTCAATCCCTGGCGGCGGGAAGGCTCTGACGCCAAGCTCGTGCCAGGCGGGTCGTCCGGCGGCTCGTCCGCCGCGGTGGCCGCGCGGCTCTGCATGGGCGCGACGGCGACCGACACCGGCGGCTCGATCCGCCAGCCCGCGGCCGTCACCGGCACGGTCGGCATCAAGCCGACCTACGGCCGCTGCTCGCGCTGGGGCATCGTCGCCTTCGCCTCGTCGCTCGACCAGGCAGGGCCGATCGCGCGGACCGTGCGCGACGCCGCGATCCTGCTGAAGGTCATGGCGAGCCACGATCCAAAGGACACCACGAGCGCCGGCCTGCCCGTGCCGGATTTCGAGGCGGCGGTGGGGCAGGGCGTCAAAGGCCTCACCATCGGCATCCCCAAGGAATACCGCGTGGCCGGCATGGCGCCCGAGATCGAGACATTATGGAAGCAGGGCATCGCCTGGCTCAAGGATGCCGGCGCCAAGATCAAGGACGTGAGCCTGCCGCACACCAAATACGCGCTGCCGTCTTATTATATTGTCGCGCCGGCGGAAGCCTCGTCGAACCTCGCCCGCTATGACGGCGTGCGCTACGGCCTGCGCGAGCCGGGCTCGGACGTGATCTCCATGTACGAGAACACGCGCGAGGGGGGCTTCGGGACGGAGGTCAAGCGGCGCATCCTGATCGGCACCTATGTGTTGTCGGCGGGCTATTACGACGCCTACTACCTCAAGGCGCAGAAAGTGCGGACCTTGATCAAGCGCGACTTCGATGAGGCGTTCGAGAGCGTCGATGCGATCCTGACGCCGACCACGCCGGGGCCTGCCTTCGCGCTCGGCGAGAAGTCCGGCGATCCGGTCGAGATGTATCTGAACGACATCTTCACGGTGACGGTGAACATGGCGGGGTTGCCGGGCATCTCCGTGCCGGCGGGCCTCTCGTCGGAAGGCACGCCCCTCGGGCTGCAGCTCATCGGCCGGCCGTTCGACGAGGAGACGCTGTTTCGCGTCGGACAGGTGATGGAAGAAGCGGCGGGGCCATCGGCCAAGCCCAAGGATTGGTGGAGCAAGGCATGACCGAACACAAGGCCAAGCGTCTGTCGGTTTCCTCGGCAAGCCCCTACGAGAAGATCGTCGGCTTTTGCCGTGCGGTGCGGGTCGGCAATCTCGTCGCGGTGAGCGGCACCACGGCAGGCTCCGGCGGCAAGCCGGTCGCCATCGGCGACCCCGCGGCACAGGCCAGAGCGATCCTCGAGACGATCGGCAAGGCGCTCGAGGAGGCCGGATCTGGCCTCGAGGACGTCATCCGTACGCGGGTTTATCTCACTGACATCGCCCATTGGGAGGCGGTGGGCCGCGTGCACGGCGAATTCTTCGCCCACATTCGCCCCGCAAACACCATGCTTCAGGTCTCGGCCTTCGTCAGCCCCGACTGGCTCGTCGAGATCGAGGCCGATGCCGTCTTGTCCGGCGGCTCCTGTTGAAGGACGATCAGTCATGGCACCACGCAAAGCCAAGGATTGCGCCAACATGGAGGAGGTGCGGGCCGAGATCGACCGTATCGATCAGGCCCTGGTCGACCTTATCGGCGAGCGCTTCACCTTCGTCGACCGCGCCTGGCAGCTCAAGAACTCGCCAGCCGAGGCACGCATCCCGTGGCGCATCCAGCAGGTGATCGACCGGGTGCGGGTGCGTGCGGCGAAGCAGGGCCTACCGCCGGAACTGGCCGAGGCGCTGTGGCGGCAGATGATCGGCTGGTTCATCCAGTACGAGGAGGAGCGGCTCCAGAAGCAGGCGGAGAAGAAGGAGTAGGCAGGACGCGAGGAATGAGTGTTGTCATTCCCGCGCATTGTGCGCGGGTTGTGTATGTGTAGCCTCGCGGCAATCTCCCCCTCTCCCCAGTGGGGAGAGGGTAGGGTGAGGGGGATGAAGGGTCGAAGTCTGGCAAAGCGGCTCCGAAGCCAAGCCACACCTGCCGAGCGAAAATTGTGGTTCAGGCTTCGCGACAGACGATTTCTGGGCCTGAAGTTTCGGCGTCAGGCACCGGTTGATCGCTTTATCGTCGACTTCATTTGCGTTGACGCGAACCTCATCGTTGAAGTCGATGGCGGTCAGCATGGGACACGAACGACAGCAGACCGACGGCGGACGGAGATTTTGGAATCTATGGGCTATTTGGTTCTCCGCTTTTGGAACAACGATGTGCTGACGAACATCGACGGAGTGCTTGAACTGATCGCCTTTACAGTTCAGCCACAAGCGTTAGAACCCCCTCACCC
>NZ_JBOHJC010000001.1:0-267145 GCF_050726195.1 Methyloceanibacter sp. | reverse complement strand
GGTGTCGACCCGGCTACGGCCGCGCCGGCCGCGGCGGCGGCGGCGCCCCGCGGCGGCCTCGTCCTCAGCGGCCTCCTCAGCGGAGGCGCGGCTTTGCTCAGCGGCCTCCTCTTCGAGAAGGGCCTGCCGGTCCGCGACCGGGATCTGGTAATAGTCTGGATGTATTTCGGTAAAAGCTAAGAAGCCGTGCCGGTTGCCGCCGTAATCGACAAATGCAGCTTGGAGCGACGGCTCGACGCGCGTGACTTTGGCAAGATAGATATTGCCTCTGAGTTGCTTCTTATTCGCGGATTCGTAATCAAATTCCTCGACGCGATTGCCCTTTACCACGACGACCCGGGTCTCCTCCGGATGCGCCGCATCGATTAGCATTTTGCTTGACATGTTGTGTGTTCTCCGCCGCGCGGGCCGGGAAGGGCGGCATCAAAAACCGCCTCGCCGGGCGTGAGCCTGAGGCCCGCGCGCGCCAATGACCAATAGACCATGATTCGTTGCGATGACCCACGAGCAGCCAAGTCTCCCGGCTGTGGGGTTCGGCCACAGGCGGCCGCCAAGTGCCCAGAGGCGTCAGGAAAGCCCGGTGATTCCCGGTGCTTAGCTGATTGCCCTGACTCTGCATCGCATTCCTCACAAGCCGCGAAGCGCGGCCAGTAGTTTCAACTGGACGGCCGTCTGTTACCTGGCCGCCGCTTGTCTGCGTCTTGGCTTAAATTTCATAAGGCCAGACGCGATAAAACAACTCAGCCCGTATCGCCGCGTGGCGTCCGAGGGCTAGGGCTCAGAAGAGCCTGACCCTTATTACGGGCTTGCCGGGAGATTTGGCAAGCCTCGTGCGTGAGCGCCGCCAAAGGGTCACAACGGTCGCTTAACCAGCTGTGGTTAACAATTTAGCCCGATTCCAACGTGTTTGCGTATCGTACCGGCCAACGCGCCCGTTGAGAACCAAACCGCGCGACGTCGAGTTAGTGGGGAACAATGCGAGCTCTGCGTGCCTTGATTGCAGTCGCGCTGTCAGGGGTGATGGCGCTGATGCTCTCGGCGGTGCTGCCTTTGCTCGCGGGCGCACCCTCCCACGCCCAATCGAAGGGCACGATTGCCAAGGATGCGCGCCTCGCCGGCGACCGCGAACGCACCCGGTTCATCGCCGACCTGTCGCGGAAGGTCGATGTCCACGTCTTCGCCCTGGGCAATCCCTATCGGGTCATCGTTGACGCTCCCGACGTGAATTTCCAGATGCCGCCTGGCATCGGCAAGGAGCGGAGGGGCCTCGTCACCGCATACCGCTATGGCTTGTTCGCGCCAGGCAAGTCGCGCATCGTCATCGACGTCAGCGGGCCGTTCCTCATCGACAAGGTCTTCGTGCTCGAGCCGCGCGACGATCAGCCCGCGCGTCTCGTCATCGACCTCGTTCCGACCGACGAGCAGACGTTCCTTACCAAGCTCCGCGAGGCGAAGCCGCTGGCCGAGAGCCAGGCCACGCATGCGCCGCTGCCGCAGCCGCCAGAGCGTCCCGCCGATGCGAAGCCCATCGTCGTTCTCGACGCTGGCCACGGCGGCGTCGATCCCGGCACCAGCAGCGCCAACGGGGTCACGGAGAAAGAGGTGGTACTCCAGTTCGCCAAGCGCCTGAAAGAGAAGCTGACCGCCACCGGGCGCTACGAAGTTCATCTAACGCGCGACGATGATACCTTCCTTCCGCTCCAGGAGCGGGTCGCCTTCGCGCAGAAGAAGGGGGCGGGACTTTTTCTATCCATCCACGCCGACTATTTCCCCATTACCATCGACAAGGCGCGCGGCGCCACGGTCTATACTCTGTCGGAGCAAGCTTCGGACGAGGAAGCGAGGGCGCTCGCCGCTAAAGAGAACTTCTCCGACGTCATCGCCGGCGTCGAATTGCCGAGCGATTCCGACGAAGTGGTGGCCAACATCCTTATCGACCTGGCGCAGCGCGAAACCCAGAACCGCTCGGTGGTGTTTGCGCGGTCCATTGTCGGAGAACTCGCGACCAAAGGTACGCTACACACGAAACGGCTCAGATCGGCTGGATTTCGCGTGCTGAAGGCGCCGGACGTACCCTCGGTGCTGCTCGAGCTGGGCTTTTTGAGTAACCCTGACGATGAGAAGCAGCTGACGTCCGACAGCTGGCGCGACCGCATGACCGACTCGGTCACGGCCGCCATCGACGACTATTTCGCCAAGCGCATTGCCCGCATGCCCTACTGAGCTGAGTTAGACGCGCGCCCTGGAGTGCCGGTGACCTGACGCCGGAATCCTGATACCTGATACGTGTTCAGCGTTTTATTGCCATATTCTTGGCTAGGGTTGAGCGTGGGTACCCCCGGGGGCGAGCCGGGGTTTGACGGATCGGGACCAATGGATATTACGGCACCAGTCAAGCCGCCGGAGCAGCGGCGCCGCCGTCGTCGCGGCGGGTTCTTTTTGCGTTTTCTCGGCTTCATGTTCGCCGCCAGCATGATCCTATTCATCGCTGTTGCTGGCGCCGCTGCCTTTGTCTTGTGGAAAGTATCGCAGGAGTTGCCGGACTACGAAGTGCTCGCCAAATACGAGCCGCCGGTGATGACGCGCATCCACGCCAATGACGGCAGGTTGATCGCTGAATTCGCCCGCCAGCGCCGCATCTACGTGCCGATCACGGCGATTCCGCAGCGCCTCGTCGAGGCCTTCATATCGGCCGAGGACAAGAACTTCTATCAGCATGGCGGCCTCGACATTCAGGGGATTCTGCGCGCTGTCACCACCAATTTGAGTGCCATGCAGTCCGGCCGGCGTATGGTCGGTGCCTCGACGATCACCCAGCAGGTCGCCAAGAACTTCCTTCTGACCAAGGATCAGAACATCGAGCGCAAGCTGAAGGAAGCAATCCTCGCCATCCGTATCGAGCGCGCTTTCACCAAGGAGCAGATCCTCGAGCTCTACCTCAACGAGATTTATCTCGGCGTTGGTGCTTACGGTGTCGCCGCCGCGGCTCAGACTTATTGGGACAAGGCGCTGAATGAGCTGACTCTGGCAGACGCCGCCTATCTCGCCACGTTGCCCAAGGCGCCGAGCAACTACGATCCGTTTAAATATCCCGAGCGCGCGGTCGCCCGGCGCAACTGGGTCATCGACCGCATTGTCGAAAACGGCTTCGCCACCGTCGAAGAAGGGGAGGAGGCGAAGGCCTCGCCGCTCGGGGTCCAAGCACGAACCTATGGGCCCAAGATTTTTGCCTCTGAGTATTTTGCCGAGGAGGTCCGCCGTGAGATTCTCGACCGCTTCGGCGAGGACAAACTCTATGGTGGCGGTCTGTCCGTTCGCACGACGCTCGACCCGCGTCTGCAGGCCATCGCGCGCAAGGCCTTGGTCGACGGCCTGACCGCCTATGATCGCACCCATGGCGGCTGGCGTGGCGTCGAGAAGACGATCGACATTGCCGGCGATTGGGGCAAGGCGCTCGCCGGCGTTCCGGTGTGGAGCGACATCGAGCCGTGGAAGCTTGGCGTCGTGCTCGAAGCCACCAAGGACCAGGCCAAGGTGGGCATACGCCCCGGTCGCGACAAAACCGGCAAGCTCGTCGAGCAGCGCGAAATCGGTGTCATCCCGCTCGAGGAGGTGAAGTGGACGCGCAAGGGCGCGGTGAATGCGGTCCTGAAGCCCGGTGACGTCATCTACGTGGCGCCGCGCCGGGTGAAGCAGAAAGCAGAGGACGGCACCGAGACGGAGAAGGTCGTCGAGGGTGAGTGGTCGCTGCAGCAGCCTCCTGAGGTGAGCGGCGCTCTCGTCGCCCTGGACCCGCATACCGGCAGGGTGCTTGCCATCGCCGGCGGCTTCAGCTTCGCCCAGAGTCAGTTCGACCGCGCCACCCAGGCGCTCCGGCAGCCCGGCTCCTCGTTCAAGCCGCTCATCTACACGGCGGCGCTCGACAACGGCTACACGCCATCCAGCATTATCGTCGACGGCGCGATCTGCATCGACCAGGGCAGGGGCATGCCCAAATGGTGCCCGAAAAACTATTCGGGCGGCGGCGCGGGGCCCTCGACCTTGCGTCGGGGCATCGAGAAGTCGCGCAACCTGATGACGGTGCGGCTTTCTCGCGACATGGGGATGCCGACCATCGTCGAGTACTCGCGGCGGTTCGGCGTTTATGACAACCTGATGCCTTCGCTTGCCATGTCGCTCGGTTCGGGCGAGACCACGCTGATCCGCATGGTCACCGCCTATTCCATGATCGCCAATGGCGGCAAGAAGATCGAGTCCACCTTCATCGATCGAATCCAGGATCGCTATGGCCGCACGGTTTGGCGGCACGACAGGCGTGACTGTACCGAATGCGGGGCGCGCGAGTGGACCGGACAGAAGGGGCCCGCGCTTGTCGACGTCCGCGAGCAGATCATCGATCCGATTTCCGCGTTCCAGATGGTCGGCATCATGGAAGGTGTGGTCCAGAGCGGCACGGCGACCAGGCTGAAAGCGCTCAAGCGGCCGCTGGCGGGTAAGACCGGAACGACCAACGACTACAAGGACGCGTGGTTCATCGGCTTCACTCCCGACCTCGCCGTCGGAGCCTATGTCGGCTACGACCAGCCGAGATCCATGGGACGGTCTGCGACGGGAGGCGGCCTTGCCGCGCCGATCGTCAGCGACTTTCTGAAGGTGGCGCTGGAGGGCGTGCCGCCGGTTCCGTTCCGCGCTCCGCCCGGGGCGATGCTGGTGCGTGTCAATCACACGACCGGTTTGCCGGCGCGTCCGGGCGAGGGGGACGTCGTCCTGGAGGCGTTCAAGCCCGGGCAAGCGCCTGCGGGCGTCGCCGTCGCCGTTCAGGGCGAGGGAGAGGGGCTTCCGGGTCAGGAATTCCCCGATTACCCCGACGCCGTCGAGGATGAACAGCCGCCTGGATTCCCGTCGGCCTCGGGCGAAGATTTCCCGCCGCCGCCCGGCCAGTTTCCGCCACCGCAAGGGCAGTTTCCGCCGCCGCAAGGGCAATTCCCTCCGCCGCAAGGGCAATTCCCGCCGCCACCCGGGCAGATTCCGCCAAGCCAGGGCGCAGGCTTTCCTGGCCCGCCCCCCGGCAATGACCGGGCTTTGACATCGGGCACCGGCGGCCTCTACTAAGGCCGAAGCGCAAGCGAGCTTCAGGCGGGGTTGCTCCCCGCCTGACGCGTTTCATTGTCCTGCGAGATCCGAGGAATCCGAATGCGGGCCGAAACCGAGACGGTCGTCAACGATATCAAGGAATCGTTGTCTTTACTCAGGAGGCATCTTTGACCCCGCTCAGGCAAAGGCGAGGCTGACGGCGCTCGACCGCGAGGCGGAGGCGCCGAACTTCTGGAACGATGCGCTCCGCGCGCAAGGCCTGATGCGCGAACGGCAGCAGATCGAAACCTCGCTCAACGCCTTCGAACGCCTCACGCGAGAACTGGACGACAATCTCACCCTCATCGCCCTTGGTGAGGAGGAGGGCGACGAGACCATTGTCGCCGAGGCCGAGACGGCACTGCGCAAGCTGCGGCAGGAGGCCCACACCCGCGAGGTCGAAGCCCTGCTTTCCGGCGAGGCGGATGCCAACGACGCTTATGTCGAGATTCACGCCGGCGCCGGAGGGACCGAGAGCCAGGATTGGGCGCAGATGCTCGAGCGCATGTATCTGCGTTGGGCGGAAGCGCGGGGCTACAAGACCGAGATCATCGGCGAGCATTACGGCGAGGAAGCCGGCATCAAGTCCGCTACTGTCCTCGTCAAAGGCATGAACGCCTATGGCTGGCTTAAAACTGAGTCCGGGGTGCACCGCCTGGTGCGCATCTCGCCCTTCGACTCTAATGCGCGGCGCCACACGAGCTTTGCCTCCGTGTGGGTTTACCCCGCGATCGACGACACCATCGCCATCGAGATCGACGACAAGGACGTCCGCATCGACACGTATCGCGCCTCTGGCGCCGGCGGCCAGCACGTCAACACCACCGACAGCGCGGTACGCATCACGCACATCCCCACCGGGATCGTCGTGCAGTGTCAGAACGAGCGGTCGCAGCATAAGAACCGGGCGACGGCGTGGGCCATGCTGCGCGCCCGGCTCTACGAGGCTGAACTCAAGCGGCGCGAGGAAGAGGCGTCAGCGGCGGCCGCCTCGAAGTCCGAGATCGGCTGGGGCCACCAGATCAGATCCTACGTGCTACAGCCCTACCAGCTCGTGAAGGATTTGCGGACAGGCGTCGAAAGTACGAATCCGAGCGCCGTGCTCGACGGCGACATCGACGCCTTTATCGAGGCGGCCCTGGCCGAGCGCATTCACGCCGACGCCAAGGTGTAGACCGGCGTTCCGTCCGTTGCCTGAATACGGCCTAAGACCTCTCCGCTATTCCGCGGCGCGGCCTGAGAACGGATTTCCGCTGCCCGTGTCGCTCGACTTCTGATCGAAGCTGGAGGATTTGTGGGCCGGCCTGTCGGCGCCTTTGACCTCTGCCATCGGATCGTCGGACCGGCGCGACTTCCCTTCGAAATAGGCGCCCTGTTCGATGGCGAGGCTTTGATGAAAGATGTCGCCCTCGACATGGGACTGCGCCTGTAGGGTAACCCTGAGGCCCCGGACCGAGCCCACCACCTTGCCGCGCACGACGACGTCCTCGGCGATGACCGATCCCATGACCTGGGACCTGTCGCCGAGCAAAAGGGAGCCGCAATGAATGTCCCCCTGGATTTCGCCGTCGACCTGAATCTCTCCTTTCGACGTGACGTTGCCGGTGATCGTCAGATCTTCGCCAATGATGGAAGGGACCATCTTGCTGGCACTGGAGCTCGGGCTTGGGCCTTTCGCATACGTGGCGGGCCTTTCAGTGAAAGGCGATGATTTGGTTTCGGAACTGCTCGGCCTCTCGCCCAGCTTGGTGACAGTCTCGCCCTCAGGCTTCTTCGTGAACATACGTGGTACCTCCCCATCCGATACGAGTGACGCAGCGCGAAACGTACTCGGCACTAGGTCCCGCGACATAAGACATTAGTCCGCCTACCTGGATTGTCGCGGAGCTTCTCGTCTGAAGGCTAACACCCAGGGCCCGACGCCTTCTTGTGACAATATCGCCTCACCCCAACCTTGTCATGGGGGTTCTCCGGCCCCGCGGCTTCCGCCCCAAAGGGGGACGCGGCGGCGAGGGTCTCAGTCGCAAAAAATCGCCTTCCTTTGGCCGATTTTGGCGCATCTTATGCCACAAGACCTTAGCCTCGCTTTGTGCGCCGTGGTAACGAGGCACGGGCGGGACGTTAAGGGTGCGCCTTGGGGGGTGCCGGCAAAGACCATGAGCGGACCGGGGCATCGCTTGTTCGGCGAGGCTGGTGGGTGCGCTTGGGCGCTTGCACGAGCCCTCGGAAGCGTGTGGCGATCGCCTGCTTGCCGAAGCTTTGTCGGGGCCTGTGACTGAATGAACGAACCGATCGCGGGGACCTTCCTCAAGCTCACTTCCGAGAGTGGCAAAGCCATTCGTGCCTTGCCCGCGCGGGGCCGGGCGCTCGTGAAGCGGGTTCCTCCGCCGGTTCAGATCGAGCTTGCCAGGCTGTCCTCGCGCGGCGCCCATGTCTGTCGTGAGATCTTCGCCGGCATCCTCGTCGTCGGTCTCATCGCTATCGTCGGCGGCTATGGACGCTTGGCCCGCGGACCCATTTCCCTGCCGAGCCTCGTCCCGCCGATCGAGACGGCAATCAACGACCAGCTCACCGATCTCCATGTGAAGATCGACGATGCGGTTCTCCAGCGCAGCGCCGACGGACCTGGCGTGTTGTTCCGCCTGCGAAACATTCGCCTGATCGACAAGGATGGCTCGATCGTGGCGCAGGCGCCGCTCGCCGCCATTGGCATGAGTGGCAGCGCGCTGCTGTCGGGCCGGCTCGCGCCGGGAAGCGTCGATTTCATCGGTCCGCGCCTTCTGCTTTCCCACAACTCAGACCAGGGCCTTGCTCTGAGCTTCACACGACCTTCGGGCGAGGATGGCGATAGCTTGATGCGCGGCACGTTGCCGGCGGGTGAGGCCGCGGATCAGCTCGAAGTGGCGCCCGAGTCCGTCGTCACGAAGCGTCTCGAGCCCCCCGTCGGCGCCGGCCCTCGGAAGTTCGATTTGAACAAGACGGTGGCCGAGGTTTTCGATCGTGCGCGGGCTGGCGACACATCCTATCTGACGCGCTTCGGCTTCAAGAATGCGATCGTCGTTCTCAACCAGGATGGCGAGCAGACGCTATGGCAAGTTCCGGATTTCGCCATCGACCTCGAGCATCGCGACAATCGCAGCATCCTGGTCGGACAGGCCAACGTTGCCTCGAGCAAGGGCGATTGGCAACTCGAGGTCCGTACTGAGGAACATACGCGGCGCGACAGCCTCTCCATCACCGCGCTGATCGAGAACCTGGTCCCCTCGGGTATCGCCGGCAATTTTCCATCGATCGGTGTGCTTCGGGCTCTTGATATGGCCGTCGACGGCGACGGCACCGTCGAACTGTCCAATTCGGGCGACTTTCTGTCGGGCGAGGCGAAGCTCAGGCTGGCCCCGGGACACATCACGCCCCCTTGGGACCGCGACATGCCGATGCGCATCGACCACGGCGACTTCACTGTGCGCTATCACAAGCACAACGACGTCGTCGAGATCGCCCCGTCCACGCTTCGCTGGGGCAAGAGCAAGGCCACCATCAGCGGCGAGTTCCGTCCCGTGCGTGACGCGAAGAACAAGCCGGTCTCGTGGGACTTCGATTTAAAGGCCGAGAACGCAGTCTTCGCCATCGAGGAGTTCGGGCTCGGCCCCACCAACGTCGATGAATGGCGAGCGATGGGCAATATCGCCCCGAAAGACGGACGCCTGACCCTTTCCCGCTTCGTCATTCGTGCCGGTGGTGCGTCGATCGTCGTGTCCGGCACCGTCGTCGATGCGCCGGGATCGCCGGAAATCAACCTCGCCGGCGACGTGAGCGCCATGCCGGTCGACACGCTCAAGCAGCTATGGCCGAAGTTCCTCGCCGGCAAAGCGCGCAAATGGGTGCTCGCGCGCATCGCCGGGGGGGAGGTCCTGGGCGGCAAATTCAATGTGGCGTTGCCGGCCGGCGCTCTTGCCGAGATTGAGAAGGGAGGCGATGCGCCCGACGGCGCCATCAGCGTGGAGCTCAATCTCAGCGGCATGAGCATTGCCTATATCCCCAAGATGCCGCCGGTGATCACAGGCGATGCCAAACTCACGGTCGTCGGCACCGAATTTGTCGTGGACATTCCCCAGGCGAGGATCGTGGTTGCCTCCGGCGAGGAGGTTGCGCTGAGCGAGGGGCGGTTCTTCATTCCCGACCTCCGCGAGGACCCGCAGCAAGGCGTCATTACTTTCAGGGCGGCGGCGGCGACCCCTACGGTGATGCAGCTCCTCGATCACGAACCTCTCGGCTACATCAGGGAAGTAGGCATGAAGTCTGACTTTCTTGGCGGCACCGCCGAAGGCGAATTTACCCTGTCGATGCCGCTCAAGGCGGAGCTCGACTTCAAGGAGATCAAGATGCAGGGCATGGCGCGGCTCAACGACGCCATCGCCTCGAACATCGTGGGCGACATGGGCATCGAGGGCGGCGCTCTCGGCGTTGATCTCTCCGACGCAGGCGTCACTGCGAGAGGAGAAATCAAGATCAAGGACGTGCCTGCCGAGATTAATTGGCAGCGCGTCTTCTACACGCCTGACGATCAGCAGCCGCCGGTCCAAGTCTCGGCCACACTCGATGAGGCCCTGCGCGAGCAGCTCGGCATCAAGGTGAACCATCTGGTTCAAGGCCCGACCACGCTGACCTTGTCGGTCGCAGGACTTGGCAAGAGCACCCAGGCCATGAGCATGGAGGCCGACCTCACCGACGCGCAACTCGTGTTCGGCGGCATGGGGTGGACAAAGCCGAAGGGCCAGGCCGCCAGAATTGCCTTCGACGTCGTGAAGAACGAAGACGGCTCGACCGACCTGAAAAACCTGCGGATCGTTGGCGACGACATCGCCGTCTATGGCGAGATCGCCATCGACGCCGAGCAGCACCTCAAGGGCTTTCACTTCTCGGATTTCTCCGTCAACCAGTTCACCCATGTCGAGATCACGGCGTCGGTTCGCGACGACCAGGTCCTCGAGATTCACGCCGAGGGCCCGACTTATGACGGCAAGCAGTTTTTCCGGTCGCTGTTTTCGGCAGGCCAGCTCGTCGAAGACGGCTCGGACGAGCCCTCTGATCCGTTCGGCATCGATCTAACCGCAAAGATCGGCCAGGTCAGCGGCTTCTACGACACGACGGCGACCGACGTTGAAGTCTTGGTCAAGAAGCGCAACGGCCAGCTCGTCGCGCTCGACGCCAAGGGTGCGTTGAACGGCTCGGCACCGCTCGCGGTCAAGCTCGAAGAGAGCAATGGAGCGCGGCTGATCAAGGCTGAAGCTCGTGATGCCGGAGCGGCGTTCAAGCTCGTCGGCTTTTACCGGAGTATCGAGGGCGGATTGGCTTCCTTGCAGGTCAATCTCGACGCTGGCGGTCCGGGGACGAAGTTGGGCACCTTGTGGGCGCAGGACTTTGACGTGGTGGGTGATGCCGTTGTGGCTGATGTCCTCACCGACCCTAGCTCGACGGCGGTGTTGGGACAGCAAAAGCAGCAAATCGCCAGGTCAAGGATTCGCTTCAAGCAGCTCCGCGCGCCCTTCTCCGTGGGATCGGGAAAGTTCCGGCTACGCGACGCTTACATCAACGGCCCGGCGCTCGGCGCCACCATGCGCGGCACGGTGGACTTCAAGTCGCAAACGGTCGACCTGGGCGGCACCTACGTGCCGCTCTATGGGCTCAATTCGGCGCTCGGCAACATTCCCATTCTTGGCAGGGTGCTGGTGGGCCGGCAGGGGGAAGGCGTAGTCGGCATTACCTTCGCCATCAAGGGCAAGCTTGATGATCCCTCGGTGCTCGTCAATCCGATGTCGGTGATGACGCCCGGGATCTTCCGCCAAATCTTCGACTTCACCGGCTCGATCCCGCCGGATGCGGCTGCGGCCTCGGCGTCTCCCGAATTTGAAGGCGTCCAGCCGTTCGGTCGCTGAACCTAGACGGGCCGGATCAGCGCGTGCCGCTTCTTGCCCAGCGACAGCTTGATCACGCCTTCCTCAGTCAGGTCTGAGAGCGTGAGCACATGCCGCTCATTGGTGATGGCCACGTCGTTGACTTTGATGCCGCCGCCCCTGATTTGCCGCCGTGCTTCCCCCGTCGATTGGACGAAACCGGCAAGCAGGCTCGCGTTCAGCACGCCCAGCCCATTTTCGAGATCGGCGCGGGCCACCTCGACGCTCGGCAGGTTGGCGGCGATCTCGCCTTCCTCGAAGGTGGTGCGCGCCGTCTCCGCGGCGCGGTCGGCGGCATCACGCCCATGCACGAGCGCGGTCGCCTCGGTGGCGAGGATCTTCTTCGCTTCGTTCAGCTCGGCCCCTTCGAGCGCGGCGAGCTTGCCGATCTCCTTGAGCGACAGCTCGGTAAAGAGCTTGAGGAAGCGCGGCACGTCCGCGTCCTCGACGTTCCGCCAATACTGCCAATAGTCGTAAGGGGAGAGCATGTCCGGGTTGAGCCACACCGCGCCCGCGGCGGTTTTGCCCATCTTGGCCCCCGAAGCGGTGGTAAGCAGCGGCGAGGTCAGCCCGCACAGCTCGACGCCCTCGGTGCGCCGGCCGAGCTCGATGCCGCCGACGATATTGCCCCATTGGTCCGAGCCGCCCATCTGCAGCCGGCAGCCTTCGCGGCGGTAGAGCTCCACGAAGTCATAGGCCTGGAGCACCATGTAGTTGAACTCGATGAAGCTCAACGGCTGCTCGCGGTCGAGCCTGAGCTTCACCGACTCGTAAGTCAGCATGCGGTTGACGCTGAAATGACGTCCATAGTCGCGCAGGAAGTCGATGTAATTGAGCTGATCGAGCCAGTCGGCATTGTTGATCATCACCGCGCCGGTATCGCCATCGCCGAAGCTCAGGAACTTGGCGAACACCGATTCGATGCCGGCGATGTTGGCGGCGATCTCGGCCTCGGTGAGCAGCTTGCGCGCTTCGTCCTTGCCGGATGGGTCGCCGACCTTGGTAGTGCCGCCGCCGATCAAGACGATGGGGCGATGGCCCGTCTGCTGCAGCTTGCGCAACAGCATGATGGAGACCAGGTTGCCCACGTGCAGGCTCGGCGCCGTGCAGTCGAAGCCGATATAGCCGGTGATGATCTCGCTGCGCGCAAGCTTGTCGAGCCCTGCCTCGTCGGTGCATTGGTGAATGTAGCCGCGGGTCGCGAGTTCGTGCAGGAAGTCTGACTTGACGGTGCTCATGGCGTGGCCGCCTCGTGCGTCTGAATCAGCGTTCGCCAAGAGCCTCTATCAGGTTGGACGGCGAACACCAAACGCGACCTTCAGGCGGCCTGCGCTGGGGTGACCCTCTACGCAGCCGACTCTTTTCGCTTCTTGGTCTTGCCGAGGCGCTTGTCCAGATAGCCATCCACCACCTGCATGAGGCCGTCCATGCGCTCCTCGAAGAAGTGGTTGGCGTCGGGCACGGTCGCGTGCTCGATGACGATGCCTTTCTGCGTCTTCAGCCGATCCACGAGCCCGCGCACGGACTCCGTTGGCACGACTCGATCTTTCGCCCCGTTGACCATCAGACCCGAGGAGGGGCAGGGAGCGAGGAAGGTGAAGTCGTAGAGGTTGGCGGGCGGCGCTACGGAGATGAAGCCCTCGATCTCTGGGCGCCGCATCAGGAGCTGCATGGCGATCCACGCGCCGAACGAGACGCCGGCGATCCAGCAGGACGGAGCGTCGGCGTTGTAGGCCTGAAGCCAGTCGAGCGCCGTGGCAGCATCCGCCAATTCCCCGGGCCCGTTGTCGAACAGACCCTCGCTCCGTCCTACGCCGCGGAAGTTGAAGCGCAACACCGAGAAGCCCCGCTTCTGGAAGGCGTAGTACAAGTGGTAGACGACTTGGTTGTTCATTGTCCCGCCGAATTGCGGGTGGGGATGCAGGATGAGAGCGACAGGCGAGCTGGGGGAGCGCTCGTGGTGATAGCGGGCCTCGATCCGGCCGCCCGGGCCGCTAATGTTGACTTCAGGCATGAACTGGTGGCCTCGACTGAACGTTATTTTTGTGAGCGAGACTGTATATGGGGCGCGTTATCGTGCGCACCAAACACCGCCGCGAACCTTGACTCTGCCGCCTCGGAATCCTATACAGGCTAGAGATTAGAATTGTTCCAAACAAGGCCGCTCCAAATCAGCTGGGCGCTTGGAGCGGTCCAAATTGTCAGGCCGCGCTTCATAGCACGTGCGACGGGGGCCCGTGCAAGCGTTAACCGGCGGCATTCGGCCGCGAGTCTCAGCAGAGCATGAACCAGCGCTCCTATCTTGACTATAACGCCACTGCGCCGCTCCGGACCGAAGTCCGCGAGGCGGTGGTCGAGGCGCTCGCCCTTCACGGCAACCCGTCCTCGGTGCACGAGGAGGGGCGGACGGCGCGCGCGGCGATCGAGGACGCGCGGGCGAAAGTGGCCGCTCTCGTCGGCGCGAGGCCCGAGGACGTGGTCTTCACGAGCGGAGGCAGCGAAGCCAATGTGCTCGCGCTCGCGGCGCAATCCGGCGGAGCTTGGCATTGCTATTTGTCGGCGGTCGAGCACCCATCGGTGCTATCCGGCGGCCGGTTCCATCGCGAGACGACCAGCGTTATTCCCGTCACGGCGGACGGTATCGCCGACCTCGCCGTCCTTCGGGAGCAGGTTAGGCGCCACGAGCCGGGCGGCTGGCGCCCGCTCGTCTCACTCATGGCTGCCAACAACGAGACCGGCGCCATTCAGCCGGTCGCCGAAGCCGCCGAGATCGCCCATGCGGCTGGCGGGCTGTTGCATACCGACGCCGTACAAGCCGCCGGCCGTGTGCCTCTCGATATCGGGCCCTGGGGCGCCGACCTCATGACCCTGTCGGCCCACAAGATCGGCGGCCCCAAGGGGGTGGGCGCATTGGTGCTTGCCGAAGGCGCGACCATGGAGCCACTCATCAAGGGCGGCGGTCAGGAGCGCCAGCGTCGCGCCGGCACGGAGAACGTGGCAGGCATCGTCGGTTTCGGCGTTGCCGCCGAGCTTGCGGCCGCCGACCTCTCCAAGATGGACGAGACCGCCAAGCTAAGGGATGCGCTCGAGGAGGGCGTGCGCGCCATTGCGCCTGATGCCGTCGTGCTGTCCGCCGGCGTTGCGCGCCTTCCCAATACCTCGTGCATCGCCGTACCTGGCGCCAAGGCCGAGACTTTGGTCATCGGGCTCGATCTTGCCGGCATCGCCGTGAGCGCAGGCAGCGCCTGCTCGTCGGGGAAGGTCGAGGCTTCGCACGTGCTGGCGGCGATGGGGGTGCGGCCCGAGATCGCGCATGGCGCGATCCGCGCAAGCCTTGGTTTTGGGACCCGGAATACCGATATTGAAGGCTTCCTCCTGGCCTTCGGTGAGTTGATCAAGCGGCTCAAGAAGAGCGCGAAGGAAGCGGCGTAACTAGCCGCCAGACAAAGGATTTGGAGCAGTAGCTATGCCGGCAGTGCAAGAGACCGTCGAACGCGTCCGTCAGATCGACGTCGACAAATACAAATACGGCTTCTTCACCGACATCGAATCGGTCAGGGCCCCCAAGGGCCTGAACGAGGACATCGTGCGGTTCATCTCGGCCAAGAAGTACGAGCCCGAGTGGCTGCTCGACTGGCGGCTACAGGCCTTTCGCCGCTGGCTGACCCTGCAGGAGCCCACTTGGGCCAATGTCCGGTATCCCAAGATCGACTTTCAGGAACTCTACTACTATTCGGCCCCCAAGAGCATGGAGGGTCCGAAGAGCCTGGCCGAGGTCGACCCAGAGCTGCTCAAGACCTACGAGAAGCTCGGCATTCCGCTGAAAGAGCAGGAGGTGCTGGCTGGCGTCAAGGGCGCGCCCAGGGTCGCCGTCGACGCCGTGTTCGACAGCGTCTCCGTGGTCACCACCTTCAAGGAAGAGCTGGCCAAGGCCGGCGTGATCTTCTGCTCGATCTCTGAAGCGGTGATGAACCACCCCGAGCTCGTGAAGAAATATCTCGGCTCCGTGGTGCCGATCACCGACAACTTCTACGCCACTTTGAACTCCGCGGTGTTCTCCGACGGCTCGTTCGTCTACGTGCCGGAGGGCGTGCGTTGCCCGATGGAGCTCTCCACCTATTTCCGCATCAACGCCGAGCAGACCGGCCAGTTCGAGCGCACGCTGATCATCGCCGACAAGGGCGCCTATGTTAGCTATTTGGAAGGCTGCACCGCGCCGATGCGCGATCAGAACCAGCTGCACGCCGCCGTGGTCGAGCTCGTCGCCCTCGAGGACGCCGAGATCAAGTACTCGACGGTGCAGAACTGGTACCCCGGCGACAAGGAAGGCAAGGGCGGCATCTACAACTTCGTCACCAAGCGTGGCGATTGCCGCGGGGCCCGCTCCAAGATCTCCTGGACGCAAGTGGAGACCGGCTCTGCGATCACCTGGAAGTACCCGTCTTGCATCCTGCGCGGCGATGGCTCACGCGGCGAGTTCTACTCGATCGCCATCTCCAACGGCTATCAGCAGGTCGATAGCGGCACCAAGATGATCCATCTCGGCAAGGATACGTCGAGCCGCATCATCTCCAAGGGCATTGCCGCCGGGCACTCGAACAACACCTATCGCGGGCTGGTCTCGGCGCATCGCAAGGCCACCAATGCGCGGAACTTCACCTGCTGCGATTCGCTCCTCATCGGCGACAAATGCGGCGCGCACACCGTGCCCTATATCGAGGCCAAGAACGCGTCCGCCACCTTCGAGCACGAGGCCACCACGTCGAAGATCTCCGACGACCAGCTGTTCTACTGCCTGAGCCGCGGGCTGTCGGAGGAGGCGGCGGTGGCGCTCATCGTCAACGGTTTCGTGCGCGACGTGCTTCAGCATCTGCCCATGGAGTTCATGGCCGAGACCCAGAAGCTCATCGGCATCAGCCTGGAGGGCAGCGTTGGCTAAGCTCCAGCAATATTGGTTCGCGCGGCGCTTCCCCGTCGGTCATCCGCGCAAGGTCATGGCGCCGGTTTCCCGCGAAGGCCAACTCGTTGTGTTTGCCTTCGTGACGGTCCTAATCGTGGCCGCGACGGTGGGACTGCTGCTCGCCGCCAACGGTGCGCCGGTTTACGGCATCGCCGCGTTCGCGGTGATCGCCCTCATTGCCGGCGCGGTCTTCATCGCCTTGGCCAACCGCAAATGCGACCATCAGCGCACCGTCACGGACTATCGTGGACAAAGCCCCGGCTCGGGAGCCTGAGCCTGCAAACAGAGTCAACCTCAAAGGGTTAGAAAGAAGTCGGAATGCTTGAGATCAAGAACCTTCACGTCGATGTCGATGGTCGCGAGATCCTGAAAGGCCTCGACCTCGCGCTTCCGCAGGGCGAGGTACACGCCATCATGGGGCCGAACGGCTCCGGCAAGTCGACGCTCGCTTATGTGCTCGCCGGCAACGAGGACTACGAGGTTACCGAGGGCACCGTCACCTGGAAGGGCGAGGACCTGCTCGCCATGGACCCGACCGAGCGGGCCGTGGCCGGCGTGTTCCTGGCGTTCCAGTACCCCATGGAGATTCCCGGCGTCGCCACCATGACCTTCCTGCGCACGGCGGTGAATTCCGTGCGCAAGGCGCGCGGCAAGGAGGAGCTGTCCACTCCCGATTTCCTGCGCGTGGTGAAAGAGAAGGCCAAGGACCTCAAAATCGATATCGAGATGCTGCGCCGCCCGCTCAATGTCGGATTCTCCGGCGGCGAGAAAAAGCGCAACGAAATCCTCCAGATGGCCCTGCTCGAACCATCGCTTTGCGTGCTCGATGAAACCGACTCCGGCCTCGACATTGACGCCGTGCGGATTGTCGCCGACGGCGTGAACGCGCTGCGCGGCCCAGAGCGCGCCATGCTGGTCATCACCCACTACCAGCGGCTCTTGAACTACATCGTGCCGGACCGCGTTCATGTCCTGTCCGACGGTAGGGTGGCGCGCTCCGGGGGCCCTGAGCTTGCCCTTGAGCTCGAGAAGTCCGGTTACGCCGAGTTCGGCGAAGCCGCGGTTGCCTAACGGGGAGCGCTTATGGACCTGTCCGTCCAGCAGTTCCGCACCAAGTCAGAGCAGGAACTTCTCGATCTCTACGCCAAGGCCGAGAAGGCGCTGCCCGGCGCGGCCAATCCGTTCGTCGCCGAATTGCGCGCCAAAGCCATCAAGGCTTACGCCCATCTCGGCCTGCCCCATCGCCGCATCGAGGCATGGAAATACACCGACCTGCGCGCGCGGCTGACCGAGGTACCGCCGCTGATCGGCGCGCTCGGCGCGACCGTCGGCGAGGAGGAGCTCGGAACGGCGCTCGGCAAACCTCTGGCGGAATTCCCCGCATACCGGCTCGTCCTCGCCGAGGGCGAGCTTAGGGTCGATCTCTCGGACATGGCGGGCTTGCGCGCGGCCGGCGTCGAGGTCGCCTCGCTGGCGCACGTGCTCGAAATGCCGCCCGAGTGGTTGAAGCAGGCTTTGGACCAGGCAAACCCGCGCGAGGACGACGCCGTGCTGGCGCTCAATACGGCGCTGATGACCGGCGGGGTTACCTTGCGCCTCGGCGAAGGCGTCACCCTCGACAAGCCCATCCACCTGATCCATCTGGATGGCACCGGCGAGGCCGCCACCATGGTCACGCGCAATGTGATCGTGGCCGAGAAGGGTGCGTCGGCCACCGTGCTTGAGAGCTTTGGAAGCCTCGGCCTGAAGGGGCTTCAGCGCAATGCTGTGACCGAGACCCTGGTCGGCGACAAGGCCGCCATCGCCCACATCAAGTTTCAGCGCGAGGGAAGCGAAACGCTCCATCTCGGCGTGTGGCTGGCAAAGATCGGCGCCGACGCCCGTTATCAAGCTTTTCAGCTGTCGACCGGCGCGGCATTGGCGCGCAATCAGATCTATGCGCGGTTCATGGGCGAGCATGCCTCGGCCGACATTTCGGGGGCCGTTCTCCTGCGCGCCCGCCAGCATTGCGATACGACGATCCTGGTCGAGCATCTCGTACCGCATTGCCGGACGCGCGAGCTGTTGAAGGCGGTCGTCGACGAGGAAGCGCGCGGCGTCTTCCAGGGCAAGATCGTCGTCGCACCCGGCGCGCAGAAAACCGACTCGAAGCAGATGGCGCAGGCGCTGCTGCTGTCGGAGACCGCCGAGTTCGACTCCAAGCCGGAGCTCGAGATCTTCGCCGACGACGTCGTCTGCGGTCACGGCGCGACCTCGGGCCAGATCGACCACGATCTCCTGTTCTATCTGGAATCCCGCGGCCTGCCTGAGGCGCAAGCCCGCGCGCTGCTGATTCAAGCCTTTGTCGGCGAGGCGTTCGAGCAGATCGACAACGAGGCGCTGCGCGATGCGTTCGCCGCCTCCGCCGCCGATTGGCTCGGCGTCCAGTTCGAGGACTGAGGAGGAGGGCCGATGACAATCATCACACCATCGGCCAAGGATCTCCGCACCGGGGAAGCGCCCTACGACGTGGCTGCGATCCGCGCCGACTTCCCGATCCTGGCTGAGAAGGTTCATGGCAAGCCGCTCGTCTATCTCGACAACGGTGCCTCGGCGCAGAAGCCGAAAGCCGTGCTGGAGACCATCTCGCGCGCCTATGAGCACGAATACGCCAACGTCCATCGCGGCCTACATCACCTCAGCAATCTCGCCACAGCCAATTACGAGAAGGCCCGTGGCAAGGTGCGATCCTTCATTAATGCCCGCGCCGACGAGGAGATCATCTTCACCCGCAACGCCACCGAGGCCATCAATCTCGTGGCGTCCTCCTTTGGCCGGCCGCGGATCGGCGCCGGCGACGAAATTCTGCTCACGATCATGGAGCACCACTCCAACATCGTGCCCTGGCACTTCTTGCGGGAGCGGCAGGGCGCGGTCCTCAAGTGGGCGCCGGTGTCCGACGACGGCGAGTTCCTGCTCGAGGAGTTCGAGAAGCTGATCTCCCCGCGTACCAAGATGATCGCCATCACCCACATGTCGAACGTGCTTGGCACCATCGTGCCGGTGAAGGAGGTCGTGCGCATTGCGCATGCCCGCGGCATTCCCGTGCTTGTCGACGGCGCGCAAGGTGCGGTCCACCTGCCGGTCGACGTCCAGGACCTCGACGTCGATTTCTATGCCTTCACCGGCCACAAGCTCTACGGCCCGACCGGCATCGGCGTGCTCTACGGCAAGAAGGAGCACCTGGAGGCCATGCCGCCCTACCAGGGCGGCGGCGAGATGATAGCTTGGGTGAGCACCGACGATGTGGCCTATGGCACCCCGCCGCATCGTTTCGAGGCGGGAACGCCCGCAATCGTCCAGGCCATCGGGCTCGGCGCCGCCATCGACTACGTGGAGAGCGTCGGCCGCGACCGCATCAGGGCGCATGAGGAGGCCCTCCTCGCCTATGCCATGGAGCGCCTCGGCGCGCTGAACTGGCTCCGCATCTTCGGATGCGCCAAGCGCAAGGGCAGCATCATCTCGTTCGAGGTGGAAGGCGCGCATGCCCACGACGTGAGCACGATCCTCGACCGTTACGGCGTTGCCGTGCGGGCCGGGACCCATTGCTGCGAGCCGTTGCTTGCCCGGTTCGGCGTGACCTCGACAGCCCGCGCCTCATTCGCCATGTATAATACCTTCGAGGAGGTCGATCGCCTCATGGAGGCGCTGCACAAGACCCGTGAGATGTTCTCTTAAGACCGGCCGCAGAAATGATTGAAAAGATTCGCGATAAGGACGAGACGGAACGGACGGAGCCCGTAGTTGCGGAAGGCGACGCCATGCCCGACGACATCAAGGGCTGCGTCGGTGCCACCGGCGGCGGGGAGGGCGACGGCTCGGCCATTCCCCCTGAGGAGCTCGAGCGGCTGCGCACCGATCTGGTCGCCGCGCTCAAGACCGTGTTCGACCCCGAAATCCCGGTCGATATCTACGAGCTTGGCCTGATCTACCGGCTCGAGGTCGACGACGACCGGAATATCGAGGTGGACATGACCCTGACGGCGCCTGGCTGCCCGGTTGCCGGCGACATGCCGGGCTGGGTCGAGAATGCCATTTCCTCCGTCCCCGGCGTCGGCCAGGTGAAGGTCAATCTCGTGTTTGACCCGCCCTGGGACATGTCGCGCATGTCCGACGAGGCAAAGCTGACCCTCAACATGTTCTAGGGCAAGCCCTTGAACCGGCCGCCGATTTGTCCCACTTTGCAAACATGAACACACGCCCCCGTCCCCAAGCCATGCGCCTTACCGAGGCGGCTGCCGAGCGCATCCGCGCCCTCTCCGTCGCTAGCGGCAGGGCGATCGAGGGCGTGCGCATCGGCGTGAAGAACGGCGGCTGTGCCGGTATGGAATACACCATGGAATATGCCGAGGCGCGCGGGCCGCACGACGAGATTGTCGAGGACAAGGGGGTCAGGCTCCTAATCGACCCCACCGCCGTCATGTTCCTGCTCGGCACGGAGATGGACTACCAGACGGGCGAATTGCGCTCCGGCTTCGTGTTCAACAACCCGAACCAGACCAGCGCCTGCGGCTGCGGTGAGTCTGTGACGCTCAAGCCCGCCGAACCGGCCACCGCCGAAGCGTCAGAGTAGATTTCAACAGAATAGACCTCGTCATCGCGCGGCTTGACCCGCCTGCGGCCCGAAGCCTCAAGTCGGATGACTCTGTGACAAGCCTTCGGCGGGCGAAGGGCTGGGCGATCCAGTAACCACCGCCGTCTCGATTACGATGGCAGGGGTTACTGGATGCCCACTTGCGCGGGCATGACACGGAGAAGTTGG
Source organism: Methyloceanibacter sp. (assembly GCF_050726195.1). GTDB lineage: Bacteria > Pseudomonadota > Alphaproteobacteria > Rhizobiales > Methyloligellaceae > Methyloceanibacter. The sequence goes on along the minus strand of NZ_JBOHJC010000001.1, from coordinate 246,297 downwards.
CTAAGGGATTGCTTACGGCACCCGCACGGGACGCATCATGAAGGCAGGCACGTGATCGCCCATGCCCCGCTGCTTCTGGCGCGGGGCTTGCGGTTGCGCCTTGGGCCGGTCCGCGGCACCATGGCCGCCATGGCTCGGCTTCACATGATGTTTGTGCTGGTCGCGCTTCGGATCGTTGCGGCGCTCATCCCGCGCCTTGGGCGGGACAGCATGCCCCGCCGGCTTGTGGGCATCCGGCGAACCGCTCCGCGCCGCATGCTGCCCGTTCTGCCCTGAGGGGCGCTTCTGGTCCCGCGAGCGGCCGCCACGCCGGCGCCGCCCATTCCCCCGTTCATAACGCTCCCCCTCGACCATCTCTTCCTGGGTCAGCGCTCCGTCGATCCAGGAAATCTCCTGGTGCAGCATCCGCTCGATGGCCTTCAGCGCCTTGATGTCCTTCGGCGTTACCAGCATGGCGGCGAAGCCTTCGCGACCCGCCCGGCCGGTACGGCCAATGCGGTGGATGTAATCTTCGGGATGGATGGGGACGTCGTAATTGAAGATGTGGCTCACGTCGGGGATATCGAGGCCGCGCGCCGCCACGTCGCTCGCGGCTAGGAAGGCGATGGTACCGTTGCGGAAGGCGTCGAGGGTCGCCATGCGTTGGCGCTGATCCATGTCCCCGTGCAAGGCGCCGACGCTGAAGCCGTGCCGTTGCAGCGACCGGAAGAGAACACCGACGTCCTTCTTGCGGTTGCAGAAGATGATGGCGTTCTTGACGTCGACCTCGCGCATCAGCTCCCGCAGCGCCTGCCGTTTGCCGGCGGGGTCGTCAGGCGCCTTTTTCAGGCGCTGCACGATGGTCGTCGCCGCGGTCGCCGGGGGAGACACCTCGATACGTTCCGGCGTGTGCAGGAAGTTGTCGGCGAGGCGTTGGATTTCCGGCGGCATCGTCGCCGAGAAGAACAGCGTCTGGCGGGTGAAGGGAAGGAGTTTGCAGATGCGCTCGATGTCGGGAATGAACCCCATGTCGAGCATGCGGTCGGACTCGTCGACCACGAGGATCTCGATGCCGTTGAGGAGCAGCTTGCCGCGCTCGAAATGATCGAGCAGCCGGCCTGGTGTGGCGATCACCACGTCGGCGCCGCGGTCGAGCTTGCGATCCTGATCGTCGTAGGACACGCCGCCGATAAGTAGCGCCACCGTCAGCTTGTGGTCCTTGCCGAGGATCTCAAAGGTCTCGGCAACCTGGGCCGCAAGTTCTCGCGTCGGTTCCAGGATCAGGGAGCGTGGCATGCGGGCCCGCGCCCGGCCGCGCTCGAGCCGCGTCAGCATCGGCAGCGCGAAGGAAGCGGTCTTGCCGGTTCCGGTCTGGGCGATGCCGAGCACGTCGCGGCCGGTGACGGCCACGGGGATCGCTTTCTCTTGAATTGGGGTGGGGGTCTCGAAGCCTGCCGCGGTGACGGCAGACAAAACTTTGGGGCTTAGGCCAAGATTGGAGAAGCTCATGCGTTAGCAAAAATACCGCGCGGTCCATGAGGCCACGCGCATCTTCTTTCTATAGGCGCAAAGATTTGCTGCTACGATTCGTGGGCTTTGCGCAAGACACCACTTCAGCATTACGGGGATATGACCGTGGAATGCTTGCCCCTCAAATAGGCGGCGTGGCGCATTGGCGCAAGGGGCAAAAGTACGCAGAAGAAGGGTAAACCGTCCGGAAACCGTGGCTTTCGCCAAGCGGGCGGCAGGGCTGGAGCCTAAAGTCGAGGATTTTGCGCCCTGGTCGCGGGCCGTTTTCCCAAAAGGAATGCCGGTTGACGCGGCGGCGGAAGACGGGCAGGGGGGTGCTCCTCGAAGAGGGTTAAAGCGTCGATGAGCACGCCCGACTACGCCGAGGTGGCGATAAAGCCGCCGCTCCTGTTTCTTGCCGCGCTCGGGCTCGGTTGCCTCTTGACCCTGTTCGCGCCGATCGGGCCCGGCCTGGCCCAGCCCAACGGCCTCGGGCTTGCTGTCGGTTTCGTGTTCATCGCATTGGGCTTGGTCCTAGGCGTCCTCTCGGTGCGGGCCTTCCACAGGGCGGGGACCAAAGTCGTGCCCGGACAGCCGGCGACCGCCCTGGTGACCTCCGGCCCGTATCGGGTGACCCGCAACCCGATCTATATCGGCCTCGCGCTCGTTTACTTCGGTCTCTCGCTCGTGCTGACGAGCCTCTGGGTGCTCCTGCTGCTGATACCGGCATTAATGATCTTGCAGCGGGGCGTGGTGTTGCCCGAGGAGGCCTATCTCGAACGGAAATTCGGCGACGACTACCGCCGGTACAAGGCGCTTGTGCCGCGCTGGTTGTGACGTCGCTCTGGAGCGGCGCTCCGCAAATGGCGCTCAGAGAATAAAGTCGCCACCGCCGATCTTCCCTACGTTCACCAGAATGGCGAAGTCGGCTTTGCCGTCGCCGTTGACGTCGCCCTCGACCAGCACCTTCTTGCCGAGATCCTCGTAGCGGAGTTCGCCCTTTTTGTCGTTGAAGTCCTGCTTCCCGATCCACTTGAACGCCTTATTGCCGGGCATGCCGGTTTTCGCGTCGATCGACTCTAGGTCGATTTGGTCCTCGCCGCGCCCGAAATTGCCGATGTGGTCGCGTTTGTTGGGCCTGCTATGCGACAGCGACGTGAAAACAAACACGTCTTCGCCCCCGCCGCCGGAGAGTTTGTCTCCGCCGGGCCCGCCGACCAGAGCATCGTCGCCACCGCGGCCGATCAGCTTGTCATTACCCCCGGCGCCCTTGAGCGTGTTGTCCGCGCCGTTGCCGCTGATCCAGTCAGCGCCGGCTCCGCCTTTCGCGTTCTCGATAACGACGCCGTTGGCGATGGTGAAGGCGTTCCAATGATCGAGGTGCGTGCTCGGGGCGCCAGGGGCGTAGGACACGAACCCGCCGCCGCCAGGGGCATTTTCCAGCGTCGCCGCGCGGAGGTCGATCGCCGCGGAGAACTTGCCGCCATAGACGATGGCGTCGGTCCCGCCCGCGTCCCAAATGGCGACCAGCGCGTCTTCATCTCCGTTCGTGTGGCGGAGCACGTAGGTGTCGTTGCCGGTGCGATGGCTGTCATTGGCACCGTACAGCGCCTGGATTGCCGCGATGTCGAACGCCATCGGGCCTGCCGACCAGCCATAGTTTGCGCTCGACGAGGACCCGAGTCCGGTCCACCCGTCGTTGTAGGACATCACCGTGAAGATGCCCTGATTCAGATTGTTGTCGCCAAGATCGGAGGGCGTGTTGGGAGCGACGCCGGGGAAGCGGGTCGAACCGCCACCCGTGTCGTGGGGATGCGACAGGCCGAGCGCATGACCGAGCTCATGGACGATAATGGAAAAGGCGAAGCCGCCTTCCTGCAGGCCGGAAACGGTCCATCCAGGACCCGCCGTGTTGTAGGCGCCCGCCGCTATTCCATCCGACAGAAACACCGGGTCTGGGGTTTCGTGTATCCCAAGAATGGAGGTGAGGTTGTTGTGGAACACAAACTCCACGAAGTTGGCGTCGTCAAACGACGCCACTTCCGTGAAGGTGATGTTGGCGACGTTCGCCCAACTCTGTAAGGCCCGTTCATAGGCATCCATTTGATAACGCTGCCAAGCCGTCGACATGCCCAAGGACGAGTTGAGAAATACGTCGTCTGGACCGAAGGAATAGGTGATGTTGGTCCCGGGTGTGGCGCCGTCGTCCCACCGCCAGCCGCCCCACTGAAGCGCCTTCACGAAGACGTTGCTCGACGTCTGAACTTGGATCGCCGTCGACGCCACTGCCGCTCTCTCCCCGATTCCTCTTGATTATAGGCTTCGGCGGACACTAGGGCGACCGCCGTTAGCGAACGGCTCGGCTCCTCGCTAAAATGCTGTGAGATTTTTAGCGGTCTACTGGAGCGGCACGGAAGGTCAAATATCAAGCTCTTCTGGCTCGGCGAACGCAGCACGCTCCTGGATGAAGCGGAAGCGCGCCTCCGGCTTGTTGCCCATGAGCTGATCGACGAGCTTGCCCGTAGCGCCGCGGTCCTCGGCGATCTCGACCTGAAGCAGGGTGCGCACAGACCGATCCATGGTCGTCTCTTTGAGCTGCTTGGGAAGCATCTCTCCCAGGCCCTTGAAACGGGAGATGTCGATCTTGCCCCTGCCGTTGAACTCCTTCCTCATCAGCTCGTCCTTGTGCGCGTCGTCGCGGGCGTAGAGTGTCTTGGCGCCCTGGCTCAGGCGATAGAGGGGCGGCACGGCGAGATAGAGATGCCCGCCTTCGATCAGCCCGCGCATCTCGCGGTAGAAGAAGGTGATCAGCAGCGAGGCGATATGCATGCCGTCCACGTCGGCGTCGGTCATGATCACCACCTTCTCGTAGCGCAAGTCCTCCTCGCGGTAGCGCGTGCCGGTACCACAGCCGAGAGCTTGGATGAGGTCGCTCAAGAGCTGATTGTCGGCGAGCTTCGACGAACTGGCGCTCGCCACGTTGAGGATCTTGCCGCGCAACGGGAGCACGGCTTGCGTGGCGCGGTCGCGCGCCTGTTTGGCCGAACCTCCCGCGGAATCGCCCTCGACGATGAAGATCTCGGTGCCTTGCGCACCGCTCGCCGAGCAGTCGGCGAGCTTGCCGGGAAGGCGCAGGCGCCGGGTCGCCGTCTGCCTGCCGATCTCTTTCTCTTTGCGGCGGCGCAAGCGCTCCTCTGAGCGGTCGACCACCCAATCGAGCAGGCGGTTGGCCTGGTTGGGATTGCCGGTCAGCCAATGGTCGAAGGCGTCGCGGATCGCGCTTTCGACGATGCGCGCGGCCTCTTGAGTCGCCAGCCGGTCCTTGGTCTGGCCTTGGAACTCGGGCTCGCGGATGAACACCGAAAGCATGGCCGCCGCCGTGCCGAGCACATCGTCGGCCGTCACCTGCGCCACCCGCTTGTTGCCGGTGAGCTCGCCATAGGCGCGCAAGCCCTTGGTCAGCGCCGCGCGCAATCCCGCCTCATGGGTGCCGCCGTCAGGCGTCGGCACCGTGTTGCAGTACGAGCTCAAAAAGCCGTCGGCGCTCGCCACCCAGGCGATCGCCCACTCGACCGAGCCGTGGCCGTTGGTCTTCTCGATGCGGCCGTGGAACGTGTCGTTGGTGACGGTCGTCTGTCCTTCGATGCGGCGGGCGAGAAAATCCTGCAAGCCGCCGGGGAAGTGGAACTCCGCCGTCTCCGGCGTCTCAGCGTCGCCCGCGAGCAGCGCCTTGGCGCACGACCAGCGGATCAAGACGCCGCGGAACAGATACGCCTTCGAACGCGCCATGCGAAACAGGCGGTTCGGGCTGAAGGCGGCACCCTTGCCGAAGATCTTGGGATCTGGCCTGAACCTTACACTTGTGCCGCGCCGATTCTTGATCGGCCCGAGAGTCTTGACCGGGGCGTCCGGATGCCCGCGGGTATAGCTCTGCCTGTAGAGCTTCTGGCCGCGCGCCACCTCGACCTCCATGTGCTCGGAGAGCGCGTTGGCCACCGACACGCCGACGCCGTGCAGCCCGCCGCTCGTGGCGTAGACCTTGGAGTTGAACTTTCCGCCGGCGTGCAGAGTGGTCATGATGACTTCGAGCGCCGACTTTTTCTTGAACTTGGGATGCGGATCGACGGGAATGCCGCGGCCGTTGTCGGTCACGGTGACGAAGCCATCCTTGTCGACATCCACCTCGATGCGGTTCGCGTGGCCTTCGACCGCCTCGTCCATGGCGTTGTCCAGCACCTCGGCGAACAAGTGGTGCATCGCCTTCTCGTCGGTGCCGCCGATATACATGCCAGGACGCCGGCGTACCGGCTCCAAGCCCTCCAGGACTTCGATGTCGGCGGCGGTATAGGCATCGTCCGAGGTGCCGCGGCCGCCCTTTCGTGCGGGGGCCGCCGGCTTCTTCTTCGGCTTGCGGTCGAGGTCGGCGAACAGATCGCGCGACGAAGCGGGTTTGCGCATGGCCTTGCGGGCAAACTCCCAAAGCCGAGTCGCGCGTCTGCGCGCCTCAGGACAGAATCAACACGTTAAAGGAACTCGCCGTTAGCTCGCACGCGTTCGCGGCTTTTTCAAGAGCCCCCGCGCGCCTCAAATGATCGCGGCCCGGACCTTGGCCGAAACCCATTCCGAGAGAACGACGGTGACGAGGATGACGATGAAGATGACGGTGACCTCCGCCCAGGCGAGGCGCGCGAGCGGCGACTGGAGCTGAAGGCCGATACCGCCGGCGCCGACCAGGCCGAGGATCGTCGATTCGCGGATATTGATGTCCCAGCGGAATACCGAGATGCCGGCGAAGGCCGGCAGGATCTGCGGCACCACCGCATAGTCCATCACCTGGAGCGGCGAGGCGCCGGTGGCGCTCACCGCCTCAACCTCTCCCTCGTCGATTTCCTCGATCGCCTCATACAGCAGCTTGCCAATGAAGCCGATGGAGCGGAGCGCGATGGCGATGATCCCGGCCAGGATGCCTGGCCCGATGATGGCGACGAGCAGGAGCGCCCAGATCAGGGAATTGATCGACCGCGACGAGACGATCACGAGGAGCGCGAGAGGCCGCACTAAGAGCGTGCTCGGCGTCGTGTTGCGCGCGGCGAGAAACGCGACCGGTGTCGCCAGGATAATGCCGAGCAAGGTGCCGAGCGTCGCGATGTTGATCGTATCCCACATCGGCCGCCACAGACGGTCGAGATAGGACCAGCGCGGCGGCCATGCCCGCGAGAGGAGATCGGCCGCCTGCCGCGGCGCGTCCTCGACGAACACCCACATCGTGTTCTTGTTCATTACCTGCCAGCAGAGAACGAACAGCACGGCGAGCGCGAGCCAGCCGGCCCACATGGCCCATTGTGCGAGCGGCGTGCGCCGTTGCCAAACGAGGCGGTCGGGCGCGGTTATCACCGGCATCACTGCACCCATTTCCGCAAATAGCTGGACACATATTCGGCCAGCAGCACGACGACGATGATCATGATGAGGATGGCGCCGGCGGTGCTGTATTCGTAGCGCTGCATGGCCGTGTTCAAGGTGGCGCCGATGCCGCCCGCGCCGACAATTCCGATCACCGCGCTCTCGCGGAAATTGATGTCGAGGCGGTAGAGCGACAGGCCGATCAGGCGGGGCGTGATTTGCGGCTGAATGCCGTAATTGATGACCTGCCACCAGCTCGCGCCGGTCGCGCGTACGGCTTCCGCCTGCGCCTCGTCGATGTCTTCGATGTCTTCGGCCAAGAGCTTGGCCATGAAGCCGATGGTGCCGAAGGTGAGGGTGAGAAAGCCGGCGAACGGTCCGAAACCGAACATCGCCACGAACAGGATGGCGACGATGATTTCTTGGAAGGAGCGCGACACGGTGATGATGGCCCGGCATAGAGCGTAGACGGGAAGGGGGGCGATGTTGCGCGCGGCGCCCAGCCCGATCGGGACCGAGATCAGACAGCCGGCGATGGTCGAGGTCACCGTCATGGTGATGCTCTCCTCCATGCCGCGCCAAATATCGCGCGACCGGCTGAAGAAGTCCGGCACCAGGAACCCCTCGACGAAGCGCCAGCCTTGGCTGAGCCCCTCCGCGACGCGCTGCCAATTGACCTCGACGGTTGCTAGCGCCGCCGTGAGATAGATCAGCGCGCCGAGATAGAGCGTCCAGCGCAGCCAGGGATTGCGGATGAGCGGCGGCCGCCGCCATGCGCGCGCCCCGGTCAGCGAGGCGCTCATGCGAGGCCGGCCATGCGTTCCTCGGGCGGCGGTTCCAGGGCGTGGGCCATAGCGCGCTCATCCCCGTCGTCGTCGCCCTGATGAATCTGCGTCCAGTCCTCTTCGCCGTAAATCTCGGTGAGGGTCGCCGTGTTGAGCATCGCCGGCGCGCCGTCGAACACGATCTCGCCTGCACGCAGACCGATGATGCGGTCGACGAACATCTTGGCGAGCAACACGTCGTGCATGCTGATGATCGCCGGCAGAGAGCGCTCGCGGCAAACCTCGCAGATGAGCCGCATGATCTGCCGCGCGGTCTTCGGATCGAGCGACGCGGTCGGCTCGTCGATCAGGAGTAGCTCCGGGTCCTGCTCCAGCGCCCGGGCGATGCCGACCCGCTGCCGCTGGCCGCCGGAGAGCGCGCTCGCACGCTTGTCGGCCTGCTCGGTGAGCCCGACCCGGGCAAGCAGCGCGAACGCCTTGTCAATGGCGCCTTGCGGAAACCGCCGGAAATACGATCGCCAGAACGGCACATATCCCAGTCGTCCCGAAAGCACGTTCTCCATCACCGTCAGGCGCTCGACCAGCGCGTATTCCTGAAAGATCATGCCCATGTGCCGGCGCGCGCGTCTGAGCGCACCGCGCCCGAGATGCGTGACGTCGCAATCGTTGAGGAGCACGCGTCCGCTTGTGGGCTCGACCAGCCGGTTGATGCAGCGAATGAGCGTCGACTTGCCGGCGCCCGACGGGCCGATCAATCCGACCACCTGACCTGCCGGCATGTCGAACGAGACGCCGGAAAGCGCCTTGTCGCCGGTTCGGTATTGCTTGGTCAGAGACTCAACGCGCAGCATCGCACTCATCCCAGCCCTGGGCCCAGCGCATCGTAGGGGAAAGGTGGTGGCCCGCAAACTGCCGAGTGTCCGGGCCTAAGGTACTCTGTCAATTGCAGGAATAGACGACCCCGCTTGCCTCGTCGATCTGGCGGATGACGGCCCAGTGATCCTTGAAGCTGATCGGTATGAACTGCGCTTCGCCCGACTTGCTGAATTCCTCCTCGAGCTTGGTGCCTTTCCAATCGAACGAGAAGAACACGTCCTTGATCTTGTCCTGAAGCTCAGGCGTGAGATTGTGGGCGACACCGAAGCCGGTCGTCGGGAATGTCTGCGATGTGTAGAGAGTCTTGAACTGGTCCGCTTTGACCACGCCGCGGTCGATCATGCGGGCCTTGATGGAGTTGGCGACGGCCGCCGCGTCGTAGTCCTTGTGGGCGACGCCGAGCACCGAATTGTCGTGCGCTCCCGAAAAAGTCGGCTCGTAGTCACGCTCCGGCTCGAGGCCGAGCTCGGACTTCAGCAACGTCGACGGCGCCTTGTAGCCGGAGTTCGACGTCTCCGCCGTGAAAGCCACCGTGCGGCCCTTCAAATCCGCGAGTTTCTCGATGCCCGAACCTGGATAGGTGATGATCTCCATCTCATAGCCGTAGGAGCCGTCCGCGGCGGCCATCATGGCGAACGGCCGGAAGCCGGCGCAGGCCACCGCGAGCGGGTTAGACCCGGTGTTGAACCCGGCGATGTGCAGCCGGCCGGCGCGCATCGCCTCGATCTGCGCGGCGTTCGATTGCACAGGAAAGAATTGCACCCGCTTGCCGGTTGCCTCCGCCAAGGCGTCGATGAATTCCTGCCAGACCTCGGCGTAGACCGCCGGATCCTCAACAGGGGTGTAAGCGAAGATCATTGTCGCTGGATCGGCCTGCTGGGCCTTGTCTGCCGGGATGTCGGCGACCATGTCGTCATCCGCGTCTTGATAGCGGCTGTCGAGCTGGAACGCGCCATAAGCCGGGACGGTCGCGATCACGGCGACGGCCAGTGCTACAAGAAATCGCCTCATGCCCTTGTCTTGCCCCGTTCCGTCCAACTTGATAGGCCCACGAACGAGCATAGGTAATAGAGAGGCGCCGTGACAGATTTGCGAATAGGAAGGGGCCATGGCTGAGCATACGCCCGTCTGCGATTTTGGCTGGAAAGCGCCGCCTTTCGCGCTCCCCGGCGTCGACGGCAAGACCTATAGCCTCGAACGGCTCCGCGGCCCGAACGGCACCTTGGTCATGTTCATCTGCAACCACTGCCCATACGTGAAGGCGGTGGTCGGCCGCATCGTGCGCGACGTGAACGACTTGAAGCCGCTCGGCATCAACGCCGTCGCAATCTCGTCCAACGATGCGGAACACTACCCCGAGGACTCATTCGACAATATGAAGCGCTTCGCCGCCGCGCACGGCTTCACCTTTCCCTATCTCTTCGACGAGTCCCAGGAGGTCGCGCGGGCCTACGACGCCGTGTGCACGCCCGACTTCTTCGGCTTCAACCGCGACCTCGAACTGCAATATCGCGGCAGGCTCGACGAGAGCCGCAAAGAGACGGCGCCTCCAGGCGTCCGCCGCGACCTGTTCGAGGCGATGAAGGAGATCGCGGAGACCGGCCAAGGGCCGCGCGAGCAGATCCCCTCCATCGGCTGCTCCATCAAATGGAAGGCCGCCTAGCCGCCGTCTCCCGGGTCCTTGGCAATACCGCCGTCGAGGTCGGTGCGTCACGGCTTGGTGATTTGATTGTGTTCGCCGGCGCCGCCTAGGGTTTGGCGGAGGCCATCATGCCCGCTCGCCAAGCCCACAGACGCGCTGGAGACGCGTGTGCCGCCGCTAACCTTGCCGGCATCGTCGCGCTTTTCCTGTTCGCCGTCACTCTTCCGTCGGCAGCCTCTGCGGACCAAGCTCAAGACCTGTTCAGCACGTCGGCGAAGGCATCGACCGAGACCGTCGATCACGACGCCTGGAACCGAATTCTCAAGACCTACGTGAAGCCGGGCTCCGACGGGCTCAACCGCGTCGACTATACGGCTCTCAATCAGGACGGCTTGCAACCGCTGCGCGCGTATATTTAGGGCCTCGAGCAGATCGATCCGGGCATACTCGACCGCAACGAGCAGTTCGCGCTTCTCGCCAATCTCTACAATGCCAAGACCTTGGAGATCGTGGCGTCACGTTACCCGGTCAAATCCATCAAGGACATTTCGCTTGGCGGGGGCCTCCTCGCCACGCTGGGCGGCGGACCGTGGAAAGCAAAGGTGGTCAAGATCAAAGGCGTGGAGCTCAGCCTCGACGACATCGAGCACGGCATCCTGCGGCCGATCTTCAAGGACCCGCGCATCCATTATGCCGTCAACTGCGCCTCAATCGGGTGCCCCAATCTCCGCACCGAGGCGTTCACCGGCGACAAGTTGAACGAGCAGCTCGAGTCGGCCGCCACGGATTACGTCAACAGCAGGCGCGGCGCTCGGTTCGACAATGGCGGCCCCGTCGTTTCCTCCATCTATGATTGGTACCAAGAGGATTTCGGCGGCACCGAAGAGGGCGTCTTGGCGCATTTGCGCCGCTACGCGGCGCCCCCGCTAAAGCAGAAGCTCGCTGGCGTGACAACCGTCGAGGGCTACGAATACGACTGGGGACTTAATGACGTAATCCAATGACTTCGACAGAGTCGCCAAAGGAGGAGGACGCAATGGCCAGACTCGTTCTTTCGCTGGTTGCGATTGTCGCGCTGCTTGGAGTTGGCTTTGAGGCTTCGGCCGGATCGAAGAAGTGCCCGAAGGGCTATTACTATGACGCATCCACCGGGAAGTGCGTAATGAGACGCGGCTCGGGGTGATCGAGACGGGCGCCGCAAGGGGTGCTTCAACGGCGACGTTGAGTCCGGCGGCGGCCAGGTGGGTGATCGGCGGCCTCCTCGTCACCGGCTTCGGCGTCGTCTTGGCGCTGCTCTCTCCCCGTTTCGGCTACGCCTACGAGGTCGGCGACATGCCGGTCGTCTGGCTTACCGCCGGGCTGGTTCTTGCGGGCCTTGCATATGCTCTCTGTTTGCCGCGGCTCATCGCGGACAGCGCGCAATGCGATCCCCGCCAGTCCCAGGCCATCCTGGTCTGCATCGTCGCCGCCGGCCTCGCAGCGCGACTCGTTCTCTTCGCCAGCGAGCCGATGCTGGAGGACGACTACCAGCGCTATCTCTGGGATGGCGCGGTGACGGCGAGTGGCAAGAATCCTTACGCGATGTCGCCGAGGGACGCCCGTGCGGCCGATGACGCCGAACTGAGCCAGCTCGCGGGCGAAGCGGGGCCAGTGCTGGGCCGTATCAACCACCCAGATCTCAAGTCCGTTTACCCGCCTGTCGCCCAAGCCGCCTTCGCCCTGGCCTACAATCTCAAGCCGTGGAGCCTCTCGGTCTGGCGCGCGATCCTTCTCCTCTTCGACCTCGCCACGCTCGGCATGATCGTGCTGCTGCTCCGGGAGGTGGGCCGCTCGCCGCTATGGTCCGCGCTTTATTGGTGGAATCCGGTGGTCATCAAGGAGCTGTTCAATTCGGCCCATATGGAAGCGATCGTGCTCCCCTTCGTGCTCGCGGCGCTTTGGCTAGCGCTACGAAGCCGCCCCGTTGCTGCCGCGCTATCACTCGCCGTCGCGGTTGGCGCGAAGATTTGGCCGGCCCTTCTGTTGCCTCTCGTCCTACGCCAGCTCGGTTTCGATCCCCGCAGGCTTCTGGCTCCGGTCGGTGCATTCGTGGCCGTCATTGCCCTGTGGGTCATGCCTGTCTGGCTCGGGGGAATGAGCGAGCAGTCGGGCTTTGTCGCCTATCTCTCATCGTGGCAGACCAATAGTGCGCTGTTCCCGGCACTGGAGCGCGCCGTCTCGGCGGTCCTTGGCGTGACGATGGTCTCGTCCGACATGGCCGGCCCTCTCTCGCGCGGCATGATCGCGCTCGGCCTTGTGGCGGCTGCGCTTCTGGCGAGCCGAAAGCCGATCGAGAGCCCCGACGATCTGATGGGTAGGGCGAGCCTCGTGGTCGGCGCTCTCGTGCTGCTGTCGCCGGCGCAGTTCCCCTGGTACACGATCTGGTTCGCCCCGTTCCTCGCCTTTCGGCCGTGGATCGGGTTCCTGCTTCTGACCGCGACCGTTCCGCTCTATTATCTCGACTTCTATTTCTTGAGCCGGGACCGCCCCGAGATTTTCGACGACGTGGTCGTGTGGATTATTTGGGTGCCCGTCTGGACCGCGCTCGCGTTCGAGACCCTACGCAAGATTAGACCTCCAATGCCTGCCTAGAGATCCGCCGGTGTACAAGGGCGCGCGCATCGGGGTTGTCATTCCGGCTCTCGACGAGGAGCGCGCCATCGGCCGCGTCATCGCCGACATCCCCGAATGGGTCGACCAAGTCATCGTGGCCGACAACGGTTCCAGCGACCGCACGGCTGAGATTGCCGAGCGTGCCGGTGCCCGGATCGTGCGCGAGCACGAACGCGGCTATGGCGCGGCGTGTCAGGCCGGCATAGGCGTGCTAGATGCTGCCGATATCGTCGTGTTTCTGGACGGCGACTATAGCGATTGTCCGGCCGAGATGGCCGCTCTCGTCGAACCCATCGCCGAGCGCCGGGCGGACTTCGTTGTTGGCTCGCGGGTCGCCGGCAAGGCCCAGCGCGGCGCGCTGACGCCACAGCAGCGCTTCGGCAATTGGCTTGCCTGTCTTCTGATGCGGCGCCTCTGGGGCGTCGCCTACAGCGATCTTGGGCCCTTTCGCGCAATTCGGCGCGACAGTCTCGATGGGCTTAAGATGGTCGACCGCAAGTACGGGTGGACCGTCGAGATGCAGGTCAAGGCGGCGAAGGCGGGGCTCAAATGCCTTGAGGTGCCCGTGAGCTATCGGCCGCGCATCGGAACCTCGAAGATTTCCGGCACGCTGCGTGGTTCATTCAAGGCCGCAATTGGCATCCTGGGGGTGATCGCCCGCTCGGCCCTGAACACGGATTAACTCGCGCTTAAGCCTACCCCTTTCCCGTTTCTTTACGGCCGCTTCCTAAAATTCCTCTCAAATGCGAGGAGGTCTTTGGGGGCAGCATGCTGATGCGGTACATCATGCTGATGGGCGCGGCGGCCGCGGCGCTGTGGGGCGCCGTCAATCTCGGCGCGGGCAACGCCGGGATGTACTTGGTCGACGCCGGCCATACGAGTTCCATCGGGCAGGGCAATCTCTGGCTGTGGGCGCTCGGCGGCGTTGCCGCACTCATGACCCTGTCGCTCCTGCGCTTTGTGATTTTCGGCTTGCCGTCGATGATGGATGGCTGGTTCCAGCAGAACAAGTCCTGGCTCTACACGGTCATCATCGGCGGGATGATCTACGGAGCGTTCTATTTGATGTAGTCGCGCGCGAGTAGTTGGGGGAGCCTGGCAACAGCCTTGGTGGTCCGTGTCCGACGGGGGAACACGGGGGGAAGCCGAAGGTTTGCAGGCCGGGCGAAAGAGGGGCGGTCGCATATCCTGCGGCCGCCCCGTCTTTTTCGGTTATCGCGTGCTGCTCGCGCTACACGCTGTAATACATGTCGAACTCGATCGGGTGGGGCATCATATCGTAGCGCTCCACCTCTTCCATCTTCAGTTCGAGATAAGAGTCGATCGCGTCGTCGGTGAATACATTGCCCTTCTTGAGGAAGGCACGGTCGGCGTCGAGCGACTCGCACGCCTCGCGCAGCGAACCGCACACGGTCGGCACTTTCTCCAGTTCCTCCGGCGGCAGATCGTAGAGGTTCTTGTCGATCGGGTCGCCCGGGTTGAGCTTGTTCTCGATGCCGTCGAGGCCGGCCATGAGCATCGCCGCGAAGGCGAGATAGGGATTGGCGGCGGGATCCGGGAAGCGCACCTCGACGCGCTTCGCCTTTGGCCCGGCGCCGAGCGGGATGCGGCACGAGGCCGAGCGGTTGCGCGAGGAGTAGGCGAGCAGCACCGGCGCCTCGTAGCCCGGCACCAGCCGCTTATAGGAGTTGGTGCTCGGGTTGGTGAAGGCGTTGAGCGCCTTGGCGTGCTTGAGGATGCCGGCGATGTAGTGCAGCGCCGTGTCCGACAGGTCGGCATATTTGTCGCCGGCGAATACGGGCGTGTTGCCCTTCCAGATCGACTGATGGGTATGCATGCCTGAGCCGTTGTCGCCGAAAATCGGCTTCGGCATGAAGCAGGCGGTCTTGCCGTAGACCTGCGCCACGTTGTGGATCACGTATTTGTAGATTTGCATGGCGTCGCCGGTCTTGACGATCGGACCGAATTTGATGCCGAGCTCGTGCTGGGCGGCGCCCACCTCGTGGTGATGCTTCTCGGTAACGACCCCCATGTCGGCCATGACCGACAGCATCTCGGACCGCAGGTCCTGCGCCGAGTCGACCGGCGGCACCGGGAAGTAGCCGCCCTTGGTGCGCGGGCGGTGTCCCAGGTTCCCCATCTCGTACTCGGTATCCATGTTGGACGGCAGCTCCATCGAGTCGATCCTGTAGCCGCAATTGTAAGGCTCGGTGGCGAAGCGCACGTCGTCGAACACGAAGAACTCGGCCTCGGGACCAAACACGGCCACGTCGCCCACGCCGGTCTGCTGCATATAGGCTTGCGCCTTGCCGGCGATCGAGCGCGGGTCGCGCTCGTAGGGCTCATTGGTCAACGGCTCGAGCACGTCACAGAACACGGCGAGCGTGCTCTGGGCGAAGAACGGATCGATCACGGCTGAGTCGGGATCCGGCATCAGCTTCATGTCCGACTCGTTGATGACCTTCCAGCCCGCGATTGACGAACCGTCGAACATGATGCCTTCGGCGAAGGCTTCCTCGTCCATCACCTTGGAGTCCATCGTGACGTGCTGCATCTTGCCCCGCGGATCGGTGAAGCGCAGGTCGACGAACTTGATTTCCTCGTCCTTGATTTTCTTCGCGATGCTCTTTGCGTCTGCCATTTTACTCCCCTGTCATGCATGTTTGAACCGCCCGTCCACGTCCGGCGGCGGAAAGGTTGCTGTTGTTGGTCTCCAGATTTTTGCCCGGCACTACTTCTCAGATGGCATCGTTCCCCGTCTCGCCCGTACGAATGCGCACGGCTTCTTCCACATTCGACACGAAGATCTTGCCGTCCCCGATGCGGCCGGTCTTGGCCGAGGCGATAATGGCGTCGATCGCCTTTTCCACCATGCTGTCGCCGAGCACGAGCTCTAGCTTCACCTTGGGCAGAAAGTCGACGACATATTCGGCGCCGCGATAGAGTTCGGTGTGCCCTTTCTGGCGCCCGAAGCCCTTGGCCTCCGTCACCGTAATACCCTGGAGCCCGATCTCCTGCAGCGCCTCCTTCACCTCATCGAGTTTGAAGGGCTTGATGATCGCTTCGATCTTTTTCATTCTTCGATTACACCTCCCTAGCGCGGCGCAAAACAGGGGCTACCGCGCACTCTCGCCGCTCCATGAACCTACTATGCGCCAGCCAAAGCACGCCCTATGCCAATCTCTTGGGCGGTACTTTCTTCCGCGATTCCAGAGAGTTGTCTGGGCATCGCGAATTTCACAGGCGAATTTCGGTAAACGACTGCCTAGATTTTGGGCGATATGCGCAAAAATAAGGCGCCAAGTCTACTGCATTGACCGGGTTCTTCGCCGGCTCCGCTGGGTCTACAAACTCGCAGCGAGGGGAACGTGACGGGCGAACGCAAATGCTGGAGCTTCTGACCGCAGAGCAGATGGCCCGCGCCGACCGCCTCGCCATCGAGGGCGGGGTGCCGGGTGTCATCCTCATGGAGAACGCCGGGCGCGGCGTCGCCAACGAGATATCGGCCCGCTTTCCCGATGCGCCGGCCGTCGCCGTCCTGTGTGGTCCTGGCAACAATGGCGGCGACGGCTTCGTGGCCGCGCGCCATCTCATGGAGCGAGGCTACAGGGTGCGGCTCGGCTTCGATGGCGACCCTGCGAAGCTCCCCGCCGATGCGGCCGCCATGGCCGGGCGTTTTGCCGGCCGGATCGAACCGCTCGGGGAGGGGCTTCTCGACGGCGCCGACGTCATCGTCGATGCGCTGTTCGGGGCTGGGCTCGCCCGCCCCATCGAGGGCAAGCTTGCCGCATTGATCGACGCAGCCAACGCTCGCGGCGGGCCCATCGTTGCCGTCGACGTGCCGAGCGGCATCGACGGCACCACTGGCGCGGTCCGCGGCACGGCCATCCGGGCGCTCGCGACCGTGACCTTCTTCCGGCGCAAGCCGGGGCACCTCTTGATGCCGGGGCGGCTCTACTGCGGCGCGGTGAAGGTCATCGACATCGGCATTCCCGACAGCGTTCTGGCCGCGGTCAAGCCGAACACCTTCGCCGACGAGCCGGAGCTATGGCTCCCGCAGTACCCGTGGCCCACCGTGGAGGGGCACAAATATCTGCGTGGCCACGCGGTCGTGGTGTCTGGGCCCGTCTACAGCACCGGCGCGGCGCGGCTCGCTGCGCGCGGCGCCCTGCGCGCAGGGGCGGGGCTCGTCACCGTGGCCTCGCCGCGCGATGCGCTCGCAGTCAACGCCGCGCAACTGACGGCCATCATGGTGCGTGAGGCGGACGATGCGCGCGCGCTTGCGCAGATGCTGGCCGACGAGCGCAAGAACGCCGTGCTGATCGGGCCCAGCCATGGTGTTGGCGAGCAGACCAGGTCCATGGTGCGCGCGGTCCTCGCCGCAAAGCCAAGCGTCGTGCTCGACGCCGACGCACTGACCTCCTTCGCCGGCGACACCGATGCACTCTTTGCCGCCATCGCCCGGCGCCAAAAGCCTGTGGTGCTGACGCCGCACGATGGCGAATTCGCGAGGCTGTTCGGTGATATCGGTGGGGAGTCCAAGGTCGAACGAGCGCGCGGGGCAGCCGCCCGCTCGGGCGCTACCGTGGTGCTCAAGGGTGCGGACACTGTGATCGCCGCGCCTGATGGCGCTGCCGCCATCAACGCCACCTCGAGTCCGTGGCTTGCAACCGCAGGCTCCGGCGACGTCCTCGGCGGCATGGTCTTGGGCCTGCTCGCCCAGGGCATGAGCGGGTTTCTCGCGGCCAGCGCCGCCGTGTGGCTGCATGGCGAGGCGGCCCGAGCCTTCGGTCCTGGGCTGATCGCCGAGGATCTGCCGGAAATGCTGCCGGAGGTACTCGGCAGCCTCGAAATGCCCGGGAATCGCCGCTGACTGCCCGGGGAACCGCCTGGCGACCCTTTGTTGACACACTCCGGACTTATGGGGGACATGAAGGGAAGACGCCGTCCGAGGGAAAGCCGGTCTGTCGCCGCCATGGCATGCTTTCGCGCGAACATCTGCCTGATCCTTGTCCTTGCCGCCCTGGCCACAGGCGCCGCCGGGACGCGCGCCGAGGATCAGGTGCTGCTGCGCGCGCGCGAAGGCGCCGCCGCCATGATCCGCGGGCAGTTCGACCGGGCGGTCGCCTTGTACGACGAGGCCCTGGCGACGCCGGATGTCTCCAATTTCGTCCAGGCGAGCATCTATAGCGATCGGGGCATCGCCAAGTGGCGCATGAAGCAAACCAAGGAGGCGATCGAAGACTTCAACCAATCGATACAGCTCGCCCCCGAAAGCCCCACCGCCTACAACAATCGCGGCAATGTGCTGATGGAACTCGGCCACCCCGAAGAGGCCCTGAAGGACTTCGATCGGGCCATAGCGTTGTCGCCGTCCTATGGCGCCGCCTACATCAACCGCGGCAATGCATATGCCGCGCTCCATCAGTACGAAGCGGCGTTTGAAGCCTTCCGCAAGGCTGCGGAGTTGATGCCGCAAAGCGGCCTGCCGTTCAACGGACGCGGGCGTACCCATACTGAGCTGGAGCGCTATCACGCCGCCGTACGCGACCTCTCCCGCGCCATCAGCCTCGATCAGAGATATGCTGCCGCCTACCGCAACCGCGCCGAGGCCAACTTCGCCATTGCCAACTATGCGGCGGCGGCGGCGGACGCGACGCTAGCGCTCGATCTCGAGCCCGACGTGCCGCAGCCCAATCTTGTCTTGCTGCGCGCGCGCGCCTATGCCGCGGAGAACAAGCTCCGGGAGGCGATTGCCGACTTCGACACCGCTCTCGAACTCAATCCCGACCTGATCGACGCCTATGTGGAGCGCGGCATCCTCTTCGCCAATAACCGCCGCTTCGACGACGCCATCGGCGACTATAACCGCGCCATCGAGATGGATTACAAGAACGCCAGGGCCTATGCCCTCCGCGCGGAGGCAAAGTTGAATTCGGATCAACCCGACGAGGCGCTGCTCGATGTCAATCAGGCGCTTGCGTTGGCGTTGGGTGATCCGCTGGCCTTGCGCATCAGGGCAAGCGTCTACGAGAAGCAAGAGCGCCTGGAGGATGCGATCCTCGATTATCAGAGGGCTCTGGCCAAGGATCCGTTCCAGACCGAGAGCCGGGAGGCTCTGGTTCGCTTGGGTCAGGAAGTCCCTATTGCGACCGGCCAACCGCTGGCGGATCCGGTCGATGGGTGGGTCATCACCGAACCGGCACCCGGACGCTATATCGCCTCCAATCCTGACTATGGATCGCTCCGGGCCGAGCTTGAGATGTTCGGAGCGGGCAAGCCCAGGGTTCTGGAATGGAAGCTGCTGCGCGACGCACTGTCTGGCATTGGGCTGTTGAAATACTACGCCGGCAATATCGGCGAAGGCGGCGACCTCGAATATGTCGCCATCGTCGACACGCGCGCCAACAAGATCGTCTCCATCGAGCCTCATGCTTGGGGCTCGCAAACTGCTCAGTGGAACTGGCAGGCGGTCTCGGTCGTCGTCACCGATCCCGACGGCCACGCCAACGAGGTCACCTTGCGCCAGGTCAGGCAAAGGGCGACGCCGGTCGCCCGCCGGGATGATGGCGGATTCTTTGGCTTAGGGGCCCAGCCGCAGCCGCGCGGCGAGAGCCGCCGTGCGCGCCGCGGAGGCGGTGGTGCCCCCGGCGGTGGCGGCGGCGTTTTCGACTGGCTTTTCCGCTGATGCCGTCTCAGGCCTCCGGGGCACAGTCATGACCCTGTTCCTTGCGAGCGTGCGCAACCGCGCCGAGGCGGAACTCGTGCTCGGCGCCGGGGCCGATATCGTCGACCTCAAGGACCCCGGCCAAGGCGCTCTCGGCGCCGTCGATCGGGCGACCCTCGAAGCGTGCATCGTGGAAATTTCCGCCCGCGCCGCCGTGAGCGCCACGGTGGGCGATCTGCCGATGGAGCCCCACCGCGTCGAGCAGGCCGTTACAGCGACTGCCGCCAGCGGCGTGGACTACGTCAAGCTCGGGGTCTGGCCTGACGGCGATCCGCAGCCCTGTCTCGAGTCGCTACGCGCTGCACAGCTGCGCGCCCGCCTCGTCCTCGTTTTCTTCGCTGACGCCATGCCGTCGTTCGACGCGCTCCGCTTGGCGCGGCGCGCGGGCGCGCATGGCGTCATGCTCGACACCGCCAGCAAGCAGTCTGGCTCGCTGTTGGACCATATGACCATCGGCGATGTTGAGGGCTTCGTGCAGGCCGCTCACCGCGAAGGGCTGATCGCCGGGGTGGCGGGCTCGCTGCGGGCCGCACAGGTGCCGGCGCTTCTCCCGCTTGCGCCGGACCTAATCGGCTTCCGTGGCGCGCTGTGTCATGACGGCCTACGGAACGGTCGCCTAGACCCGATCGCCTGCGGCCGCATCCGGGCCCTGATCCCCGTCGCGGCGCCTTGGCCCGAGCGGCAAATGCCGGAGTCGCAAGCGCCCGCATTGTGCTAGGACGGTCGGCGCCAACAAAGCGCCGCGACAGGACCCGGGTCATGACGGAAAAGCTGGGACGCGTATCCTCCACGCGCGAGACGGGCGAGCCGCTCGACCGCATCTTCGTGCACGACTACGTGCTCGACGTGGAGATCGGCGTCTACACCCACGAGAAGGGCGTCACGCAGCGCGTCCGCTTCTCCGTCGATGTCGACGTGATTCGCGGCTCGGAGGAGCTTGGCGACAATATCGAGCGCGCCTTCGACTACGACACGATCATCGACGGCATCAATTCGATCATCGCCCGCGGCCACATCAATCTGGTGGAAACCCTGGCCGAAGAGATCGCCATGCACTGTCTCGCCCATCCGCGCGCGGCCCGCGTCACCGTGAGCATCGAGAAGCTCGACAAGGATCCGGGCGCCGTCGGCGTCGAGATCGTGCGGAGCAGAACGAGGACCTGACCATGGATGCGCCGGCGCTGCACAGGCGAGCGCACGCGGCCCCAGCGGGCGCCTCGCAAATCGCCGTCGTCAAGCTCGGCGGCAGCGTCATCCGCTCGCCGGAGCTCCCCGCATGGCTCGATGTGATTGCCGCGGCGGGCGCGCCGGTCGTCATCGTGCCGGGGGGAGGGGCGCTTGCCGACGAGGTGCGGAGCTGCCAACGACAGCTCGGCTTTGGCGACGCCGCCGCCCACCGCATGGCGTTGCTCGCCATGGATCAGCTGGCCTGGGCCGTGGCGGGTTTGCGCCCCGGTCTCGAGGTGGGCACAACCGAGGGCGCGCTGCTCGAAGCTATCGATCGCGGTCGGGTCGCGGTATGGGCGCCTTATGTGCTGATATCGAGCCGCACTGATATCGAAGAGACCTGGCGCCTCACCTCCGACAGCCTCGCACTTTGGCTGGCCGGCAAGCTGGGCGCGGCGCGCTGCTACCTCATCAAGTCCATTGCGGGGCAGGGTGCGCCGCTGAGCGCGGCAGAGCTTGCGCGAACCGGCCTCGTGGATGAGGCGTTCCCATCCATGCTCGCCGAGACAGGTGTCTCGGCCGTGTTGTTCGGCCGCGGCGACCAGGAGGCGCTTGCCGCGTGCTTGACGAACGGCGCGCCCGGCGGCGCCCGGATCGAGTAAAGTCGTCCCCGCGATGACCGAAAGCATCTTGTTCCTCACCGGACATCTGGCGCGGCCGCGGCTCGAGGCCGTGCTTCAGGGCATGGACGCCGGCTTCGACTGGAAGGTGCTCGATATCGGCGTCAAGGTCGCCGCCCTGATGACAGAGGACATCATCCTCAGGCGGCTCGAAAATCCGGTCGGTGCCGATAAGATCATGCTGCCTGGCCGCTGCCGCGCCGATCTCGACCGCTTGAGCGCGCGCTACAACGTGCCGGTCCTGCGTGGGCCGGACGAGCTCAAGGACATCCCGACCTATTTCGGCCGCGCGCGGAAGGCCGCCGACATGACAAAATACGACATCCAGATTTTCGCCGAGATCGTCGATGCTTCCGCACTGTCGGTCGCCGCGATCTTGAAACGCGCCGAGGACTACGCGCGCAAGGGTGCCAACGTCATCGACCTCGGCGGCCTCCCCGATACGCCGTTCCCGCATCTTGAGGAGACGGTCGTGGCGCTCAAGGGGAAGGGCTACAAGGTCAGCGTCGACTCCGCCGACCCTGACGAGCTGCTGCGCGGCGGCAAGGCCGGCGCCGACTATCTCCTCAGTCTCAACGAGTCCACGCTCAACATCGCCGAGGAGGTCGCTTCGACGCCGGTGCTGATCCCCAAGGATCACGGCGACTTATCCTCGCTCTACCGCGCCATGGACGTGCTCGACGCCAAGGGCCGGGCTTACCTGGTTGATCCGGTGCTCGACCCCATCAATTTCGGCTTCATGGCCTCGCTCGAGCGCTATGCGCAAGTCCGCCGCGAGCGGCCAAAGGCCGAGATGCTGATGGGCACCGGAAATCTCACCGAGCTCACCGACGCCGATACCACCGGCATCACCGCCGTCCTGCTCGGCATCGCCTCGGAGCTTCACATCCGCAACGTGCTCGTGGTGCAGGTGAGCCCGCACACCCGCCGCACGGTGGAGGAGCACGATCTCGCCCGCCGCATCATGTTCGCGAGCCACGCCGAGCAGGACCTGCCCAAGGATTATGCCGACGGGCTGCTCGCGCTTCATGCGCGGCGGCCGTTTCCCCTCACACCCGAGGAGATCGCCGAGAACGCCGAAGCCGTGCGCGACAAGAACTTCAGGATCGAGATCGCCGAGGACGGCGTCCACATCTACAATCGCGACGGCCACCATCTCAGCCGTGAAATTTTCGACCTCTATCCCAAGCTCGATCTCGGCAGCGACAGCGCCCATGCCTTTTATCTCGGGGCCGAGCTCGCCCGCGCCGAGATCGCCTGGCGGCTCGCCAAGCGTTATGCGCAAGACGAGCCGCTCGATTGGGGCGTGGCCGCCGACGCGCCGGCCGACGACAAGACGCGTCTGAAGGAGGCCGGCCACACTTTGGTCGCCAAGAAGAAGCGCAAGGTGTCGTAATCCCGCTCAAGGCCGCGCCATGCCCATGATCCGCGAATGCATCGTCACCACCCTCAACGGAGAGGGCAGGACGCATATCGCCCCGCTCGGCCTCATTCAGGAGGGCGACGGCTGGATCATCGCGCCATTCCGCCCCTCGGCGACCTTGGACAATCTCCGTATCACGCCGTTCGCGGTGGCCAACTTCACCGACGACGTGCTCGTCTTCGCCGGCTGCCTCACCGGCAACAAGGACTGGCCGCTCAGGTCCGCGACCCATGTCCCCGGCACCGTGCTCGAAGGCGCCTTGGCCCATGCCGAGCTCGAGGTGGCTAGCGTCGAGGAGGACGATCAGCGCCCCCGTTTCCATTGCCGGGTGGTCTACGAGGCGAGCCACGCGCCGTTCAAGGGCTTCAACCGGGCCCAAGCAGCCGTGATCGAGGCGGCGATCCTGGCGAGCCGCCTGCACATGCTGCCGCGCGAGAAGATCGAGCAGGAGCTGGCTTATCTCCAGATTGCCGTGGAGAAGACGGCAGGCCCGCGCGAACACGAGGCCTGGCGGCTCCTCGTCGAGAAGATCGAGGACCACTACAAGCACGCCCCGCCCACGCAACCTGAGGGACCCGAGGGGCCGTGAAGGGCCCTCGTGCCATAGAACCCCATCCGTCGTATAGTTGGGGAACGGGGGGACCTGGCGCTGCATTGATAATGGTGCAGCCAACGCAAACACGGAGGTCCACCCATGAAAGTCAAAAGCGCAATGCATAAGGGCGTCGACTGGGTCGGCCCGGACACGCCTCTCACCGACATCGCCAAGTTGATGCTCCAGCATGACATCGGCGCCATTCCGATCGGCGAGAACGACCAGCTGATCGGCATGGTCACCGACCGCGATATCGTCTGCAAAGGCCTCGCGCGGAACGGCTTCGACGCGCGCCGCGCCACTGCGCGCGAGGTGATGACGCCTGGCATCCATTGCTGCCGCGAGGACGACGACCTCGCCAAGGCGGTGCATCACATGGAGGAGCTGAAAATCCGTCGTCTGCCGGTGATCAACCAGAGCAAGCGGATGGTCGGCATTCTCAGTCTGGGCGACATCAGCCATGCCGCGCCGAGCGACCTGCTGACCGAGTGCGTCAAGAGCGTTTCGGCCCACCACCATTGAGCCGGTGCGACGTAGCGGCAGGTCTGGGGCGATGACCCCCGGATCACGCCGCTGCGGTCGGCGTTTCGGACTCCGGCGGCCGCTCCAGGATGTGAACGATCCGCGGCCGCTCGCCCGGCATGTCCCCCGGCCTGCCGACCCGCTCGGGAATCTGGTGCAGGTGGACGTCTTCGGCCGAATGGCGGCGCAGGATGCCGAGTGCCTTGTTGGCGTGCTCCGCATCGCGCGTTCTGACCCAGAGCAACAATCCGCCGTGTTGCAGATGCTGATCGAGATGCTTGGCGTGCTCGTGGCCGATGCGCCACGCGAGCGCCGCGCCGACAAGGCCGCCCGCGCCGCCGGCAATCGCGGCCGCGGCAATCGCGCCCAGCATCGTTCCGCCGGAGGCGACGACCGCGAGACTGCCGACGATCGCCGGCAGGTAGATGCCGGCGCCGATCACGGCGCCCTCCGCATCGCCGATCGTCTCATCCGGCACATAGCCGATGCGCGGCGCCTCGGGATCGTCCATGAATTCCTTGGTCGATTTGTATGCGCGCCCGAGCTTCGCCGTAATCGTGTCCTCATGCGCGAGCACGTTGATGTCGGCGCTGTCGAAGCCGGCCGACAACAGCTCGTCGATGGCAGTCTGGAACGGAGCAGTGTCGTGGAACACCGCAACCGCTTCTGTCCTGCTGGAACTATAGTCCGCTTCTGGCATGGGAGACCTCCAGTCTGCGGCACTTGCCGCGCGGCCCGCTGACGGGAGGTGAGAGTTTCGGGTCAGGGGCTCTTCGGCACGCCGCCCATGGCCTGAATATAGCACGCTGATCGGATGATTTGAACGCTGGCCTATCTCGGCCCGAGATAGGGCGTGTTGTAGCGCGCGTCGACGCACGCCGTGCCGTTCCAGTAGCGGAACTCGCCGCAGCTCAACGGGCGGATGGGCACGACGATCACCGTGCCGTCGTCCGCCACGATCACCTCCTCATCGACCACGGCGGGCGGCGCGTACGGCAAGTTGCCATAGCGGCGGTAGTAGCGCCGCTGCCAGCCGATGGTCTCGACGGCGCTCGAGGCCGCGAACGAGGATGAAAGAGCCAGCCGCGGCGCCGCATTGGCGGGGCCGGAGCTTGCTCCGATGAGAAGGCCGCCGGCAATCAGGGCGGCGACAGTCACAGCGACACGCATGTCGGAACTCCGTCGGTTGTTTCGCTTGGTCTTATAGCCGAATGGCGCGCCAAGCGTTCGCCCTCAGGCAAGGCACCCTCAACAATTGGTTTCGAACCGCCGCCTAGGACCGGCTCTCGATCGGCGCGGTCAGCCTTGTTCCCACCGAGGCGAGCAGCAGCTCGTAGGCGCGGTCGGCGATCTCTTCCAGCGACCGGGTCTTGGCAAACATCGCCCTGGCCTTCGCCATAAGCTCTTCCCGGCTGGGTATGTGCGGTAGGGGCACGGTCGCCAGCACCTCGGCGGTGCGGTCGTGGGCGCGGCCGAGCCGTTCCCGAAGCGCGGTCAGTTCCGACGCCTGGAGCGCCGAGGCGATCGCGAGCGCGATTCGCTCGGAATTGAAATGTGCGGCGAGCTGTTCGGCCGCCCGGTTGATGACGCTCGGGCCGAGCTGCTGTTCGTTGCGTAGGACCTGTTCCGGCGGCGTCCTCAGGCCCCACACGACGCCCGTCCAGGACAGGGCCTTCAGGAGATAGTAGGTCGGGTCGATCTCCCACCAGCGAAAGCCTTGGCGGACGCTGCTCTGGAACGCGTGGTGATTGTTGTGCCAGCCTTCTCCCATGGTGAAGATCGCGAGCAGCAAGTTGTTGCGCGAATCATCGCCCGTGACGTAGCGCGTGCTGCCGCTCACATGGGCGAGGGAGTTGATGCAGAAGGTGGCGTGATAGACGAGCACCGTGCTCCAGAAGAAGCCGACGAACAGTCCGGACCACCCGGCGGCGAGGAAGCAGAGCACGGCAAGCACGAGCGCCGGCACCTGCTCGTATTTGTGCAGCCACCGCAGCTCGGGATAGCGCATGAGGTCGGCCACCCGCTCCTCGTCGAAACTGTCGTGCCGCCGGGAGAAAATCCACCCCAGGTGACTGTAGATGAAGCCCGTATAACGGGGCGAATGCACGTCTTGCTCGGTGTCGGAATGAAGGTGGTGGTGCCGGTGCTTGGCCGCCCACCACAAGACGCTCTTCTGGGCGCTGCTCTGGGCGAGAACCGCGAGGACGAACTGGAACGCTCTGCTCGTGGAATAGGCGCGGTGCGAGAACAGCCGGTGGTAGCCGGCGCCGATGGCGAAGATGCGCAGCCAATAAAGGCCGATGCAGATCGTCACCGCCTGCCAGGTCACGCCCGACCAGATCGCGCCGAAACAGGCGAGATGAACCAAGACGAAGGGAATCGCCGACGGATAGATGATGTCGTCGTGATCGGTAGTCTCGATGTCTCGGGACACTTGAGCGAATCCTCCCAGTCGTTTCACCGTCCTATGTAGCGCGTTCTGACGAAAAAAACAGCAGGGCCACGGCAACCGCGGGCGCGCAAGCCGCGGCCATTTCGCGCGCCTCGGGCGCGCAATCGATGAGTCCGGCGAAGTCGCGGTAAGGGCGGTCGAGGCGTTTGGCGAGGCTTTGCGCCAGAAACCGCCCGCAGCCGGCGCCGATCACCGGCGCCTCGCGAGGAAGCGCCTCGCGCTCGAACAGCGCGCGGGAGACGCCCTCGATCTGGTCGAGCTGGCGGCGCGCGAAAAAGTGCGCAAGCGCCTTCCAGGCGATCAAGTCCGCTTCTCCTGCGTCCCGCCCCAACATGCGGGCGAGCCGCGCTGCGCTTTCCTCTATGCTCTTTCCGCGCTGATCGGCTGCCGGGTAGGGGTCGGCATCGTCCGGCAGATCGCCGGTCAGGCGGTAGACGTCGGCCATGGTGGCGAAGCGCTCGGCCGCGATGCTTTGCATACGGCCCTTGAAGGGAGCGGCTTGTGCGATTGCCATCACCGGCGTGCGCACCACACCAACATAGATAAGCTCGCCTTCGAAGAGGCGCTGGCCGTCATTGAGCCCTAGCGCCGTCTCCTTGCCGTCCTTCAGCGGGATCAGGTCGGTCGTGGTCGTGCCCACATCCACCAGGAGGCCGTCGCCGCAATGTTTGGCGGCGAGCGCGGCGCTGGCATGCCAATTGGCCGAGGCCACTTCCTGCCAACGCTCAACGGCCTGGTCTGCATCGAGCAGGTCGCTCCTTAAGCCATAGAAACCGGTCTCGGCGCCGGTGGCCTTCCGCATCAAGCCGACAAGGTAGGCAACCCCCTCGGCGCGGTTCTGGAACACGTCGGAGAGTTCCCCTGTCATGGTCACGGCGTGGCGCGCCCCCGGCGGGCAAATCTTGAGCGCTTCCTCCACGGCAAGGTCGAACTTGCTGCGATCCCCCAGCACGGGGCAGGGGATCTGGACGACCTCGAGGACGCGGCCCCCCTCGACCCGCGCCAACTTGAGATTGGCGCCGCCCAAATCCCACCCAAATGAAGCTGCCATTCAGCCCTCAATTTGCCAGGACGATGCTCCACGCCATGATAGGGATAAGCATGGAGGGAGGGCACCGCCATGTCGCTTCACGCCGAAGTACTCGCGACCGAGACCCTTGACGACTTCACGGTCATCCCCGTGATCGACCTGAAAGACGGGTTAGTCGTCCATGCCCGCGCCGGCAAGCGGGCGGAATACCGGCCGATCGCCACGCCTTATGGCCCGCCGCACGATCCCGCGGCCATCGCCCGGGCGCTCCTCGGCATTACCTTCTCGCCCACGCTCTATGTTGCCGATCTCGACGCCATCAGGGGCCGGGGCAACAACTTTGCCATCTGCCGGGAACTCGCCGACGCGTTTCCGGCCACCGCCTTGTGGATCGATGCGGGTTTCTCCGACATCACGGACTGCGCCTTTTGGCTGCCTCTCGGCGCCACCTTGGTCATCGGCAGTGAGAGCCTCGCGAGCCTCGAAGCGTGGCGCGACATCCGCCAAAGCTTCGCCCGCAATCTCGTCCTGTCGCTCGACTTCGATCACACCGGCTTTCGCGGCCCGCCGGCCTTGATGGCCGACCCGAGCCTTTGGCCTGACCGGCTCATCCTCATGGGGCTCGGCCGGGTCGGCACCGAGATCGGCCCTGATCTCACGCGGCTCGCCGCGACCTTGCGCATTGCCCCCGACCGCGAAGTGTACGTCGCCGGCGGCGTGCGCGATCTCAGCGACATTGAGCGTGTGTCGCAAAGCGGCGCGCGCGGCGTGCTTGCCGCCACGGCGCTCCACTCTGGCGCCATTAGCCAGAAAGAAATCGCCGCCCTCTTGCGAGAGCGGCGATTTCGATCCTAGAGACGGAACGCTCCGTTCCGCTAGAAACCTAGCTTCTGCAGCCACCGCCGAATCGGGCCCGGACCGGTTCCTCCGCCGAGTTTGTCCCGACCTGGGGGTTCTCCCTTTCAGCCGGCGGCGAAGGGATGGTGGGCCGAGTCCTTCTTTGCGGTCACCTCGGAGGCCTTGGGCTCGCCCTTGACGGCGTGGGCGATGGCTTCCTTGACGGCACGATAGTTGAAGTCCTGGATCTTCTTGTCGTCCTTGGCTTCCCAATGGATGAACACGCCGACCGTAATGTAAAGGTCGTCGGCCTCGTTGGCGGGGATCACACCCTCGGCTACGGAGTCGGCCACGGCCTTGGCCACGGCATACTGCGCAGGACCGAACATCTGGACGGCCTGACGCGCATCCTTGATCGTGACCTTGTTGTAGAGGATCGTCGGCGGCTTGCAGAGAAGGTTCGGCGCGACCACCGCAAGCAGCGTGGTGAAGCCATCCTTGTTGTTGGTCAGTGCATTGCAGAACGCCGTCTCGACGGCGCTACCGCGTGGGCCAAGCAACAAGTCAACGTGTGCAACTTCGTTACCGTCGCCGACGAGCGACTCGCCGACACAAACACCAGTGATTTTGGCCATGAGCCAACCCCTCCCTATACTGAGACGTGGTCAACAAAACGAAACGGCGCCGCCGGCCCATAGCCCGGCGACAAGCCGACGAAAGTGCTTTGGGTGAATGCTCCTCCGTCCGCAACTCCTGGTCAGAGCTCCGCGGGGGTGAACATAAGCCGGGGCCGGAAGGATCGGCAAGTCGATTATTGGCCGCCGCAGACGATTGGATTTGTTCCTTATCTGAGCATTTACGGCGCTTGCAGTGCCGCTGCGAACAAAGTCGCAACGGTGAGATCGGCGGAAGTGCCGGGATTCAGGCCCCGGTCTTTCAACGACCGGTCGAACGCGGCAAGCGGCGCCGCCATTTGCTCCGGCGCGCTGCACTGCGAAAGTCCAGCTTCGATCGGCCGCGCTTCGTCGCGCACGTCGCCGGCGGCTTTCCCGCCGAATTTGCGTTCGATCAGGCTGTCGGGGATGTGGGCGAGGAACCCGAGATAGACGTAAGTTGCCGTCCACGGCACGGGACCCCAGCGTTTAGTAGCACCTTCCAGCCATTTCAGGCCGAGATCGAAGATATCGACGAAGCCATGAGTGTAGTTCCAGGCGATGCGGTCGCGCGTCTCGGCCGCGCGCATCGCCTCGATCAGGCTGATGTCGGGCTCGTTGGCGACGTCGTGCGCGGGCGCCTCACCCAGCCCGCCCGGGGCGGCGATCCTGATGGCGCGATAGGCGGCGCGCGCATCCTCGACGCTCAAGCCCTTGAGGACCACGGTGAGCCGGTCGCGCAGATCGCCGGCGCCAGGGGCCAGCGCCGCCTGCGCAAGTGGAGCTGAGAGCAGGATGATGCCGAGATTGGTGTTCTGTCCCACGGCGTCCTTTGTCGCCGCGACTGCCCCCTCGATGCGTTCGCCCACCGAGAGGCCAGTTGCGCCGATCGATGCCGCTGCCGCTGCCGCGCTCGCCTCGAAATCGGCGACATGCATGCGGTGACCGTCGCCGTAGCGGTGCACGTTGCCGGGCTTCAGCGCCTCGAGTTCGGCAAGGCAAGCGTCATGGAAGCGCCGCGCCACTGCCTCGGGCGTGAGGGGCCCGGTCAAGCTTCCTCTTGGTCTTTGCGCCGGGCAGGGGGCAGAGCCGCATCGAGAAACGCATCGACCACATGGTCCGAGATGCGAATACGGCTCACCCGTTGCAGTCCGTTCCAGGCCGGCATGGAGTTCACTTCAAGCACGAGAAAGCGGCCATCTTGCGCCTTGACGATATCGACCCCGGCGTAGTCGGCGCCGACGCACGCCGCCGCGCGCAACGCGAGGTTGCAAAGCTCCTGGCTGGCGATGGCCGCCTTGGCGCGCGCGCCCTGCTTGATGTTGGTGATCCAACTCGCGCCATGGCGGATCATGGCGGCGACGACGCGGCCCGCGCACACCAACAACCGCCAATCCTGATGATGCGCCTGGGCCGGCGGCACGAACTCTTGCAGATAGTAGACGCCGTTCACCTCCTCGGGAGGCGACAGGTCGCCGAGCGATGAGATCAGCCGCAATCCTTTGCCTTGCGCGCCGAACAGCGGCTTCTGCACGAGCTTATGACCCTCACCGAGCAGGGCGTCCGTAATCTCCTCAGCCTCGCTGCGGTTGACATTAGCGAAAGTCCGCGGCGTCGGCAGGCCCTCCTTCTGCATGAGAAACGTGGTGGTGGACTTGTCGACGCAGCGCTCGATGGCGCGGGCGTCGTTCCACACCGTGACGCCAAGCTCGCGTAAGGCATGCAGCACGCCGAGATAGAGTGTCACCTGCTCGAAGCTGCCTCCCGGCACGAAGCGCACGAAGGCGCCCTCGGGGCGATGGTCGCCCAGACCGGGAATGGCGAGCCCCGTCGCCCTCTCGGTGGAGAAGCCGCATGTCGTGAGCGGGACGACGAGCGGCCTGATGCCCCGCCGCTTGAACGCTTTGACCAGGCTGCGCCCATGCCAATCCCTACCATCACCGAACAGCACGATGGCGGGATCAGGCGGACCCTCTGGTTGCATGGAGGTTAGCCGAAAGAGCGAGAGAGAATGGCGGTGTCGATGTGGCCGCTTTCGAAGCTCTCACCGCTCTTGAGCGCCGTCACCGTCACCCTGGCCGGGCTGAACAGCATGGGATCGATGGCATAGAAGTCGCCCTTTACCGCGGCGAACAGCTCGGCGAAGGGCTTGCCGTAGTCTTTCGACTTGAGGCTCGGCAGCTCGTCGGCGAGCTTCTTCGCCGCCCTGGCATCGCCCGTGACGTAGAGCTGGGCGCGGCCGCCATAGATGATGGCGTCGTTGGTGCGGCCCATCGCCTCGACGAAGCCGGGCGTCGGCGGCGGCAGCGGCGCGGTGGCGATGCCGTCGACGATGTGCTTGAGGGGGAAGTGCAGCTCGTGCGCCTTGTGCAGGGCCACCTCGAGGCACCGCGCGGCGATCTGCACCGTGCCGGCGAGGCTCGATGTCGGCGCATAGAGGATGGTCAGGCGCTCCGGCGGCAGCTTGCACGCCTTGGCGACGTGCTCGACGAGCGCGCGCGGCGGCGCCTTGTCCGCCTCGATGACAAGCGCCGCGCTCGACGCCTCGTCCCGGTAGCCGAGTTCTTCGAACAGCTTCTCCGAAGAGCCCATGGCGCGAGCCGGGCCGGAGCCGAGCACGTTGAATTTCTTGCCATTGTCGTCGACGGAGAGGCTCCAGCCGGCATATTGCGAGCCGAGGCAGGCGATCACCGGCTGGCTCGTGTGGACCGTGACCATGAACGGCCACGTGGCCTCGGTGTTGGTCGTCTCGATCGTCACCTTGCCAAGGCCGCCTAGGCAGACCTCCGCCAGCTGGCGTCCCGCCTCGAGACCGCCCACCGCCTTCACGCCGCAATCGATGAGCGTCTCACCCAGCGACCCTTGCGTCACGCCAATGCGCAGCGCGTCCGCATCATCGATGAGGGCGCGGACGAGCGGTTCCACCTTGGCGTTGACGCTCGGGAGTTCCATTCGGCGTGTTGGGCTCTCTTTTGTCCTTTTGTCCACGGTGCTTCCCCTGCTCAGCTTTTTGAATCTTGGCCAGGACGATCGATTTTCTGGTCTCGACGAGACGCTTGGCGCGTCCTTTCGTTCCTGCGCGGGCCAGTACAGTGCATATCGGACGCTGTTTGTCGATCCGCTCGCCGGGCTTAGGTATGTCAGCCGCCCAGTCGGGCCAAGTCATGTTGCGCGGCACAATGACGCTCCGCGGCGCATAGACGATGGCCGCTGCTGCGGCCCCCTTGAGCTTCAGCCCCGTTCGCGGGAGCTTGCCGTCGAGAACGGCGTCAAGATGAAGGTCGAGCAACGGTTTTGCCGCGCCTGCGAAGACATCGAGTGTGGCACCGGGTCGCGGGTTGACCTCCAGGAGGAGGGCCTCGTTCCCCTTGAGCACGAAGTCCGCCGAGGCGAGGCCCTTGATGCCAAAGGCGCGGGTAGCCAGGGCGACCGCCCTCGCCATCGCCGCCTCGGTGCTCTCGGGCAGGGACGCAGGCCGCACCGCACCGCCGTAGCGCCACAAACGCCGCGGCGCCGGCGCGGTCCACTGCTCGCTGAACCCGAGCACGACCGAGCGACGCCCATTCGCGAGAAATAACGCCGAGACCGCGCGTCCCTCGACCAGCGCCTGGTAGTAGGCGTTGACGGCATCTCTCTGCAGGCGGCTCGGCACCACGTGGCTGCCGCCGGCACCTCCTCTTCGCTTGGCGACCCAGCCCGCCCCGTTCACCGGTCGCGCGGTCATCGTGGGGGGATAGGCGATGCCGAGCCGGTCCAACGTTCCGAAGAAGCTCTCCGGCGATTTGATGCGCGCGACCGTCGCCGCGTCATTGCCGAGGAGCGGCCAGCGCTTCGCGATACGGGCGAGGAACTTGGGCCTGTCCTCGAAGCCCGACCCATAGACCACGCCGAGGAGAGGCGAGGGCGCCGCCTTGGTCAAAGCCTGAAGCGCCCGGGCGACGGCCGGCCATTGCATGCCGCGCCCGATGTCGCCCGGCAGCTTGCGGCAAGCATGGGCAATTGCTTGCGTGTCCGTGTCGGCGAAGAAATCGGCGACCAGCGGCCGCAAGCCGGCATCTACTGCGGCGCGGGCCAGCGCCCGTCCCGAGATCGCGGCGATCAGGACCGAGCCGCCGCTACGACGCGAGCTTCTGGGCAAGAGCGTAGGCGTCACGGAAGTCGAGATAGACCGGCTTATCGGCCTCGATCATCTTGCGGAAGAGACCGGTCTCGGTCTTGTACTTGACGTTGCCGATGGCGAGCGCGCCGATCCCCACCGCGCCCGTTCCTTCGATCGGTTTGCCGTTGTCGTTGACGCCGACCCCCTCGATGCCGGACGGCGGCACGGCGTTCACGTCTGCCGCCACCTCCAGATGCTTGGCCGGCTCGAGCTGGGCGCGGGTGAGCAGCCTGCGTCCCGCCGGCCCCGCCGCGAAGATGATGTCGGCCTCGCGTGCAAGCGCCGCCTTCTGCTCTTCGGTCGAGCCGTCGGCAAAGTCGAGATTGACCTCGAACCGTGCATTCGCTTCCATCGTCAGCCGGTGCACACGCTCGGGCCCGTCATAGCCGACGAGAACCGCCTTGGCGCCGTCCATGGTGGCGATCACGGCGGAGGCGAAGGCGACCACGCCGGTGCCGCCGAACACGATGACCTTCTTGTCCTTGAGGTCGGTCTTGAACTTGTCGTGAAGCGCCTTCTTGGCGCAGGCGACCATGGCCGCCGCCGTGGTGAACGAGCCGGCCGGGTCGGCGAACACCGAGATCTCGAACGGAGGCACCATCGCCTTCCTGGCGCGGTCCATCATGTCGAGCGCCTCGATGGCCCGCTTGCCGCCGATGAACATGCCGGTGCGCTTGGTGCCGTCGGGGCTGCGCGAGAAGATCGCGTCCTGCACGAGACCGTACACGTCCTCGATGGTCACGTTGGTATAGGGGATGGCGTGGTCGTAACCGGCGTCGAGCGCCATGTTCACGTCGAACGGGCTCATATGTTTGAGGGGCGTGATCATATGCAGAATGCGTGGCAGGGCCATCGCTTACGTCTCCCAGTCTGTCTTTGGCTCGCGCAAAGCGGTTGGCTCGAATCTCCCCGCTTTAGCACATTCGCTTGCTCAGTCTAATTCGATCCTGGCGCCCTCGTTGCGCCCCTGGGCAAGCTCGAAATGCAGGGCCGTCCCGGCCATGCGCCGGCGCGCCGCGGCAAGCAAGGCGTCGCCAGCCTCGATCGATTCGGCGAAGGCGAAGCCCGTCGGTCCCCATGAGCTTTGGCCAAGCCCGGTGACGCCTTCGCCGCGCAGAAAAGCGAGAGCGTCGGCTACGCGATCACTTGTGTAAGGGCCGCCCTGGAGCGGCGCGAAATAGTCGCCCATGCACTCCTGCAAATGCCCAACCTCGGCGCAAAACCTAACGAAGTTGCCTTCGGAGAGCGCGGGAAGCGCGCGGTGCATGATTCGCTCGCGGAGTGCGGCCGTCTCGCCCTCGGAAAAATCGGGCAGCGCTTCGAAGGCCGCCGTCTCGTTGGCGCCGGCGAGCCCCTGGGCGCGCGCGTCGAAGATGAGAAGCACGCGCCAGGCTTCGGGGAAGGGCGCGCGGGCGGTGAGTTCCGGCAGCGATCTGCCTGTCGGGCCGCTGTCGAGCACGGCGCCGCCCGCCTCGAACGTGGCGATGCCGATCCCAGAGCGCACGCCGCGTCCGAGCCGGGACGCGATCTCGCGGGGAGATAGGTCTAGTCCTTCGGCCGCGGCCAAGGCGGAACCCACGGCGAGCGCAAGCTGTGTGCCGGAGCCGAGTCCCGCATGCGGCGGGATCGCCTCGTCGATGCGAATGCGATAGCCGCGCGTCACGCCGCAACTCTCGGCCATGGCGCGCAGATAGCGCAGCGCCGGTTCGCGCTCAGGCCCGCCCGCCTCGAACGTGGGGGCAGGTTGGAGGACGAGCCGCGTGGATGGGCGGTCGAGCGCCAGCCCGAAGCTGCCGAAGGGACGCGCGCTGCGGCCGCTCGGATCGAGGAACCCGAAATGCAGCCGTGCCGTCGTGGCAACCGCGACGGACTGGGAGACTAACTTTGGATTGGAATGAGCCAAATCGGATGCCGCACCCATTGACGTCAGAACATGCCGTTCGCATTCGCCGACGTCTCCGGCGCGATTTGCAGCACGTCCCAGTGCTCCACGATCTTTCCCGCGTCGTCCAACCGGAAGATGTCGATGCCGATCCAGTCCTTGTCACCCGGCCATTCCTGAAAGCAATGCAGCGCGACATAGTTCCCCTCGGCGATTACCCGTTTGAAGTGGACGCGCTTGCCGGGATAGCGGCGGTCCATCTCCTCGAAATAGTCGATGAACCCCTGCTTGCCGTCCTTCACGCCTGGATTGTGCTGGATGTACTCGGCTCCGGCATAAAGCGCCATCGCCTCGCGCGGGCGCGACTGGTTGAAAGCCATGTCATAAAAGGCCAAGACGGCCCGTTTATTGCGCTCCAGATCGGTCATGCCGGCTCGCCTGAAAGGCCTCCATTGATCGGCTCGAAGCCTCTGCTATGCTCTTGGTCTAGCGGGAAAGCGGCCCACTTTTTCAAAAGACGGCTTCGATGGCAACGAAAGAGCGGACCTATACCGACGCCGAGGTCGAGGAGCGGCTGAAGAAGGAACTGCCGCACTGGTACCTCGAAGGCGGTTGGATCAGGCGCAAATACAAGACCAACAGCTGGAAGGGCACGCTGATGGTCATCAATGCCGTGGGCCATCTCTCCGAGGCGGCCTGGCACCACCCCGACATCACCGCGTCCTATGCGTGGGTCGAGGTGCGGCTGATGAATCACGCCGCCAAAGGCATTACCGACAAAGACTTCGCGCTCGCCAAGAAGATCGAAGAGGTGGTGCATTGGCAGCCGGGCCAGGAAGGCGGGGCGCTCGAAGGCACGCCCGCCGAGGACATGCGCTTCGCCTATATCAAATACGACAAGCCCAAAGCTTGAACTTCCCTCCGCGCTTGCGGCCCCAACAATCACCTGATTAATTGTGCGCCGCTAAGAACGCCTGAGTACAAGGGCGAAGGGGAGGAGGCCTTAGTGGAGAGCGCGCTCCGACGCGCGGCGGACTTGCTGGGCCGCGCCAGACTTCCCGTCTTCGGCGGACTTCTCACCGACATTGCCGGTGCGGCGGCGGCTCTCGCGCTTGCCGAGAAGCTCGGCGGCGTCATCGATCATGCCTATGGCGAGAGCCTGTCGCGCATGGCGCAGATTATGCGCGAACGGGGCGCGTCGTCGGCGAGCTTCGGCGAGGTGCGCAATCGCGCCGATGTCGTCATCGTGGCAGGCACCGGACCGCTCGAACGCGACCCAGGCCTCATCGACAAGTTGTTTCCGGAAGGCGAGGGGCTGCCGCGTCCCGGCGACAATAAGCGCGCGCTGATTGTGCTCGGCGGTGCGCCATTCCGTGCGCCACGTCACATCCAAATGACCGTCATCGAGCACGACCTGCCGGCCCTCATGGCGCGGCTTGGCGCCGCGGTCGGCGGGCGCCCAACAGGTGACGATGCGCTTGGCCGCGACCTGGCCCGTGTCGCGGCGCGCCTGCGCGCGGCGGCCTTCGCCGTCTTCGTTTATTCAGCCGAAGACCTCGACGAGCCGGCCCTCTTCACCATTCTCGACACGGTCCGCGACTTGAGCGCCACCACGCGCGCGGCGACGTTGGCGCTGGCGACGCCAGGCAACGGGGACGGAGTGAATCTGTGCTCGACCTGGACCTGCGGCCTGCCGGTGCGCACGAGCTTCGCCGGGCCGGTCCCGGAGCATGACACGCGGCGGTTCGACGCGCGACGCCTGATCGAGAGCGGCGAGGCCGATGCGCTGGTGTGGATCGATGCGCTGGAAGGCGAGGGGGCCGTGCCGCCCAAGGGTGTGCCGACCATCGTGCTGTCTTCGAAACCGGCGCGGGCAGCCAAGCACGATGTCGTCATCGACGTGGCTTGTGCCGGCCGCGACCACGACGCGGCGCTTTACCTCCAGCCGATCTCCGGGATTGGCATGGTGAAGGCGGTCAAGCCGGACGATGCCAGACTGAGGGTCGCGGCGGTGCTGTCGCGCCTCGCCGAGATGATCCCTCAGCGGGAGGCCGCCTGATGCTCGTTCGCTGGCAGGGTCATCGACCCAGCGCATGACCGCGATACGGTGGGCGACATCTTTATCGAGGACGGCCGCATCGTCGCGGCGAATGGCCGCGAGCCCGGCGAGACCTACGATGTCACCGGCAAGATCGTCATGGCCGGCGCCATCGACGTGCATTCCCACATCGCCGGCTCCAACGTTACCCTCGGCCGCCGGCTGATGCCCGAGTTGCCAGCGCTCGCGGCGCAAGGCGGGCAACCGATTCTCGCCTCGCCCGCCGCCTGGGGCGCCTATGCCACCGGCATCCGCTATGCCGAGATGGGCTACACCACGGTCATCGAACCGGCGATGATCCCGACCCACGCCGTCGAGGCGCAGATCGAGCTCGCCATGATCCCCATCATCGATGTCGGCGCGCTCGCCATTCTTGGAAACGACGACTTCACCCTCGAGCTGTTGCGCGATGGCCGCGGCGGCGACGAGCTCAAGGACTACGTCGCCTGGACGCTTGAGCATTCGAAGGCACTCGGCCTCAAGATCATCAATGCCGGCGGCTCGGAGGCCTTCAAGTTCAACGCCCGCACGTTCGGGCTCGACGACGAGGTGCCGGCCTACGGCGTCACCTCGCGCTCAATCGTCGAGGCGCTGCAACGCGCGGTAGCCGATCTCGGCGTGCCGC
Organism: Methyloceanibacter sp.; assembly: GCF_050726195.1. Taxonomy (GTDB): domain Bacteria; phylum Pseudomonadota; class Alphaproteobacteria; order Rhizobiales; family Methyloligellaceae; genus Methyloceanibacter. Next base: position 208,601 of record NZ_JBOHJC010000001.1, on the reverse strand, counting down.
ATCCGCCGCATGTCCACTGCAATAATCTCGGCCTCGCCGGCAACGTGGAGACCGCGGTCGCCACCATCGAAGCGACACAAGGCCTGCCCATCCACTTCGCCCACATCCAGTTCTACGGCTACGCCAAGGACGGCGAGCGTGGTTTCTCCTCCGGCGCGGCCCGGCTGATGGAGGCGGTCAACGCCCACCACAACGCCACCGTCGACGTCGGCCAGGTCATGTTCGGCCAGACAGTGACCATCTCCGGCGATATCCTGCGCCAGTTCGACGCCCGTGGCGCGGCGAGCCCAAAGAAATGGGCGATCGACCAGGGCGACGGCAACGGCACGGGCGTCGTGCCGTACCGCTACCGCGCCGACAGCTTCGTCAATGCGCTGCAATGGGCGATCGGGCTCGAGATCTTCCTCATGGCCGGGGACCCATGGCGCGTCCTGTTCTCCACCGACCATCCCAACGGCGCGCTGTTCGTGCGCTATCCCGAGATCTTCCACCTACTCATGGACGTCGGCGAGCGCGACCGCTGGCTCGATGGCCTGCCCGCGGAGGTGCGGCAATATTCTGCGCTTGCCGAGATTCGCCGCGAGTTCAGCCTATCGGAGCTCGCCGTCATCACCCGCGCCGCGCCCGCCCGGCTCCTGGGCCTCGCCGACCGCGGCCATTTAGGCCCTGGCGCCATCGCCGATATCGCGGTTTATACCGAGCAGAAGAACAAGACCGCCATGTTTGCTGGGGCCGATCTCGTGTTCAAATCCGGAGAGCTCGTGGTGCGCGACGGCAAAGTCGTGCGCGTCACTCAGGGCCGCTGCCATCATGTGGCGCCCGGCTACGATTCACAGATTGAGCGGCGCGTGAAAGCCTTCTATGACCGCTATTACGGTGCCGATCCGTCCTGGTTCGGTGTTTCCACCGCCACCGTCAACCGTCCCGACCGCTTCGTCCCCGTGCCATGCCAGAACTGAAAGTCAAAGGCGTCACCATCATCGAGACCTTTGCCGAGGCCTTTCCCATGGTCGGCACGCGGATCATCATCACCGCGCCGACCATGGAATGGGCCGAGATCTCTGCGCGCACCATGACCGGCTTCGCCACCTCGGTGATCGCTTGCGGCGCCGAGGCCGGCATCGAGCGCAGGCTCGGCCGCAACGAGACCTTGGATGGGCGCCCAGGCGTCGCCGTTCTGCTCTTCACCATGGATGCCAACAAGCTCCAGACGCAGCTCAGGAACAGGGTCGGCCAGTGCGTGCTGACGAGCCCTGGGTCGGCCTGCTTCGCCGGGCTCGAAGGCGAGAAGAAGCTGAAGCTCGGCGCCTCGCTCCGCTTCTTCGGCGATGGCTGGCAGGTGTCGAAGCTGATCGGCGGCCGGCGCTTCTGGCGCATTCCTGTCATGGACGGCGAGTTCGTCTGCGAGGCGACCACCGGCCTCACCAAGAAGGCCGTGGGCGGCGGCAACCTGCTGGTGCTGGGCAAGTCTCATGCATCGGTGCTTGCCGCCTGCACACGCGCGGTCAAAGCCATCGCCGAGGTGCCCGACGTGATCACCCCGTTCCCGGGCGGCATCGTGCGCTCCGGCTCCAAGGTCGGCTCCAAATACAAGGGGCAGATCGCCTCCACCAACGACGCCTATTGCCCGAGCCTCAAGGGCGCGGTGAAGACGGAGCTGCCGCTCAGCGTCGAGGCGGTGATGGAGATCGTCATCGACGGCCTCACCTTCGACGCCGTTCACGAGGCGATGCATGTGGGCATCCACGCCATCGCCAGGGGCGGGGCCAAGGAGGGCGTGACCCACATCACCGCCGGCAATTACGGTGGCAATCTTGGTCCCCATCACTTCCACCTCAAGGAGATCGTCGGGTGAGCGCGCTGACCTTTGAGCTTAAGGCGAAGCCCAACCAGCGGCTCGATCTGTCGCCGCTCGTGCCCGAGCGGTTGGCGGGCATGAGCGTGAAGGACATCGCCAAGCTCGCCATCGGCACGACGCGCGAGACGCTCACCGTGGGCGACGCGTTCAAGGTCAAGGGCAAGAATGCGGAGTCGATCCGCTTCGTCCGCACCGATGCGCGCTGCGACAGGATCGGCGCCGGGCTCAAAGGCGGCGAGATCGTCGTCGAGGGGAATGCGGGCGCCTATCTCGGCGCCGGTATGAAGAAGGGCAAGATCGCGGTGACGGGAAGCGCGGGCGTGCTCGCCGGGGCGAGTATGTCGGGTGGCCATATCGCCATTGGCCGGGACGCGGGCGAGCGGGCCGGCGGTGTGCTCACCGGCGACACCCTTGGCATGAAGGGCGGCTTCCTCACCATCGGCGGCAATGCCGGCGCGCTTGTCGGCGAGCGCATGCGCCGCGGGCTTTTGGTCGTGTCGGGCAGGGCAGGGGATTATGCCGGAGGCCGCATGATCGCCGGCACCATCGTCTTGAAGCGCGGCGCCGGCCGCTATGCCGGCTATGGGCTCCGCCGTGGCAGCCTCATCTTCATGGAGAAGCCGAAGGATCTACTGCCCACCTTCAACGATTGCGGCGTGCTCGAGTTCGACTATCTACGTCTGCTGGAGAAGTGGCTGAAGGGCACCGGCATGCGCATCAGCCTCGGCGCCAAGGCCCGTCGGCTGATCGGCGACATGGCCGTGCTCGGCAAAGGCGAGATTCTGGTCCTCGCCTGACAAGCCAAAGTGGGCCCACGCCCGCGGCATCGATGTTCACGCTCGACAACGCCATATCCGCTATGCTTGACCCAATCGATTTCGCGCACGGCGTATGTTGATGACCGCTTACCCCTATGTGCTTCTCGATGACAGCCTGACCCCTGGCGGCAGAAGCCTGCTCTACGCCGGGCCACTTGAGGTCATCGTGGCGAGCGAGCCGTCGGAAGTCGATGTGGCGCTCGAGCGCGTGTCCAACGGGCTCGCGCGCGGGCTACACGCCACAGGCTTCTTCTCCTACGAGCTCGGCTATTGCCTCGAGCCTAAGCTCAAAGACCTGCTTCCCGCTCCGCGCCGCGTGCCGCTGTTGTGGATCGGGCTGTTCGGAAAGCCGCTCCCCTTCAATGACGAGGAGACCAGGGGCTGGCTCGACACCCATGGCGGGGCCGAGCGCGCCAAGATCTCCAACCTCCGGCTCTCCTGGACGCGCGAGCAATACGCCTCCGCCTTCGCCGCCGTGAAGAACTTCATCGCCGCCGGCGACGTCTATCAGATCAATCTCACCCAGAAATTCCACTTCGACTTCGAGGGCGATCCCGCAGCGCTCTACGCCGCGCTCCGCCGCAAGCAGCGCGTGGCCTATGGCGCGCTCATCGCCACGCCGGGCCTCCACGTCCTGTCGCTGTCGCCGGAGCTCTTCTTCCGCCGCGAGGGCCAGCACATGTCGGCGCGGCCGATGAAGGGCACCGCGCCCCGCGGCCGCACGCCGCGCGAGGATGCGCGCCTCAAGACCTGGCTCGCCATGGACGAGAAGCAGCGCGCCGAGAATCTGATGATCGTCGATCTGTTGCGCAACGATCTCGGCCGCGTGGCGCGCATCGGCTCCGTCGAGGTCACCGATTTGTTCACCGTGGAGACCTACCGCTCGGTGCATCAGATGACCTCCGGCATCACCGCCGAGCTCCGCTCCGACATGGGCCTCAAGGACATGCTCCATGCGCTGTTCCCGTGCGGCTCGGTGACCGGCGCGCCGAAGGTCCGCGCCATGGAGATCATCCGCGAGCTCGAAGGCGCGCCGCGCGGCATCTATACCGGCGCCATCGGCCACATCGCGCCGTCAGGCGACTGCCAGTTCAACGTCGCCATTCGCACCGTCGTGCTCGACGGGGAGGGCGGCGAGTTGGGCATCGGCGGCGGCATCGTCGCCGACTCCAAGGAGGAGTCGGAATACGAGGAGTGCCTGCTCAAGGCGCACTTCCTCACCAAGGTCGATACGCCCTTCGAGCTGATCGAGACCTTGCGCTACGAGAAGGGAAAAGGCTTCAACCTCCTGGAGCGGCATCTCGCCAGGCTCCACGCCTCCGCCCACCATTTCGGCTACCCCTACGCGCGCGAGGCGGTGCTTGCCGCGCTCGACGCGGAGGCAGCCCGCGTCACCTCGCCGGTAGCCCTTGTGCGGCTCCTCCTCGCCGAGGACGGTTCCATCACCGTCACCTCGACGGAGATCACCTTGCCCACCAAGGATACGGTCTGGCGCTTCGTCATCTCCGACCAGCGCATCGACGAGAAGGATCCCTTCTTCTACCACAAGACCACGCGCCGCCAGTTCTACGAGCGCGAGATGGAGCGGCAGAAGGCGGCGACCGGCTGCGACGAGGTGGTGTTCCTCAACCACAAGGGGGAGCTGACCGAAGGCACGCGCACAACACTGTTCGTCGAACAGGACGGGCGGCTGTTTACGCCCGCGCTTGCCTGCGGCCTGTTGCCTGGCACCTTGCGTGAGGAGCTGCTCGATCTGCCGCGTGCGGCGGCGAGCGAGGCGGTGCTGACACCCGCCGATCTCGCCCGCGCCGACCGCATCTATCTCGGCAACTCCGTGCGCGGACTGGTCCGCGCCGAGCTGATGCAGCCGGCGGACGCGGACGCGCGAGAGCCCGCCCACGCCGGCTGACAATCATCCTTAGAGGGAATCCGGCTAGCTCGGCGTGTGGCCTTCCTCGCCGGTCGAGGTTTCCGTGCGCTTTTGCGCGGCTGCTTGCTGATACTTGTCAGCGGCCTTGCCGAACGAAGCGGCGATCTCGGACCAAGCCCGCACGAGCCCTTGGCCGACTTCCTGCGCGCCCTGGCGCAGCGGCTCCGAGCGCTCCCACATCTGGCGCGCGGTGTCCTTGGCGATCTCCGCGGATTTCGCGCCGGCCTCGCTCGCCTGCTGCATGGCCTGCTGACGCAGCGTCTCGAGCTGCGTTTCGGTGGCGTTCCTGAAGGTCAGGCTGCGGTTCCGCACGTCCTGGAAGCGCGCCTCGAGATCTGCCACGAGCGTCTCGCCGAGCGCGGCGGTATGGCTGCGCAAGCTGCCGAGTTGCTCGCCTAAGGTATCGAGGTCGCGCTGAAGGTCGGCCCAATCCTTGTCGGCCTGGTCGTTCGCGGGGGTCTTGTCGGTCATCGATCGCCTCTCTTGTTCTTGAGTGAAGTTTCACACACGGATTTCAATCGGCTCTTCCGGCTCGGAGCGTTCCACCATCCAATCGTGGAACCAGTCGAGCGCCTCGGCGGTCGAACGCTGCAACTCGGCCAGGGACGAGGCAGCCGCCTCCCGCCATGCATCGAACTGCGGGCCCCAGTCCTCCGCGAGTGTGTCAAGCCGCCCTTTCTGCTCGCTTAACAGCTTGCCGAGAGCCTGAAGGCGCGGGACCAGTTCGGTCTGCGCCTCAGCGATGGCCTCCTGGCTCTTCTCAACAGCCTGGCTGGCCAAGTCGGCGGCCGCGTCAAGCGTCCACTCCCCCTCGGCCTTCAAGGTCGAGGTTAGGCGCTCGAACTGGGACTGGACGGAATCCTCAAACTGGGACTGGACGGAATCCTCTTGCGGGTCCGCTGGGTTAGCGAAGGCGGCACCAGTGGCGAGCAGCATGCTCACGATGATCGCAACACCAAATCGGCGCGGAGCAGATCCCACGAGTGATCCCCAATGGTTCGGGAGCCTTAACCATAGAGATTTGTGCTCGCCGCCCGCAGGTCAAGGGGTCAGGCGCTCCACGGCAGCGTGATCCAGCCATAGCCCAGCGCTAGGCCCGCGATCACGGCGAGCGCCAAGGAGATAGTGAGGACCCAGATCATGCCGACACGCGTCGCTTGTCTCGCCTCGGTCGTCGTGACTTCCGTGTGAGGCTCGCCCGCGCGATCGAATTTGGTCGTTGCCATGGGTGTCCTCCTTTGTTGGGGAATGGTGTGCACGAATGCGCTGATGAAACGCGCCAAACCGCATAAGGTTCCAGGTAACGAGATGGGGGGAGTGCGTCAGGCGCCGAGCGACCCGAGCGCCGCCTGCACCGCACGCAACAGCTCACCAGGGCCCCGCCGGTTATCGTCGGGCGGCATGCCTTCTTCCGTGGCGCGCATTAGCGCTTCGGCGTCCGCTTCCCAGCGAAGCAGGATGGTCTTCTTGTCGTCATCCGGCAGGTTGGCGCTGAGCACGTCCTCCGGCGCGCGGAATACGGAGGCGGGATCGAGCTTGGCTTGGTCGAGCTGTGCGGCCGATAGCGACGTCATGGGAGTGAGCCTCCGCGCCTTTCTATAACATTTGTCAAGTCTCCTGTGTTCCCTTAGCGCTTCCGCCCTAGGTGCAGGAGCAAACGCTGGCGATGCTTGAAAAGATTCTCGGAGCGCTGCTTCCGGCGGTCATCACCATTCTGCTCGGCTATTTCGCCGCCCGGCATCATGACTTCAAACAGAAGGAGGTGCCGACCCTCAACAAGATGGTGATCAGCTATGCGCTGCCTCTGTCCCTGTTCGTCGGCGTGGTCAGCGCCGGGCGGGCTCAACTTCTTGCCGACCTGCCGCTGGCGATCGTGCTCGCAATCGCGTTGATCGGCACATATGCGGCGGTGTTCCTGGTGTGCCGCATCGGGTTCCGATACCCGGCGGGCTTCAGCGCGCTTGGCGCGCTCGCCAGCTCCGCGCCGAGTTCGGCGTTCGTCGGCGCGGCAGTGCTGGGCTATCTCTATGGCGCCAAGGCCGACATCCCGGTCGCCATCGGCAGCATCCTCATCGTGCTCGCGCTGGTGCCGGTCACCCTCATCATCCTGTCTTTGCAGGCAGACGAGCAACCCGGGCGCGGAGACGCGGCGTCCTCAGACCCGGATGTCGCCGGTAAGATCGTCGCCGCGTTGCGCCAGCCGGTCGTGTGGCTGCCGCTCTGTGGTTTCATCGTCGTGCTTCTCGGCATTCCGGTGCCGAAGGTGATCCAAAACTCGCTGTCGCTGCTCGGACACGCTTCCGCGGGCGTCGCTCTGTTCGTCTCGGGCATTATCATCGCCGGCTACCGTGTCGTGGTGAACGGGCCGGTGCTGTCTTTCGTCCTCGTCAAGAACATCGTTCAGCCGGGGCTGGTCTGGGGGGCGCTGCTCTGGTTCGGCTACGCCAACCCACTGCTCGGCGAGGCCGTGCTGACGGTCGCGCTGCCTTCCGTCGTGCTCGCCGTCATGCTGAGCGTGCAATACAAGGTGGCGACCGCGGAGATGGCGTCAGCCTTGCTCATCAGCACGCTCGGCGCGATCGTGACGATGAGCGGCTTCATCCTTCTCGTCGACTAGCGCACTCGCGTCGGCTTCAGGCAATCTTGGTCATCTCGGGAGGGACTCGATCCTCATCGGCCACGGTCTCGTCCAGACCTAGCATGTCGACAAGCCGATTCCGCGCGCGATTGACGCGGCTCTTGATCGTGCCGACCGCGCAGCCGGAGATGTTCGCCGCTTCCTCGTAGGAAAAACCCGCGGCGCCGACCAAGATCAGTGCTTCGCGCTGGTCGTCGGGAAGGCAAACGAGAGCCGCCTGAAAGTCCTGCATGTCCATATGACCGTGCTGCGCGGGCATGGTTGCGAGGCGCGCCGCGTAGGTACCTTCGGCGTCCTCGACCTCGCGCTTGCGCTTGCGCCGCTCGGAGAAATACGTGTTCCGCAAGATCGTGAATAGCCAGGCCTTCAAGTTGGTCCCCTCCTTGAAGGAGTCGAGATGGTTCCACGCCTTGAACAACGTCTCCTGGACAAGATCGTCCGCGCGCTCCCTGTCGCCGCAAAGCGATACGGCGAACGCTCGCAGGCTGCCGATTTGGGCCACGAGAGAATCTCTTAGCCCCTGGGATACTTTGCGCGGCAAATTATTTGTCTCCGCTGCGATCGAGATCCTTGAGCAATCGCAGGAGGTGATCGGGGATCGGTTCTTGCGCGACCTCGTCGAACACCGCCCGGACATGACGCCCGATATGCGCCTGCAATTCCGGGGACATGCCTTCGCGTGCCCCCGAACGACTGCGCGGCGCCCCGCCGGGCGCGGTCTTTGCGGCGTGAAGTTCGGCGGAATTATCCGTCTTCTTCTCGGCGCTTGCCGCTCGTCCAGCCGCCTTCTTGTTGTTGTCGCTACGATTCACGGTGATTCCTTTGCCGACTCCTCCGTCGGCAAACGCACAATAGCGGATTTCGCCGAGATTTAGAGGCCCAAAACGTCCGAATGTTCAAATAGTTCCGAGCGCCGGGAACCTTTTTGGCTGAGTGGAATTAATTGACGCTGAAAGCGGAATCGCAAAAGGCCACCCTCCTGCCTGGATTGTGCGACAATCGGGGACCTCGGATGTTGCCTCTAAGGAAAGTCGGACAGATGCCTTTGTCGAGCACGATTGCGCCTCATCTCCCCTATCTCCGGCGGTTCGCCCGGGCGCTTGCCGGAACGCAAGCAGCGGGCGACGCCTATGTCGCGGCGACGCTCGAAGTACTGGCCGAGGATCCGTCGCTGTTCGATGCCGGTCTCGATCCGCGGGTGGCGCTTTACCGGACCTTCCTCGGCCTGTGGAATTCCGTCGGCATCAACCTGAAGCCCGAGTTTGCCAGCGGCGATACGCTTGTCGATCGCAAGCTCGAGCAGATCACGCCGCTGCCGCGCCAAGCCTTTCTGCTGTGCTCGGTGGAGGGTTTTTTGCCGGCCGACGCAGCCGTCATTCTCAATACCAGCGAAAGCAATATTGACGCGCTGATCGACACCGCCGGGCGGGAGATCGCCGCGCAAGTCGCCACCGACGTGCTGATCATCGAGGACGAGCCGATGATCGCCATGGACCTCGAAAGCATCGTCGAGGGGCTCGGCCACCGTGTCGCCGGCGTCGCCCGCACCCATGGCGAAGCGTTGAGAGCGGTCAAGGACGAGAAGCCGGGCCTGGTCCTCGCCGACATTCAGCTTGCCGACGGAAGCTCCGGCCTCGACGCCGTCAACGAAATGCTTGGCTCCTTTGCGGTGCCCGTGATCTTCATCACCGCTTATCCCGACCGGCTCTTGACCGGAGAGCGGCCGGAGCCCGCCTTCCTCATCACCAAGCCGTATCAACCCGACACGGTGAAGGCCATCGTGTCGCAGGCGCTGTTCTTCGAACGGCGCGCGCAACTGCGCGAGCAGCCGTCGGCGAGCGCATAAAGGCCAAAGCGGAGGGGCGTCAGATCTTGCCGAGCAGCAGCAGGATCAAAAGGATCACGAGGATGAGGCCGACCACGCCCGAGGGGCCGTAACCCCAGCCGCGGCTATGCGGCCACGCCGGAATGGCACCGAGCAGGATCAAGATGAGGATGATGATGAGAATTGTCGTCAGCATGGTTTTAAGCCCTGTTAGGACATGTGCGACTCGTCAGATTTTACCGAGCAAAAGCAGGATCAGCAGAATGATGAGGATGAGGCCGACCACGCCGGAAGGCCCGTAGCCCCAACCGCGGCTATAAGGCCATGCCGGAAAGGCGCCGAGTAGGATCAAGATGAGAATGATGATGAGAATGGTCGTGAGCATGTCACCGGCCTTGATGATGCTGCGGGAAAACGCGTGTCTGAGCTAAAACCGTCAGAACGCCGCCGGCCGGGCGAAGAGGTGATGCCTCCGCCGGCCTGCGGCGTGCCGGATCACATATCCCGAATCCAGCTGTCGACTTGGCGCTCGGCCTCGTCCTTGGCAATGCCATACCTCTCTTGGATCTTGCCCACCAGCTCGACGCGGCGGCCCTCGACGACGTCGAGATCGTCATTGGTGAGCTTGCCCCATTGCTGCTGGGCCTTGCCGCGAAACTGCTTCCAATTGCCTTCGATTCGATCCCAGTTCATGGAAATCTACTCCTTTCGTTGGCAGCCCACTAGCGGATGCTTGGGCTATTCACAGATGCGGTCTAGAACGCGCGGTGGCGCGCGCAAGTTCCGAAAGGGTGGGCCGGGCTTGTAAGGCCGAAGGCTCGATCCGCTGCGCCGCGGAGCTTGCACCAGATTCCTGGAAGGCGGCTGCGGCAAACGTGGGAAAGGTGAAGGAGTAGTGACTGCGCATCCCGTTCTCGTTGTCGAAGACGAGTTCCTGATCGCGCTGGATATTATGAGCGCGCTCGAGCAGGCCGGCATCGCCGTGGCTGGTCCCGCCAGCACCGTGCGGGACGCGCTCGCCGCGATCGAGAGCCAGCCCCTTCGCGGGGTGCTGCTTGACGCGCACCTCGCCGGCGAGCCGGCCGGCCGCATTGCCGATGCGTTGCAGGCGCGCGGTATTCCCTTTGCCTTCGTCAGCGGCTATGGGCGCGAGAGCCTGCCGCCGGAGCATCGCGGCGCGCCTTTGGTGAGAAAGCCTTTCACCGACCGCGACCTGCTCGCCGCCATCGCCGGGTTCTGAATCATGAATTTGCAACGAAATCGGGCAATGGAACGTTTGCTTTATGCCTAGCGCGGGGCGGCGAGGGCGTTGTGGACGCGTATACTCGGGACCGGGAGTAACACATGCTTCTCTATTGGGCGCTCGTCTTCGCCATTGTTGCCCTGGTGGCCGGCGTATTCGGATTCGGCGGGGTGGCTTCGGCCGCAGGCGGCGTCGCCCGTATCCTGTTCTTCATCTTCCTCGTCGTGTTCCTCGTCACCTTGATCGCCGCGGTGGTTTAGACGTGGCACTCCGGACTGCATTGCTGGCCGCCGCCCTGACGCAAGGCTTCGCTGGGAGGGCGCGAGGCGCATCGCGTTGCTATGATGCGGCACACGTTGTGAAGGATTGACCGCCGACCATGGGAAGCCCCTTGCCCTTCCTTTTTGGCGCGGACGGACCGGACCTACGGCTTGAAGCTTGGCCGGCCGGCCTTACGCTGCTCCATGCCGTTGCCGACGGCATCATCGCCGCCACCTTCCTGCTCGTGCCGGGGGTTTTGCTCTACGTGTACAAGCGGCGAGGCGAGGGCGGCGGACGCGAAGCGGCGCTCCTCAAACTCTTCCTGCTCTTCGTCTTCGCCGTCGGCCTCGTCCATTTCGCCGCGCTGATTAGTCAATTCATGCCCGCGCCGGGCCTTGAAGGCGTGTTGAAAGGCGCGGCGGCACTGCTCGCCATCGCCACGGCACTCGGCCTGTGGTGGCTCGCCCCGCATCTGCTCAGGGTGCCGTCGCGCGACCGGCTCAAGTCCGAGATCGCCGCGCACTTGAATACCTTGGAAGAGCTGAAAGACGCGCGCCAGCAGCTCGAGGAGCGTGTCGAGGCGCGCACCAAGGAGCTCGACGAAGCCAAGCAGCGCTTCGAGATCGCGCTGCGCGGCTCTCCCATCTCCGTGTTCAGCCAGGACAAGGAGCTGCGCTATACCTGGGTCCACAATCTTCCCGCCGGACTCAAGTCCGAGGAATTGATCGGCCGAACCGACGCCGAGATCCTTCCGGCTGAAGCCGCCGATAAGATCATTGCCGTCAAGCGCCAAGCGATGGAGACCGGCGATTCCCAAGAGCTCGAGATCGATTTCGAGCTCCATCGGCGGGTGCGGTCGTTCTATGTGGTGATGGAGCCCCTGCGCGACGAAGCAGGCGGCGTCATCGGCGTTGCTTCGGTTGCCGTCGACATCAGCGAGCGCAAGGCGAACGAGGACCAGCTTCGCCTTCTGCTGCGCGAGCTGACCCACCGCTCCAAGAATCTCTTGGCGGTGATCCATGCCATCGCCCGGCAGACGGCGTCGCGCACGCGCTCGGTCGACGACTTCCTCGACCGGTTCAGCGCCAGGCTCTACGCCATCGGCTGCTCTCACGATCTCCTCATCGCCGACGATTGGCACGGCGCCTCGCTTCGCATGCTGGTCGAGCAGCAATTGGAGGCGCATGCCGCGGGCTTCGGCCGGCGCATCGCCATCGAAGGCGAGGATGTCATGCTGAAGCCTGAGGCAGTGCACAATCTCGGGCTTGCGCTGCACGAGCTCGCGGCCAACGCGGAGAAGTATGGGTCGCTGTCCGATCCGCACGGCGAGATTCGCATCAACTGGCAATTCTGCGAGGATGCCGAGAAGCTGAAGCTTGTGTGGCAGGAGCAGGGCGGCCCCGCCGTGAGCCCGCCGAGGCGCTCGGGCTTCGGCCGCACCATGATCGAGAACGTCGTCGGCAAGGCGCTGGCCGGCGACGTCAAGCTGTCCTTCCCGCCCAAGGGCGTGCGCTGCGAGATCCTCATCCCGGCGGCGCAGGTCACGTCCCGCGGCTAGCAAGTCACCTCGCGCGGCTGACCCCCTGACACTCGGTCGTGATCGAAGTTGAATTGTGACCGGGGGAGGAGTGCATACATTTGCTTGCAGATTACGTACCTGTCGCTGACGCGGGTAACACGTTGAAAATGCGAGGAGCCATCATGGTTACGCGACGCGAAATTCTCTTGGGTTCCGCTGCCGCGGCGGCTGTCGCCGCGGCCGGCATCGGCATCGTCCGGTGGCGGGGTGGGCAGGCTACTGCCGCGACCGGCGGCCATTTCGAGGTCACCAAGACGCCGGAGGAGTGGCGGAAGATTCTCACCCCCGCGCAATATGCCGTGCTGCGCGAGGAGGACACCGAGCGCCCCTGGACCAGCCCCCTCAATCAGGAGAAGCGCAAAGGTACCTTCGTCTGCGCCGGCTGCGAGCTGCCGCTGTTCGCGTCGGAGACGAAGTTCGAGTCGGGCACCGGCTGGCCGAGCTTCTATCAGCCGATCGAGGGCGCGGTGGGGACCGGCGAGGACTGGAGCTTCGGCTTGCTCAGGGAGGAGGTGCACTGCCGCCGCTGCGGCGGCCATCTCGGCCACATCTTCAACGACGGCCCAAAGCCCACGGGCCTCCGCTACTGCATAAACGGCGTGGCGCTGAACTTCGTGCCGGCCTAACCCACGGTTTTCGCCCAAGAATTGGGCCTGGAACCATCCCCCGCCAAGCGGCGTTTCCGCTTGTCGGCGGGGCAGGTTCTGCGTACCCCGCCCGCCGTAACGGGTACGGGGGTGAAGGGGTCGGCAGCGACCCCTCCGCTCGTTTCTCTTGCTATCTCCCCGTCATTCCCCAGCCACACTAGGTCAGCACCCTGCGCCCGGTTCAGACGAGGGAGCACCGCATGCAGAAAACCCCGACAGATACGCCAGTCCCGCCCCAGGCGATCATGATGCAGCTCTTGTTCGGCAAGCAGCTGACGGCTTCGCTCGCCGCTTTGGCGCGGCTCGGGATAGCCGATCATATGCAGGGCGACTTTATCTCCGTGGACGAGCTCGCCGCGAAGGTGGGCGCCCACGCCCCATCCCTCTATCGCGTCATGCGCATGCTGGCCGCCATGGGTGTGTTTCGCCAAGGTCCCGAACGGAGTTTCGCGCTCACGCCGGTCGGCGAACTCTTGAAGACCGATGCGCCGGGCTCGATGCGCTACACGGCCATGATGCTCGGCGATGAGTGGACCTTGCGCGCCTACGAGCACATGGCCGATTGCATCCGCACCGGCGAGGACGGCGTTACCAAGGCATTCGGCAAGCATGTGTTCGACCTCCTGGCCGAGCGTCCGGAGCAATCTGAGACGTTCCAGCGCGCGATGACCGGCGGCTCGGCGATGTCCGCCGGGGCCATCGCCGGCGCCTACGACTTCTCCGGCATTAAGCGCCTCGCCGATGTCGGCGGCGGTCATGGCCTCCTGCTCGCCGCGATCCTCGAGCGCAATCCAAAGATGCATGGCGTCCTGTTCGACCGTCCCGAAGTGGTCGCCGGCGTTCCCGAGGACCGCATCGCCGCATGCGGCGGGCGCCTGACGGTCGAGGCAGGCAGCTTCTTCGAGCGCGTGCCGCAAGGCTGCGACGCCTTCATCATGAAGCACATCATCCACGACTGGAGCGACGAGCACTGCCGCACCATTCTCGGCCTGATTCGCGATGCGCTCCCAACGGGCGGCCGCGTGCTGCTCTGCGAAATGGTGGTGACCGACGATCCGGGACCGACGCCAGCCAAGATGCTCGACATCGAGATGCTGGTGATGACCGTGGGGGGCAAGGAGCGCACCGAGGACGAATTCCGCGATCTATTTGCCTCGGCCGGCTTCCGGCTCAGCCGCATCGTGCCCACGGGCCGCCCGATCTGCGTCATCGAGGCGGTGCCGGCGTAGCTTAAGGAGGAAGCGATGGCGTCGATACGCAGGGAGGAGATCGTCGAGGTGCCCGCCGACAAAGCGTGGTCGGCATTGCGCGACGTCGGCCGGCCCCACGCTCTGTTCGCCGATGTGCTGGTCGATGGCAGTATCGACGGCGACATCCGCACCGTCACCTTCGCCAACGGCATGGTCGTGCGCGAGCGCATCGTCGACATCGACGAGGCGAGCAAGCGGGTCGCCTATGCGGTGATCGACGGCGTGTTCGAGCATCACTCCGCGTCGATGCAAATCGTCCCCGATGGCGAGGGGCGCTGCCGCTTCGTCTGGGTCAGCGACTTCCTGCCGAACGAGAAGATGGCGCTGGTGGCGCCGCTGGTCGAGTCCGGCGCCACGGCCCTGGTCCGCAACCTGGAGACGGCTGGCTAAAAGGCGGGCATAGTCGTCGACGACGTGCGCGCCATCGTTGCGCGGTAACTCGCGAGGCAGGAATGGCAGAAACTACCGTCAATGTACGCTACATGGTCGATGACGTCGAAGCGGCGATTGAGTGGTACACCGGACACCTGGGCTTTTCGCTTCTATCCAACCAGGCTCCCGCATTCGCAGACGTGAAGCGCGGATCGTTGCGGCTATTGCTCAGCGGGCCGACCAGTTCTGCGGGGCGATCGATGCCTGATGGCGAAAAGCCGCAGCCCGGCGGCTGGAATCGCATTCACCTCATCGTCGACGATTTGCCTGCCGAGGTCGCCCGGTTACGCGCTGCCGGCGCAAAGTTCCGCAACGACATCGTCACCGGGCCCGGCGGCTCGCAAATCCTGTTGGTGGATCCCTCTGGAAATTTCGTTGAGCTGTTCCAACCGGCCCGCCACTGACTTTTGGCCCATGGGCCCCCGCCATTTTGGCCAAGCTGGCGAACCGCGTCGTAGCCCTGCGTCTGAAAAAATTGGCTCCCCGGGCCGGACTCGAACCAGCGACCCAGCGGTTAACAGCCGCTTGCTCTACCAACTGAGCTACCGGGGAGCAGAGCGCTCTCTTGAAAGCGGCGCTGACCGGTAGATAGCAAATGGGCGAGGGGCTTTCCAGAGCTTTGCGCCGGGCCCCCGCGCGGGAATCTTCCAGCGCTTGCGGGTCCCCGCTGAAGCCCCTATGTCGGGCATCGGCTCCGAGCAACGCCCCCCAAGGACATGGCCCACAAGATCCGCCTCTTTGACCGTCACTGGCACCTGCCGAAATCGAAGCCGCTCCGCATCGGCCTCGGTATCCTGCTCGTCGCCTTCGGCCTGCTCGGCTTCCTGCCCGTGCTTGGCTTCTGGATGATCCCGCTCGGGCTCCTCGTGCTGTCGGTCGACCTCCCGATCGTGCGCCGCTGGCGGCGCCAGCTCACCGTGTGGTGGCACCGCAAGCGCGGCGATGACCAAGCCCCCGCCGAAACCGGATCCGCCGAGAAGGCCGCCGAGACGCGCAGAGCTACATCCGAGATGACCCGGCTTCAGAAGTAGCACCAACACTCGAACTGGCCGCCACGGTCCGGCACGGGCCCGCATAACGGAATACCCGACTTGCCTTTGCATACTCGGGCTTCTTGGATTCCGGCAAGGCGCTGCTGTCGTGACCCTTCAGACAACCTTTGCCGGCGAAGGACTTCGTCTCGGGAATCTTGCACTTGGCATAGTCATTGTTCGGCGGGGCAGGGCTCGACGCGTCCTCCGGCACGGCGCCCGCGCCGCCACCCCCGGTGCCGGAACTGCCGCCGGCGCCGGTGCCGGAACTGCCTCCCCCGCAATTGCAACTCCACTTTAAGAACGGCGTGACCGTCATTTGCTCGGCGGTGGCTTTGCGTTGCGCGCACTCTGCTTCGTTGCCCGCAGGCGAGCAGTTTCCCTTGTTGTCGCAAAGTTGGCACGCGCCTGCTTTCGGCTCGGGCGCCGGCGCGGGGGCTGGCGTGGCATCGGGGAAGCCTTCCTTCGGCTCGCAGCAGGCGCCGTATTTGTTCGGCTTGTCGAGAACCACATAGCCGGGCGGGCACGCGATTTCGCCTTCGCAAATATTGCCGGTCTTCTTTTTCTGGTTCTCCTGATCGTTGTTCCCCTGGTCCTTATTGTCTTGCTTCTTCGTACCGCCAGTCTTGTTGCCGCCGATGTCCCATCGCGGGTCAAGGTCGATCGCCAGGGAGCGGCGTCGGAGATTGATGCAAGCAAAACAGCCGCAACGATTGCTGCGACGCATGACACCAGGCCGCGCATTGATGCCTCCTCAAGATGGAAAAGCGCCGACGCGCAGCGTATCAGATTTTACCGTGGAGATATGAGCGTTGTGGCAGAGCGCCTCGGTTGACGCCGCGGCGCCGGCGAAGCCAAAGTAGAGACGCGGCGCCGCAGCCGGCTGCCGCTTGGAGGGAGCCTGCCATGATCATGCTCGCCGTCGTCGCCCTCAGCATCGTGTTGCCGCTTGTGCACCTCGCGCTGAGCAAGGAGCCGCGCACGCGGCTCCGCGTCCTTCACCTCCTGCTGCTCTACGCCCTGGTGATCGATGTCGGCGTGATCGGCTTCATCCTCGGCTTCATTCCGCATGTCTTCTTTGCCAACGAGACGGCGCGGATGATTGGCTGGCCGCCTGGCAGCCCGTTCCAGTTCGAGGTCGGCGTTCACGACGGCGCCTGGGGCGTGCTCGGCTTCCTGTGCATCTGGATCGGCGACTCGTTCTGGCTCGCGACCGGGCTCGGCTGGTCGCTGTTCATGCTCGGCGCCACCTACGGGCACATCCACCAGATGGCGCTCCACGACAACTATGCGCCCTACAATTTTTTCACCATCTTCTCGGACGGCTTCGTCGCGGTCTGGCTGCTCGTGCTGCTCTATCTGTACCACCGGGAGGGCGGGTTCCCCTCAGCGGAATGAGCGAAAGGTGGCTGGGCGACGAGGAGTCGAACTTGCTCAAGCGAAGGGATGAGGCGGCACGCCGGCCAAGAGCCGCGCAAGCTGGGACTGCGAGCGGGTGCCGGTCTTGAGAAATATCGCCTTCAGATGCGTCTTGGCCGTGTTGTGCGAAATCTGAAGTGCCTCGGCCGCATGGGCGAGATCGGCGCCCTGCTGCAACGCCGCTGCCAGCTCGGCCTCGCGCTCACTCAATCCGTAGGTCTGGCGCAGCACGACTGTTGACGGTGTCCGCGCGGCGGTATCCCTGATCATGACGATCACGCTCGGCTCGCCTGCCATCCTTGCGCAGACTCCTTGTGGCACGGGCGCGACGGAAATCAGGTAGGGCGGCGCATTTGTGCTGCGCGATATAAGCGCCGTGGTATCTGGCGGCCATCCGTCCCCTTGGCTCGCGGACAAGGCCGATGCGATCAACTCATTCAGGGTCCGGCGGTCCGCGGACTTTGCTGCGCTGAGCTGTCCCTCGCTGGCCCATCGCAACGCGCGAAAATGCGCTCTGCAAACGCATTGGCGAAGACGACCTTCCCCCGCGCGTCCAGCAAGACGATGCCAAAATCAAACAGGTGCAGCGCCGCATCGAGGGCGGTCGACCGCGCCTCGTGACGCCGCGTCTCGACGGTCAGGCGAAGTGCCCGCTCCAAGTGGGGCTGGAGCCGGCGAAAGAGCTCGACATCCTTTTCGTCTGCGTGGCCGTGAGAGGCTGACCAATTGACGCTGGCGAAGCCGTTGAGGGGGCCGTCCTCGAACAGCCGAGTGCCCAGAAAGTAGCGAAGGCTCTGCCGGCGGAGCCAGTCATAGAAGGGATGGCGGTCCATGGCACGCTCGGGCAGCACACGATGGTCCCACGCCACGGTTCCCGGCCTGTGCGTCATGCAAAACTGAGCACACGGATTGATGAAATGAATATCCTCGATGTACTCGTCTTTCCCGTCTTCGGTGCCGACACCGAACCACAGGGGCATCTGCCCGGTCTCGGTGTCGTGCACGAAGGCGATGCTCTTGGCGCCGCCGAAGGCGGTCCGTAGACCTTCTAGGGCGTCCCGCCAGCGCGCGGGTCGGATCGCCGCCTCGTAAAGCTTGGCAATGACCTGGATCGCCTCGTCTTCCTTGGCCGGCAAGGTCCACTCCGGGTTGGGCTTCGGCCACGTCGGTACAACTCAAGGATATAGCAATTTCGTCCAGAGCGCGGCAAAAAATCCAGAGTCTTCAAACCAATCGCCACCGCCTCACCCATGTGGGTGAGACGCACCGCCTTGCGCCCTCGATCTCTAAGTTTAGGATTCAAGCAGCCGAGCAGTCGGCCAAACCTTACGCAAGCCGCAAGGGGATGTCATGGCACGGATTATCGGAACGAGCAGGAACGACATCCTGATCGGCACCTCTGGCAAGGATGTCATCGTCGGCATGGGCGGCAAAGACGTCATTATGGGCGGTGGCGGCGATGAGATCGAGCCGCTCGCGAAACCGCTTGCGTCAGGCGAGGATCGCCGCCGTGTTGAGGTCGCTCACCTCCTTGTCGAACAGGCGCTCCTGATAGCAAGCGGCATATTGCTATTAGGTCGCGACCGATAGCAGTGGGCCGCGACGAGACAGCCAGCGTGTCCGCTCGGGAGGTCCGCCACCATGTCGGCGAGCATGTCGAGCCAGATGAGAAAGCCCTTGAGCGGGTCGGGACCGGCCGCATCGGCGCGGCGGAACAGGTCGTCGTGGGCTAAACCCATGATCGGCTTCGCCATTTAGCACGGCTTGGACGGCGCAGCCACAAGGAGAGCGCCATGGCAAGAATCAGAGGCACCAGCCGGAAAGACAAGCTGCGGGGCACCGGCGACAACGACACGATCATCGGGCTCGGCGACGCCGATCTGCTGGTGGGCCGTGCCGGCAACGACACGCTTCAGGGCGGCTCGGGCAACGACAAGCTCAAGGGCGGCTCGGGCAAGGACACGCTGAAAGGTCAGGGTGGCAAGGACGACCTCAGAGGTCAGGGCGACAACGACACGCTGAAAGGCGGCGGCGGCAAGGACGACCTCAAAGGTCAGGGGGGCAATGACAACCTCTTCGGCAATGGCAGCAATGACAACCTCTTCGGCAATGGCGGCAACGACGACCTAAAAGGTCAGGGCGGCAACGACACGCTGAAAGGTCAGGGTGGCAACGACGACCTCAAAGGTCAGGGCGGCACCGACAAGCTCTTCGGTAATGGCGGCAACGACAAACTCTTCGGCAATGGCGGCAACGACACGCTCGACGGCGGCGGCGACAACGACACGCTCGACGGCGGCGGCGACAACGACACGCTCAACGGCGGCAGCGGCAACGATACGCTTGAAGGCGGTGCCGGCGCCGATACGCTGGACGGCGGCAGCGGCACGGATACGGCGAGCTACATCGGCTCTCCAAGTGGTGTCACCGTCGATTTGCTTGCCGCCGTTGCCGACGGCGGGGATGCAACGGGCGACACCTTAACGAGCATCGAAAATCTCATCGGCTCGAATTTCGATGACAATTTGGGCGGCGACGACGGCAGCAACAACCTGCAAGGCCGCGGCGGCGACGACAACCTGATCGGCGACGCTGGCAACGACACGCTTGACGGCGGCAGCGGCGAGGACGACTTGGAGGGCGGTCTTGGCGTGGACTTCCTGACGGGCGGCTCAGGCCCAGACACGTTCGAGTGGAATTCTGCCACTGAGTCGGGCGTCGGCGCCGGGAACCGCGACATCATCTTCGACTTCAGCCAGGCCGAAGGCGATCGAATTGATACGATAACCATCGAACCCTTCATGTTCATCGGTACCGACCCCTTCAGCGCACCCGAGCAGGTCCGCTACGAGTTCGACGGGAACGGCAACACGATCGTTCAGTTCAGTGACCCCAATGTCAACATCTGGTTCGAGATCGAGCTTGTGGGCCAGATCACCCTCGTCGCTGGCGACTTCGTGGCCGTTTAGCGCGGCTTGTACGAGGGCAATTCGCTTCTTCTTCAGCGGCGGCAATACCGTTTTCAATTCGAGCTTGGTGGTGATCTCGGCGAATGTCGTCGATTTTGAGATCGAGCTCGCGGGCAATTCTCGGACGGCTTCGTCGCGGTCTGGCTGCTCGTGCTGCTCTATCTCTACCACCGCGAGGGCGGGTTCCGGATCGAGCGGCCCTCTGCGGCGCGCTAATCCTCATAGACTGAGCCTCACGGGCAGCAACAATTGTAGTACGTCTTGCCCTCGATCGGCCGGCAGGTGGTGACACCACCGAAGGGGCAGGGCGTGCCATTTTGCAGGCAGCCCGGTCCGCCGCAGGTGGTGCAGTGCTGCTCGCCAGGGCACGGCTTGGTCGCATCGACCTTGCTGCCGTCCGGGCATGACTTCTTCGGAGTGGGGCCAACTGGCGTGGGCGGCGTGCAGTCTGGCGGCACGCCCTCCCATCCGGGCGAGCACGTTGGCGGGTAACAGGCGCCCTTATTAAACTGGGTCCCTTCTGGGCAGCAGTTGGGTGGCGTTCCGACCGGCCGGTCGGCCGGGCACGTTGCCTTCTGCTCGACCAGCTCGCAGCAGGCGCCGTATTTGTTGGGCTTATCGAGCACCATATAGCCGGGCGGGCAGGCGATCTCGCCCTCGCAAATATTGCCCGTCTTTTTCTTGTTCTCCTGATCTTTATCGTCTTGCTTCTTTGCGCCGCCGCCATTCTTGTCGCCGCCGATGTCCTTACCGCAGACGAGCTTCCGGTCGATGATCTTGCACCCGAACCCGATGGTGGTTGCCGCGGTTAGCGCCGCGCCGTCGCGTGGAGACGTCGCGTGCCAGAGATTGGCTTCGGCGGTTGATGAGAGAATGAGAGCCGCGACGCCTGCGGCGACGCATGACACAAAGCCGCGCATTCATGCCTCCTCGTGTTCGAGAACCGTGGCACGGCGAAGCCTGCCGGCCTCCTTGCATCGGACGCGAGGAAAGGCTGCGTCGGCGCGCAGTGTCGCTCCGGAGCGCGCAGCGTATCAGATTTATTGCTAGGAAATTAGTGTTCTGGAAGTTGTGGAGGCCACGCCCGGAATCGAACCGGGGTATACGGATTTGCAGTCCGCTGCGTCACCACTCCGCCACGTGGCCAACCGGGCAGGATTTCTAGTGCCAAACGCACGAATGTCCAACCTTCAATTCGGGACGCCGCTCTGCCCGCGCTCGGCATGTCATACGCACGATATGCCTAAGGACCAATTGTTCTTCAAGGGATCGGGACTTGGCGCGTAGACTTGGCGCATAGAGTAGTGCCCGTCGACGGGGTGGGACCAGGCAAGGAATGGAGAGAGCATGACCGGCTACGAGGCGCAGCGGATCGCCATGGTGGAGTCCCAGGTCCGGCCCAACGAGGTCACCGACCCGGCGCTGCTTCGCGCCATGCGCACCTTGCCGCGCGAGCGCTTCGTGCTGCCGGCGTTTCAGAAGCTCGCCTATATGGACGAGAGCATCGAGGTGTTCCCTTCGATCGACGGGGCGCCGGCGCGCTATCTGTTGTCGCCGATGGTGCAGGCGCGGCTCATTCAGCTCGCCGAGGTCGAGCCAGGGGACAATGTCCTCGATGTGGGCTGCGCCACCGGCTACGCGACGGCCATCCTGGCGCAGCTCGCCGCCACGGTGATTGGGCTCGAGCCGGAGCCAGAGTTGGCTCAGGCGGCCCGCGAGGCCCTGATTGGGCTGGGGCTTGCCAACGCCGGGATCGTGGAAGGCCCGCTCGCCGCCGGCCGTCCGGCCGAGGGGCCTTACGATGTGATCGTGCTTGAGGGCAGCGTGGCCGAGGTGCCTGAGAGCCTTCTTGCCCAATTGACCGACGGCGGCAGGCTCGTCGCCGTGGTAACGAGCCGCCCTAACATGCGGCAGGGTAAGGCCAATCTCTTCGTCCGGGTTGGCGATGAGCTCAGCGGTGTCGCCCATTTCGACGCGGGCGCGTACCCGCTGCCGGGCTTCGTGCCGGCGCCGTCCTTCGTCTTCTAGCTGTCAAGGCCTTCGATCGTCACTGTTGCGCCGATCCCACAGTGCCTTGAGGTTTTTGCCGAATCCTGCCGCCGCATGTATCCCTGCACGCTTGCTGTGCTCTATGGTTCTGGTTCGCAGCGGGGGCGGGGGGCGCCGCTGGCTGCAGGAGACTGGAAGTGTCGGGTGTCGTGGGCAGGCGCGACGTGTCGTGCTGCGCAATTGCGTCACGGCTGTGTGGCAGGGCGAGATTTGTGCTTGCTCTGTCTGCGGCCGCGTTTTTGTCTTGCCCGGCTCCGGCCCAGGCCGAGACGCTGGAGCAGGCGCTGGCCGACGCCTATCTCGTCAATCCCGTCCTCAACGCCGAGCGCGCGCGGCTGCGTGCCATCGACGAGCAGGTAGCGCTCGCCAAGTCCGGCTTGCGCCCGTTCGTCGGCGGCACGGCCGACTACAACTACGTCAACCAGAATAGCGAGACGAGCGAGGATCCTTCCGACGTGTTCGGCTTCGGCGAGGGCGGACTCGACTCCGATGGTGTCAACACACCGCACGGCTACGCGGTTCAGCTCTCGCAGCCGCTGTTCCAGGGCTTTCAGAATCTGAACGCCATCCGCCAGGCCAAGGCCGAGGTGCAGGCGCAGCGGGAGATCTTGCGCAATGTGGAGCAGACGGTGCTGCTCGACGCCGCCACCGCCTACGTCAACGTCGTGCGCGATCAGGCCGTGGTCCGCCTGCGCGAAAACGACGTGAGCGTGCTCGCCGAACAGCTTAAAGCCACCCGCGATCGGTTCGATGTGGGCGAGGTGACGCGCACCGACGTGGCACAGGCAGAGGCGCGGCACGCCGAGTCGCTCGCCACCCTTGCCGGAGCGCAGGCGAACCTGAAGGCGAGCCGCGCCGCCTACGAGCAGATCATCGGCCATCCGCCCGGCAATCTCGTCACGCCCCCGTCGATCCAGCATCTTCTGCCCCACACCTTGAATGAGGCGATGACCTTGGGCGACGGCGAGAACCCGCAGATCCTCGCCACCGTCTATAACGAGGAGGCCTCGCTTTACGCCGTCGAGCAGATCATGGGCGAGCTTCTGCCGGAGGTGACACTCGAGGCGGAGTACAGAAAGCGCTTCGACCAGAGCGAGACTATCGAGGAGATCGAGACGACGACGGTGACGGGCCGGGTCAACGTGCCGTTCTATCAAGGAGGCGGCGTCTCCGCGCGCGTCCGCCAAGCCAAGGAGACCAACAATCAGCTGAAGCGCGAGGTCGAGGACGCGCGGCTCCGCGTTCATGCCGACGTCATCGCCAACTGGGGTATCCTCCAGTCCTCCGGCCCGGCCATCGAGTCCGCCGAAGCCGCCGTGGCGGCCAACAAGATCGCGCTCACCGGCGTGCGCGAGGAGGAGAAGGTCGGGCAGCGCACCACCCTCGACGTGCTCGACGCCCAGCGCGAGCTCCTGAACTCGCAGATCGGCCTCGTCTCGGCGCTCCGGGACCGCGTCGTCGCCGAATACTCGCTCTACGCGGCCGTCGGCCGCATGGATGCCCAAACGCTCGGTCTGTCAGTGCCTTATTACGATCCGATCGAGCACTATGACATCGTCAAGAACAAGTGGTTCGGCCTTCGCCCGCCGACGCCCCCCGCGGCCGACAACTGAGCCGGGACAAAAATTGAACCTAAGGGGGGTTTACGCGTTAACCATCGGGGCTATTCTCCCAGGCGGGTCGAGGGCGGGTCGAGACTTGGGTCTTAACATCGTGTTAAGCTATTGATAAGGGTGACCCTGGTGTACACCGCCGGGTGATGTGGCATTTCTTAAGGCGGCAAGGGATCTAGTCATGAGCAGCACCGAGCGCGCTCCTGAACCGACCATGGAGGAAATTCTGGCCTCCATCCGTCGGATAATCACGGACGATGAGACGGGTCAGGCAAGGGCGGCGAAGCCGGCGCACCAAGCCCGTCAGGAAGACGAGAGCCTCGAAGGCGAGGCGGACAATCAGATCATCGACGACATCGCGCGCGTCCTGAGCGGCGGCGGTTCCGCCACGGCGGCCGAGGAGGAGGAAGAAATCCTCGACCTCACGGCCGAGCTTGGCGGGCTTGAAATTGTCGAAGAGGTCGAAGAACTCGAACTGGTCGAGGAAGTTGCCGAGCAGCCTGTGAGCGCGGCGCCTGAACTTCAGACCGAAATTGTGATGTTGGAGGAGGCCGCGCCGGCGGAAGAGACGCCGCCGGTCGAGTTTGTACAGCCGGCGCCTGCGCCGCAGATGGCGACGCCGCCGGCAGCGCCGCCTCAGCCAAAGCTTTCCGCAAGCGAAGAGGCAGCCTCGGCGCTAGAGCGGGCCATCGCCGCGCTCAGGGCAGGGCAGGTTCCCACCTCCACGACACCGCAAGCCGAGCCGTTCAGGTTCCAGGCGGCGCCGCAGCCGGAGCCGATGCCCGCGCCTTCGTTCGAGCCGCAGCCTCCATTTCAGCCGCAGTTCGCGGCGGAGCCCGAGCCTCTGTTCGAGCCGCAGCCCGAGCCGGAGCCCGTGCCCGAGATGCAGGCGGAAGCCGAGGTCGAGGCCGAGCTTGAGCGTGAGGCGCAGCCGGAGCCGGAGGCCGAATTCGAGCTAGTGGAAGTCGAGACCATGGTCGAAGCCGACATCGAGGAGCCCTTGGCGTTGGAGGCGGAGAGCGAGCCCGAGGCGACGCCGTTCTGGCCCGCGCGCTTCTCCCGCGACGAGGACGAGCCTGCCGAGTCGGAGCCCGAATACGAGCCGGAGCCCGAATACGAGCCCGAGCCAGTCGCGGCTCAGGTCAATGGCGGCAACAACCACCACGACGAGCCCAAGACCCTGGAAGACAGCGTCAAGGACATGTTGCGTCCGATGCTGCGCCAATGGCTCGACGAGAACATGCCCCGCATGGTCTCGGCGGCGCTGAAGGATGAGCTTGGTCCCGGGTCCGCCTATCGCCGGCACGACTGAAGCGTCAAACGTTGACAGCGCCGAAGCCGAGAGCGTAGGACGCGCGGCGATACTTGCGCCAACCGCCCGCGTCCATGCTCGACAAGACCTATCAGCCGCAGAACTTTGAAGGCGACGTCTACCGCGCCTGGGAACAGGCGCGCGCCTTCGCCGCCGGTCGCGGCGACCGCGAGACGGCGCGGCCCTTCGCCATCGTCATCCCGCCCCCGAACGTCACCGGCTCGCTCCATATGGGGCACGCCCTCAACAACACCCTGCAGGACGTGCTGCTCCGCTTCGAGCGCATGCGCGGCCGCGACGTGCTGTGGCAACCCGGCACCGACCACGCCGGCATCGCCACGCAAATAGTGGTCGAGCGCCAACTAATGGAGCGGCAGGAGCCGAACCGGCGCGCGCTCGGCCGCGACAAGTTCGTCGCCCGCGTGTGGCAATGGAAAGAGGAGTCGGGCAATACCATCGTCGGCCAGTTGAAGCGCCTCGGCGCGTCCTGCGACTGGTCGCGGCTGAGATTCACCATGGACGAGGGCCTGTCGCGCGCCGTGCGCAAGGTATTCGTCGATCTCTACCACGCCGGCCTCGTTTACAAGGACAAGCGCCTCGTCAATTGGGATCCCGAGCTGCTCACCGCCATCTCCGATCTCGAAGTGGAGCAGATCGAAACCAAGGGCCACCTCTGGCACCTGCGCTATCCCATCGAGGGGATGAAGTTCGATCCAGGCAACCCCTCGACCTACATCGTCGTCGCCACCACGCGGCCAGAGACCATGCTCGGCGATACCGCCGTCGCCGTGCACCCCGACGACGAGCGCTACCAGCACCTGGTCGGCAAGAACGTCGTTCTGCCCTTGGTCGGCCGGCGCATCCCCATCGTCGCCGACGAATATTCCGATCCGGAGAAGGGCTCCGGCGCGGTGAAGATTACGCCCGCCCACGACTTCAACGACTTCGAGGTCGGCAAGCGCCATGGCCTGCCCATGATCAACATCATGGGGCCGGAGGGAAAACTCTTTCTCGATCCCAACCCGGACTTCACACGCGGCGTCGACATGACCCCGCAACTCAAGGCCACGATTCTCGAATTCAACGGCGTGTTCCGCTTCGCCGCGCGCAAGATGCTCGTCCATCAGCTTGAGGCGCAAGGTTACGTCGATAAGATCGAGCCGCACGTCCACGTCGTCCCGCATGGCGACCGCTCCAATGCCGTCATCGAGCCGTTCCTCACCGACCAGTGGTATGTCGACGCGGCGACCCTAGCCAAGCCGGCAATAGAGGCGGTGAAGCGCGGCCGCACCACCTTCGTGCCGAAGAATTGGGAGTCGACCTATTTCCACTGGATGGAGAACATCCAGCCGTGGTGCATCTCGCGCCAGCTGTGGTGGGGTCACCGGATCCCCGCCTGGTACGGGCCCGACGGCCATGTGTTCGTCGCCGAGGACGAGGCAGCGGCAAACGCGCAAGCCAAGGAGCATTACGGCAAGGACGTGGCCCTCAAGCGCGACGAGGACGTGCTCGACACCTGGTTCTCCTCCGCGTTGTGGCCGTTCTCCACCCTCGGCTGGCCGGACAAGACACCGGAGCTTGCCCGCTTTTACCCCACCTCGGTCCTCGTCACCGGCTTCGACATCATCTTCTTCTGGATCGCCCGCATGATGATGCTGGGGCTGCACTTCATGGAAGAGGTGCCGTTCCGCGACGTCTACATCCACGCGCTGGTCCGCGACGAGAAGGGCCAGAAGATGTCGAAGTCAAAGGGCAACGTCATCGACCCGCTCGAGCTGATCGACAGCTACGGCGCCGACGCGCTGCGCTTCACCCTGGCCGCCATGGCCGCGCAAGGCCGCGATATCAAGCTCTCAGGCAGCCGCGTCGAGGGCTACCGCAACTTCGCCACCAAGCTGTGGAACGCCGCGCGCTTCGCCGAGATGAACGAGTGCGTGCCGCGCGCCGATTTCGACCCGGCGTCCGCGCGCCTCACCGTCAACCGGTGGATCGCCGGCGAGGCCGAGCGCACCACCGCTGCCGTCACCGAGGCGCTCGAAGCGTTCCGCTTCAACGAGGCGGCCGGCGCCATCTATCACTTCCTCTGGCACATCTACTGCGACTGGTATCTCGAGCTGATCAAACCGGTCCTGATGGGCGGCGACGAGGCGGCGCGGGCCGAGACCCGCGCCATGGCCGCGCTTGTGCTCGATCGCGCGCTGATGCTGCTGCACCCCTTCATGCCCTTCGTCACCGAGGAGCTGTGGGCGAAGCGGGCGGCCGCCGATACGCCACGCGACAGCCTGCTCATGCTCGCAGCCTGGCCCACCCATAGCGGACTTGAGAACGCGCAAGCCGACGCCGAGATCTCCTGGCTCATCAGGCTCGTGTCGGAGGTGCGCTCGGTGCGGGCGGAGATGAACGTGCCGGCCGCCGCCAAGGTGCCACTCGTCATGGCCAGCGCGAGCGAGACGACCAAGGCGCGCGTCGCCGCCCACGAAGAGACCATCAAGCGTCTCGCGCGGATCGACACGATCGGCTTCGCGGCTGCTCCGCCCACTGGCTCCGTGCAGATCGTGCTCGACGAGGCGACCTTGGCGCTGCCGCTCCAGGGCGTCATCGACATCGGCGCGGAGTCGGCGCGGCTGAAGCGCGAGATCGATAAAGTTGGCTCTGAGATCGCCCAGCTCAGCGCCAAGCTCGCCAACGAGAAATTCGTCTCGCGCGCGCCGGAGCACGTGGTCGAGGAGCAGCGCGAGCGGAAGTCGGAAGCCGAAGCCACTGCCGCCAAGCTCGAGCAGGCGCTGAAGCGCCTCGAAGCCGCGCTTTAGCCGTTGCTGGAAACCCGCGCCTCCCCCTCAAGCTCGGCGATGCGGCGGGCGAACACGATCATGTAGAACAGCAGAAATAGATACATGAAGGTCTCGACGCTCTCGCTCGGCCGCTGCACCAGGGTCTCGCCGTAGACCTTGTTCCATTGGCTCACGCCACGGAAGAACAGCCAGCCCAGCGCAGCCGGCACCAATGCCGCCGCGGGAAGGAACAGCGACCAGCGATTGCGCCGCACGAAGGGAAAGAACCAGGCAGCCAGCGGCACCAATAGGCCGCCGATGAAAATGCCGGCCTGCAAGACCGCACGTGGCTGATGATTGAGCCAGGTGTAGACATTGTGCAGGTTGGTCTCCGCCTGGCGGTTGACCGCGGCCCAGTATTCCGGCGTGTTCCAGTAGAAGAAATGCTGGCCCCAGCTGTGCTCCTCGCCGGCGATATAGATGCACGCGACAGCCGCGAACAGCACGAAGGCGAAAGTCACGGGCCGCCCCCGCATGAACGGCTTGAACAGGAGCCGAAGCGCGATGATCGCCGCCGCCAGCGGAACGAGGAAATGGCCCACCTCGAGAAAGCCGTAGCCCTCCGGCAACACCCATTGCATGTAGAAGTCCGGAGCGAACCCTGCGCTGGCGAGAATGAACGCAGCCATCGCCACGGGAATGCCGAGCCACCACCACGCCTCGTCCCAGCCGGGGTCGCACGAGAACGGCCGGTAAGGCCCCTTCGCCCGCTTCGGATCGGGCAGGGGCGCCTCTGGCACCGCTTCAGGATTCGGCTTCAGCATCAAAGGCCCCGTGGGAAGACCGGCTGTGTAGATGACGTTTTTACGACGAATATCAAGCGGTGGATGCGCCGCAGGCGCCTGAGCCGACAAGATTTTTGGACGTAGCCCGGCAAACCCTATGGAGAATCTTTGCAACTGTAACTAAATTGCAACAGACTGAGGTATTTGCGCCTCGTTTGCGCCATAAAACTTTGGGACATCCGGCCCCAGTTAGAGGAATATTTGGCCACGGAAGACACTCGCAGAGAAAAGCGAGGGGGGGCGGGGCCAGGGAGCGACCGGCTGAGGCGTCTTGAGAGCGGCGGAGGGACCGCCCCTTGAGGCAAGCCCGGCCGGACAGACAGATGGACGCAAAGACGTTCGATAAGTCCCGTCTGCCGAGCAGGCACGTGACGGAAGGGCCATCCCGCGCCCCCCATCGTTCGTACTATTACGCGATGGGGCTGACGCGCGAGCAGATTCATCAGCCCTTTGTCGGCGTTGCCACCTGCTGGAACGAGGCGGCTCCGTGCAACATCGCGCTGATGCGCCAGGCCCAGGCCGTGAAGCAGGGCGTTGCCGCAAGGGAAGGCACGCCGCGCGAATTCTGCACCATCACCGTCACCGACGGCATCGCCATGGGGCACCAGGGCATGAAGTCCTCGCTGCCCTCGCGCGAAGTCATCGCCGATTCTGTCGAGCTCACCATCCGCGGCCATTGCTACGACGCGCTGATCGGCCTCGCCGGCTGCGACAAGTCGCTGCCCGGCATGATGATGGCCATGTGCCGGCTCAACGTGCCGTCGATCTTCATCTATGGCGGCTCGATCCTTCCGGGCTCGTTCAAGGGCCGGCCGGTCACGGTGCAGGATCTGTTCGAGGCGGTCGGCCAGTACTCGGTCGGCAAGATGTCGGCGGAGGATCTTGACGAGCTCGAGCAGGTGGCGTGCCCCTCGGCGGGCGCCTGCGGCGCGCAGTTCACCGCCAACACCATGGCCACGGTGTCCGAGGCCATCGGCCTTGCCCTGCCATACTCGTCCGGCGCGCCCGCGCCTTACGAGATCAGGGACCGGTTTTGCATGACGGCGGGCGAGAAGATCATGGACCTCATCGCGCGCAATATTCGCCCGCGCGACATCGTCACGAGGCAGGCGCTTGAGAACGCCGCCGCCGTCGTCGCCGCCTCCGGCGGCTCCACCAACGCGGCGCTGCACCTGCCGGCCATCGCCCATGAGTGCGGCATCGAGTTCGACTTGTTCGACGTCGCCGATGTCATGAAAAGGACACCTTATATCGCGGATTTGAAACCGGCTGGCCGCTATGTCGCCAAGGATATGTTCGAGGCTGGCGGTGTGCCGCTCCTCATGAAAACCCTGCTCGACCATGGCTACATGCATGGCGACTGCCTCACCGTCACGGGACGCACTATGGCCGACAATCTTGCCAAGGTGGCATGGAACCCGGACCAGGATGTCGTGCGTTCTGCTGACAAGCCGTTGTCGCCCACGGGGGGCGTCGTGGGCTTGAGGGGGACGCTGGCGCCCGATGGCGCCATCGTCAAAGTGGCCGGCATGAAGAACCTGAAATTCCGGGGGCCCGCCCGCTGCTTCGACAGCGAGGAAGCGGCCTTCGCCGCCGTGAGCGCCAAGAAGTACAAGGAAGGCGACGTCATCATCATCCGCTACGAGGGCCCCAAGGGCGGCCCCGGCATGCGCGAGATGCTGTCGACCACGGCGGCGCTGTACGGCCAGGGCATGGGCGACAAGGTGGCGCTCATCACCGACGGGCGCTTCTCTGGCGCCACGCGCGGCTTTTGCGTCGGCCATGTCGGGCCCGAGGCGGCGCTTGGTGGTCCCATCGCGCTCGTGCGCGACGGCGACATGATCGCGCTCGACGCCGATAAGGGCACCATCGATCTCGAGGTCGGCAAGGACGAGTTGGCGGCGCGCGCCAAGGCGTGGAAGGCGCGGCCGGTGCCGTTCAAGAGCGGCTATTTGTGGAAGTACGCGAACGAGGTTGGGCCGGCCCGCACTGGGGCGGTAACCCATCCCGGCGGCGGCGTTGAAGTAGAGTGTTATGCCGATGTTTAGCCCATCAACGATTGGGAGCGCGCTTGCCGCGTTCATTGTGCTGACCCCGGTCGCGGTCGGCGGAGCGGACGAGCCGCCGCCCTACACCTCGGCCACCGAGGCGTATCGCCAGGGCGCGAGCGCGCTCAAGTCGGGCGAGATGGCGACGGCGGTGCCGGCGCTGGAATATGCCGCCAAGCGCGGCGTGCTCGGCGCCCAGCTCAAGCTCGCGCGTCTCTACGCCGCGGGCCGCGACGTGGCGAAGGACGACGCCAAGGCGTTCTACTACTTCCGCGACATCGCCGACCAATATGCCGAGATCCCGTCGTCGAGCCCGATCGCCAAATATGTCGGCGAGGCGTTCGTCGCGCTTGGCCAGTATTACGTCGACGGCATTCCGGCCATGCCGCTCCTGTCGAATCCGGCGTATGCCGCCGGCCTCTTCCGCCAGGCGGGCACGTATTTCGGCAACGCCGAAGCGCAGTATCAGCTCGGGCGACTCTATCTCACAGGTTCGGGCGTGGAGAAGAATGCGACCATCGCCGCGAACTGGCTCGCCATGGCCGCGCGCAAGCAGCACCCCGCCGCGCAAGCCGTGCTCGGCGAGATGCTGTGGCGCGGCGAGGGCGTGATCCAGCGGCCGGCGCGGGGGCTTGCCTTCCTGACCCTTGCCAATGAGAACGCCAAGGTGGGCGGCCCCGCATGGATCGGCGAGATCTATCAGGACGCCTTCGCCCACGCCGACAATACCACCCGCAAGGAGGCCGAGGCCCTGCTGCCGCAGCTGGGCGGTCCCAATCGGGCGGTTGCGACGCCGGCCAAGGTCATTCCGGCCGACCGCGCCGACCCGCCGCTGCCTACACGGGCGATCACCAAGCCTGCTGCCACCCCTCCGGCCTTGTCGGCCGCGGAAGGGCCGAAGCTCGGCCCCGTGGACCTCGTGCCGCCGGCCGCCATGGGCCTCTCCGTCGGCTTCGGCGCGTCGGGCGACGGGCTCGGCGGCCTCGAGCCCTAGAGCGAAAGCTCCACCACAATCGGCACGTGATCCGACGGCTTCTCCCAGCTGCGTGGCGTGGGGTCTATCTCGCACGCGATGAGCCGGTCCGCAGCTTGCGGCGACAACAGTAGATGGTCGATGCGTAAGCCCTGGTTCTTCTGCCAGGCGCCGGCCTGATAATCCCAGAACGTGAAGCGGTGCGGCTCGTCGTGGCAGGCGCGGAAGGCGTCGGTCAAGCCCAGATTGAGCAGCGCCTGGAAGTGCGCGCGCGTCTCCGTGCGGAACAGCGCATCGTCCATCCAGGCGCTCGGATTGTAGACGTCCTCCGGCGCCGGGATGACGTTGAAGTCGCCGGCGACGACCATCGGCTCCTCCAGCGCAAGCAGCGCCTGCGCCCGTTGGCGCAGCCGCGTCATCCATGCGAGCTTGTAGGCGAACTTCTCCGGCGCGCCATTGCCGTTGGGCAGATAGATGTTGACCACGCGCAGCACGCCTGAGGGCACCGAGACGCACGCCTCCAGGTAGCGCGCCTGCGCGTCCTCCGAATCGCCCGCGAGCCCCGGCGTCACGTCGTCGAAGGGGAGCTTCGACAGAAGCGCCACGCCGTTGAAGCCCTTCTGGCCGTGCACGGCGACGTTATAGCCCATCTCCTCGAAGACCTCGCGCGGGAACGCCTCGTCCACGCATTTGATCTCCTGCAGGCAGGCGATATCCGGCGCGTTCGGCTTGAGCCAGGTCGTAGCGGCGTCGATGCGGGCCTTGATGCCGTTGATGTTCCAGGTGGCGATCTTCATGGGTGGAGAGTGTCGTACACCAATAAGGCCCGTCATGCCCGGACATCTCGCGCTCAAGCAGCGAAGCGGTAGCGCAAACCAAATGTGCCGGGCACAAGCAAGCGTAGCCCGGATGGAGCGCAGCGAAATCCGGGAATGATCGATGGGCTGTCCCGGGTTACGCTTCGCTTCACCCGGGCTACGAGCTACGAACTAAATCGAGAAGCTGGTGCCGCAGCCGCAGGACGCGGTGGCGTTCGGGTTGTTGATCTTGAACTGGGCGCCGATCAGCTCGTCGACGAAGTCGATCTCGGCGCCGGCCACGAAATCGGCGGACACGGGATCGACCACGACCTTGGCTCCGTCGCGCTCGATGAGGATGTCGTCCGGCGCGGTCTCCTTGACCAGCTCGAAGCGGTACTGGAAGCCGGAGCAGCCGCCGCCCTCGACGCTGACGCGGAACAGGCGCGCGGCCTGATCGGCCGTGACCAGCTCGACGATGCGCTTGGCGGCGCGCGGGCTTATGGTGACGGACGGTGCGCTCATGTTCGGTGTAGCCAGTTCCTGATCGTTACATAGGACGGCAAAAAGGCTTGTCAATCAACCAACGCCGCAAGGGCCTTGGCGCAACGCTTGAGGCCTGGGAAGGCCCGCCTGGGGGAGGGGGCCTTGCGCCCTACGCCGTGACCGAGGCCGGAAGCCGCGGGCGGCTCCATCCCGAGCCGCCAAGCCCGACCCGCTCGCTTTACGCCCGCGACCGCGACCGCATCCTCCACTCCACCGCCTTCCGCCGGCTCAACTACAAGACCCAGGTGTTCGTCTATCACGAAGGCGACCACTACCGCTCGCGCCTCACCCACAGCCTCGAAGTGGCGCAGATCGCCCGCAGCCTCGCCCGCTCGCTCGGTGTCGATGAGGACCTCACCGAGGCGCTGGCGCTCGCCCACGATCTCGGCCACCCGCCGTTCGGCCATGCCGGCGAGCGGGCGCTGGACGCGGCGATGGCGGACGCCGGCGGTTTCGACCACAACGCCCAGTCCTTGCGCGTCGTCACCCAACTCGAAAAGAAATACGCAAGCTTCGACGGCCTCAACCTCACCTGGGAGACCCTCGAAGGGTTGATCAAGCACAACGGGCCGCTCATCGGCCGCGTGCCGGTGCCGGAGACGGTGCTCGCCTATTGCTTGAAGCAGGATCTCGATCTCGGCACATTCGCCTCGGTCGAAGCCCAGGCCGCCGCGCTCGCCGACGACATCGCCTACAACAACCACGACGTCGACGACGGCTACCGCGCCTCTTGCTTCAGCTTCGCCGAGCTCGCCGAGGTGCCGCTCGCGGGACGCCTCCTCGCCGAAGTCGATCGAATCTATCCGCGCGCCGAGGACCCGCGGCGTCTCTACGAGATGAACCGCCGCCTGATCACGTCGATGATCGACGATGCGGTCGCCGAGACCACGCGGCGGCTCGCTGAACTCACGCCAGGAAGCGCCGACGACGTGCGCCACGCCGGCCGCGCGATGGTGGCGTTTTCCGAGGAGATGCAGGCCGAGCTTGCCGCGCTGCGCGCCTTCCTGTTCGCGCGCGTCTACCGGCACGAGCGGGTCATGCGCATCATGGGTGCGGCCGAAGGCGTCATCGCCGATCTCTTCCGGCGCTATCGCGAGGACCTCGACGCGCTGCCGCCGGAATGGTCCGGGCAGGCGCCGGCCAAGGACGCCCGCGCCTATGCGCGCCACGTCGCCGACTTCATCGCCGGCATGACCGACCGTTACGCGCTCGCCGAGCACCGCCGCCTGTTTGACGCCACCCCTGATTTGCGTTAGTCGCGCCGAAGCATGATCCGGAAAAGCGGGAACCGGTTTTCCGCTAAGATCATGCTCGAAAAAGTCTTCCCGGGGCCTCCATGGACGTTTTTGCAGGGTTCCACGGCCACGTTCTGGCGGCCGTCCAGCAGCTCAAGCATGACGGCGTCGTGCCGCACGAAGCGAGCACCGACGGCATCACATTGGGCGCACCCAAGGACGCAAGCCATGGCGACCTCGCCACCAACGCCGCCATGGTGCTCGCCAAGGCGGCGGGCATGCCGCCACGGGCGCTCGCCGAGCGCCTCGTGCCGCTCATCGCTTCCGACCCTTTCGTCGATAGAGTCGAGATCGCCGGGCCCGGCTTCATCAACCTGACACTCGCCCGTGCCTTCTGGCCGCGCGTGCTGCGCATGGTGCTGGAGCAGGGGGACGCGTATGGGCGGAGCGCCATCGGCAGGGGCGAGGCGGTGAACGTGGAATACGTGTCCGCCAACCCCACAGGCCCGATGCATGTCGGCCATTGCCGCGGCGCCGTGTTCGGCGACGCGCTCGCCAACCTGCTCGCTTTCTCAGGCTATGCCGTCACCCGCGAGTACTATGTCAACGACGCGGGCGCCCAGGTCGATGTGCTCGCCCGCTCGGCGTATCTTCGCTACCGCGAGGCGCTGGGCGAGGACATCGGCGAGATCCCGGCAGGGCTTTATCCCGGCGACTATCTCAAGCCGGTGGGCGCAGCGCTTGCCGCCCATCACGGCGCCTCGCTGCTCGACAAGCCGGAGGCCGAGTGGCTGCCCATCGTGCGCTCTGCGGCGCTGAAAGCCATGCTCGCCATGATCGAGGACGACCTCGCAAGCCTCGGCATCCACCACGACGTGTTTTTCTCCGAGCGGTCCCTCATCGACGGGAGCCATGACGAGGTCGCCGAGACCATCGCCGACCTCGCCGCCAAGGGTCTCATCTACAAGGGCCGTTTGCCGCCGCCCAAGGGCAAGCCCGACGAGGAATGGGAGGACCGCGAGCAGCTCCTGTTCCGCGCCACGGCGTTCGGCGACGACCAGGACCGGCCGCTCGTCAAGTCGGACGGCTCCTACACCTATTTCGCTTCCGACATGGCCTATCACCGCGACAAGTTCAGACGCGGGTTTAAGTCCATGATCGACGTCTGGGGCGCCGACCATAGCGGCCATATCAGGCGCATGCAGGCGGCGCTCGCCGCGCTTACCGGCGGCGAGGCCGATCTCGACGTGAAGATTTGTCAGCTGGTGCGCTTGTTTCGCGCCGGCGAGCCTGTCAAAATGTCCAAACGTGCCGGGACCTTCGTGACCTTGAGGGACGTGGTCGACGAGGTAGGCGCAGGCCCCGTCCGGTTCATGATGCTCTACCGGAAGAACGACGCGCCGCTCGATTTCGACTTCGCCAAAGTCACCGAGCAGTCGCGGGACAACCCGGTGTTTTATGTTCAGTACGCCCATGCAAGGGCGAGCTCGATTCTGCGTAATGTGCGTGACACGTTTTCGGACCTCGGCGTCGAGGAGGTTGCGTTGGCAGGGGCCGATCTGGACCGGTTGGACGACGAGGGCGAGATCGCCCTGATCCGCAGGATCGCGCAGTTCCCCCGTATTGTGGAGGGTGCGGCGCAAGCTCATGAGCCGCATCGCCTCGGGTTCTATCTTTACGATCTTGCCGGAGACCTTCACGGCCTCTGGAACCGAGGCAAAGACTTGCCACAATTACGTTTTATTTACGAAAGTGACCGAGAGTTAACGCGTGCTCGTGTAGCGCTTGTGACTGCCACAAAGCGTGTTTTGGCGTTAGGGTTGGGGATCCTCGGGGTTCAAGCCATGCACGAGTTGCACTAGCCAGCCAGGGGCAGGGGTGGTTCGAGGGAAGTTGCCATGTCCACGCACAATAGCGGGCTCGGCGTGAAAGCCGGTCGGCCGCCTGAATACGACACGGATTTTGCCGATAGGCAGAACGCGGGCAACGCCCCGGGCGGCCAGCCCTGGCGCGTGGGCGCGGCAAACACGCAAACCAGTGAGGGGTCTTTCATGGGTCAAGGAGCGGGTCGGCCAGGACAGCCAAATAGCGGGCAGCGCTCGATTTTCGGAACCGGGGGACCGGCCTTTACACAAATGCCGACCTATACGCCGGTGACTCGCGCTCCAGAGCCGCCGCAAAGCCCGCCGCAGCCCTCTTACGCGCCGCCGCAGCCGGCGCCACAGCCGCAGTCAAGACCGCAGCCGCATCAGCCTGCGCCCGCCATGCCGAGCCCCCAAGCCGCTGCGCCGCGGCCACAACCACGGCCCGCACCGCAGCCCGCGCCGAGCTACCAGACCCAACCGCATCAGCCGCAGAGCTTCACCGGCCATCAACCCTATCAGCCCCCGCAGACCTATCCGGCCCCGGGCTATGGGCATGGCCTTCCGAACCAGGGCTACGCGGACGCCGGCATCCCCGACTTGAGCAACGCCGATCCCGGCTTCCCGGAGTCGATCTTCCCCGACTTCAACACCGCCGGCACGAGCTATGCCGACGAGCCGACCTTTGCCGATCAAGGCGCGGCCGATCAGAGCTACACGAGCTTTGCCGACGAGGGGGGCGATGCGAGCTTCCCGGAGTCGCAGTTCACCGCGGGCACCGAATTCGGGTCCGCTCCCGCCGGCGCTCACTTCGAGACATCAAACGACGGCATGACACCTGGCTTCGCCATGCAGCCACACATGCCGCAGCCGCAAGTGCCGCAAAGCGACCCGCGCCGCCAGCTCCAGGCCTTCGACGCCGTCTACGACCAGCCGCCACAAATCGCGCTCGGCGGACCCGATATGCCGCGCCCGGCGCAGGAGTTCTTCGAGGCGGACCGAAGCGATGCCGATTTCCTCGACGAGAGTCAGGTTCTGCCTCCGCCCACCGCCCGCTCCAAGATGGGCATGACCTTAAGGGGGCGGAGCGCCTTCATGGTGGGCAGCGCGCTTCTCGGCGCCATCGCCCTCGGTGGCGCTCTTGCCTTCGCCTACAAGCAGAGCGGCGGGGGCATGGGCAGCGAGCAGACGCCCGTCGTGCAGGCTGACGCGACCCCCGTGAAGGAAGCCCCGAACGAGCCCGGCGGCAAGGAATTTCCTCACAAGAACAAGCTGATATACGATCGCTTGAGCAACGCCGATGAGCCGGAATCCGAGCGCCTCGTGCCGCGGCAGGAGGATGTAGCGGTTCCGGCCTTGCCGCCATCGGCGGAGACCGGCGGTCTTCCGGCCCCCGTCGCCACCACCGATCTCGCCAGCCCCGACACCACTCAGGCAGTCGCCACCGGCGAAGACGCCGAGGGCGGTCCTCGCAAGGTGAAGACCCTGCGCGTGCTTCCCGACGGCTCGGTCGAGGCGCCGCCTGCGGTCGAGATGGCCGCTGCCGGCGCAGCCGCTCCGGCCGCCGAGGCTGCACCGGCCGACGCCACCGCTGCTGCGCCGGCGGAGGCTCAGGCTTCGCTCGCCGTGCCGCCGGCAGCTCCGGCTGAGGCAGCGCCAGCGCCAGCGCCGCAACAAATCGCTGCCGCCGTTCCTGCGCCCGCGCCGGCCGCTCCATCGAAATATGTCGTTCAGGTCGGCGCGCATAAGAGCCAGACCGAGGCCCTCGCCATCTACGCCGACATCCAGCAGAAGAACCCGGCGCTGCTCGGCAACTATCCGCCGATCGTGCAGAAGGCCGCTGTGCAAAGCGGCACGATGTATCGCTTGCGCGTCGGCCCGATGGACGACAAGAGCGCCGCCGATAAGCTGTGTGGCCAGTTGAAGGCCCAAGGCACGGACTGCTTCGTCGTGGCGCAGTGATCTGGCGGGCGAAAGGCTCGCTCTCTTGACGGGGACCTCCTGGGCGGCTAGCCCCCCGGGCGTGGATCTCAAGGCCTTCATCCCGAGTTGCGCCGGCACGCACCTCTCCTATGACGAGCGCGCATTTTTCGCGCGCGAACGGCCCTGCGGCCTCATCCTGTTTGCGCGCAATTGCCAAAGCCCGGACCAGATCCGCGCGCTCGTCGCTTCCTTCAAGGAGGCGCTCGGGAGCGACGAGGTGCTTGTCCTGGTCGATCAGGAGGGCGGCCGCGTGCAGCGCTTACGCCCGCCGCATTGGCGCAACATGCCCCCCGCGCGCTGCTACGGCGATCTCTACGACACCGACCCCGAGGCGGCGAAGCGCGCCGCCTTTGCCGGCGCGCGCCTGATGGCCGCGGAGCTTTACGCCATCGGCATCAACGTGAATTGCACGCCGTGCCTCGACGTGCCCCAGCCCGGCGCGCACGACATCATCGGCGACCGCGCCTTTTCGCCCGATCCGGACGTCATCATTGCCCTTGGCCGCGCCGTGATGGAGGGCACGCTCGCCGGTGGCGTGCTCCCGGTCATCAAGCATGTGCCAGGCCATGGCCGCGCCCTCGCCGACAGCCATCTCGCCCTGCCGCGGATCGACGCCTCTGAGGCCGAGCTTGAGGCGGTGGATTTCCGGCCGTTCCGGGCCTTGCGCGACGCGCCGCTCGCCATGACGGCCCACGTTTTGCTGCCCGCGTTCGATGAGCGGCGACCGGCGACCGTCTCGCCCGCTATAATGGGCAAAGTGATTCGTGATTCCATAGGGTTGACCGGGCTCGTGATGAGCGACGATATCGGCATGCAGGCCCTTGGCGGGCCTTACGCGGAGCGCACAAGCGCCGTGATCGCGGCGGGCTGCGATGTGGTGCTTCATTGCAGCGGCCGCTTGCTCGAGATGATCGAGGTGGCTGGCGCGGCGCCGCCGCTCGACGGGCTCGCGGGCGAGCGTTTCGCGCACGCACGGGCCGCCTTTCGGGAGCCACAACCCTTTGATAAGGAAGAGGCATTGGCCCTGGTGACGGAGGCCGCGGCGACCCGCGTGGCGAGCCTCGGCAAGGACCCGACGGTGCAGGCATGAGCGACAGCGAAACACCGGTGAGCGACGATCCGCACGACGACGACGTGCCCTCCGATTGGGAGAGCGGCGACGAGCGCCTAGAACTCGGCCCTGGCGACCGGCTCGTGGTCGACGTCGAGGGCTTCGAAGGCCCGCTCGACCTTCTGCTTGCGCTCGCCCGCACCCAGAAGGTCGATCTCGCCAAGATCTCGGTGCTGGCACTCGCCCAGCAATATCTCGAATTCATTGCCGAGGCGCGCCGCCTCCGGCTGGAGATCGCCGCCGACTATCTCGTCATGGCGGCGTGGCTCGCTTTCCTCAAGTCGAAGCTCCTGCTGCCGGCCGAGCCGAGCGAGGAGGGCGAGCCGACCGGCGCGGAGCTTGCCGCGCTGCTCGCCTTCCGGCTGAAGCGCCTCGGCGCCATGCGCGACGCCGCGGCGCAGCTCATGACGCGCAAGCGGCTCGGCCGCGACGTGTTTTCGCGCGGCCTTCCCGAGCCGATCCGCATCACGAAGAACAGTGTCTACGAGGCCAATGTCTACGATCTGCTCAAGGCCTATTCGCAGCAGCGCCAGCGCACCGCGACGCGCACGCTCCACATGGAGAAGCGCACGGTGTGGTCGCTAAAGGAGGCGCGCGATGAGCTTGAGCGGCTGCTCGGCATCTCTTGCGACTGGGCGCCGCTCGATCGGCTGCTCGCCGAGTTTCTGGTCGATCCCGAGCTCAGGAAGACCGCGCTCGCCTCGAGCTTCACCGCCACCTTGGAGATGACGCGCGAAGGCGCGCTCGAGATCCGCCAGTCGAAGAGTTTCGCGCCGCTGCTGGTCCGCCGTCGCGGCAAGGCGGCGTAGGGGGCCGCGTAGCACACTTAACGAGGGGCCATCATGCCGAGACCCAAAATTTCGCCATCGAAGCTTGATCGGAATACGCCGGAGCAGGAGCGGGAACGGCCACGAGCAAAGCCGGCCTTGACCGCGCTGCTGTCCGATATATCGAAGATGTCGGAGGATGAAGGCGAGAGAGAAGGCGCCTCCGCGCTGTACATGCTCGATCAGGTCATGCGGGCGGCGGTTGCGGAGCATACAAGGACAAGACCATCCAAGGCGGGGTCGGAGATGTCAGTGAAGCAAGTCGAGAAGGTGGTACCGATGACGGCAGACGAGGACGAGCAGGGCGCGCCCGCGCCGATGCTGCCGCTGCCGTCCAACGTGATGGCGCTGCCTTCCGCCGACCGGCGCGAGAAATTGCGCATCGTCGAGGCGTTGCTGTTCGCCGCGCCTGAGCCGCTGAAGGAGGACGAACTCGCCCGCCACTTCGCCCAAGGCGAGGACGTGACGGCGCTGCTCGAGGAGCTGCAAGGCCTCTATGCCGGCCGCGGCGTCAATCTGGTGCGCGTCGCCGGCAAATGGGCGTTCCGCACCGCCGACGATCTCTCCTTTCTGCTGGAGCGCCAGGCGGTCGAACAGCGCCGCCTGTCGCGCGCCGCGCTGGAGACGCTCGCCATCATCGCCTACCACCAGCCCGTCACCCGCGCCGAGATCGAGGAGATCAGGGGCGTCTCGACCTCCAAGGGCACTATCGACGTGCTGCTCGAGACCGGCTGGATCAAGCTCAGGGGCCGCAGGCGCGCGCCCGGCCGCCCGGTGACCTACGGCACCACCGAGGCATTCCTCGAGCATTTCGGCTTCGAGGCGATCCAGGATCTGCCTGGGCTCGCCGAGCTCAAGGGCGCCGGCCTGCTTGATTCCAACCTGCCGCCCGGCTTCTCCCTGCCGAACCCCGACGATGCCCCCGACCTCCGCGACGACGAGGACCCGCTCGAGGACGAGCCGCTCGGCGCGGGTGAGGACGACGACGAGCCCGCCGACGACGACGAGAGCCGCGACGAGCCCACCTGATCAGGCGGCGATGTCCGGCAGTGCCTTGTCCTGCCAATAGTCTCGCACGACCTTGAGGTTCTGCGCGTGCACCGCGCGGTAGGGCTCGAAGCTGTGCACCCAGCCCTTGGCCACCTCGGGCGCGATATAGTCTTCCATCGTGCCATCCATGAAATCCGCGTCGTGGGCCCGCGATAGCATCTTGCCGACATAGGCGATGGTCGCGTCGATCAACGTCGTGTCGTAACCGCCGGCGAAGATGACGTCCGGGTCGCCATGCGCGGGCAGGATCTTGGCGACATCCCAGCTCTGCATCTCTCTGAGGTCCCGGATATGCTCGGCGAGATTCTCCGGCTCGATCATCCAGGTGAGCGAGTCCTCGACCGTATCGCCGGCGAGCAGGAGCTTGTCCCGCGGCAAATAGATGACGCAGCCGTCGATGCTGTGGATGTTCATGCGGCGGAGCTCAAGCGCGATACCGCCGACGCTGAGCTCAAGACGATCCTCGAACATGATGTTGGGGAATACGAGTGGGGCGATTGGCGGCGGTCCCCACACTCTGCCGGCCTCGATCTCAGTCTTGTGCCGCATCATCGCGTCGCGTGTGCGCATCGTGGCGATGATATCGCAGTCGTCGAACACTTCGTTGCCGGCGATATGGTCGAGATGCCAATGGCTGAGCACCACGGTGATCTTCCGGATGCCCATGTCTTTAAGATAGGCGCGGCCGAATTCCGCCATCGGCACGCTGGCGAAGGTGTCGTAGATGACGGCTCTATCGCCGTCATGGATGGCATAGGTGCAGACGCCGAGATTCATGGCGCCGTCGTCGTACCAATTATGGCCGGCATCCAAGCGCGGGGCCTCGTCGCGGCCGGCATAGAACGCGATGAGATGATCGTTGAGAGGCTTGACCTTGAGCGAAGGCGGCTTGGTCCGGCTCATGACCTTCAAATGGCATGTTGCGCGCGGGGGCGGCAAGCGCCTACATGGCCGCCATGCTGGAGTTCCTTAAGGCGCGCACCCGCTCGCTGACCGAAGCCGCCAACGGCCTCCGCCGCAAGAGCCCGCGCGGCAAGGCCGCCGTCACCTTCGCCTTGGCGCTCGGCTTCGAGCACGTGTGGCGCCGCTACGGCGACACGCTTGCCCTCGACGACGTCACCCTCGACGTACCACCCGGCAAGGTGCTCTGCCTGCTTGGCCCCTCGGGCTGCGGCAAGACCACTTTGCTCAGAATCGCCGCCGGCGTGGAGCGGCCGTCCTCCGGGCGCGTCCTCATCGACGGCGAGGAGGTCGCCGGACCCGACCGCTTCGTGCCGCCGGAGAAGCGCGGCGTCGGCCTCATGTTTCAGGACTTCGCGCTGTTCCCGCATCTCACCATCCTCGACAACGTTGCCTTCGGCCTCAAATTCCTCACTCGCCGCGAGGCACGCACGGAGGCGCTCGCCGCGCTGGAGCGTGTCGGTCTTGGCCACTACGCCGGCGAATATCCCCACATCCTGTCCGGCGGCGAGCAGCAGCGCGTGGCGCTCGCCCGCGCCATCGCGCCGCGGCCCGGCATCCTTCTCATGGACGAGCCGTTCTCCGGCCTCGACACGCGCCTGCGCGAAGCCATGCGCGAGGACACGCTCGCCATCCTGCACGAGACCTGCGCCACCTGTATCGTCGTCACCCACGACGCCGAGGAGGCCATGCGCATGGGCGATTCAGTGGCGCTCATGCGCAAAGGCCGCATCGTGCAGACCGGCGACGCGCTTGACCTCTACCGCGCGCCGAAGGACCTCGACGCCGCGCGTACCTTCTCCGACCTAAACGAGGTGCCGGCGCGCATCGAGAGCGGCCGCGCCGCGACGCCGCTCGGCACGTTCAAGGCCAACGGCCTCGCCGACGGCGCCGAGGCGGTGGTCTGCGTACGCCAGGGCGGCGTGCGGCTCTTGAAAGCCGGGAAGGGGGTGCCCGGCCGCGTCCTCGACACGCGCTTTCTCGGCGACGTGGCCCTGGTCGAAGTCGCCGTGCAGGGGCTCGATGCGCCGATCCTCGCGCGCATGCGCGAAAGCGACGCGCCCGCGCAAGGCACCGAGATCGGCGTCGCCGTCGATCCCGGCGCGGTGCTGGTGTTCGCCGCCCTGAACGGGGTTTCACCCTAAGAAGGGGGCCCGCTTGCGAGCGGGGCGGCTTTGCTGCCATAGTGCCGCCGAACATGAATACGCGCGGAATGATGCGCGTTGGAGGCTTCGATGGGACCGAGTTGGTGGCAAATTCTGATCGTATTGGTGCTGTTCGTGCTTCTGTTCGGCCGCGGCAAGATCTCCGAGCTGATGGGCGACGTGGCCAAGGGCATCAAGAGCTTCAAGATGGGGATGTCGGAGGACGCCGAGGCGCCGGCGCCGGCCGAGCCCAAGGCTATCGAGCACGAGCCGGCGAAACCGCAGGCTCGCGCCAAGTCAAAAGCGCCGCGCAAGCAGAAAACGGGTTAGCGGCGCGGGCGCAACCACCGGGGCTAGCGCGGTGCTCGCCGCGCAACCCCTGAACCAAGCTCATGCTCGACATTGGATGGTCGGAACTTTTGGTGATCGCCATTGTGGCGATCGTCGTGGTCGGTCCTAAGGACCTGCCGCGCATGATGCGCACCT
The DNA here is from genome assembly GCF_050726195.1 of Methyloceanibacter sp. Classification (GTDB taxonomy): domain Bacteria; phylum Pseudomonadota; class Alphaproteobacteria; order Rhizobiales; family Methyloligellaceae; genus Methyloceanibacter. The sequence goes on along the minus strand of NZ_JBOHJC010000001.1, from coordinate 165,088 downwards.
TCGGCCACTACACCGGCAAGCTCCGTCGCGCCGCGTCCGACTTTCAGCGTCAGTTCGAGGACGCCATCCGCGAGACCGAAGCCGAGGACGTGCGCAAGAACCTCGAAAGCATTCGCACAGGGCTGGATGCGCCGAGCCTGAAGGCGCCGCTCGACAAGCCGGTGATGCTGCCCAAGACCGAGCCGCCCGCGCCCGCCGCGTCGTCTGCGGCGAAAGCGAAAGCGCCCCAGGCGAAACGCGCCGCGGCCAAGCGGAAAGCGCCGGCGAAATCCAAGACTGCCGCGTCCAAGACTGCGAAGCCCAGGGCTGCTTCGCCCAAGGCCGCGTCGCCCAAGACCGCGTCGCCCAAGACCGCGTCCCCCAAGACCGCGTCCCCCAAGACCGCGTCGGCCGCGCGCCGCAAGACGAAAGCGGAGCCGAAGTCGTGAGCGAGAACGAAGAAAAAAAAGAAGACGACGACATCGAGGCGTCGAAGGCGCCGCTCATCGAGCACCTGATCGAGCTCAGGCGCCGCCTGATGTGGGCGCTTCTCGCCATCTTCGCCGCCTTCGTCGTGTGCTTTTGGTTCGCCAAGCCGATCTACAATCTCCTTCTGTGGCCTTACCGTCTCGCCGCTGGCGTCGATGCGCCGATCGAGATGATCTACACCGCGCCGCAGGAATTTTTCTTCACGCAAGTGAAGCTCGCGCTGTTCGGCGCCGTCTTCATCGCCTTCCCGGTCATCGCCGCGCAGCTCTATATGTTCGTGGCGCCCGGGCTCTATCGCAGCGAGCGCCAGGCATTCCTGCCGTTCCTCGTCGCCACGCCGGTCCTGTTTCTGCTTGGCGCCGCGCTCGTCTATTTCGTCGCCATGCCGCTCGCCATGACGTTCTTCCTGTCGATGCAGCAGACGGGCGATCAGCCGGTGCAGATCTATCTCACCGCCAAGGTGAGCGAATATCTGTCGCTGATCATGACCTTGATCCTCGGGTTCGGCATTTGCTTCCAATTGCCGGTGCTGCTGACCTTGCTTGCGCGCGCCGGTCTCGTCACCGCCGAGGGCCTGAAGAAATACCGCCGCCACGCCATTCTCGGCGTGTTCGTCGCCGCGGCGATCCTCACCCCGCCCGATCCCGTGAGCCAGATCGCGCTCGCTTTGCCGACCTTGCTTCTCTACGAGCTGTCGATCTACGCCGTGAGGCTCGCCGAGAAGAAACGCGCCGCTTCGGCCGCCGCCACGAGCGCCAAGCCTGCCGGCAAACCCGCTTAGAACGAAATAATGATATGAAAATATTCCTAGACCTTCGCCACAGTCCCCGTTACAGTGCGCACCCCTCGTCCGCTGAAGGGGCGTTGCTCTAGAGGCGTCTTGAGTGGCGGGACGGGGTGCGGCGCCTGCGGGTCTCGTACGCTGCGAGGCACTCGGGCCGCATCGGGGCTCCCCCCGGGGCCACCACGGGCCCCTGTCAGGAGCTGACTGACCGCCCGGAGCCTATCGCCGGTCAACGGAAAGCGGGGCCCGATGCCGAGTAAGACGCCGCGAGTGGCGCGCCGGAAGGCGCCCGCGTGTCCTCGCAAGGACACGACACCATTACGGACTGCGCCGTTCGGCGCGCCACCCCCCTCATGCCTTGAGGGGAGAAAGGAACATAAGCCGGACGCACTTGCGCCGCGGCAACTTTTCGTCATGCCCGGACTTGTTCCGGGCATCCAATAGGGTGGAGCCGAGTATGCGGTGATTCAGTATTGGATGGCCGGGCCTTCGCCCGCCGAAGCAATGTCTTGGCCCACCGCCAGGCAGGCTTCGGCCCGCGTAGGCGGGACAAGCCCGGCCATGACAATGAAGTAGTTGGGCCTTATACCGACACGCTCCAACGAGTCGCCAAACCAACGAGTTGAACCGTGCTGGACGCCAAATGGATACGTGACAACCAGGACGCCTTCGTCAAAGGCCTGACCGATCGCGGCTTCGACGATCCCAAAGGCACGTTGAATCGAGTTCTCAAGCTGGACGAGGAACGGCGCGGAACGATTCAACATTTGCAGGAGGCGCAGGCCCGCCGCAACGCCGCCTCGAAGGAGATCGGCCAGGCCATGGCCGCCAAGGACGGGCCTCGCGCCGAGGCCCTCAAGGACGAAGTGGCGCGGCTGAAGACCGCCATCCAGGAGGGCGAAGCCAAGGAACGCGAGGTCGAGAAGGCGTTCGGCGACCTCATCGCCACGATCCCCAACATGCCCGCCGCCGATGTGCCGGTGGGACCGGACGCCGACGCGAATGTCGAGCTGCGCAAGGTCGGCGAGCTGCCCAAGTTCTCATTCGCGCCGAAGCAGCATTTCGAGATCGGCGAGGCGCTCGGCCTCATGGATTTCGAGACCGCGGCGAAGCTGTCTGGCGCGCGCTTCGTGCTGTTGAAGGGACCGCTGGCGCGGCTCGAGCGCGCGCTCGCCCAGTTCATGCTCGACCTGCACACCACCGAGCACGGCTACACAGAGATCGACCCGCCGCTTCTCGTGCGCGACGACACCATGTTCGGCACCGCTCAACTACCGAAGTTCAAGGAGGACCAGTTTTTAGCGACTAGAAGTGTCACTGTGGAAGAAGCAGTCGACGAGCGGATAAATCTCACCGTGACAGAGAAAGTCGACAAAGGCTCGCTGCCAGTTTTTGAACTCTCCGAACAGTTCTGGCTCATTCCAACCGCCGAAGTGCCGCTCACCAACCTCGTGCGTGAGGACATCACCGACGAAGCGAAACTCCCCATCAGAGTCACCGCCGGCACGCCGTGCTTCCGCGGCGAGGCCGGCGCCGCCGGCAAAGACACGCGCGGCATGATCCGCCAGCATCAGTTCTTCAAGGTCGAGCTCGTGTCCGTCACCACCCCGGAGCAATCGCAAGAAGAGCACGAGCGCATGACCACATGCGCCGAGACCGTGTTGCAGAAGCTCGGGCTGCCCTACCGCACCGTCGTGCTCTCCACCGGCGACATGGGCTTCGCCGCGCAGAAGACCTACGATATCGAGGTGTGGCTGCCGGGGCAGGGGACCTACCGCGAGATTTCCTCCTGCTCGAACTGCGGCGACTTCCAAGCCCGCCGCATGAATGCGCGCTACCGCCCCAAGGGCGCCAAGGCCACCGAGTTCGTGCACACCTTGAACGGCTCTGGCGTCGCTGTCGGCCGCGCGCTGATCGCCGTGCTGGAGAACTACCAGGAGGCGGACGGCAGCGTGCGCATCCCCGACGCGCTCCAGCCCTATATGGGCGGCCTCACCAAAATCGCGGCCCCGAAGTGATCGCAGGCACACGAACCCCCTCACCCTGCTGGCGCGACTTGCGTCCCGCCAGCTTCCCTCTCCCCAATGGGGAGAGGGAATGGAGTCTGCTGCCGCGCCGCGCCATCACCTCTCCCCAGCGGGGAGAGGGCTTTCCGCCGCGATCTTGCGCGCGAAGCTTGCGCAAGTCGCATGGCGGAAAGGGTGAGGGGGATCGCCGTCGTTGGGAACCCACGCGAGCGCGCGGGCTTGAGCCTCTGACATGACTCGCACGATGCGTATCCTGATTACCAACGACGATGGCATCGAAGCCCCCGGCCTCGACGTTCTGGAAAAGATCGCCACCGATCTGACCGACGACGTCTGGGTGGTGGCGCCCGAGACCGACAACTCCGGCGCCTCCCACTCGCTCACTTTGGCCGAACCCTTGCGCATGCGCGAGCTCGGCAAGCGCCGCTACGCGGTGAAGGGCACCCCCACCGACTGCGTCATCATGGGCGTGCGCTTCCTGCTGAAAGACCAACGCCCGGACCTCGTCATGTCCGGCGTCAATCGCGGCCAGAACCTCGCCGACGACGTCAACTATTCGGGCACCGTGGCCGGCGCCATCGAAGGCACACTGCTCGGCGTGCCATCGATCGCGCTCAGCCTTGCCGTCGGCTCCTACGAGACCGGCATCCCCATCTGGGAGACGCCGATGCAGCACGGCGCCAAGCTCGTGCGCAAATTGCTGGACGCCGGCTGGCCGGACGGCACCGTGCTCAATGTCAACTTCCCCGATTGCCAGCCCGGCGAGGTGAAGGGCATGGCGGCGACGGTGCAAGGCCTGCGCGACAAGGAGCTGTTGCGCATCGACGACCGGCTCGATACGCGCGGCAAGGCCTATTACTGGATCGGCATCGAGCGCCGCCGGGCGAAGCCCCCCAAGGGCACCGATCTATGGGCGGTGCGCTCCAACCTCATTTCGGTGACCCCGCTCTGCCTCGACTTCACCGATCAGGGCGCCCTGGACGAGCTTGCCGCCGTCCTCGGCGACAGACGCAAATAGTCCTTAAGAGCGTGCGAGAATCGGCTGATACTAACGGGAAAAACCGCCTCGCGGGGAGGTGGTGGACGGCCATGGCCAGCGCCCCAGACCAGATCGGTCTCATCATGCAGCTCAGGCGTCGCGGCATTCGCGACCCCAAGGTGCTGCGCGCCATCGAACGGGTGCCGCGCGAGATGTTCGTCGACGAAGCCTTCGCCGACCACGCCTATCAGGACATCGCGCTGCCGATCGAGTGCGGCCAGACCATCTCCCAGCCCTACGTCGTCGCCTTCATGACCGAGCAGCTCGAGCTTGACGACCGCCACAAGGTGCTGGAGGTCGGCACCGGCTCCGGCTACCAGGCGGCCGTGCTGTCCTATCTCTGCCGCCGGGTCTACACCGTGGAACGCTGGCGCGAGCTGCAGAAGGCGGCGGAGCGGCGCCTTGCCGAACTGCACATCACCAACGTCACCACCATCATCGGCGACGGCTGGCTCGGCTGGCCGCCGCAGGCGCCGTTCGACCGCATCATTGTCACTGCGGCCGCGCTCGATGCGCCGGCGGCGCTGCTCGATCAGTTGAAGGAGGGCGGCCGCATGATCATCCCGCTCGGCGAGACGCGGGATGCACAGTCCCTGGTGCAGATCGACAAGACGCCGGAGGGGCTGGTGGAGACGCCGCTGCTGCCCGTGCGGTTCGTGCCGCTGGTGCACGGACGGGTCAAGCGCCCGTAGCCGGGCCGGGCCCTAAGTCATTGTTCGCCGATTCCTTTTTGGAGAGTCCCGGTGACAGACTTAATGCCTTGTTTACCGCCGGCGCGCTTTACTCGCACCTACGGGTTTTGTGAGGGGGCCAGAGAGGGATGCGGTTGGCGTTCTGGTCGAGTTATGGCCGCGGCGCGTGCGCTGCGTTGGCGGCCGCTGGCCTTGCGGTTGGCTTATCGGCCTGCAGCTCCGGCGTCTCCCGCTTCGACTTCCCGGCCTTCAATCTCACCGACAGCGGCTCGAGCGGCAACGCCGACCCGAACACCACGGCCTCGCTGCCGGTTCCGTCGGAGTCGGTCTATAGCACCGATCGCTATCACTACTACGGCGATGCGCAAGCGTCGGGCGGGCAGATCACTCGCTCCAGCCTGCCGCCGCCGAAAGCCACGCAAGCCTCCTATACGCCCATGCAGAAGCCGCAAGCGCGGGGTTACGCGCCGCCCGGGCCTAAGCCCGCCGTCGCGGCATCGGGCCCGCGCATCAAGGTCCAAAGCGGCGACACCCTGTCCAGCCTGTCGCGGCGCTACGGCGTGTCCATCGACAAGATCCAGAGCGCCAACAATCTCCCCGATGCGCGGCTCCGCGTCGGCCAAGAGCTGATCATGCCCGGCGCGAGTGCGGCGATCGCGGAGGCCGCGCCCGCTGCTACGCCTACGCCTACGCCTACGCCTGCAGTGGCTTCAACCGCGCTCGCCGCCGGCGAGACGGCTTACATCGTGGCAGAGGGAGACACGCCGAACTCGATCGCCGAGAAGCTCGGCGCCGACGAGCAAGCCATCATCGCCCGCAACGGCGTCCGTCCCGACAGTCTCCAGATCGGCCAGAAGCTCATCATCCCGGCCGCATCGGCGGCGCCGTCCCTGGCCGCGGCCGAGACCACGCCGTCAGGCGTGCGCAAAGTGAAGACGACCACGATCCCCGCGCCGGGTAGCGCCCCGGCGCCCGATGCTATGCCTGGCATCGCCGCCTCGCCGGAAGTCATCGGCGGCAATGCCCAGAAGCTTGCCAGCGTGGAGCAATTGCCGTCGCCCGATCCAATGTCGGGCGCGAGCTTCCGCTGGCCCGTAAAGGGACGCATCATCTCCGGATTCGGCACCAAGCCTGATGGCGGCCACAACGACGGCATCAACATCTCCGTGCCGCAAGGCACCCCGGTCAAGGCGGCTGAGAACGGCGTCGTCGCCTATGCCGGCAGCGAGCTCAAGGGCTATGGCAATCTCGTTCTCGTCCGCCACGCCAATAACTGGGTATCGGCCTACGCCAACAACGAGGCGATCCTGGTCAAGCGCGGCGACAAGGTCACCCGCGGCCAGGTCATCGCCAAAGCCGGCGCCAGCGGCTCGGTCAGCCAGCCTCAGGTGCATTTCGAGCTGCGCAAGGGCTCGCGTCCCGTCGACCCGACCAAGTACATGTCCAGCATGACGGCCGAGGCCGACTAGAGCTGCGCACCGAGACGACCGGCGAGATCCTGAATGAATTGCCAGGCGACGCGGCCTGAGCGGCTGCCGCGCCCGCGCGCCCATTCGAGCGCCTCGCGGGCAAGCGTCTCCTCGGCCACTTCGAGCCCGTAGTGCTCTGCGTAGCCCCGCACCATGGCCAGGTACTCGTCCTGGCTGCAATTGTGGAAGCCGATCCACAAGCCGAAGCGGTCTGACAGCGACAGTTTCTCCTCGACGGCCTCGGACGGATTGATCGCGGTGGAGCGTTCATTCTCCACCATGTCGCGCGGCATCAGGTGCCGCCGGTTAGAGGTGGCGTAGAGCAGCACGTTGGCTGGGCGGCCCTCGATCCCGCCTTCGAGCACGGCCTTCAGCGACTTGTAGGAGGTGTCCACCGCCTCGAACGACAGATCGTCGCAGAACAGGATGAAGCGGTGCTCCGGCGCTTCGCGCAAATAGGCGAGCACGCGGGGCAGGGCGCCGATCTCCTCGCGGTGGATCTCGACCAGCTTGAGACCGGGGAACACGCCGTGCACCGCCTTGACCAGCGAGCTCTTGCCCATGCCGCGCGCGCCCCACAGGAGCGCATTGTTGGCTGGCAGGCCCTTTGCGAACCGTTCGGTATTGGCAACGAGCACGTCACGGTTGCGGTCGATGCCCTTGAGCAGGGGAAGCGGCAGCCGGTTCACCGCCGTGACCGGCACGAAACGCTCGGTTTCCGCCTGGAACACGAAGGCATCGCCCGCGCCGAAATCGGGCATCTCCGGGTGATCGGGGCCGAGACGCTCGAGCGCCCGCGCAATCCGCTCGATAAGGCCAGAGATGGGTTCCTGAAAGTTCATGCCGGGCCCGTTGCAAAGGCGGTCTAGCTCAGTATAGTCGCGCCCAATCGCGCGATAAGAGCTACTCAACCCGCCGCGAGACAAGGCCCAAACTGGCCGAAGGCGGCCATCCTTAAGTCGCATAGGGGACACGAGCAATGACGGATTTCGCCTACGCTCAAGCAGGCTCAAGCGGCTTTGAGATGCTGAACAGCCTGCTCGTCCCCACCATCCTCATTATCGGCATCATGTATTTCCTGATGATCCGGCCGCAGCAGAAACGGATGAAGGAGCACCGCGAGATGGTCGCCGGCGTCCGTCGTGGCGACACCGTCGTGACCTCGGGCGGCATCATCGGCAAGGTGACCAAGGTCGAGGACAGCGAGCTGCAGGTCGAGATCGCCGACGGCGTCAGAATCAAGGTGCTCCGCGGCACCCTCTCTGAGGTGCGCGGCAAGGGGGACGGAGGCGCGGCCCAACCCAAGGCGGCGTCGTGATGATCCTGGCCTTCGTGCTCAATCGCTAGCCTGATCTGGAGTTTCAACCCGGCAATGCTGCATTTTCAAAGATGGAAGCTGATCCTGGTGTTCGCCGTTGTGCTGTTCGGCTTCATCTTCGCGCTTCCCAACTTGTTCCCTGCCTCGACCTTGCGCGGACTTCCCACCTGGGTTCCGCACCAGCAGGTCAATCTCGGCCTCGACCTTCAGGGCGGCGCGCATCTGCTCTACCAGATCGACGAGAAGGAGCTGATCGACGATTGGCTCGGCAACATTCGCAGCGACGTGCGCGACACGTTGCGCCGCGCCCGTATCGGCTATACCGACCTCGTCCAGAACAATGCGGGTCGTAGCGCGTCGCTGAAAATCCGCGAGCCCGGCGACATGGACAAAGCCCTGGCGGAACTCAAGAAGCTCGCGGTGCCCATCGGCAGCGACGTGTTCGGTGGATTCTCCGGGACCGACCTCGAAGTGTCGCGCAGCGGCAGTGACGGGATTACCCTCACGGTCACCGAGGCCGGCCTCACGGAACGCATCAACTCCGCCATCGAGGCTTCGATCGAAACCATACGGCGCCGCGTCGACGCGTTCGGCACCACCGAGCCAAGCATTCAGCGCGAGGGCAGGGCGCGTATTCTCGTCCAGGTGCCTGGCGTCTCGGACGTTGAGCGGCTCAAGAACCTCATCGGCGAGACCGGCAAGCTCGAGTTCAAGCTCGTCGATCACACTGCCGACGCCGCGGCGGTGGCGGCGAGCAAGCAGATCCCGCCCGGCGACGAGCTCGTCTACTCCGCCGATGATCCGCCGATTCCCTATGTGTTGAAGGACCAGGTCATGGTGAGCGGCGAGAACCTCGTCGACGCCCAGCCCGGTTTCGATCAGCGCACCGGCGAGCCGGTGGTGACGTTCCGTTTCGATGCGGCCGGCGCCAAGCGTTTCGGCCGGGTCACGCAGGAAAATGTCGGGCTGCCCTTCGCCATCGTGCTCGACAACAAGGTGATCTCCGCGCCCGTGATCCGCGAGCCGATACTTGGCGGCACCGGGCAGATCAGCGGCAATTTCACCGTCCAGGAGGCGAACGATCTTTCGGTTCTGCTGCGCTCCGGCGCCCTACCGGCCAAGCTCACGGTTATCGAGGAACGCACCGTGGGTGCAAGCCTCGGCGCCGACTCCATCGAGTCCGGCAAGAAGGCGGCGATCGTCGGCCTGCTCCTGGTGGTGGCCTTCATGTTCGCGGCCTACGGTCTATTCGGCCTGTTCGCCAATCTTGCGCTCGTCGTCAACATCGCGCTGATCTTCGCCGTCCTTTCGCTCATGGGCGCGACCCTGACCTTGCCCGGCATCGCCGGCATTGTGCTCGTGATCGGTATCGCCGTCGATGCCAACGTGCTTATCAACGAGCGCATTCGCGAGGAGATAAGGTCCGGGAAATCGCCCATCGCCGCGGTCGATGCCGGCTATTCGCGGGCGTTGACCACGATTATCGACTCCAATGTGACGACCCTGATCGCCGTCTTGGTGTTGTTCTGGCTCGGCTCTGGGCCGGTGCGCGGTTTCGCCGTGACGCTCACCGTCGGCATCCTCGCCTCTATGTTCACCGCCGTCACCGTGACGCGCATGATGGTCGCTTACTGGCTGCGCTGGGCGCGGCCGAAATTCGTCCCAATCTAGGATCAACCGGCATGTTCCGTGGCATCACCCTCATTCCCGCCGACACCAAGATCGACTTCGTCGGTCAGCGCGCAATCACCTGGCTGGTCTCGGCATTTCTCACGGTCGCACCGCTTGTCCTCGTCGCCACCGTGGGCCTCAACATGGGCATCGACTTCCAGGGCGGCACGCTCATTGAGGTGAAGACCAAGGAGGGCCCTGCCGATCTCGCGGAGATTCGCGGCAAGATCAGCGGGCTCGGCCTCGGCGAAGTGCAGATTCAAGAGTTCGGGTCGGACGGAGTCCTGATCCGCATCGCCTCGCTGCCGACCGAGGAGGAGCAGCAGGCCTCGATCGCCAAGGTGAAGGGCGCGCTCGGCGACACGGTCGAGTATCGCCGTACCGAGATCGTCGGGCCGACCATCTCGGGCGAGCTGATCGCCGGCGGCACCGTCGCCGTCGTCGTGGCGATGATCGGCATTATGGTCTATGTGTGGTTTCGCTTCGAATGGCAGTTTGCCGTGGCGGCCATCGCTTCGCTGGTCCATGACATCACCGCCACGATCGGGCTCTACGCGCTGCTCCAGCTCGAGTTCAACGTGTCGAGCATCGCCGCGATTCTCACGATCATCGGCTACTCCCTGAACGACAAGGTGGTGATCTTCGACCGCATCAGGGAGAATCTGCGCAAGTATCGCCGCATGCCGCTGGTCGAACTGCTCGATCTCTCCATCAACGAGATGCTGTCGCGGGCCGTGCTCACCCACGTCACCACCTTCCTCGCCATGCTGCCTTTCCTGTTCTTCGGCGGGGAGGCGATCTACGGCTTCGCCGTGGCCATGTGCTTCGGCATCGTCATTGGCGCCTATTCGTCGATCTTCGTGGCCTCGCCGATGCAGCTGATCCTCGGCGTCCGCCGCGAGGCGTTCAGCGTGAGCGCCGAGTCCGCCAAAGGCCGCGCCGGGGCTGCCGCGCGCGCCTAAGTCCAAAGAGGCGCGGGCCTTGCATGATGCCGAGCGAGCCGACACCGTCAGACGCATCGCCCGCGCCGCCGACCCGGACCGCGCCCTTGCCGCATTGTTCGCGCCACCAGGGCCGCGCGCCGACCTCTTCGCCCTCTACGCCTTCAATGCTGAGCTTGCCCGCATCGCCGACCAGGTGACGGAGCCGGGGCTCGGCGACCTCCGCCTGCAATGGTGGCGCGAGGCGATCGACCGCGCGGCGGCGGGCGAGGCCGCCGGCCATGCCGTGGCCGGTGCCTTCGGCGCTGCGATCAAGCGCCGGGCGCTGAATCGGGAACGCATCGCCGCACTCATCGACGCGCGAAGCTTCGATGTCGGCGCGGTCGTCATCCCGGACGAAGCGTCCCTCGACGCTTATCTCTTCGACACGGCGATCGGCCTGTTCGCGTTGGCGGCGCAGATCGTCGGCGCCGATGGCGAGGGCCTCGATCTAGCCTCCGAGGCGGCTGGCCGCGCCTACGGGCTTACGGGCTTGATGCGGGCGCTGCCAATCCATGCCAGCAAGGGCCGTGTCTATCTGCCGGCGGACGCGCTGCGCCGGCATGGAACGTCGCCTGAGGCGGTGCTTGCAGGGGAGACGAGCGCGGGCCTCGAAGCCCTTCTGAAAGAGCTAAGGGCACGCGCGCGCGGAGCCTATGTCGAAGCGCAAGGCCATCTCGCCGGCATCGACCCGCGCGGCCGCACGGCGTTCCTGCCGCTCAGCCTGGTCGAGCCATATCTCCTCGCGTTGGAGAGGAGCCGCGATCCCTTGCACGAGGTCGCCGCGATCAACCCGCTTTACCGCCTATGGCGCATGGCGACCCGGCGCTAATCATTCCGCCGCGACGGAGGCAGGACCCGCAAGCCAGCGGTCGAGATCGGTCAGCGCGCGGGCGGCGAGCGCCCGCTTGCGCTCGAACGACTTCGAACTGCGCGGGCCTTTGCCGCGCGGCCCGGATGGCGCAGTGATCGGCGGGAATAGACCGAAATTGACGTTCATGGGCTGGAAGCTCGGCGCGCCGCCGTCACCTTCGGCGCTGAGATGCCCTTCGGTGATATGGGCGAGCAGCGCGCCGAGTGCCGTGGTCGGCGGCGGCGGCGAGAGTTTCTGGCCCAAGCGCTCCGCCGCGGCGAAGCGCCCGGCGATCAGCCCGATGGCCGCCGACTCCACATAGCCCTCGACGCCGGTGATCTGCCCGGCGAAGCGCAAGCGAGGATCGGCCTTAAGACGCAAGGTTCCGTCGAGGAGCTTCGGACTGTTGAGGAACGTGTTGCGGTGGAGCCCCCCGAGTCGCGCGAACTCGGCCGCCTCGAGCCCGGGGATCATGCGGAACACGCGCACTTGCTCGCCGTGGTTCAGCTTGGTTTGGAAACCCACCATGTTCCACAACGTGCCGAGCGCATTGTCCTGGCGGAGCTGCACCACGGCGTGCGGCTTTTCGCCGGGCCGGTGTGGGTCGGACAGGCCGACCGGCTTCATCGGGCCGTAGCGCAACGTGTCGCGCCCGCGCTCGGCCATCACCTCGATGGGCAGGCAGCCTTCGAAATAGGGTGTCGATGCTTCGAACTCCTTGAACGCGGTCTTCTCCGCCCCGAGCAGCGCGTCGATGAACGCGTCGTATTGGTGTTTGTCTAGGGGACAATTGATGTAGTCGGCGCCGCCGCCGCCAGGGCCTGCCTTGTCGTAGCGCGACTGGCGCCAGCACACGCGCATGTCGACGGACTCGAAATGCACGATAGGGGCGATGGCGTCGAAGAAGGCGAGTTCGGCTTCGCCGGTGAGCGATTGGATGGCCTGCGCGAGTGCTGGCGAGGTGAGGGGGCCCGTGGCCACGATCACGCTCTGCCAATCGGCAGGCGGCAGGCCCGCGACTTCACCGCGATCGATCTCGCTCAGATCATGCGCTTCGAGCGCGGCCGTCACCGCCGCGGCAAAGCCCTTGCGGTCGACGGCAAGCGCTCCGCCGGCGGGCAGCTTGTGGCGGTCAGCCGCGGCCATGATCAGCGAGCCGGCCCGGCGCATCTCCTCGTGCAGGAGGCCCACGGCATTGGTCTCCCACTCGTCGGACCGGAAGGAGTTGGAGCACACCAACTCGGCGAGCGCGCCGGTCTGGTGCGCCTCGGTCTGGCGGGCCGGGCGCATCTCGTGCAGCACGACCGGAACGCCCGCTCGGGCGAGCTGCCACGCCGCCTCGCTCCCGGCCAATCCGCCGCCGATCACATGAACCTTGTCCGCCATAGGCCTTACCTATGGCCCCAACGCTTGAAGTTTCAAGCGTCAGGAGGGCCCGTGCGCCAAGGAACGAGCCGACTATTCCTTGGGCAAAAGACTATTCCTTGTTCAATCCTGGACCACTTTGGGCTATGGTTGCGCCCGAAGCCGAATCAACGCGTCAAAGAAAAGGCTTCTATTCCAGTGAGCCGGTGGATTGCCGGCAGATGGCGGCATCCGCCCGCTCTTCTTGAAAAAGGGGGGTGAGATGTCCGCGAATACTGCACTTGCAATCAGCGTTGGTGTGCTTGGCGCCATTGCCACGTGGCTGTTCCTAGGGCCGCTTGGCGGGGTTTTGGCGATTTGGGCCGCCTTTATCGCGTGGGGCTGCTTCTTCCATTGCGGAGGCAAAGAGACCGGTCTGCAATCCGCCATTCTCGGCAATATCGCCGGCGCCATCATTGCGGCATTACCCTTTGGGTCGTGACCCAGACGGGGGTTGCCGACAGTATCGGTTTGCCGATTTGGGCCGGCATCTGCGTCGGCATCGGCGTCGCCGCCATGGTCCTACTTGGCAACGTCCCGATCTTCGCCAGCATCCCGGCGCAAGTCTATGGCTTCGCCTCGGTGGTGGCGCTGACCCTTATGGGCAACGCTGCAGGAAGCCTCACGGCGCCCTCAATGGCAAACCCGGTCGTCGTCATCATCCTGTCGATGATTGTCGGCGCTCTGTTCGGCTGGGTGTCCGAGAAGGTCGCCGGCATGCTGGCGGGAGCTGGGCACGGCGCCCGTCACGCCAAGGCTTAAGCGCGTTCAGCCGCTCGGTTGAGTCTGCGGGCCCCTAGCCCCGCTGACCGCACGGTTTGACAAGCAGCGCGGCTCGTGCCGAGCCGCGCTGCCTTCCGCCCGTTTGAGTCCGGTCAGGAGTGCCGGCTCGCGATCGCCGGCGCGATAATCCATCTCTCGTCCATCGGTTTGCCTTTCCTTCGCCGCAATGTCGCCACCCCGGAGATGACAGTCGTGAACCCCGGAGCAACCGTGTTTCCGCGTATGGCTTGCACGTGCCGAACCGCCGGGGCAGGGTGGCGCGCTTCCTGTGGTCCCACGCCTTTCCGGAGGACTTCTCTAGCCCATGCCCTCCGTCGATGTCGTATGGAAAGGCAATTGCCGCGATCCACAGAGCCGTTATCGGCTGCTCGCCCATCTGCATCGCCTTGCTGCTCTAAGTGACGACTATCTCCGCCGGCAGCAGCCGGACCGTCCCGCCATCCTGACCTTGGTGAGTGAAGACCGCGCCAGCGGCTTTCCCGCTCGGGCGAATATCGAGGTCATAGACCGGGAGATCTCCGGGAAGATCCTGGTCTCGAGCTGGATCGGCCCCAATCCGGAGACTTTGATCGCGCGGGCGCGCGAGGCAGGGCTTACCGTAATCGAGCCCGAAGGCGAGGGGCCTCCTCTCATCGCGCTCGACCGCGCCCGCCTGCGCGGCCTCGACTTCAAGCTCTACGACCCGCGCGGGCTCTATCCGGGGGCGGACCGCATGAGCTTCGTCTTTCTTGAATGTCCAGAACATCATTTCCTCGACGGCAGGCTCGTCGAGATCGCCCCTGGCGACGAGGAGTGGACCGCCGAGCAGCTACGGCGGCAAAACGTCTATCTCTGCACGCCGAGCGTCCATCTCCGCTATTACCTGGAGGACTGGACCGACTGCCTGTTCTCTTGGATCCGCTTCTTCTTCATGGGCGATTTCTGGTGGCGGCGCTGGGAGGAGCTCGAAGGCTACACCGACTATCGCGGCCTGTTCGGCGAGCTCCAGGCCGAGCGGGGCAGCGAAGCCGCCGAGGAAGCCACGTTCGAGGCGATCCTCGGCACCTTCTCCCAGCACGCCGAGCATTTGACTGGTCAGGTCGAAGGCTGGGCCAAGGCCGAGAAGGCCTGAGCCCCGACGCATTCGCCCAAGCATCACGACCTTGAGGGCGCCTTGCCGAACGCTTTGCGCAGTTCGTCCTTCGCCTTCTCGAGCCGGTCGCGGTCCTCTGCCGACAAGTTCTTGCCGGCGCGGTTGATGTAGAACACGAGCATCGACATGGCCGAGCGGAACGGATCTGCCTTGCGCCGCGTGCTCGCCTCCGCCGAGCGCTTCAACGAGGCCGCGATCTCTTTCGGATCCTCGAGGGTAAACACGCCCTTCTCGAGGTCGAGCGCGTCGGAATGCTCGGTGACGTCCTGCGACCAGCGCGCCTGGGATGACTTTGACTCCGCTGCCATGTGTGACTCCCGCGGAAGGCCATCATCTTAACGCCACAACGCACGATTAGTTGGGGCGGCAGACGAAGGGAGGAGAACCTCATGGCCGACCTCACGCTCTATCATGCAAGCCCGTCGCGCTCGTCGATCGTCCGCTGGATGCTCGAGGAGCTGGGCGAACCCTACGACGTCCATTTGCTTGATCTGACCAAAAGTGAGCAATCTTCACCCGAGTATCTTGCCATCAATCCGATGGGCAAGGTTCCTGCCTTGCGTCACGGCGATGCGATCATTACCGAGGCGGCCGCCATTTGCACCTATCTCGCCGACGAGTTTCCTCAAGCGAAGCTCAACGTGCCCGTCGGCGATCCGCGCCGCGGATCCTACCTCAAGTGGCTGTTCTTCAGCCCAAGCTGCATCGAGCCTGCGGTCACCGATCGTGCGTTCCCCCGCAAGGAGGCGCCAAGGCGCGGCATGCTGAGTTATGGCGATTTCGACACGGTGATGAATGTGACCGCCAAGGCGGTCGAGCCGGGTCCTTATCTCATGGGCGATCAGTTCACCGCCGCCGACGTGATCGTCGGCTCCATGCTCCGCTGGGGCACGATGTTCAATCTCCTGCCTAAGCGGCCCGAGTTCATGGCCTATGTCGGGCGCCTTGAGCAGCGTCCGGCGCTGCAACGAGCTACGGCCTTAGACGCGAAGCTGGCGACTGCGCAGGCATCCTAGGAGCGGACGGCGCCAAAGACTTGCAGAAGCAGCGCGGTGCCGAAGCCCCACGCCCCGTTCGCCGCAAGCCCGATCAGGAAGCGCGGGCCCATCGCCTGCATGGGTTCTCCCTTGAGCGGCGGCACGACGAAGAAGGCGACGAGGGTCAGCGCGATGGCCCCCACCAGGATCCAGGCCGCCCAATAGCTCGCGCCGCTGAGATGCGCGAGCACTGGCGTAAGCGCCAAGCCCCACACGCCACCCCAGAACGCCTTGGACAGCACCGACGGCACGCCCCATGGCGGGATGGGATCGACCGGCCAGGCGGGACGGTCCGGCGGAATGACGCCGGTCAGGTTGAACACGTACCACAGGCCTTGATGGAAGATCAGCGTGGCGAGGAATCCGGCGGCGAAGCCGAAGATCAGAAGCTTCAATGACATGGCGGTGTCCCCCTGTTCGCCGCATGATGCCGCTTCTGCGGCGAAGTGCAAGGCGAGACACGAATGCTGAAGATCGTCTCGGGCGGCCAGACCGGCGTCGATCGCGCCGCGCTCGATGCCGCCATAGAGAAAGGCATCGCCTATTGGGGCTGGTGCCCGAGGAACGGCTGGGCCGAAGATTTCGTGACGCCCCCCGGTCTGCTCGCGCTGTACCCGGGCTTGCAAGAGACGCCCGCCGCCGATCCGCGCAAGCGCACCGAATGGAACGTGCGCGACAGTGACGCCTTGCTCGTCTTGACGGAGAGCGCCGGCCCCGGCGTGTCGCAGGGCACCGAGCGAGCCATTCGCTGCGCCAAGATGTTTGCCAAGCCGTATCTCGTCGTCGACCTCAACTCTCTTGGAGCCCTGGCCGAAGCTCGCGCTTGGCTCGCGGCGAGGGGAGACGGCGCGCTGTGCATTGCAGGCCCGCGTGAGAGTGAGGCGCCCGGCATCTACGCCCAGGCCCTGACACTTTTGCGTGCTCTGCTCGACGCTATCGTTGCCCAAAAGGTCGATTGATGAGCGCAGAGACGAGAAGCGGCATGACCCGGCGGCAAGCCTTGGCCGGCGCCGTGGCGGCGACCGGCCTCACCATCGCCGGTAGACCGGCTGCTGCGGGCGGGCGTGCGACCCTAGCCGATGCCAAGGTTTGCGTGCTTACGCCCGAAGCGATGGAAGGGCCGTTCTATTTCGACCCCAAGCTGGTGCGCGCCGATATCACCGAGGGCAAGCGCGGTGCGCCGCTCGCCCTCACGCTGCAAGTCGTTGAAGCCGAGACCTGCTCAAAGCTAGGAGGCGCCCGCGTCGATGTCTGGCATTCCGACGGGCTCGGCGTTTATTCGGGCTACGCGCGCCAAGCGACCGGCTCGACCGAGGGCGAGACCTTCTTGCGCGGCACGCAGTTCGCCGATGTGGACGGCCAGGTGCGCTTCGCCACGATCTATCCCGGCTGGTATCCCGGGCGTACGCCGCATATCCACTTCAAGGTGCTGGTGGAGGAGAAAGATCTCGTCACCGGCCAGCTTTATTTTCCCGATGCGATCACCGATCGCATCTATACAAGCCTTGAGCCCTATCTTGCGCGGAAGGCGAAGCGAGACACGTTCAACGATAACGACTTCATTTTCAAGCGTGAGGGCGGCGCCGAAACATTGGTGGAGATCAATGAAGAGGGCGGCCGGTACCGCGCCGCGCTCGTCATCGGCGTCGATCGCCGCAGTGTGAAGCGGAGCTGAGCTGCAGGGTCGGTCCCCTGCATTTCGACTCGAATGCGGGCCGTCGCCGATACCGTTTCATAACCTGAACCTCGGGAGGACCGAACTCTGAGACCAGCCTGGCGATAGCTTCGTTTCACCATCACCGAAGGAGGAAGGGATCATGGCCACTGCAACTGCCACCAAAGCGGCACCCAAGGGTTCCACCGTCAAGACTGTTATCCTCGATTCCAACAAGCTTCCGCGCAACAAAGTTTGGGGCGAGACCGACAAGGCGGTGCGCTGGCAGGGCGCCTTCGCGCTTTATGGCGGCGAGGGCGGCACTACGGCGTCCTCGACCATCGTCTATGAGATTGAGCCCGGCGGGCGGCTCGGCTGGCACACCGATGCGACCGAGGAGACACAGTACATCATTGCCGGGCAAGGGAAGCTCTATCTCGAGGATGGATCCACCCATCAGGTTGGACCGGGAAGCGTCTTCGTCATCCCGACGCCGGTGCGCCACGATCTCGAGAACACCGGCAAGGAGACCTTGCGCGCCGTCGCCTTCTTTGCCGCGGCGATGTTCACCCAGGACTTCGATCAGGTAATGCTGCCGCCTAAGAGCCACATCCTCGGCACGCCCAATCGCGAGGGATGAGGCGTTCGGGGCTCTCAATCGGGAGCTCTGCGTCCTTCTCGCTATCGCGTTGTCTTGGCTGAGCCGCGGGCGTAGCCTTGACCGCCGCCGGCGTCCGGCCGGCAGCAGTCATCGGCAAAAGCAGGAGGAGGCCATGAAACACCCGATGCTTTACACCGCGGCGGGCGCGGTCCTTGCGCTATCAAGTTTGACGCTCGTTGTGGAGACGGAGCATGCCGCCGCGATGGGATCGTGGGGCGGCGGCGAGGAGACCGCCGACAATTGCGCCAATGACGACGGCGCGTTCGGCGAAGCCGCCTTCGTCATCGCCACTCAGCCGAAGGCCGGCGAGCGGGTTGAGAGCGGCTTCACGGTCGTGGGCTGCTCGCGCACCTTCGAGAGCAATGTGCAATGGAAGCTCATCGGCCGCACCGGCGTGGAGCTCGCCAGCGGCCATACCCAAGGCGGCGGCGTCGATGGTCCAGGCGCGTTCTCGTTCACGGTGCCCTACAACGTGGACGCGCGGCAGATCGGCCACCTAGAAGTCTTCGAGGAGGACGTCTCCGATGGCGAAGGCTTCCCACCAGGACGGACGGTCGTGCCCCTCGTGCTGAAGCCATAATCAGGAGTCGCGAGGGCGCCCAACCGGAAGTTCGGATCTAACTAACGGCAGACCATCCGCCAGCGGCCGAGTATGCCCTGCCTCCAGAAGCAACTGGGCCTGGGCGGCGGGCCCCAGGCCAGGGCGAAGGCCGGCTCGTCGACGTCCCAAGTAACCCAGACGCAACGGTCCTCACCGCATAGCCATTCGGCCTTGGCCGGCTGGCCAACGAATAGAACCGCGGCCGCGACGACCGTACCGGCCAATACCGCTCTGATCATGGTCGAACTCCCCAACTTAGGACGCTGTAGGCGCCGATTTAGTCCTAACGCGAGATCAAAGTCCATAGCACATCGGCGATCCTCGACCCGCAGAGACTCATGCTAGACTTCGTTTGGACGCCAACGGAGGGGGAAACAATGTTGACAGCACTCATCATCGCGCTTGTGGTCGGGGCCATTGCCGGCTGGCTCGCCGGCCTCGTCGTGCAAGGCACCGGTTTCGGCCTTGTCGGCGATATCGTTATCGGCATCTTGGGGGCGCTGCTCGCGGGCTTCCTGTTCCCGTATTTCGGGATCGCCTTGACCCTCGGCGGCGGCGTACTCGGCGCGATCATCCTCGCGTTTATCGGCGCGGTGATCCTGCTTGTCATTGTGAAAGTTATCAAGCAGATCGCCGGGTAGGCGAGGGGCCTCAAACCTTCAGACTCTGCTTCGCGGTGCTTAGAAGCCGAATAGCGCCCGGGTAAAGTCGTTCTCGAATGTCGCACGCTGGCGGACGCGCCGGTTGACCCGTCGCGTCGTATCGCTCGCCACGACTTCTTGCGGAACGGTGGGCGTGTCGTAGAGCAAAGGCTCGCCGCTCAGCGCCGCGGCCATTCGAGCATCGTGACCGTAGATGTCGCGGAATCTCGCCATCGAGCCGTCGTCGTTCACCCTCAGGGTCAAATAGGTGATGTAGACCGGGATGTGCTGCTTCAGTGCGATATGATTGTCGTCATGACCCTGTACGGCCGAGGCGACGTGCCCCGCCGTCCAGTCTTGGTCTTGCTTGAGCAGGATAGTCGCCACCTGGTCTGGATTCTGCACGCGCATGCAGCCATGGCTTTCGGTGCGGACGGCCTTGGCGAACAGATGCTTTTGCGTCGTGTCGTGCATGTAGACGTCATGCGTGTTGGGGAACACGAACTTCATCATGCCGAGCACGTTGCCAGGTCCAGGCGGCTGATAGAGCTCGTATCTGCGAATATCGGTGCTCCCCCAGTCGACCGAATCGGGGTCGATGTCGCGCCCGTTATATCCCCTGATGCGGAGGTTGTGACGCCGAAGGACCGAGGTGTCCCACCCGCCGCCGAAGAAGCCGCCGCCCTGGTACAGGTAAGGCGCAATTTCCTCGGTCTTGATCGAGTTCGGGACGTTCCAGTAGGGACGAAAGACGATCTCTTCCATGAAATCCGAGAACACCGGGGTCTGCTTGTCGGTTTTGCCGACGACCACGCGCGTCTCATGAATCGGCGTTCCGTCGTCGACGATGCGCAGCATGAACTCCGGGATGTTGACCGTGACGTAGAACGGCCCAAGGTCCTGGGGTAACCAGCGCCACCGCTCCATGTTGATCACGAGCGCCTGGATGGTCGCGTCGCCTCCGGGCTGCTGCGGTGCTTGTTTGTTGTTGAGCCTGGCCCTTGTGCCGGCCCCGACCATGCCGTCGGCGCCAAGGCCATGCTCGCGCTGGAACTGCCGCACGGCTTCGAACACGTCATTGTCGAACAGAGTTTCGTTGCCGGATGTACTCACCGGCATCGTCAGCCGCTTCCTGAGCAGCGCGACATGCTCATGATCGACACCAAGCTTCAAAACCGGGCCGTCGGGTATGACGACGACCGGCGGGTCGGCGGGCTCGGCCGGTTCGCCGCCGTTGCGGAGCTGCAGCAACTTCTGCCTTAGTGCCTCGAACTGCGGCTGGCTGGGCTGGAAGCTGCGCAAATAGGCTGCGGGGTCGGAACGCAAGGCGATGAAGGCGATGACCTCGGCCGGGTTGGGCAGGAAAAGCGTGGGGTCGAGGTTTTTGCTGAGGCGCTGCGGTTCCAGGCGGCCGCCACGCGCATCCTTGGCGTATTCGAGCACGGCGGTGCTGATCTTGAGCTCGGCGCCGGCGAGCCAATCGACCGCATCGGCATCCGAGGGGTTGAACAGCGAGTTGTCGGGAAGCGAGTAGTCCGAAGCGCGCAGGCCATAGTCATCGGCCTTGGCGATCTCGGCCACGATGGCTTTGCCACGCGGGGTCAGCCCGCTCTCGTCGACCCAGAGCAGACGCCGATCAGGCACCGAATAGTATTCCGCAAGGGCGACCTGCTGAGCCGCACCAGAACCGGTCTTGTCCGCGATCTGACCTTGGATGGCGATCCTGACGGCCTCGGTCCGGGTGATCAGCGCCGCCGGTCCCCCGGGCTCGGCGGCAACAGCGGGGAAAGCGAGGCACGTCGCCAGAATCAGCCCCAATGCAATTGGCTTCATGGTGTGCTCCCCCTGGCGCAGGCCCCTAGCTCCCTCGGGATACTCCACGCCTATCCGGAAAAACCGCTTAAAATTTGACGATTGAAGGGATTATGCCCCTTGCGAAGAACTGAGGCCACCCAATTCGGACGCCCATCCTCATGTTCCCCGTTATGTCTTGGACGGGCACTTTTTGGGTGGGCGAGCCTTGAGAATCCTCCCAGTTTGCTTGTATCTGCCAGGCACGCATCGAGGTCTGTCATGAAACCGGTTCTCATCGTTCAGAACGACCCAAAGGAAGGTGCCGGCCAGTTGACGACCCTGCTCTCCGCGCGCGGGCTGAAGCAGGAGAGGGTGTTCGGTTACGACACCGATTACGACCGCGTTGGCTCTGCCGGCTACGCAGCTCTCGTGGTGCTCGGCGGGGCGCAAAGCGCCTATGAGACCGAGACCTATCCTTACCTCGCGCGCGAGATGGCGCTCTGTCAGGACTTCATGCAAGCAGGCAAGCCGATCGCCGGATTCTGCCTCGGCGCCCAGATCTTGGCACGGACGCTCGGCGGCGAGGTGGTGCCGGGAGCAAAGAAGGAAATCGGTTGGTACGACCTGACTCTGACCGAGGACGGGGCGGGCGACGCGCTGCTTACGGGCCATCCCAAAACGCTGCTCGCCTACCACTTTCACGGCGATCGCATCGAGAACGTGCCCGGCGCCACCAATCTGGCCTCGTCGGTCATGACGCCGTGCCAGCTGTTTCGCTACGGCAGCAACGTCTATGGCTTCCAGTATCACGCCGAGGTCGACGAGCCGCTGGTCGAGCTGATGTGCCGGAACAACGCCGACTACATGGCGGCCAACGGGTTCGATGCCGAGACCATAATCGGCGAGAGCCGAAGGCACTTGCCGATCTTTGCTGGTGCCTGCAAGCAGATCCTCGATCGCTGGATCGACCTCATTCCCGGCCAGGCGCCCTAGTCCCAGGGGTTATTCTTCCCACAACGCCCGGTTGAAGCAATTTGCCGCACTATTATCGTGGGGAGACCACGGTTTCGTCACATCATGATCTTTCCCCCGACAGATTTTCCCAGCATTAGCCCCGGTCCCGAGCGTCCAACCTCGGGAAGGTTAACAACAGTGAGGGGAATCAATGGAGCTTCGGGGGATTGCGAGTTTGCGTATATGCGTGATTGTCTTGGGGTTTCTTGTACTGTTGCAGCCCGCCCGTGCGGATGAGCCGGGTGAGCCTTCGACCGCTCCGACATCAGCTGCTGCCTCGTATCTCAAGGGCATTGAGGCCGCAGCACAGATGGTAGCTAGCGAGAGCACGGCCCCCGTTGGCGCCGCGACGGAAAGGCCGCGTGCGCCTTCGACCGCTGCCGCCTCGACTCTGAGGGGCATCGAAGCCGCAGCACTCGAGGTGGCCGCGGAAAGCACGGTTCCAGCCGCCGCCGCCACGCCATCCGACAGCGAGCTCGCTTGCCTTGCCGAGGGCATCTATTTCGAGGCCCGTGGCGAGTCCGTTCGCGGCCAGCTGGCGGTCGGGCGGGTGATCCTCAACCGGGTGGAGAGCGGCGCCTATCCCGACACCATCTGTGGGGTCGTCTACCAGAACGACCACCGGCGCAACCGCTGCCAATTCTCCTTCGCCTGCGACGGCACGACCGACGCTATCACCGAGTACGCCGTATGGGAGGACATCCAGGGCTACGCCGCCTGGCTCCTGGCCGGCGAGACCAAGCCCCGGCCGCTCTTCCAGGTGGCGTCCCTGGAGACCTCGACCCACTACCACGCCGACTACGTCAAGCCGGACTGGGCCAAGCGCATGACCCAGACGGGGCGCATCGGCCGCCACTATTTCTATTTCGATCCCCGCGCCTACGC
The DNA here is from genome assembly GCF_050726195.1 of Methyloceanibacter sp. Lineage (GTDB taxonomy): Bacteria > Pseudomonadota > Alphaproteobacteria > Rhizobiales > Methyloligellaceae > Methyloceanibacter. The sequence continues at coordinate 142,181 of NZ_JBOHJC010000001.1, read as the reverse complement.
GGTCGAGAGCGCCTGGCTGCTCCCCGGCCCGCGGAGCTAGCCCCCTTGCAATCGGCGGTGGGCCGGCCATATCTATGGCTGGCCCCACCCAGGGCCGCCTCGCGGGGACTTTCATGTTGAAGCGGCTTTTCATCCTTCTCGTCCCTGTGGCTCTTGCCGGCTGCGTGACCGAGCAGGCGCCCATGCTCCCCATGGCGCTCGCCCCGAGCGAGGCCGCCGAGGCGCGATGCCTGACCTATGCCGGCGCGCCCGCCTTCGGCGACTGCGAGACCCAAGCCGCAGCCCAGAGCGCTGAGAACTAGACCCTCCATCCTTGCCGTCGCTTGATTTCCCCTAACAGGGGACCCCCGGCTCGCCGATATCCCGGTGATCGTCTCGGCGCTATCATCACCAGCGTCCGACACATGGAGGGGCCCCCATGGATGACCTGGCCACCATCTTCAGCCTCAACAATTGGCCGGGGCATCTCTCCTATGTCCTGATCGCGATTTCCTATTGGCTCACCAATATCCTTTGGCTGCGGGTGGTGGCCGTGATCGGGCTGTCGCTCGAAATTCTCTACTTCACGATGTCGGGCGGGGATCTCCGCACCGGCATCGGCTGGGACATCGTCTTCATCCTCATCAATCTCTACCAAATCTACCGCCTGATGAAGGACCGCCTGTCGCTGACCTTGCCCGCGCGCGACCGCGACCTGTTGCGGAAAGTGCTGGCCGGCCTCGACGATGCGCAGATCGCGCGCCTCCTCACCGCCAGCGAGTTCCGCGACATCGACGCGGGGACCAAGCTCGCGGTGGAGAACGAGCCGCTGGAGCACCTGTTCTTCATCTGCGCCGGCAGGGTCAAGGTCGCCATCGGCGGCCGCGAGGTCTCGCAGCTCAAGGCCGGCAATTTCGTCGGCGAGGTCGCCTTCCTCACCGACCGGCCGGCCACGGCGACGGTGACGGCGGGGAAGGGCGTGCGCGTGCTCGACTTCGAGCAGGACAAGCTCAACCACTTCTTCGCGCACGAGACCGAGGTCGCCGGCCTCATCTATCAGCTCATCGGCCGCGAGCTCGCCAACAAGATCAAGGTCAGCAACACGCTGCTCGCCGAGGCGAAGCCGGCCTAGCGCGCGCCCGCTTCCGGACGTGCTAGGGTCCGCCCATGTTCAGCGACAAGCTCGCGCGGCGCCGGCGCATCCACCGCTGGGCCGTGGTCACCGCCGTTAGCGTGCTCCTCGTCGGCCTCGCTTTGATCGCCGTGTGGGCGGTGCAGGCCTTCGACATGCTCGCCGTCACCGATGCCGGCAGCGGCCCGCTGGTGCTCGCCGTGCTCATCGCGCTCGGCGGCCTCCTCGTGCTCACCCTCGCCGCCTATATCGCCGTGCGCGCCTACGGCCGCTTCACCGAGGCGCCTTGAGCCCACGCTTCCCCTCTCCCCAGTGGGGAGAGGGCTTTCCGCCGCGATCTTGCGCGAGCGCAGCTCTGCGCAAGTCGCATGGCGGGAAGGGTGAGGGGGCCACGCACGCTCGACGCCGCTTCGCGGCTTCCCCCTCACCACGCGCCTTCGGCGCGTGTGCTCTCCCCCACGGGGAGAGCGGGGAGTTTGTGGCTCGGTTTCGGCAAGACATGCCTCTTCGTTACCGCGGCGCGGGAACGCGTCCGGCTCGTGTCAATGAGCTTGCCCCCATCGAAAGAAGGGGGGATGGCGCGCCGAGAAGCGCAAACCTATGGTTCCGCGATCCTTTCGGGACCACGGCGGGCGCCTCGCGGCGCGCCACACGCGCGAGAAGCAAATGCGCTCAAGTAGGCCAGAGGCCGGTAGCGCATCGCTAAAAAGCGCATGTTCATTTGCGGCGTTGGTCGGCGGCGGACCCCACTTGCAGTGGCCGTTCCCGAAGCGATAGCGCAACAATCGCGCTCAAGTAGCGCGAAGCGCGGTAGCGCCACATAAGAGACAACCACACCTCTCCGACATCCGGCGGCGGCTCGTAGTAGCCCCCGGGGGGTAGCCCGCACCGCCCGGGGGCCTTGGTCGCGTAACCAGGCCCGCGGGCGCCGCACCCCGTCCCGCATCCATGAACGCCTCATGAGCGCGCCCCTTGACTGGACGAGGCGGGTGGAATGTAGCGGAGGCGAGGGAGAGTGTCTAGGAAGATTTTCACAATTCCATCGAACGGCGGTGGAACCGGGGGCGCCGCGCGCCGTTCCCGTCCCATGGTGCGCATCCTCTATTTCCTCGCTTTGATGCTGACCGCCATCGCCATGGGCGCGGCACTCGCGCATCTGTTCGAGCTGCCCAACAAGATCGGCATCGGCCCGGACGACTATCTCACCGTGCAGCGCAATTACGACAACTGGTGGATGGTCGGGCTATTCGTGCCGGCGGCCTTCATCGCCGTGATCGCGCTCATGTTCGGCTTGCGCGGCACGGGCGCGCCCTTCGTCCTGGCGGCGATCGCCGTCGTGCTGCTCGTGGGCGAGCTGATCGCTTTCTGGGGCTTCACCGCGCCCGCCAACCGCGCCACCGAGAACTGGACTATGCTCCCCGACGATTGGGAGGCGTGGCGCGCGCAATGGGAATACTCCCACGCGGTGCGCGCCGTGCTCTACGTGCTCGCCTTCGGCACGCTTCTGCTGTCGGTGCTCTCGTGGCGAAGCGGCGAGAGCTAACATCCATAACCGTCATGGCCGGGCTTGTCCCGGCCATCCATTCGGGACTCACCACCTGCCGCTCCGCCACATTGGATGCCCGGATCAAGTCCGGGCATGACGAAGGGAAGGGGTCCGCTGCTCTTTCGCGCTATACTTCTCGTCATGGGCAAATATGACAGCAAGCTGTTGGGCAGCGAGGAGATCGCCCGGTCCACGCGCGCCTTTCATTTCGAGAAGCCGGACGGGTTCACATTCAGCCCGTGTGAATCGATCGACCTGTTCCTGCCGGAGGATTTTCCGGGCGTGAGCGACGACCGCCAGCGCTCATTCTCGCTCGCCTCCGCGCCGCACGAGGACCGGCTGACCATCGCCACCCGCATGCGCAAGAGCGCCTACAAGCAGCCGCTTGGCGAGGCCAAGCCCGGCGCCAGAGTGCGCATCGTCGGCCCGACCGGAACCATGAGCCTGCACGACGAGCCCGACCGCGCCATCGTCATGATCGCCGGCGGCATCGGCATCACCCCGTTCATCAGCGTGCTGCGCAGCGAGGCGGAGAAGGAGAGCCCGCGCCCCATGGCGCTGCTCTATTCGAACCGGCGGCCCGAGGACGCGGCCTATCTGGACGAGCTCCGCGCCCTGGAGAAGCGTCTCGACACTTTCCGCCTCGTCGTGACCATGACCGGGACGGAGGACGAGGGCGGCTGGGACGGCGAGACGCGGCGCATCGATCCCGCCATGGTGAAGGAGGCCGCAAGCGACCTGCCCAGGCCGCATTACTACGTCGCCGGCACGCCGGACATGTGCGAGGCCATGCGCCAGATGCTCGACGACATGGGCATCGACGACCAGGACATCCACAGCGAGGACTTCACGGGATATACGTAAGGGCCGCGCGCCACCGGGCGGGAACTTATGGGCGCGTGACACGTTAATCCTCAGACCCGAAATTCGAGCAATCGAAAAGTAAGGTTGGGAGTCCCCGGGCCTAAAAACCCGGAGGCTTCCATTTTTTTTGGGGACCTCGTCAGGGAGCTCCGGCTCCGGCTCATTTCCGTCCTTCGTCCTCGCCCGGCTTGACCCGGCGATCCAGTAACTCCTGCCGTTCGCAAAAGCGAAGATCGGTGGTTACTGGATGCCCGCTTTCGCGGGCATGACAACGGGCGAAGGCACCATTTCCAGCCAACTCTTGGGGAAGATGGGTGGCAGGATAGTTGACAAATTAGACCCGTGGTGTGTTCTATACCTACTACCACTTACGCGATTGCACTTGTTCTCGTGCTTGTCCGGCGATCCGCCGGACTTAAGTCGATTGTGTAGTCTTATCGGTGCGGAAGAGGGCGCTGTCTCATCGCCCTTCGGGACGCTTACGCTCGATAAGACATCACCCTCTTCCTCACCTTCAAAGGTAAGTGGCTCCATTCCATCCAGGCAACCTGATAGGCAGTATTAAGCGGGACAGCCTACGGGTCAGGCAACCATCAAAGGTCGTATTCCTTTGCGGGGGCAAACTTGGCGACGGGCAGGCTCAGCCGCTGGTCCTTCGTGATGCATTCCACCGGCTAGTTACAGATTCTCCCCCGACTTACAAAGTAATGCTGGCGGAAGACGCCGATCCGCTTACAGCAGACGCGCTATATGAAGATTTATTGAGCTTCGAATCCGATATTGCTCAAGTTGTTGGCTTAATCGTTCTTTTCGTGAGAGCGCGGGAAGCCTAGCCGAGTTTGGAGCCTTCGCAGCGCTTGAGCCCGTAGCGCCTCAGTTATTGGCCATAGTCAACGATCATTTCTATGACGACAAGTCCTTCATACGAGACGGGCCAATAAGATTCTTAGAATCGAAGTACGGTGATGAGTGGGTGTTGAGCCTGGATACCGCGTATTTGGGTATATCCCAAGGCGACCAACCACTTGAAAAGCTAGATATGATCAGGCTTCACGACAGTGTGGCCCCGGTCATAGATGAGCGACTGGCGGTTCAAGTCTCATCTGAAAAATTTCTCAAGGAAAAAGATGGCCATATCATACTCATGATAACTGGCCTTTGCCAAGAGTATGGCGCTCTGATTCAAAAGGAAATTCGACAATACGTTGAAATGCTCAGCGGAAGAGCACTAGATAAAAAGAGACTTCATAACTTTCTTTATTGTTCACAGTTGTTGGGCTGGATCAAGAAGGTCAAAAAAGGCAACAACACTTACTATGTGGCGACTGGAGGCGAATATGCCCTAGTTTTCAGCCTCGAAGACGAGGTTGAGCCTCGCGATAAATTGCGCTGGCGAATGGACATTCGCACTTATTGGAAATCTCAAGATCAAGCGCGGGCTCGCGCAATTTCCGAAGTGTTGGAGGGGGCGGCCCCATGACCACCCTCTTGCGAATGCTATCCTCCGAAACCGGCTTATCCCACGAAGATCTGCAGCGCATCATCCGAACCGCCCCTAGTCGCTACAAGGTCTTCACCATCAAGAAGCGTGCTGGAGGCACACGAGAAATTGCTCAGCCGGCTCGTGAGCTCAAGGTTCTGCAACGCGTCTTGATAGCGAAAATATTGGATCGACTACCAATTCATGAAGCCGCGACAGCCTATCGGCGTCATAGATCGATCCGAGACAACGCGAGTCCACATTCAGGGCACGGCCCAATTCTGAAAATGGACTTCAAGGACTTTTTTCCGTCCATCCGCAGCGAGGACTGGAAGTTCTATTGCGAGAAGCATGAAGTCCTGACTTCCGAGGACGCTGCAATTTCCTCTCTGATCCTATTTAGGCGAGCACGAGGAGAGCGGTTGTTAAAGCTTTCGATCGGCGCGCCGTCTTCGCCATCTTTGTCAAACGTGCTTATGTATGAATTCGATGAGATCGTAACCAAGGAAGCAGTTCGTCGAGGTATTGCCTATACGCGCTACGCGGATGACCTAACATTCTCCGGTCAGCGGATCGGGATGCTTCGTGACATGATTCACGTTGTTGAAAAAGCTACCCATGCACTCACTCATCCAAAGCTGCGCGTTAACGACCAGAAGACGACGTTTGTAACAACCAAATTCCGTCGGACGGTGACCGGAGTGATTTTGACAAATGACGGGCTATTGAGTCTTGGACGGGATCGAAAGCGAAAATTGTCCGCTCAGGTTCACCGAGCATCGCTCAATCAACTTAGCCCCGAGCAACTCCAGATCCTTGCCGGATATTTAGCATTTGCGAACGTCATCGAACCGACGTTTCTCGACAGACTTGCGCGAAGGTACGGAGCTGATGTGGTGAAGACCATACAAGAGGCGGCTCAGGTTCCCGCTCCTAGTGGCCCTGTCGAGGACATTGACTGACAGTCGCAACCTAACGGGGCTCCTGCGGGAGAGTTGATTAGAAATGCCTACCTATGGACATCTTGTAGCCGAAGCCAAGAGGCGGCTCGACCTGTGCGGTCCAACAGAAGGATTCGATACAGGCATTCCCGAAGCCGAGCGAATGCTTTCAGACCTCGAAAATTTTCCTCATCACTACGTTCTAGCATGTTTGATGGATCGCCAACTTGGCGCGAAACAGGCGTGGGTTATCCCGTACCGTGTTGGTCTGGTTGTCGGAGGTTTTGACTTCTCCCACTACAATTCGTTGAGTTTGCAACGGACTCAGACAATTTTCGCGAAAGAGCGCCTTCATCGTTTCAGAAAGAACATCATGCCAACAATCTTTTTCCGAGGCGTTCAACGCATAGCTACTTCCTATAAGGGCGTCGCAAGCTCGATTTGGTCAGAAAATCCGCGTTGTGCACTTGTTATCCGTAGATTCCTCGAGTTCGACGGCGTAGGACCGAAGATCGCAACGATGGCTACCAACATTCTCGTGCGGCAGCTCAAGGTTCCAATGCGGGACAAATCCGCGATCGACATATCTGCGGACAGGCAAGTTATGAAGTATTTTCAGTCGATAGGGCTGCTACGTGAGGACGCAAAAAAGGAAGAACTTATTTATCTGGCGCGTGAAATTAGCCCGGAGTATCCGGGGCTATTGGACCTACTAGCTTGGGAACAGGGCCGACTGCTCAAGCGAAAAAGGACGTAGGTACGTCGACGTAGGCAATTGTCACTCCGCCGCTTCGCTCGCGGCGGGGCGTTTGCCGCGGGCCACGCCGCCGCGCCGCGACAGCAGCTGCTTGAGATACTGCCCCGTGTAGCTCGCAGAATTCGCCGCGACCTCCTCCGGGGTGCCGGTCGCCACCACCTCGCCGCCGGCATCGCCGCCTTCGGGGCCGAGGTCGATGATCCAGTCCGCGGTCTTTATCACTTCGAGATTGTGCTCGATCACCACCACCGTGTTGCCCTGGTCGACCAGCTCGTGCAGCACCTCGAGCAGCTTCGCCACGTCGTGGAAGTGGAGCCCGGTGGTCGGCTCGTCGAGGATATAGAGCGTGCGGCCGGTGGCGCGCTTCGACAGCTCCTTCGACAGCTTGATGCGCTGCGCCTCGCCGCCCGACAAGGTCGTCGCCTGCTGGCCGACATGGATGTAGCCGAGGCCGACGCGGGCGAGCGTGAGCAGCTTGTCGCGCACGGCGGGCACCGCCTTGAACAGCTCGGCCGCCTCCTCGACGGTCATGTCGAGAACGTCGGCGATCGACTTGCCCTTGAACTTGATCTCCAGGGTCTCGCGGTCGTAGCGCTTGCCCTTGCACACGTCGCAGGTGACGTAGATGTCGGGCAGAAAGTGCATCTCGATCTTGATGACGCCGTCGCCCTGGCAGGCCTCGCAGCGCCCGCCCTTGACGTTGAACGAGAAGCGGCCGGGCTTGTAGCCGCGGGTCTTGGCCTCGGGCAGCTCGGCGAACCATTCGCGGATCGGGGTGAAGGCGCCGGTATAGGTCGCGGGGTTGGAGCGAGGGGTGCGGCCGATCGGGCTCTGGTCGATGTCGATGACCTTGTCGAGATGCTCCAGGCCCTCGATGGATTTGTGCGTGCCGGGCAGCTCGCGCGAATTGTTCAGCTTGCGGGCGACGGCGCGGTAGAGCGTCTCGATGAGAAAGGTCGACTTGCCGCCGCCCGAGACGCCGGTGACGCAGGTGAACAGGCCGAGGGGGATGTCGACATTGATGGATTTGAGGTTGTTCTCCGAGGCGCCGACGACCTTGATGCGCCGGCCTTTGCTCGGCTTGCGGCGCGTGGCGGGGAGGGGGATCTGCTTGAAGCCGGTGAGGTATTGGCCGGTGAGGCTCGCCGGGTTCGCCATTACTTGTTCGGGCGTGCCTTCCGCCACCACCTCGCCGCCATGCACGCCCGCGCCAGGCCCCATGTCGACCACATGGTCGGCCTCGCGGATCGCCTCCTCGTCGTGCTCGACCACGATCACGGAGTTGCCGAGGTCGCGCAGCGCTTTGAGCGTCTCCAGCAGCCGCGCGTTGTCGCGCTGGTGGAGCCCGATGGACGGCTCGTCCAGCACATAGAGCACGCCGGTCAGCCCGGAGCCGATCTGCGAGGCAAGCCGGATGCGCTGGCTCTCGCCGCCGCTTAACGTGCCGGAGGCGCGGGCGAGGGTCAGATAGTCGAGGCCGACATCGTTGAGGAAGGCGAGCCGCTCGCGGATCTCCTTGAGGATGCGCTCGGCGATCTCGTTCTGCTTCGCCGTGAGCTTGGCCGGCAGGCCTGCGAACCAGGCGCCGGCCTCCTTGATCGACATCTCGGTGACCTCGCCGATATGCAGGCCGGCGATCTTCACCGCCAACGCCTGCGGCTTGAGGCGATAGCCCGCGCAGGCCTCGCACGGCTGGTCGGACTGATAGCGCTCCAGCTCCTCGGTGACCCAGGTGGACTCCGTCTCGCGCCAGCGCCGCTCGATATTGGTGATGACGCCCTCGAACGGCTTCGACGTGGTGTAGCGGCGCACGCCGTCGTCATAGGTGAAGGTGATCTCCTCCTCGCCCGAGCCATAGAGCAGAACCTCGCGGAACTTCTCCGGCAGGTCCTTCCACGGGCGGCTCATCGGCTGGCGGTAGTGGCGGGCGAGCGCCTCGAGGGTCTGCTGGTAATAGGGCGAGGTCGCGGATGTGCGGTTCCACGGCGCGATGGCGCCGCGCGCCAGTGACAGGGTCTCGTCCGGCACCACGAGCTCCGGCTCGAAGAACAGCTCCGTGCCGAGCCCGTCGCAGGCCGGGCAGGCGCCATACGGGTTGTTGAACGAGAACAGGCGCGGCTCGATCTCCTCGATGGTGAAGCCCGACACCGGGCAGGCGAACTTCGCCGAGAAGATGATCCGCTCGGCGCCACCTTTCGCCGGTTTGTCGGCGAACTCGGCGATGGCGATGCCGTCGGACAGTTGCAGCGCCGTCTCGAATGAGTCGGCGAGCCTTGCCGACATGTCAGGGCGCACCACGATCCGGTCCACCACCACGTCGATGTCGTGCTTGAACTTCTTGTCGAGGGCAGGCGCCTCGGCGATCTCGTGGAACGCGCCGTCGATCTTGACCCGCTGGAAGCCCTTCTTCTGGAGCTCGGCGAGCTCCTTCTTATATTCGCCCTTGCGGCCGCGGGCGATGGGCGCCAGCAGATAGAGGCGGGTGCCTTCGGGCAGCGCCAAGACGCGATCCACCATCTGACTCACGGTCTGGCTCTCGATGGGCAGCCCGGTCGCCGGCGAATAGGGCACGCCGACCCGCGCCCATAAGAGGCGCATGTAATCGTAGATCTCGGTGACCGTGCCGACCGTGGAGCGCGGATTCTTCGAGGTGGTCTTCTGCTCGATGGAGATGGCCGGGGACAGCCCGTCGATATGATCGACGTCCGGCTTCTGCATCATGTCGAGGAACTGGCGCGCGTAGGCCGACAGGCTCTCCACATAGCGCCGCTGGCCCTCGGCATAGACGGTGTCGAAGGCGAGCGAGGACTTGCCGGAGCCGGACAGCCCGGTGATAACCACCAGCTGCTCGCGCGGCAGGTCGAGGCTGACATTCTTGAGATTGTGCTCCCGCGCGCCGCGGATGGAGAGGTGCTTTGAGGTCATTGTTCTGGGCAATGTCGGGGGGAATGCGCCGCTCCGCAAGGCTTAGCTTGCAGGGCCCTTCGCCACAAGAGCCAGCCCCGGGATGCAAGCGGTTAGCCCCCAGCTCCGCCGCTCAGTCCGCCAAATTCCAATAATTTCCAGGGATTTTGAAAGCCGGCCGGTCGGTGCCAGGGGTCCGTCGGCAATTGACTCCGTCTCGCGGAGCCAGCATTGGTTTTACGGAGCATCTGACATGCCAATGCGTGGTCAAGATGAGGCTGTGCAGGTGTCGTCGCTCATCGGCGATATCTACGACGCGGCGCTCGATCCTGGGCTATGGGTCCCGGTTCTGGAGAAGATTTGCGCCTATGTGCCGGGCAGCATGGGCAATATGTTCTTTCAGGACGTCACCAATGCGGCGGGCGGCTATTTCGCCTGGGGGCACGATCCCTACTACTACGATCTGTATTTGCAAAAATACGCCGCGATCAATCCCATTTTCCCGGCCGTCATGGCTTTCCCGATCTGCGAGCCGTTCACCTCGTCGGACTTCGTTCCGTTCGCGCAGATGCACGAGACCGACTACTACAAGGGCTGGCTAGAGCCGCAGGGCTATATCGACTTCATCGGCTGCAATCTCGAAAAGTCGGCGACCAGTATCGTACCGCTTGCCGTCGTCCGGCACCGGCGCGACGGCTTCGCCGATGACGCGGCACGGCATCGCGTCGGCCTCATCGCGCCGCATATGCGCCGCTCCGTGCTGATCGGCAAGGTCATCGACCTCAATCACGTGCAGACGAACGCCTTTGCCGAGACGATCGACGGCTTTGCCGCTGCCGTGTTCCTGGTCGATGCGAGAGGCCTGTTGGTTCACGCCAATTCGGCCGCTCGCGCTATGATCGACGCGGGCGACCCGTTGGTTCTTGCCCAAGATGTACTCGTCGTCTGCGATCCTGCCGTCGATCGGGCGCTGCGCGACGTATACCGCGCGGCCAAGGCGGGCGACGATGCGGTTGCGACCGGCGGCATGGCGCTGCCGATCCGCGGCCGAGCGGGTGAACGCTATATGGCCAACGTCCTGCCCCTCACCTCCGGCATGCGCCGCGAGGCCGGCCTCAACACCGCCGCCGTGGCGGCGCTGTTCGTGCGCAAGGCGAGCGTCGATCTTCCCGCCGCCGTCAAAGCATCTGCGCAGCTCTATGGCTTCACGCCGGCGGAGGAGAGGGTGCTTCACGCGCTGATCGAGGTGGGCGGGGTCGATGCCGTCGCCGACGCGCTCGGCGCCTCGCGCTCCACGATCAAGCGGCACCTCGAGCATCTCTTCGCCAAGACGGGCACCAGGCGCCAAGCGGATCTTGTCCGCCTGATCGCCGGCTTCGACAGCCCGGCGCGCGAGCCCCAACAAAAATAGCCCGGCATTGGCCGTTTGGCCGACGCGCGGACGGCCGACTTAAGCCAAGATTCCTAGCAGGCGACCGTGGCGACCGCTTCGCCCGATCGCGCGCATGCGCGGCCGCGCCCGGCCATTGCATTCCTAGAAGGAGGATTTCGGCATGGGCAGCCCAGGTCCGTCTCCTGACCCCAAGTGCCCGGCCGCAACAGAGGAGAACAAGCCATGCCAGCACTCGTCGTGGGCGGTACTAGCACCATCAACACCGACCAGTTAGCCGATGACGACGCCGCGATTAGGTTCGGTGCGAACAACATCCAGGTCACCATTGGCGCCGGCGTCTCTGTGATCTCCACCGTCAGTAACGGCATTTCAAGCAACCAAACCGGAAGCACGCTGATCAACAATGGTAATATCTTTGGGGATATCAACGGTGTGGGCTTTGTTGGCGGCAATGCGGTCATAACCAACAATGCCGGCCGCACCATCGTGGGGGGCCAGGACGGTGTACTTGTGCTTGGCGACGGCACCACCGTGACCAATCATGGCACGATCATCGGACACAGGGATGATGGCATCCGTTTCTTTTCCGATAACTTCGTGCTGAACAACGATGGCGTCATCTATGGACAGGACAATGGGGTTCGCGCCGATTTGGGCGGCGGGGTCATGAACAATTCCGGCCTGATCCACTCGGACCATTTTGGCGTGTTTGTCAACACCAACCCCGGCGTGACGACGACGATCACCAACTTCGCCGGCGGCACTATCAAGGGCTCCGACGCCGCGATTTTTACATCTGCGAGTTTCGGCGGCCGCATCTCGCTCGACAACCGCGGCACCATTTCCGGCGACATCGACTTGAACGCCGCCACCGGCAACGTCGACGACGTCATCGTCAACAAGGGCAAGATCACCGGCGACGTGTTTCTTGGCCTCGGCATTGACACCTTCAACGGCGCCGGCGGCAGCACCGCAGTCAAGGTGTTCGGCGAAGCCGGCAATGACACCTTGATCGGCGGCAAGAGCGGCGACACGCTTGACGGCGGTGCGGGCGACGACACCCTCCGCGGTGGGCTCGGCCGGGATCGTCTGACGGGCGGCGCCGACCGCGATTTCTTCGACTTCAACTCCATCAAGGAGGCGGGCAACGGCGCGGCTCGCGATCAGATTCTCGATTTCAGTGCCGCCGTCGATGACCGCATCGATCTTTCGACCATCGACGCCAAGACGGGCGTTTCCGGCAACAACGCCTTCAAGTTCATCGGCAAGCAGGGCTTCCATGACCAGAAGGGCGAACTCCGCTACATCGACAAGGGCGCGACGGTGATCGTCCAAGGCGACGTGAACGGCGACGGCAAGGCCGACTTCGAGATCTTCGTCAATGTCGGCAGCCTCGCCAAGGGCGACTTCATTCTTTAGGTCCCGCGGCCAGCCGCTGGGTTTCCTGAAGGCCCGAGCCCCGCGGGTCCGATAAGCCTTAGCCGCTTCCTGTGGAGTCCGCCAATGTCCTCGCTGGTTTCTCGCCAAGCCGCCGCGCGCTATCGCGTCGAGTCCGCAAGGGAATGCCGGTCTCAGTAATTCATCTACAATTTTCGATACAATGGTAAATAATACAAGTACATCTACAGATCAACTCGCCATGACGTAAACTTGAGAAAGTATTGATCCCGGGATGACTTGTCATAAGGACCCCCGGGCCTGCATCTTCCCTCCGGAAGTTGAAACCGCAACCAGCGTCGCAGCGCCTAGCGGAAAGATCGGTCCAAGGGCGCCCAGACGCTGATTTTTTGCCCGCAAGCAGCGGACAAGGGAGGAACAAGTCATGGCTACATCTATCAAATTGGGCGACGAATTCCTGATCAACACCACGACGACAGGCTCCCAGGTGAGCCCAACCGTCGCCGCCCTGGTCGGCGGAGGATTTGTGATTGCCTTTCAGGACAACGGTACGCTCAACATTCGCGTGCAGATCTACGACGGGGCGGGAAATCCGAGCGGCGCCGAGTTTCTGGTCAATACGGCCACGCCAGGTGCCGCGTCAGCACCGACCATCACGGCTTTGGCCGACGGAGGCTTCATCATCGCCTGGGAGGACGCGAGCCAGACCGGAGGCGACACCAACCTCGAGGCGATTCGTGCGCAGATCTTCGACGCCGACGGCAATGCCTCAGGCGGCGCATTCCTCGTCAACACGACGACGATAAACGGTCAGTTCGAGCCCACGATCTCCGCACTGACCGACGGACGCTTCGTCGTCGCCTGGCGGGACGAGAGCTTTACCAACGAACCCAATCAGTCACTTCTCGCTCAGGTCTTCAATGCCGACGGCAGCAAGTTCGGCGGTGAATTCCTGGTCGCCACCACGACCAATGGCCAACAGACGAGCCCGACGATCGCCGGTCTGACCGACGGCCGCTTCGTCGTCGCCTGGACGGATGACGGCGGGCTCACCGGCGATACCAGCGGGACGGGGATCCGCGCGCAGGTGTTCAATGCCGACGGCACCAAGTCGGGCGGCGAGTTTCTCGTCAACACCACCACGACTCAGTCTCAGGGAGAGCCGACGATCACGGGCCTGGCCGACGGCCGCTTCGTCGTCGCCTGGACCGATGCGAGCCAGAGCGGCGACGATACCGACGGTGCGGCGATTCGCGCGCAGGTGTTCAATGCGGACGGTACCAAGTCGGGCAGCGAGATTCTCGTCAACACCACCACGGATCAGGCTCAGGATGACCCGGCGATCACGGCTCTGGCCGACGGCCGTTTCGTCATCACCTGGACCGATGCGAGCCAGAGCGGCGGCGATAGCTCGAGCACGGCCGTGCGCGCGCAGGTCTTCAACGCCGACGGCAGCAAATCGGGTAGCGAGTTCCTCGTCAACGCCACCACGAGTCAGGCTCAGGGAGAGCCGACGATCACGGCACTCGCCGACGGCCGCCTTGTTTTCGCTTGGTCGGATGCAAGTCAAACCGGCGGCGATACCGACGGTAACGCCATCCGCGGCCAGATCTTCGATCCCCGCGACGAGGCGGTGACCCTGTTTGGCACGGGCTTCGACGACACTTTGGTCGGCACCTTTCTCAATGACTTCATCGAGGGGCGCTCCGGCAACGACGAGCTGTTCGGCGAGAACGGTCAGGACACGCTGAGGGGCGAGAACGGCAACGACACGCTCCATGGCGGTCTCGGCAACGACCTCCTCGACGGCGGCGCCGGCAACGACTTCCTGTTCGGCGACAACGGCAGCGATTTGCTGTTCGGTGGCCTCGGCAACGACGTCCTCGTCGGCGGCGACGGCCCCGATCAATTGGCGGGCGGCGCAGGGAATGACACCTACTCGCTCGACAGCGTGCTTGACACCGTCATCGAGTCGGCCGGTCAGGGCACGGACACGATCCAGGCAGCCTTCAGCATCAATCTCGCCAACTATGCCAATGTCGAGAACGTGCTGCTTGCGGGCACGGAAGACTTGTCGCTGATCGGCTCCAACGCGCGGAATTTCCTGCAAGGTAACGAGGGCGACAATCTCATCCGCGGCGGGCGAGGCGGAGATAGCCTATTCGGCTACGATGGTGCCGATACGTTCGTCTACACCTCGGTGCGGGACTCGACCACGCGATCCTCGGGCCGCGACACCATCCTCGACTTCAACCGGGTGGACGACCTGATCGACTTGTCCGCCATCGACGCCAGGGCTGGCGGCGGCAATCAGGCGTTCACCTTTATCGGCAGGCAGTCGTTCCACGAGAGGAAGGGCGAGTTGCATTACATCGTGAGGAACGGCGACGCCATCGTCGAAGGCGACGTGAACGGCGACGGCAAGGCCGACTTCGCCATCCGTGTGAACGATGTCACAAGGCTCAACGCCGGCGATTTCGACTTGTGACCTTCAGTAGCACGGCGGCCTAGATCAAACCGAGCTTCTTGAGACGGGACCTTATGGCGCCGAGCTTCCGGCCGAGGGCTGCGGCGATCGAGTCAATCGGCTCGCCCTTGTGGTGGCGCAGCGCGAGGTCGTTCTCCTCGGCCATGGTCCAAGGCGCATAGGCTTTGGCATGGGTCTCCCGGAGCGCTGCCACCTCGTAGCTCTTGGGATAGGCCGACCGCCTTGGACGTTTCGGCTCGGCGGAGGGCGGGCGCGCTTGGCAGGCGGCGAGGAAGGCCGCCTGCTTGCTGGTGAGCGCGTCCACGCCGCCTGAAGCGCGGCGCGCCGCCGCCGACGCCGCACCAAACTCGGCGTCCTTCTCGACAGCGAGCGGATGGACGCGCAGGGCCCGCTCGTTGAGGCCGAGGAGATGCAGGCCCGACAGGCTGCGCAGGCGCGACAGGGCGACATAGCCCTGGCCGTATTCGAAGGCGCGCGAGAGGTCGATCACGGCAGTGTCGAGCGACATGCCTTGGCTCTTATGCACGGTCATCGCCCAAGCTAACCGGAGCGGTACTTGCGCGATGCTCGCCCGTTCCTTGCCGGCTTCCTCGATCTTCCACACGGCGGGCTCCGCCATGATGCGCTTTCCGCCGCGCGTTCGCACCAGGGGATAGCCATCGTCCGTGTCGAAAGTTTCCACTACCCCGAGCGTGCCGTTGACGAAGCGTCCCGCCGGATCGTTCTTGGTGAACATCACCACCGCCTCGTGCTTGAGCTCGAGAGTCTCTGGCGACAAGCATCCGCGTTTGAGCGCCTGTACGAAGTGATCGGCCCCCTTGGCGAGCATGGTGAAAACGTGCGTCTTACCGCCAAGCTTCGCCAGTTGCTGCCGGTTGATGTCATCGACCGCGGCATTGTGAGTGAAGAGGCGGGTGCAGCCCTCAGGCGGAGGGTCATTGCCCACCAGCCGCTCGGCCAGACGCTCTCGATGAATGCCGGCGCAAGCGTTGGCGCGTATGGCAGCGAGCACCTCAAGAAACGGCTTGTCAGTCTGCCGATGCTGTTCGGATAAATAGCAGACGGTCGGAGAGAGATCACGCCAGGCGGCGGACGCATGGGCGAACTCCGAGCCGAAGGCATTTGCACCGTCGGCTTCAGGCAGCAAGGCAGGCTGCGCGCCGCGGCGAACCACCGGCGGCAACTGAAAGAAGTCGCCGACGAGAACGACCTGCAAGCCACCGAACGGCGATGGAATTCCCTTGATATGGCGGCAAACAGCATCCACCAGAGTTAGGCTCCGCGCGGGGAGCATCGAGATCTCGTCGATGACCAGGACGCTCGTCTTCTCGATACGAGAGGTGAGACGACGATTGGCGGCCAGCAGATCAAGGTCTCGGCGGCTCAGCGCCTCACGCACGCCGATCCCGCTCCAGGCGTGAATGGTAACGCCATGCCCGTGGGTCGCCGCGATGCCGGTCGAGGCGGTGTAAGCGTACGCAATGTCGAGCCGCTGAAGTTCCCTGAGGTAGCGATTGACTGTGTGGGTCTTGCCGCTGCCGGGCTGGCCGGTGAGGAAGACAGACGCGCCGGTCTTGAGCAATGCAAGCGCTTCGTCTTGCGTCATCTATACGTCCCGTGCAGCGCCGATGGAGATGAGCTTGGAGGTCATGCTGTCGGGCAATCTCGGGGGGAACGGGCCTGTTAGCAAGGCTTAGCGGGCGGCACCTGCACCGTCCGCCAAATTTCACCGCATTCTAGGGATTTTTGGAACGGCCCGGCAATCGCTGCGGCTGAGAGTGCTCTGCTGCTAATCCCAGCAAACGGAGCGCAACGATGCCGACACCCATCAAATGGGGCAGCGAATTTCTGGTCAACACGACGACCGCCGATAGCCAAAGCGAGCCTAACATGACGGCGCTGGCCGATGGCCGCTTCGTCGTCACTTGGCAAGACGAAAGCGCCGGCGACTTCGACATCCGCGCGCAAATCTTCAATGCGGACGGCAGCAAGTCGGGCAGCGAGTTCATCGCCCATACCGACGCCACCGATTTCAAGGTCGCGCCAATGGTCACCGCCTTGCAAGGCGGCGGCTTCGTTCTCGCTTGGCAGGATAACGACACGTTCGGCATCAGCGCCCGGGTGTTCGACGCAGCGGGCGATCCGATCGGCGATGAGATCGCACTTGATACGGCAGTCGATCCCACCCTCGTGGCTTTGGCTGCCGGAGGGTTCGCCATCCTCTGGGAGGACACGCAAGACGGAGACGTCAGGGCGCAGCTTTATGACGCCGCCGGCGACGCCTCGGGCCCGACCACCACGATCAACACCACTGTCCTTGGCCCCCAGACGCAGCCGGCGGCCGCTTCCCTAACCAATGGCGGCTTCGTTGTCGTGTGGACGGACGGGAGCGCCAATGAGCTGGGAGATTTTGCCACCGGTCTCAATGTGCGGGCGCAGCGCTACGATGAGAATGGCTTCGCTGTCGGAAGCGAGTTCGTCGTCAGCGCAACGACTGCCGGCGACCAGGATGCCGCGGCTGTCATCGGTCTGGCCGACGGCCGTTTCGTCGTCGCTTGGCAGGACCATGGCGGCGCGGACGCCGAAATCGTCGCCCAGATCTTCAATGCAGACGGCACGAAGTTCGGTGGCGAGTTCACGGTTCACACAACCTCCACCGACGACCAGCGAGACATAAGCTTGACCGCCTTGGCTGACGGGCGTTTCGTCGTCACCTGGACCGACTACAGCCAGACCGGGGACGACACGTCGGGCGCGGCCGTACGCGCCCAGGTCTTCAATGGCGACGGCACCACCTCGGGCGACGAGTTTCTGGTCAACACCACCACCGCCCAGGGGCAAGGCTTTCCCAGCGTTTCCGTACTGGCCGATGGGCGCCTTGTCTTCGCTTGGTTAGACGCAAGTCAAACCGGCGGCGATACCGACGGAAACGCGATCCGCGGCCAGATCTTCGAGCCGCGCACCGGTCCGGTGACTCTGTTCGGCTCCGGCTTCGACGACAGCCTGGTCGGCACGTTTCTCGACGACACGATCGAGGGCCGCTCCGGCGACGACGAGCTGCACGGCGACAACGGCCAGGATACGCTTAGGGGAGAGGAGGGGAACGCTTCTCGGTGGCCTCGGCAACGATCTCCTGGATGGCGGCAGCGGCAACGATTTTCTGCTCGGCGATAGCGGCAGCGATGCCCTGTTCGGCGGGGGCGGCGACGACCTTATCGTGGGCGGGGTCGGCGCCGATCTGATGTCGGGCGGAACCGGTAACGATACGTATGCAATCGATAACCCGCTCGATGTCGTTATTGAGGGCGCCGGTCAGGGCACGGACACGATCTTGGCCGACGCCTTCAGCATCAACCTCGCCAACTACGCCAATGTCGAGAACGTGGTGCTCGCAGGCACCGGCGATTTCAGTCTGGTCGGCAGCGCTGCGAACAACATGCTTCAGGGCAACGAGGGCGACAACCTCATCACCGGCGGCCGCGGCAAGGACATGTTGTTCGGCTATGACGGTGCCGATACGTTCCGGTACACGTCGATCAAGGACTCGACCGTGAAGGCTAATGGCCGCGACACCATCGAGGATTTCACCAGAGCCGACGGCGATCTGATGGACCTCTCCGCCATCGATGCCAAGACCGGCAGCGGCAACCAGGCCTTCAAATGGATCGGCAAGAGCAACTTCCACGAAAAGAAGGGCGAGTTGCACTACGTGGTGAAGAACGGCAACGCCTACGTCGAAGGCGACACCAACGGCGACGGCGAGGCCGACTTCGCCATCCTGGTGAAGAACGTGACCAAGCTCAACGCCGGCGACTTCGACTTGTAAGGGGAGCCCCGGAGCAGGTCCTGGATTTGCCTGGCGGCGGGCAGGGCCGAGCCGGGCGCATTTTCGGTTGAACCGCTGCACAAATACAACAGTGTGGCGCGAAAAACAGACTAATCTCTCTCAGCGCAAATAAGACCGGGGGCGGGTCAGCGTGCGGGAGAATTGGCGATTTTCAGCCATTATCGTCGTCTTCCTGAGCGTCTTGGCGGTCCCTGTCCGCGCGCTCGCGGTCGAGGGCCCGACCGTGGCCGGGCCGATCGGCGGCACTGACATCCGCTCGGCCATCATGCCGCTGCCCGGCCTCTATGGCGGGTTCATCACCGTCGGCGCCGGGACCATCGATTTCCTCGATCGCCACGGCGAGACCATCCCGGCCCTGAGGGACGCGCAGCTCTACAAGGAGCTGGTCGGCCCGTTCCTCTATTACGTGCCCAACTTCAAGGTGTTCGGCGGAAGCGTCGGCTTCGGCGGCATCATCCCCGGCGGCAATCAGTGCGGCAGCCTGTTCATCGGCCAGCGGGACCGCTGCAATCAGGGGGTCGGCGATCCCTATGTCGAGTTCGACTGGGGGCGCTATTACGGCACACCCCGCCCGTCGAGAAATCCGAACGCCTATCCCATCCTGGAGGGACTCAATCTCATGCTTGGCTTCGGCATGGTGATCCCGTCAGGGCAGTACGACAACGCCGACACCTTGGCCCGGGTCTTGAGCATGGGCACGAATATCTGGGACTTCGCGCCGTCCATCGCGCTCACCTACACGACCCGGCCGATCCTCGCCGAGGGCACCGAGTTCAGCGCCAAGGCTTACTACAACACTTATTTGGAAAATCCCGAGACCCACTATCTGACCGGCGACCTCATCAACATCGATTGGGCCGTGTCCGAACATATCGGACGCTTTCAGGTGGGGGTCGCCGGCTTCTATGCCATCCAGATCGGGGACGATGAGTTTTTCGGTGTTCCCATCCCGCCCGACGGGTTGCGGGCGGAGACGCTTCAGCTCGGTCCCGTCATCGGCTACGATATCCCCGAGCACGCCACCTCGATGAAGCTCAAGGCGCTCACCTCGGCGTTCGCCTACAACACCGTGACGGCGTGGAGCGTGGTGTTCGGCGTCTTCAAGAAATTCTGAAATCGTCAGGATTGAGACGGCTGGCGGCGCGTTGATCTGCATAGACACGCACCATATCAGGGACAGCAGCGCCGGCGTTACCGCCGGGACTCGCGCCAATTCCCGGCTTGTGTTAGTTGAGGACCATGACAACGCTGATGGAAAAAGCCCTCGACGCTGTGCGCCGCTGGCCGCAGGAACGTCAGGACGAGGCAGCCGAAATTCTACTTGCTCTTGACCGGCTTGGTCTGCGTGCCCTCAAGCTCTCCGCTGAAGACCTAGAAGCAATCGATGAAGCGCTAACCCAAGTCGAGCGCGGCGAACGAGCGACCCCTGCCGAGGTTGAAGCTGCCTTCGAGCGCTTCCGCAGGTGAGAATAGGTTACAGTCCTCGCGCCGTCTGCGACCTTATTGACATCGGAGACTATCTTGCCGAGCGTAACCCGCTCGGGGCGATCGAAATCGAGCGGCGCATTCGCACCGTCGTGGACCTGATAGCGGCTTTTCCAAATAGTGGGCGCGTCGTCGAAGAGAGGCCTTCTGTCCGAGCATTTCCACTCGGCGTCTATCCCTACCTGATCTTCTACACGACGACACGCGACGAGGTCATTATTCTGCATATTCGCCACGCGGCAAGAGAGCCGATCGATCCAAGCGAGCTCTAGCTGTTCTGAGCGGCGCTCAGCCCAGCGTGCGGGCGGGGGGCCCGACCCGCGCGCCAAGCCGCATGAGGTCGGCCTGACGCGTCGCGCCCGTCTTCGCGAAGATGCTCCCTCGCCGGCGCCCTCGCCAAGGGCGACTTCATTCTCTAGGAGTTCATAGCGCCTGCTTGCGCCATTGCGATGGCGGCATGCCCATACGCTCGGCGAACACACGGCCGAAATGGGTAAGGTCGTTGAAGCCGCAGGCAAACGCAATCTCGGTGATGCCGCGATGTCGCACGTGCGGAGAGCCCAAGAGTTTCGCCGCGCGATCCAGCCGCTCCGTCAGCAGATGTTGCATCACGGTCTCGCCATGCTCGGCGAAGATTCGGTGCAGCATGCGCGTCGAGATGCCGAGCTGCTCGGCGATGCGCTGCGGGTTGAGATCTGGGTCGCCAAACTTCAACGCCATCAGCCGGCAGGCGTGGGTGAGCATGGCGGCGCGCCACGCCTTGGAGGGCGCCGGTCGATCCGGCTCCGGTCCGGCAAAGGCCTCGGCCAGGAGATCGATCAGATGTTGCGCGAACATCGTCGCCGCAGACGCTGAAAGTCGATCTGCCGTCAGGAACCCGGCGGCGAGATAAGAGGCGAACAGCTGCGCGAGTGCGTTGTCGCGCGTCAAGACAGAGCCGCACAGCAGATCCGGCCGGGCCACCCGCGCCTCGAGCCATTCCTTCGGCACCTTCACGAGCAGATGCCGGTAGGGGGCCTCAAGGCCAAACTCCAACTCATGCATCGTGTCGAGGACAAAGACGTCGCCGCGAGCGAGAGACGTTTCTTTATCTGGGCCTGCCAGGGATGCGGCACCGCCAACATGGACTGTCGCGACATAGAAGTGCTCGCGCGAGCGCGCGATTTCCGACTTCCCACGCGCTCCTCGGTAGCCGCGGCCATCGACGTTGACGATCGGGAGGTCGCCGACCATCTGCATCCCGATCTCGACGTGAAAGGGACTCTCACCTGCCGGCTCGGTTCTGAACGGCGCAAGAGTCTGCGCCAGGAAGTCGTCCCAGAGCTCGATCCGCTCACGGGGCTCGACGACATTTGAGCTGAACCGAAACATCCCGTCGCCCTTAGTCGAAAGATGCGTCGCTCTCAGCCGAGCGGCATGACGGCGGCCATTCTACTCTTGCGCGGCCGCTCCCGCTGGTTGCGGCGCAACTATAGCAAGCTAGGGCCGGAAAGGCCGCCATTTTGCGTCCCATCTACGCCAAATGGCGGATGCGCTGGCCTCTCGAAAGTAAGACGTTCGCAGCAGCACCAATCGCGCGCCTCGGGATGGCGGCTCGGTGAGGAATGTCCCGGGCCCCGGCTTACCCGGTAACCGAGTGTTATTCCGGCTCACGGCGCGCTTGAGCCGCCTAAGCCTGAACTGGGGAGGCTGCCATGGCCACCGTTACCCTACTTGAACCTACGAATATGAGCGCGCTGCCCACCTCCGGAACTCTTGGAGGAGCGAGTTGGTGGACGTCTTATGGGCAGTTGATGTGGACCAACAACAGCTATGTGCATTTTCTCGGTCAGTTCATTGTGGATTCGCTGGCCGGGGTCCAAGGACCAATTTCACGCGCCTTGATAAATGGCACCGACGGTTCCGGTGCCCCTAATCTGGATATTACCGGAATCTCCTTCTCAATAACATTCGCATACTGGAACGCGCTTCGGGACAGCGGCAACGTGGCGGAATTCGTCGGCAACCTGATGCAGGGCAACGACACAGTCGTCGGCACGCCTTTGTCGGACACGCTTCTTGGCTTTAACGGCAACGACACGCTGATCGGCGGCGACCGCGGCGACGCGCTCAATGGCGGCAACGGGTTCGACACCGTGACCTATGCTTCGTCGCCCGCCGCCGTCAACATTAACTTGGCCGGTGACCCCGGCGCTGGCGGCCATGCCGCCGGAGATCGGATATTCGAGGTCGAGCAACTGATCGGTTCAAACTTCAACGATATTCTCGGCGGTGGCACCGTCAATTCGACGGTCAAGGGTCTCGGCGGCAACGATTTCATCTCCGGGGGCATCGGCAACAACATGCTTTTCGGCGATGCCGGAAACGACATCCTAAACGGAGACGCGGGCATCGATGTCCTGACCGGCGGCGCGGGCCGCGACATGCTGTTCGGCGGCCTCGGCGCCGACCGCTTCGACTTTAACTCCATCAAGGAGAGCAAGAAGGGCGGCTCACGCGACAAGATCATGGACTTCGAACGCGGCCCCGACCACATCGACCTCAAAGACATCGACGCCCAGACGGGTGGGGGCAATCAGGCCTTCAAGTGGATCGGCAAGAGCAAGTTCCACGAGAAGAAGGGTGAGCTGCGCTACGAGGACAAGGGCGCGACCGTGATCGTCCAGGGCGACACGAACGGCGACGGCAAGGCCGACTTCGAGATCTTCGTCAATATCGGCAGCCTCGCCAAGGGCGACTTCATCTTATGAGCAAGCCCGGATTGGGCCGGGTATTCCACGCTAGAGCGACGGGAGAATTGCAATGACGCAATTTGTAGGTACATCCGGCGCCGACACGGCCAATGCAACGACCGGCGTTCTGATTGGATTTAGCGGCGGTGGATTGGCCCAGCTCCAGGATAATCAGCTCGATGAATTCCACTGTGAGGGCGGCAACGACGTTGTCGTTGCCGGTCCCGGCGGTGACGGTCTCTACGGAGGAGAGGGTAACGACTCCCTCGATGGGGGCGCGGGGGACGACGTTATCGAAGGGGAAGCCGGCAACGACACGCTTACTGGCGGCATCGGCAACGATTTGCTGATCGGCGGCGCGGGCGCGGACACGGTTTTCGGCGGCAGCGGTAACGACGATATCTACATTAACGGCTCAGAGGGGATCGCCGACAGCATGAACGGAGGATCGGGCGTCGACAGCCTCGTCTTTGCCAACTTTACCGGCCCAAGCAGCGCGGTCACGCTTTCCGGTTTCAACGCCGGGGCTGCCTCCATCGAGAAATTGCTCGGCAACGACAAAGGACTGTTTGGCACCGCCGGCGCCAACACCTTCGACTTCTCCGCGCTGAAGCAGATGTTCAGCGTGCCGTTCGTCGATGGCGGCGAGGGCAACGACACGATCATAGGCTTCAAGGGTTCCGACACTCTGCGCGGCGGCGCCGGCGACGACGTGCTGAACGGCGGCCTCGGCCGCGACACCCTGTTCGGCGGGCCAGACGCCGACCGCTTCGATTTCAATTCGATCAAGGAATCGAAGAAGGGCGGCCCGCGCGACAAGATCATGGACTTCAAGCGCGGGCAGGATGACGTCATCGACCTGCGCGACATCGACGCCAAGTCCGGCGTCGGCGGCAATCAGAACTTCAAGTTCATCGGCAAGCAGGACTTCCACGAGAAGAAGGGCGAACTCCGCTACGAGGACAAGGGCTCCACGGTGATCGTGCAAGGCGACACGAATGGCGACGGCAAGGCCGACTTCGAGATCTTCGTCAATGTCGGCAGCCTCGCCAAGGGCGACTTCATTTTGTAGCGCCAGCCTGGAGTGCAGCATCGAGAGGACCCGCCCACCGGATCGGCGATCTCAGGGTCTGGTCTCTCAGCTGTTTTCAGGGGCCGCTCAGGGAAATGCAATCGAGCGACCTACGCCAAATGGCGGATGCGCCAGAGCCCGTGAATCTAAGACGATAAGCCGCGGGCGGCGCCTCGCTCCGACCGTCTGCTTACGTGCGCGCACAGCCGCAACAGAGGAGAAAAAGCCATGCCAGCACTCGTCGTGAACTTCACAAGCACCATCAACACCGACCAGTTCGTCACTGACGACAGCGCGATCAGATACGGCGCGAACAACATCACCGTAACCGTCGGCGCCGGCACCTCCGTGATCTCCACCTTCAATTTCGGTGACGGCATTGAAAGCACCCAAACCGGAAGCACACTGATCAACGACGGCAACATCTTTGGGGCCAACGCCGGCGTGCGCTTTAATGGCGACGACGGGGTCATAACCAACAATGCCGGCCGCACCATCGCGGGGCGCGTTGACGGAGTATTTGTGGATGGCGATGACGTCACTGTCACCAATCATGGCACGATCATCGCACATGGTGGTTTTGGCGTCGCCTTCGCCGGTGTGTCCGTTAACGCCGTGCTGAACAATGACGGCGTCATCTATGGAAGGGGGAGTGGGGTTATCGCTAATTCGCCCGCAGGCGGGGTCATCAACAATTCGGGCCTGATCCACTCGGACCTTTTTGGTATACGTGTCGACACCAACTCCGGCGTGGTGACGGCCATCGCCAACTTCGCCGGCGGCACCATCAAGGGCACCGACGCCGCGATCTTCTCCGGTACTAGTCGTATCTCGCTCGACAACAGCGGTACCATCGCCGGCGACATCGACTTGAATGCCACCGCCGGCAACGTCGATGACGTCATCGTCAACAAAGGCAAGATCACGGGCAATGTCTTTCTCGGTGACGGCAATGACAGCTTCAACGGCGCCGGCGGCAGCAGCGCGGTGAAGGTGTTCGGCGAGGACGGCAACGACACTCTGATCGGCGGCAAGGGCGGCGACACGTTGGACGGCGGCGCCGGTGATGACGTTATACGCGGCGGGCTCGGGCGCGACACGCTGTTCGGCGGTCTTGATGCCGACCGCTTCGACTTCAACTCCATCAAGGACAGCAAGAAGGTCGGCAACCGCGACAAGATCATGGATTTCAGCCGCGGTGAGGGCGACGAGATCGATCTCGCTGGCATTCCCGGCAAGTTCAAGTGGATCGGCAAGAGCGACTTCCACGAGAAGAAGGGCGAGCTGCGCTACGAGGACAAGGGCGCGACCGTCATCGTCCAGGGCGACACGAATGGCGACGGCAAGGCCGACTTCGAGATCTTCGTCAACGTCGGCGCCCTCGCCAAGGGCGACTTTGTCTTGTAGGGACTGCTTTGTCGCCTAGCCCCGCGATCGCGTTGGCGGGGCCATGCGCGCCGCCAGGCGAATGAGGTCGGCCTGCCTGCCGATGCCCGTTTTCGAAAAGATGTTTTCCAGATGCGTCCGCGCCGTCGACGGTGCGATGCCGAGGGCGGCCGCGGTTTCGGCGATGGTGCTTCCCGCAACCAGCCCGGATAGCACCCGCGTCTCGGCCGGCGTGAGCCCGAAGGCGGCGGCGACCAGATCGGCGCCGTCGCGCTCGTCGCGCTGGCCGACGAACACCGCCGCGACGGCGTCCGGCTGGAGCCGTGTGCGGGTCTCGCCCGACGCCAGCGGCAGGACGTGGGCGAAGACGGTGTCCGCCTCGGGCTCCGCCAGAGGAACGGCAAGACCGGTCCGCCCGAGACCGGTCTCGTCCCGCGCCGCGATCTTGATCGCCGCACGCAGTTCGTGTGTTGCCGCATCGTCGGTGGCGCCAAGGACGCCGCCACTGCCGCGCAGGGGACGGCCTTGCCGCAACATCTGCTCCGCCGAGCGGTTTGCGTGCAGGATGTCGGCGCGCTCATTGGCCAAGATGACGCCGCAATGCAGCGCGTCGAGCGCATCGGCCATCCTCGCCCGTTCTATGGCGCGGGCATCGAGGACGTTGCTGATGGTGACGGCGCGGCGCAGATGCGGCAACAACAGCTGCCCGAGCTCGACCTGGCGGTCGGTGATGAGCTGCGTGCTCCCTGCCGCCAGAGCCGAGTAGCGAGTCGGCGACACCATGAGGTAGAAACTCATAATGTCGACCAAGCCCTGCTTGCTGACGACGTCGTTGAAGTAGGGGGAGGTCCGCAGGTCGCTCTCGGACATGTGCCGCCTGACGACGAACGGTTCGTCCAATGACGGCCACCACGCGAGGACCTCGGTAAGCCTCGAGTTGATCTCCGTAGCGTGTTCGGCGACGCGGTCCATCCACTCGGGCGGGATGCCGACCTGCTTGGTCAGCAAAAAGCGGTCTTGGGAGATATCCGCCAAGCTCAGCACGGCATTCGCGGTCCCCAGCGCCTCCTTGATCTGGCCAAGGCACCGGTCCCATAGCTCAGGATCGAGCGTGCAGTCGTAGATTGAGCCGATGAGGTCCGCCAAGGCCCGCGACGGGCCCGTGGCCTGAGGTTCGTTTCCAAGCATGATTAGGCAGTCCCTCGGCACTCAGCGGCACGCCGACAGGATAATGCAAATCGCGCAATTTTGGGACCGATCTCCGGCAAATGCCGGATGCGGCCCTTGCCGGAACTCACGATAGTGAAACGCGCACTTCGTGAGAGGAGACACAGATGGCCATCGTCAGGACGGTGGAAATCCTCACGGATATGCGAGCTCGCCGGGAATCCTTACGCCCCATGAGGAGGCAAGCATGGCAACTCTGATTTTGGATCAACCAACAAACGTAAGTTCGTTGCCAACCGGCGCGGAAATCGTTTTCGTCGATTCCAACATCGCAAGCCTCAACACACTGTTATCGGGCGTACGCCCAGACCTCCAAAAGGTGGTGCTTTCGCCAGGCCGGAGCGCGCTGGGGGAGATTGCCGACGCCTTGCGCGGACGGACTGGGCTCGAAGCCATCCATATCGTCGCACATGGCGCCCCGGGCGAAGTTCAATTCGCTTCCGGAACGCTGACTCGCCACGGCCTCGGCGACCATGCCGCGGAGCTTGCAACCATCGGTCAGGCGCTTGCCGCTGGCGGACGCCTGCTGCTCTGGTCCTGTGAGACGGGCCAGGGCGAACGGGGCAGAGAGTTTGTGGCGGCGCTTGAAGAGCTCGTTGGCGCCGACATCCTCGCCGCTGCCGGCCTGGTTGGCTCGCCGTGGCGTGGAGGAAGCTGGGAGCTTCCTCAGGCCCAAGCCGGCGCGGCGGCGCACCCACCCCTCACCGCCGCCGCCCTGTCGGCCTATCCCGGCATCATGCAGGACGACAGTGCCACCGCCGGTGTCGACAACATCGTCCAGCCCGCCAGCGACGACAACCTCTTCATCACCAGCACTTCTGGTCTCGGGCACATTGGTTCGTCGGATTTCTTCAACGGCACCAACGGATTT
The DNA here is from genome assembly GCF_050726195.1 of Methyloceanibacter sp. Taxonomy (GTDB): domain Bacteria; phylum Pseudomonadota; class Alphaproteobacteria; order Rhizobiales; family Methyloligellaceae; genus Methyloceanibacter. Next base: position 114,679 of record NZ_JBOHJC010000001.1, on the reverse strand, counting down.
GACACGATCGTCCTCAACGCCGGTTCGGGGGCCATCTACCGGTTCGACTTTGCCACAACGACCGCGACCACAGGCTTTCATAACTATGAAGCGCTGACATTTGCCAGCTCGGGCTTCTCCCTCGTCGTTGCTAGGGCGGAGCAATTCGATGACGGGCTGCTCTCGAACTCGCTGCGGATCACCGGCAACACCGGGATGCAGCAATTTCTGATCGATGGATCGAATATCTCGGCTGCCGGCTGGACGTTCGTCAACTGGAATTCGGCGGAAGACCGGATCGAGTTCAGAGGCACTGCAGGCGTCGACACTCTTACCGGATCGAGTCAGAACGACATATTCTCGCTTTCACGAGAGGGCAATGACGTCATAAATGGAATGGGCGGATTCGACATCATAGAATACGGCCACTCCGCCGGTTACAGCATCCAGCGCGTCGACGAGGGGGGAACGACATCGTGGCTGATTACGGATACGAATCCGGGCGACGGCGACGAAGGGACCGATACGCTCACCAATATCGAGCAGTTCAACTTCTCCAACGTCGACGTCGCCGTCACTTCGCTGATCTCCGCACTGGCGGACGCCAATCCGGCGGTTAACAGCGTAAAGGAAGGCGCGGCGACCGGGACCTTGGCCGGGTTCACGGCCCTCGCGATCGACGGGAGCGGCGAAACTGTCACCTACAGTCTCGTGAATAACGCCGGTGGCCGGTTTCAGATCGATTCCACTACAGGGGTCGTAACCGTTGCCAACGGAGGAGCGGCGCTCGACTTCGAAACGGCAAAAAGTCACACCATCACCATACGCGCGACCAGCGACGACGGCTCCTTCACGCAACAGCCGATCACAATCGCTGTTGGAAACATTAGCCCCGAGAATTTCACGGGGACCAACGCCAGCGAGACGATCAACGGTAACAGCGATGTCAACACCATTTCGGGATTGGGCGGCAACGATACGCTCCGCGGCTTTGCGAACAAGGACACGCTGATCGGCGGGAAGGGCCGCGATACCCTGTTTGGCGGCGCGGACGCCGACCGCTTCGACTTCAACTCGATCAAGGAGAGCGTGCGCGGCTCAAAGCGCGACAAGATCATGGACTTCGGCGGCAAAGACAAGATCGACCTCAAGGACATCGACGCCAAGAGCGGCAGCGGCAACCAGAAGTTCAAGTGGATCGGCAAGAAGGACTTCAGCGACGAGAAGGGCGAGCTGCGCTATGAGGACAAGGGCGCGACCGTGATCGTCCAGGGCGACACGAACGGCGACGGCAAGGCCGACTTCGAGATCTTCGTCAATATCGGCAGCCTCGCCAAGGGCGATTTCGTTCTGTAGCGACGCTCAGCAACAAAGGGTTCCGCGCCGCGGCATGATCGATTATTCTGCGCGCGGTTATCCCCGCGATTGGCCTTTCACACCAATCGTCGGGTGCGGGAGTCCTGTTGCGCGATGCGGCACCCCTCCGACCAAGACGAGTCCGAAGCGCTCTCGGCACTGATCGGGCTGACCTATGACGCAGCCCTCGATTCCTCGCTCTGGCCGGAGGCGCTACGTCTCGTCGCACACTTTGTGCCCGGGTGCCTGGCCAATATTTTTTCGCAAGACGTCATCGACAGCAGTGGCACCCACCATTTCAGCTGGGGTGACGACGTCCATTACATGAAGCTCTTTTTCGACAGGTTTGCCGCCACCAATCCGATCATCCCGCCTTTGCTGACGCGATCTCCAGGCGACGTGGTCGGCATATACGATCTCGTGCCCGAAGAAGAGATGAAGCGGACCGCGATGTACAACGAATACATGAAGCCGCAGGGTTATGTCGATTCGATCGGATGCATTCTGAGCAAGTCGGCAACCTATGTCGCTATTTCTGCCGTCATCCGCCATCGACGTGACGGACTGGTCGATGACGAGGCGCGCCGCCGAATGGGACTGATCGCGCCCCATATCCGCCGCGCCATACTGGTCGGCAATGTAATCCAGTTCAGCAATGTCAAATCCAGCACCTTTTCCGAAGTCATCGACGACTTCGCCGCCGGCGTGTTTCTCGTCGATGAGCGCGGCGGTCTGGTCCACGCCAACGCAAGCGGACGTGCGATGCTCGACGCGGCGGAGCCAGTGAAGCTTGTTCAGGACGTCCTCATGGTCGTCGACCCCTCCGTCGATCACGTGCTGCGTGAAGTCTTCTCCGCCGCAAAGGCGGGAGACCAGGCAGTCGCAGCCCGTGGCATCGCCGTGCCGCTCAAGGGGCGCACCCGCGAGCTTTTCCTCGCCCATGTTCTGCCACTCACCTCCGGCGTTAGACTCGCGGCCGGCAGTAAGACGTCGGTGGCAGCCTTGTTCGTGCGAAAGGTGCGTACCGATCTATCCACGGCAGTCGATGCGGCGGCACAGCTCTATGGCCTTACGCCGGCAGAGAAACGGGCCCTCCGGAACCTGATTGAGCTGGGCGATATCGCTGACGTCGCAAATTCGCTTGGGACGGCGCGGTCAACGGTAAAAAAACACCTCGAGCATCTGTTCGCCAAGACCGGTACCAGGCGCCAAGCCGAGCTGGTACGCCTGATAACGGGCTTTGACAGCCCGGCGCGACCAGCCGAACCAGAGTAATCGTGACGGAGGGTGCGCCGTGACGCGATGGCTGAGGGTCAGCTTTTGACCCAAAGGACCACGACGAGTGCGGTCGTTGCTCAGCCGGACAAACAGGAGTTAGAGGCTTACAAAAAAAGAAGGCGGCCGCCTTCGCTTCAAGCAGATGGTTGCAGACGTCCCATCATCTCCCATACCGCATCTCTACCAATGGTCGGTACGGACAGCCCCGGGAGAGATGCTCAGGGGCTGGCCAACGCGCGAGGCATTGATCGTGCCAATGTTGTACGTGACATTGTTCGCGATCTCCACCGCCGTTTCGAAGTCCTCGAAAGTGCCACGGATATAGACATGGTTGCAATCGTTGACCTGTACGGCTGTACCTTTGTCGTGGCTCACGCCCACGCAATATAGATCGAGCGTCACCATTTCCGCTTTGCCTAGGAGCTTGATGAGCGCCCGAGTGGTGTCCCAGCCCGGATCGCCGTTCTTGGGCGGGCTGCCACGCACATGACAGCGCACCATTGCGTTTGAGACTTCATCGAGCAAAATGCTCTCAAGCCGATTGCGCTCAAGATGCAGGCCGTCAAGCTTTGCCATGCGGCACACACCACCGCCGAAGCGAGGATGATGCTCAAAAGCGATACCCTGTCTGCACTTGCTGACGCCACCGCCAATCCACGTGGCATTGTTGCACCCCGAGAAGCGGATGCCATCGGCTTCGGCGGAAACGTCGATGCCATTTTCTATCCGGACGCCGACAAGCAGTGGGTGATTGCAATAGATCAGCTGCACTAGGATCGTATCGATGCCAGCGTAGAATCCATCAATCGCTGATGGGAAGATCGTCATGTCCTGCAAGATGGGCGTGCTCTCGCAATTATAGAGGTTCAGTTGGCCTTCGATGCTAAAGGACGCAAACGTTAATTTGCCGCTTGCGCCACTCGTCAGATTGTTTTGGTCGCCGACATGCAAGCGCGCATTGACAACTCGGGATTGATTTCGGCTGGACCCTTCGACGCGTAGACCGTTCACGCCTAAGCCGTCCCTTGTTCCAGTCGAGTTGAGGTAGACGTCGCAGCCCTTACAGTCAATTATGCCAGGGTCAATCCAACCGCGCTTCTTAGTGTCGACTATTGCATTTAGGAACGCCTGAAGGCCCGGACCACTGTCCGATTGGCCGGTATGATCAATGTAAAAGTCCGACGTATGAATGATGCCGTCGTCCATTGTATGACTCAGTGCATTTCTTGACGGTTTCCCACACGCCGCCAGCCTTGTAGCGGCGCGCTTCGGTATGCCGCGTGCCGCTATATGTCCTCATAGCTGATCGGCGCTTGGCGCGTGCCAGCACCCGTCAACTGTGTACACTCGGCTAACGCGCTAACCTGTCGGACGGTTCTACTCGGACTTGATCTTCACTTTCTTGCAGGCCTGTAGGGTGGGCAAAGCGAAGCATGCCCACCGTATCCCGTGTGGGCAATGCCCACCTTGCGGGTGACGGCAGTCGCGCGCCGTGCTAGACGCGCGGGCCCATGATTGTCACCCGCGCCCAAGCCGCCATCGTCGCTGCCATCCTTATCGCCGCCGGCGCCGCACTCTATGCGATGGGCCACCCGCTCATCTGCAAATGCGGCTATGTCAAGCTGTGGCATTTCCAGGTGGTGAGCGCCGAGAACTCGCAGCACCTCATTGACTGGTACACGCCCTCCCACATCATCCACGGCTTTCTGTTCTATGCGCTGTTCTGGCTCGTCGCGCCGAAGCTGTCGTTCGGGACCAGGCTGATCCTCGCTGTCGCCGTCGAGGCGGGCTGGGAAGTGTTCGAGAACACCGACTTCGTCATCAATCACTACCGCGAGGCGACCATCTCGCTCGACTATTACGGCGACAGCGTGCTCAACTCGGTGAGCGACATCCTGTTCATGATCCTTGGCTTCTGTCTCGCCGCGGTCTTGCCGGTGTGGCTCACCATCGTGCTCGCGGTGGCGCTCGAAGTCTTCGTCGGCGCCATGATCCGCGACAACCTCACGCTCAACATCTTGATGTTCGTGTGGCCGCTCGATTGGGTTCTCGAGTGGCAGCGCTGGCGCTAGTCGCCGGCGGTTCGACTAGAGCTGCACGCGGGGGCTGACTGGCAACATGGGTGGGTGAGGCTGAGTGAGCTGCTCCCGCGTCAGAAAATCTTGACGTCGAACACCATGCGGAAGAACAGCCAGACATAAACCATGACGGTCGGATAGAAGGTGATGCCGAAGCCGAAAGCGCGCACGTAAGGGTGATAGTGATAACCCACCCAGAACAGCACGCGGCCGGCCAGGAACAGCACGGCCAGGATGATGAGGGTGCGCGCCTCCTCGATTGGGCAATAGAGCGCGAGCCCGGCAAGCCCGATCACGAACAGGATGGACTGTTCGAACGTGTTGAGGATGAAGTGCGTGTTGATGTCGAGCGCGGAGTTTGGCTTCGGCGCCCGTCCGACCCACATACTCGGATCGAGCCGTTGCGCCGCGACGATGCAGATGGCGAGCAGCGCAGGCATGAGCGCGAACACCGCGACCTTGATCACGAGCTCGATACGCTCGCCGACCGTCCAGCTTTCGGGCATCCACTGCCAATAAATTTTGGCGAGAACGTAGAAGGTGGCGGCGAACAGCCAATTGCCCACCAACACGCCGATGAACGGCCACTGGCGGGGGGTGAAGCCGAGAAATGTTGAGCGTGGATGGCGCCGTTGGCTCTTTCGACGCCCTGGTGTTTGCCGCTGCTCGACGACGGACCGCTGCATATCCCCTCTTACCGGGTTTCAGGCGAGCAACCTCCCGAAGGCGGACGCGCTGCCACTGCAATCACTTCGTTCTGTTTTTAGCCTTACGGCCCGCGTCAGGAAATCTCAAGAGGCCGAGAGGCTAGACGAATGAGAACAAAACGTGTACAACAGACCGGCTCCTGGCCTGTGGACAGGGGCCATGTCGCCTGGAAGGGGGCGCAGTGCCGCCCTAGACTGCCTCCCGGGGCATCGTGACGCGCACCCGCGGGGAGGTCGAAACTATGGCCGGATCGGTCAACAAAGTCATCCTGATCGGCAATCTCGGGGCCGATCCTGAAGTCCGCCACACCCAAGATGGCCGTCCCATCGTCAATCTGCGTGTCGCCACCAGCGACAGCTGGCGCGACAAGGCGACCGGTGAGCGGCGCGAGAAGACCGAGTGGCACCGCGTGGTCATCTTCAACGAGGGCTTGGCCCGAATCGCCGAGCAATATCTGAAGAAGGGCTCCAAGGTTTATCTCGAAGGCGCGCTGCAAACGCGCAAATGGGAGGACCAGTCCGGCCAGGAGCGCTACACCACAGAGGTCGTGCTTCAGGGGTTCAATTCGCAGCTCACCATGCTCGACGGCCGGCAGCGCGATGGGGCAGGCGAGGGGCAGTCCGGCGGCGATTTCGGCCGCTCGCGTCCGCTGGGCGGCAGCGGCGGCGGCAGTGGCGGCACCGCCTTCAACAAGGAGCTCGACGACGAGATCCCGTTCTAGAATCAGGGGTCAGTCGTCAGATATCAGATATCAGGCATCAGTGGCTGATATGTAACCCGGTGCCGATTCCCCAGATCGTTAGCACGTGGCACCTGACCTCTGACCTCTGACCTCTGGCACCTGAAATGCGCTGCCTCGTAACCGGCGCCTATGGCTTTATCGGCAGGGAGGTCATGGCCGCCCTCCCGAAGGCGCGACCGTGGTCGGCGCCGGCCGCGACCTTGCCTTCGCGCGACGCACCATGCCCGGCATCACGTGGGTGGCCTGCGACTTCAACCGCGACGTCGAGGCCGCGCGCTGGCTGCCCCGGCTCGCCGGCATCGACGCCGTGGTCAATTGCGTCGGCATCCTGCAAAGCACCGCCAAGGACGATGCCATGCGCATCCATGGCGATGCGACGATCGCGCTGTTCGAGGCCTGTGCCGAGGCGCATATCCGCCGCGTGGTGCACATCTCCGCCATCAGCGCCGAGGACGACATGGGAAGCGCCTATGCGCGGTCAAAGGCCAAGGCCGACACGGCCCTTGCCGCGCTCGACATCGATTGGGTCATCGTCAAGCCGTCCCTCGTCATCGGGCGCGGCGCCTATGGCGGCACATCCCTGATGCGCGGCCTGGCCGGCCTGCCGGGACTGTTGCCGTTGCCGGGACGGGCCACGGAACGCTTCCAGCCGATCGCCGCCGATGATCTCGCGCGGGGTATCGCGCGGCTGGCGCTGACGCACGAACCGTCCCGCACCACGCTCTACGCCACGGGCCCCGATACGCTGAGCGTCAGCGGTATTCTGCGCGCTCTTCGTGCCTGGCTCGGCTTTCCGGCGGCGCTCGAGGTGACCGTGCCGCTCCCGCTACTGCGCCTGCTGCTCCGCCTTGGCGATGCCGCCGGTTGGCTCGGCCATGCCTCCGCTGCAAGGACGACCTCGCTGACGCAGATGCGCTACGATCGGCTGATGGACGGCACGGCCTTCGCCCGCGTCGCCGGTGGGGTCAAGTCGCTGGCGGACACGCTCCAAGTATCGCCGGCGACCTTGCAAGACCGCCTCCACGCCAGGACCTATTTCACCGTGCCCTTGCTTCAGGTGTTGGTGGCGCTGTTCTGGATCCTGTCCGGCCTCGTGGCGCTGACCCCGGGGACGCGGTTTCTGGCGGCGAGCATCCTCGCGCATATCGGCGTCGATCCTTCCACCGCAGGGCCGCTCGTCGCCGCAGGCGCTGCGGTCGACATTGTCGCCGGAGCATTGTTTCTGGTTCCCGGTTGGGTGCGCCGGGCAGGCGCGCTTCAGCTCGCCGTCAGCGCCTTTTATCTGATCGGCCTCAGCGTCATCGCGCCAGCCTTGTGGCTCGACCCGTTTGGCGCGCTCCTCAAGATCCTGCCGTTGATGGCCGCGACACTCGTGGTCATGGCGTTCCAGGAGCAGCGCTAGGCGGCCATGTCGCTCTATCTGGTGCTGAAATTCCTCCATGTCATCGGCGCCGCGGTGCTGCTCGGCACCGGCGCCGGCATCGCCTTCTTTCTCTATCGCGCCGAGCGGCGCGAAGCGCCGGCCGCCATCGCCGCCACCTTGCGCACCGTGGTGGTCGCCGACTACATCTTCACCGCCACCGCCGCGGTCGCGCAGCCGATCACCGGATTTCTGCTCGTCTATCTCGTGGGTTACAGCCTCGGCCAGACCTGGATTGCCGCCAGCCTCATTCTCTACGTGCTGGTCGGCGCCTGCTGGTTGCCGGTCGTCGTCCTCCAGATCCGAATGCGCGACATCGCCGCGAAGGCCGAGGCGGCCGGCGCAGACAGGCTGCCGCCGGCCTATTATCGTCTCTCCCGCATCTGGTTCTGGCTCGGCTGGCCGGCGTTCCTGTCAGTCCTCATCATTTTTTGGCTGATGATCGCCAAGCCGGCATGATCGCGCACATAGAAAGAGCCCGGTCCGTGTGTCACGAACCGGGCTCCCTGTCGTCCCCGCTGGGCGTTTCCAAACGGGACTAGCTAGTAGGTGCGCTCTTCGTCGCCGATGTCGGCGTCGGGCGTGCCGACGGCATCCTCATCCGCCGCGCCGACCGCCATCTCTTGCTCGGCCAAGGTCTCGTAGTCGGGCGCCGAAGCGAGCGTCTCGTTGCTCAGATTTGCCGTCACCGTGACGTCGTCGTCCTCGTCGCGCACGATGTCGAGATCCTCGAAGCGCACGGCAATCTCCTTCTCGCCCAGGCCAAGGAAGCCGCCATGTCCGATGACCGCGGCGATGATGGCGCCGTTCTCATCGGTGACGAGGTCCTTGATGCTGCCGATGGACTCGTTGCTCGAATTGACCACCGACTTGCCGATCAGAGAGCTTGCGAGAAAGTCTCCGCTTTCCTGCTTGCTGAGGAACTGCGGGCTGTCCAGCGAAGCGGAGGCAGAGTCATCGGCGTCACCGGCATCCTCAGGGGCGAGGGACTTTGGCGCTTCCGAGGACTGCGATGGAGGCGATGCCTCATCACCCGGCAGTGCCTCAGGTGCCATTTCGGATGACTTGTCCGGAGCCGGAGCCGCGGAGTCACCCGGGATCGGCGCCGCTGGATCGGCGGGCTCAGACGGCTCGCTCGGCATGATCTCCGGGGGAATCGCCGGATCCTGCAGGGCGGGGGGCTCCTGCGATTCGGCGGGTGGCGTATCGGTCTGCGCCAGAGCCGGTGTCAGGCCCATAAGCAGACCGATGGCCGTGCCAGTTAGAAGTCGTTTCATGGGTCACTTCCTTTCGTCTTGGGTTTGCATGGCGCCTTGCTGACGCCTTGATTCGCGGCGGGGCAGGGGGTCGCGCCGCCGTCTCGCGAACAACGTTTCGGGTGACTCGTTCGTTCCCGATGAGCGCGCGCAAGGCTGTGGACGAGGGCGTCAAATCGCCCCCCTCGGCGGTCGTACAAAGGCAGGCAAACCCATTGAAGTATAAGCAAAAAACAGCGGTGCGTTGCACCTCATGAGCGGTTGCGGAACCCCTGCCAAATCAGCTATAGAAATTGCGACTCCACGAGCGTTTTCGATCTCGAGCGGGAGGCTCTTGTTTCCTCTCGTGCGTGCGGCGTTTGCGGAATCGACAACTCTTAGAAGGCTTCTCCTTCATTGGCCGACGACGACAATATCGAGGTCGAGGGACCGACTCCCTCTGACATAAGGCCGGTCTCGCTCATCGACGAGATGAAGCGGTCGTATCTCGATTACGCCATGAGCGTGATCGTGTCGCGCGCACTGCCCGACGTGCGCGACGGGCTGAAGCCCGTGCACCGGCGCATCCTCTATTCGATGCGCGAGAACAACTACACACCGGACCGGCCTTACAACAAATCGGCGCGCGTCACCGGCGACACCATGGGTAAGTACCACCCGCACGGCAATCAGGCGATCTACGACGCGCTGGTTCGCCTGGCGCAGGACTTCTCCATGCGCCTGCCGCTGATCGACGGCCAGGGGAACTTTGGCTCGGTCGACGGCGATCCGCCCGCAGCTGAGCGCTACACCGAGGTGCGGCTTGCCAAGCCCGCCATGGCGCTGCTCGATGATCTCGACAACGACACGGTCGACTTCCAGCCGAACTACGACGGCCGCGAGAAAGAGCCGATCGTGTTGCCGGCGAAGTTTCCCAATCTCCTCGTCAACGGCGCTGGCGGCATCGCCGTCGGCATGGCCACCAACATCCCGCCGCACAATCTCGGCGAGGTGATCGACGCCTGCATCGCCTATTTCGACAATCCCGCGATCGGCGTCGGCGAGCTGGCCGAGCTGGTGCCCGGGCCCGACTTCCCGACCGGCGGCCTCATTCTCGGCAAGCAGGGCATCCGCTCCGCCTATCACAAGGGCCGCGGCTCGGTGCTCATGCGCGGCCGCGTCCACCAGGAGACGGTGCGCAAAGAACGCGAAGCGCTGATCATCACCGAGATTCCCTATCAGGTGAACAAGGCGGCGATGGTGGAGAAGATCGCCGAGCTGGTGCGCGAGAAGAAGATCGAGGGCATCGCCGACATCCGCGACGAGTCGGACCGCCAGGGCATGCGCGTCGTCATCGAGCTGAAGCGCGACGCCATGGCCGACGTGGTGCTAAACCAGCTCTACCGCTTCTCGCCGCTCCAGAGCACGTTCGGCTGCAACATGGTGGCGCTGATCGGCGGCAAGCCCGAGCTGCTCAACCTCAAGGACATGGTCCGCGCCTTCACCGACTTCCGCGAGGAGGTGGTCGGGCGCCGCACCAAGTTCCTGCTGCGCAAGGCCCGCGATCGTGCTCATGTCCTGGTCGGCCTCGCCATCGCCGTGGCCAATATCGACGAGGTGATCGCGCTGATTCGCAAAGCGCCGGACCCTGCCACGGCGCGCGAGCAGTTGATGGCGCGCGACTGGCCGGCCAAGGACGAGGTTGCGCTGGTCGAACTGATCGCCGACCCGCGCCACAAAGTGTCGGCGCAAGGCACCTACCGGCTCTCCGAGGATCAGGCCCGCGCCATACTCGACCTGCGGCTGCAGCGGCTGACCGCGCTTGGCCGCGACGAAATCGGCGATGAGTTGAAGACCCTCGGCGATCAGATTGCCGACTACCTCGAGATTTTGCGCAGCCGTGCCCGCATCGTCGGCATCGTCAAGGACGAGCTGACCACGATCAAGACCGAGTTTGGCACCCCGCGAAAGACCGAGATCCTCGAAATGGTGGGTGAGGTCGAGGACGAGGACTTGATCCAGCGGGAGGACATGGTCGTCACCGTGTCCCACAAAGGCTACATCAAGCGCGTACCGCTGTCCGCCTACCGCTCCCAGCGCCGCGGCGGCAAGGGCCGCGCCGGCATGGCGACCCGCGAGGAGGATTTCGTCACCCGCATCTTCATCGCCAACACCCACACGCCGGTCCTGTTCTTCTCCTCGCGCGGCATGGCCTACAAGATGACGGTGTGGCGGCTGCCGCAAGCCGCGCCGCAAGCGCGCGGCAAGGCGCTGGTCAATCTCCTGCCGCTCGACAAGGACGAGACCGTCACCACCATTCTGCCGCTGCCCGAGGACGAGGCCTCGTGGGACAAGCTCGACGTGATGTTCGCCACCAATTACGGCAGCGTCCGCCGCAACAAGCTGTCCGACTTCATCGAGGTGCGCCAGAACGGCAAGATTGCCATGAAGCTCGATGCCGGCGATCGCATCGTCGACGTGCATGTGTGCAACGAGCAGCAGGACGTGCTGCTCACCTCGGGCGACGGCCAGGCGATCCGCTTCCCGGTGACCGACGTGCGCGTGTTCAAGGGCCGCGAGTCGGCCGGCGTGCGCGGCATCAAGCTCGGCAAGGGCGACGAGGTCATCTCCATGGCCATCCTCGGCCATGTGGACGCGTCGGCGGCGGAGCGTACAGCCTATGTGCGACAGGCGAACATGGTCCGTCGTGGCGGCACGGACTACGAGCCCGATATCGAGCCGGAGGCGGAAGGCCAGGAGACGGTCGTGCTCAGCCCCGAACGCTACGCCGAGCTCAGCGCCCATGAGGAGTTCGTTCTGACCGTTTCCGAGAACGGCTATGGCAAGCGGTCTAGCGCCTACGAGTACCGGATCTCGGGCCGCGGCGGCAAAGGCATCATCGGCATGATCGTCAATCAGCGGAACGGCAAGCTGGTCGCCTCGTTCCCGGCGGACGACAGCGACCAGATCATGCTCGTCACCGACCGTGGCCAGCTCATCCGCATCCCCGTGGATGGTATCTCCATCATGGGCCGCTCCACCCAAGGGGTGATCGTGTTCGACACCGCCGAGGACGAGCGCGTGGTGTCGGTCGAGCACATTCCCGACGAGAATGGAAACGACGCCGAGGGCGAGGAGATCGCCTCGAGTTAGTTTCAGCCGTTCCTGCACCGCCTTGGACTCGGCGCCCGGACGTGCCGATTGCGCCTTGCCGATGATGCGTCCACGCGGCTAGAAACGGGCCCTGACGCGCCAAAACGCTCGTCCATCGTGGATGGACGCGGGACAGGCGCATGGGAGTGCTAGCGGCATGCGCGTGGGTCTCTATCCCGGCAGCTTCGACCCCGTCACGTTCGGCCACGTGGATATCGTGCGCCGGGCGGCCCATCTCGTCGATAGGCTGGTGATCGCCGTCGGCACCCATCACGACAAGAAGCACCCGCTGTTCTCGGCCGAGGAGCGCGTCGACCTGGCCTCGCGTGTGCTCAAGCCGGTTGCCGAGGAGATCGGCCTTGGCCTCGACGTCATTACTTATGACAGCCTGACGGTGGCGGCGGCGAGGGCTACAGGCGCCGCGGTCGTCATCCGGGGCTTACGCGATGCCGGCGACTTCGACTACGAGATGCAGATGGCCGGCATGAACGCGGCGCTGGCGCCGGAGATCGAGACGGTGTTCCTCGCCTCGTCGCCGGACACGCGCCACATCGCGGCCAGCCTCGTCCGTCAGATCGCCGCAATGCGCGGCGATGTTTCCACCTTCGTCCCGCCGATCGTCGCGGCGGCGCTCAAGCAGAAATTCACCGCATAGACCAGGACCATAAAGAGGAGACCCCATGACCATCAGGGCCATCGTCCTATTTGCCGCCGCGTTGCTGTTCGGCGCGGGCGGCGCGCAAGCTCCGGCGCATGCCGCCAATCTCGGTGACCCGGAGTCGCTGAACGAGAAGGCGCCCGACGTGTACAAGGCGAAGTTCGACACGAGCAAGGGCACCTTCGTCATCGAGGTGCATCGCGACTGGGCACCGAACGGCGCCGACCGCTTCTATAATCTGGTGAAAAACGGCTACTACAACGACGCGCGGTTCTTCCGCGTGATCGACGGTTTCATGGTGCAATTCGGCATCAACGGCAATCCTGACCTCAACGCCGTGTGGCGCGAGGCGCGCATCAAGGACGACAAGGTGAAGCAGTCGAACCAGCCCGGCATGGTGAGCTTCGCCACCGCCGGCCCTGACACACGCACCACCCAGGTGTTCATCAATTTCGGCGACAATGCCGGCCTCGACGGCCAGGGCTTCTCGCCCTTCGGCCAGGTGATCCAGGGCATGGACGTGGTCGATTCATTCTTCAAGGGCTACGGCGAGGGTGCGCCGCGCGGGCAGGGGCCCGACCAGGGGCGGCTCCAGATGGAAGGCAACGCCTATCTCGTCACCGACTTCCCCAAGCTCGACTACGTCAAGAAGGCCACCATCGAGCCGTAACGCCAACTGACAACGCCAAGGAGGCCCTATGGCAAACCCCGAAGACACCCTCATCATCGAGACGAGCAAAGGCGACGTCCTGGTCGAGCTGCGGCCGGACCTCGCGCCCAATCACGTCGCCCGCATCAAGGAGCTGGCGCGCCAGGGCTTCTACGACGGCGTGCCGTTCCACCGCGTAATCGAAGGCTTCATGGCCCAGACCGGCGACCCGACCGGCACCGGCACCGGCGGCTCGGGCAAGAAGCTCGCCGCAGAGTTCAACGCCGAGCCGCATACGCGCGGCGCCGTGTCCATGGCCCGGGCGCAGTCGCCCGATTCCGCCGATAGCCAGTTCTTCATCGTGTTCGACGACGCGACGTTCCTCGACCGCAAATACACGGTGTGGGGCCGGGTGATCGAAGGCATGGAGAACGTCGACAAGATCAATCGCGGCGAGCCGCCGGCCAATCCCGACAAGATCCTGTCGGCCCGGATCGCCGCCGACGCGCAAGGTTAGCTCGAAAGGGGGCGCCCCATGTCGGTGCAAGCTGCTCTGCTCACGCTGGTCGCGCTTGTCGGCGGCGCCATCATCGCCCTGCAAGCCCCCATCAACGCCGAGGCGGCGACCCGCCTCGGCAACCCGCTTGCCGCCGCCACCATGTCGTTCTGCGTCGGTACGGTGGCGCTGATCCTGGTCACATGGCTGTTTGCGCGCCACACGACCGAGCTTGGCGCGGTGACATCGATGCCCCTCTATATGTTGCTCGGCGGGGGCCTGCTCGGCGCGCTCTACGTCACGCTCGCCATCATCCTCGCGCCCAAAATCGGTATCGCCGCGGTGATGGCGCTCGGCATCGCCGGTCAGCTATTCGCCGCGTTGCTGCTTGACCGGTTCGGCATGTTCGAGCTGTTGGAGCGCGGGCTGACCACGGGACGGGTCAGCGGCGCCGTGCTGGTCCTGGTAGGGGCGCTCATGGTGCGGCTGCTTTAGCCGCTGGTCTCGGTGCGTACCGATCTCTTCGACTATCACCTGCCTGAGGAGCTGATCGCGCTGCGTCCGGTCTCGCCGCGCGATGCGGCGCGGCTGCTCGTGGTGGAGCCGAATGCGGCGGAGCCGCTGAGCGACCGCATGATCGGGGACCTGCCCGAGCTGTTGTCGCCAGGCGATGCTCTGGTGTTCAACGACACGAAAGTCATTCCCGCCGAGTTGGCCGGCACGCGGGAGCGCGATGGGGCGTCTGCGCATGTCTCGGTCACCCTGACCGACCGCATTGACGCCAATCGCTGGCACGCGCTGGCGCGCCCCGCCAAGCGGCTGAAGCCAGGAGACCGGATCGTCTTCGGCGAAGGCGGGGACGTGTGCCTTCTCGGCAGCCTCACGGCGACGGTCGAAGCGCGCGGGCGAGAAGGCGAGGTGACTCTCGCCTTCGACTTCAGCGACGCGAGCCTTGACCAAGCGATCCACCGTCTCGGCGCCATGCCGCTGCCGCCTTATATCGCCTCGCGCCGCGCCGGCGACGAGCAGGACCGCACCGATTATCAGACCCTGTTCGCGCGGGCAGAGGGCGCCGTCGCCGCGCCGACCGCCGGGCTCCATTTCACGGAGCGGCTGATGCAAGCGCTCGACGCGCGCGGCATCTCGCGGCATTTCGTGACCTTGCATGTCGGGCCGGGCACCTTCCTGCCGGTGCGCAGCGCCGACACCGGCGGCCACGTCATGCATGAGGAGACGGGGACGATCTCCGCGGAAACGGCCGAGGCCTTGAACGCGGTCAAGGGAAAAGGCGGGGCGATCGTCGCCGTGGGCACCACCTCGCTCCGGCTTCTGGAAAGCGCTGCGGATGCCCATGGTAGGCTCGCGCCCTTCTTCGGCGCTACCAATCTCTTCATCACGCCGGGCTATCGTTTCCGTTTCGTCGATCGTCTGTTGACCAACTTCCATCTGCCGCGCTCGACCTTGTTCATGCTGGTCGCGGCGTTCTCTGGACTTGAAACTATGAAGCGGGCCTACGCCCACGCCGTCGAACAGCGCTATCGCTTCTATTCCTACGGCGATGCCTGCTTGCTCAGCCCGGGGAGTGGTGAGGGGGAGCCCATATGACCAAGCCCTTCTCCTTTTCCATTACGGCGCGGGACGGCAGAGCGCGGACCGGCGCGATCGCCACGCCGCGCGGCGTGGTGCGCACGCCGGCCTTCATGACGGTCGGCACCGGCGCCACCGTCAAGGCCATGTTCCCGGAGGACGTCGCCGCCGCCGGCGCCGACATCATCCTCGCCAACACCTATCATTTGATGCTGCGCCCGGGCGCCGAGCGCGTGCACCGGCTCGGCGGCCTGCACCAATTCATGCATTGGGAGAAGCCGATCCTCACCGATAGCGGTGGCTATCAGGTGATGTCGCTGGCGAAGCTCCGCCGCATCACCGAGGACGGCGTCACCTTCCAGTCCCATATCGATGGTGCCACCATCGAGCTGACGCCGGAGCGGGCCATCGACGTGCAATGTCTGCTCGGCGCCGACATCCAGATGGTGCTCGACGAATGCACGCCCTTCCCGGCGACCCGCGACGAAGCGCGCGCCTCCCTCGACCTCTCCATGCGCTGGGCCGAGCGCTCGAAGGCGGCGTTCAGCGAACGTGCCGCGCCGGGCCAGGCCCTGTTCGGCATCGTCCAGGGCAGTGTCTATCCCGATTTACGCGAACAAAGCGCCCGCGCGCTGATCGGCATGGACTTCGATGGGTATGCCATCGGCGGCCTCGCCGTGGGCGAGGGGCAGGACGCCATGTTCGACATGGTCGAGGTCACGGCCGCGCGCCTGCCCGAGGACCGGCCGCGCTACCTCATGGGCGTCGGCACGCCGGAGGATCTGGTCGGCGCCATCGCCCGCGGCATCGACATGTTCGATTGCGTCATGCCGACCCGCTCCGGCCGGCATTGCCAGGCCTTTACCTGGCGCGGCAAGCGCAACCTGCGCAACGCCCGCTACGCCGAGGACCCGACCCCGCTCGATGCCGAGAGCTGGTGCCCGGCGGCGCAGTATGAGCGCGCCTATCTGCATCATCTGGTCAGGTCGAACGAGACGCTCGGCGCCATGCTGCTGACTTATGCCAACGTGCAATTCTACCAGGAGCTCATGGCTCGCGCGCGGGACGCCATCATTCAGGGCCGCTTCGCCGCCTTCGCCGACGACATCCGCCGCCGCTACGCCGACGGCGATGAGGACGACGGCTAACTGCTACTGCGAGGCGACGTCGGAGGCGGGGCCGCCTTTGGTCGCGCCAAGCATCTTCCGCTCGCGGGCGAACAGGTAGAGGCCGGCGAGGATCACGATGGCGCCGCCGGCGAGCGTCCACCAGGTGGGCACGTCCCCGAACACGATAAACCCCGCCACCGACATCCAGATCAGCCCGAGATAGATGTAAGGCGCCAGCACGGGCGCCGGCGCGATCCTGTGGGCGAGGATCAGGAACCAATGCCCGAGGCCGCCCCAGAAGCCGAGCGAGGCGAACAGGATCCATAGCCACGACGCCTCCGGCCATTGCCAGTCGCCGATAACGAACGGCGTCATCACCAGGACGCCGACCAGCGGCGTGTAGGTCTGCGTCACCGACGGGGGATCGAACGCGGCGAGATAGCGCGTGGCGATATTGTAGAGCGCGTAACCGAACGTCGCCCCGAGCACGAGCAGCATGGCCCAGTGCACCTCGCCGAAGCCTGGATGCATCACCACCAGCACGCCGATGAAGCCGGCGAAGATGGCGAGCACGCGATGCCAGCCGACCCATTCGCCGAGCAGCGGCCCGGCGAGCGCCGCGACCAGAAGGGGCGTGAGGAAGAAGATCGTCACGGTCTGATCGAGCTGGAGGTAGCGGAGCGCGATGAAATTGAGCCCCGTGGTCAAGATCATGAAACAGGAGCGAACGATCTGGATCAGCGGCTTGGCCGAGCGGAGCGAGGGCCTGAGCGCAAACGGCCACAGCACGATCGCGCTGAATGCCACATGGCCGGCGAATCTGAGCCACGTCACTTGCGTCACCGGCACACTCTGCTCGCCGACGAGATATTTCGCCGTGGCGTCGAGCGCGGCGAAGCACAGCGTGGCCAGTGTCATCAGGCCGATCGCCTTCAGGGTCTGGCTCGGATCGGCCGCGGGAGCGGGGCGGGGGGTCATGAACAATCGCCTATTTGCACCAATCCTTGCCAAAGCGCCATCCGCCGATAAAAGGAAGGGCCGCATCCGACGGAGGACGACTTGGCTGATATTCGTGCCATGTGCGCCATTGGCCTACGAGGCCAATTGGGGCTGAACGGCAGGCTCCCTTGGGAAGGCAACAAGGGACGGGAGTTTGTCGCCGACGTGGCGCGATTCTTCGAGGTGACACGCGGTCACGTCATCATCGCCGGGCCGACGACGATCGCGTCGATCCCGCCCTTCGCCCACGAGGACCGCACCATTTGCGAGATCCGCTCGACGCATCATCCGGATGAGGTGCTGGCCTGGTTCCCCGACCGCGTGGTCTATGTCGGCGGCGGCCCGCCCGTGTGGGACACCTATGCCCCCTATATCCGCCACTGGGATATCACGCGGCTGCCCTATGACGGCGAGGCGGACCGCTGGTTCGACCCGGCGTGGCTGGTCGCATCCGAAACAGGCGAGTAAAGCCAAGCACTCCAGCCCGCGCGAGGCCGGGCTCTCGCCCGATGAATTTTGCGCGACCATGCGGAAAATGCCGCAATTCGCGTTTACCGCCCCTGCGAAATGTGTTTCGTGCCGGGACAGTGAAGGCTAGATTCGTTGAGTAGGCCGGGGGTGGGGCGTCTTCCGGTTCGCCTCCGATAAACCTAAATCTTCCCCACACTACTTGGATGCCCCGTACCGACGGCCCCGTAAGGAGATCGCCATAGCTTCCGCCGAGCCAGAGTTTACTGCGGAACAGGTCGGCTGGCGCTTCGCCATTGGCACCACAATCATTGTGGTTGCCTATGCGGCGTGGCCGCTCATTCCCGTGGTCGTGGCGAGCGATCTCGATCCCAGCATCAAGGCGGCCCTGTCGGGCCTTCTTGGCGCGATGCCGTTTCTCTCGAAGTTCGTCGCCATCGCCGTGATGGGCCGGCCCGCCTACTACTTCCTCAAGCGTACCGTTTACGACCGCATCCGCCGCAGGTGGCAGCGCGAGAGCGCCTGAGAAATTCAGCGCATCTCCACGCCCCGGCTTTCCGCCGCACCTCGTGTTTTATTCAAGCGAAAAACCCCGGTCGGGGAGACCCGACCGGGGTTGGCATTTGCCGGAGAGATAGGTTCTTAAGGGCTATCTCGTCGTCAATTAACCGAGCTTCAACGGCTCCGTCACGACGGCCTTCTCGTGGTGACCGAAGCAGCCACCGAGACCAATTGCAGCCGAAATGATGATCGCGCAGGCGATAAAGATACGCATGTCAGTCCCCCGTTCTTCTGTCGATTCTGTAGCCGACTATAGAGGCCTTCGCGGCGAAAAGCTGTGACGTTTCGGACACGGTTGGACCAAAATGAAGCGGGCGCCGGCAGCCCGACGCCCGCTGGACCGCAGTCCGGTTCGCTTCCGCATGATGCCTGGGACCAATACGCCGGTCGAAGGCAGGAACGGAAGCCATTGATTTTCAATGGTGAGCCCGCCGGGACTCGAACCCGGGACCCTCTGATTAAAAGTCAGATGCTCTACCGGCTGAGCTACGGGCTCCTCGGGGCACCATATGGGCCGGTACGCCGAAGAGGTCAACAAAACAAGGCACACGGTGGGTTGGGGAGGCTGCGCCGGGCGCGCCTGCCGTAGGACCGGACTGCAATCGGAGCCCGAAATGCGGCATCGCGCTTCCCTGCGGCTTTCAGTAAGGTCGCGCCCGACCAGGAGCGGGGCGAGGGGATCGGTCATGGCCGGCAAAGGCACGAAGGGATGGTTCGCGCGCTACTGGCCGCGGGCTTTGCTCGTCATCCCGTTTCTGCTCGTGGTCTGGGTCCCGTTCTATAACCGCATCGAGCCTGCGCTCAGCGGCATTCCCTTCTTCTACTGGTATCAGCTCGCTTCGATTCTCGTCGGCGCCGTCGTCGTGCTCCTCGTCTACGTGCTCGAAGTGCGCATCACCCGCACGACCAAAGCCGCGCACGCCGATCTCGACTCCTCCGGGGGCCCGGGAGACATCCTTTGAACTTGGATCTCGTCGCCACGAGCGTTTTCGTCGCGCTCTTCTTGCTCGTCACCTGGCTCGGTTTCGTCGCCGCCCGCTGGCGCAAGGCGGACCTCAACGTGTTGCACGAATGGGGGTTGGGCGGGCGGCGCTTCGGCACCATGGTCACCTGGTTTCTGCTCGGGGGCGATCTCTACACCGCCTACACCTTCATCGCGGTGCCGGCCCTCGTCTTCGGCGTGGGCGCCATGGGCTTCTTCGCCGTGCCCTATACGATTCTGATTTATCCGTTCCTGTTTCTCGTCTTCCCGCGACTATGGGTGGTTGCCCATAAGCGCGGTCATGTGACGGCCGCCGACTATGTCCGCGACCGCTTCGGCAGCCGGCTTCTCGCACTGGCCGTCGCGATGACCGGCCTGCTCGCGACCATGCCTTATATCGCGCTCCAGCTCGTCGGCATGGAGGTGGTGATTGGCGCGCTCGGCTTCCCGGCCGGCGGCTTCACGGGACATCTGCCGCTCATCATCGCCTTTATCGTGCTTGCCGCGTTCACCTATACCAGCGGGCTGCGTGCGCCGGCGCTGATCGCCGTGGTCAAGGACACGCTCATTTTCATTACCGTGTTCGCGGCAATCGTCGTCATTCCAGCGAAGCTCGGCGGCTATGGCGCGATCTTCTCCAGCATCCCGCAGGAGAAGCTGCTTCTCGAGTCGCCGTCCGCAGGCACACTCGGCAGCTATAGTGCATATTTCACCTTGGCGCTCGGCTCCGCGCTCGCACTGTTCCTCTATCCTCACGCCATGACGGGCATCTTGAGCGCCTCCGGCGCCAACGTCATCCGCCGCAACGCAGCGCTGCTTCCCGCCTATTCCTTCATTCTCGGCCTGCTCGCCTTGCTCGGCTACATGGCCATCGCCGCCGGCGTCGACAAGAATCCGGCCTACGCGGCCGGCTTCACTCAATATGGCGCGAACTTCGCCGTGCCGGCCCTGTTCCTGGACTCGTTCTCCTCATGGTTCGTCGGCGTCGCCTTCGCGGCGATCGCCATTGGCGCGTTGGTGCCCGCGGCGATCATGTCGATCGCCTGCGCCAATCTGTTCACGCGCAATCTCTACAAGGAGTTCTGGAGGCCGGACTGCACCGACGCCGAGGAAGCACGCATGGCGAAGATCGTTTCGCTCGTCGTCAAGATCGGCGCCGTCGTGTTCATCCTCGCCATCCCCCAGGCCTACGCCATCCAGCTTCAGTTGCTCGGCGGCATCTGGATCATTCAGCTCTTGCCGCCGATCCTGCTCGGCCTCTTCACTCGCGGCTTCAACGCCCGCGCGCTCCTCTTGGGATGGGCCATAGGCACCGCTACCGGCACCTACATGGCGGCCACGCGCGGCTTCGTCTCTTCGGTCTACCCGCTCGAGATCCTCGGCCTCACGGTGCCCGGCTATGCGGCACTTTACTCGCTTTTGCTGAACTTTCTCGTTGCCATGGCGTTGAGCCCCGTGTTCGATCGCCTATCGCGCGCTGGAACTTCCGCTGTGCGGTGATGCTCGGAGATTGCGGCCGTAACGGTCTCGACCTCACTCTGATTCGCCGATAGGTTGTTCGGCTAGCGGCGATTCTACAAGAGGGAGGAATTTCTTCATGGCCAACCACAATCAGGGCAGCCGCACGTTTCTTGCCATCGTCCTCGGCGGCATCGTGATCGCCCTCGTGATCGCCGCTTACTTCATGTACGGCGGCAAAGACGACGCTGGCATGCAGGCGGAACAGCCCGCCGCCGAAACGCCCGTCGAGTCGCCCGCGCCTGCCGTTGAGGCGCCAGCGGAAACTCCCGCGACCGAACCCGCCGAGGACATGCCGGCAGACGATGCCATGCCGGACGACGCCATGCCGGAGGATGCCATGCCGGATGATGCCATGCCGCCGGACGAGATGCCGGAAGAGGCCATGCCGGACGAGGCGCCTGACGAGATCATGCCTGAGGAGAGTCCGGAGGAGGCGGCGCCTGAGGAGCCCGCGCCTGCTCCAAATTTTTGAGGAAGGCAAATGGCGGGCGGACCGCGGCTCCGGCCTGGCATTCGTAAACCCGGGGTAGTGCCCGGCTGCCTCCTTACTGCCGGAAATGGTGATAGAGTGGCGACCTCGATCCCCGTCTGGAAAGGCAGGCATGGCGCGGAACGGTCGCAGTAAGGATGCGCAGCGGTGGCTCTTGACCGCCGGTTTCCTTATGGTCTCCTCGGCTGCCCTCTGCCAAGGAGCAGAACCACAGGCTCAAGAGAAGACCGTCTTGGTCGAGGCGGCGAAGGTTGCCCATGCCCCTCTCAGCGAGCAGGTGACCGCCGTCGGCTCTCTGTTGTCGGACGAAGCGGTAACGGTAAGCTCGGAGATCCCCGGGCGGATCAAGCAAATCCACTTCGAAGAGGGACAGCCGGTTGAGGAGGGCGCCCCGCTGTTCACGCTGGACGACTCGGTCTACCGGGCGCAGGTGTCGGACGTCGAAGCCAAGCTCAAGCTCGCCGAGCAGACCCATCAGCGTACGACCCAGCTCTTCAGCAACAAATACGCGACTGCGCAGTCTGCTGACGAGGCGACTTCGAACCTAGCCGTCACCAAGGCGGCCGTCGAGCTCGCCCGCGTACAGCTCGAGAAAACGAAGATCGTCGCTCCATTCTCCGGCATTGTCGGACTCCGCCATGTCAGTGTCGGCGAATACATCACGGCTGGCCACGCACTCGTCAATCTGGAAGCGATTGACCCGATCAAGGCGGACTTCAGGGTGCCCGAGAAGTTCCTGCCCGCAATCAAAGTGGGTCAGCCCATCAGCATCAGGGTAGACGCTTTTCCTGGCGAGAGTTTCGAAGGCGAGGTCTACGCCATCGATCCGCGCCTTGACGTCGCTGGACGCAGCCTTCTCGTGCGCGCCCGGGTAGCGAACCCGGAACAGCGCTTGCGGCCCGGCCTGTTCGCCCGGGTGAGCGTGCTGCTGCAGCTCAAGGAGGATGCGCTGATCATTCCCGAGCAGGCCATAGTGCCGCAAGGCGACAGCCAATTCGTGTTCAAGATCGACGACGGCAAAGTCAAGCTGACGGAAGTAACGGTCGGCATGCGCCGCTCGGGTCAGGTCGAAATCGTCGACGGCCTCCAGGCGGGCGACCAGGTCGTAACCGCCGGACAGCTCAAGCTGCGCGACGGGACCGCAGTCTCCGTCATCAACGAGGCCGGAGCCTAGACGTGACTCTCCCGGAACTCTCGATCAAACGGCCGGTCTTCGCCACGGTTCTCAGTCTCGTGCTCGTGCTCGTTGGCCTCGTGTCCTATGAGCGTCTGAGCGTGCGCGAGTACCCGGCCATCGATCCGCCGGTCATCACCGTGGAGTCGACCTATCCCGGCGCAAGCGCCGCCATC
This sequence comes from Methyloceanibacter sp., assembly GCF_050726195.1. Classification (GTDB taxonomy): domain Bacteria; phylum Pseudomonadota; class Alphaproteobacteria; order Rhizobiales; family Methyloligellaceae; genus Methyloceanibacter. The sequence continues at coordinate 91,860 of NZ_JBOHJC010000001.1, read as the reverse complement.
GTCGAGACCCAAGTCACACAAGTGCTCGAGGATTCGCTCGCCGGCATCGAGGGCATCGACTTCATCACCTCGATCAGCCGCCAGGAATCGAGCCAGATCACCGTCACGTTCAAGCTTGACCGCAACCCGGACTACGCCGCGGCGGACATCCGCGATCGCGTGGGCCGCGTGCGGGGCCGGCTGCCGGAGGAGATCGAGGAGCCGATCATTCAGAAGCGCGAGGCCGACGCGCAGCCGATCCTTTATCTCGCGTTCTCGAGCAAGCGACACTCCGCACTTGAGATCACCGACCACGCCGACCGGTACGTCAAGGATCAACTTCAGACTCTCAACGGCGTGGCCGAGGTCCGCCTTTTCGGCGATCGGGCCTACTCCATGCGGATCTGGCTCGACCCCGAGCGCCTCGCCGCCTACCAGCTGACGCCGCAGGATGTCGAAAACGCGCTCCGGCGCCAGAACGTCGAGGTACCGTCGGGCCGCATCGAGAGCCTACAGCGCGAATTTACGGTTCTCGCCGAGACGGACCTGCGCACGCCGGAGCAGTTCAACGATCTCATCGTCAAGGATGCCAATGGCTACCTAGTGCGCCTGAGCGACGTGGGGTTGGCCGAGCTCGGCGCTCTCGACGAGCGCCGCATTGTCCGCTTTAACGGCGAGCCGGCCATTGCCGTCGGCGTCATCAAGCAGGCAACCGCCAACCCGCTCGAAGTCTCGGAGGCTGTCAACAAGCTCCTGCCGAGCATCCTGGAATCATTGCCGGAAGGCATGCAGGTGCGGGTGGCGCATGACAAGTCCATCTTCATCGCCGAGTCGATCAAGAACGTCTACACCACTATCGGCGAGGCCGTACTTCTGGTCATCCTGATCATCTTTCTGTTCCTGCGCTCTGTCCGGGCGACGCTTATCCCGCTTGTGACCATCCCCGTCTCGTTGATCGGCGCCTTCGCGCTCATGTATGCCTTCGGCTTCTCCATCAACACGCTGACCCTGCTCGCGCTCGTGCTTGCCATCGGACTCGTCGTCGACGACGCCATCGTCATGCTCGAAAATATTTTCCGTCACGTCGAGGGGGGTGTGAGCCCGGTGAAGGCCGCGCTCCTCGGCAGCCGCGAGATCAGCTTCGCGATCGTGGCCATGACCATCACGCTCGCCGCCGTGTACGCGCCGATCGGCTTCATGACCGGCCTGACAGGGCGTTTGTTCACGGAGTTTGCCTGGACGCTGGCCGGCGCAGTGATTGTGTCGGGATTCGTCGCGCTGACCCTCTCGCCGATGATGTGCTCGAAACTGCTCAAGCATCAAAGCCACCACAATCTGGCCTACCGCGTCATCGAACGCTTTTTGCAGTGGGTCACCCGATCCTACCGGTTGCTTCTTAAGGGCGCGCTCGTGGCGCGGCCGCTCGTGCTTGTAATGGGTCTGGCGGTGGCAGCATCGAGCTACTTCCTATTCAACACGATAAAGGCCGAACTTGCGCCCGTCGAGGATGAGGGGCGCATCATCATCTCGTTCCGCGGTCCGGAGGGCGCCACGATCGAATTCACGGATGCCTATGCCAAACAACTCGAGGACATCGCGCGTGCGGTACCCGAGGCCGACAGGGTCTTCACGGTCTCAGGCAATCCGACTGTCTCGCAAGGGCGCGTCAGCCTGCGGGTGAAGCACTGGGACGAGCGCGAGCGCTCGCAGCAGGAGATCGGACGATCGATCGCGCCACAGGTTACCAACGTGACGGGTGTCGTCGCATTTCCCGGCAATCAGCCGCCGCTTGGGCAGAGCTCGCGGTCAAAGCCCATAAACTTCGTGATCCAGACGTCCCAATCCTACAGCGAGCTACAAAAGATGGTCGACGCGTTGCTCGAGAAGCTCGACGATTACCCTGGGCTCGTCGACGTCGAGAGCGACCTCAAGCTCAACTCGCCGCAACTCGACATCTCCGTCGACCGCGAGAAGGCGGCATCGATGGGCATCGAGATCGAAACGCTTGGGCGGACTCTCGAAACCATGCTGGGCGGGCGCCAAGTCACCCGTTTCAAGAAGGAAGGTCAACAGTACGACGTCGTGGTCAAAGTAGCGGATATCGACCGTGAGAACCCGGACGATATGCGCCGCATCTATGTTCGCGCCACTGACGGCACCATGGTCCCGCTGTCGAACCTGATCACCATCAAGGAGACCGTGGCGCCTAAGGAGTTGAACCACTTCAACCAGCTGCGCGCGGCGACTATTACCGGCCAACTGGCGCCCGGCTATTCGCTGAGTGACGGACTCGCTTTCCTCGAACAAGCCGCCAAGGAGGTGCTACCCGCGACCGCTCGGATCGAGTATGCGGGAGAGTCGCGCGAGTTCCGCGAGGCAAGTGCCAGCATGTATCTCACCTTCCTGCTGGCACTGGCCTTCATCTACTTGGCCCTGGCCGCTCAGTTCGAAAGCTTCACCGACCCTTTCATTATCATGCTGACCGTGCCGCTGTCGGTGACGGGAGGATTGCTTGCGTTGTGGTGGAGCGGCGGCACGCTCAACATCTACAGCCAAGTCGGCCTTGTTACGCTCATTGGGTTGATCACCAAGCACGGCATTCTCATCGTCGAGTTTTCCAACCAGCTTCGAGGGCGGGGCAAGCCGATGCGTGAGGCGGTGATCGAGGCAGCGACTCTTAGGCTGCGGCCGATCCTGATGACCACCGGCGCCATGGTGCTTGGCGCAGTTCCACTTGCCGTCGCCGCCGGCGCCGGCGCCGAAAGCCGCCAGGATATCGGCTGGGTGATCGTCGGCGGTCTTTTGGTCGGCACGCTGTTCACCCTATTCGTGATCCCCGTGGTCTACACCTATCTGTCGCGACGCCTGTTCCTCGAGGCCGATGAAGAGAGCGAGGGCGAGGCGGTTGCATCCCGTCCAGAAACCAAATCTCGAGCACTGGAGGCCGCAGAATAGCTTAGGGCTTTGTTGTCGCGCCGCGCGCTCTGAAATGCCACGCCGGACCGCCGAGCAATTGGTGAGTGCAGAGGCTCGTGTCGACGTGCCCGCCGCTTCGGATCTGGCCGCGGATCACCGCGCAGCTCAGCTTGTACTCGACGAAGAGTGAGATGTGGGCGAAGACGCGCCATTCGACGCCGCCGAGCACTTGCACGGCGGGGAATGCAACCTGGTATTCAGATGTCCGCGCGCTGCGCTCCCGTCCCTGTCTCAGCACCTCCACGTGGGGCAAGGCGATGCCCGCGCCCGCACCTGCATAGGGGACGAGGGTGCGCCCTTGGGCGGTCGCGCGCCGGACAAGATTCAACGTCAGGAAATTGTAGCCGTGGGTGAATTCGAGCCTGCGGAACGTCGCGGCGAGCGGCTCGCGCGGCGGCACCTCCTCGCCGTCACGCGTGCCGGTCTGATCGACGTCGCTCTCCAGCCGCGCCATCGCCTTGATGTGCGTAAAGTCGGCCATGAGGCCGGTGCGTCCATCATGCGGCCAGAGGAAGCCGCGATAGCCGTAGTAGATGGGACCCTTGAACGGCTCGCCATCCCAGGCGATGCCCTCGAAGTGCATCTCGGTGCCGCCGGGCTGAACGAGGGAGAGCGCGCTCGGCATGGTGTAGGACGGTCCGGCATAGGCGGCGAACTGAATGTCGGGACCGCCTGCCTCGCTACCCTCGCCGCCGAACAACGCGGGCAGCGCCAGCAGGGCGAGATAGGCGCCGCCGGGATAGATATCGAAGGGGAGGGCGATTCGCATGCCCCGGGATGTGGTGGCGGAGCACGCCACCGCGACGACGCAGCCTACGATGAGAGTTTCGGCGAGGATGCGGCGGCGGAGGCTCGCAGGCATGGCCAAAGCATAGGCGTGGCCGGCGCCTGCATGCAAAAAAGAAGAGCCCCGGCGCGGGGAGTGCCGAGGCTCGTACGCATTACACAGAACGCACTACCTGCCCAGACCGAACACAACTGGGCAGTTAGAGCATGCCTATGGCCTGTGGCAGTTCTGTGACGTTTCTTTGTCAGTATCTTTAATAGCAACAAGGATTTGCGGGCCCGCTCTCACCCTGTTTTGGCGCGAAGACCGGGCCCGTTGCAACCCGCGCAAAGGGGCCTTGCTGCGCCTCTTTGCATATGCCTTGTGCCCTGGGCTGCCGCATGCACAATGCTCCAAGTTTCGGCGGCGGTGCGGCGAGGACTGCAAGAATGCGGTGGCGCGGCCAACGAGAAAGCCAGAACGTCGAGGACCGGCGCGGCGAGCGCCGCGGGTTCGGATTTCCGTTCCCCGGCGGCGGCGCGCGCTTTCCGAGCGGCGGCGGTTCGTCCCGCGGCGGCGGCGGCATCGGCATTGTCGGGCTCCTCATCATTCTCGGCTTGATGCTGTTCTTCGGCCTCGATCCGACGGTGCTCATGCAGGGAAGCGGGCCGTCAGGCGGCGGCGGGAACTTCCCCGATATCCAGCTGCCGCAGACCCGGCCCGACGCCACCAATTTCCCGATCCCCGGCGGGCAGGACGTGGACATTCAACGGCCGAAAACGACCGGCGAGGACGACCTCAAGCGCTTTGTGGCCGTGGTGCTTGGCACGACGGAAGACGTTTGGGAGCAAACCTTTCAGCGCATCGGCGCCCGCTATCGCGAGCCCAAACTCGTGCTGTTCGAGGGGGCGGTGCGCTCGGCCTGCGGCACCGGCATGTCCGCCATGGGACCGTTCTACTGCCCGGCCGACGAGCGGGTCTACATCGACCTCAACTTCTACCGTGAACTGAAGAACCGTTTCCACGCGCCTGGCGACTTTGCGCAAGCCTACGTCATCGCCCATGAGGTGGGTCACCACGTGCAAAATCTGCTGGGCATCGCCGACAAGGTCGAGGCGGCGCGCCAACGGATCGGACCGCGCGAAGGCAATGCGCTGCAGGTCCGCATGGAACTGCAGGCTGATTGCCTCGCCGGTGTGTGGGCCCATCAAATGCAGTCGGAGAAGGATCTCATCGAGCCTGGCGATATCGACGAGGCGCTCGGCGCGGCGAGCGCCATCGGCGACGACCGCATTCAGAAGCAGACGCAGGGCTATGTGGTGCCGGACTCCTTCACCCACGGCTCGTCAGCGCAGCGCGTGCGCTGGTTCCGCCGCGGCTACGAGAGCGGCGCGCTGCAAGTCTGCGACACGTTCAATACCGACAACCTCTGATTGCGCACCCGAGACGTGCCAGGACCGCGGCGTCCGGCGCACTCTTAGCGCGATTGCTGCAACCGCCGCGACGGGCGTAAGCTTGTTGCCGTCGGGGATTCGCTAGGGGCGGGGGGTCGCTCACGTGTCGCCTCTTAGAGGGCTATTGGCGAGCGCTGGGCTTATCCTAGTCCAGAGCGGTGCCGATGTTGCTCTTTGCGCCGATGGCGTCATCACGCTCGGCGCCGCGATCTCCTTCACCGGCGAATACGCGCCGAACGGCACGCACACCAGGAACGGCTACGACCTTGCCATCCGCCAGGTCAATGAAAAGGGCGGCGTCGCGATCGGCCGCAAGCCGTACCGGCTCGAAGTACGCTACTACGACGACGAGTCGACCCCGGCCCACGGGATCGAACTTGTCGAACGCTTGATCCAGCAAGACGGTATCCGATTTATCCTCGGCCCCTACAGCTCGGTGATGACCAAGGCGATCTTACCCATTGTCGAGCGGCACCGGGTGCCGATGGTGCAGGCGAACGGCGCGGCGCGCGATCTGTTCACCACCGGCTCTCGTTACATGTTCGCCGTGCTTTCGATCTCCGACGAGTATCTGAAGCCTGCCGTCGATCTTGCGGCGAAGCACGCCGAAAAGCTCGGCAAGAGTCCCGGGGATCTCACGCTGGCGATCGCTACGTCGGACGATGCCTTCGCGCAGGACGTTCGGGCAGGGGTTCTCGCCGCTGCCGAGCGTCATGGCATCGATCTCGTCATCGACGACCAATTGCCGCCGGAGCTCGACGACATGTCCGGGACTCTGGCCAGAGCGAAAATGCTGAAGCCCGATATGCTGATGATCTCGGGCCGCGAGACGGGCGCGCTGACCGCGATCGCCCAGGTGGAGGCGTTGGGTGTCGACGTGCCGGTCATCGCAGTGACCCAGTGCGACTCGGCGCGGGTCGAGGAGAAACTGCCCAAGGCTTCGCAGCATGTATTGTGCGCCCATCAGTGGCACCGCTCGCTCGAGCACAAGGACAAGCTGTTCGGGTCTGCGGCGGATTTCGCCAACCTGTTCGCGAAGGTCTATGGCTACGAAGCGCCGTATCAGGCGGCTCAGTCGGCGGCGGCGGTCTATGTGTTCGCCGACGCGTTCACCCGGGCGCAAAGCCTCGATCCGGAGGACATTCGCGACGCCATCGCGGCGACCGACCTGCCGACGTTTTACGGGCCGATCAAGTTCGATGCTTCCGGCAGGAACATCGCCAAACCGATGATCCTGACCCAGATCGTCGACGGCGAATATGTCGTGGTCGCGCCGGAGAAATGGGCCACGGATGAGCCCGTCATCCCGCGTGTCCGGCCCTAGGCTGGAGGACTATCGAAGGCGAGATCAGAGACCGTCGCCTGCGTAGACGGTCGCCGCACACGGCCGGTCGGCCTTCTTGAATAACGTGCACGCGCCCTCGGCGTCTTGGGCGTTGGCGAATGGCCCGGCGATCAAGCGCCATTTCTTGTCCGGCGCGAGCACGCGCCGCGGTTGGAGTCCGGCGACGAGAGCCGCGTGGTTGGTCAGGTATTCCCGCCACAGGGGCCGCAGCTCGTCGCGCTTCGCCACGATGCCGATCTCGATGCCATACCGGGTCGAGCCGTCATTGGCGGCAGGCGGCAGAGTGACAGGATCGAGACTGGCGATCTCCGCCGCCTCGGCCGGGCCGGCGGCTTCAGACGCCGGCGGCTGAGCCTCGTCCTCCATAGGCGCGGCGGCGACGGCGGGTGGCGCCTCAGTCGCTGGAGCCTCGGTAGCAACGGGAGGCGAAGGCGCAGGCGCCGCGGCAGGCGTCTCGACGGGTGGCGGCGGCGCTGCCGGCGCTTCCACTACTGTCTCCTCCTCAACCTCGGCCACCGCAACTTCGGGCGCCGGCGCCGCGCTCTCTTCTTCGGGCAGCGGCACGATGGGCGCGGGCGGCGAGGTGGTCACGGAGGACGCCGGTGGGAGCGCGGCCACGGGGCCGATGAATTTTTCGATGGGCTTCAACCGTGCATCGATCGCGGCCGTCTGTTGCGACAGCGCCTGAAGCGACGCCTTGAGCTCGGCAAGCTGCGCGGTACCGAGCGAGGCTCCCCCGGCGGGCGCCGGCGCGGCGGCTGGAGCAGGCGCGACTGGCGTCGTGCCGGTTCGGGCCTGGTCTCCGGCGATAATTCCGCTCAGTTGGATGGTTGGGCTCCCGAGGGCGGCTGGATCGGTGAACAGGGTGTAGAGGTAAAGGCCGGAAAATCCGGCGAGGATGATCCAGAAAAAGGCGAAGATGCCTCGCGCCCAATTGCGCGCGCCGCGTCGGCGACTTTTCAGAGCCATGAAATTTCGAGCCTCCGGAATGCCAGATTCGAGCCGAAAAGCGACCTGAATAAGGCTTGGCGGCGATTGAACTACCCTCGGGGGAATGATTACTCACTCTGTCCGCACGGTCAATTTCATTAGGGGCGCGGCACTTCGCCAAGCCGGGATTGTGGCCCTCGTGGCCGCTTTGGACTAGACAGTCCGGCTTTAGGGGAACTTGGAAAGCACGATTCGGTCATCGGTCCTCGGGAGTGACAGCGATCAGGTCGGCATGACACAAGCATCGGTTCTCGCCATCATCCTTGCCGCCGGCAAAGGCACGCGCATGAAATCGGCCCTGCCAAAGGTGCTGCACCGCCTGGCGGGCGCGCCCATGCTGGCCCATGTGCTGCGCTCGGTCGCGGCTGCCGGCATCGGCAGGGCTTGCGTCGTGGTGGGACCCGACATGGACAAGGTGGGCGCTGCCGCGCGCGCCATCGATCCCAAGCTCGACGTATTCGTCCAGCCCGAGCAACTCGGCACCGCCGACGCGCTGAAAGCCGCGCGCGCCGCGTTCGAAGGCTCCGATGGAGCGGTTCTCGTGCTTTATGGCGACACGCCGCTCCTGCGCACCGAGACCCTGAAGGCGGTCCTCGGCGAGCTCGAGGCCGGCGCCGACGTCGTCGTGATCGGCTTCGAGGCCGAAGATCCGACCGGCTACGGTCGCCTCTTGTTCGACGATCACGGACAGCTTGCCGGCATTCGCGAGGAGAAGGACGCGAGCCCGGCCGAACGAGCGTTGACCTTGTGCAATTCCGGCATCCTGGCGTTCCGTGCGAGCAAGACCCTCGGCCGGTTGCTCAGTAAGATCGGCAATGACAACGCCAAGGGCGAGTTCTACCTGACCGACGCGGTGGCGTTGGCGCGGAACGAGGGGCTGCATGCGCGCGTCGTGCTGTCGAACGCCGAGGAGGTGCTCGGCGTGAACTCGCGCGCCGAGCTCGCCACCGCGGAAGCGCTGATGCAGCGGCGGCTCCGCGCCGCCGTCATGGCGAACGGCGCCACTCTGGTCGCGCCAGACACGGTGTTCCTCAGTCATGACACGGAAGTCGGCAGGGACGTGCTGATCGAGCCGAACGTCGTCATCGGTCCCGGCGTCACCATCGACAACGGGGTGACGATCAGGGCCTTCTGCCACATCGAGGCCGCGAAGATCGGGCCGGGCGCGACGGTGGGACCTTTCGCGCGGCTCAGACCAGGCGCGGCGTTGGCGAAGGATGCCCATGTCGGCAACTTCGTCGAAATCAAGCAGGCGGAGATCGCCGAAGGCGCCAAGGTTAACCATCTTACTTACATTGGCGATGCCAGCGTCGGCGCGCGCGCTAACGTCGGGGCCGGTACCATCACGTGCAACTATGATGGCTTCGCCAAGCACCGGACCGAAATTGGCGCCGGAGCGTTCATCGGTTCCAACAGTTCGCTCGTGGCGCCGGTGAAGATCGGCGACGGCGCCTATATCGGCTCGGGCAGCGTGATCACCAAGGACGTGCCGGCCGACGCGCTGGCGCTGACCCGCACGCCGCAGGAAGAAAAGGCCGGCTGGGCCGCCAAGGTTCGTGCGCGGCGTGCGCGCGACAAGTCCAAATAGCGGCCGGCCTACACGACTGAAGTCATCGCAATAAAGGGACATAGCTCGTGAATTGCGACGCAGAGGCAGCCCGTTTAGGCAAGAGCCAGGGGTCGAGGGAGTAGGGGACGATGTGCGGGATCGTTGGCATTCTCGGCAGGGGTCCGGTCGCGGAGAAGCTCGTCGATGCGCTGAAGCGCCTTGAATATCGCGGCTACGACTCAGCGGGCGTGGCGACGTTGGAGAACGGGCGTCTCGACCGGCGCCGGGCCGAAGGGAAGCTGCGCAATCTCGAGGAGCTGCTGAAGGCGTACCCGCTACACGGCGACACCGGCATTGGCCACACCCGCTGGGCTACCCATGGCAAGCCGAGCGAAGCCAACGCGCACCCGCACATGACCGACGACGTCTCGATCGTGCATAACGGCATCATCGAGAACTTCCGCGAGCTGAAGGCCGAGCTCATGGCCGTAGGCGCCCCGTTCACCAGCGACACCGACACAGAGGTGATCGCCCATCTCATTACGCGTGAGCTGCGCGCCGGGAAGGATCCGGTCGCCGCGGTGTACCAGACCTTGAGCCAGCTCCAGGGCGCGTTCGCGCTCGCCATGATCTTTCGCGGCTACGACAATCTGATGATTGTGGCGCGTCAGGGCAGCCCACTCGCCGTCGGCTATGGCGACGGCGAGATGTTCGTCGGTTCCGACGCCATTGCGCTCGCGCCGTTCACCGACAGGATCGCTTATCTCGAGGACGGCGATTGGGCCGTGATCACGCGGGAAGGCATCGCCATGCGCGACCGCGCCGGCCAAGCAGTCGAACGGCCCATCGCGCGGTCGCTCGCCGCCCGCCTCATCGTCGACAAGGGCAACTACCGGCACTTCATGGCCAAGGAGATTCATGAGCAGCCGGAAGTGGTCGGCCATACGTTGGCGAACTATGTCGACCTCGCCACCTATCAAGTGGACTTGCCAGCGCTGCCCTTCGACTTCGCCGGGGTCAATCGCCTCTCGCTGTCGGCCTGCGGCACCGCGTTCTACGCCTGTCTCGTCGCCAAGTACTGGTTCGAGCGCTGGGCCAAGCTCCCGGTCGACATCGATATCGCCTCGGAATTCCGCTACCGCGAGACGACGTTGGATCCCGGCGGCGTAGCGGTGTTCGTCTCTCAATCGGGCGAGACGGCCGACACACTTGCCTCGCTGCGTTACTGCCGCGAGCAGCGCCAGCACGTCCTGTCCATCGTCAACGTGCAGGAATCCTCGATCGCGCGCGAGTCCGACGCCATGTTGCCGACCTTGGCCGGCCCTGAGATCGGCGTTGCCTCCACCAAGGCTTTCACCTGTCAGCTGACGGTACTCGCCTGCCTCGCTATTGCCGCCGGCAAGGCGCGGGGCGTGATCGGCTCGGCGTTCGAAGGCGAACTCATCAAGGCGCTGGCCGAGGTGCCACGCCACATGGCGACGATCCTGCGTGACGAGAGCCCGTACGAGACGCTGGCGCACTCGCTGTCGAAGGCGCGCGACGTGCTCTATCTCGGCCGCGGCTCGAGCTACCCCATCGCCATGGAAGGCGCGCTGAAGCTGAAGGAAATTTCCTACATCCATGCCGAAGGCTACGCGGCGGGCGAGCTGAAGCACGGGCCCATCGCGCTGATCGACGAGACCGTGCCGGTCATCGTCATCGCCCCGCGCGACGATCTCTTCGACAAGACCGTGTCCAACATGCAGGAGGTCGCCGCCCGCGACGGCAAGATCGTCCTGGTTAGCGACGCCGACCCGGTCTCCGTCGGCTGCGCCATCCAGACGGCCCTGCCGGTGCCGTCCGTCCACCCGTTTGTCACGCCGCTCGTCTATGCCGTGCCGGTCCAGCTCATCGCCTACCATACCGCGGTGTTCATGGGCACGGACGTAGATCAGCCGCGAAATCTCGCAAAGTCTGTGACGGTGGAATAGACTACAGCCTCGGATTTGCCTGATTTCTTTGCTTGAGCAAGCACATGGCGGATCATCGGAAGTCGTTCCGGCCGCGCCATCTTGCTTTTGGCGGGGGCCTCCTTCTGCGCCGCCGTCTGGCCGGTGCGGCGTTCGCGCTGCTTGGCCTGCTGGCCGCAGCCCACGCCCAGGATGCCGGCTTGAAGACCGGCGCCGACTCTCTTGCCGCCGGCAAGTACGACACGGCGGTGCGCCAACTCTCCGCCACCGTCAACAATGAGAACGTCTCGGCCGGACAAGCCGCCAAGGCGCTCTACCTGCGGGGCATCGCCTACCGCAAGCTCGGCCAGCCGGCTCGCGCCATCTCCGATCTCGGCGCCGCGATCTGGCTCGGTCTCACTCCATCCGACAAGGTGAGGGCGCTGGTCAACCGTGGCCTCGCCTACAAGGCCGCGGGACTGTCGAGCCAAGGCGACGCAGAGCTTGCGCTTGCCCGCAAGGCCTCGAGCACGAGCGAGGTCGACAAGCTCATCGCCGAGGACGGCGCTGCCGCCGTGGCGGCCGCCGACCCCGGCAGCTTCGCCACCGCCGTGGTCGCGGACGACCAATCCTCTTCGGGTGAAAGCGTCTGGAGCCGGCTGGTGCCAAGCTTCGGCGGTTCGAGCAGCAGCCCGCCGCCTGCGCCTCCCCCTGCGGCGCCCCCGCCACGCGCAGCGCCCGCGCCGGCGCCGGCTTCGCCACAGACGGCCGCCGCGGCGCCCTCAAGCGGCTGGGACGCATCGGTCAGCGATACGACCTCGGAACCGAGTGGCGGCGGCAATCGCGTCAGCCGCTGGTTCGGATCGCTGACCGGCGACAGCGCACCGGCACCGGCGCCAGCCCCTGACGCGACGGCACCGGCGCCAGCCCCTCGAACCACCACGGCGCCGCCGAAAACTGCGGCCGCGCCGCCTTCCGCGGCGAGTTGGGCCGCCAACACGGAAACCACCAAGGTCGTGTCGGAAGGCTCCGACGGCGGCGGCGGCACTGCCATCGGCCGCTGGTTCTCGCGGTCCTCCGAGTCCGCACCCGCGGCGCCACAAGCCGCCAGCGCCGGCCGTTATCGCATCCAGCTCGCCAATAGCCGGTCGCAGGCCGAGGCCGAGGCTCTGTGGAAGCAGGTGTCGCGCGCCAACGGGCAACTCGCGAGCGCGCAACCGCAGATCGAGAAGGTCGACATCGGCAGCTTCGGCACGTTCTACAGCCTCAAATTCGGTCAGTTCGGGAGCCAGGAGGAGGGGGCCAGAGTGTGCAACGCGTTGAAGCGAAGCGGCACCGATTGCTCGGTCGTCTCGCCGGACGGGCCCTAGGCACCGGCAACAGGCTTGCCAGCACGCCCGACTTCGGCCATGCCTCCTATGCGTAACCCGGGCGGACTAGGAACGGCCGAAAGCCGCACCCATGTTATCTTGACCGCCCCTGCTCTCCCATGATTCACATACCTGCATGAAATTCAAAGAATCAAAGACGAACGAGTCGAAGTCAGCCCCCGACACGCCAAACGAGGAAGACCAGCTCGGTTTGTTCGGCGCGCTCGAGCCTCCCTCGTCACACGTCCTGGCGCGGCTGCGCGGCTACTTCCTCACCGGCCTCATCGTCGTGGGCCCGGTCGCCATCACCATCTACGTGGTGTGGTGGTTCATCAATCTCGTCGACGGCTGGGTGAAGCCGCTCATTCCCAAGGCTTACCTGCCTGAGACTTATCTTCCTTACAGCGTCCCGGGCGCCGGCCTGATCGTCGGCATCCTGGCGCTGATGGTGATCGGTGCGCTCACCGCCAATCTGTTCGGCCGCACCATCGTCAGCTACGGCGAGATGATGCTCGATCGCATGCCGGTCGTGCGTGGCGTCTACCGCCTGCTGAAGCAGATTTTCACCACCGTATTCTCCAAGACCGGCACGTCGTTCAAGCGCGTGGGCGTCATCGAGTTTCCCCGGCGCGGGCTTTACGCGCTCGTGTTCATCTCCGGCGACCCGCCTGCCGAGGTCAAGGAGAAGCTTGGCAACGGTGAGAAGCTGATGACGGTGTTCATGCCGAACGCGCCGAACCCAACCACGGGTTTCGTCATGTTCATGCCCGCGAAAGACGTGACCTTGCTCGACATGGCCATCGAGGATGGCGCGAAGATGGTGATCTCGGCTGGTCTCGTGCCGCCGCAGCAAGACGCGCTGAAGAAGCTCGTCGACGACGCCAAGGCGAAGAAGCCGATCCCCGACGAGGAGCCGGTCGTTTAGGCGAGAGCCACGACCGCATGACGCGGCCGGAGCGGGCGATTGCCGGCCCGGAGTTCGCCTTTATCCTATTTCATAACTCTCTCAGCCGGCGGAACTGCGCCTGTGGATCGAACATTCCGGCCGTGCGATGATTGGGCCATGGATCTGGAAGCCGCGCGGAAGTCCCTGTCGAAGCGTAGCGGATTTGCTTCGAGGAAGGTCGCGTTTCTTGCCGTCGCCGGCCTAGTGCTGGTCGTGGGCGTTGTCCTGCGGGCGGGCCCATATTTCAATCAGCCCGCGGTGGAGGAGAAAGCGCCGGCTGCGGTTGAAGCCCCTTCGCCGGCCCCTGCCGCACCACCCGCCGTGGAAACGACCGACTCCATTCCCAAGCCGACACCCGCCACCCAAGAAGCCGCCACCGCACCGAGCGAGCCCGCCGCACCGACAGGTGATGCGGCCCTGCCGACCGATGCGGAAAGCGCTGCAGTTGAGCCGGCGGAGCAGCCGGAGCTCCCGGGTGCCGGCATGATCCTCGTTTCCAAACGGCCGGTCGAGGTGCTGGCTAGTCCCTCGCCAGACGCCTCGGCCATGTTCGGCTTTCCCGCCGGGCGGCCATTCCGGGTCATTGGACGTGAGGGCGGCTACGCCCGGATTCAGGACTTGAGGAGCGGCGCCAGCGGTTGGATCGACGAGGCGGCACTCGCGCCGCCGCCGCCGGTCGTGACGGCGCCGTCTCAAGCGAAACCGGGCGCCGGCGGCCGCAAACCGGCAACGGCGTCGGCCGATCCCAAGCCAAAGGGGAGCAGTCCAAAGGCGGTCAACAAGAAGGTGACGCCAGCCAAGCCCGATGCGGAGGTGGCAGCTGAGACGGACACCGCTCAACCGCAGAAGCGCCCGGGCCTCTTCGGCCGAGGGGGTCTCTTTGGCGGCATCTTCAGCGGCGGCAATCAGCCCTGAGTTGCGCCGCCGATCAAGCGGACATCAGCCCGCGCTGATCAGCCGGACCGCATCGTCGCGCTCAAACAGATAAAGCAGAAGCCGCAGCGCCTCAGCGTCCTTGCCTTTGAGCCCTGGATCGCGGGTAAGCCTGAGCCGGGCCCCGTCGCGCGCCGCTTCGAGAAGCTCTTGATGCTCGGGTAGCGTGGCGACCCGAAACGCGGGTAATCCACTTTGGCGGGTGCCTAGCACCTCGCCGCCGCCTCTGAGACGCAGGTCTTCTTCAGCGATGATGAAGCCGTCTTCCGTCGTGCGGATCACATTGAGGCGCTCCCGCGCCGTCTCGCCAAGCGGCTGACGATAGAGCAACACGCAGGAGGATTCGGCGACGCCGCGTCCCACGCGGCCGCGCAACTGATGCAGCTGGGCGAGGCCGAAGCGCTCGGCGTGCTCGATGATCATGATGGAGGCGTTCGGCACGTCGACGCCGACCTCGATCACCGTGGTCGACACGAGGATCGCGAGTGCACCGGACGCGAACTGCGCCATCACTGCGTCCTTGTCCTTGCCGGCGAGACGGCCATGCACGAGGCCGACCTTGTCGCCTAACCGCGCGCGTAGGGCCGCGTAGCGCTCCTCCGCCGCGGCGAGATCGAGCACCTCGGATTCGGCGATAAGCGGGCATACCCAATACACCTGGGCGCCTGAGCCGATGGCGCGCTCCACGCCGTCGATGATCTCATCGAGACGGTCCAGCGGCACGGTGCGGGTCGCGATCGGCTTTCGCCCCGGCGGCTTTTCGTCGAGCCGCGACACATCCATGTCGCCGTAGCTCGTGAGGAGGAGCGTGCGCGGGATCGGCGTCGCCGTCATCACCAGAAGCTCCGCGCCTGCACCGGTGCCCTTGGCTTGCAGGGCGAGCCGCTGATGCACGCCGAATCTGTGCTGCTCGTCGATGACCACAAGTGCGAGATCACGGGACTGGATCGATTCCTGGAACAGCGCATGGGTGCCGATCAGAATGTCGATGTTTCCAGTCTTCAGCGCACCGAGGATCGCAGTCCGCTCGCGGCCGCGCTCACGCCCCGTGAGCAGCGCAACCCGAAGCCCCGAGGCGTCCGCAAAGCCGCCGATGGTGGCAAAGTGCTGGCGGGCGAGAAGCTCGGTTGGCGCCATGAGCGCGGCTTGCGCGCCGGCCCCGACCGCATTCGCCATGGCGAGCAGCGCCACCACCGTCTTGCCGCTGCCGACGTCCCCTTGCAGGAGGCGCAGCATGCGGTGAGGGCTTGCAAGGTCGGCGTCGATCTCGGCAAGCGCTCGGCGTTGCGCGCCGGTCAACGCGAAGGGCAGGGCGTCCATGATCGCCTTGCGCACCCTGCCTTGTGCAGCGATCCGCCGCCCGGTGCGCTTCTTGAGCCGCTGACGGATGATGGCGAGCGCGAGCTGGTTGGCGAGAAGCTCGTCGTAGGCGAGGCGTTCCCGCGCCGGCGCAGACGGCAGAAGATCCGCGTCGTCTTGGGGTGCGTGGAGACGCTGCATGGCATCGCCGAAGGACGGCCACGCGTTCTTCGCTAGGAAGCCCGCGTCGATCCATTCGGGCAAGGGCGGCACTTGGGTGAGAGCCTCGCCGATCGCCTTCCGCAGCACCGTATTGGAGAGGCCGGTGGTCAGCGGGTAGATCGGCTCCATCAGCGGGAGAGTGCTCGCACCTTGCTCCGCCGCCGCCACATGGTCGGGATGTGGCATTTGCAGCCAACCGTCGTAGGATTCGAGCTTGCCGGAGACGAGGCGCGTGCTGCCGACCGGCAGCAGGCGCCTGAGATAAGCCGGGTCGGCGTTGAAATAGACCAGCTCGAACGCGCCGGAGGCGTCCTCCACCAGCACCCGGTAGGGCGCGCTGGCCCCGCGCCGGCCGCCCCCGGGCCTATGCTCGGCGACCGTGACCTCAAGCGTGGCAAGCGCGCCGACTTTGGCATCGGCAATCCGCGGGACAATGGCGCGGTCGACGAGACCGACCGGCAGTTGCCAGAGAAGATCGATGGCCCGCGCATGCGCCCCCTGGTGGCGCGGGACGACCAGCTTGTTGAGCAGCCCCTCGACCTTGGGCCCGACGCCCTTCAAGGCGCGGACCGTGGCAAACAGCGGGGCTAGCCGGGGCGGGCGCATAGATTTCCAGTGTACAATGATGAGATTCGGGCGCCCTTGACATCGGTCGGGGTGCTCGCTCTAACCCGGAATGCTCAAGGCTGGAAAGCAGATATGGCCAGTGACCTTGGCATGCGCCGGCGCCGGGCGCTGTGGCGGGCGGCTCATCGAGGCTCCAAGGAGATGGACTACCTGCTCGGCCGCTTTGCCGAGCAGACCATCGATAGCATGAACGCCGACGACATCGCCGTGCTCGAGCGCCTGATCGAAACCCCGGACCCCCGGCTCGAGTTATCGCTGTTCGAGGGATATTCCCTCGGCGAGCGGGACCTCGATGCGCTGATGGACCGCGTGCGTCGCTTTCACGGGCTGCCCTGGACGAGATAAACACGCCATCGGCCATGAGTTCCGCGTCTAAGCTTCCATCCTTGCCAATCGACCGCCTGCTCAAAGCGCCGCGCACGATCGCGGGCGGCGTGCCCGAGGGCCTCGATGCCTTGCTCCTCGGGGAGCTTGCAAGGCACGCCGGTGCGCAGATCCTGCACGTCGCCCGCGACGGCAACCGGCTCGCCACACTTCAAGAGGCGCTTGCCTTCTTCGCGCCCGATGTCACGGTGTTGTGCTTCCCGGCATGGGACAGCGTGCCTTACGACCGCGTGGCGCCCAATGCCGAGATTGTAGCGGAGCGCATCGCCACCCTTGCCGCGCTGACCGAGCGCGCGCCCGGCGATACCAAGCCGCTCGTGCTGCTTACCTCGGTCAACGCCGCGATCCAGCGGGTGCCGCCACCCGCCTTCATCTCAGGATCGAGTCTCAAGCTTCAGTCCGGCAACGTCATGAGCATGCAGGCGCTGATCCAGCGCCTCGAAGCCTCGGGCTATGGCCGGTCCGGCACGGTGACGGACCCCGGCCAATATGCTGTGCGCGGCGGTATTCTCGATCTCTATCCGCCAGGCGGCCAGCCGGTGCGCCTCGATTTCTTCGGCGACACATTGGAGTCGATCCGTGCGTTCGATCCTGAGACGCAACGCACCGAGGCGCGTCTCGATGCGGTTCACTTTCTGCCCATGAGCGAGGTGGCGCTGACGCCGGACGTCCGCCGCGCCTTTCGCCAGCGCTACGTGGAACTGTTCGGCCCAGTGAAGGGCGATGACCCGCTCTACGAGGCGGTCTCGGCTGGGCATCAGCACCAGGGCATGGAGCATTGGCTGCCGCTGTTCCACGGCTCGCTTGCCACATTGTTCGATTATCTGCCGGACGCGGTGCTGACGCTAGACCCGCTCTCTGACGAGGCGCGCGCGACCCGGCTCGAGCAGATCGCCGATCACTACGATGCGCGCCCCGGCGCGCTCGAGCGCAAGGCGTTCGGGGCGCCGCCGTATCATCCTGTGCCTGCGGAGAGCATGTTCCTCGCCGAGGCCGAGTGGCAGGCGCTCGCCGGCACCCGCAAGGTGATCGCGCTCGATGCGTTCGAGCGCCCGGAGGACAGCGCTGTGCCCCTCGTCTCGTTTGGCGGGCGCCAGAGCCGGTCGTTTGCGCCGGAGCGTCAGACCGAAGGCGCCAACGTGTTCGACGCCGTCGTCGCCCACGCCAAGCGGCTCCTCGGCGAGCAGAAGCTCGTCATCGTTGCCTGCTGGAGCGTCGGCGCGCGGGAACGCCTCGCCACTCTACTCGCCGAGCACGGCCTGCGCGACACGGTGCGGGTTGAGACCTTTGCCGAGGCCGTCGCCGCCCCGCCTGAGGCGACATCGGTGGCGGTGCTGCCGCTCGAGACGGGCTTCGAGGCGCCTGGCATTGCCGTGATTGGTGAGCAGGACATTCTCGGCGACCGGCTCGTGCGCAAGTCGCGCGCCAAGAAGGGCAGCGACGCGCTGACCGAGGCGGCGAGCCTCACGGTCGGCGACCTCGTGGTCCATGCCGACCACGGTATCGGCCGCTTCGTCGGCTTGGCCACCATCGAGGCGGCCGGTGAGCCGCACGATTGCCTCGAGTTGCACTACCAAGGCGGCGACAAGCTCTATCTGCCGGTCGAGAACATCGAGCTGCTCACCCGCTACGGCTCGGACGAATCCGGTGTCGTGCTCGACAGACTCGGCGGCGTGGCCTGGCAGTCGCGTAAAGCCCGACTCAAGCAGCGCATCCGCGACATGGCCGAGAAGCTGATCAAGGTGGCGGCGCTGCGCGAGCTGCGGCAGGCGCCGATCTTCAATCCCCCCGACGGCACTTACGACGAGTTCTCGGCGCGCTTCCCCTACGAGGAGACCGAGGACCAGGTCACCAGCATCGGTGCCGTGCTTGAGGATCTCGCGAGCGGCCGGCCCATGGATCGGCTCGTCTGCGGCGATGTCGGCTTCGGCAAGACGGAGGTGGCGCTTCGCGCGAGCCTCATCGCCGTGCTCGCCGGCAAGCAGGTGGCGGTGGTGGTGCCGACCACCTTGCTCGCCCGCCAGCACTTCCACACCTTCACCGAGCGCTTCCGCGGCTTCCCCGTGAAGATCGCCCAGGCTTCGCGCCTCGTCGGCGGCAAGGAACTCGCCGAGGTCAAGAAGGGCATCAAGACCGGCGATATCGACATTGTCATCGGCACCCATGCGCTGCTCGGCAAGTCCATCGAGTTCGTCGATCTCGGACTCCTCATCGTCGACGAGGAGCAGCATTTCGGCGTCAAGCATAAGGAGCGGCTGAAGGAGCTGCGCGAGGACGTGCACGTGCTGACCCTCACCGCCACCCCCATCCCGCGCACGCTCCAACTTGCACTGTCAGGCGTGCGCGAGATGTCGCTGATCGCGACGCCCCCGGTCGACCGGCTTGCGGTGCGCACCTACGTGGCGCCGTTCGATCCCATGACCCTGCGCGAGGCGCTGCTCCGCGAGCGCTTCCGCGGCGGCCAGACCTTCTTCGTCGTGCCACGCATCTCCGACCTCGACGACGCCGCCGCCTTCCTCAAGGAGCACGTACCTGAGCTGAAGGTCGCCCGCGCCCACGGCCAGATGGCGAGCCGCGAGCTCGACCAGGTGATGAACGCGTTCTACGACCGCCAATACGACGTGCTTCTGTCCACATCGATTGTCGAGTCCGGCCTCGATATCCCTTCGGCCAATACCCTGATCGTCTACCGCGCCGACATGTTCGGCCTTGCCCAGCTCTATCAGCTGCGTGGCAGGGTCGGCCGCTCCAAGATCAGGGCCTATGCCTATTTCACCATTCCCGCCGACGCGCGGCTCACGCCCGCCGCCGAGAAGCGCCTGAAGGTGCTTCAATCGCTCGACACGCTCGGCGCCGGCTTCATCCTGGCGAGCCACGACCTCGACATCAGGGGCGCCGGCAACCTCCTTGGCGAGGAGCAGTCGGGCCACATCAGAGAGGTGGGCTTCGAGCTTTACCAGTCGATGCTCGAGGAGGCGGTCGCCGCCCTGAAGGGCGGGGAGGGCGCCATGATCGAGGATCAGTGGAGCCCGCGCATCAATCTCGGCACCTCGGTCCTAATCCCGGAGGACTATGTGCCGGACCTGCAAGTGCGGCTCGGGCTTTACCGGCGCCTGGCGGCGGTTGAGAGCGCCGATGCCATCGAGAGCTTCGCCGCCGAGCTGATCGACCGCTTCGGCGCGTTGCCCGAAGAGGTGCGGCATCTGCTCGACGTGGTCGAGATCAAGGGATTGTGCCGCCAGGCCGGCGTCGAGCAGATCGACGCAGGGCCGAAGGGCGCCGTCATCGCTTTCCGCAACAAGACCTTCGCCAATCCGGAAGGCCTCATCGACTTCATTCGGGACAACGGCAAGCAGGTGAAGCTCCAACCCGACCACCGGCTCATCTATTACGCCAACTGGCCCCAGCCGGAGAATCGCCTCGCCGGCACAAGCGATCTCCTGAAGCGCCTCGTCAAGATCGCCGAGGCGGTGAAGCAGGCGGCGTAACAAAAGGGGCCGGTGAGCCGGGCCCTTGAACTTCGCCGAGTGGCGGCTACTGGCACTCTGCCATGGCGCCCATGGCCTTCTTGGCCTCGGCCTCTGAGCTGTACTTGCCCATCATCTTGTATGTTTTGGTGTCCGTGGGCTCGGTGGTCATGATCTCGCACCCGCCCCCTCCGACCCTCAAGGCGACGTAATAGTCCTGCTGGGCGAGAGCGGGAATGGCGAAGGCGCCGACGAGGGCAGCTGCAATGAGATATTTCTTCATGGGGTGCACTCCTACCAGGGTCGGCAGCACCCCCCCGAACGCTTGGCGGCCATTAGGCTCTCCCTCAAAAGTGGTCCAACTTTGTCGGACGATCATATGCGCCCTTCCAGGGAGAAAGAGGGCTACACCTGCCGCAAGATCTCGCCGCGCAGGATGCGGCCCTGGCGGTCGCGCGGGATGTCCTTCACCACGAGCAATTTGTCGGGGAATTTATAGGGTGCGACGCCCCGCTCCATGAGGAAGCGGTGCAGCGCCTCGAGCGATACCGGCGCGTTGGGAAAGGGGGCCACCGCGGCGAAGATGCGGTCGCCGACGATGGGGTCCGGCAGCACGAAGCAAGCGGCATCGAGAAAGCCGGGGAAGGCTTGGTAAAGCCCGTCGAGCTCAGACGCAGCGATGGTGAAGCCGCCATGGTAGACGAGCTCGGGATCGCGCTGAAGCCGCACCCCGCCATCTTCTGCCCGCCCGCGTAGGCCGGTTGAGACGAAGCCGTCGCGATCCGCGGCGAGCGGCCCCTCAGACGCGCCCCGCGGCACCACCGGCCCGCGCACCAACAGCTCGCCGACCCCGAGCTTGGTCTCCACGAACACCGCGCCGCCGGCGTCCTCGCCGAGATGCACCGGCCCGAGCGGCAGGCCGGCGCGGCCATCCAGCTCGTCCCGCAGCATCAGGCTCGCGAGATCGCCGAGCTGGACGAGGTCGAACACCGGGCGACTTGCCTGCACCGGGAGGGCGGCGCTCTCGCTGAGCCCGGGCGTAGACCAGACGCGGCCCACGCGGCGTAACCGGCACTGGGGATCTTGCAACACGCCGTCTCTGGCAAGCTCGGCGAGAACAGCGCCGGGCAGTGCCGTTACCGTCGCGCCCGTGACGAGAACCTGCTGCACGAACGCGCCGTAGTCGAAGGGGTGGTGCTGTGCGAGCGTGGCGCCTGCGATGAGCCAGGGGGCGAGCCCAAGTCCAAGCCCGACCGGCCCGGTGAACGGGTAGGGGTTGAGGATCGTGTCGCCGCGGTCGAGCGCGAGCGCGAGCACCGCCATTGCGCCTTGCGCGAGAATCTCGTCCTCAGTTCGAAAGACAGGAATGAATGGTGCGCCGGCGCGCGCCGTGAAGGTGATGAGCGAATGGCCGTCGTGCGTGCGCGCCCGAACCTGATCGCGCGCCAGGCGTCCGGCGGCGATCGCATCGTCGAGCGAGGCGATGCCGTCGGGTAGGTTGCGGCCGAAGC
This sequence comes from Methyloceanibacter sp., assembly GCF_050726195.1. GTDB lineage: Bacteria > Pseudomonadota > Alphaproteobacteria > Rhizobiales > Methyloligellaceae > Methyloceanibacter. Next base: position 70,114 of record NZ_JBOHJC010000001.1, on the reverse strand, counting down.
CGAGCACGAAGCGGACCGAAAGCCTTGTGGCGGCGACGTCGCGGAGATATTCGGCCGACCTCTCGCCGGCGAACTCCGCCGCGCCGATCAGTGCCTTCGGCTCGATCGCGTCGCACACTCTGGCGATCTCCATGGCGCGCCACAGCATAGGCACGGCGGCGACCGTGAGTCCCGCCCGCCAGGCCCCGAGCAGCGCCAGCGGCGCCTCGATGACATTGGGGAGCTGCATGACGATCCTGTCGCCGGGCTCCAAGCCAAGCTCGATGAAGAAGCCGGCGAGCGCGTCCACCGCTTCGTCGGCTTGGGCATAGGTGAAGGAGCGGGCGGGCGTCAGCCCGAGCGTCTGCCGGTTCGGCGGATCGGCGAGCGCCATGGCTTCCGGCTTCTGGTGCGCGCGGCGCCGCAACAATCCTTCCGCCGTGATCGGGCCGTTGTCATGGTCCATTTCCGTGGCGGAAGCGGGCAGCATGCTCATGGCTTCACGGCGTGCCGGTGACGTCGCCGGCAGCCTTGGCCGGTGGGTCGAACCACCACGTGTCGATCTGATAGCCGTAAAGCGGGGTCTCGTGCGGCCGCTTGAGGTTCCGCCAATGCGCCACCCATTGCCGCGGCAGATAGAACAGGGGCACGACGTAGTCGCCCGACAGGAGCGCGCGGTCCAGCGCGCGCACGGCGGAGACGAAACCGGCGCGGTCCTCCGCCTTGAGCACCGCCTCGATCGTGGCGTCGACCGCCTCGCTCCTGACCCCCGGATAGTTGAACGATCCCTCCGTCACGGCCGCCTCGCTCCCCCAGCGGAACGACTGCTCGTTGCCCGGCGACAGCGACACCGGCCAGAAATATTGGATCATGTCGAAATCGTAGGTCTGCTTGCGCCGCTGATACTGGGCGGAGTCAACTTGCCGGATTCGAGCGTCGATTCCCACCTGTTTCAAGGCGCGGGCATAGGTGAGGAGAAGCCGCTCCTGGGCTCTCGTGGCGGCAAGGATCTCGAAGGTGAACGGCTCGCCGGTCTTCTTGTCGACAAGCTTGCCATTCTTCAGCGTGTAGCCCGCATCTTCGAAGAGTGCGAGTGCTTGCGCCCGGCCTTCACGGTTCTCGCCCGTGCCGTCGCTCACCGGGAAGGAGAAATTTCCGTCCATGATGGCGGGCTTCACCGCGTCGGCGTATGGCGCCAGCAAAGCGCGCTCCGTCGCGTCGGCCGGCCTGCCGTGCGACGACAACTCCGAGCGCGCGAAATAGCTTTCGCTGCGCGCGTACTGGCCGTGATAGAGCGTGCGGTTCACCCACTCGAAGTCGAACAGCTTGATGAGCGCTTGGCGCACACGCTGGTCCGCGAACAACGGTCGCCGCGTGTTGAACACGAGCGCCGACATGCCGGCCGGCGTCTCGACCGGAAGCTCCTCCTTGACGACGCGCCCGTCGCGCAGGGCCGGAAAATTGTAGCCTTCCGTCCAGCGTGTCGGATCGTCCTCGTTGCGAATCTGGACGAGCCCGGATTTGAACGCCTCGAACATGGCACCCGCGTCGCGGTAGTAGTCGTAACGGATCTCGTCGAAATTATAGAGCCCGCGATTGACCGGCAGATCGCGGCCCCAATAGTTCGGATCACGTTTGTAGCTGATGCTCTTGCCCGGATCGACCTTGTCGATGACGTAAGGGCCGCTGCCGATCGGCGGCTTCAAGGTCGTCTTCTCGAAGGTCTCAGGCGAGAGCAGATGCTTGGGCAGCACCGGCATCAAGCCCATGATCAACGGCATCTCGCGGTCGCCCGACTGATCGAAGGTGAAGCGAACCTTGCGCTCGCCCGTCTTCTCGACCTTGGCGACCTTCTTGTAGTAGGAGCGGTGGTTCGGCCGGCCGTGATCGCGCAGCACGGCGTGGGAGAAGATCACGTCGTCCACCGTGATGGGAGCGCCGTCGGAGAACTTGGCGTTCTCGTTCAAGGTGAACTCGACGTAGCTACGGTCTGCCGGCGACTCCACCGCCTCGGCGATGAGGCCGTAGAGGGTGAACGGCTCATCGTAGGCGCGCGCCATCAGGCTCTCGTAGACGTATTCGCGGAGACCGTCGGCGGGTGCGCCCTTGACGATCAGCGGGTTCAAGCTGTCGAAGGAGCCGCGCACGCTGAAGGTCGCCCGGCCGCCTTTCGGTGCATCGGGATTGGCATAGGGAAAATGGCTGAAATCGGCGCCCTCGCGGGGCTCACCATGCATGGCGAGCCCGGACGCAGGCTGCGCCTGACCGCTGCCGGGCGGCAACAACAGCCCCAACACAAGCAGCAAAATAGGGGCTTTCAACCGCGACCCGGCATGGCTATAGATGCCTTCGCATTGCACCATGGGGGTAAGGGTAACATCCCTGGCCAAACAATCCGACGCCGCAACCTATCTCCATCACAATGAAAAAAGGTTAGAACACTGGAAGGGGCGGCCAAGAAAGTCCCCTAGGCGCGGTGGCCAGCCACGTCTACGCCGCATTTCGGGTATTGACCCTGGTATCAGGGAGCGGGCACGGGGTATTGCTGGCATGCCTGAGCCAGCCCGCAAACAGAGGAAAGGTCGATTGATGATCTGGTCCAAGGATCGTTGGAACACGCTGAGCCGCAGCGCGGGTCGTTGGATACTTGGCGCAGGCGTAAGCGCGCTTGCCGTCGCCATGATCGCGCCAATGACCCAGGCGCAACAAGCCCCCAAGTCCACGCAAGCACCGAAGGCGCCCGCACCGGCCGCAGCTCCCGCCGCCGCGGCACCCGGCGCTGGCCCCGCCGGCCAAGCTGCGGACGACGCCTGGGTGAAGCTCTGCATGAAGAACGAGCAGACGGCCAACAAGGAAATCTGCCTGATCAACCATGAGGGGCTCGAGCCGAACACCGGCATGGTTCTCATCGCCGCCGCCGTGCGCAAGGCGGAAGGCGAGGACAAGCAGCAACTGCTCATCCGCGTGCCGACCGCCTATGCGCTGGTGATTCCGGCCGGCGTACAGATCCGCATCGATGAGCAGCAGCCGATCCAGCTGCAATATTCGATCTGCTTCCCGACCAGCTGCCAGGTTCAGATGGAGCTGACCGACGACCTCTATCAGAAGATGCGCGCCGGCAAGCAGATGATCGTCGCCGCGATGAACATCCAGCAGAAGACCATGGGCTTCCCCGTGCCGCTTTCCGGCTTCAGCAAGGCCTATGACGGAGCGCCGGTCGACAACGCCAAATACGAAGAGCAGCGCCGGCAGCTGATGGAGATGTTCCGCAAGCGCCAGGCCGAGCTCGCAGCCAAGGCCAAGCAAGGGGAAGCGCAAGCCCAAGGCGGCGCCCCCGCGCAAGCGCAAGGCGGCGCCCCGGCACCAGCGCCGGCCAACGCCACCGCGCAGCAGAAGCAGCCGCCGGCCGCCGCGACTCCATAGTCTGACGCCGTCTACGCGACATCGAAAAGGCCGCACCGGGGCGGTCTTGTCTCATGGCGCAGCGGCCTTCGCGTTTCAGTGCTCTTGCAGGAAGCGGTAGCGGAACACACCGTCCCTCAAGTCCTCGAACAGTTCCGGCACTTGAGGATGTCGCAGCGGCTCGTCCGAAGGATCGGGCACGAGATTCTGTTCCGAGACATAGGCAATATATTCGGTCTCTGCGTTCTCCGCGAGCAAGTGGTAGAACGGCTGATCCTTCGGCGGCCGCACGTCCTGCGGAATGGAGGCATACCATTCCTCGGTGTTGGAGAACGTCGGGTCCACGTCGAAGACGACGCCGCGAAACGGGTAGAGCCGGTGGCGCACCACCTGGCCGATCTGAAATCTAGCGTTGCGGACAGTAGACATTGCACCGACACCCTATCCCCGAGTCTTTGTGACGATAAGAGCGCGGCCCGGGGAGGCTGTCAACGCAGTTAACGCCTCCGTTATGACCAGCGGCGGTTCGACCACATGAACTGCTCGGGCGTCTCGCGAATCCACACTTCGAAGTAGCGCTGGATTGCGGCGGTAATCGACCGAATATCTTCCGCCTGGTTGTTGGTGCGCGGAATCCGCAGCTCGTTTACATTGACATCGAAGCACGCACGATTGCCGATGCGCACGCAGCGGCCGATCCAGATGCGCGCGCCGACGCGGCGCGCGATCATGGCGGCGATCGGCATGCTCTTGGCGGGACGGCCGAAGAACGGCACCTCGATGCCGTTGGCGTCGTAGAGGTCGGAGATGAAGCCGAGCCGGCCGCCTTGGCGCACATAGTCCATGATCAGGCGCGCGGTCTTCTGCGTCTCGTCCTGGCCGGCGGCGCGGCCGCGGCCGAATAGGCCGCCGGGATAAAGCGCTTCACGTTGCGCGCGCAAATAGCGGTCGACGTAAGGATTCTTCACCTGGCGGTAGACTCCGGCCGGGTTTACGCCCGCCAACATCACGGGCCACATGCCGAGCTCCCAATTGCCCATATGCATGGTGACGATGAGCGCGGGGCCCATCTTATCCTTGTAGCGGGCGATCCAGTGTCCGTTGGTGACGTGAAGCCGCCCGGGATCCTTCAGGATGCGGTCGATATTCATGGTCTCGACCATAACCCGCCCGAGATTTTCCCAGGCGGCGCGCGCGATACGCTCGCGCTCCTCCGGCGTCTTCTCCGGGAAGGCGCGCTGAAGATTGGCGAGCGCGCGCTTGTGACGCCGGTTATGTGGCGCGATCAGCCGCCAGATCTTGGCCGAGACGTTGCCGGCGAGGTCGACGGGGAACAGCCGCACCAGCCCGATGAGGAAGCGCAAGCCCGCATATTCGAGCCGGTAGCGCAGATCGCGGGCAAAGGGCAGGTTGAAGCTGTTGGCCACAGAGGCTTCCTTCTACAGGCTTTTTTCGGGTGGCGAGGGGGCGCCCTAGGAACCCAACCTCATGGCCAAACCGGCTCGAAGCGTCAAGCGCGCAGGCCGGCTGGCTGAGGCCGCATCAGGCTCGGCAATTCAGCCGGCGGCGCGAGCCCGGCGCGCATGATCATACGTCGCAACGGAGGCAGCGCGTTCAGCCCGTGCAGGAAGAGGCCGCGCGCCGCCTGCACCGGAATGAGGCTCGTCAGCAAGGAGCGATTGAGCAAGTCGACGCCGATGGTGCGCGAAAGCACGTCGAGCTGCCGCGCCCGGACATAGGCCGAGAGCGCCGCCATGCCGCCGGGATCGTGACCGCGCCGCAGCGCCCCTGCCACGCAGTCGGCCAGCGCCGCGGCGTCGCGCAGGCCGAGATTGAGCCCCTGTGCACCGATCGGCGGCAGAATGTGCGCCGCCTCGCCGACCAAGGCGGTGCGGTTATGGGCGAGCCGCTTCGCCGTCAGTCCGGCGACGGGAAACTCCGCGCGCGGTCCCACGTCCGAGATAGTGCCTAGACTCTCTCCCAGTCGCTCCTGGAGGCGGACGGCGAAGCCCGCCGCGTGGCCCGCCATGAGGTCTGCGATCTCCGCCGGTGGCCCGACCCAAATCAGGCTCGAGGCGAGCTTGTCCGTCGTCGGCACCGTCGTAACCGAGCCGGATTCCTTGTGCAGCTCGGTCGAGACGCCGTCATGGTGCCGCGTGTGGCGGAAGCTTGTGGCGATGGCGCCTTGATCGTAGCGCCATTCGCTCGTCTCGATTCCCGCAGCTTCACGGCAGACCGACTTGCGCCCGTCGGCTCCCGCCACGAGGCGTGCGGTGAGCCGCTGGCCATCGCCGAGCTTGAGCCGCGCTTCGTGCGCATCGAGGGCAATTTCCTTGGCGCTCGTGTCGAGCACCAGGGGCAGAATCTCTCGCGCGCGGGCGTAGAGCGCGTCGAGCAGCACGGTGTTGGCGACGTTGTAGCCGAACGCCTCGAGCCCGAGCTCGGCGGCTTCGAACGTGACATCCGGAGACCGCAACAGGCTGCGCGAGGCATCAATGATGCGAATCGCCTTGAGGGGCGCGGCGTGAGGCGCGAGGGCATCCCACACCTCGAGCCGTTTGAGGAAATCGACGGAGCTTGCGAGCAATGCCGCCGTTCGCGTCTCGCGGTGTGCGTCGTCGCTCTGCGACGGAGCCGGGCCAATCAATGCGGTGCGCGCGCCAACATGGGCAAGCGCCAGCGCCGCGGCGATGCCGGCAGGGCCGGCGCCGACGACGGCGACGTCGGAACGAATCTCCTCGGGCTTTGGGCCGTTCGTTGCTTGCGTGCTGGCCATGGTCGGGGCCGCAGCCTAGCCCGGTTTCAAGGGCCTCGCCATGTGACCGGGGGCCCGTGGGTCTCAGCCCTGCTCAGAGGATTGAGGGGATAGTTCCCTCGGCGGGAATTCTTACCGCGCATCAAGGGCGTAGAATCCGGGCACGGACGCTGGTGGGCTGTCCCGGCGCGCCCGCTTCGGTCAGGGCCGCTCCGTGGCCGACGGGCAACACTGGCTCACGAAATCCCCACCGTCGTCCGACTGTCACAAGCGCGTCATTGGCCAGGAAATAGAACGGTATTGGCCAGCCGTGGCGACACGGTGGAACGATCTCTAACGGGGAGAACCGGGGAAACAGCGAATTCTCCTAACTGCCTGAACTGATTAACAAAAGATGCAACGCTAAACACAGTGGAGAGGGGTCATGAACGGGGGACTACGGAAAACGAGCCGGTATTTGCTTGCCGGCGTGAGCGCGCTAGGCCTTCTCTCCTTTGGCGGCACCGCTGCCAAGGCGGCCAGCGTTGAGCAACTCGAGGCCGCGATGAAGGCCATGCAGGCCCAAATGCAGCAGTTGCAGAAAGAGGTCGCGGCGGCCAAGGCGGCCGCGGCGGCGGCTCAGCAGGCTTCTAGCGGCGGTGGCGGCAGCGGTCTCGACCTCAAGGTCAAATGGAAGGGCGCGCCGGAACTGGCCAGCACCGACGGCAAGTTCAAGTTCAAGGTCCGCGGCCGGTTGCAGACGGACTACAACGGCATCGACCAGGACGAGAGCATTACCGGCGAGGGTGATATCTCGGCGGTCGAGATCCGCCGTGCCCGTATCGGCGTCGAAGGCGTCGTATTCTACGACTGGAAGTACAAGTTCGAGATCGATTTTGCCGGCGGCGACGCTGCCATCAAGGACGCTTACATCGCCTATGCCAATTGGGCGAACTGGGAGAAGTCGGAGATCATCGTCGGTAACTTCAAGACCGCCAACTCCATGGAGCAACTGACCAGCTCGCGCTTCATCACCTTCCTGGAGCGCGCGGCGTTCACCGACGCGTTCTTCCTCGACCGCCAGATCGGCGCCGGCATCTGGGCGGGCAACGAGCACTGGTCATTCCAGACGGGCTACTATGGCGCGACGCCCATCGAGGAAAACGGCATCCCGGGCCAGGAAAACTTCGACACCGACCAGACGGCCTTTACCATTCGCGGGACTGTGGCCCCGATCAACAACGACACGGCGGTTGTCCACCTCGGTGGCAGCTGGCGCCATCGCGATGCCGGCACGTTGCGGGACTGCGGCGCTACGCTTTGCGTCGGGGGGCCGAACGCGCTGTTCCAGTATCGCGCCCGCGGCGCGGATCTGCATCTCGCCGACCGCTTCGTCGATACGCCGCAATTTGCCGATTCGGATGACATGTTCGTCCTTGAAGGCGCTGTGGTGTGGAAGTCCCTCTATGCGGTGGGCGAATATTCGCAAATTGAGGCGAATAGTGCCAAGTCCATCGCCGATAATATCGACCCGACCTATGACGGCTGGTACGTCGAAGCGGGCTGGTTCATCACCGGCGAGATGCGTCCCTATGCGGCTGACGAAGGCGTCTGGGAACGCATCAAGCCGAAGAACCCGTTCTACGGCGGCAGTGGTGGCTGGGGCGCCTGGCAACTCGCCGGCCGTTACGACGTGATCGATCTCAGCGACAAGGCCGCAGCCATCGCCAATTTCGGCGTGGTCAACTGTAACGAGTGCGGTGAGCAGAAGACTTGGCTCCTTGGCCTCAACTGGTGGGCGACCGACTACACGGCGATCAAGCTGCAAGTCAGCCAGTCGGAGATCGAGGGCGGTGTCAACGACGGCGCCGAGATCACCGGCGTGGGTGTCCGTGCCCAAGTGGACTGGTAAAGCAAGACGAGGATTTAAGACTATCCCCTTTCGCCTGACTGCCGCCGCCCACCTTCCCGGGCGGCGGCCCCTTTTTGGGACCAGGCGACACTGCGCGGTGGCTGAGCGCAAAAAGGAAGCTCATCGAGGCGGTCCGCCTCGATGAGCTTTCGTTAGCCTGAAATGCGTTGTCTTACTGCGCGGAGGTGGAGACGTCGGTCGTCTTGAACTTCTCGAGCCCGGACGTGAGCATGTCGACGGCAGCGTTGACACCATCATAGCCGTTCATCTCCACGACCTTCCGCCCGTCCGGCAGCTTCTTGTACACGGCGAAGAACTGCTCGATGCGGGCCCGTTCGATTTCCGGCAGATCGTCGACCGTCTTGATGTTGTCGTAGGTCGGGTCGACCTTCGAGATCGGCACGGCGACGATCTTGTCATCGACCTCGCCGCCATCGATCATCTTCAGAATGCCGATGGGGCGGACGCGGATCAGCGCGCCGGGATAGATCGGCTGGCGTGTGATCACGAGCGCGTCGAGCGGATCGCCGTCGGGTCCGACCGTGCTCGGGATCGATCCATAGTTCGTGGGATACACGACCGGCATCGACTGGAACCGATCGACGAAGATAAGGCCGGTCTTGGCGTCGAGCTCGTACTTGGTGAAGGTGCCGGCGGGAATCTCGACCACGACCTGCACGTCGTTCGGATCACCCTTCTGCGGAAAGTCGATTGGGTTCATGTACTCGGCGAGGCTCGGGCCCGCGGCAAACATCATCGCCGACACGGCCGCGCCTAAGGCGTAATTCTTCTTCATTTGCGGAAATCCCCCTCTTTGGATGGCCAAACGCGAAATCCTAGGGACCGCGAATGACCGGACGATAACAGGGGGCCTCGCTCCTGAGTCGCCCCCGGTCATCCTGTGGGCCGATGCAACATGGCCGGACAACGCATTGATAAGGGCCGAAGATTCCAGGTTAACACGCCGTTAACCATAGACCTGAGAGGTTGATCAGCCCGCTGGCAAGACCAACCTGGGGGCCGAGACCGAGCCATGTGCAGGTCACGCAGCCTGATCGCGACATTGAGCCTTGCGCTGACCGCCGGCGCCGCCGCACCCGCGTCTGCTTTCCAGGAGGTTCCCGGGGCGCCTCCTGCCGGAGAGAGCGTCCCTTTGCCGCCAGCCCTGGCCCTTGGCAACCCGGCGGTGCCCATAGAGGCACCGGAGCCCGACCAGATGGAAGTGTTCGGCTACAGCGTGCCGAAGCTCGATTTCGGCCTCGAGTTGCTCTATGGCCAGGAGCAGCCGCAATTGGAGCTGCAACAGGGCCAGACGACCTTCGATGCCGAGAGCGACGTCACCGTATTGGGCAAGATCAAGCGCCGGTTTTAAGCGGCACTTTGCGGCGGGTACGCGCCCATGAGAGGCCTTCGCCTGCGCGCGGCCTCGGTCCATGTCCTGACGGCGATCGGGGCCGTCCTCGCGCTGCTCGCGCTGCGTGCCGCCCACCAGGCCGACTGGCAGATGATGTTCGTGTGGCTCGGCGTCGCGCTCATCGTCGACACCATCGACGGGCCGCTGGCGCGCCTGTTCGACGTCAAGGCCGTCCTGCCGCGCTTCAGTGGCGAGCGCCTCGACCTCATCGTCGACTATCTCACCTATGTAGCAATCCCCGCCTTCGTGCTCACGGAGTCAGACCTTCTGCCCGAGGCTTCCCGGCTGCCCGCGGCCATCGCCATACTCCTGTCGGGCCTGTTCCACGTCTCAGACATGGACAGCAAGACGGAGGAGGGGTTCTTCGTCGGCTTCCCGGCCATCTGGAACATCGTGTTGCTTTACTTGTTCGTGCTTGGGCTGGAGCCGACGGTCGCGCTCGCCGTCGTGGTGGGCTTCGTGGTCCTCACCTTCGTGCCGATCCTCTATGTGCACCCCTTCCGGGTGAGGCGTCTGCGCCTCCTCACGGGGCTGGTGACACTCGTCTGGGCGGCGGTGGCGGCGGTCGCCGTCGCCAACCCCTTCCCATCGCCCCTGTGGGTCCAGGTGGCGCTGCTGGCCACCGCCGCCTACTTTGCAGGCATCGGCGCCGGCCGGTCGTTGCGTCGGCTTTTGTGACACATGTCGCGATGGACCCAAGCGGCCTGCTGAGCTATTAGCTCCCGACCGAACCGTCCCACCGCCATCACTCCACACCAAATGCCTTTCGTCGACCTCCTCACCGATCCGCACGCCTGGGCAAGCTTTCTCGCTTTGAGCGCGATGGAGATCGTGCTCGGCATCGACAACGTCGTCTTCATCTCCGTCATGGTGCAGCGCCTGCCGCGCAATCAGCAGCTCATGGCGCGGCGCATCGGCCTGTCGCTGGCCCTGATCTTCCGGATCATCATGCTGGCGTTCATCGCCTGGTTCATCCACATGACGACGCCGATCTTTACGGTCGGCGATTACGCCTTCTCCTGGCGCGACCTGATCCTTCTCGCCGGGGGGCTGTTCCTGTTGGTAAAGGGCACCCGCGAGATCCACGACGGCATTGAAGGCGAGGACGGCGAGCACGGTAGCGGTCCGGTCGTGCAATCGCTGACCTCGGCCATCATTCAGATCGCCATCATCGACATGGTCTTCTCCGTGGACTCGATCATCACCGCGGTCGGCATGGCCGACCATATCGAGGTCATGATCGCGGCGGTGATGGTCGCCATCGCCGTCATGTATTTCGCCTCGGGGCCCGTCTCCGCCTTTATCGAACGACATCCGACCACCAAGATGCTGGCGCTCTCCTTCCTGCTACTCATCGGCGCGGCGTTGGTCGCCGACGCCTTCCACTTCCATATCCCGCGCGGCTACATCTACTTCGCCATGGCCTTCTCGGCGCTCGTCGAGGTGATCAATGTGCTCGCGTCGCGGAATCGGCGCCAGGCGCGGGCCAAAGCGAAATCGGGCCGGAAAGGCTGAGCGGGCGCTTCCCGGGTCCCTTAACGTTGACACGCAATTCCCTTTGCTTAGCCCCAAATTGACCAGAATTGCGGGGCATGCCCGAGATGTCAGTTCCAAGACAAAATGGGGAAGCGATGAAGATCGGAGCACTCCTTTTGGCCGCGGGCCTCGCCCTACCGGCGACTGCGGCTTTTGGTGCGGAGCCGGCCTCGCTTGCGGGCGATGAGCTGCGCAAGGCGATCAGCGGCAAGACCGTCTACCTCAACATCTCGGGATTCGAGCTTCCCATCCGCTATGCCTCCAATGGGCGCATGAGCGGCAAAATGGGAACCGTGGCGGCGAGCTTCTCGAAGGGCGACGGCGCCTCGAACTCCGGCAAATGGTGGGTGGCCGACGATCAGCTCTGCCAGAAATGGACGAGCTGGATGGACGGCAAGCAGTATTGCTACCGGCTGACTCGCCAGGGCGCGGCCGTACGCTGGGTGCGCAACGATGGCCGCTCCGGGACGGCGCGCATTGGCGGCTGAGTCGCGTAAGCCACAGTCAAGCTGAAATGTCTGGCGAGAGCCGTCCCATTGGGCGGCTCTTTTGCGGCTTGCGATCACACTCTTAGGCGATCGGGCTGGCGCACGGCGTGCGGATGGAGCGCACCATTACGCGCGCGCAAATCTCTTGTGGATGAGTTCCGCCCTGCATTACGGTCGCCGCTTACCTTGTGTACAGGTTTTTATGCTTAGCATCGTGTTGCGTTCAGTGTTGTAGGCGTGCGTTGTGTCTGCCGACTCCGAACATATCGAGCTGCTGCGCTGCGGTCCCAGGCCATGGAACGAATGGCGGGAGCAGCACCCATCGGTCATCCCGAACCTCGTCGGCATTTCTCTCACCATCGGCGACCGTCAGCTCGGCCCCATCAACGGCGGCCCCATCAATCTGGCTTTCGCCCGGCTACGGCACGCCTTCTTGCGGTTCGCCACCTTGACCGGGGCGAGCCTCGAAGGCGCCGACCTCGCCGATACCGATCTCAGGGATGCTCGCCTCGAGGGGGTCAACCTCGCGGGCGCCGACCTGAGCGATGCGCAACTCGATCGCGCCGATCTCGCGGGCGCCAACCTCGCCGGAGCCAACCTCAGCGGCGCGACCTTGGCCGAGGTCCGCAACCTAACCCAGGCGCAGCTCTACGAGGCCGAGGGCGATGCGCGCACCGTGCTCCCCGGCCACCTTCAGCGGCCGCATATCTGGACGGTCGCCCAGGTGATGAACGGCGCGCGCCCCGCACCGCGCCGCACGCCCGGCGCCGCGGAACGGCATGAAGAGGAGGAGCGCCCGCCGGCGGGCGAGCGCGTCTCCTGGTTCATCGGCGGTCCCCAGCCCGCCACGCGAACGCCAGCCAGCAAGCCCGGCAACGTCTAGCGCCGCAGCGTCCCAATCACTTGCTACCCATCCAATCGTCACATTGGCACGGGCGTTGCTCTTTGGTGTGGAGCAAGGCGACGAGGGCGTGCTGTCGATCGGTTCCAAAAAGCCAATTTGCGGGCTTTGACCTGATCGCAAGTAGCCTTCAGGATCGCTCTTCGGCCTAGTTCTTAGTCGGGTCGTGGAGGGTGATGATGAAAATTCGTGCAGGCTACGCCATCGGCTATGAGTGTCCACAAGCGACGCCGATGATCCTTTGCTTGAGCGTGCATCCATCGCGGCGCCCGGACCTCGTCACGCCAGACCGCATGCGGCTTCATCCCGACCTGCCGACCACCGTCTACCGCGATGCCTTCGACAACATCTGCCATGTGGTCAAGGCACCCCCGGGACACATGACGATTTCCGCCGATTTTCTTATCGAGGATAGCCTGAAGCCAGGGCGCCGGCGGGCGGTTATCACCCGCTCGACCGGCTGCCTGTCGAGACTCTGGTGTACTTGCTCGGCAGCCGCTACTGCGAGACCGACCGCCTGTCGGATTTCGCCTGGTCGAAATTCGGCGGGGTTCCCAAGGGCGGCAGCCTGGTCCAGGCCATTTGCGACTTCGTCCATGACGAGATCGCGTTCGGCTACGAGCATGCGAACCCGGCCAGAACCGCCTTCGAAACCTTGCAGGAGCGGCGCGGGGTGTGCCGCGACTTCGCCCATCTCGCCATTACGCTGTGCCGCTGCATGAACGTGCCCGCGCGCTACTGTACCGGCTATCTCGGCGACATCGGCGTTCCGCCGGAGGATATGCCGATGGATTTCAGCGCCTGGTTCGAGGCCTATATCGACGGGCGGTGGTACACCTTCGACGCCCGGCACAATACCCCGCGCATCGGCCGCATCCTCATCGCCCACGGACGCGACGCCACCGACGTGGCCATCGTCACCTCGTTCGGCCCGCATAAGTTCGTATCGTTCAGCGTCGTGACCGACGAGGCGCCTGCCGAGGAGGCCAAGCGCATCTCTTTGCCGCATGCATTCGCTTGAGTTCGGCGACCCTCCTTCGCTAAAGCTTTGGAGGGCGGAGGCGGATTAGAAATGCTTCTTAGCGAACGATCTTCCTGAACCAGACTTCAAATAGCGCTCGAATCTCCATGCTTTCACGCCATCGGAGAAGGCGACATATGTAACCAGCTTCCAAGGCAGGTATTTGCTCGTATGAGTCGATTTTGAGGAATTGTGCTCCTCGAATCGGCGCTTCAGATTCGTCGCAAGACCAACATAATAGCGATCAGGGTTAGGCACGCTCTGAAGCATGTCGACATAATGCATATGGCCCGCCTTCACTTCGTTACGGCGTGGCATCCGCCTCTCTAACGCTACGCCGTGATTGGCCTGTCAGAACGAGAGGCGGCTAGGATACCTCGTTTGGGCCAATCACGCCGTAGCGTAAGCGGAGGCGGAGGATGGCGGAGGGGGAGGGATTCGAACCCTCGAGACGCTTGCGCGTCTGCCGGTTTTCAAGACCGGTGCCTTCAACCACTCGGCCACCCCTCCTGTCGCACGGAAAGCCTGCCTTAAGGGTCCGACGATTTCCTCTTGTGTTCAGGGCGCCCCACGATCCTTCATAAGGACATGAATCGCAAGCCGGAGCCTGTGGCCATGGCCGCCTACCACATTCCCCTTAAGGGATGGTGGGAGATCGCACAAAGCGTGGTGAGCAAGGCGTCGACCGACAATCTTTCCGTGGTTTCAGCCGGTTGTGCCTTCTATGCGCTGTTCGCCATCTTCCCGGCACTGACGGCGACGATCTCGTTGTTCGGCCTTATGACCGATCCCGCCACGGTGGAGCGGCAGTTCGGCATGCTCGACGACGTACTGCCCAAAGAAGCCTACGACATCGTCATCGATCAGATCCGCAGGATCGCCCAGGCCTCCGGCCAGACCTTGGGGGGAGGGCTCGTGCTTAGCCTCGTTGTCGCCCTGTGGAGCGCCAATCTCGGCACGCAAGCGATGTTCTCCGCCCTCAACATCGCCTATGGCGAGCCCGAGCGCCGCAGCCTCTTGCGCTTCTACCTGAGTGCGATCGGCTACACCATCATCGGCATTCTCGGCGGCGTCGTCATGCTATTCGCGATCGTCTACGTGCCGATCCTGTTCGCCGACGCAGGGCACCCTGAAGCCTACGAGAGGCTCGTCAAGATCGGGCGTTGGCCGATCCTCGCGCTGCTGACCCTGTTCTTGATTGCCGTGATCTATCACTACGGCCCGAGCCGCAAGAACCCCAGGTGGCAGTGGATCAGCGTAGGCTCGGTGTTCGCGACCTTCGTATGGCTGCTCGCCTCGGTGGGCTTTTCCTATTACGTGTCGAACTTCGCCAATTACGACAGGATGTATGGCTCCCTCGGCGCCGTGATCATTCTCCTGTTCTGGCTTTATCTGTCGTTCTACATCGTGCTGCTCGGCGCGCAGATCAATGCGCAAGTGGAGGCGCAAGGACAGCCAGGGAAGGGCGCTGCGCGCTAGGCCCTGTCCGGCTCGCGTCGCCATCGCCGGCGCGCCAGGCCGACGCCGAGCACGAATAGCGCGCCCAATGTCGCGCCGATTATCCACGCCGAATGCGCCATCGCCGGATCCAGGCTGCCGGCGATGAGCGGATCCTTGGCGATGATCTCGCCGGCGATCCAGCCGAGCAGCGCCGCACCGGCCCAGACGATGATGGGGAAGCGCTCGAGCAGGGACAGAATGATGGCGGCGCCGGCCATGATCAGCGGAATGCTTACGGCGAGGCCGAACATCAGCAGAGCGTAGCTGCCCCGGGCCGCCATGGCGATGGCGATCACGTTGTCGAGGCTCATCACCGCATCGGCGATGGCGATGATCTTGATCGCGTGCCAGAGGTTGTTGACTGGTGCGATCTCGTCCGTGCCGCCGTTATCCTCAGGTCCCAGCAGCTTGATGGCGATCCACAGCAGGAGCAGGCCGCCGATCAGCTTCACATAAGGCATGGTCATCAGCGTGGTGATCGCGCCGGTAAAGACGACGCGGAGGCCGATGGCCACGAGCGTGCCCAGCGCGATGCCCCAGGCGCGCTGCCGCGGGGGGAGTTTGCGGCAAGCAAGCGCGATGACCACCGCGTTGTCTCCCGACAACAGGAGGTCAATCCAGATAATCTGCAGGACGGCGAGCCAAAATGCTGGATCGTCGACAGTCATTGCTGCTGCTTTCCCCCCTGGGCATTCGGATTTTCCGGCCAGGTCCCCAAACCCGGCCGGAGCCAGCTACCCTTTGCCGTGAAAAACGGCAAGGGCAAGACGGGTATATAGGTTTTCTGGCGCCGGTTTGAAGGTGAGTAATGCGGCTTAGTTTGACTTATGGCCCAGGTTTTCGCTCTAGGACAAGCGCCGGCGGATCGCTTATGCTTCGCTCGTCAGTGCGACGAATCGGGCCTGCGGGCCCTATTACGGGGAGGAACCTTTGCCAGCCATGGATCCAGTCCTGCTCAATCCACTCATCGCCCTAATCGCCGGAATTCTCATCTTACTGATGCCGCGCATCCTGAATTACGTCGTGGCGATTTATCTCATCGCCATCGGCATTATTGGTTTGGCGCATCACTTCCAATAGTCCGCTAGTCGTCAGTTCTCCTGTTGGGCTGCAAGGTAAACGCCGGCGGTCTGCTGCGGCGGCCTGCCGCATTTGTCTTGTGGCAATAAAGAGTGACCTGGAACTGTGTCTTCCGATGTCCTATAGTTCCATCTTCACGCTCAGTATCAAGGGAGATACCGCCCGCAGAGCGCGGGATCCAATCCTTCCAGGCTTCTTAAGCCAAAGGGCCAGTGGGCAATGCGCTTTTCGCGACCGTGTCGCGCATGCTTCTAGCCGACGCTGTGACAACAAGACGGGGCTACCACGGGTGTGAACGGACAAGGCAACCAAGCCAAGCGGCGCCGTGCTAGCGGGGTGGTGAACTCCATATTGGAGTTCCGGCCGTGGCTGCTCGTGTGTCTCGTCGCACTTCTTGCAGTGATCGCCGCATTTGGCGCGCGCGCCGGATTCTACCCGGACCCCACCCTCCAGAGCGAGGCTGCGGCTGCTCGCCACGTCACACCGATCACGGCGAAGAACGACGATCGACCTTCCGCCTATGTCTGGACCGCGACGCGGATCGAGGGCGGCCTTCGCTTACGCGGCGACGTGCCGTCAGAAGAAGACCGGCGCACGGTGCTCGGCATGGTGAAGGCTCACTTTCCCGACCTTGCGGTGGAGGACCGGCTTAACATCGTCGAAGGCGGACCACCAAAGGAGCAATGGCTCGGCGCAGTGAGCTTCGGCCTGCAGCAGCTGTCGCATCTTAAGCGTGGCTCGGTTCAACTTCTCAATGTCAATCTCCGGGTGATCGGCGAAGCGCGCAGCGGGAACAGCTACATAGAGCTCAAAAAGGCGCTCGCTGGCCCGCTGCCCACCGGCCTCGTTGTTAAGAGCGTCGACGTGCGGCCCCCGCTCGCCGACCCGTTTGTGTTCACTGCCAATCTCGGCGTGAATGCGCTGAGCCTCTCGGGCAGCGTGCCGAGCGAAGACTCGCGCAAGCAGTTGCGCGAGCTGTCGCGCCAATTGTTCGAGCGTCCGGGCCTCGATGACCGGCTCGAGGTCGCATCCGGCGCACCGAAGAATTGGGATGAAGCGGTGACCGCCGCACTCCGGGCCTTGAGCCGGCTCGAATCTGGAAAGGTCGCGCTCTCGGGCCTCGCCGTGACCATCGAGGGCGTTGCGCCGGACAAAGGCACCGCCGTTGCCGTCTCCTATCAACTGCGCCGCGACCTACCCGAGCTGTTTTCCACGTCGGAGAGCATCAAGTGGAAGGAGGCGGCCGTCCCGCACGATCTTGCGGCGCAGGTCCTGCCGCGCATCAAGGAGTTTGCGCATACCAACAGCACCTGGCCTAAGGGCGAACTCCCACCGCTCAAGCAGTTGCTCGATGCGCAATAAGGGCTCGCTCCGCTTGGCCTAATCGTTGACCGCGAAGAACGCGCCGATCGCCTCGACCGGCTCCTGCTCTTGGAGCATGGGGGCGTGACCCTGGTCCGGCACAGTCATGGCCCGCAGGTTCGGATGGCGCTCGACCATTGTCTCCAATGTTTCGGCGCTCAGCACGTCTGAGTTGGCGCCGCGGAGCACGAAGGCGGGTACCTGTCCGAGCGCGACGAACTGCGGCCACATGTCGGGCAGGGGGCGGCTCAAGTCGACCGTCCCAATGGCGCGGCCAAGCTTCCGGTCATAGGAGAGTACGAGGCGCCCCTTGCGCTCTTCGAACACGCCGCGCGCCATCTGGTCCCATTGGGCGTCGCTGAACTCCGGGAATCCGCGGCCATTGATCTCCCGCATGATCATCACCGCGTCGGCCCAGGTCTTCGGCACCGGCATGCGCCCCACATAGCCGACGATACGGGCGAGGCCGCGGGTCTCGATCACCGGGCCGATGTCGTTGAGGACGACGGCCCCCATCGCCGTCGGCCTGAACGCGGCCATCATCATGGCGATGATGCCGCCCCGCGACGTGCCAACGACTCCCACCCGATGCAGGCCTTGCACCGTCAGGAAGTCGAGCGTGTCGAGGAGTTCGATATAGGGGACGTAGTTGCGCCAATTGCTGTCGTGCTGGGACCGCCCGCGCCCGCGATAGTCCAGGCAGTAGACGTTGCGTGGCGTCTCCGGATGTGTCGAGAGGTAGGTGGCGAGGGTGTGGAAATCGCGGGCGTTGCGGGTTAGGCCGGGCAAGCAGATTACGCTCCGGAAGCGGTCGTCCGGTGCTGGGTAGTGGCGAGCGTGAAGTCTAAGGTCGTCGAACGACCCATAGAAGATATCTCGCCACGGCTTGCCTTCAAGCTCTGGCATCGTCAGTGAAGCAACCTTGGGAGCTTGCTCGGATTAATGCCGCGCGGGGTCGCGCGCGGCCGCAGTGTTCAGCAAAGTTGACGAGGGGGCAAGCCTTGAAAAGTCAAACGGGGAGGCGGGCGCTCCGTCAGGGCGCTTTCGTCGCAGGCATGACGGCCACGGATGCTGTCTCCGACGACGGCACTTTCCGGCCGCGATTGAGATCTTGAACGAGGTGGAGCGCCTGGTCCGGGCCCGAAAGCCGAGAGCGGTAGAGCTGAAGCGTCTCCATGATCTTGAAGACGTACTCGCGTGTCTCGGTGAACGGGATGCGCTCGATCCAGTCTACGGGATCGACGTCGGGGTCGCGCGGATCGCCGTGCTTCTCCATCCATTCTTTGACCCGGCCGGGGCCGGCATTGTAAGCGGCAAGCGCCAGGAAATAGGAGCCGCTGTAGCTTGAGATCAGGTCGTTCAGGAACGCCTCGCCGAGCTGCTGATTATACGTAGGGTTGGTGAGCTGCGCCTGAGAATACGTGACCTTGTACCGGCGGGCGACGCCCTTCGCCGTGGCAGGCATCAGCTGCATTAACCCGCTCGCGCCTACGGGACTCTTGGCTGAAGCATTGAACTCGCTCTCTTGCCGGGACAGGGCATGGCAGAGCGCCGGATCGACCCGCTCCTCGAGCAGGCTCTTGAACGCGGGCATAACGCCTACGGGGAGCGCATAGTCGCCGAGAGGCAGGTCTCGATTGAAGGCGATCTTCGCCAGGCGCAGGCCGATCTGCCACTTGTCCATGGCTTTGGCGAGCTCGGCGAGCAGCACCACCTCGGCCGCGCTATCCAAGGTGCGGGCCATGGCGAAGAAGAACTGCGGCGTGACCCAGTCCATGTTGGCGGCGCGGGCAATGCCGATGGCGCGCACGCCTTCGTGGGCCATGAAGCGGTCGATATCGGCCTGCGTCGGCACTGGCGTGGAGGTCACCTCTAGGCGGGCAGGCCTGGGATCAAGCGCCTGACGGCCGAGCTGACCGTAGAAATATTGCGGGTACTTGGCGGCGCCATGGAAGTGGATGAGGGCCGAACCGCGGTCGCCGAGGGTGAGCGCCGTGCGGCCGAGCCAATATTCGCCGAGCGCGATGTTCTTGGAGCTGGTAGCCGCCTTGCGGAGCGCGAGGAAGTGGCGCAACGCGGTGTGCGGTTCGTTGAGGAAGCGCAACGCGATCCAGCCCGCCAAGTACTCCGCCTCGATGAAGGAATCGCCGGAAGCGAGGCCGTGCTTTGCGGCGATCTCGTAGGCCGTGCGGGGATGACCGTCGCTGAGCGCGGCGCGAACATTGATGCGCCGCTCGACCCACCACTCGTTGAGATCGAGTAGGACGTTCGGCTCCTGCGGGGCATCCAGCAACAGCTTGAAGGCGATGAGGCGCTGGTCTTTGTCCTTGGTGCGCCGCAGCCATTGAATGTTGTTAAAGCGGAGCCCGACGTCGGCTTTGATGGCGTCGTCGGGCAGAGCGTCCAGCAGCTTGCCGGCATTGCCGCCGCGCTTAAGCACGGCGACGCGGGCCGCGACCTTTTTCTGCTCGTCAGCGGGAAGCAGTTTGGCGATGCGCAGTGCGTCTGCCGCGAGCGACTCCTTGTCCGGATAGAGAAAACGATCGATGCGCGCCCGGTGGTGCTCCTCCGTCAGCATGCTGCCGAACTTGTCGAGGATTTTCTTCTCAACGTCCTCATTGAGCATATGGTCGCGCCACGCGGAGACGACGAGCTCTTTGGCGCCCGTCTCGTTGCCCTCCTTCAGGTAGACGGTGGCGACCGCGGCCTTTCCGGCGCCGGTCTGGGGGTCCGAGGCACCGAAGAACAGCTTAACCTGCTCGGGCGAGGCGTCGGTGAGAAACAGAGATGTTTCGGCCTTCTCGCGGAGATCATCCTGGCCCGGCCAATGAGGATGGGTCAGCCGAAACCGCTCAACGGCCTCGGCACTCAGCGTCGTGCTCTTGTTGTGCTTGTAGCGGTACCACAGCGCAAAAGCGCGTGCCGCGGTGTCCGAAATCTTGGCGGTCGTTGCGTCGACATTGCCTTTGCCGTGGGCGACGATCTTGAGATTGGCCTCGTCCGCCGCGCTGAGGTCATAGGACAGTAACGGCTTCAGGATCGCGGAGTAGTTGAGCGCCGGTTGAGGCGCGGGCGGGCTCATCGGTAGCCCGCGATTGGGATTGACGTCGGGGAGCGGCACGTTGACCGGCGTGGGCGCTGCAGCTTCTTCCACGGGCGCCCCTGCTTGCGAAGCAGGTTTCTCGGGATTGCGCTCCGGCTCGGGAATGGCCGCTACGGTCGTTTCGTTGTCGGCGGGGACGGGCTCCGGCGCGGTGGGTGATGGTGCGGCCTCCGTAGCGCTGGGTGCGGCTTCCTTGGCGCTCGGCGCAGCGTCCGGCGTTAGGGGCTGCGCGTCAGGCGTAGCCGCCGCCTGTTGGGCGGGCGTCGGCGGGCGCTCCGGGTTGCGGTCAGGAAGTGGCACGGACGTCGCCGCCGCCGCAGCCCAAGGCGCAAGGCAGGCCAACGAGACCAGCAATGTCAGAGAATGCGCGCGAATGCGTTCCATGTTCGTCGATCGGTACCGGTTTACGACCTGCGTCTTGCGGTCAGGACGTCCCCCGACCGGGGAGCCGCGACGATAAAAGTCACCCTAGTGTACCCAAATTGAACAATGTCTGAAAGAATTCGGCGGAAAAATGACTGCCGCAGGTCCTGCTCAGCTCAAGACACCCTGAGAAAATTCGCCTAAACGTCGAGTCCTTCACGTCTTTTTGCCGGACACGGCCGCCGGTTCTGCACACGCCATCGCTCCCCGTCATCGGCTTGCCGCCTCAACGTCGAGCCCCTATTGTCCGCCGAACTTTTCCACAGCCGGTCCGTCCTGACCTGCGTTTAGGAGCTTCGCCCCGTGCCCATGCCGCCGTTTCAAGGCTCGATCACGGCCCTTATCACGCCTTTGAAGGACGGGAAGCTCGACGAGGCGGCCTTTCGTAGGCTGGTCGAGTGGCAGATCGATCAGGGCACTCACGGGCTCGTGCCGTGCGGCACGACCGGGGAGTCGCCCACCCTTAGCCATGACGAGCACCGGCGCGTCATCGAACTGTGCATCGAGGCGGCGGGGGGCCGCGTGCCGGTCATTGCCGGAACGGGGTCCAACTCGACGGCCGAGGCCATCGAGCTCACGCGTCACGCCAAGGCTGCCGGCGCCGACGGCGCCCTCGTAGTGACGCCCTATTACAACAAGCCGACTCAGGAAGGGCTCTACCTCCACTACAAGGCCATCAACGACGCCGCCGACATTCCGATTCTGATCTACAATATTCCCGGACGGAGCGTCATCGACATGTCGGTCGACACCATGGCCCGACTGTTCAAGCTTAAGAACATCGTCGGCGTGAAGGACGCGACCGCCAACCTGGCGCGGGTCAGCCAGCAGCGCGCGGCGCTCGGCCACGACTTCGTCCAGCTCTCGGGCGAGGACGCGACCGCGCTCGGCTTCATGGCCCATGGCGGCCAGGGCTGCATTTCGGTCACCGCCAATGTGGCGCCCTCGCTTTGCTCCGAGTTCCAGCTCGCCTGCCTTGCCGGCAACTTCAAGCGAGCGCTCGAATTGCAGGATCGATTAATGCCGCTACACGAGGCCTTGTTCGTGGAATCCAATCCCGGCCCGGTGAAGTATGCTGCCTTCAAGCTCGGGCTGTGCTCCGACGAGACGCGCCTGCCGCTTGCGCCCATCAGCGCGGCGTCACGCAAAAAGATCGATGAGGCGCTGGTTGCCGTCGGTCTCACCGTGGTCTAAGCGCAGGATCTTGTCATGGCGCCGAAGCGCGAGAGCGGCAAGCTCGTCGCCGAGAATCGCAAAGCCCGCTTCAACTACGACATCGAGGAAAAGATTGAGGCGGGCATCGTCTTGACCGGATCCGAAGTGAAGTCGTTGCGTGCGGGCAAAGCGACCATCGCGGAATCGTACGCCTCCAACGAAGGCGGCGAGCTTTATCTAATCAATTCGCACATCGCCGAATATTCAGGCGCAGCGCGCGACGGCCACGCGCCGACGCGGCGCCGCAAGCTTTTGCTGCATAAGCGGGAGATGGCGCGGCTGCTTGGCGCCATCCAGCGGCAGGGCATGGCGCTCGTGCCGCTCCGACTTTATTTCAACGCGCGCGGCATCGCCAAGGTCGAACTGGGCCTCGGCCGCGGCAAGAAGGATTACGACAAACGCGAGACGGAAAAGAAGCGCGACTGGGAGCGCCAGAAGGGCCGGCTCATGCGCGAGAAGGGGTAGGGCGGTGACCGGCTCTCCACCGCCGGCCGCCGACGGGGCCGCAGTTCATCTTTGTACGGGGAGGGCCTTGCCGCCGGTCGTGCTGCCCACAACCGACGGACGCGATATCTGCCTTGCGACCTTGCGCGGGCGCGCCGTCATCGCCGTCTATCCCTGGACCGGGCGTCCGGGTCGTGCCAACCCACCTGATTGGGACGATATCCCTGGCGCGCATGGTTCGACCCCGGAGCTCGAAGGTTTCCGCGACGCGGCCACTAGCTTCACGCAGCGCAGGATCGATTTGTTTGCCCTCAGCCGACAGACGACCGACTATCAGCGGGAGCTTGCCCTGCGTCTAGCTCTGCCGTTTCCGCTGCTCAGCGACGCGGCAGGCCACTTTTCGGCGGCGCTCGCTTTACCCACTTTCACAACCGGCGGCGAGATCTATCTGAAGCGACTCACCCTTGTCGTCGCGGACGGCCGCATCGAGAGGGTCATCTATCCTGTTGCGGATCCGGCCGGACATGCGAGCGAGGTCCTCGCTGCGCTTGCCTGAAAATCAGTCGCCCAGCGCGTCGTCCTCGGCGTCCTCGACCGAATAGCCGAGGCGGTCGAGCGCCTCCTCCAGATAGTCGGGCAGCAGCGGCATGCCGATGAGATAGTCCTCGGTCCGATCGGTCCGTTCGGTGCGGGCCGTGGCGAGCGCCTCGTCGAGCTCCTCCGGCCCGAAGGAGCCGCGGCCGACCCAAGCAAGAGCCACCAGGCTCACTTGCTCGTCTTCGTTGAGATCGTGGATGAACTCCTTCAGTTCGGCGTGGGTCGCGTCATCCGAAAAGGACTCCAGGATCGAGTCGGCGTCATGCTCGGAGGTGGCGCCATCGTCCCACGCGGCCACCTTTGCCGCGAGCTCGCGCGCCTTGACGATGACATAGCCAACCTTTGACGGTGAGATCTCCAGTCCCGCCATGAGGAAACCCTAACGCGTGAAAGACCCAGCTAGAAGCATGCCCGACTTGTCTCGCGCCAGCAAGGCGCTGAGCACGTGCTCAGCCCTCGCGGCTCGCGGCGGCTTCGCTGACGACCTTCTCGAACATCGACTCCGTGAGCCGACCGGTATTCGTGTTCTGCCGCGAGCAGTGGTAGCTGTCGAAAAGGATGAGACCGCCGGGCAGCGGGTGACGCGCGCCGTGGGCAAAAGGAGCGTCCCGTTTCCGCATCCCCAGCGCGTCCATAATACTGTCATGGGCGATGCGGCCGATGGCGAGCAACACCCCCAATTGGGGCAGGGCGCGCATGCGGCCGATGAGGAAGGCGCGGCAGCGCGCGATCTCGTCGGGCTTCGGCTTGTTCTGCGGCGGTACGCAGCGCACCGCGTTGGTGATCATGCAGTCCACCAGCTCCAGAGCGTCCGGCGACGTCGGATCGTGACGGCCTCGGGCGAGCCCGGTCTTCAGCAAGGTGCGGTAAAGCAGCTCGCCTGCATAGTCGCCGAGGAACGGACGCCCGGTGCGGTTGGCGCCCTTGAGGCCCGGCGCGAGCCCAACAATGAGAAGCCGCGCGCTCGCGTCGCCAAAAGAGGGGACAGCCCCGTTGAACCAGTCCGGATGTGTTGCCTGGTTATCGTGACGAAACGCCACGAGGCGCGGACAGAGCGGACAGTCGCGGTCTGGTTCCGGCGGCGGCGATAGCGTCATACCGCTATGCCTAGCGCCGCGCGCGGTGCAAGGCTAGCCGGCGCGCATCAAGTTTCGATCAGGTCT
The DNA here is from genome assembly GCF_050726195.1 of Methyloceanibacter sp. Lineage (GTDB taxonomy): Bacteria > Pseudomonadota > Alphaproteobacteria > Rhizobiales > Methyloligellaceae > Methyloceanibacter. The sequence continues at coordinate 45,840 of NZ_JBOHJC010000001.1, read as the reverse complement.
TCGCGCTCGAAGTCGTCGAGCGGGCCCGGTTCCGGACGCCGCCGCTGCTCGCGCTGCGCCCGCTCCGCCGGGTCGCGGCCGATCTCGTCGTGGAGATCTGCGAGGTCGATGAATTGATCCGCCTGACGGCGAAGCTCGTCGGCGACCATGGGCGGATTGGTGGCAAGGGTGGAGACGACGCTCACGCGCTTGCCCTTGTGCTGCAACGCCTCGACCAGCGAGCGGAAGTCGCCGTCGCCGGAGAACAGAACGATGTGGTCGAGATGGTCGGCGAGCTCCATGGCGTCGACGGCAAGCTCGATGTCCATGTTGCCTTTGATTTTGCGCCGGCCGGCCGCGTCGATGAACTCTTTGGTCGGCTTGGTCACCATGGTGTAACCGTTATAGTCGAGCCAATCGATCAGCGGCCTGATCGAGGAGTACTCCTGATCCTCGGCGAGCGCCGTGTAATAGAGCGCCCTGACCAGTTGCCCCTTGCTGCGGAACAGTGCCAGCAGCCGCTTATAATCGATGTCGAAGGCGAGAGACTTGGCTGCCGCGTAGAGGTTGGCGCCATCGATGAAGAGAGCGATGCGCTCGGTGGGATAGAAATTCATTTTGAGTCCCTAACACTGAAAATATGCTGTCGAGTTACAACGAACACGTACTAGAGCTTTCCACACAACATAGGTATGACAAGGGCGCTCGGCAATTGGCGACATGCGGCAAGACGCTGGTAAGTTTCGGCGCAAATTATCCCGGGCCGTGGGGAAGTCCCGCGGACACCATCGCGCGCGCTGTGCGCGAGATCGCGCACGCCGGCATCGCCATCGAAGCGGTGAGCGGCCTCTATGAGACTGCGGCGGTCGGCCGCGCCAGCCAGCCGTCCTACATTAATGCGGTCGCCCTGATCGACACGCCCCTGTCGCCCGAGGCGCTGCTCAGAGCGTTGAAAGGCATCGAGCGCCGTGCCGGGCGGCGCGGCGGCAGCCCCTGGGGGCCGCGCACCCTCGACATCGACATTCTGGACCACAAAGGGCTCGTTAAGCATTGGCGAGGAAGGCATCCGCGCTTCGCGCGGGCTGGTCCGAGGCCGCTCGTTCTGCCCCACCCCTGGATGCATGAGCGGCTTTTCGTGCTCCGGCCGCTGCTCGACATTGCCCCGGATTGGCGGCACCCGGTCCTGAAACGGAGCACCCGGGAGCTGTGGCGGGAAGCCGCAACGGCCGCGCAAGGCCAGGTTCTGCGCAAGCTTTAGGCGCACTTCGACTTGCCAGCGTCCTACGAACTGCATAAATAGGGGCTAAATCCGGCCAATTCTCAAAAGGATCACCTGATGGCTCGCGTAACCGTCGAGGACTGCATCGACAAGATTCCGAACCGCTTCGAGCTCGTGCTGCTTGCGAGCCACCGCGCCCGCACCATTTCCGCCGGGGCGCAGATCGCCGTGCAGCGGGACAACGACAAGAACCCGGTCGTCGCCCTGCGCGAGATCGCCGAGAAGAAAATCGCTCCCGATGATCTCAAGGAAGATTTCATCCACTCGATGCAGAAATATGTCGAGGTGGATGAGCCCGAGGCGGAAGCCGTGCCGATGCTGTCGACGGAGACGAGAATGCCGGTTCTCGGCCAGGACGATCAGTCGAGCGATACGATGATCGACAAGATGACCGAGGAGGAGCTCTTGCGCCGCATGGCGACCCAGGCTCCTTCGGATGGCTCCAATGCAGGACCGCGCGCACGCTGAGTCTAAACGACTCACTAACCGTCATACCGGCGCCTGCCTGCGCGAAGCCGAAGCGATTCGGCTGGAACCGCCAGGCCCACGACGGGCTTCGCTTCGGCGCAGGCAGGTAAGCCGGTATCCAGTCGACAATGCTCAGTCTTCGTTTCTAGATTCCGGCTTTCGCCGGAATGACGATATCCTGAGCGCGCCATGACAACTCGGCAATACGAGCTGGTCGAACGCGTGCTGAGCTATCAGCCAACCGCCGACGAGGCCATGCTGAACCGCGCCTACGTCTATGCCATGAAGGCCCATGGCAATCAGAAGCGGGCGTCGGGCGCGCCGTACTTCTCGCATCCTCTGGAGGTCGCCGCGATCCTCGCCGAGATGCGCCTCGACGACGCGACGATTGCCACCGCGCTCCTCCACGACATCATCGAAGACACCGAGGTCACCCGGAGCGAGATCGACACCCTGTTCGGCCCCGAGATCGGCACCCTGGTCGACGGTCTCACCAAGATCAAGAAGCTCGACCTCGTCACCAAGAAGGCCGAGCAGGCCGAGAACTTCCGCAAGCTCCTGCTCGCCATCTCCAGCGACATCCGCGTGCTGCTCGTCAAGCTCGCCGACCGCCTGCACAACATGCGCACGCTCGGGCACATGAAGCCGGCGAAACGCCGGATCATCGCCGAGGAGACCATGGAGATCTATGCGCCGCTGGCCGGCCGCATGGGCATGCAATGGCTGCGCGAAGAGTTGGAGGACCATGCCTTCCGATGGCTCAACCCGGAGGCCCATGCCGCCGTAGTCGAGCGCCTGAAGATCTTGCGCGAACGCAACCAGGGCCTGATCGACGAGATCGAGAACGCGCTTACCACCAAGCTCAAAGAGACCAAGGTCAAGGGCATCGTCGCCGGCCGCGAGAAGAAGCCTTACGCCATCTGGAGCAAGATGGAGCGGAAGCAGATCTCGCTCGAACAGCTGTCCGATATCTACGGGTTCCGCATCGTCGTGCCGGAGGTGCCCGACTGCTATCACGCGCTCGCCGTGGTGCACACCACGTGGCACGCGGTGCCCGGCCGCTTCAAGGACTACATCTCCAACCCGAAGCAGAACGATTACCAGTCGATTCACACGACTATTGTCGGTCCGCGGCATCAACGGGTCGAGCTGCAGATCCGCACCGAGCTCATGCATTCGGTCGCACAATACGGCGTAGCGGCGCACGGCCTCTACAAGGATCTCAACGGCGCCAACGGCAAGAGCAAGGTGCCGTCGCAGGATTCGAATGCCTATCGCTGGCTGCGCCATCTCGTCGGCATGCTGCTCGACGGCGACAACCCCGAGGAGTTCCTCGAACACACCAAGCTCGAGCTGTTCCAGGACCAGGTGTTCTGCTTCACGCCCAAGGGGCGATTGATCGCGCTGCCGCGCGGGGCGAACTGCATCGACTTTGCCTATGCCGTACACACCGACGTCGGCAACACTTGCGTCGGTGCCAAGATTAACGGCCGGCCGATGCCGCTCGTGTCCCAGCTCAGGAACGGCGACGAGGTGGAGATCATCTGCTCCAAGGCGCAGCTTCCGCCGGCTGCTTGGCAAAGTCTTGCCGTCACCGGCAAGGCCCGCTCCGCCATCAGGCGCGCGACGCGCGACGCGGTCCGCGCCCAGTACGGCAAGCTCGGCCGCGAGATCCTCGACCGCGCGTTCCAGCGGCGCAGCAAGTCCTTCAACGAAGAGGCCATCGGCCAAGCGCTCGGCCGGCTGTCGCAGAAGACCGTCGAGGACGTCATGGCGGCGGTGGGGCGCGGCGAACTCGCCTCGGCCGATGTGGTGCGTGCCGTGTTCCCCGACGAGACGTCCTCCGAGGCGCCCAAGCGGCGGCGCGAGGTTAAGCGCACCGAGGAGGGCTGGTTCGGGCTTGGCAAAGTGATGGGGCTGAAATTTCGCTGGCCGGGGTCGAGCGGCCGCGAGCGCGCGGAAGGTTCCCCCGGCATTCCCATCCGCGGACTGCGCGGGGATCTTCCGGTGAACTTTGCCGAGGGCGGCGCCGTGCCGGGCGACCGCATCGTCGGCATTCTCACGCCGGGGCAGGGCATCACCATCTACCCCATCCACGCCGATGCGTTGAAGGCATTCGACGACGAGCCCGAACGCTGGATCGACGTGACCTGGGACATCGACGAAGACAATCCCCAGCGCTTCACCGCCAAGATCGGCGTGACGTTGATGAACGAACCAGGGAGCCTCGCCCAGGTCGCGGCCGTAATCGGAGAGGCGGACGGCAACATCGAGAACATCAAGATGACCAACCGGGTCGCCGACTACACCGAGATGCTGATCGATCTCGAAGTCTGGGACTTGCAGCACCTGAACGAGATCCTCGCGGGCCTGAGGGCCAAGGACGTCGTGAGCAGCGCGGCCCGAGCGGAAGGCTAGCCCCCCTGGCATATGGAGGAACTTTGCCCAAATATGCTAGGGCTCCGTCACCAAGGGCCCATCATCGTCGAGCGACGATCACCAGTCCTTAGAACGAGGTGACGATGCTGTTCAGGCGCCGAGAGGCGGAGAGCTTTCTGGAGCGGCTCAGGGTGCATCTGTGGCCCCGCCGCAGCTGGAGCCGCTCGACTCGTTACATCGTGCACCGCGTGCGCCGCTTGAGCGCCACGCCCCATGCCGTCGCACTTGGCTTCGCCGCCGGCGTGTTCTCTGCCACGACCCCGTTTCTCGGCACGCACATGATCATGGCGGCGCTGGTCGCCTGGATCATCGGCGGCAGCATCGTCGCGGCCGTTCTCGGCACGTTCGTCGGCAACCCGTTGACCTATCCGTTGTTCTGGTACGGAACCTATGAGGTCGGTCACCTGATGCTGGGCGGCGGTTCGGATAAGGCGCGCATCGACCTTTCCGGCGGCATCTTCCAGACATCCGTCGAACAGCTTTGGCCGATCCTGAAACCCATGTCGCTCGGCGCCGTTCCCATCGGCATTGGCCTTGCCGCCCTGAGCTATGTCGTGGTGAAGCCCATGGTGGATGCCTATCAGCACCGTCGCCGCGAGCTCAGATCCCGAGAGGCGGCTGAAGCCCGATGACCGTTCCTCCCATCAGGCTCGGGATCAACATCGACCATGTCGCCACCCTGCGCAACGCACGCGGCGGGCCGCATCCCGATCCTTTGCGCGCCGCGCGGCTTGCGGTCGAAGCTGGCGCCGACAATATCACGGCGCACCTGCGCGAAGACCGGCGCCACATCACCGACGAAGACATCGCGCGCCTGATCGCCGAACTCGACTGTCCGCTCAATCTGGAGATGGCGGCGACTCCGGAGATGCTCGCCATTGCGCTCAAGACCGCGCCCCATGCCGCCTGCGTGGTGCCGGAGAAACGCACCGAGCGCACCACCGAAGGCGGCCTCGACGTCGTCGGCCAATTCGACACTCTGGTGCCTGTGGTTGCCAAGCTGGTCGATGCCGGCATTCATGTGTCGTTGTTCATCGCTCCGGAGCGGCGCAAGATCGAGGCGGCGTCGCGCCTGCGCGCCCCGGCCATCGAAATTCATGTCGGCCCGTGGTGCGCTGCGCTGGCCGAAGGGCGCAGCGACGACGCCGAGGCGCAGTGGCGCGCCATAAAGGACGGTGCGCGGCTCGCGCGCGGTCTGGGTCTCGAAGTGCACGCCGGCCACGGCCTCAACTATGCGACCGCGGAGACGATCTCCGCCTTGCCTGAAATCGTTGAGCTCAATATCGGGCACTTTCTTGTTGGCGAGGCGGTGTTCGTAGGCCTCGACGAAAGTGTGCGGCAGATGCGCACCGCAATGGATAAGGGACGGGAGACTCTGCGCCAGCGCGCTAGTGCCAGGGCTGGACTCGCGTGATGATCATCGGCCTCGGCAACGACATCATCGACATCCGTCGCGTGGAACGCACCATCGAGCGGTACGGCGAACGGTTCTTGTTGCGCGTGTTCACCGACATCGAGCGCCAGAAGTCGGATGGCAGGGCGGCGCGGGCCGCCTCCTACGCCAAACGCTTCGCCGCCAAGGAGGCGTGCGCCAAGGCGCTCGGCACCGGCTTTCGCCACGGCGTGTTCTGGCGCGACATGGGCGTCGTCAATCTGCCTTCCGGCCGGCCTACGCTTGAACTGACCGGGGGCGCCTTGCGCGCGCTCGAACGCCTAACACCCCAAGGACTTGACGTACGCATCGACCTCACCATCACCGACGATTTCCCGACCGCCCAGGCGATCGTCATCATCTCCGCCATGAAGCTGCCCGGCCGGGATTGAGGCTTTGCCTGTTGCCCGGGGAGGAGCTATAGGGGCGCCTGTCGCAAGTCGTGAGGGCGGGGGAGCGGCCCGAGCAAGAACCCAAGGAGAGCTTCCGCATGAGCGTGGACGCCGAAAAGATGGAAGCGAAAAGCAGTACCAGGGACACGGTCCGCGTCATTATTCATGCGCTGATCCTGGCGCTGATCGTGCGTGTTTTCCTGTTCCAGCCGTTCAATATCCCCTCCGGCTCCATGATCCCGACGCTCTTGATCGGAGACTATCTCTTCGTCTCGAAATACAGCTACGGTTATAGCCGCTACTCGTTTCCGTTCGGCCTCAATCTGTTCCCCGGCCGCATCTGGGCCAGCGATCCCGAGCGCGGCGACGTGGTCGTGTTCAAGCTGCCGCGCGACAACGAGACCGACTACATCAAGCGCGTCATCGGGCTCCCGGGCGACGAGATCCAGATGATCCACGGCGTCCTGCACATCAACGGCGACGCCGTCGACAAGGTGAAGATCGACGATTACGTCGTGACGGACTCCTCGGGCCGCGAGCGGCGCATGGCGCGCTACCAGGAGACCCTGCCGAACGGCGTGAGCTATCCCGTGCTCGATCTCGTCAAGGACGGCTTCGGCGACAACACTGAGGTCTACAACGTGCCCGAAGGGCAATTTTTCATGATGGGCGACAACCGCGACAACTCGACGGACAGCCGTTTCTTGTCGGAAGTGGGATTCGTACCGTTCGAGAATCTCGTCGGGAAGGCACAGGTGATCTTCTTCTCGATCGACGAAGATTCGAGGTTCTGGGAATTCTGGCGCTGGCCCACGGAAGTCCGCTGGGACCGCATCTTCCAGGTGGTTTATTAAGGCCTTGCCTAAGCGGCGGACTACGGATCTCGCCCGGCTTTGCGCCCGGCTCGGGCACGACTTCGCCGATCCCGCCCTACTCAAGCTCGCTCTGACCCATTCGAGCGCGCGGGCAAGCGCCAAACCGAACGAGGACAACGAGCGGCTCGAATTCGTGGGCGACCGCGTGCTGGGGCTCGCCGTGGCTGAGCTGCTGGCGGATCGCTTCCCCATGGCGCATGAGGGCGAACTCGCCCGCTGGTTCAATCACCTGGTGCGCGCCGAGACCTGCGCCCAAGTGGCGCAGGATTGGGCGCTCGGCGATTTTATCCTGATGAGCGGCGGCGAGGCCGGCTCGGGCGGCCGCCACAAGAAGACGATCCTCGCCAACGCCTGCGAGGCCGTGCTCGGCGCGGTATTCGCCGATGGCGGCTACCCCGCGGCGCGCGCTCTGGTGCATCGCGATTGGGAGCCCAATCTCGCCGACCTCGACCTCGCCGCGCCCGACGCGAAGTCGGTATTACAGGAATGGGCGCAAGGCAAAGCGCTGCCGCTGCCGCGCTATATCGAGATCGCCCGAGAGGGACCCGACCACGCGCCGCGCTTCACCGCCGAAGTGCAGGTGGAGGGGGTGGCCCCGGAGCGAGGGCAGGGGGCGAATAAGCGCCAAGCCGAACAGGCGGCAGCGCTCGCCATGCTGCTACGCGAGGGCGTCTGGCGCCCGCCCGCAGATGGCTGACACCGCGACCCCGGGTGGAGAGGAGACGCGCTGCGGCTTCGTCGCCTTGATCGGCGCGCCGAATAGCGGCAAGTCGACGCTCACCAACGCGCTCGTCGGCGCCAAGGTGTCCATCGTCACCCACAAGGCGCAGACCACGCGGGGGCCGGTGCGCGGCATCGCGCTGATCGGCGCCTCACAAGTAATCCTCGTCGACACGCCCGGCATCTTTCAGCCCAAGCGCAAGCTCGATCGCGCCATGGCGCACGCCGCTTGGGACCGCGCTGCCGACGCCGACATCGTGGCCCTCGTGGTCGACGCCAAACGCGGTCTGGATGACAAGCTCGCACCGCTCCTTGAGCATCTGCCCGAGGTCAAGCGGCCGGCCATCGCGCTCCTTAACAAGATCGATCTCGTAGCAAAGCCCGACCTACTGCGGCTTGCGTCGGAGTTGTCCGCGCATCGAGCCTTCGACCGCGTGTTCATGGTCTCGGCCCTGACTGGCGACGGTGTCGCCGACCTCAAGGCGTATCTCGCCGAAGCGGTGCCTCCAGGGCCATGGCTGTTCCCCGAAGACCAGCTCACCGACGCCTCGCTGCGCCAAACCGCCGCCGAGATCACCCGCGAGAAGCTGTTCTTGCGACTGCACGAGGAGCTGCCTTACGCGCTGACCGTGGAAACCACCGACTGGAAGGAGCTTAAGGACGGCAGCGTCCGCATCGAGCAGACCATCTATGTCGAGCGCGAGAGCCAGCGCCGCATCGTGCTCGGCGCCAAGGGCGCCATGATCAAGGAAATCGGCCAGGCCGCCCGCGCTGAGATCGCCGCGATCGCGGGGGTCCCCGTCCACCTCTTTCTGTTCGTCAAGGTGCGCGAGCGCTGGGGAGAGGACCCCGAGCGCTTCCGCGAGATGGGCCTGGACTATCCGAAGAATCGCTGATTGCGACTTTCCGTCGGGAACCATTCTTTCGACAGTCGGTTGGCCCAGATCGATCACTTCACGGAGGTCAGCCCATGAAATTCGCTTTAGCCGCGCTGATCGGCATCTCCGTGGTATTGGCGACGACGGTCAGCAATGCACAGTCGACGACGGGCACCGGGTCAACGGGCGCGCCCCCGATAAGGACGAATCCGGGCCTCATCGAAGGTTCGCCACAATCGCTGCAAGAGACCAATCCTTCTGCGGGTCCAGGACTTGGCTATGCGCCCTATCCAAGTTTCGGCGTGACGCCCGGCACGCCTGATGCGCCAGACATTGGCCCAACGCCGTTGCCGGGCTCAGGTTCGACGACCACACCGGGTTCCTCTGGCACATCGAGTGGTGGCTAGGGCAACCATCGGGCCGCTTGAGTGGCGCATGGCTGCGCCATAGGTTAGCCGATGGACTGGGTGGACGATGGCATCTTCCTGGGCGGCAAGCCGCTCGGCGAAGCGAATGTGGTCGCCGAGCTGTTGACGTTGTCGCACGGGCGGCATCTCGGGCTCGTGCGCGGCGGCCGCTCGCGCCGCATTCGCCCCGTCCTTCAGCCCGGCAATCTCGTGCGCGTCACCTGGCGCGCGCGTCTCTCCGACCATCTTGGCGGCTTCAATGTGGAGCTGATGGAGGCCCATGCCGCCCGCGCGCTCGACGATGCGGCGGCGCTTGCCGCCATCGGCACCTTGGCCGGCCTTGCCAAGCTTCTGCCTGAGCGCGACCCGCATCCCGAGCTTTACGCCGAGACGTTGCATGTCCTGCGCGCGCTCGATGACCGGCGCATTTGGCCGGTGCTCCTCGTGCGCTGGGAGTTCCAGCTATTGCAGGAGCTCGGCTTCGGCCTTGATCTCTCCACATGCGCGGTGACCGGAGCCGACCACGAGCTCACCTACGTATCGCCGCGCTCGGGAAGGGCGGTCTCGCGCGACGCGGGCCAGCCCTATTGCGACAAGCTGCTCAAGCTGCCGGCGTTTCTGCTCGATGATACAGCGCCTGTCGGGAACGCCGACATCGCCGCCGGCTTCGTGCTCACCGGACACTTCCTCGAGCGCGACGTGCTTGAGCCGCATGGCCTCACCCTGCCAAAAGCCCGCGCCCGCCTCCTCGATCTTCTCGCCAGGCGTCCCCCCGAGGCCTCCCCATCCGGGCTTGCAATTCAGTAAGCATTAGCTTACGGTAAGGCATGACTTACGCACAAGCGCTTACGGCTTTGGCCGATCCCACGCGGCGTCAGGTGTTCGAGCAGCTCAAGTGCGGCCCAAGGTCGGTCGGACGCCTCGCAGATGCCTTGCCGGTCAGCCGGCCGGCCGTCTCGCAGCATCTGAAGGTGCTGCGTGAGGCGAGACTTGTGCGCGAGCGGCGCGACGGGACCAGGCACATTTACGAGATCGACCCGGCGGGCCTCGGCGCGCTGCGGCGCTGGCTCGACGAGCTTTGGACGTCCGGTCTTGCGGCCTTTCAAGCCGAACTTGAGTCAGACGGCCCCACGCGGGAAGAGAGCAAGAAGGAGGAGTAGCCATGCAGCGCAGCATCGAGGTCGCATCGGTGCGGAAGACTGTCACGGTCAAGGCGGGACAGGAGCGGGCGTTCGAGGTCTTCGCTGCCTGCCGGTGGTGGCAAAAGGAGCATTCCATCCTCGCCTCCGGCTCCCCGCAGAAAGAGGTGATCATCGAGCCGCGCGTCGGCGGCCGCTGGTTCGAGCGCGGCGAGGATAGATCGGAATGTTTGTGGGGTGAGGTGCTGGCCTGGGACCCGCCCAATCGGATGGTCCTCGGCTGGCAAATCAATGGCAATTTTCAGTTCGACCCGAACGCGGTCAGCGAGGTCGAGGTGCGTTTTATCCCTGAAGGCGACGATACGACCAGAGTCGAGCTGGAGCATCGGCACCTCGAGCGCTTCGGCGAGACGGCAGCCGCATTGCGCGCGGCGCTCGATTCCCCGCAAGGGTGGAGCACGAGCATCACACGCTTTGCCGAACTGACTGGCCTCGAGACGTCCTCTTGAGCAGCGGCAATCGCCGTTGCCGCGACGCGTCGGCTTAAGCCGGCACGCATGATGAGGTAAGATTTCCCTTCGGACGCCAATCGTGACGCGTGGAGGCGGCGCATGTTCATGCGCGGGGAGGGCAGACGATCTGTCGCGCCATTGCCGCTCGCGCTTGGGCTCTTGGTGGCCGGGGTAATGTCCGAAGTCGTGCCGGTGAAGGCGCAACAGTTCGTCGCTCCGGGCGCGAGAGCGACAATCGTCAGCGAGACCAATGCCTACCGGCAAGCCAGGGGACTTGCGCCCTTGGATGAAAGCGCCGGCGCGAGCCAGGTGGCGCAGGCCTACGCCACCTATCTTGCCCGCACGCTCAAGCAAGGCCACGGAGCGGACGGGCGAAGCCCGGCGCAGCGGCTACGCGCGGGCGGTATCAAGTTCTGCAAGTTTCGCGGCGAGAACTGGCATCAGTCCTGGACGCGTCCGGCCCGCGCCTCCGTCGAGTCGGCCATGGCCAAGGCCATGCGCTTCTGGAAGCGCTCGCCCGGGCACGAGCGTGCACTGCGCTCGGCCTCCACGGAAATCGGCGTCGGCGTCGCGGGATGGAAGCACGGCAATCAGTGGTACTACGTGTCGATTCAAATGTTCCTCGACACGTCCTGCTTCCGCGGGCCGGCAGACGCGCTCCCGCCGCTTCCGGACCGCAACCCCGAGCGGAGCGAGACGCCTTGAGCGCGCCATGGCGATGCGCTAAGCGCGAGGCATGGGAAAACGCGCATCCCCGCCTGATTCGGGGCCAATCGAGCCGGTCGATCTGAAAGAGGCGCTCGAGCAGCGCTATCTCGCCTACGCGCTCTCCACCATCATGCACCGGGCGCTGCCCGACGTGCGCGATGGCCTCAAGCCGGTGCACCGGCGCCTTCTCTACGCCATGCAGCAATTGCGGCTCGGCCCCCAAGGCGAGTTCCGCAAATGCGCCAAGATCGTTGGCGATACCATGGGCAACTTCCACCCCCATGGGAACCAGGCGATCTACGACGCCCTGGCGCGCCTCGCCCAGGACTTCTCCGTCCGCTACCCCCTCGTCGAGGGCCAGGGCAATTTCGGCAATATCGACGGCGATAACCCTGCCGCCGAGCGCTATACCGAGGCGCGGCTCACGGAGGTTGCCGCGCGGCTTCTGGAAGGCATCGACGAGGACACAGTCGACTTCCGCGCCAACTACGACGGCCGCGAGCAGGAGCCCTCAGTCCTGCCGGCCAATTTCCCGAACCTCCTTGCCAACGGCGCCTCGGGCATCGCCGTTGGCATGGCCACCAACATCCCGCCGCACAATGCCGGCGAGCTGTGCGACGCGGCGCTCCACCTCATCAAGTTCCCCAAGGCCACCGCCGACAAGCTGGTCGATTTCGTGCCCGGTCCGGACCTGCCGACCGGCGGCGTTATCGTTGAGCCGCGCGAGAGTATCGTTGATGCCTACAAGACGGGCCGTGGCAGCTTTCGGCTGCGCGCGAAGTGGGAGCAGGAGGACACCGGCCGCGGCACCTACCAGATCGTGGTCACCGAGATCCCGTATCAGGTGCCAAAGGCGCGGCTCGTCGCGCGCATCGCCGAGTTACTCCAACAGAAGAAGCTACCGCTCCTTGCCGACGTCCGGGACGAATCGGCGGAGGACGTGCGGCTGGTGCTGGAGCCGAAGAGCCGCAGCGTCGATCCCACGCTCCTCATGGAGTCGCTGTTCAAGTTGACCGAGCTCGAGACGCGGGTGCCGCTCAACATGAACGTGCTGAGCTGCGGTCAAATCCCCAACGTGCTTGGGCTTCGCCAAGTGTTGCAGGAGTGGCTCGACCACCGCCTGGTGGTGCTCGTCCGCCGCTCCAAATTCCGCCTCGCCAAGATCGACCACCGGCTCGAAGTGCTCGCCGGCTATCTCATCGTCTATTTGAACGTCGACAAGGTCATCAAGATTATCCGCGAGAAGGACGAGCCCAAGCCTGCCCTGATGAAGGCCTTCAGGCTCACCGACGTGCAAGCCGAAGCCATCCTCAACATGCGCTTGCGTGCTCTGCGCAAGCTCGAGGAGATGGAGATCAAGCGCGAGCACGACGCGCTCACCAAGGAACGCAAGGAGCTGAAATCGCTGCTCGCCTCCAGGGACAAGCAATGGACCCGCATCGCGGACGAGATCAAGGCGCTGAAGGCCGAGTTCGGCCAGAAGACCGAGCTTGGCAAGAGGCGCACGATCTTCGCCGATGCGCCGGAAGGGGTCGAGATCGAGCTTGCCGAAGCCATGATCGAGAAGGAACCGGTCACCGTCGTGCTGTCGGAGAAAGGCTGGATCCGCTCCATCAAGGGCCACAACACCGAAGCCCCGAGCCTCACCTTCAAGGAGGGTGACCGGCTGAAGAGTCTGGTGCACGCTCAGACGACGGACACGCTGCTCCTGTTTGCCACCAACGGGCGCTTCTATTCGCTGGGCGCCGACAAGCTGCCGGGCGGCAGGGGCCATGGCGAGCCGTTCCGCCTCATGGTCGACATCGAGGACGCCGCCGATAGCGTCGAGCTGTTCGTCTACGAACCCGGCCGCAAGCTACTCGTCGCCTCGTTGAGCGGCCACGGCTTCATCGTGCCCGAGGACGAGGTCGTGGCCATGACCCGCAAGGGCAAGCAGATCTTGAACGTGAAAGCGGGCGATGAGGCGGCGGTTGCCGCGCCGGTCGACGGCGACAGCGTCGCGGTGATCGGCGAGAACCGCAAGTTGCTTTTGTTCGCACTGAAGGAACTGCCCGAGATGCCGCGTGGCAAGGGAGTGCGCCTCCAGCGCTACAAGGACGGCGGTCTCGCCGACGCCAAGACCTTCCTGAAGAAGGACGGCCTCACTTACATCGACGCGGCGGACCGCACCTTCACGCTTTCATCGGCAGAGTTGCGCGACTGGTGGGGTACCCGCGCGCAGGCCGGACGCCTGCCGCCGCGTGGCTTCCCCAAGTCAGGCAAGTTCGGCAAACGCTTCAATGGGCAGTGATAGAAGACGGTCCGCAGCCTCATCCGCGCACCCAGCCCTTCGACGTGAGCCGTTCCTGCGGCTGGAAGCGGTCCTTATAGCGCATCTTGCGGGAGCCCTCGATCCAGTAGCCGAGATAGACGAAGGGGTAGCCTTGCGCCCGGGCATAGTCGACGTGGTCGAGGATCATGTAAGTGCCGAGGCTCCGCGCCGGCAGGTCCGGCTCGTAGAAACTGTACACCATGGAGATTCCGTCGCTGAGACGGTCGCATAGCGCGACCCCCATGAGCGGCGCGTCGCCACTCTCGTCTGGCTTCAGCCGATACTCGGTAACGAAGGTTTCCACCACGCTGTCCTCGACCATCAGCGAATAGTCGAGCACGCTCATCTCCGCCATGCCGCCGTCGGCGTGGCGCGCCTCGATATAGGTGCGGAACAGCGCATATTGCTCGGAGCTCGGCGCCGGCGGCATGCGGGTCGCCACAAGATCGAGATTGGCGCGCGCGATACGTTTCAGGGAGCGGCGCGGCGCGAACTCATCCACCAGGATGCGCACGGGCACGCAGGCAGAGCACGCATCGCAATAGGGCATGTAGGCGATGTTCTGGCTGCGCCGGAACCCGCCCTTCAGCAGGTTGTCGATGAGGAAACCCGGCTTGTCGCGCGTGAGGTGCGTGAACAGCTTCCGCTCGAGCCGGCCGGGAAGATAGGGGCAGGGCTGCGGCGCGGTGATATAGAACTCGGGAAAGTTGCTCTTATGCTCTGTCACGGCCACCGACCTGAAGCGAATCCAAGTCAATCCGGGGCAAGCTTAGTGGATTGGAGGCCGGGCGCGCAATCCGCAAGCCTTGTCACAAAGCCACTAAAATTTGGAACTCCTCCAAGCTAGGGCCGGTTGATCACCACAACGCCCGCGAGAATGTCGTGCAGGCAGCGCTTGCGCTGGTCGAAGAACGCCCACAGCAGAATGGGGCAGAAAATCACCAGCGAGAACCAGAACAGGAGCGCGTGGAATGCCGCGATGAGCGGGGTCACCTTGCCGCCGTTCCACATATGCACGGAAAGCCCCATCATGCGCTGGCCGATCGTGGCCGAGTTCGGGCCGCCGATGGTGATGGCGTTGTAGCCGAGGCCGACCGCCGGGAACACCAAGCCGAACAGGAGCCAGGCCAGGCCCAGTGTGACGATGCCCAGTATCGCCACGGCGACCCAGGCGATGGCGGTTAACGCCAAGATGATGATGGCGTCGACGATAAAGGCCACCGAGCGTTTGCGGATCACCGCCTGAAACAGCTGAGGCTGGGTTACGGGATTATAGGCGTGCGGCTCGTCGCTGAAGCTGGTGGGGGCCGGATGGGGATGGGGGTGATGCTCAGTCATAGTGCCTCCGAATCGGGCCAAGCTTGCACGGTCAACATGGGTATCCCGTCACGCGCAGACAAGCGGGACAGCCCTCATAGGGCCGGACGGGTACGCCGGTTGCCGAGTCCGGGACGACGCGTTAAGGATTCTCTCTGGGCGCGACGAGGCTTACGGGGACGTAAGGATGCGGAAAACGGTGTTGTGGCTCGCGCTTGCCGGCCTTTTCACCGCCGCTTGCGGTCATGCGCTCGCCTGCGACGGCAGCAAGGTCATTTTCGAGGACAAGTTCGACGACGATGCCGGCGGATGGTCGCTGAGAGAGACCATCGAGGTGAAGGACGGCGCCTTCATCTTCAAGCTCCCGGCTGACGACATGCAGTCGAACCTCAACGTCACCTTCACCGTCGAGGACGCGGATATCTGCACCGAGGCGGTGTGGCCGCAAGGCGGCGATCAACCGATGCTCGGCGCCGGCCTGCTGTTCTGGGGCGAGGACAACCGCACCTATTATCAGTTCGGCATCCTCAACAACGGCAAGTTCTGGATCGCGCGCAAGCAGGGTGGCGAGTGGCTCGGCACTATCGCCGCCAATATCGAAACCCCCGCCATCAACACCGCGCCCGGCGCGTCCAACACCCTCCGCGTCGATGCCAAGGGCAACGCGCTCACCTTCTACATCAACGGTACGAAGGTACGCGAGTTGCGGGGGCAATCGCCGGCGGGCGGCTGGCGCTTCGGTCTCTCCGGCGACAATTTCGACAAAGGGAGGGAGGCGACGGTGATCTTCACCAACATGAAGGTCACCGACTGAGCGTTAGGTCGCGCTCTTCAGCCGTCTCGCCACTTCCGGCGCGAAATACGTGAACACGGCATCGGCACCGGCGCGCTTGAACGCCGTCAAGCTTTCCATGACCACCCGATCCCGATCGAGCCAGCCACGCTCGGCCGCGCCCACGATCATCGCGTACTCGCCGGAGGTCTGGTAGACGAACGTCGGCAGCTTGAACGCTTCCTTCACCTGCCACACGATGTCGAGATAAGGGAGCCCCGGCTTCACCATCAGCATGTCGGCGCCTTCGGCGACGTCGAGCGCCGCCTCGCGCAGCGCCTCGTCGCCGTTGGCCGGGTCCATCTGATAGGCCTTCTTGTCGCCGCGGAACTGCGCGCTTGAGCCGACCGCCTCGCGGAACGGCCCATAGAACGCCGAAGCGTACTTGACGGCGTAGCTCAGGATCTGCGTTTCGGTGAAACGGTTTTGTTCGAGCGCGGCGCGGATCGCGCCGATGCGGCCGTCCATCATGTCGGAGGGTGCAAGGATGTCGCAGCCGGCTTCCGCCTGAACCAGCGCCTGGGTGATCAGCGCCTCGACGGTGCGATCGTTGTCGACTTCGCCAGCGTCGTTCAGAAGTCCGTCATGGCCGTGGCTCGTATAGGGATCGAGCGCCACGTCGCAGATGAGGCCGATCTCCGGCACCGCCGACTTGATGGCGCGCACCGCCCGGCACACCAGATTGCCGGGGTTGAAGGCTTCGCTCGCCTCCTCATCACGAAGCGAGGCATCGGTGTTGGGGAAGATGGCGATGGCAGGAATCCCAAGCCTCGCCGCTTCCTCCGCCGCCTTGACGGCAAGGTCGATTGAGAGACGCTCCACGCCCGGCATCGCCTTGACCTCGGAGCGCTGCCGCTCGCCCTCGATGACGAAGATCGGCCATACGAGGTCGTCGGTCGTGAGCGTCGTCTCGCGCACGAGCCTTCGCGACCAGTCGGCACGGCGGTTGCGCCTGAGCCGCGTGGCCGGATAGCCGGGCTTTGGGTAGCCGGTCGCCTTCGCGCCGCTCCGCTTGGCACGCTCGGTGCGCAAGGAGACAGCCTTATCTTTGGACGGTGACGCCACGCCTGGTCCTGCGTTCTGTGACTAACGAGCCGAGAAACTACCACTCGGGGCACCCGGCTTAAAGACGGTGCGGCAAACATGGTTTGCCGTTTGAATTACTCGCAGTAGCTGGAGTGGCGGCGTGCCTTCATGTCGAAGTGAAAGTGATCCTTGTGAGCCGCGTTTGCGTCTGGCCCAAGCACCGTGCCGAACATCTTGCAAGCGTCAGCATGCATGGCTCTGAGGAAAACAGCACGGGGTTCTGCCGAAGGAGCGGGTGCTGGCGGCTTGGCCTCCGGCGGCAAGGGGAGGGCGGCCTCAGCGGGAGCGGAGATCGGGGCCACGAAAGGGTTCGTCTTGACGCCGGTGCTTCGCGCCTTTGGCGGGACGAACGGATTCGCTGTTGGTTTGGACGCCGCGACGGTCGGCGTGAGGGCGATGGTCTGCTTCACCTTCACGACCGTGGCAGTCGTCTCATCGGCGAAAGCAGGCGGCTTCTCGGTAACGACCGTGCGCGGCCAACTGTCTAGGACCGTAATGCGCTCGCCCGAGGCAAGTTCGAACTCGGCGATGTCGAGCGCATTGGCCAGCGCATGCTCGCTGATCTTGGTGTCGATGTCGCCGTAGCGGTTGCGGCAGATATAGGACGAGGCATTGCGGATCTTCACGACCGGAGCGTCGAACGAGGCCTTCGCCGCAAGCTGCACCTTATCCTTGAGCCAGGCGTCGAGCTTGGCGGCGAGGGGGCAGGTGATTGTGGCCGGAGGCTCGATCGCCACCTCGGGATTGGCGCCGATCGACCGGACGAGGATCGGCGCGGGCGCGCCGCACAGGCCTTCCTTGATCGGCGGCAAGGTCTCGTAGTCGAGCGCCAGCCCGGTAAGGAGGTTTTTGCAGGCAGCTTCCGCCTTGGCGACGGCAGTGTCGCTCCACGCCACGGTCGTCGCCTCGCCGGGAAGGCTCGGCCGCTCGGTCTCCGCCGTCTCGGTCGCTAGCGTCCCGCTACGCGCCGGGTTCCGGTCCGGCTGCGGCGGCGCGTCCGTGTCCTGACCCAATGCGGCGACCGGCAGCGCGAGGAGGGCCGCGATGACAAGCCCCGGCACCGCGTTTCGCATCATTTGGCGTCCTTGTGCATCTTTGCCAAAGCTTGTGGTTTCCGCCATTGAGTGCTAGCTGCCGCGGGCCTTTCCAAGGCGGGAATTCGACGAATTTGGCCGGGGATCATCGCCATTGTCCGAAGCGCTTGGCATCACGTTCGAGGAAGTCGACCGCGCCGGGGTGGTGACCCTCAACCGTCCGTCGCGATTAAACGCGCTGTCGCGCGAAATGTTCGAGGCCTTGAGCGCACATTACCGGCGCTGGGCGCCTGCGCCGCACATCTACGGCGTAGTGATGCAATCGGCCCATCCCTCCGTGTTCTGCAGCGGCGGCGACCTCAAGGTCCTGAACGCGCTGAACGAGCAGGGCGCCACCGAGGCGATTCGCGAGTTCTATCGCGCCGCTTATAGCCATGTTTGGCTGCTCGAGAAATTCATCAGGCCGAACGTGCCCCTGATCAACGGCCTCTGTTTTGGCGGCGGTGTTGGCATCACGCTGTTCGGCACCCATTGCGTCGCGGGGGAGGGCTACCGCTTTGCCATGCCGCAAGTGGGTATTGGCTTCCTGCCCGATATCGGCGGCACGTATTTTCTGCCGCGCCTCTTCGGCTGGACTGGCGTCTATCTCGCGCTCACGGGCCGCACCGTCGGTCCAGCCGACGCGCACCGCTTGCGCCTGGTGAGCCACTACATCCCCGCTACCCATTTCGGCGTGATCAAGGATGCGCTCGCCGACAACCACCCCATCGACCGCCTCCTGGACGGGCTGCATCGCGATCCCGGCGAAGGCGAACTTGTAAGACACACGCCGGCCATCGACCGCATCTTCTCCGCAGGCTCGGTGGAGGAGATCCTCGCCCGTCTCGACGCTGAGGAAGGCGAGGACGCGGCCTGGGCCAAGGAGACGGCGGCGGAGCTACGCAAGAAGTCGCCGACCTCGCTCAAGATTGCCTTTGCGCAGATGCAGGCCGGCAAGTCGCTCGATCTCGCGCAGGCGCTGAAGCTCGAGTTTAGCCTTGCCTCACATCTCGTCGGCACCCACGACTACCGCGAGGGCATCGCTGCGCGGATCGGCGGCAAGGGGCGCGTGCCGAACTGGCAGCCTGCAACCCTAGCGGACGTTGATGACGAAGTGATCGAGCGCCTGTTTTCGACCCCCATCGACGGCGAACTCGAGCTCGACGAGCGCTTGGGCCCTTGAGACTGCTCAAACGCGCAGCAACATCATCAAAACTTAATCCTAGAATTTCATGCAATCTTAAGCGTCTCGCTTAAGCGGATTTTAGGCTGCCAAGCATATTCTCGCCGCCAAGTTGGGGATTAACAACAACTAACGAGGGTAGGCGATGAATGTAGCCCTGGACTTAGGGAAAGATGTTCGTTCGGAAGAGGCAGAAGACCTCAAGGGACGCTATCTAGTTTCCTTGAAACTCGTCGAGCGGCTCCACCGGTTGCTGCTGGATGTCATTAAAGATGAATTCGAGCGCTTGGGTCGCGTCGATGTCAACAGCGTGCAGGCGCTGTTGCTCTACAACATCGGCGATGCCGAGCTCACGGCGGGCGAGCTCACCAGCCGTGGGTATTATCTCGGCTCCAACGTCTCGTACAATCTGAAGAAGCTGGTTGACGCTGGCTATATTCACCATCAGCGCTCGACCACCGACCGCCGGTCTGTGCGGGTAAGCCTCACCGAAAAGGGCCAAGAAGTGTCCAAGGTGGTGAACGGCCTGTTCCAAAGGCAGTTGAAGTCCTTGCAGCAGGTCGGTGGCATCGGGCAAGACGATCTGGAGACGCTCAACAAAGCCTTGATCCGGCTCGAGCGCTTCTGGACCGATCAGATCCGCTACCAGCTCTAGCCCTCGCACATTTGCCAGTTTCCTCGCCCCGGCGGGATGAACTTCCGCCGGGGCGTCTGCTTTTGCGTGCCGGGCAGCCCAAATTCGCCCTATTCTGCAGATAACTTGAAGCTAGTCCGCGCCACGTAATTCCTGCGACGAGGGCGGCTGATGAGGGAAGCTATCTAGAGGTTTGTCGCGGCGTGCGCGGTTGCAGCCTCCAAGGCTCGCCTTGGCCTCAGTCTTGGTTAAAGAATTTGTGTCACCAAGCGAGGATTAAGGCGGGCCCGAAACGAGTAGAGCGGTAAACGTAAAGCGCTTATAGTTAAGCGAAGATGGGCCGCAACGGACGGGGACCGGCACATGCCGAAGTTTACGTGCAGATTGAGCGGCGGGGCGATCCTTGCCGCCATCGGATTGGCTGTCGCCCTTCTCGTCGTCAGCGTTGAGCCGTCGAGCGCCGGGCCATTCAATTGGTTCAAGGGCAAGAATCAGGGCCAAGGCCAAAACCAGCCCCCCGACCAGTACAACCAGTATCAAGCGCCGCAGGCGCAGCCGGGCCCGCCGCAGGGCGGCGGCGGTCTGTTCGGCGGCTTGTTTGGCGGGGGCAAGGGTGCATCGCGTACTGCTCCCAGCCATGAGTCGCACGCTTCCGAGCTCCCCGAGGGCGACCCCGAGGTCGCCATGATCGTCAACCCGGCCCTCGGCTTGCCGACTCTGTCCACCAACAACATCGCGGCGACCAAGGCGGCCATTGAGAAGTACAAAGCGATCGTGGCGCAAGGCGGCTGGCCGGCCGTACCGGCCGTGGCGATGAAGCCTGGCGCGCGCGGTCAGGAGATCGTCATCCTGCACAAGCGGCTTGAGGTCAGCGGCGATCTCGTCGGCATGAGCATCCCCGACGAGTACGACGCCGCGGTCGTCGCCGCGATGAAGAAGTTCCAAGTTCGTCACGGACTGCCCCCCACGGGCGTGGTCGACTCAAAGGCGACAGTCGAAGCGTTGAACGTCCCGGCGAGCGTGCGTCTCGCTCAGCTCGAGGCAAATCTGCGGCGTCTGCAAAGTCTCGCGCCCTCGGCAGCCGGCCGCCACGTGCTCGTCAACGTCCCCGCGGCCCAGGTCGAAGCCGTCGAAGGCCGCCAGGTGGTCCAGCGTCACGCCGCCGTCGTCGGCAAGATCGAGCGGCCGACCCCGGAACTCTCCAGCAAGATCTCGGAGATCAACTTCAATCCCTATTGGCACGTGCCAAGAAGCATCGTCCATAAGGACCTCGTGCCAAAGGGCCGTCAATTCGCGCAGCGCGGCCAGGACATGCTGGCGGCCTACCACATGGAGGCGTTCGACCAGCAGGGCAACCCGCTCGATCCGCGGCAGATCGATTGGTTCGGCGAAGCGGTCTACAGCTATAATTTCCGACAGCGCCCTTGGGAGGAGAACTCCCTCGGCTTCGTGAAGATCAATTTCGCGAACAAGGATGCCGTGTATTTGCATGATACGCCGCTCAAGAGCCTGTTCGGCAAGGCCATCCGCTTCGAAAGCTCCGGCTGCGTCCGCGTCCACAACGTCTCGTCGCTTGTCGCCTGGATCATGCGCGACAATCCCGGTTGGAGCCTCAACCGCATCGAGCAGATGAAGCACACGGGCGAGCAGATCGACGTCAAGGTGGCCAACCCGATTCCGATCTATCTGGCCTATGTGAGCGCCTGGGCAACGCCCGACGGGCAGGTGCATTTCCGCCCGGATATCTATAACCACGACGCTGGCGCCTTCACCGCCTCGGCGTACTGAGCCATCTAGAAACGTAAGCGGCCATCCAGTTTCCTCCGGATGAACTCTTGCGTGTGGCGCACACCTAAGCCACTCGAAATCCTTTGGTTTTAGGCGACCGCTGGATTAGCCTGGTCGGCGCAGTCTATGGTTGGGGTGTTGCTGGCGCAGTCCCGCGACATGTGGTAGAGGCAGCCAAACGTGCCTAAAGTGCGCGCGACATGAGGAGAGCCCGCGGGGCGCATTCGTCTTAGGCCGGCGGGAAGTTTGAGCTCGAGGAGCAGTTAGCCATGACGGCAAGTGATATTCGCCGCGCCGAGGCGCGCGAGAGCAGCTTTTTCACCAAGCCCTTGGAAGATGCCGATCCCGAAGTGTGGGAGGCCATCGAGAACGAGCACGAGCGTCAGCAGAACGAGATCGAGCTGATCGCCTCCGAGAATATCGTTTCCAAGGCCGTCCTCGAGGCAGCCGGCACGCTCCTCACCAACAAATATGCCGAAGGCTATCCTGGCCGACGCTATTACGGCGGCTGCCAGCATGTCGATGTTGTCGAGCAGATCGCGATCGACCGGGCCAAGCGCCTGTTCAACTGCGCATTCGCCAACGTCCAGCCCCATTCGGGCAGCCAAGCCAATCAGTCGGTGATGCTCGCGCTGATCAAGCCCGGCGACACCATCCTCGGCATGGGGCTTGCGCATGGTGGTCATCTCACCCACGGCGCGCCGCCCAACCTCTCCGGCAAGTGGTTCAACGCTGTGCAATATGGCGTGACCCGGGACACCAATCTCATCGACTATGATGAGGTCGAGCGGCTCGCGCACGAGCACAAGCCGGCCATGATCATCGCCGGCGGCTCGGCCTATCCGCGCCAGATCGACTTTAAGCGATTCCGCGCCATCGCCGATTCCGTCGGCGCCTATCTCATGGTCGACATGGCACACTTTGCCGGCCTGGTCGCTGCCGGCCTCCATCCGAGCCCGCTGCCCCATGCCCATGTGTGCACCACCACCACGCATAAGACGTTGCGTGGGCCCCGCTCGGGCATGGTCGTCTCCAACGACGAGGAGATCGGCAAGAAGATCAACTCTTCAGTGTTTCCCGGCCTGCAAGGCGGCCCCTTGATGCATGTCATCGCCGCCAAGGCCGTGGCCTTTGGCGAGGCGCTACAGCCATCATTCAAGCTCTATGCGCAGCAGGTCATCGACAACGCCAAGGCGCTCGGCGAGACCCTGGTCAACGGCGGCCTCGCGCTCGTCTCAGGCGGTACCGACACACACCTGATGCTGGTGGATTTGCGGCCCAAGAAGCTCACCGGCAAAGCCGCCGAGATCGCCCTTGGCCGGGCGCACATCACCTGCAACAAGAATGGCGTGCCCTTCGATCCGGAGAAGCCCATGGTCACTTCCGGCATTCGCCTGGGCTCGCCAGCAGGTACCACGCGCGGCTTCGGTATCACCGATTTCCAATCGGTCGGCAGCATGATCCTCGAAGTGCTCGATGGCCTCGCCGCCAACGGCGACGACGGCAACCGCGCCGTGGAGGAGAAGGTGAAGAAGCGTGCCATCGAGCTTTGCGAGCGCCATCCGATTTATCCGTAAGCGTCGGGGCGTGACGGTGAGGAAGGGGAGGGCGGTCGCGCATGCGGTGCCCCTATTGTGGCAGCACCAACACGCAAGTGAAGGATTCTCGCCCTAGCGAGGATCACACCACAATTAGGCGCCGGCGCGTTTGCGCCGACTGCGGCGGACGCTTCACCACGTTCGAGCGCGTGCAGCTGCGCGAGCTGACTGTGATCAAGCGGAGCGGACGCCGTATTCCGTTCGACCGCGACAAGCTGATGCGGTCGGTGCAGATCGCGCTGCGCAAGCGCCCGGTTGAGCCGGAGCGCGTCGAGCGCATGGTGAGCGGCATCGTGCGCCGCCTCGAGAACATGGGCGAGAACGACATCCGCTCGGAGACCATCGGCCATCTGGTGATGGAGGCATTGAAGGGTCTCGACGATGTGGCCTATGTGAGGTTCGCCTCCGTCTACAAGAATTTCCGCGAGGCTAAGGATTTCGAGGTGCTGCTCGGCGAGCTGGCGGGGACTGAGGGTGGCGAGGAGCCGGAGGCGAGCGAGGCCGCCGCCGCCGAAGAGTAGATAGGCCCCTATCCCATGACCCCGAGCGACGAAGAGCATATGGCGCAGGCCCTTGTGCTGGCGCGGCGCGGACTTGGGCTCACCTGGCCGAACCCGTCCGTGGGGTCGATCGTCGTCACGGCCGATGGCGAGCTCGTCGGCCGCGGCTGGACGGCGCCGGGAGGCCGTCCTCATGCCGAGGCTGTGGCGCTCGAGCATGCCGGCGCCAAGACCGAAGGCGGCACCATTTACGTCACCCTTGAGCCTTGCGCCCACGAGGGGCGCGGCCTGGCGTGCGCCGATGCGATTGTTGCGGCGAAACCTGCGCGCGCCGTGATCGCCTTGCGCGATCCCGATCCGCGCACCGCGGGCCGCGGGATTGCACGCCTGAAGGACGCCGGCATCGCCGTCGAGGAGGGCGTCTTGACGGCGGAGGCCGCCTCGGTCGCCCTCGGTCATCTGATGCGCGTCATGCACGGGCGCCCGGCAGTGACGCTCAAGCTTGCCGTCGGCGCCGACGGGCTCGTGCCGCAAGGACAGGGACAGCCCGTCTGGATCACCGGCCCCGACGCCCGCGCCCACGGTCACCTGCTGCGTTCCAGAAGCGACGCAATCCTAGTCGGCCGCGGCACGATCCTGTCCGACGATCCCTCGCTCACCTGCCGACTTCCTGGCATGTCCTGCCGCTCTCCAATCCGCGTCGTGCTCGACCGCCGCCTGCGCACGCCGCCCGAGGCAAAGCTCTTCGACGACATGATGGTGCCGGTCTGGCTGATCTGCGCCGAGGGCGAAAATCTTGCGAATGCGGAGCCACTGCAAGAGCGCGGCGCGGAAATCGTGCCGGTCCCCGTCGACGATCACGGCCTCATCGAAGTTCGAGACGCCTTGGAGACGCTGGCGGCACGCGGCATCACCCGGGTGCTGGTCGAAGGCGGCCCCTCGGTGGCGCGCGCCTTCCTCGACGCCGATCTCGTGGACGAGGCTGTGATCTACCAGGGCCCTAGCTCCGTAGGCGCCGACGGCCTCATGCCGTTTGCCGGCGATGGCCTTGATCGCCTCACGGGAAGCCGCGATTTCACGAAGGTCGCCTCGCGCGCCTTCGGGCCGGACCGGATGACATTGTGGCGGCGGATGCGAACATGTTCACTGGCATTGTCAGCGGCGTAGGGACGCTCCTTGAGCGGAACGGGTCGCGCTATTCGATCGCCTCTCCCTACAAACGGAAGAGCCTCCAGGAAGGCGCGTCGGTCGCCTGCGACGGCTGTTGCCTGACCGTCGTCGCTGTCAGCAAGGCAAAGGGTGACGGGGCCGTGTTGGCAGTGGACGTGTCCAACGAAACCTTGGCCAGCACGACGCTTGGGGAATGGCAGGCGGGGCGGCGCATCAATCTGGAGCGGGCGCTTGCGCTGGGCGAGGAGCTTGGCGGGCATATCGTCACGGGCCATGTCGACGGCCGTGCCAAAGTCCTCGCCCGTCACGAGGACGGCGCCAGTGTCAGGTTCGTCTTGGAGGCGCCGGCCGAGCTTGCCGGCTTCATTGCGCCGAAAGGCTCCGTTGCGCTCGACGGCGTTTCGCTCACCGTTAACGAAGCCGATAGTAACCGCTTCGGCGTCAACGTCATTCCCTACACGCTCACTCACACCACGTGGGGAGACCGGGCGCCCGGCGATCTGGTAAACCTTGAAGTTGATCTTCTCGCGCGCTACGTGGCGCGGCTGGCACAGCACGAAGGCGGCAGACCGTGACCGTTTTGAAGACATCGCACAGGGCGCCCCACCACGAGTTCCTCTCGCCGATCGAGGAGGTGATCGAGGACGCGCGCAACGGCCGCATGTTCATCCTCGTCGACGCAGAGGAGCGTGAGAACGAGGGTGACCTCGTCATTCCGGCGCAGATGGCGACGCCTGACGCCATCAATTTCATGGCAAAGCATGGCAGAGGGCTCGTCTGCCTCGCGCTCACGCCCGAACGCGCCAAGCGGCTTCATCTCGAGTTGATGTCGCGGTCGAACCGCTCGCGGCTCTCGACCGCTTTCACCGTATCAATCGAGGCGCGCGAGGGGGTCTCGACGGGAATTTCAGCCCATGACCGCGCGCACACCATCTCGGTCGCCATCGACCCCACCAAGGACTATCGCGACGTGATGACCCCCGGCCACGTGTTCCCGCTGCTGGCCAAGGAGGGCGGGGTACTCGTCCGCGCCGGTCACACCGAGGCGGCCGTGGACGTGGCACGCCTCGCCGGCCTTTACCCCGCCGGCGTGATCTGCGAGATCATGAACGACGACGGCACCATGGCGCGGCTTCCCGACCTTGTCGGTTTCGCTCGGACCCACGGCCTCAAGATCGCCGCCATCGCCGATCTCATCGCCTACCGGCTGCGCTACGACCATCTGGTGAGAGTGGCGGCGGAGACCACCCTCGACAGCCCCTACGGCGAATTCGCCGTGAAGGTCTACGCCACGACTGTCGACCCGGCTGAGCACGTGGCGCTCGTCAAAGGCGACGTGGCCTCCGGCGGCCCCGTGCTCGTGCGCGTCCACGCCCTGAACACGCTCGACGATGTTCTGGCCTCTGGCGCTGGCCGCGAGAATGCCATCCACAAGGCTATGGACATTATCGCCCGCGAGGGCCGCGGCGTCATCGTTCTCATCCGGGAATCGCGGCCCGACGCTATGTCCACGCGCTTGAAGCAGGCGGCATCCGGGCAAGGCCAGCAGCGGCTCATCGAGTATGGCATCGGCGCGCAGATCCTGCTCGATCTCGGCGTGAGCGAGATGGTGCTTCTGTCGAACTCGCCGGCGCGCAAGATCGTCGGCCTCGAAGGCTACGGGCTTAAGGTCGCTGGCCATCGCAGCCTGGAGCGGACCTCATGACCCGTAAGGGACCAAAGTCGGTCCTCATCATCGAGGCGCGATTCTATGAGGACATCGCCGACGAGCTTGCCCGCGGCGCCATCGAGGAACTGCGCGGCAATCACGTGGACTATGAGCGCATCGCGGTGCCTGGCTCGCTCGAGATCGCGCTCGCGCTCAGCCTCGCACTCGCCAACGGCTTTGTCGGCCGGGCCGGACGCCATCGCGGCTGCATTGCGCTTGGCTGCGTGATCCGCGGGCAGACAGCCCACTACGAAATCGTTGCCAGGGAATCTGCGGCGGGCCTGCATCAGCTCGCCGTGCAACATGGCGTGCCCATCGGCATGGGCATTCTCACCTGCGACACCAGGGAGCAGGCCTGGGAGCGCGCAAGCGTGGACGGACGCAACAAAGGGGGCGATGCCGCCCGCGCCTGTCTCACCTTGATGCGTCTCGAGCAGCATTTCTCCTCCGCGAGCCGGCGCTAGCCGCCATGGCCGCCCGCGGCGACACGCCAAATCGTGCGGCCTCCCGCAGTGCCGCGCGGCTCGCCGCCGTCCAGGCGCTCTACCAGATGGACATGACCGGAATCGACCTGAACGAGGTCGTCGCCGAGTTTGCGGCGCACCGTTTGGGCCAGGAGGTCGAGGGCGATCAATATTGTGACGCGGAGTTCGCCTTCTTCCGCAATCTCGTCGAGGGGGTGGTGCGCGATCAGCTGCAGCTCGACCCGCTGATCGACAAGCAGCTCGCCGAAGGCTGGCGGCTGACCCGCGTCGATTCCATCCTGCGCGCGATCTTACGCGCAGGCGCCTACGAACTCATCGCGCGTCCGGACGTTCCGGCCAAAGTCGTGATCACCGAGTATGTCGATATCGCCCACGCCTTCTTCGGCGAGGAGGAGCCCAAGGTCGTGAACGGCATCCTCGACCAGATCGGCCGCGCTGCACGGCCGAAGGAATTCGCGGTGCGCGGGGCCGGCAATGGCTAAGCGGACCGAACGCACCGCGACCAAGGGTGCCGACGAGTTCGACATCATCGCGCGCTATTTCGCCCCCCTTGCCAAGGACACTGCCGCTCTCGGGCTTCGCGACGACGCCGCCGTGCTCATGGTCTCCGAGGGGCATGAGCTCGTGGCGACCTGCGACACCATCGTCGAAGGCGTGCATTTCCTGAAAGATGACCCCGCGGACTCCATCGGCCACAAGGCTTTGGCGGTCAATCTTTCGGACCTCACGGCGAAGGGATCGCGCGGCTACGTCTACCTGCTCTCCTTGGCGCTGCCGCCCGATGTCTCGCCCGCATGGCTCGAGGGCTTCGCCTCGGGCTTGCGCGACATCCAGGACCGCACCGGCATCAGCCTGATCGGCGGCGACACCACCGCTTCGCCCGGACCCCTCACCATCACCATCGCCGCACTTGGTCTCGTGTCGCACGATCACGCCGTGATGCGGCTCGGCGCAAAGCCCGGGGACCGGCTCTATGTCAGCGGCACTATCGGCGATGCCTGTCTCGGGCTCCGGCTGCTGCGTGAGCCGGGGCTCGCCCCATCGTGGGCTCTGACGAAGAACGACGTCGCTTTCCTCGTCGAGGCCTATCGCCGTCCGGGCCCCAACAATGACCTCGCGGTTCTGGTCCGCAATTTCGCCCAAGCCGCCATCGACGTCTCCGACGGGCTGATCGGCGATATCGAGAAGCTTTGCAACGTCTCCCATGTGGGCGCCAGGATCGAGGCCGCGCGCGTGCCGTTCTCCGCCGCCGCCAGGAAGGCGCTTGCTCGAGAGCCGGGACTTCTCCCCGTGCTGATCACGGCCGGCGACGACTATGGGGTCGTGATGGCAGTCTCCGAGAGGAGTGCCGCTGATTTCGAATCGGAGGCGGGCGCCAAGGGAGCGGCGTTCACGCTGATCGGCGAGGTTGTTCCGGCCGGGGAGGGAATCGCCGTGCTCGACGGAGAGGGGCAGGCACTCAAGCTAAAACGCAAGGGATTCAGCCACTTCTAAGCGTGCTGAGCCAGCGTTAGGCCAAATTGCCGCTTAGAGAGGCAGTGTGTTGCGTCCGCCCCGCAACTTTGGCATTTTCCGCCGGGCTTAAGTCCACTCCCGGGGGCAACAAGGCCGCGGGCACCTTGCGTGTCACGCCTCTTGCGGTCGCGAACCCCCCTTTCCCAACGAGCCGACAAACGGGGACAGTCCGTCATGACCTGGGTTCTCTACCTCATCATTGCTTGCGGGGCGCTTTCCATCGCCTATGGCGTTTGGACCACCAGGGCCGTCCTCGCCTCGGACCCAGGCACGGCGCGCATGCAAGAGATCGCCGCCGCCATCCAGGAAGGGGCGCAAGCCTATCTCTCGCGCCAATACCAGGCCATCGGCTTGGTCGGGGTGGTCATCTTCGCCATCCTCGCTTATCTGCTCGGGATGGCACCGGCGATCGGCTTCGCCGTCGGCGCGGTGCTCTCCGGTGCTGCCGGCTATATCGGCATGAACGTGTCCGTGCGCGCCAACGTGCGGACCGCCCAGGCTGCGACCAAGAGCCTCGCCGACGGCTTGAGCCTCGCCTTCCGCGCCGGCGCCATCACCGGCCTCCTCGTCGCCGGGCTCGCTCTGCTCGGCGTCACCATCTATTTCCTCATCCTTACGCAGTTTCTCGGCTATAGCCCGGCCTCGCGCCAAGTTGTCGATGCGCTCGTCGCGCTCGGCTTCGGCGCCTCGCTGATCTCCATCTTCGCCCGTCTCGGCGGCGGCATCTTCACCAAGGGCGCCGATGTTGGCGGCGATCTGGTCGGCAAGGTCGAGGCCGGCATACCCGAGGACGATCCGCGCAACCCGGCCACCATCGCCGACAACGTCGGCGACAATGTCGGCGACTGTGCCGGCATGGCCGCCGACCTGTTCGAGACCTACGTGGTGACGGTCGTCGCCACCATGGTGCTCGCCTCCATCTACTTCGCCGGCGGTGAGGATCGCGTCGTGCAGATGATGATCTATCCGCTGGCCATCGGCGCCGTTTGCGTCATCACCTCGATCATCGGCACGTATTTCGTGCGGCTCGGCAAGAGCCAGTCGATCATGGGCGCGCTCTACAAGGGCGTCATCGCTACCGGGGTCCTGTCGCTCATCCTGCTGTGGCCGCTGACCGCCTGGCTGGTCGGCATGGATACGGTCATGACGGTGGGCGACGTGAGCTTCACCGGCCAATCGCTCTATCTCTGCGGCGTCGTCGGCCTCGTTGTCACGGCGCTGATCGTGGTCATCACCGAATATTACACCAGCACGAAGTTCAGGCCGGTGCACTCGATCGCCAAGGCGTCGGTGACGGGGCACGGCACCAACGTCATTCAAGGCCTTGCCGTATCCCTGGAAGCGACCGCGCTGCCGGCGCTGGTAATCATGGCGGGGATCATCGTCACCTATATCCTGGCCGGTCTGTTCGGCATCGCCATCGCCGTGACCACCATGCTGGCGCTGGCCGGCATGGTGGTGGCGCTTGACGCGTTCGGGCCGGTCACCGACAACGCCGGCGGCATCGCCGAGATGGCGGGCCTGCCCAAAGACATCCGCAAGACCACCGATGCGCTCGACGCCGTCGGCAACACCACTAAGGCGGTGACCAAGGGCTACGCCATCGGCTCCGCCGGCCTTGGCGCGCTCGTGCTGTTCGCGGCCTACACGGAGGATCTCAAATATTTCGCCGCGAATGCGGACAAGTTCCCTTATTTCGCCGGGGTCGACCCGACCTTCAGCCTGTCCAACCCCTACGTCGTGGTTGGTCTGTTTCTCGGCGGCCTCTTGCCGTATCTCTTCGGCGGCATCGCCATGACGGCCGTCGGCCGCGCCGGGTCTGCCATCGTCGAGGAAGTGCGCCGTCAGTTCAAGGAGAAGCCGGGCATCATGAAGGGCACTGAACGCCCCGACTATGGCCGCGCCGTCGACCTTCTCACACGCGCCGCCATCAAGGAGATGATCATCCCCTCGATGCTACCGGTCCTGTCACCGGTCATCTTCTATTTCGTGATCTACTGGATCGCCGGCAAGAGCGCGGCGTTCTCCGCGCTCGGCGCCATGCTGCTCGGCGTCATCGTCACTGGGCTGTTCGTTGCCATTTCCATGACGGCGGGCGGCGGGGCCTGGGACAACGCCAAGAAGTATATCGAGGACGGCCAATACGGCGGCAAGGGCTCGGAGGCGCACAAGGCGGCGGTGACCGGCGATACGGTGGGCGATCCTTACAAGGATACCGCCGGCCCCGCCGTGAACCCCATGATCAAGATCACCAATATCGTGGCGTTGTTGCTGCTCGCGGTGCTCGCCCACCAATAGGACGAAGCGTTCCCGGGTCTCGCTAGAGGCCCGGGCCCGGGATGCCGGTCGCGTTCTGCCGCTGGTCCTTGAACATCTGGCGGTTGGCGATGTTGCCGAACAGCTGCTCGAGCAAGGTGATGTCCTTGCCGCGGGCTGGCGTCTCGCCCTTATAGTAGTTGACCACAATGCCGTCCTTCAGTCCGTAGTGTGCGACCTGCTGAACACTCTGCGCGCCATCGAAATAGACGGCCACCACCTGACGGTCGATCTCCCGCGGCTTGAGGAAGGCGACGGTCTTCTGCGTCGTCGAAATGTAGTAGTAGGCGTCGCCGCCGATGGTGCTGGTCGTATCGGGCGAGCCAAGGACGGTCTGGACTTCGTCCTTCGACATGCCCGGCTGAATCTGGTCGAGGTCGATATCGATGAACACGTGTCCGTGCCGATCGATCTGTGCGCCACACGCCGTCAGCGCCACCGATGCAGTGGCAAGCAAGGCGAGCATGGGCAACGTAGCCCATACGGAAGCAGGCTTGACCTTGCGCAAGACTTGGACGTCCCCTCTTAGTGCCCGTAAGCGTCTTCGCGCCCCGCTCCGCTAAGCGGTTTGGAAGTGCTAAAAAACTAGACGAAATGGCCCCCACTTTGAAGCCCGTCGCCTCCCTGCTGCCTTGGCGCCGCAGAGATGCCCATGCCGACGAAATCTATGGCGCGATTGTGGCGCAGGCGCGGCTTCCCGTTTTCTATCAGGAGTTTGGCGTGCCTGACACCCTTGTGGGCCGGTTTACAGTGCTTTTGCTCCATCTGTTCGCCGTGTTGCACCGTCTGAATGATGGGGACAGTAAAGCGCGTAGCATGGGCCAGGCGCTTGCCGACCGGTTTACCGCCGACATGGAGACCGTGCTGCGGGAGATCGGGATCGGCGACCTCAGCATCCCGAAGAAGGTGAGGGGGCTCGCCGCTTCAAGCGCCGCCTTGTTGCAGGACTTCGAGGAGGCCCTTAAGCGGGGGGACGCGGCCTTCGCCGCCGCGATCGCCCGCTCGCTGCCCCTGGACGAGACGCAGGCTGACGCTGTAAGCGGACGCTTGGTACCCTATGTAAAGAGGATCGTTCGGCACTTGGAGCACGAGCCTCTCCAAGATATCTGCGCCGGCGAGCTGAAGTTTCCGAAGGTAGAATCCGCGTGAGCAAGGACGTTGAAACCCCGCCGCTGTCGCGGAAAGTCCGCGCGGCCGACATCGAGGAGAACGTTCCGCTCGCCATCGATGCCACGCGGGCCGAGATGACATCCATCGCCGCCCTGCTCGGGCTCGCGTCCCTCGACAATCTCAACCTGGACTATCGGCTGCGTCTTGGCGGGCAGGGCCGTGTTCAGCTGACCGGCAGGCTCAAAGCGAACGTCACCCAAACCTGTGTCGTATCGCTCGACCCCATCGAAGCCAGCATCGACGTCCCGGTTGCCGTCGAGTTCTGGCCCGCGCCGTTGATCGCCGATCTCGAGAGCAGGGTCGAGGACCCCAGACAGTCGGGCCTTCTCGATTGGCCTGAGGCCATCGTCGATGGAACGCTCGACCTCGGACCGGTAATCTACGAGACTCTGGCCACGGCGCTCGATCCTTATCCGAAACGGGAGGGGGCGAGCTTCGAATGGTCGCAAGGAGGGGTAGAGCCCGAAGACGGCGAAAGCGGCCCATTTGCCGCCCTGAAGCAACTCAAGGAGCCCTAGGGGCGCGAAACCCTGCGGCAGATTACGGTTGTCACTAGCGGCCTTTTAAGTCTATTCGGGTTTCGTTTCCGGGGGTTGCCGCGGCGTGACCGCTGCAGGGTAACGTCTTCCTGATCGGTAAGGAAATGGGTGCTCCAGTCACCATAGCGCTTGACGCCATGGGCGGGGACCACGGTCCAAGCGTGGTCATTCCGGCTGCCGCCATTGCCCTCGTCCGGCACCCCGGAATGCGCTTCATCCTTGTCGGCGATGCGGCGAAGATCGAGCCCGAGCTTGCTGCCCACCCCACACTCGCCGGCAAGACGGAGGTCGTTCACACCGATATCGCCATTGCCATGGACGCAAAACCAAGCCAAGCGCTGCGCCGCGGCCGCTGGAAATCGAGCATGTGGCTCGCCATCGAGGCGGTGCGCGACGGCCGCGCCGCCGCCGTCGTGTCGGCTGGCAATACCGGCGCGCTCATGGCCATGGCGAAGTTCTGCCTGAAGACGATCCAAGGGGTCGACCGGCCGGCCATTGCCGCCATCTGGCCCACCGTCAATGCCGAGTGCATCGTGCTCGATGTCGGCGCTAATGTCGGCGCCGATTCCCGCCAGCTGGTCGAGTTCACTCTCATGGGAGCGGCCATGGCCCGCGCCCTATTCGGCATGGAAAAGCCCTCGGTCGGCCTTCTGAATATCGGCGTTGAGGAAGTGAAAGGCGTGGAGGAGATCAGGAACGCAGGGGCTGTCCTGAAAGAAGCGCCGCTTCCCATCCGCTATAGCGGCTTCATCGAGGGTGACGATATCGGGCACGGCGTGGTCGACGTGGTCGTAACCGACGGCTTTACCGGGAACATCGCCTTGAAGACCGCCGAGGGAACCGCTAAGCAGATCGGCGAGTATCTACGCGCCGCCATGGGGCGCTCGTTCCTTGCTCGACTAGGAGCTGTTCTGGCGCAAGGCGCCTTCCGCGCCCTCAAGGAAAAGATGGATCCGCGCCAGTTGAATGGTGGCATTTTCCTTGGGTTGAATGGCATCGTCGTTAAAAGCCACGGTGGAACCGACGCCACGGGCTTTGCGAGCGCCATCGATCTCGCCTACGAGATGGCGTCGAGCGGTGTGGTCGAACGTCTTGGGAGCGATGTCGCCCATTTCCACACCAAGCTGGAGCTTGAAGGTGCGGCGTAGGCTTTGGAGTGGACGGCGTTGAGCACGTTGCGGTCAGTGGTCAAGGGCGTTGGCGGATATCTGCCCAAGCGGGTCGTCACCAATGACGACCTGGCCCAGCTCATCGATACCTCCGACGAGTGGATCGCGGCGCGGACCGGCATCAGAGAGCGCCGCATCGTCGCCGACGATGAGCTGACCTCCACGATGGGCGTGGCGGCGGCAAGGGCCGCCCTCGGCAATGCGGGGCTCGAGGCGAAGGACATCGATCTCATCATCCTCGCAACCTCGACCCCCGATCAGACCTTCCCGGCCACTGCCGTGACCATCCAGGCCGAGCTTGGCATCAACCATGGCGCCGCGTTCGACATCCAGGCCGTCTGCTCCGGCTTCGTGTTCGCTTTAGCCACGGCCGATAACTATCTGAAGGGAGGCCAATTCAAGCGCGCGCTGGTGGTCGGCTCGGAGGCCTTCTCGCGCATTCTCGACTGGCAGGATCGATCCACCTGCGTCCTGTTCGGCGATGGCGCGGGCGCGGTCGTCGTGGAGGCGCAGAAATTGAACGGCGCCATGAGCGATCGGGGCATTCTCGCGGCCTGCTTGCGCTCGGACGGGCGCTATCGCGACAAGCTTTATGTGGACGGTGGACCGTCCTCGACCGGGACTGTGGGCCACGTCCGCATGGATGGCCCCGAGGTATTTCGTCATGCGGTGACCAAGATCAGTGAAGTGATCGGCGACACGCTGGACCAAGCCGGCTATCAAGCGTCCGATATCGATTGGTTTGTACCGCACCAAGCTAACAAGCGCATCTTGGACGGAGCGGCAAGGAAACTTGGGTTAGACCCCGAGCGCATTGTCATTACAGTCGATAAGCATGCCAATACCTCGGCCGCCTCGATACCACTTGCCCTCAATGCGGCGTGCGCCGACGGCCGCATCAAGCAGGGTGATCTCGTGCTCTTGGAGGCCATGGGCGGGGGATTCACCTGGGGAGCGTTGCTAATTCGCTGGTGAGTGCCGCTTATGTCACACCTCGCCGGAATATGACGCAATATCAGGAATTTGATTGTACCGGAGATTGACCGCTCAACACCCGCTCGGCTAGCA
The DNA here is from genome assembly GCF_050726195.1 of Methyloceanibacter sp. Taxonomy (GTDB): domain Bacteria; phylum Pseudomonadota; class Alphaproteobacteria; order Rhizobiales; family Methyloligellaceae; genus Methyloceanibacter. The sequence continues at coordinate 11,150 of NZ_JBOHJC010000001.1, read as the reverse complement.
TCTTGGTTCGTCCCGCGACTTTGGGGGAGCCGTACGCACGATGAGCGGGAAGACATTAACGCGCGCTGACCTAGCGGAAGCCGTGTTTCAGAAGGTTGGTCTGCCTCGGAACGAATCCGCCGAGATCGTGGAGCTTGTGCTCCGCGAGATTGTGGCGAGCCTCGAGCGCGGAGACCCGGTAAAGTTGTCGTCGTTCGGCTCGTTCGGCATTCGCGACAAGGGTCAGCGCATCGGACGCAACCCGAAGACCGGGCAGGAAGTTCCAATCACGCCACGACGCGTGCTCGTGTTCCGCGCAAGCAACATCATGAAGCAGCGCATCAACGAGGCGCTGTCGCGGAGAAAGGCGGCCGAGTAGGCTTGGGTGTTTTGACGCCAGGAGGACGAGCGTTGGAGAAGGCGCCCGAGGCGTTTCGCACGATCAGCGAAGTCGCTGATGAGTTGGAAGTCCCGAAGCATGTGCTTCGATTTTGGGAAGCCAAGTTCGCCCAGCTCAAACCGATGAAGCGAGGCGGCGGCCGCCGCTACTACCGGCCCGAGGACGTGGCGCTTCTGCGCGGAATTCGCTTTCTGCTCTACGACGACGGCTACACCATTCGCGGGGTCCAGAAGATCTTGCGGGAGCAAGGGCCGCGTTTCGTCATGGACTACCGGGGCCTTGCGGAGGAGGCGGATGATGCCGACGACGACATGCCCCGCTTGCGCGATATCCCGGACGTCGCCGCGGAAGCGGCGCAGAGCGGCGGGCGGGCACGGCACGCTCCGCGTAAGCTGCATGAAGACACGCTGGACGCCGTGCTCGAGGAAATCGAGACGTGCCAGCGCCTTCTTGCCGCCGCCGATGCCAAGGACTAGCGTCCTCACCAAGGCTTGGCACCAAGGCCTGCTTTGGCTTGTCTCAGCGGCCCGAACGAGTATATGCAAGTCTCCTGATCATCGAGACGTCGGAGCGTAGCGCAGCTCGGTTAGCGCACCGGTCTGGGGGACCGGGGGTCGGGAGTTCAAATCTCCCCGCTCCGACCACTTCCTTCGGAGCCTCCGGGACCGAGCCGCGACAGCGGCGGCCGCGGGGCGACCCGCGGCGCCACTACCTCGGCGACTAGAAGAACGAGAAATCGTCGCCGTTCAGATCTCCGAGCGCGACGTTGCGAAGCGTGATGATGTTGGCCGGGTCGGCCGTTATCACCACGTCATTCTCCACTTGGGCACTCGCCGCAAGCAGAGCATTGAAGTCTGCGAAGAGCGCGTCGTCGATCGCAATTGTGTCCCCTGGACCTGCACCTGCCTGAAAATCCGTGATTGTGTCTTGGCCAAAGCCGGCCACAAAAGTGAACGTATCGTTGCCGGTCCCCCCCGTCATCGTGTCTTTGCCGACCCCGCCCCTAAGCGTGTCATTACCACCACCGCCGTCGAGGATGTCATTGCCATTGCTCCCGTCGAGGACGTTGGCCAATTCGTTTCCAATCAGTGTGTCGTTCCCATCGCCGCCGATCACGTTCTCCACGCTCGAAATGCGGTCGCCCTGTGCATCGCCTCCCTTACCGATGGTCTCCGCACCGCCGACTCCCAGTGTCACCGTCACAGCAGCCCCAGAGCCCGCGTAGCTCAGCGTGTCGATTCCGGCGAGACCCTCGATTACATCGGCGCCCCTGCCACCGATCAACAGATCATTGCCCAGCCCGGCTCGAAGCGCGTCCTTACCATCGCCGCCAATCAGGGTGTCGTTGCCATCGCCGCCAATCAGCGTATCGTTCCCGGCACCGCCCTCCATCGTGTCATCACCGCCGAGACCTTGGAAGAAGTCACTGCCCCCTCCGCCAATCATTGTGTCGTGGCCTTCGCCGCCGAGCAGAACGTCGTTACCGGCGCCGCCGATCAGAGTGTCGTTTCCGATTCCGCCAAGGAGTGTATCCTTGCCGGCACCGCCCTCAAGTCTATCGTCGCCATCTTGGCCGCCTTGGAGGAAGTCATCGCCATCACCGCCCCTTAGTGTGTCATGACCAAAGCCGCCCAACAGGATGTCATCGCCTGCGCCACCGTAGACAGTGTCGTTATCCGTGCCGCCGTCGATATAGTCGTTGCCCGATCCACCGAAGATTACGTCGCTTCCCAGATTGCCCAGCAACGTGTCGTTACCGGCGCGGCCCTTGAGCGTATCGTTGCCCATGCCGCCATCGACAAAGTCGTTGCCGTTGCCGCCGTCAAGAATGTTGGCGAGTTCATTCCCGGTAAGCACATCGTCGCCGCCACTGCCGATCAAGTTCTCGACAGCCGAAATCCGATCGTCTTGTGCGTCGCCACCTTGACCGACAGTTTCAATTCCGCCCGCACCTAACCGCACGCGTACCGGAGCTTGTGAATTGGCATAGCTTAGAGTGTCGTTGCCGTCTCCTCCTTCGATGATGTCGACGCCACGGCCCCCTATGAGCGTGTCATCGCCATCGCCCCCAAGAAGGGTGTCGTTGCCCGAGCCGCCTTTGAGTATGTCGTGACCTTCGCCGCCATCGATGACATCGGCACCGGCGCCTCCTGCGAGGACGTTGGCCAGCTCATTGCCCGTCAGTACGTCGTTGCCGTTACCACCCAGTAGGTTCTCGATGTTGGTGATCCGATCACCCTTGGCATGACCACCCTGGCCTAGGGTCATCTGCCCGCCGACTCCGAGCGTCACGTTCACCGCTCCCCGTGAGCCGGCATAGCTCAACGTGTCGTTGCCCTTACCGCCGTCGATGAGGTCTGCGCCGCTACCCCCGATTAGGTGGTCGCTGCCGAGGCCGCCCCGAAGCGTGTCGTTCCCAGCACCGCCGAGGAGAACATCGTCGCCCTTGCCCCCTCGAGTACATCGTTACCTCGGAGCCCCGCGAGTTTGTCGTCGCCACCGAGTCCGAAGATGCGGTCGGATTTTTTGCTTCCGGTCAAAACGTCGTCGCCGGATGAACCCCTGAGTCGCATGAACGCCCTCCCATGTTTTCTCTTTTGAGATATCAACTTGAGGAGGAGCGGTTGCTCGCGTTTTGCTGGGCGGTAAAGTTGCGTAAAGTGAACATCAAGCGGTGCCTCGCGCAGGAGCAGGAGTGCCACTCGACTTTACAAAACTTTGCATTGCCGAACCCCGCTTCGGCCGCCGGAACACTTGCTCGTTGCGGCCGCTTGAACGACACTGTCGCGGTTTCAGTCTGCTAGGTCGCGAGGTAGTGGGCCCGTGACGGAGAGAATTCTCTTGATCGAGGACGACGCGCGTCTTGCTGAGATGCTTTGCGATTATCTCGGAGGAGCGGGATTCCGCGTTGCCCACGCGCTCAATGCGACCTCCGGAATAGCCCGACACAGCCACGATGCTTTCGATGCGATCGTGCTGGATTTGATGTTGCCCGACATGGATGGACTTGAGGTTTGTCGGCAAGTGCGCGGTAAGTCGGCGACGCCAATTCTCATTCTAACCGCTCGCGGAAATGCGCTGGATCGCATCATAGGCCTAGAGACAGGGGCCGATGACTACCTGCCGAAACCTTTCGAGCCGCGCGAGTTGCTGGCCCGCCTCAAGGCGGTTTTGAGACGGGGCAAGAATGCAGACACGCTCAACGTATTACGTTTCGGACGGCTCGAGATCGATCCCGGGGCGCGTGAGGTTCGCATTGACGGAAACACCAGAGCACTCACCGGCTATCAGTTCGATCTGCTTTTAGCCATGGCGCGCCGCCCGGGCCAGGTGATGACACGCGATGTTCTCATGGACCTTCTCAAGGGGGAGGCGCTAGAGGCGTTCGACCGGTCGATCGACGTCCACATCTCTCGCATCCGTGTTGCCATCGAGGACGATGTCAAGAGGCCTCGCCGCGTCATCACCGTGCGGGGAGCAGGCTATGTGTTCACACGACATCAGGATTGACCGATCTAACAGTGCATGAAGCGGCTTTCCTATCAGATATATCTGACGATCCTGATTAGCCTCATCCTTGTCCTGAGTGCTGCCGCAGCCCTGTGGCGGCCGATTGGTGGCGAGTCTACGGCGGAGCAAGCGTTTGTGTTAGCAGGGCGACTTGTCGGTTCGGCATTGCCGCTTGCAGACGCAGACCCATCATTGCAGCGACAGGCCATAGAGCAAATTTCCGCAAGGCTTGGATTGGATATGTCTTTGTTCGATGCTGATATGCGAGTAATCGGGGCCGCCGGCCGTCAGTTGCCGCCTCCAAAGGAGGTTCATGACTTTGGGGGGCGGTTCCAAGGACCCGACGGGCCGGCCTTGGCGATCCGGCTTCCGGATGCACGCTGGATTGTGGTGCAAGGACCCTCGTCGCTGCGTTCGCGTGCCCAATGGCGGTTTGCGTTGTTGGGTTGTTTCGTCGGCGTGATTGCGGTCCTCTGCTATCCGATCGTTCGCCGTTTGACGCGCAATCTTGAGCGTTTGCAGGTCGCGGTAAAATCGCTTGGTGCTGGCAACTTTACGACGCGGGTAAATGTAGAGGGCCATGACGAGGTGGCGCAACTTGGAGAAAGCTTCAATCAAGCCGCTGCAAAAATTGAGCAGCTCGTCGACGCGCATAAGCTCTTGCTTGCAAATGTGTCGCATGAACTCAGAACGCCCCTGTCGCGCCTTCGCTTGAGTGTAGAGTTGCTCAAGGGGTCGGCGGATCCAAAGCGCAAAGCTGACTTCGAGAATGACATCGCAGAGGTAGATGCATTAATTGAACAGATTCTACTTTTGAGTCGGCTCGATGCGTTGAAAGAGCTCGACATTCATGAGGACATTGACCTTCTGGCGCTGGCAGCTGAGGAGGGCGCCCGCTACGAAGATTGTTCGGTTTGCGGTGAGCCATGCTTTGTGCGCGGAGACCCAACGCTGCTACGCAGAATGATCCGAAACCTCTTGGAAAATGCGCGGCAGCATGGCAGTCCTCCAATCAAGCTCGAAGTACGTCCCAGTGCCTCGAATGTGATCTTGGCCATGCACGATCACGGCCCGGGCGTACCCGCCGCCGACCAGGAGCGGGTTTTTTCGCCGTTCTACCGCGTGCCCGGAACACAAGCGTGTGGGGCCGGCCTAGGTCTCGCGCTTGTGCGCGAAATTGCGCGACAGCATGGCGGCGAAGTTATGTGGGTACCGGACGAACATCACTCAAGTGCGATCCAGGTAACTATGCCCGCCGAGCGGCGCCCTTGCCAGAAGAGCAAGAATACTGGTCACGCTCAAACCGTCGGCGCGTGAGAGTAAAGGCGAGATGCCGAAAACCCGTCAGCGCAGCTCCGGCGACCGCGCCAGCGCCATCCCCCAGATCATCGCCATGATGAGATAGAAGTGCCGCCAATGGTCTGTGTCGATCACCAGGCCCTCGATCGCCATGCCGATGAAAGCGGCGACGAGGACGGCGCTGACGCCATCGCCGCCGCGATCCCTGATCACGAGCTGCAGCCCGAGCACCAGCGTTGCCAACACCAGAAAGATATAGAGCGTGCCGCCGATCCATCCGGTGTTGAGGAACATGTTGAGATAGACCTCGTGCACGTCCTCGTTGTGATGCACGCGCCCAAACTCGAGGGCTCCGATGCCGAGCGGATGGGTCATGACCAGCTCCGCCGCCTTCCTCTGCCCGCCGAACCGGCCTTCCGGCCCGACGTCGTAGGACTGTTCCAAGGTGGCGCGCTCGCCCATGATCTCGGCCACTTTGGGGATGCTCTGCGCCACCACAAGGACGCCGACGGCGCACACGCCGGCGATCACCATCGCGAGCACGAGCTTGATGCGCTCGCGATTGGTTGCCGCAATCACAAAGATGAAGAAGCTGAAGGCGGCAAGCGACACGAACAGGTTCAGCCAGGCGCCGCGCGAGAAGCTGAGCAACGTGCCGAGCAGGAGAAGCGGCAGCGCCAGCGCCCAGAAGCTTCCGCGCACGAAGCGGGCGGTGAGCACGACGTTAAAGGCATAGAGCAGGGTCGGCACGAGGAACGCGCCGAGCACGTTGGGATCCTTGAACGTGCCGCGGGCGCGGCCGAACTCCGTGAACAGGTCGTAGAGCCCCGGCACGAGATCGAAATAGCCGATGAGCGCCGCCATCGCCGCAACGAGTGCCGCGACCATATAGGCCGACATGATCAGCCGGACGTTTGCCTCCGGCTTGTGCGCGACAAACGCCGCCATGACGACGGAGGAGAGCGCCAGGTAGAGCGTGACGGCGACGTGAGTCGCCGGGATGCCGAGAACGCCTGCTTGAGTCGTGGCGACAAAACCGCCGGCGACGATGCCGCAAAGCAGCGTGAGATAGACGGCAAGCCCGCGTGTGAAGGGCGCAAGACCGACCAGCGGCAGCAGGATCACGGCGCCGATCATCAGCGCGTCGTAAGGTGCCGGTTCGAAGTAGACCACGCCGCTAATGGCGATGGTGATCCAGAGATAGACAAGCGCGAGCCGCTTGACGCCGGGACTTGCCTGCCGTTTCGAACGAGAGACCGCTCCGTCGACGGCGTCGTAGGTTACGGCCATACTCAGAAACCGCCCTTTTCCTAGTAGGCGTTGTCGCCCTTGAGCAGGGCGAAGGGCGTCATCAGCAGGATGTAGAGGTCGAAGGTCACCGACCAGTTCTCGATGTAGTAGAGGTCGTGTTCGACCCGCCGCAGGATCTTCTCGTGCGTGTCGGTTTCGCCGCGCCAGCCGTTGATCTGGGCCCACCCGGTGACCCCTGGCTTGACCCGGTGCCGCGCGAAATAGCCGTCGACCGCGTCGGCGTAGAGCTTGTCCGCGGCTTTGGCCTTGAGCGCGTGCGGCCGCGGCCCGACGAGGGAAAGATTGCCCTTCACCACGTTGAAGAATTGCGGCAGCTCGTCGAGGCTCGTCCGGCGCAAGAAACGGCCGACCCGGGTGACCCGGGGGTCGTTTCTGGTGACGAGCTTGTTCCCTTCGGCGTCGGTCTTGCTCGTGTACATGGTGCGGAATTTGTAGACGTCGATCAGCTCGTTATTGAAGCCCTGGCGCTTCTGCCGAAACAGCACGGGGCCCGGTGAATCGAGCTTGATGGCGAGCGCAATGGCCGCCATGAGCGGCCCAAGGACGATGAGGGCAAGCGTGGCGACGATCTTGTCGAACAACCACTTCTTGACGTAGTCCCAGTCGGCGATCGGCTTGTCGCTGATGTCGATGAACGGCACGTTGCCGATGTATGAGTAGGTGCGCGGCCGGAAGCGCAGCTTGTTGGTGTGCGCAGACAACCTTATGTCGACCGGCAGCACCCACAGCTTCTTCAGGAGCTGAAGCAGGCGCTTCTCGGCAGTCACCGGCAGCGACACAATGAGCAGGTCGAGGCGCGAGCCGCGGGCGAAGTCCACCAATTCGTCGATATTGCCAAGCTTCGGGTATCCGGCCACCAGCGGTGAGACCCGGTCGTTGCCCCGGTCGTCGAAAATGCCGACGATGCGGATGTCGGTGTCGGCGGAAGCTTCCAGTGCCTTGATGAGTTGTTCCGCCTCGGGGCCGCCGCCGACGATCACCGCACGGCGATAAAGACGGCCTTCCTTGACCCACCGCTTGGCCATGAACGACAGGGCGAGCCGCTCGCCGAACAATGCGAACAGCGCCGTGGCGTACCAGCTCGCGATCCACACGCGGGAGAAGTCGGCGCCGACCTTGCCGAAGAAGGCGAGCGCCATCATCCCGGCCATCACCATGGTCCACGCCAATACGATTTTGGTGAAACTTCTGACGAACACGCGGAAGGCGGGCAGGCGATAGAGATCTAGCGCCTGGAGGATCAGCGTGTTGGCGGTCGCTGCGATGAGCACGGCGCCGAGATAGACGATGTGCACGCTCTCGCCGTCATGTTCCACATAGGCGAGGTAGATGGCAAAGCCGAGCACGGCCACGAGCAGGAACTCGACCATGCGCACGGCACCGGACACGACGATCGGCGGCAAGAGATTGAGCTTGCCGCCGCGGCGGATCTCGGCCAGCGGCGGCCGTGGTGCGCGGCGCCGCTCGGGGAACGACACACCCGATTTGCCACGCGCGCGCGGCGGGACGAGGCCTTCCTGCGTCGGAATCGCTTCGGTTTTGTCCATCCGTCTTCGACCCCGAGTCCGGCCCACCCGGCCGGGCGATGAGCGCGCGAGAGCGCAATCCGGCCATCATCATGGCACGCGAGCCTTTTGGATGCGTGAAGCGGTGCGGGGACGGAAGGCTGTGCTTAACCTATGGTTAAGAGGCCGTTGCGGGGCTGAGTTCCGGGAGCTTGTGGATGCCGGCGCCGAGGTCGGCGATATAGAAATCGACCACCTCGCGTGTCATCGCCTCGACGGTGAAGTGCTGGGCGACATATTTCTGGAGCTCCGCCGCCCGCACGAGGAACGGCTTGGGGTCGGCGAGGAAGGCGCGCAATTGACCGGCGAGCGCGTCGACGTCGCCCGGCGGGATCAGGGGCATGGGCACATTGCCCATGATCTCCGGGATGCCGCCGACATTGGTGGCGATCAGCGGCATCTGCGCCGCCGCCGCCTCGAGCACGATATAGGGGAACGACTCCGCGCGGCTCGGCACCACGACACAGCGGGCACGAACGAAGGCCGTGCGCGCCGGCTGCGGCCCGGAGAACACGACCCGCTGGCCGAGGCCGAGCTTGCGGGCGAGCCGCTTGAACGATTTCTCATCGGGGCCGCTGCCGACAATGATCGCCCGGCCCGGGAAGATGGTCTGGTGCGCGGCGAGCGCCTCGAGGAACACATCGACCCCCTTCAGCTTGCGCAGCTCGCCGATGAACACGAAGTCCGCCGCATCGTCCGCAAGCAGAGACTCGTAGAACTCGTGACGGTAAAGACCGTTGGGGATGACCCGCGCGGGGCAGGGCGGGTGCCCGACCATCTCGGCATAGCGATTGCCGGCGAACACGCTCTCGAAGATGATCCCGTCGGTCAGCCGCGCGAGCTTGCGCTCGGCCATGAGGTAGAGCCGGCCCGTGGGCGTCGACGGCGAGTAGTGCAGCACGCCGCCATGGGGCGTGTAGACCACCTTGGTCCCCTTGCGCCGGCGGAGCTTGCGACCGGCGAGGCGGGCATACGCGCCACCTTTGGCGCCATGGCCGTGCAACACATCGACATCCAGTTTGCCGGCGATCTTGGCGATCTTTCGATAGGTGCGCCAGTCGTTCAGGCCAATCTGGCGGATCATGGGAATGCGCGTGACGCCAAGCGCGCAATTGTCGGCAAGCCGGCTCAGCGCCACGGCGAGCTCGTCGCCGCCGCCGTGGGAATCGCAGATGACGCCGACCTCGGCCCCGAGTTCTGCCTGGCCGATGGCGAGATCGTGCACATGGCGGAAGAGACCGCCTACCGGCGCGCGCAAGACATGAAGGATGCGAAAATTAGAGCTCACGAGACCCGTGATAAGGCGCGAGGGCTGAAGGTTCCCGTGAGAGCTTTAGAAGATGCGTTCGAGGACGTAAATAGTGTCGCCTGGCTGGACTGGGTAGTCGGTTGGGACCATGACGGTTGACATGACGCCGCCGAACCGCCTGGTGAGGCGGACGAAGCGCTGCTTGGCGCGTTCGGTATAGCCTTCGGCGATGGCGACGGCGGCCTCCACGCTCATGGCGTTGACATAGGCGTATTGTCCCGGCTTGTTGACCTCGCCCAGGATGAAGAACGGGCGGTAGGTCTCGACCTCGACGGTGACCTTTGGGTCCTTGATGTATTTCTGCTTGAGGTCGGCGGCGATCTCGCTTGCGAGCTCGAAGGTGGTGAGGCCGCGGGCGCTGACCGCGCCGATCAGCGGCATGGCGACGCGCCCTGAGCCGTCGACGCTATAGACGCGGGAGAGGTTGTCCTGGCCGAACACGATGATCCTGACCTTGTCGCCGGAATCGAGGGTGTAGGTCTCGTTGGGGATGACGGGAACGCCCGGGGGGCTTGAGCCGGCGCCTGCCGGGAAAGCTTCGCCCGGGGCGGGCAGCGGCGCGGGGGTGGAGAGCGCGAAGTCCGGGGTCGTTAACCCAGGGATCGAGCGCATCTTGCAGCCGCCGAGGCATGCGGCCGACACTGCCAGCAGCAGAAATGCCAAACGGGCGAACCGAACGCTTGTGAGACCCCACATGGCTCGAAGCTAAGGCCGCATGGTTAACGAATGCTGAGCATGCGTCTCGAAGCGGCGCGGCGCTTAAGCCTTTGGTTACGGCGATCTGCGTTAATGCGCCTTAAGCGCCGCGCGTATCCGGAGTTCCGCCTGAAGTGAGCAAGTCCCGAACAGACGATCCGGCAGGAGACGACGTCGACCTTGCCAGCCTGGGGCTCGCGCTGTGGCGGGCCAAAGGCTGGATCTTGGGCCTCGTGCTCTTGGCCGGGGTCGGCACCTTCATCGGCCTCTCTATGGTGCGGCCGCTCTACACCTCCGAAGCCCGCATCCTCATCCAGAACGAGGAATCGGCGTTCACGCGGCCGACCACCGATCAAGGCCGCGACCCGGCGCGGGTGGCGCTCGACGAGCAGGCGGTCCTGAGCCAGGTGCAGGTGCTGTCCTCGCGCGACCTCATCCTGCAGGTGGTCAAGGACCTCGATCTCACCAACAACGCGGCCTTCGCCAAGGACGCAGGGCAGCCCTTGATGCGGCGCCTCCTGGGCCGCTTCGGGCTGATGCGCGGCAGCCCTGAGAGCGAGGAGGAGCGGGCGGCGACCGCGCTCGCCGACCATCTCGACGTGTTCCAGCTCACGAAGTCGAGCGTGATCGCCATCGAGTACAGCTCGGGCGATCCGGGGCTTGCCGCCGAGATCGCCAATCAGCTCGCCGACGTCTATATCGGCTGGCAGCGCACCGCCAAGATCGCCCAGACCAAGGACGCCACCGCCTGGCTCAAGGACCAGATCGAGGTGCTGCGCGCCAAGGTGGCGGAATCGGAAGAGGCGGCGGAGACGTTCCGCGCCAGCGAAGGCCTCTATGCCGGCTCCAACAACGTCACCTTGAACGCCCAGCAGCTCTCCGAGCTCAACAGCCAGCTGATCCTCGCCGAGGCGCAGAAGTCCGAAGCGGAGGCGAGGGCCAAGCTGATCAAGCAGATGCTCGCCGACAAGGGCGACATCGACGCCACCCCCGAAGTGCTCAAGTCGCAGCTCGTCATCAATCTGATCGAGCAGCGTGTGCTGGTGCAGCGACAGCTCGCCGAATTGTCGGCGACGCTTCT